>NZ_JBALCT010000057.1:0-39983 GCF_036917675.1 Nostoc sp. | reverse complement strand
GTGCTAGTAGTGCATCCAGCACAGTGAAACCTGGAGCTGTGGGTAATGGGGGTGACATTGATATCACAACGGAATCGCTTTCCTTGACCAATCGCGCTGGACTTGATGCCTCAACTTCTGGACAAGGGAATGCGGGGAATGTGAGGATTCGAGCCAGTCGAGCTATCACCTTTGATCGTGCTAGTAGTGCATCCAGCACAGTGAAACCTGGAGCTGTGGGTAATGGGGGTGACATTGATATCACAACGGAATCGCTTTCCTTGACCAATCGCACTGGATTGGATACCACGACCTACGGACAAGGGAAGGCAGGTAATGTGAAGATTCAAGCCAGTGGAGCTATCACCTTTGATGGGGGGAATGAAGGAGTAGTTAGTAGTGTACAAAGTTCAGTGGGTCCAACAGGTATGGGTGATGGGGGTAATATCGACATCCAAAGTAGTTATTTTTCCTTAACTGGTGGTGCTGAACTGATTTCTGGTGTCTTCCAAGGTGGACAGGGAAATTCAGGAAACATAACTATCAATGTTAGTAATTATATTAACCTTTCTGGGGTTAATACAAACGGAGGCCCTTCTAGTGGATTGTTTACCGATCCTGAGGAAAACAGCAAAGGTCAGGGTGGTGATATTCTCCTCAGTGCTGATGTATTAAAGATATCAGATGGAGCAACTTTAAGTGCAAGAACGAGGAATGCTTTTAGGGGTGGTAATATCATCGTTAACGTTAATAGCCTTGATCTGACTGGTGGCGGACAAATCCTTACGGCAGCTTTCGATAAAGGTGATGCAGGTGACATCACTATCGAGGCTACCAAAGGTATTACCATCTCTGGCAGTGACCCCACGTTTGATGCCCGACTTGCTCAATTTGGCAGACCATATGTAGATCCAGTTAACTCTTTGAGTGGACTATTTGCTAACACAGATGTTAACTCTACAGGTAAGGGGGGAAGTATCACAATTACAACAGGGCAGCTACAAGTTCAGAATCAAGCACAAGTTACAGTTAGTAGTACAGGTGAAGGTATAGCAGGTGAACTCGGTATCACTGCTAACACTGTGAAACTCAACAACGGCAGTATTACAGCCCAAACTCGCTTTGGCAATGGGGGCGATTTGACGCTAGGGGTTAAAGACTTGTTATTGTTACGCAATAGTAGCCAAATCTCTACCACCGCAGGCAATGAACAAAATGGTGGAGATGGCGGTAATATTACCATTAAGGCCCCCAATGGCTTCATCTTCGCCGTCCCAAGTGAAAATAGTGATATCACTGCTAATGCTTTTTCAGGCAGTGGTGGGAGAGTGGATATTAAAGCGTTTGGTATTTATGGTATTGAGTTCCGTGAAAGTCCAACTCCCTTGAGTGACATCACTGCTAGTTCAAAATTTGGTATACAAGGTATCGTAGAACTCAACACCCCAGTTATTGAGATCAATAGTGGCTTAATTGAATTGCCAACAATACCAGTTGACACTAAGTTAGCCCAAGGCTGCTACAGTCCAGGTTCCGCCCAAAACCGATTTGTAATCACTGGACGCGGCGGTTTACCACCCAATCCCAAAGACATTCTCACTCCTGATACGCCACAAATAGATTGGGTGTCTCTTAAACCCAGCAGCAACAACCGTTCCCTACCACCTGTTACCAGTGAACCAACTACCTCTACTCCCAAACGCATCGTTGAAGCAACAGGTGCGACGCTAAACGCCAAAGGACAAATCGTCCTCAGTGCTAAGTCATCCACCTCTACTCTTAATACTTCCAGACAGAACCCAATTCAATGTCATGGTAGCTAAAGTTACTCATATTTTTACTGCATCCTGCTTGCTGATGTTGTTCAACAGCCTGACAATTACACCTAGCAGGGCGCAGACAGGAAATCGTGTACAACTACCCCAAAACAATTTTCCTTCACTTCCGCAACTCCCGCCGCCGCAGGATGTCCAACCACCTTCACCCAGAACACCACCAACACTACCCTCTCCACCACCGCAACTTCCGCCTCCATCTGAACTACTTCAACCTAATCAACCACTACTCACACCAGATGAGCCACTTCCGACAACGCTACAAATCTTCACTGTTAAACAGTTTGAAGTCATTGGCAGTACAGTATTCAGCCCAGAAAAATTAAATCAGGTGCTTGCTGAGTTTATCAACAAGCCCATAACATTTGCACAATTAATAGAAGCTCGTTCCAAAATTACTGAACTTTATATTAATGCAGGATACGTTACTTCTGGAGCTTATATTCCTGAACAAACTCTCACTAGCGGTGTTGTCCGAATCCAGGTAATTGAAGGTGAATTAGAAGATATCCAGATAACTGGTACTAGGCGACTTAACCCAAATTATATCCGTAGCCGTATAGCTTTAGGCGCATCCACTCCTTTGAACCAAAAACGCCTGCTAGAGTCCCTGCAATTATTGCAACTAAATCCTTTAATTCAAAACTTGTCTGCGGAACTGTCTGCTGGCTCACGTAAAGGTGCTAATTTGCTGGCTATCAAGGTAACAGAGGCAGATTCGTTTAATATACAACCAGTGCTGGACAATGGCGGCTCCCCCAGTGTTGGTAGCTTCCGACGCCAACTGCAAATAAACCAAGCCAACTTACTCGGATTTGGAGATAGTATATCATTAGCGTACAGCAATACTGACGGCAGTAACACCATAAATGCCAGCTACAGCTTACCCCTCAATCCCCGCAATGGCACTCTCACCTTCAGCTATGGTAATACATCAGCCGATGTCATTGAACGCCCCTTCAATAAATTAGATATTGAATCAGCTTCCCAATATTACGAACTCACATTCCGCCAGCCTCTAGTGCAAACTCCTAACCAAGAGTTCGCTCTTGGGATAACCGCTTCTCGCAGAGAAACTGATATTTCCTCCTCTTTACTAGAAGAGAATCAGGTTCCCCTTTCTCTACTTTCACCGGGGGCTGATAAAGAAGGACGCACCAGAGTATCTGCATTGCGATTTTTTCAACAATGGACAAGTCGCAATAGCCAAGAAGTAATTGCCGCTCGTTCTGAATTTAGTTTGGGAATTGGTGCATTTAATGCAACAATCAATGAGACTGCACCTGATAGCCGCTTTTTTGCTTGGCGAGGACAGGCGCAGTGGGTACGCTTATTAGCTCCTGATACTTTATTGTTAATTCGTGGCGATATGCAACTGGCTTCTAGAACGCTTTTAACTTCAGAACAATTTGGTTTAGGTGGTATAAATAGTGTCCGGGGGTATCGTCAAGATTTACTATTAGCAGATAATGGTGCTTTTGCTTCTGTTGAATTGCGGCAACCAATTGCCCGTGTATCACAGTGGAATGGACTTCTGCAAGTTACTCCATTTGTTGATGTTGGCACTGCTTGGAATAATTCCTCAAGTAGAAATGAAAATAATACTAACACCCTAGCTTCTGTTGGTTTGGGTTTGCATTGGTCACAGGGTAATAACTTTACTGCTGGTGTTGAGTGGGGTATTCCTTTAGTTTCTGTTGATACTCAACGCAAGACATGGCAAGAAAACGGGTTGTATTTTTTTGTACAATATAATCCATTCTAATTTCACACAAAATCGCAGCAAAAAGTCGAGCCAGTGCGTTAGAGTCGCCTTGCATCGGAATCTTTTGGCATCGGAGCACCTGCTTCTGGCGATCTGTTAGCGACGCAAAAGTGTCACTTGACAAGAGAGAGTTATAGAGAGTTTTGTCAGGTTTTTATTCTAACTAATTATCAGGCATAAATATTTTTATGAAAAAAGTAAATTTTAAAATTATATGAAATTTTTCAAGCATTTTTTTATAGCATTATTGACGACATCATTATGTATATATTTGTCAGATTTCTTTGATTCATCTAATTATTTAACGGCAGCGTTTGCCAAATCTAAAATCAGATCGTTTCCTGTTTCAGTAACAATATCTGCTGTCAACTCCAGCCAGCCTTCTAGGCTAGTGCAGCAAAGTCAAGCACTTTATGAAAAGGGACAGTTTGTGGAAGAGGTACAACTTCTAAAAAAAGCAGCAGGTGAATTTAAAGCTACTAATGATGTATTGAATGAAGCTATAACTTTAAGCAATCTTTCTTTAGCCTACCAGCAATTAGGACAATGGCTTGAAGCAACTGAAGCGATCGCACAAAGTATTAAACTATTACAAACTCTAAAAGATTCAGGTTCTTCACAAGAGCAATCCCAAATTTTTGCTCAAACTTTAGATGTTCGAGGTGGGCTGGAATTAGCACGGGGGCAAACTGAAGCCGCCTTGGGTACTTGGCAAGAAGTGGCTAAAATTTATCAACACCTAGATGATATATCTGCACTGATTCGCAATCACATTAATCAAGCCCAAGCAATGCAAGCTTTGGGAAATTATCTGCAAGCAGATCAAACCTTAATCTCAGTACGAGAAATTCTCAAAAAACAATCAGATTCTTCTCTGAAAGCCATAGGATTGTATAGCTTAGGGAATGTTAGGCGAAGTTTGGGTTATTTAAAGGATTCGCAAGAAATTCTAGAAAAAAGTTATTCTGTAGCTAGACAAGCAGGAGATGCGATCGCTCAAAGTAATGCTTTACTGAGTTTAGGTAATACCGCCCGCGCTCAAACATCCGCTCAACTTAGTTTGGGTAACTCAAGCAGCGCCAAGGATTACACTAAAACAGCAATTCAATACTATCAACAAGCGGTGCAGATTGCATCTGCAACACCTACTGTGCGGCTCCAAGCTCAACTGAATCTATTAAGACTATTGGTAGAGCAAAAGGAATTTAATAGAGCGAAGGCATTATTACCGCAAATTCAGTCTCAGATAGACAATCTGCCTCCAAGTCGAACAGCTGTTAACTACCGGATTAACTTTGCCCAAAGTCTGAGCAAAATGATACAGAACTCAGTTCAGCTAAAAGATGTTGCTCAAATGCTAGCGCAAGCTGTCCAAGTAGCTAAGAGTTTAAAAGATGAACGAACCGAATCTTATGCCCTTGGTACTCTTGGCGAACTGTACGAACAAACCAGACAGTTAACTGATGCCAAAGGTCTCACACAGCAAGCCTTAGTCAAAGCTGAGTCTATTGATGCTCAAGACATTGCTTATCAATGGCATTGGCAGATGGGACGGATACTTCAAAAGCAATCCAATATCCCAGCAGCAACAGCTGCTTATAATCGAGCTTATAACGCTCTTAAATCCCTTCGTAACGATTTAGTTGCAATTAATCCTGACGTGCAATTTTCTTTCCGCGAGAGCATAGAACCTGTGTATCGACAGTACGTTGATTTACTGTTGCAACTTAAAGAAAATACGAATCAAAAGCCAGATAATCTCCTTCAAGCCCGCCAGGTAATCGAATCTCTCCAGTTAGCGGAATTAGATAACTTCTTTCGTTCGCCTTGTTTGCTACCAAGAGTTGACCTTGATAAATTAGTTGAAAAGGAAAAATCCACAGCTGTTATCTATCCAATCATTTTAGATAACCGATTAGAAATTATTACTAGGTTGCCAGGGCAAGATACAATCTACCGTAAAACAGCTAAAGTCCCTAAAGATGTATTAGAAAATACTGTAGAACAACTACAGAAAGATTTACCTGTTGCTAGTCGTGAGCCTGATGTTAAGCAGCGCTCACAACAGTTATATGACTGGTTAATTACACCTATTGAATCAGATTTAACAAAGAAAGGTATAAAAACTTTGGTGTTTGTGCTGGATGGTTCTTTGCGGAATATCCCAATGGCGATTCTTTACGACAAACAACAGCAAAAATATCTGATAGAAAAGTATGCTATTTCTTTGACACCTGGTTTGCAACTTGTTGATCCCAAACCTTTACGAAATGTGCATTTAAACGTTTTAGTTGTCGGAGTTGAGCAAAAACGCTTGATTGAAGGTAAATCCTTTCCCGAACTCTTAAATGTGACGCAGGAATTAAAACAAGTCCAATCTGAAGTTAAATCAAGTAAAAAACTCTTAAATCAAGAGTTCACCAAAACTAATCTGCAAAAGCAAATTCAATCTACTCCCTTTTCAGTAGTACACATAGCTACTCACGGGCAATTTAGTTCAGACGTTGAACAAACCTATATTATTACCTGGGATGCTCTACTGAAGATTAGAGAGTTAGATAATTTACTACGAGCTAGGGGTGAAAGCCGACCAGAAACAATTGAATTACTCGTCCTTAGTGCCTGTAAAACCGCCACCGGAGACAAACGAGCGGCTTTAGGATTAGCTGGTGTGGCAGTACAGGCAGGCGCACGCAGTACTATAGCAACTTTGTGGACTGTAGATGATGAATCTACTAGCGACTTTATGGGTGAATTATACCGACAGTTGCAGGCTGGAGTAACTAAAGCGCAAGCACTACAACGCGCCCAACTTGCAATTTTAGCTAAAGAAAATCGTCCTTATTTTTGGGCACCTTATGTTCTTGTAGGTAATTGGTTGTAATTATTTAAAGAGTTTGGTGACAACGCCTTAAATTTTGAGCTATTAGTATGGACTGCGGAACCTAATAAATAATTTTTGCTCAAAAGTGATTTATACTATAATATCTACGAAGTATTACAGCAACGACAAATTGAAATTCCTTTTGCTCAGTTAGATTTATATCTGCGTTCTGGCACGTTGGAATTTACGCCAGAAATGCAGTTAGCTTTCATACAAATGTTTGAACAATTGTCAAAAAATGAACAACGCATAGATCCAATCAATCCAAGTGAAAATCAAACCTAAATTCGGAATTACCTCGAACTTTGAGGTTGACAACGTAATTATACTTTAACCGAGATTACCGGTACCACCGACTTGAGTTGCGCCCTCAGATACAGGAGGATGATAAGTCATAGACTGCAACCCTAAGCGACCAGGCCCAGTAAAGCGGTTAAGAGTGAATGAAATGCCGCCAAGCATTACCCCAATTGCTCCGAAGATACCGCCACTAGATTGCAACGCCGTTACTGTCTCCATCTTCACTGATGAGTCTTTCCACAACCATGCGCCTGGTTCTACATCTAACATCTCTCCAGGAGCGAGATACTTTTCAAAAACATTGCCGTAACCGTGAATTATAAGCAGCCCCCCTTGTTGCTGACCAATGAAGCGATCAATGAATAACCCGCCACTGCGGCTGAAAAAGAGGTTCGCCAGTCCTCGCTGGAAAAAGAAACTATACTCAATATTACTGGTAGCTAGCAAAAACTGATGTTCGCGCACGTCCACTTTCTGTCCACGCTCTAATTGCAGCACCACAATCTGTCCTGGCGCTTCACGGGAGAAAGCAATATTCCCTGGACCATGTGCTTCACTGATAAAAATTTGCAGTCCGGCAAAGAAACGCTTGGCTGCCCCTTTTAAACCTTTGACACCGAGGCGAACATTGGGGTGTTTCCACAGTAGAATATGATGCTCAAAGTAAATTGATTGCTGTTGTCCCAGATGGACATCTACTACAGGTACTACTTCTCCTTCGATTCTTAAATTTAAGTCACCGGAATGAAAGCTTTGTTGGGGATTTCTCAATTCTGGTATCGGTTCACTGCTGAAGTCAGACATAGTATAATCTCACAGATGGTTTAAAAGAAAATCACTTAGCTTAACTATAGTGATGCTCTTACAAGTTTTGATCATATCTTCAACAAGATTTATCAACAGGCAAAAGCCAAAATGATGAAGACTTCTAAAAATTTTTTAAAACATTGTTTCCAAGGGTGCGATGATTAAAGAAGTCGGAAGTAAAGTTTTGTAATGGGGATTTAACCCCAACAGAAAACTTGCTGCTTGATAGTTACTATGCAACTTACAGCTATTTTCAGGCAAATAGACCACGCAGTAAGGGCACAGCAATGCTCATTGGTGTCAACTTAAGTGCAAACCCTTTTAAAACCTCGTTTGCAGCAAGAAGGCTGGAAATGCGCCTCCTGGCGGCTCTGCCGCTTTTCAAGAGGCTCCGCCTCTAGAACGGCATTCCCAGTCGGAGACTCTTAACGAGACAAACCAGACAATCTAAAAGCTGGTTAGAGGCAGGTTTTTAGGTTAAGTTGACACATACAAGCAATGCTGTGTCCCTACGACAGATGTGGTTCAAATACTTGAATTCTGCTGTAACCCACGGAATTGATTAATTGAAAAAGGAAATATAGCTTTGTCTCCGGGTTCAAATGCAACAAGCCTCTAACTCAAATAGTGACGCACGCCCAAAACATCGACATTGGTTATGGTACATTTTTGGGACGTTAGTTGGTTTATTCGGTTTATATGGATTGGTGAGTTATATCGTTTTACCAGCACTGTGGCGTCACTATGAACATAACCCAAAGCTGGAACATTCTCCGAAAACAACGCAAACGGCAGAAGGGATCTCTGGAGATCCTCTGAATATTGGATTTGTAGGTACAACAGCAGAAGTAGTGCAGACGCTACTGACAGTAGGTTGGTATCCAGCAGACCCGATCACCTTACGCTCAAGTGCTGGGATAGCTAAAAGTGTTGTCCTCAAGCATTCTTACCCAACTGCACCTGTGAGTAATTTATATTTGTGGGGACGCAAACAGGATGTGTCTTTTGAACTAGCCGTGGGCAATAATGCCAAAGCTAGACACCACGTTCGCTTGTGGCAATCGAACGACTTAAGTAGCGATCGCAGACCTGTATGGTTAGGTTCAGCGACATTTGATCAAAGGGTCGAACTTAGCCACCGCACAGGACAGATTACTCACCACATTGATGCAAACATTGATCAAGAAAGAGATAGCCTGATTAAAAGTATTGGAAATACACACCAGATTGCCCAATTATATCAAGTCACAGGTGTCGGAGCGACATGGCAAGGTCGGAATGGAGGAGGCGACGGGTATTACACAGATGGGGAATTAACTATTTGTGTACTTTCGATGAATAGTATTGCCCAAACAAAACCATTAACTATTTTGTCTAATCCAGAGCCTGTTAAGCTCAAAAATGAAGTATGGTCATGGCTGCGACACTATTTAAAATAGTTTGTCTTCAAGTGATTGGGTATTGGGTGAATGCCCAATACCCAATGCCCCAATGCCCAATACCTATTCTTTGAGCAGCAAATAATATAGTGAACCATTACCGCCTGTGATGCCAGCGCGATCGCCTGCTAGTTTACCAGACCCCATGAAATAATCCACCCGGCCCGGGCCTTTGATGGCGCTTCCGGTATCCTGGTCTAGCACAAAGCGGCTGACGGTACGATTCTCTAGTTTGCCACGTCCAGCAGGATAGGGAAATGAGTTGTAAATCAGCGCTAGCGCTCCCGGTGGCATGAGAGACTTATCTGTAGCAATGGAACGTTCTGCTGTCACTGGCACATGAATACTGCCTGTAGCTGCGGTACCACCAGTTTCTTGGAAGAAAATAAATCGTTCCCAGCGTGGCAGATAATTGTTCAACTCGCGTGGCTGTCGCCGGAAGTAAGCAATCATCCGTGGTAGCGTTAATCCATTCAGTGGAAGTTTGCCATCTTTGGCTAGTTCTTTGCCGATACTAGTCCAGGGGTAATCAGTTCCACCTGCATAGCCAATTGATGTTGTTTTGCCATTAGTTAACTTAATTTGGGCAGAACCTTGGATATGTACCATGTATGCGTCAAGGCGATCGCGGAACCAAAGCAATTCTAAACCGCGCAACTTGCTCTTATTTCCTTTTAAACCATCCTTCCCTTCCAAATCAATTCGTTTTGGGTGGGGTTTGGGCCATTGGCTGAAATCAGGCGGTAGCCGATAAAGGGGATACTTATATATTGAAGTTCTGACACGGCTAGCGGTATAAACAGGTTCGTAATAAGCAGTGAACTTAACAGTACCCTTGCCATCGTTGCCCACAGACTGGTAGAAGACAAACTCACGGCGGACATCGGCTTGTAGTTGCGCTGCTGACTTAGAACTGACAACAAGTTGGCGGAAACGTACCAAACTTCGGCGGACGCGATTAAGAGTAATTTCCTTAACTGGATAATTTTGATATGCTGCGATCGCATCACCCTTTGTTAGGTAAAGCAGACTGTTGTCAATGGAAGTCAACAATGCATTGCGATCGCCTGTTTTGCCTCTTTGACCCCAAATTTGGTCATCCCAACCCAAGCAAGCCGGACTAAGTGTACAATAGCTTCCTATCGCGATTGGTTTTAGCGGTGGCGTTAACTCAGGAGTGCTTGGTACTGTTAGAGGCGGTAGATCAGGAGTTGTGGGTACTGGCAACGGCAGTAAGTTAGGAACCTGAGCAACAGCCACCCAGAGAGGGTTTACAAGGGCAATTCCCAGACTCAAGGAAAGCAAAGCGAAGGTTTTTCTGATCATTTAGTTGAATCTTTCAACACTGGAACTAAAAATGGGTTCTACCCGGATTGCCACGATCCGAGAGGGTCTTATTACCATGTACTCACCTTGAATATTTTTGATCGGGACACTAATAAAGTCATTAGAAGCAGACTTTGGCACAAGTTCGCCACTATACCACTTCTGAAACTCTTGAATAGTCGGAAAACGTACTTCTTCCCGGTGGCCGCTTTCCAGTAGGAGGAATACGGCATATTCATTTGCACTTCTAGTCATAAGGTGGAATTATTTGAAAAACATTCAACCCATTGTTAACCACGTAACCTCCGAATGAAAAGGGTAAGCATACGGGAGCAGTGGATTTAGAGAGCATCCTTAAGAGGTTAAGGTCATAAACAATTTGTAAATAAGTAATAGTGCTTAAAAATTTGCCAAAAAACGGATAAGAAACACAATCGACTCAGCACTCAGCACTGACTGGATGAACTCAAAGAAGCAAACCCTAGAGGAAAGTTCCCCTGGCAGTTCTAGCTTGCTACCTGACGTTGATGTTCTTGATCCAGAAATAATGCTTGAAAACAGTACTTTAGGGTTTGCCGATCTACCCCCACTTCACAGGCAAATACCTTTGCTACTGTATCTCGGTCTAACCCCATGCGAAAGCCTAAGACTTCACGAGTGTAATGTTTATCGAAATTTTCAGAACTTTCTGATTTAGATTTTGCATCTTGGAGTTTCTGTAATCCTTGAGGCGTTAGCATTACACCACGTCTACGGCTCCTTTGTTGGGACTTCATAGGGAACCTCGCAGGTTATAAATATAGATAGTATTTTTATGGACAAGCATGACTGTCTGTAGTGCATCGGTAAGATGCAGCTAGGACTAGCCCTTTCAAGGTGTATTAATGTTCTGTGTTTTCTGTTTCAATCTTGTCAGTCCCATGAACACTCCTGAGTGCAGCCTTAACCACAGACAGCACATTATAGGCGACTAAAGCGGATAACCTGGTAGCAAATCAGGCATTGTTGCGTTCAGATGCCGAATTGTAGCTTCCATTTGTCCAGCGACCTCTGTGACTAACTCCCCATTAATACTCGCTTCGATACCATTGATTTTGTTATAGACCGAGGTAACTCAAACACCTATTTCTTCAGCAGATGCTTGGTGGGCTGCATGTACTGATGGGTGGACTCCGCAGACGACAAGGCTCATCAAATTGACGACTGTGGAGAATAATAACTCGCGAGTGTACTGGGTTTTTGCACTACGAACAAAAATAGTTCATCCAGAATTTGGGGACATAACGCTTTTTCTAAAAGCCCACGAACCATTACCGAAACTGGACTTTCTTTTATAAATCGCTCAAACACCTGCCCTAGCAACATTTCTCTTCTCCACCCAACAGAGTTTCACCTATGCATGAGCAAACTACAAATCAAGCCATTACACAACACCTTGAAAGGGCTACAGCTAGGACTTACGCACTGTACAAATAAGCCGTGATATGTATCACGGTATTTGGTCGTTTCAGGCGCCGTTAAGCGCTTTGCATAACCCTGATTTTTTCGCATATTTGCGATCGCTGGGTGCTAAATATGGCTGAAATACCCGAATTGCGTGTAGTTGAAATTGGCAAGGTGCGTAATCACATCAAACGATGTAGTCGTCTATGAAGACTTGAGAATTAAGAACATGGTCAAAAATCATTTATGTTGAAATTTCATTAATACCAATTTAATATGAAGCTGCATAGAAAAGAGCTTCTAAAATAAAGTTATAAGAAGAAACAGACATTACCTGCTCAAATGTAAGTTGCTCGAACAATTGCTGTATGCGCTCGCGTAAATTTTGTAGAGAAGAAAATAGTTCATTTTTGAGCGATTTTTTGAGGAACTGCCAAAGCCTCTCAATCGGATTAAGTTCGGGAGAATGAGGGGGTTGAAGTAAAGGAATAATATTTTCTGGCCAGCGAATGGCAGAACTGGTATGAGCGGGAGCTTGGTCGATCTGTAAAATTGCATAGTCGCTACCTAATTGCACAGATAACCAGTTCAAGAACTGTTGAAAAGACTCTCCATTAAGCTTGGAATATTCCTGCTGAAAATGTTTTCCAGTCATTGGCTCAATTGCGCCATAAATCCAAAAATTGTCTCGTTGCCATTTCACCTCAACAGTCGGTTTAATTCCAGCAGCAGTAATGACTTTTCCTGTTAAAGTTTTGAGTCCAACTCTAGTTTCATCTTGGCACAGATAGTGGACATACGAACCTTGTGCCAAAAGCTTTTCAAGACTGCTCAGAATGATACCAAGTTTTTTTTAAACTCTGATACCAACTTTTCGTCTTGCTTGTAGCTTTTAGGACGTGGTACTTTTAGCTTCGCTCCTAATTGATATCGAACCAAGGCATAAACAGTTGCATACTCGACATCAAGCTGAAGCTCTTTTTTCAACCACTCGACTATCGCACCATAGCTACTAAACCCTTTTTCTGTCTTTAACTCTTCTTTGAGTGCTGCGATCGCTCCTGGATGAATTTTCCGTTTTGCTCCTGGAGCTTTTTTAATTTTCAATAATTCAGATAGTCCACCCGTTCTATACTTTTGCAACCACCTTGTCACTGTTGAGGTATCTTTTGCCAAGCGTTTTCCGATTTCTTGCTGCTCCTTGACTTGCCCACTTTTAATCCACCACAGCATCTATAATTTTTCTTTTTGGTTTCCCAAGTTAGCTATTTGTAGACGCTTTTTTAGTTCTTCTTCGCTTTCTGCTATTTCAATCTCAAAAGGGCGGCTCATGGGTATTTTAGTTTATCGAGCTTGTTTTCTATATTATATGCAGCTTCATATCAAATTGGTATAACTCCCTATTAGGGATTGAAACACCTTTTTGCTCGTAACTCATTTACGATTGCTATACATAACGCAATTAATTTTTTATTTCAACAATTTATACTTACACAAGAAAAATTAATATTTATTTTATCAATTAATATATTAATAATAATTCCCCTATTGATTATGCTTTTTGGTAATCGAATTAGCATTTTGTTATGAGATTACATAGTAATTATTGACAATGGAGCTTATTCACACCTTAAAATCTTTTTCCTGTCAAGATTTTAACGCTTCAATCTGTCAAAAAAAGATTGCTACCTTTGAGAAAAATTACTTATGAGCATTGAGAATGTTAATAACAATGTGTTGTCAAATAAACGGCTCAATGTCACTTCAGTCTCCTCATTAGATACCTTTAATACAAAGGATGGCTACAGCCTTAACCTCAACGGACGTAGTAGCTACAACTCAGCCGATGCTGATGTGCAGTTGCAAAATAGCAGTAACGCTACTGCTAATGCTTTAAGCACTGGGAATTATAACTCCACCAATGGCTATGGCTTAATTAATGCAGCAGCAGCAGTGGCTAAAGCTGCTGGTCAGAATACCTTTGCTGATGTTCCTAACCTTGGTGGCAATAATTGGGGAGCAGACCTCATTAAAGCACCGGAAGCTTGGGCACACGGATACACAGGTAAAGGCGTTGTTGTTGCTGTTGTTGATACTGGAGTTGACTACAACCACGAGGATTTAAAGGATAATATCTGGACGAATCCCAAGGAAATTGCTGGCAATGGTAAAGATGATGATGGCAATGGCTATGTTGATGATACCCACGGCTGGAACTTTGTTGACAATAATAATAATGTCCTAGATGACAACGGTCATGGCACTCATGTTTCCGGGACGATCGCCGGAGAGAATAATAACTACGGTGTCACTGGTATTGCTTATGATGCCAAGATTATGCCTGTGAAAGTTTTAGATGACTCTGGCTCCGGTTCTTACACTTCCATCGCTAAGGGCATTGATTATGCTGTGGACAATGGAGCTAACGTGATTAACCTCAGTCTAGGAGGTGCTTATTCTAATCCTACTCTAGAGTCAGCCATTGACTATGCCAGCAGCAAAGGAGTGATTGTCGTCATGGCAGCAGGTAATGATGGTGGCTCATCACCAGACTATCCCGCCAGCTATGCATACAAGTCGGGAATTGCCGTTGGTGCAGTCGATAAGAATAATAAGCTAGCTGACTTCTCTAACCGCTCTGGAACGAATCCAATTTCCTACGTCACAGCCCCAGGAGTCAAAGTCTACTCCTCAGTTCCAAATAATCAGTATGCTACTTATAGCGGTACGTCGATGGCTGCTCCCCATGTTGCTGGTGTAGTTGCCCTGATGCTTAGTGCTAACTCCAAACTGACTGATGCCCAAGTCCGTGAGATTATCGCAGATACCGCCGGAAATAGTACACAAACTACAAGCTCTAGTTTGAATATTTCTCATGTCAGTTCTCTAGCGAGTCAGGTGATTGCAGACACAGCAGGAAATAATACACAAACTACAATCTCTAATTTTAATAATTCCGATGTCAGTTCTCTAGGAAGGCAGGCAATGTCTGACAACAATCTGCTACGCATCGACGCACAAACCACAATTCATCTCACATCACAGACAATTTCTAGTTTTAATGGTTCCAATTTTAGTTCTCTAATGGGTCAGCCGATGTCTAACAACAAACTGCTAGGCATCTACCCAGAAACGACAAAATATTTGACATCAGAGACTATTGCTAGTTCTAATAATTATGATGTCGATTCTTTAATGGGTCAGCCGATGTCTAACAACAAGCTGCTAGGCATCTACGCAGAAACGACAAAATATTTAACACCAGAGACTATTGCTAGTTCTAATAATTATGATGTCGATTCTTTAATGGATCAGGCGATCGCCCCAGCTTAATTAAGGTTTCTCGCTGCCAAAATTGCTACATTCATAACTCTGTAAAGGCGATGTGTGTTGACTGCCGAGGAAGCGTCTACGCAAGTTGGACATTTATCAAGTTAAAATCCTACGGCATAGCCTGATACAAATTTGACACTCCCACGGCTTGAACCCGTGGGATTCTTGGTTCATCCTTTTATAAAATAGACCTCTTGCAAAAGTCCCAAACACCCCAGCCTTAATCCCCTCTTCGCTTGCGGGGAACTCGGGGCCCCCTCTGGGGATTAGGGGCAGGGAGACAAAGCGTAGCTTTGGCTCTTTGGGGTTCAAATTTATTGATTTATGCAAGAAGTCTAACGTATGTAGGTTCCTGAGTCACCTATATACTCGTAGGCTTTCTTTTAATATTTGTAAAATTATAGTGATAGGCTATGGGATACTCTATACACAGATTTTGCAGTAACATCCTAGCGATGGTGTCCTCTTACAAACCACTCGGTAAGCGTAAAGCTCAGTCACCAAGCGTGCTGAGACATAAGTGACTCGTGCGGTAATCAAGCGTTATGAACAAAATTCACCATTCTATGGCGAAAAAGTGGGGTTCAACGCGTTAATCCTCAACTGGACATCAACTGCGATCGCCCAAATGAGGTAAATTCGTTAAGACCACTTTAGCGGGAATATCCCCAGCACTCTCGCATCTCCCATGCCCCTAACACTTTTGTCAAATTAACTGTTAATTTTTTAGTTGTTGGGCTTTATAACAAAGACTACTAACAACTTTATTTTAAGATGCTAGCTCTGTTCAAAACAATTCGAGATGCGATCGCTAGTTGGTGGTCGGAGTTCACTCTCCAGACCAAACTACTGGCTGTAGCCACTTTGGTAGTTTCCTTGGTGATGAGTGGTCTGACCTTCTGGGCTGTGAATACAATTCAGCAGGATGCGCGGATGAATGACACTCGCTTCGGCCGTGACTTGGGGCTGCTGCTTGCTGCCAACGTTGCTCCCTTAGTTGCTGACAATAATCTTACTGAGGTTGCCCAATTTTCTCAACGCTTCTATAGCAGCACCTCTAGTGTGCGTTATATGCTCTACGCCGATGAAACCGGGGAAATCTTTTTTGGCATTCCTTTTTGGGACGCCGAGGTAGAAAACTCCCTCACCATTAAACGGCGGATACAACTGCCAGAAGATTATCCTGGTGATGGGGAAAAGCCGATGGTGCGGCAACATCTAACCCCAGATGGGATAGTCACCGATGTATTTATTCCTCTGATCGTCAATCAAAAATACTTAGGTGTATTAGCGATCGGTATTAACCCCAATCAGACTGCTGTCATTTCCACCAATTTTACCCGCGATGTCACCATTGCCGTTTTTATCACGATTTGGGTAATGGTGATTTTGGCAGGGGTGATTAACGCTTTGACCATCACTAAGCCGATTAAAGAACTGCTGGTGGGGGTGAAACAAATTGCTACCGGGAATTTCAAGCAGCGCATTGATTTACCTTTAGGGGGCGAACTGGGGGAGTTAATTTTAAGTTTTAATGAAATGGCAGAGCGATTAGAACGCTATGAAGAACAGAATATTGAGGAACTGACCGCAGAAAAAGCCAAGCTAGAAACCTTAGTTTCAACGATCGCCGATGGTGCTGTATTGATTGATAACAACATGCAGGTGATTTTAGTCAACCCCACAGCACAGAGAATTTTTGGCTGGGAAGCTGCTGACGTGGTAGGACATAATGTGTTACACCACTTGCCCCCATCGGTACAAATGGAAATCACCCGTCCCTTGTACGAAATGGCAGCAGGTGAATGCGAAAGCGCTGAATTCCGAATTTTTATTAACCAACCCATCCCACGAACAATCCGCATTCTCTTGACTACAGTACTCAACCTGCAAAGGGAAAGTATCAAAGGTATTGCGATTACTATCCAAGATATTACCCGCGAGGTGGAATTAAACGATGCAAAAAGCCAATTTATCAGTAACGTTTCTCACGAACTGCGAACGCCTCTATTCAACATCAAAACCTATATTGAAACCCTGCACGACTACGGCGAAGACTTAGCTTTACAAGAACGGCAAGAGTTTCTCCAAACTGTCAACAATGAAACCGATCGCCTAACCCGCCTAGTTAACGATGTTTTGGATTTGTCAAAACTCGAATCTGGTCGCAATTATAACTTTGATGGCGTAGATTTAGCCCAAGCGATCGAGCAAACTCTCCGTACTTACCAACTTAATGCTAAAGATAAAGGTGTTGAACTTGTTCAGGAAGTTGCTCCTAATTTGCCGCTAGTAATGGGTAATTATGATCTGTTAGTACAAGTGTTTGGCAACCTGATTGGTAATG
Organism: Nostoc sp.; assembly: GCF_036917675.1. GTDB lineage: Bacteria > Cyanobacteriota > Cyanobacteriia > Cyanobacteriales > Nostocaceae > Nostoc. The sequence continues at coordinate 22,525 of NZ_JBALCT010000057.1, read as the reverse complement.
CCCTCAAATTCACAAAAGCTGGTGGTAAAGTGGCAATCCGCGCCTATCAACTAGATTTCAAGCCCAGTCATACCCAATCTTCTCCAGTGCGGATTGAAATTTCCGATACTGGAATTGGCATCGCTACAGAAGATCAATACTCAATTTTTGAACGCTTCTTCCGCGTAGAAAACCGAGTTCACACCCTAGAAGGCACGGGTTTAGGTTTATCGATTGTCAGAAATATCATCGACAGACATCATAGTAAAGTCCATCTAGTGAGTGAAGTCGGCATTGGCACGACTTTTTGGTTTGATTTAGCCGCATTTGAGGAAAAAGCGCCACCGATAGTGATTGAGCCTGTTGCTGAAGCATCAAAAATCACCACAGTCTGAAGGTTAGGAATTGGGCATGGGGCATGGGGCAATTCAATTTTGGATTTTGGATTTTAAATTTTGGATTAAATTTCAATTCTTTAATCCAAAATCTCAAATCTAAAATTCTTGCTCCCCCACTCTCCACTCCCTACAAAACACCAATCAAGGTCTTAATATAACGAACAACAAACAGACCAATAATAAACCTAATAGCAACAGCAAAGCCTGATTGCGTTTTATCCAACTTTTCACCGTTACTGCAAAACCGTTAGTGTAACGCTGCTGTTGCAACTCTAACTTTGTCTCTTCAATATTTTGGTAGAGGGTACAGTCTTTCGCGTAGGGACGCTGGGGAAAATTGCAAGTATTATCAGCCTCATAGGTGCAAGTGTCGCATAGATACTTGTCCTTAGTGGCGCGGTGCAATGGAATACCGGGATGACCGTAAGCTTTGAGTGTCGTCCGGCAATAGGGACAACTAATAGCTTGATTATCAACGAGTTGATGGCAGTGGGGACAAGATACAGTAGCCAAAACCTTTAGCGCAAATACGTTAAGTAAACACTTTGATTCTAGCCATTTACAAGGGTAATGGAGAAATACATACGTAGGTTGTTAATTTTGAAGATGACTAGCTCTCCAAATTGATTATTTTCTCAGCAAAACTACTACTATTATGATGATTTTTATATTTTTGTAAGTGATTTTTATCACGCAAAATAATTAATGATATGCCATAATCTAGCAAATATCAGTTTTGTCCCAAGTCCAAGAATTATTTAGAGGTAGAAAAATATTGCCTTTTAATCCTGAGCTGTGCCGTAACGAAAGCGAAGTTGAAAGCAAACTCATAGTGCAATATTTGCTACCACAGCTAGGTTATACTCCTGACACCTGGCATCAAGAAGTTGCCGTTGGTAGCATCCGCTTAGATTTTTTAGCATTTGCAGCACAAGTGATTCCTTTTGTCTTAGATGCAAACTCACCCTTGAGTGTTGTCATGGAGGCAAAGCATCCCAAACAAAACTTAAATAATCATGTCCACCGACTCAGGCATTATTTAACCAGCTTGAATGTCAGGTATGGATTGTTGACTAATGGGAAAGAAATTAGAATTTATCAAAAATTGCAGACTGATATTCAGTTAATATTTCAATGCTCTGGGAAAGAAGTTGAGACGAAATTAGAAAATATTAAAGGTTTAATTGGTAGAGAGAGTCTTAAAAAAGGACAGTTCGTAAATAAAGCAGAAGTTCAAATAGAAAATAATTTAAATTTGGAAATCAAGAGGCAACATTCAATGAAAACTATTGCAATCTACCATAATAAAGGCGGCGTTGGTAAGACTACTGTTGCAGTCAACCTTGCAGCAGCATTGAGTAAAAAAGGTAAAAGAGTACTTTTGATTGATATAGACTCCCAGGCAAACACTACTTTTGCTACAGGATTAATCAAATTTCAATTTGATGAAGATGACGATTTACGCGAACAAAATGTATCTTGTTTATTAGAATCGTCAGATTTCAATTTTATACCGGAAATTATGCGTCAATCTCATTATTTTAATAATCCAGAGGTAGATGTTGTTCCATCACACATTAAGTTGATTGATAAGCAAGATACTCTAACTAGAATAGGAGTTAGCAAAAGTAGGCTTATTCTCAAACTCAAAAATGTAGAAAACAATTATGATATTGTAATTATCGATACTCCTCCATCAAGAGATTATTATGCAGAAGTTGCCCTAATTGCTTCTGATTATTTGATTATTCCTTCAGATTTAAAACCATTTGCAAACCAAGGTTTACCAACAGTCAAAAGTTTTCTGAAGCAAATTAATGAATTCAGAGAACTTATGGGCAAGCTGCCAATTAAGATAATAGGGGTTCTTGCTTCTAAAATTTCAACTAATCCTAAATTCTTGCAGTACACTTTCCCAAGACAAAGAAGTGTCATATCTGAGCGCTATGAATTACCTTTGATGGAAGCAGTTATTTATGATAGAACCTCTCTTTCAGAATGTATGAATAATACTATAACAGTTGGAGATTTAGAATACCCAGACCCAAAATCAGTTATCAAATATGCAGAATCAAAAACTAATGCTCAACAATCTGCTATGGAATTTGAGATGCTAGCCAAAGAAGTTTTAAAAGAAATAGGAGTTAATTAATAATGAAATTTTATACTGTTGATGTAAAAAATATTACTTGTGATGTACCTCTATCTAATTTCTCAAATGATGCTTTAAATAGCCTCGCTGATATAATTATAGAAAGCGGGGGAATTATCAGACCATTAATTTTGAAAACTACAGGTTTAGAGACTTATGCAGTAGTTGATGGATATTTTGAGTATTATGCTGCTGCTAGAGCAAGAGAAAAAAATCCTCGTCAATGCGAAATGGTGAATGCCTTTGTAATTTCCCCTAAAAACGAGGATGAAATATTTAAGCAAGTAGCTGCATTCAGGAAATTAGGTTCTGATAATAAACCAGAAGTTGAAACTCCAATTAAAACAAATCATTCAGAAATAATTTCAAAAAATAATGATTTTAATTTGTTTGAAAAGCAAGTTAATGAGATCAGATCAGAACTGGCACAAGAGAGACAAGAAAGACAGAAACTATACGAGACTCTCAAGTTGATTGAAAGTCAGATACCTAAACAGATTATACCATTAGATGCATTTAATGGTTTAAGTTTGCTAGAACTGACTTTCAGATTAAGAACTGCTGGTTTTACTGATAGAAAAGCTGTTCAGGTTGCTGAAAGTGTAGAAAAAGAACGTAAAAATAAAAAATTTGAATCTTTGAAAGACGTATTAGCAAGAGTAAAAATTGCTAGTGGCAAAAAACAGATTAAAGGTATCAGTGGCGATAAAATGGTAGATATTGTTGATAGCTGGTCACGTATCTTGTTTATTTAAAATTTAGGTACATCTGAGTTGCAAGAATAATTCGGGGCTAATATGGATAGTCTGGAATCTCAAATTATTGAAATATTAAAACGTGGCACTCCCATAAGGGCAGTAAAAATTGCTGAAATACTGGGAGTTGAAAGACGGGAAGTCAACCATTACTTATATTCTTCATTGAAGAATATGGTTGTGCAAAATAGTGAGTATAAATGGTCATTGAAGACAAATCCAATAGGTAATAATCAGCGTATCCCAACTCAACCACGAACACCTCAAAACCAATCATCAAAACCTGTAACGCAAAATAACGTATATAGTTTTACTAAAAAAGATATTCAACAAGATACTCCGATTCAACCACCAATTCGGCCAAATCAATCCTCACAACCCGTCAAGCATGAAAAATTAGAGAAATTTTCTCAACAAAATTTTCAACCAAACTCTCAAATTCCATCCTCACAACCTGTAAATCAAACTAATCCGTATGAAGTTGTCAGGAGAGAACTTGCTCAAGTATCTTCTGAGGAAAAGGTAAAAATTCTAGAAAATGCTTTTAGACAAGATAGATATGCAGAACTAGAAGATGAGCAGATAAATGCTCTCCAATCAATTTTAGAAGAAGCTAGGCGTGAGGTAAATATAGCCAATAGGGCTTATACACAAGGAAAACTAAGCTTTTGGAAGACTAACTCTTTAGCGATCGCAGTCCTATCCATAGCCTTAACTCTTGGTACATTCTTCATCATTAGTCAACTCAGATCCAACTCAACTTACCAACCTAACCCAACTATTCCACAAAACAGGTAGATTTGCCAACCCCTTTGTGGTTTTCCTCTGCCTCTGACTTCTCCCCATTCCCTTGTAGGGAAGGGGGCTGGGGGGTTAGGTTTCATGTCTAACCCCGCACCTGTCGCACTGCATTAAACGCCTTCCCTCGCAATCCAACTGGTAACAAAGATAACCCTAAACCAGTCCAAGCTTTAGCAGTTGAAAAAGACTTTCCTGCTAAAACTAGCTCTCTGCCTTTTTGCGTTTCACCCTTTTCAATTAAACGCAAACCTAATAATAATTGCGTTTCAGTTAGACGATTTTTCCTGATTGTCTCTATTTTCTCAGACTCAAATTTATAACTTTCTAAATACCGGATTTTATCAAATAAATAAGGAATGGCTCGATTGATACCTTGCTGCTCTGCATGGTTGCGATATTCCATCAATAATTCTGGTAAATAATAACCCTTTTTTCCAGCCAAAGCCAGACGCACAAATAAATCATTATCCTCACAATTTTGCATATTTTGCTGCATAAATCCTAATTCTTGCAATGTTTGACGGCGAAATAATGTCGCCCCAATTTGAAAGCTTTGGTGAATAAATACAACTTCCAACAAATTATCTACAACACCTGCTGCTAAATTCTTTCTACCCCAGCGATGAGAATTTTCTTGAGTTTTTGCCTCATCCCGCACATTATCAATATCAATTATCCAATGGTCTGTACCAACAAAATCAATGCTAGAGTCTTGAGCAAGAATAGCTGCGGTACTTGCGAGAAAATCGGGTGTTAGCCGATCATCATCATCAAATTTAATAAAATATTCACCACTGGCAGCATCAAAGCCAGAGCGCATATTATTACTTTTACCAATATTTTGCGGATGACGGATATATTTAATCCGGTGGTCTGTGTACTGTGATATTAACTCAGGTGTGCGATCGCTAGAACCATCATCACAAACAATTAGCTCAAAGTCTTGCTCAGACTGATTCAGTACACTGTCGAGCGCATAAGGCAGGAGATGAACTCGATTAAAAGTAGGAATGCAAACAGTAATTTTAGGCATATTATATACTAATAGCTGGAGAAAATAGATGATCTCGGACGAGTTATTCAGCTTGGGGCGCGAATTGAGCCAGGAACGTCTGGGTAATAATTTTACCGACTTGCTGAACAAATGGCGAGTCTCTTCAGAAACTGGTAGAACTGCTTAAAACTCTAGCTGTTGAACAATTTACCTTCTAGAGAATAATCTCGGCAACGCGGCGGTTCTCACTCCCCATTCCCCCTACATCTTGCTTCTTAAGAGTTGTCTATGATAGTTTGCCAACTAGTATAAAAAACAGTAAATCTATCAAGTTACTAAGGAGTTAGATAATCCGATGACAGGGAAATTAGAGGGAAAAGTAGCAATTATCACTGGCGCTTCCGCCGGAATTGGAGAAGCAACTGCGATCGCCTTGGCTTCAGTTGGAGCTACAGTAGTACTCGCTGCTAGACGTGGCGATCGCATTCAGGCTTTAGCAGAACGCATAGAATCTAGTGGTGGCAAGGCATTATCCATTATCACCGATGTGACTGACGAAACCCAGGTAAATAACTTGGTGGCAAAGGCAAATGCAGAATTGGGAAGGGTCGATATCCTAGTGAATAATGCCGGGATTGCCTTACTCGGCACCATTGAAGCTGGGAATAGCTCAGACTGGCGGCGATCGTTTGACCTCAATGTACTAGGATTGCTATATGCTACTCATGCTGTTTTGCCTCTGTTGAAGGCGCAAAAATCCGGGCATATAGTCAACATTTCCTCAGTGGCTGGCCGGACAGCGCGGGCGGGTCTGGGTGTTTATAATGCTACCAAATGGGGTGTCAATGCCATCTCCGAAGCATTGCGCCAAGAAGTCTACAAGGACAACATCCGCGTCACCATTATCGAACCAGGTTTAGTAGATACGGAAATTGACAACCAAATTACCGATCCTGTTGCCAAACAACGGATCGAAGAACGACGCAAGTCAATTCAACCTCTGCAAAGCGAAGACATTGCTGCTGCGATCGTTTACGCTCTCAGTCAACCGCCGCATGTTAATGTCAACGAAATCCTCATTCGACCAACGGGACAAGAAAACTAATTACAGCAGAATTCAGAATTAGAATCGTAGGTTGGGTTGAACAAAGTGAAACCCAACAATTAACGTTTAATGTTGGGTTTCGTTCCTCAACTCAACCTACGCAGATTAAGGCTTTTGGCTTTAATTGAACCCTATTGTCTTATCAGGGCTATTTCGTTCTAAACATAAACCGCCCAGAACTAAAGTTCCGGGCTTATAGCTAAAGTCCGTTAAAACGGACTATAACTTTGTCTCAGTCGTCTAAAGACTACTTTCGCTATTAGACTCAGAATTCATTCTGAGGCGGGCTAGATGAGAATGAAATAGCCCTGATTGTCTTATAAGCACTTTAGTGCTTACTATAAACCCCCAAAACTAGCTTGAGAAAGTACTACTTTACGCTTAAGAAAGAAAATTTACCATTGATGCCATTTGGTTCCATCTTCAGTTGGGCAATGTAAAAGTCTTTCTGAATGACATCACCTACTGGTGTAAAAGCAATTTCACCAAGAGGAGTTTGATATTTTCCTTTGAGTAACTCCTGATTCAATTGTGTACGCAATTGTGGCAGCGTCAATTTGTTAATTTTGCTTTTTTTATCCAAAGATTGTAGAGCTTCTACATATACTTGCAAGGCAGTAAAAGCTTGAGCGCTCACTTGGGGTGGTTCTCTACGATATTGTTCAATGTAGGCTTGACGAAATGCAGTGTTAATTTTACTGGGATATACAGGACTGTAAGCTTGAGCAATAATCACGCCATCACAAAGCTCTCTGCACACAGAAAATATATGAGATGTATTAAAACCATTGCCACCAACAATTATTCCTTTATAACCAAGTTCCCGTAGTTGTTTAACTAAATTACCTCCATCTACAGCTAACCCGGATATAATCACTAAGTCTGGTTTTAAATTAATCGCATCGCTGGCTTCACTTTGAAAGTCGGTATCTGTAGTTTGAAACTTTTGTACTGTTACTAAATTCAATTTTAAATCTTTAACTGTCTTCTGAAAAATTTCTGTTTCCGACTTATTAAAAGCATCATTTTGAGCGTAGAATACAGCTACTCTTTTGATTTGAGAATTTTGCTTGAGTGCAGCTTTCACCGAATAAGGAGCGACGACAGCAACAGATGAAGAAACACGAGCAACATAATCACCGATTTCGGGAATGCCTTTAGCAGTATTTGATGCTCCAATAACTGGAACTTGATTATGTTCTGCTATGGGGTCAGCGCTAAAAGCTTGTTGTGACAGGGTAGGGCCAACAATGCCAACAACTTTATCTTTATTAATTAAGGTTTGAAAGGCATTAATGGCTCCAACTTCATCGCCACCAGTATCTTGATATATTAATTTAATTGGTTTACCATTGATACCACCTTGCTCATTAAAATACTTTTCGGCAATTTTTACTCCATCAGTTCCTTCTTGACCAAGTAATGCTATATTGCTTGTTTGGGCAAAAGCGATACCGATCGCAATAGCATCAACTGCACCTGTTGTTAGTGTTGGGTTATTTGCAGAATTTGCACCAGTAGTGCTATTTTTACTACAGCCTATTAGTAGCATAGAGCAGATAAATAATAATCCTGTTTGATGAGCGATACCAACAAAGAGCTTAGGAGCGATCGCATTTTTCATAGATGCATAAGTATTATGTTTATTACGATAATACCGGTTATGTAGGCAAAGCCCACTGTTAATTACCTGAAAATTGCGTAATATATTTAGTAGTGCTGAGTAGTAAATTTTACGCTAAGATGCAAAGGCACTAAGGGATAAGAATTAAATAACATACAATTTATGTCCCAGGCTTACCTCACCCTCAATCCCTCTCCTTATAAAGGAGAGGGAAGCTGGAGACAGGATGAAGTTTTGGATTTTATTTAATCCACGTTCCTAAGAGAAATTTTGTGTTTAGCAGTCTCTGGAAACGAGATTTTAAAATAAAACCCTTATTATTTCGTTACAATCTGCATATGCATTAGGCATTGAAGAGTTATCAGCCATGAAATTGATTTCCGAGCCACCGATTCCTGTAAAAATTCAAAAGATGAAGGAACGGGTGCGGTGGATGCATCCAAGTTTTGGGCAACGGGGAATTGACCAAACCAGCATGGTGATTGACGATCGCAGGCAGGATAGTCCAGAATTTTCGTTTATGGTTATCGGTGATTCTGGCACCAAATCCCATTCTCGACACCACCCCCAAAGAAAAGTTGCTGAACTGATGCTGCCTCACCGCGATGATTGCAGTTTTGTGTTGCACACAGGCGATGTAATTTATGTGGTAGGTTCCCAAGAATATTATTCAACAAACTTTATTGAACCTTATCGGGAATTTCTTGTCGGTGGCGACAACCCCAAAGGCATTTCTTACGATCGCATGGTGTTTAATCTGCCATTCTTGCCAGTACTTGGTAATCATGATTACTACGATGTGCCGTTAATCTACCGTTGGCTGGCTGGAACTACGTTACCACTGCGTCGCTTATTGCGCTACAAAGATAGTGAGATTGGCTGGCATGGATCGTATCAAGGCGATGCCTATGCACGGGCGTTTTTGGACTATACAGGGGCGATGTCTTCCCCAGAATTGGAACGTCATTTAGATCAACACTATACTGCTAAGACTGACACAGGGCGCTGTTTGCGTTACAAACCTGGACAGTTTACCCGTTTACCCAATCGTTATTACACTTTCCGTTACGGCGGGATTGATTTTTTCGCTTTAGATTCCAACACCTTTAATACACCATCACCCTTACCTGCAACTCAAGAGGGAGAAATTTACCGCCGGGAATTGGAAAAGCGTCGCCAGGAAATAGATCGAGAAGAATTGCAGATTTTGGGAATATGCGATCGCCTCAACCCAGATAAACCCACAGAGGCGGAACAACTCGATGAGCTAAGTGCCAAATTAGACCAAATTAATGAGATCAAAATCGATATTGAAAAACAACTAACATCTCAGCAAATGCCTGCGATCGACTTTGAACAACTTGAATGGTTGCGAAGCAGACTAATCGAATCCTGGAACACCTCCGAAGTCCGAGGACGTGTAATCTTTTTCCACCATCCACCCTACGTCACAGAAGCTACCAAGTGGAATCAAGCGCAAACTTTGGCGGTTCGCCACCGCTTGCGCTGGGTGTTTGAACAAGTGGCACAAAATCTTGGTTCTCTAATTAAACAACGTCCTATAGTGGATTTGATTTTAAATGGTCACGCTCACTGTTTCGAGCATCTTTGCACAACTGATACCGGATTTGCTGACTCCCACATTAACTGCATTATCTCTGGTGGTAGTGGTCATCGTCCCCGCTATCAACGGCGAGGGGGGACTGAATTGATGGAGACTTTTACCGAAATTGCCGGTAAACCCATTCGGAAAGTTGCAGATTCAATGCTTTTTGTGGGTCGTCATGACTACAATTCTCAGAATCGACTGCCTTACTCATGTGTGCGGATTGATGTTCTCGATGGTCGCCCACCCAAGTTTATCATCAGACCACTGGTTGCTGAACGGGTTGAAGGTGAGTGGTATAACCGCGAACTTGAACCTTTTGTGATTTAAAGAAAAAACCTCACCCTGGTTATGCTACGCAAAACCTGTCCCTCTCCTTATTAAGGCTACGGTGTACACACAAGTGCTGTCCACATACGTTTCAACTCTTTTACCCACATTTTTATCAGAGTTAAACTGTCATACTTACCGACATCCCGCCCAGAACTAAAGTTCAGGGCTAATAGCTGAAGTCCACTTAAGTGGACTAAATTGATTATTCAGTCCACTTAAGTGGACTTCAGCTATTAGACTCGGAATTCATTCCGAGGCGGGCTAGAAACGTAGTGCAAGATTTATTAATGATATGGCTGCGACAAGACTTGTGTGTACACCATAGCCTTATTAAGGAGAGGGATTAAAGATAGGACAGGGTGAGGTTTTAGAGGACTTTTGGGTAATCTGATAACTTGTGTGTACACCGTAGCCTTAGTAAGGAGAGGGATTAAAGATAGGACAGGGTGAGGTTTTGCAGGGATTTGGGGTAATTGGATTACTTGAAAATTAAATCTAGGCGTTGCTGGGTTGCTTTGAGTGATTCTGTTGGCGAGCTTTTACCCAACAATACAGATTCAATCGCTCGCCCTACACTGTCAGAAATCCGATTGTAACCAGGAAATATCGGACGCGATCGCCCATATTTAGCTTGCTCTAAAAATACCTTCACCTGTGGTATTTTCTTGACGAATTCCTGATATTTTTGACTTTGGCGAGACTTCAAATTCACGGGTAAATAGCCAGTTCCCAATGCTAATTCTGTCTGAAATTCTTCACTCAAAGCATATTCGGCAAACTCAAAGGCTGCTCTTTGGCGTTTCGGCGTGGTTTTGAAAAAGAAGAGATTCTCACCACCAATAACAGTAGCAGGTTTCTGCCCAACCGGAATTGGAAAAACATCAAAATCAACACCAGTCTCTTGAAATTGCCCCAGAGTCCAAGGGCCATTTAATTGCATTGCCACTTTCCCAGCCAGCAAGTCATCTGTCTCATAACCTCGTTCTGGGCCAGATAAAATCGCGGAACCCTCTGTAATTAAATTGCGCCAGAATTGCAAAGCCGCGATCGCACCTTGATTATCTTGCAAATTTACTGCTGCTGCATTCTGTGAATCACTACTCACCAACTCGCCGCCACCACTCCACATAAACGGTAGCCAGGTGAACACTGTAAATTCTCCCTTCCCCAAAGGTAGAAACATCCCATATTGATCTGTTCGTCCATCACCATTGGTATCACGAGTTAATTTCTTGGCAACTTGGCCAAACTCTTCCCAAGTGCGGGGTAATTCAGTAATCCCTGCTGCCTTAAACAAACTCGGACGGTAAAAAATACCAACATTATTCGTCGCAAAAGGCACAGACCAAATTTTACCGTTGTATTTCATTGATGAATATAAAGCGGGGTCAATTTCGGCTTTTATTGGAGATTGATCCAGCATTTCATCCAAAGGTAAAAGCGCATTGAGTTCTACCAATTGACCTGCGATCGTTGGATTGTACCACAACAAATCTGGGGGTGCATTTCCTACCACCGCCGCTAAAATCTTGGGCGTTTGCTGATCCTGTTGCCCAACATAAAGCGACTCTACTTGAATATCTGAGTGGGATTGATTGAATTTGTCTACCAGCTTTTGCAACACATCCCGATTTGGCGGCGGATTTACACCTTGCCACAAGGTTAAATGAATTACTTTATCTTCTTTAACACCAGTTAGAATACTTTGACATCCAGCTAAAGCTAGTATGCCCACCAATAATAGAAGCAGTAACCTCCTAAGATAGCGTGACACTTTCTTTCTTTTTCGCTTGGCATAGCGGGAAGACGAAAAAAAATCGTGCATGATGTTGATTAAAATGATTGATCAGTTCTCGTAATTTAGCTACTACAACTTTGCAATTCTGATGTAGCGTTGCACAATGATCTTAATTGACGTTCTCGCCGTCAGCCATTAAGCTTCCATTTTGTAAACAGACATTTCCAAATATACACTTTAATGGGAAGATAATTATATAGTAAAAAGAAAGCTATGAAATTATCAGACCCTTGCCTTGTCCATCGGTGTGAGCTACAAAACTGCTTGTAGAATGTGAAAACCCGGGGAGGAATAATGCAGCTAGTCGAAAAGCACGTAATCAGGAAAAACCATAAAAACTATCAAGAGATAGATAATTTATGCTTTCTTTCCAAAAATATTTACAACGCTGCTAATTATTTAATTAGGCAGTCGCTTTTCACTACAGGAGAATTCCTCAACTACAATCAGGTACAGAAAAGACTTCAAACATCTGTTGACTATAAGGCAATTGCAGCTAAAGTAAGCCAGCAGATTTTAATGATTCTAGATAAAAACTGGAAAAGTTTTCAAGCAGCATTATTTGCGTACCGGCAGAATACTTCAAAGTTTTTGGGAAGACCTAAATTACCGAAGTATAAGCACAAAACTGATGGCAGAAACTTACTAGTGTATACTGTGCAGGCATTATCTAAGCCAGCATTAAAATTAAGTGTTATCAAGCCAAGTCAAACTGAAATAGCAATACCGACTAAAGCCAAAAACATTGCTCAAGTGAGAATAGTACCTAAGCTTGATCATTACCTTGTGGAGGTTGTGTACAATCAGGAGATACTTGACAAAGTATTAGATAGTACTAGAGTAGCTAGTGTTGACTTAGGACTGAATAACTTAGCGGCTGTAGCTTTCAATCAAGCCGGGATCAAACCGTTCTTGATAAATGGCAGACCTCTAAAATCTATTAATCAGTTCTTTAACAAAAGGAAAGCTGAATTGCAATCAGTCCTCAAAGAAGGGACTTCTAAACGCTTGGCATTACTTTGTACAAAGCGTAACTTCAAAGTTGATGACTACTTACATAAGGCTAGTAGATTCTTAATTAATAAACTAATTGAGTTAGGAATCGGCACAATAGTTATTGGTAATAATGTTGGATGGAAGCAAGAAATTGCTATAGGAACTCGGAATAACCAGAACTTTGTACAAGTCCCTCATGCTAGGTTTATTGAGCAATTAACTTACAAAGCTGAGTTAGTTGGGATGAAGGTAATCATTAATGATGAAAGCTACACTTCTAAGTCCAGCTTTCTAGATTTAGACAAGATTCTTAGGTACAAGGAAGGTGTCAAGCATACCTTCAGTGGTAAAAGAATTAAGCGCGGTCTTTATAAATCATCGCTTGGTTTATTAATTAATGCAGATATCAACGGCTCGTTGAATATCCGAAGAAAAGCAATCCCTGAAGCTTTCGCCCAAGGGATAGAGGGGATTGTAGTTTCCCCAGTGAAGGTTAAACTTCCAAACTAGTAAGCTGGACGTTTGTCTATATTATTAGCAACTATATCCTAATCTTGAATAAAGTTTTGATAATTTAAGATTATGGCAGGACACAGTAAATGGGCAAATATTAAGCGCCAGAAGGCCGTAGTAGATGCAAGGAAGGGAAAAACCTTCACTCAGTTATCCAGGGCGATTATCGTTGCGGCTAGAAGCGGCGTACCAGATCCGGCGCTGAATTTTCAACTTCGCACGGCAATTGACAAAGCAAAGGCTGCGAGTATCCCCAATGATAATATTGAACGAGCGATCGCTAAAGGTGCAGGTACTTTTGGCGGTGATCATGCAATCTTTGAAGCGATTCGTTACGAAGGTTACGGACCTGGTGGTGTGGCAATTTTAATCGAAGCCCTCACAGATAATCGCAATCGCACTGCTGCTGACTTGCGTGTAGCTTTTAGCAAAAATGGTGGCAATCTCGGTGAAGTCGGTTGCGTTAGCTGGATGTTTGAGCAAAAAGGCGTTTGTGTGGTGCCGGGTGTGGTTGATGAAGAACAGCTTTTAGAAGCATCCCTCCAAGGCGATGCCCAGTCTTATGAGATGGCTGAAGATGAGATGGCTGAAGTATTTACTGACATTGGGAATTTAGAAACCCTTAGCCAAACACTCAAAGATCAAGGATTTAAGGTAATTGATGCCGAATTGCGCTGGATTCCTAGTAATAGCGTAGAAGTTACTGATCCCGAGCAGGCGCGATCGCTTTTCAAATTAATTGACACTCTAGAAGGCTTGGATGATGTGCAAAATGTTACAGCTAACTTTGAAATGGCAGATCATCTGATCGCAACGAGTATCACTTAATTAGCAAGGTATTTACTTAAAGTCATCTATCTTTGAATAGAGATAATTAAAAAATCACACCTAAGATTCACACAAATTACAAACCAATGACATACGACTAATAGATAGTTAAACAATTGCTTATTTGATGAGGAGTTTCAAATGAATAAGTTCGCTAAAGCCTTACTTTTGGCTCTAATGTTTGCTGCCCCTGTAGCCGTTTCTACATCTACTGTTCAAGCCAAAACTACTCCTAGCCCCACTGCAACTTACGCAACTGCTAAAGTTACCAAATCCAAGACTGCAAAACGGAAACATCATAAACACAAACACCACCATTCCAGCAAAGGTGTTAAAAGTAAATCCGTAGTTAAACAATCCGCAGTTAAAAAACCCGTTACTCCACCAGATGCAACTACGCCACCCGCACCTACACCAACTACCCCAAATAACTAATTATTGATGAAAGTAAATAGCTGTTCTTCTCATCTTTTGCAAAGCCGCTAGACGCTTCCTTAATATTTGCTTAATAATGGTTAAGCTTTCATATTTTGTAGTAGTTATATAACAAGTTTATTTTCTACTACTCTCTAACTACATACCATACAATTTAGACCTGCTGTGGATCACAGCAGGTTTTTTTGAAGTTGGTAAATTTCTTTAAAACAATAGAATCACTCTTATTTATAGCGGTTCTCAAGTGCATGAAGTACATCAAATCAAAACCTCACCCCCAACCCCTCTCCTTATTAAGGAGAGGGGAGATAAAGTACAGGTTTGTCGGGGTGAGGTTAAGCTGTACGTCACTAAATTAGGAAACGCTATAGTCTAACAATTAATTATGGCTACTTGCCAAAAAAGCTTCGTAGTTTTTTCTCTGAAGACTAATAAATTGTCAGGTGTATATAGATGTTAATATCGGCAAAAATATCCACGAAAACTTCATATAAATAACAAGATATCGACATATCTATTTGTCATATTTAATTCAGAGATTCACTGAATAAAGAGGATCAAGGAAATCACATGAACAAGTTTGCTAAAGGTTTAATTATAGCTCTGGCGATCGCTACCCCCGTAGCCATTGCTGCACCAATCTTTCAAGCTACACCGGCTTCAGCTGCTGTTAAGTATCATAGACATCATCACAAAGGAATACGTCACCATCACATTCGCAAACATCATCCATAATCTCCTGCTGTCAAACACAGCATATTTAATGATAAGTTACTCTTAGTAGTAATAGTTGGTAATAGCTCTGCAACAAAATTTATACTTTATTTATCTGTAAAATAAGTAAAGCTGTGTAACCTCGCTGTTGTCCTTAGTCATCAGTGAGGTTTTTCAACTTTATTAACTTGCCTTAAAGGGCGCGATCGCGTCAAAATAAGAGTGAAGACGCTGTAACCTAACTTAACAATGGCCTTAACGCAGCTTGAGCAAACTCTTTCCCCTCAACCAACACCGCCAAATGAGCGGGGATATGAATATGATTTGGTAATTGTCGGCGGTGGGATTATTGGGTTAACTCTAGCCTCTGCTTTAAAAGATTCTGGCTTGAGTGTCTTGCTGATTGAGGCGAAACTAGCATCAGCGGCGGTAGCAAAGGGACAAGCCTATGCAGTTCATAAGCTTTCGTCGCTAATTTATCAAGGAATTGGAGTTTGGGACAAAATGTTGCCTCAAATAGCCAAATATTGCCGGGTTCGTCTTTCTGATGCGGATTCTCCCAATGTGGTAGAATTTACCACAGATGATTTAAAGACATCAGAGTTGGGTTATGTGGCGGAACACCAAGCGCTGTTGCAACCATTGCAGGAGTTTGTCCAAAATTGTCCAAATGTGACTTATCTATGTCCGGCGGAAGTTGTAAATACGCAGTACCAGCAGGATGTAGTAGCGATAGATATTAAAGTTGCCGATCGCTTACAGACAGTCAAGAGCAAATTACTAATCGCAGCAGATGGGGCGCGATCGCCGATTCGTCAAGCTGCTGGGATCAAAACCTCTGGCTGGAAATATTGGCAGTCTTGCATAGTTGCATTTGTCAAACCAGAAAAACCGCACAATAACACCGCTTACGAAAGATTTTGGTCTAGCGGTCCTTTTGCAATTTTACCTTTACCGGGGAACCGTTGCCGCATTGTCTGGACAGCCCCCCACGAAGAAGCAAAAGCTTTATGTGCTTTAGATGATCAGCAATTTTTAAGAGAATTAACCCGTCGCTATGGCAATCAGATGGGTAAATTGGAATTACTAGGCGATCGCTTTGTATTCCAAGTACAACTCATGCAAAGCGATCGCTATGTTCTCCCGCGACTGGCATTAATTGGTGATGCGGCGCACAATTGCCATCCTGTGGGCGGACAAGGTTTAAATCTGGGTATTCGGGATGCAGCAGCTTTGGCGCAAATAATCCAAGCAGCACACCAAGCCGGTAAAGATATTGGCGACATTCAAATTCTTAAAGGTTATGAACGTTGGCGCAAGTTGGAAAATCTGACGATTTTAGGTTTCACCGATTTGTTAGATCGGATGTTTTCTAATAATTTCTTACCTGTAGTAGTGGTGCGTCGCCTCGGTTTATGGTTTTTGCAGCGAGTACCTGTATTAAAGGTGTTTATGCTGAAGTTGATGATTGGTTTGAAGGGACGGACTCCAGAATTGGCAAAACGATAAACGCTACACCACACCAGCTTGAAAAATCTGATTTGGGGTGAGATTCAATTCGGGAAAAGTTTGAGAAATAATGCGATCGCTATCTCGAAACTTACTTATCTGATATTCCCCATCAACTAAGTTACAAACAGAGATTGTTGATTGTTTGGGATTACCGATAAAATTACGTCCACCCAAGGCAGCATAATCGACAATCCAGTATTCGGGGATACCCATCTCTTCGTAGTCAGCGTATTTTAAGTAGTAATCGTCCCGCCAGTTAGTTGATACAACCTCAATTGCCAAAGGGATCGATGCACCCAAACTAACGATAGATTGTTTTTTCCATAATTTTTCGCTTGCCAGATTTGCACGATTTAGCACCAACACATCTGGGACGTAACCAGAATCTTTTTCAGGAGGTCTAACTATAACTTGGTTGGGCATGAAGTAGGGCAATCCTAGACGTTGGATTTCAACAGCAATTTCGATACATAGAAATCCTTTAACTTCTTCGTGTTCCCCTACTGGTTGCGCTATTTCAACAATTTGTCCTTTATGTAGTTCGTAGCGTACTCGTCGAATTTCGGGTAGCCAATCGACAAATTCCTCAAAGGTTACTAGCTTGGGTATGGCTTGAGTCATAGATGATAGAGAATTACTGATGATAGAAATATTATCTCTAATCTAGGAGACTGCGGACAGCTTTTTCTTTGCTATTTTGGCGATGGCTACGGCGGGCTACGCCTACCCATTTGCTATATAAATAAGCACAATAGACTTGTTGCATAAATCAAAAAAAAGAACCCCACCCCGCCTTTGACTTACGTCAAAGTCTCCCCTCCCCGCAAGCGGGGAGGGGCTGGGGGTGGGGTGCAATGACTCTGGGAATCATAACTAATTATCCGAACTTGATATTAGGGGACTTGTGCAAGAGGTCTAATTTAGAGAATTTCCAGAAGCGATGCCTACGGCTGCTACGCCTACGCATTTGCTACATCGGCGATCGCATTTGCTATATCGGCGATCGCATTTGCTACATCGGCGATCGCATTTGCTATATCGGCGACCTCATTTGCTATATCGGCGACCTCATTTGCTATATCGGCGACTCCATTTGCTATATCGGCGACTCCATTTGCTATTCGCTGAGACATTAGCAATTTGTGATATAAAAAGCAAACACCAAGCTAGAGAATTAGGCGCTTTCATCAGGAAAACAAATGGCAATAACAGCAGTCAATCCTTATCTTGATGGTAACTTTGCACCAATCCATCAAGAAATTACCACTGACACCTTGCAAGTAATAGGTGAACTACCACCGGATTTATCGGGGATATTTGTCCGCAATGGTGCTAATCCACAGTGGAAGCCAATTGGTCCGTATCACTGGTTTGATGGAGATGGGATGTTGCATGGTGTGCGAATTCACAATCGCAAAGCAATTTATTGCAATCGCTACGTTCAAACTAAAGGATGGAAAATAGAGCAAGCAGAGGGTAAGACCATCTGGTCTGGTTTGATGGAACCACCGCAAATGGATAATCCTTATGGGCCATATAAAAATACTGCTAATACAGCTATTGTTTGGCACGCGGGTCAACTATTAGCATTATGGGAAGGAGGAGCGCCTCATGCTATTAAGCTACCTGAGTTAGAGACAATTGGCGAGTACACCTACAATAGCAAGCTAACTTCTGCCTTTACTGCTCATCCTAAATTAGACCTAGTTACCGGCGAGATGATGTTTTTTGGCTACTCTCCATTTACACCGCCTTACTTACAATATGGCGTGATTTCAGCAGCAGGCAAGTTGTTACGGACTGAGCCAATTGACTTGCCAATAGGAGTGTTGATGCATGATTTTGCAATCAGCGAAAACTATACAATTTTTATGGATCTGCCCCTGACTTTTAATCCAGAACGGGTACAACGAGGAGAACCTCTGCTATTATTCGAGAGCGATCGCCCCAGTCGCTTTGGCATCTTACCACGTCATGGAAATAATCGTGATGTCCGTTGGTTCGAGAGTTCAGCTTGTTTCGTACCTCATACTCTCAATGCTTATGAAGAAGGAGAAGAAATAGTGTTAAGCGGTTGTCGAATGAAGAACTCAGGACTTCTAGAACCAGTCCAAAGCTTTGATGAACAAGAAGGAGTTAACAGACCTCTATACGAGTGGCGATTTAATCTCAAGACTGGTCTTGTTAAAGAAACAATGTTAGATAATGTACCCATTGAATTTCCCCGTGTGAATGAACAGCTACTAGGGAAAAAAACACGATACGGCTACTGTGCAAGAGTCGCTAATAATCCAATTGTCTTGTTTGATGCGCTCATCAAGTACGATTTTAATCGTGGTAAATCTGAAACATTAGAATTCGGAGTTGGGCGTTATGGCGGAGATATCGTTTTTGTACCACGTCCTCACGCAACAACAGAGGATGATGGCTGGCTCCTAACTTTAGTTCATGATGAGGGTTCAGAAACTTCTGAATTAATCGTAGTAAATGCCCAAGATGTCACGTCCGGGCCTATAGCGCAGGTGCTAATTCCCCAGCGAGTACCCTATGGATTCCATGCTGCTTGGATTGATGAAGCGCAATTCCAAACTTGAGCAAAATTAACGTTAGTGGTTGATGTGAGTTGGTGAGCCAACGTGTTGCGGGGGTTCCCCCCGCTCGCTGTAGCGACTGGCTGTCTTCGCAGCGTTAGCGTCCCTTGCGCGTCTGGTAGAAAAGTGGTAGCGATCGCGTGGTTTAGTCTAGTTCGCGGTGCGAAACCTAAAAGCCTTACAGTGATTGAGAGCGGGAAAAATGTACTCAATCGGAAGGCAGACTTGAGGTGTTATGGAAAAAGTATCACATTGACCGGGAGTTCAACATTAGACTTCTCTACTGATCTGACAATTTATGATATACCAAAGATAGATGTAATCATATTTAATATGTGCTATTGACTCAATACTGCCAACCATAGGATTGAAAATTAGGATTTTTCTACATAAAATTAAAAATCTAAAATTAAAAATTGGTAACACAGATGGTTAGGAGTGTTAGAGTTTCAAGAAACTCACCGGAACTTTTCAGCGGGTATTCATGCTGAAGAAACTACAGAAAAAGCAAATTTCGATAATTGCGGGTGCAGCACTATTTGCCTTTTTAGCTGGGGCAATGGTATCAGCACCTCAGATTGGCAAGTCTCTGGGGAAATGGCTCAAACTGAGTCAGAATCAAGCACAGCAAACATCAGAGGGTAGCATTGCCCAATCGGCTGTCTTTCCACTGGTATCAGAATCGCTGCCAGAACGGGCGGCAAAACTAGCAGCGATCGCTCAAGAATCGCGATCGCCAGACCGAAATCGCGCTCGTTATCTTTTGGCGAGTGATTACATTGAAAGAACCCAAGCGCAAAAAGCCCTAGTTTTACTAGACGGATTAGAGAAAGACTATCCCATTCTCGCGCCCTACATTTTGCTGAAACAGGCACAGGCAGAGGATATACTGGGGAAAGATGGCAAAGCTTCGGATCTCAGGCAAAGCGTGCTGAAACAGTATCCCAAAGAAGCGGCCTCTGTGAAAGCGCTCTATCTAATTGCCCAACCGAAGCAACAAGAAATAGCGATCGCTCAATTTCCTTCCAACCCTCTGACTTGGGAAATTATTCGCAAACGCTTGCAAGAAAATCCCAATCAGCCACAATTACAATTGATTTTGGCTAAATATGCCTATGACCAACCAGGCATAGTGGGCGTTTTGGATCAGTTAGTAAAACAACCTACCCTCAAACCCGAAGACTGGGAACTAATTGGTACAAGCTATTGGGAAAATAATCAATTTCTCAAAGCGGCGAATGCTTATGCCAACGCACCCAAAACATCGCGCAACCTCTACCGTACTGCACGGGGGTTACAGGTAGGAGGCAAAGATAAAGAAAAAGCGATCGCCACCTATAAACAATTAGTGCAGCAATTTCCAAATACTGAGGAAACTGGGAATGCTCTACTGCGTTTAGCAGAAATGGCAACACCTAAAGACGGCTTACCCGATCTTGAGCAGGTAATTAGTAAATTTCCGAAACAAGCTGGTACTGCACTGGTACAAAAAGCCAAAACTCTCCAAGCCCTGAATAATCAAAAGTCAGCTAGCCAAGCGTGGCAATTACTCATAGCCAAGTACGGAAATTCTGATGAAGCGGCAGAGTATCGCTGGAAAATTGCCCAAGACAAAGCCAAAGCTAAAGATTACGTTGGTGCTTGGCAATGGGCAGAACCAATTGTCACCAACAATCCCAACAGTATTTTGGCTCCCAGAGCAGGCTTTTGGGTAGGAAAATGGGCAGCTTTGCTAGGGAAACAGCAGCAATCTAAAACTGCTTATGAGTATGTAATTAGTCAGTTTCCCTACTCTTACTATGCATGGCGAGCCGCGAACATGTTGGGGCTAAATGTTGGCAACTTTAACAATGTGCGCGTGATGAACCCGGAAGTAATCACACCTGTGCGTCCATTACCGCCAACTGGTTCTGAAACTTTCAAAGAATTGTATCTGCTGGGTCAAGACCGCGACGCCTGGTTACAATGGGAAACGGAATTTCAGAATAAAATTCAGCCAACGGTAGCAGAGCAATTTACTGAAGGGTTGATGCGGCAGGCTAAGGGAGAAAATCTCATCGGAATTGACAAAATTTCTAAATTGGAAGACCGCGAAACACCAGCTGAACTTGCCCAATATCAAACTTTCAGCAAGCAAATCATCTACTGGCAAGCCCGTTATCCATTTCCCTATCTCCGGGAGATTGAAAAATGGTCTACTGAGCGTAAACTCAATCCCCTGTTAGTCACTGCCTTAATTCGTCAAGAATCACGGTTTGAGCCAAAAATCAAATCTATTGCTAACGCTACTGGTTTAATGCAGTTGTTGCCGAGTACAGCTCAATGGATTGCCCCACAAATTAAGGTGGATATCAAAACCATAAACTTAGAAAATCCCAACGATAACATCATGCTGGGTACATGGTATTTGGATCATACTCATCAGCAATATAACAATAACTCCTTGCTGGCGATCGCCAGTTACAATGCTGGCCCGGGCAATGTCTCCAAATGGCTGCAAACTCAAACTACACAAGATCCAGATCAGTTTGTTGAAGAAATTCCCTTTGATGAAACTAAAAATTATGTGCGGCAAGTATTTGGCAACTACTGGAATTATCTGAGGCTTTACAACCCTGAGATTTCTGGCATCGTAGCTAAATATTCTGTTCAACACCCCCAACTACCAGCGCGATAACGTTAAAAAGCTATGAGTTGTGAATGTTGAGTTAAAGCAATTTTTTAATTCCAAGTTCACAACTCATAGTGATGTCTATTTAAAGAACTGAAGACATATAGACTTTTAATTATGCTGACTCCTGAAGAGATAGAAAACTTGATTAACAATGCGCCGAAATGTGAAGTTCGTCAAAGTGTAATTGACGGTTACGGGCTTTTTGCTAAAGAGTTGATATTAGAAGGAGACCAAATAATAGACTTTAGCTTTCCCAATTTTTACCAAGAGGTTAGATATGCCGATCAAACCGATGAATTTCTGAGCGAGGGGAAATTTATTGGAATTAGTGAGGAAATTTGTTTAACGGCTGAGGGTTCAACTAAGTTCGCGGCAGTCAATCATTCTCGAAATCCCAATGCCGTGGTTGACCTTGAAAAACGCCAAATATTTGCTTTGATAGATATTCAACCCAATGAGGAACTAACGATAGACGTGCGTTTGGAGCCAATGTCCGAGCGAGCAAAGCAATTCTCGCCGTGGCTTTGAGCTATTACTGCTGTTGGGAAGAATTTTTGAATGTAGAGATGTAAATTTTTACCAAAAAAATGGGTAAAAGCCCCGTCATAAAGGACGGCTTTAGATTTTATTATATTATTTTATCTACAATATTTCGTGATAAAATATAGAGATGATAGTAAGAGAAGCCAAGCTACTAAACGGAACAAAGGAGCAATA
>NZ_JBALCT010000056.1:0-28179 GCF_036917675.1 Nostoc sp. | reverse complement strand
CTCATTTGCTCACGAGGTGCTGATGTCTTCAAATTTCAGCTTAAGCCTTGTGAGCTTTCTTACAAAAGCCCCCACTTTTAAAACATCCTCTAAGATTAGTCCGCAAATAGCAGACTCTTTCACTGATGAGCAACTAAAAGCCATACAAAGGGGTTTCGGTTCTCAAGCTGGGAACAGTCATTCTTTAGATATAAGAGTTTCAGTCCCTATTCCCGGACTACGATTCTATCTAGTTTTATTAGCAGGTTCGGAACGTCGTTCGCAACAGCGCTTGCAAAATGAAAAAAGCAGATATCCTCTTTTCAATGCAGGCAATATTATATTCTTAACAGGATTTTTAACCATTCTATTGAGTTGTAGTTTTACTATTTTCTCTTTTTTATGGTCTTCACTTAGTTCCGTCTCCACTTCGCCTTTCCCTACATCTATTCCTTGGATTTTTGATAAATCTGAATGTGAACACACTAACAGAACTTGGAGTGATAAAAAGTGTTGGGATGATCAACACAGTCCGATGTTTTGAAGCTTATTCACACCAACAATAAAAACAATATGCCTACAAACCGTTTAACTAAATATTCGTCCAAAAATCACACTTTTCTACAACAGTTTTTCGCCTGCATTCCTCCTCAAGTAGTAGCTACCTTTACCGATGCCCAATTGACAGAATTACAAAAGGTGTTTCGGGAAAGGGTTAGCAAGCGTCATGCTGTGGATATCAGGCTTTCTATCCCATTCAATAAAAAGCGCTTTTATGCAGTTTTTTTACTTGGTAAGGAAAAGAGGTCAAAACAGAACCGAAAAGATACAATTTTCACACCTGTAAATAGTATCTTCCTAATAAGATATTGTCTGGTATTAATAACTTTGTTGCTTGGTACGGTATACATAGTTGAAATTGTGTTAGGAATTAATACCTTTCCCAATAAAGAAATCCAAGAGTTTGTTAAATATCTAATCAGCAGTTTTTCGATTTAGCATCGGTGCATCTACCTTTTGATAGAAATTTTTCAAATATTTAAGTATATCATTGACACACAGATAATTATATTTTTAACTTAAAAAAACTACATTCCCTAGTTTCAGTCCAGGTTTAAATAAGAGTCTGAAACTCTCTTCTCTACGAGACGCTATGTGAACAACTTTTAATTTTCAATTTTGAAACCATCTTGCTATTGAGCAATATACTAAAACACTAAATGAGTAGAAATTATAGCAGTTTTCATGTATTTGAACCACATCTTTCATCAGGGCACAACATTGCTGTGCCGCTACCGTGTCGTCTATTTACTTGAAAATAGCTGTAATAAGGAGTTAGGAATAAATAACTCCTAACTCTTAACTCCTAACTCCTAACTTTTTACATCGCACAACTTAACTCGTCGGCTTTTTGGCTAAAGCGGTGATTCTCTCGATAATCTACGGGACAATCTATTACGGCTGGTACATCTTGAGCGAGGGCTTCTTTCAGAGTAGGAATCAAATCTAAAGC
The DNA here is from genome assembly GCF_036917675.1 of Nostoc sp. GTDB lineage: Bacteria > Cyanobacteriota > Cyanobacteriia > Cyanobacteriales > Nostocaceae > Nostoc. The sequence goes on along the minus strand of NZ_JBALCT010000056.1, from coordinate 26,687 downwards.
CGATTCAACTCGGTAGCCTTTTAAACCCATGCTTTCGGCAAATTTGACAAAATCAGGATTGCTAAAATGCACAAAAGCTGAGTTTCCTTTGCCAAAATGATTTTCTTGCTTCCACTCAATTAAGCCATAGCCACCATCATTAAAAATTATGGTGACAAAAGGAGTACCGACACGCAAGGCTGTTTCTAATTCCTGAGAATTCATCATAAAGCCGCCATCGCCTGTTACAGCAACGACTTTGCGGTTAGGATGAACGAGTTTTGCTGCTAAAGCGCCAGGAATAGCAATACCCATGGCCGCGAAGCCGTTGGAAATTATGCAAGTATTGGGGCTATGGCAATGATAATGACGAGCCATCCACATTTTATGTGCGCCAACATCAGAGATGACGATATCATCTGGTCCCATCACTTGCCGTAAGTCATAAATTAACTTTTGCGGCTTGATCGGAAATCCGTCATCATGGGCGTATTGTTCGTAATCAGCGCGAATTTCTGATCTTAAGCTGATGGCAAAGGGATCAGGTTTACCTTGTCTATCTGCTAATTTTAAGATTTCATAGAGGGAATCTGAAATATCTCCTACTACTTCAGCGTTAGGAATATAACTACTATCAATCTCCGACGGACTTACCCCAATATGCACAATGGGAATTTCACCATTACGATTCCATTTTTTCGGGGAAAACTCAATCAAATCATAGCCGATCGCAATTACTAAATCTGTGTTATCAAAGCCACAGGTAATAAAATCTCTTTGCTGTAATCCGACTGACCACAAAGCTAATTGGTGTGTATAGGGAATCACACCTTTACCCATGAAGGTATTGGCAACAGGTATATTCAGCAAGGTAGCAAATTGCGTGACTGCATCACTTGCATTAGCGCGAATTGCCCCATTTCCTACTAATATTAATGGGTTAACTGCTTGGCAAATTGCAGCTGCTGCTGCCCGAATGCTAGCAAAAGACGCATAGCTTTTTTCACTATTATCCTTACGCAAAGGTTTGCCTTCGACGGGCATGGCAGCAATATTTTCTGGCAAATCGATGTGAACTGCACCAGGTTTTTCAGATTGCGATCGCTTAAATGCTTTTCGCACTACTTCTGGTGTAATACTCGGTCGCACAATCTGCTTATTCCACTTGGTAACAGGTGCAAACATTGCCACCAAATCTAAATATTGATGGGATTCAATATGCATCCTATCTGTTCCCACTTGACCGGTAATCGCCACTAAAGGCGCACCATCGAGGTTAGCATCTGCTACCCCAGTCATCAAGTTGGTTGCCCCAGGTCCAAGAGTAGAAAGACATACTCCGGCTTTTCCTGTTAGGCGTCCGTAGACATCGGCCATGAATGCTGCACCCTGTTCATGACGAGTCGTAATAAATTTAATCGAAGAATGTTTGAGCGCTTCCAAAACATGTAGATTTTCTTCGCCGGGGAGTCCAAAAATATATTGCACTCCTTCATTTTCTAAGCACTGCACCAATAATTCTGCTGTATTCATTTTATTTCCCGACAACTCTATTAACGAATAAGACTTTTGTTCTTTGTCATTAGTCATTAGTCATTAGTCCTTTGTTCTTTAACCAATGACCAATGACCAATGACTAATCATTTAACCCACACAGTTTTAACATTGACAAACTCATGTATACCTTGGATACTCAATTCTCTGCCATATCCAGAACGCTTGATGCCACCAAAGGGCAACCTGGGATCTGATTTGACCATACTGTTGATAAACACGGCACCTGCTTCGATTTCCTCAACCAAGCGATCGCTCTCTTGGTCGTTGGTTGTCCAAGCGCTTGCACCTAAGCCAAAGGGTGAGTCATTAGCGAGTTTAATAGCAGCATCGATATCTGGAACCCGGAATAACAAGGCTACTGGTCCAAAAAATTCTTCTTTTGCAATTGGTGTATCAGTGGGGATATCTATGATAATCGTTGGCGGATAAAAGTTCCCTGGACGATCTGATAAAGGATGTCCACCGGTGAGGACTTTACCACCACTGCTGATGGCATTTTGCACTTGTTGATCTAATTCCTGGAGAATACCAGGAGTTGCCAGTGGACCTAAATCGGTATCTGGTTGCATGGGATCGCCTACTTTTAGCGCCTCAAATTTTTCTAAAAGCAATTTTTCAAATTTGTCTGCGATCGCTTCTGCTAAAATAAAACGTTTGGCTGCAATACATGATTGCCCGTTATTCAACATCCGCGCTGTAGTTGCTGTGACAACTGCTGTCTCTAAGTCAGCACTTGCTAACACAATAAATGGGTCACTTCCTCCCAATTCCAGAACGGTTTTTTTAATTTGTTTGCCGGCGGCGGCGGCGAGGGATGCGCCTGCTGGTTCGCTTCCTGTCAATGTGGCAGCTTTTACGCGGTCATCAGCCATTAAATCGGCAACTTTAGCAGCGCCTATTAATAGAGTTTGAAACGCACCTTCAGGAAAACCGGCGCGTCGGATAATATCTTCAATTGCCAAGGCGCACTGCGGCACGTTGGAAGCGTGTTTGAGTAAGCCGACATTTCCCGCCATTAATGCTGGTGCGGCAAAGCGGAATACTTGCCAGAAAGGGAAATTCCACGGCATCACCGCGAGAATTGCGCCCATTGGTTGGTAACGAACAAAACTCTGGCTGGCATCAGTTTTTATACTGACATCAGCCAAAAAACTAGGGGCGTGTTCGGCATAATAGCGACAAACTACGGCGCATTTTTCAACTTCAGCGATCGCAGCTTTGAAAGGCTTACCCATTTCCAGAGTCATCAACTTAGCAAATTCTGCTTTGTCTTGCTCTAAAATATCAGCAGCCTTTTGCAGCCAGTGCGATCGCGTCAAAAAACTAGTCTGACGGTACTGTTCAAAAGTCTGATTAGCTAAATCGAGTTTAGCGGTAATTTCTACATCATTGAGCGCCTCAAAGGTTTTAAAAGTTTCCCCAGTGGCGGGATTAATGCTGGCGATCGCCATTACCTGACCTCCTCTTAAAAAATAGCTTCACGTAGGCTTCCTAGTGTTATACATATAAATTCGGGAAGCTACTACCCAAATTTTAGTCTTTTAGTTAAAAATTAGCTGCTCAATATTACAATTTTGCAAATTTAATTTAATTAAAGTATACTAATCCGTCAGTATTAATATTGATAAATTAAATGAAATTGAAGAAGAATTTCCACCGATGCAAGCCATAGAGGAATTAAGCTATGACTCAAGCCTTACGCAAACTAGTTACATTCGATGAATTCGTTGCTAAATATCCAGATAAAACAGGGAAACGTTACGAATTACATGATGGAGTAGTAGTCGAAACGCCCCAACCAACAGGCGACCATGAAGAAATTGTTGTATTTTTATCTACAAAAATAACTTTAGAATATAGTCGCCTCAGCCTACCGTATGGCATACCAAAAACAGTATTAGTTAAACCACAGGAAAATGAATCAGCTTACTCACCAGATGTGCTAATACTAAATCTCCCTAATTTAGTTAACGAACCTCTGTGGAAAAAAGAATCAACTGTTACTCAAGCAGCATCTATTTCTTTAGTAATTGAGGTGGTAAGTACCAATTGGCGTGATGATTATCTGAAAAAATACGCTGATTATGAACAAATGGGAATTCCTGAATACTGGATTATTGATTATGCCGCATTGGGCGGTAGGGAATTTATTGGCAAGCCCAAACAACCTACTATTTTGGTTTGCTGTTTAGAAGAAGGTGAGTATCGTGTTAGTAAATTTCGAGGAGATGACTATATCAAGTCGGCAACTTTTTCAGAGTTGAATTTGACGGCAGAGCAAATTTTTCGCGCTGGTACGTAATTAAATTTTAGATTTTGGATTTTAAATTTTGGATTGATTTATATAAATAGTTGGTGATTTTGGCGCTGCTCTACTAAAATTACTGTACTACATTTACGTGGAATATGCTGTATGTAATTAATTCTGTCTTGGTACTTAATCCTAAGCCACTTGCTTAAATCTCAGCCCTTCCAATTGATTCTGCTCTACTAAGTCCTTGAACTTTTGAGATACTAATATTAAGAACTTACATTCTGGGAGTGCAAAAAAATGCTGATCTTGAATTAACTCTTCTTTAAAAGCATACTTTTCTACGCGCAAAACTCTACCAGATGTTTCAGATATAAATAAATCCGCCTTTGAACGATCGAGGCAATCAATAATATTAATTACTTTTAAAATATTAAACTCACCTTCACCGCATTGTAATGGCAGCAGTTTAACGCTATCACCAATTAAAGGCTCTAAAATTTTCCAAGCCCTATTATTACAAGCAAAAGTCCATGCAACAACTCCAAGGAAATCACCTCGTTTAGTATCGAATGATTCAATTCCCACTGGTAAAGGAATCCATTCACTCTTTTCTTCAATGTCTTGATACATGGCAAAATTAAGAAACCTTGATAAAATGTCATGTGATTTTTATTGTTCCAGATGATAGAAGCGATCATAATTATCGCTATCAGGAATAGGAATATAAATATTCATGTAAATCTATCTCCATTAAGTTTTTGAAATATATTACGGGGGGAAAGTTCCAGCCTTAATTCTAGCAGCAATACTTTGAAGTATAGCTTCAGCTTGAGCTTTACTTGTAGCTTGCCTAAGTTCTAAATTAATAGCCTCATAATGGGACTTAAACATTTTTGAAGCAGAAATAAGCCTCAACTATGTATTTATCTTGATAAATTTGTCATTTGTTAGTTGTTTTTCCAATACCCAATGCCCCTCATCAGTGCTGAGTTTTGAGTTTTGAGTGCTGAGTGGGGAATCTCACTTCTTTACTCGGAACTCGGAACTGTTTTGCCCCATGCCCAATGCCCAATGCCCAATGCCCAATGCCCAATGCCCCATGCCTAAATACTAATGAATGGACTAATAATTGTTGGAATTTGGTGCAATTGTGTCTGATAAACCTTAACTAATCGCTCAATACCTTTAAAACGATAATCTCCCATTTCCTCGAAGTCCGAGGGGTGTGAAAGCATTTTATGGGTGACTTCACTAATCACGCATTCACCAGGAGGACAAACTGCTTCCATGCGAGCAGCAAGATTAATCGTCGCGCCTAATGCCGTATAATCTACCCTTTGGGAACTACCGACATCTCCCACAACAGCCTTACCGCTATTAATTGCAATACGCAATTGTAGGGGTTCTTGCCAAAAATCATTGGCATTAAGATGTTCGAGACGATAGAGCATTCCCTTGGCAGCACTAACAGCGCGATCAGCATGATCTGCTTGCGGTTCTGGAGCGCCAAAAAATGCCATAATACAATCGCCAATATACTTATCTAAAGTGCCACCGTAACCAAACACTTCTTTTAGCATTTCTTCAAATAAATTATTTAATAGTTGAGCGATCGCAGTTGGTGTTAACCGTTCAGAAATTGCCGTAAAGCCAACCAAATCTGCAAACAAAATACTGATTTCGCTCTCGGCTGGTGCTAAACGACCACCCGGTAATCCGCCTACAGATATCAACTGCTGTACGACTGCTGGAGAATGATAACGTTCTAGTCGGTGACGAATCATCTCTTCAGTTTTGAGTTTCTCTACCAGTAGCCAACGCTGCACACTAGAAGCCACAAGGTTTGCTAAAGCTGAAAAAAAGCTGAGTTCTTCTTCGCCTTCATTTGCCCAATGATAAGAAGAAAGATTGGCATCGGCATACAGTACGCCCACAACTTTATTTTCATCCCATAAAGGTACTGCCATCGCGCTACGAATGCCTTTAACCAAAATACTCTGTTCACTAGCAAACCGTTCATCCTGATGAGTATCAGCAGTTTGAATCACAACTTTTTCGTCAAATACCTTTTGACAGATACTCCGACTAATCCAACTACCATCAGACGGGAGATGTTTCTGTTGAGAAACGTTTCTAGTGGCAGCATTCACTAACTCTAACTGGCCGGAACCATTGACATCAATTAATAATGCCAAACGTTCGATACTATCAAGGTAACGAAAAACGACTTGCTGCACCTGAGAAAAAATCTCTTCTATAGAGGCCGCCCCACAGAGATTTTTAGCTATGTCTACTAAATCTTTGAGACGAGCAATGGTTTTGTCTTTATTATTGATAATGTCGCCATCTTTACTATCAGCTGCGATCCATTGCTGTTGTAATTGTTCGACATTGTGAAGGATTGTTCTTTGCTCATTAATGTCCGAAGTTCCAAGATACTCAGGTGTCGATTGGGGAACAGGGCTTGTGAGCAACACTACCAGGCTAACATTGCCCAGCCAAAGTACATCGCCATGATGTAACTCTTGGGGACTGTTAACAAGATATTTATTGACTTGGGTGCCGTTTTTGCTGCCCATATCCTCAACAGTCCACACATCTTCAGCCGTTTTCACTAGGCGAGCATGGTTGCGGGATACTCCAGTAAAAGGTAGATACAAGTTACATTCCGGCAAACGGCCAATTGTAAATACATTTTGGTCAACTGCGATCGTTCTCTCGGTATCTCCCTCTTGTACGCGTAGCGTCAGTTCAGTCATGAGTGTGATCGATCCATTGAAGCTATGGGTGCAGACAACTCTTAGGAACGTGGATTAAATAAAATGCAAAACTTCATCCTGTCTCCAGCTTCCCTCTCCAATATATCGGAGAGGGATTGAGGGTGAGGTAAGCCAGGGATATAAATTGTATGTTATTTAATTCTTATTCCTAAGGTAAGTTATACCCTACAGGTTAACCTTCACCTTGTCTTTATGACACTGTTAACTGCATTCCGACAAATATATGTGATGGATATTACTTAATTCGGTGGTAATTCCAAACTCATTTCACCTAACAAACCCTTGCGGAAATCTGTTAAAAGTTGCCTTGCAGCTCGCTCTATATCACCTTTGTAACGATGTTCTGCTAAAGCGTGTAAATAGGTATCTCCAGTGTCGGATATCGAATCGAGTTGGTAGCGGGACAGTAATGGTTTTTTCGGTAATAAATCTGTAGTTACAGCTTCCAAATAGTTGAATAAATCCACTAGGGCTGCTGCTACTAGCTGATTATCATAAGATGCTTCGCCGATATCATCACAAATAGCTAATTTCAATGCTGCGTCTTGGTCTTCCAATCTTATAGGGATGACACCAGGAGCATCTAGCAATTCCAAATGTTCGGAAATTCGCACCCAGCGTAGTTGGCGAGTTACCCCAGGACGGGCTGCACTTTCCACTACTCGCCGTCCCAAAAGGCGGTTAATCAAAGCTGATTTACCGACATTGGGAAAACCAATCACCACAGCTCGGACTGGACGGGGTAACATCCCGCGATCGCTTCTTCTTTGATTGAGTTCTACCCCGGCGGCTTGCGCTGCCCGCGCCACTTCTGCTATACCTTTACCATGTTGAGCGTTGGTAAAATAAGGGACTTCTCCCTGACGTTTAAACCAATCTATCCACAGCGATCGCATTTGCGGCGTAATCATATCTACTCGGTTAAGTATCAACACCCGTGCTTTACCCTCTACCCACTCCCCTATTTGGGGATGGTGAGTCGCTAAAGGAATTCGGGCATCTCGTACCTCAAAAACCACATCTACGCGCTTCAGCTGTTCTTTGAGCTTCTTTTCAGCTTTCGCAATGTGACCTGGATACCATTGAATCAGGTTTAATCTATAATTTTGAGTTATGGCCATAATTTATTATTAACTACGAGTTACTTATTATCGCCAATAAAAGGGACTGGGGGCTGGGGAGATAAGAGAGAAATAACTCCTGTACAGACGCGATTAATCGCGTCTCTCTTGTACAGACGCGATTAATCGCGTCTCTCCCCACTCCCCACTCTCTTTGCTTGATATAAAATCAGACGATTGCCATCAGGGTCATAGGCATAAATTTCTCTGCCGTGGGAAGCAATGGAAATGTCTCCTGGTGGAGGATAGCCCAAAGCAGTGATGTGAGCGATCGCATCTTCCAAATTACTCACCTCTAAACACAAACTTATCTTACTTTTGGCGATACCTTCAAATTCCGATTCGTTTGTGTTCTTGGGTTTAAAAATACCTAATCGCATACTAACCAAATTAAACTCAGCATAGACATTTGGAATTAAAACAACTGGCTTTTGCTCCAGCAATTTAGTATAAAAATTCACTAACTTCTCGCAATTAACTGATGCTATGGTGACAAATGCATTAGTGTACTGAAAAACCATATTTACCTATCGCCATTTGAACTTTTAACTTACAGTTTTTGAGATGATTATCCCGATTTTAAATATGCGTCTATTTCGACAGAAAGAATGGTTATTTATCCTACTGGTAATATCTTTAGTTCTATGGCTGATATTTTTGGGAAACTCCCCTTTACGAGATTGGGATGAAGGTACTGTGGCACAGGTTGCCCGTGAAATTTGGCGTGCCCCACTTGGTTCAATGCATTGGCTTTATCCCACCTTGGGAGGTGAACCTTATTATAATAAGCCACCCTTGATGCACTTGCTAATTGCTTGGACTTACTCCATCGGAGGTGTGAATGAGTGGACAACACGTTTACCGGGTGCAGTATTAACTGCCTTGGGAGTGCCTTTGCTTTACTTGGTGGGATGTTTGCTTTTTAACCAAAGTTTACCAGCTCTGTTTGCCGCTTTAGTTTATCTGACGATGTTGCCTGTGGTGCGTCACGGACGCCTAGCAATGCTAGATGGTACAACTATTACCTTTTTCTTACTGTTGTTGTTTTGTTTACTAAAAGCACGTCAGAATCGTCGGTATGCTCTAGGTGTGGGATTTTGTCTAGGATTAATCACTCTAACTAAAGGGATGATAGTTTTGCCGCTAGGGGCGATCGCTTGTTTATTCCTGATTGCAGATCGGCAGTTTGCTTTGTTAACAAGCCCCTATTTATTAGTGGGAATGTTTTTAGGAAATGCACCTGCGATCGCTTGGTTTGCTGCTCAATGGCAACATTATGGTAGTAATTTCTTGCAAGTGAATTTTCAAGCCCAAACCTTTAATCGCCTTGTCCAAGTTGTTGAAAATCATAGTGGTCCTCCCTGGTACTATTTAATTGAGTTAATTAAGTATAGTTTTCCTTGGCTATTATTTTTACCAGGAGGTTTTTATCTAGCTTGGAAAAAACGTCAGACTACCTGGGGTCGCCTAATTATTATTGGCACAATTGTTTACTTAGGAACTATCTCTTTAATGAGAACTAAACTCCCGTGGTATGTTATGCCTGTATATCCATTTTTAGCTTTGGCAATTGGTGCTAAACTTAGCGAAATTTGGCAGTATGGCCATTTTCGGGTGCGAAGTTGGACAATATTTCTGGCTATTATTTCCATTGCTGGTTTGGGAGGTTGTGTTTACTTTATTATCGCAAAGAAAGAGCCTATTTTAATAGTCATGAGCATTGTTTTGGCAATAAGTATGGCTACCGCAGCATGGCTAATTAAACAACGCGATCGCAACTTTATTCCAGTGTTATTTTCTGGTATGTATTTAGTTTTAGCACTGTTGATGAGTTCGCAATCATGGATTTGGGAATTAAATGAAGCTTTCCCAGTTAAACCAGTAGCGGACTTAATTCGGGCAAATGTTTCACCAGGAACCCAAATTTATACTTCTTTTGCTTATGGGCGTCCTAGTTTAGACTTTTACAGCGATTGTAAGGTAACTGCTGCAACTGTGCCACTTTTACAACAAATGTTATCTAACAAATCTTATTTGCTGTTAGACAATGTGACTTTACAGCAAATCAATTTAACTAGTAGTAAAATTATTGGAACAGCGAAAGGATTTACACTAATTTCACCTTGAAGAAGAATTCTGTTTTGATAAGTTAAGAGGATATTTAAAAATTTGCAAAATAAGCTAAAAAACATCTAATTTGCATAACCGAATTAAATATAATTATTGTGGGTTGGGCAACATGAGCGCCCTAATTATGCAAGTTAAATGTGGAACAGCTTACACGGCTATTTCGTTCTAAACATAAACCGCCCAGAACTAAAGTTCCGGGCTTATAGCTAAAGTCGGTTAAAACGGACTATAACCCAATACGGTTTAGTTAAAAGTCAAAAACCAAAACCAGCGTAGGTTGGGTTGAGGGACGAAACCCAACATTTTCGGTACTTTGTTGGGTTGAACGTAGTGAAACCCAACCTACAATTATCCTTAACCCAAGCGTATTGGACTATAACCTTGTTTCAGTCGTCTTTAGACGACTTTCGCTATTAGAATCAGAATTCATTCTGAGGCGGGCTAGATGAGAATGAAATAGCGCTGAACAGCTTATGATCCTTCGTTGGTGACTTGAACAGTGGATTGACTAGATTGGGCTAGATAGATACCTACTAAAACGACGGCAAAAGTCAGCCAGTCAAACAAACCTACTTGTTCTGAAAAAATGAACCAAGCAAAAATCGAGGACAGGACTGGATTTAGGAGAAGAGTAACGGCGACAACGCCTGACGAGAGTCTGCTGAGGCTATAAGTTACAAGTCCCTGACCCAAGACTTGGCAGAAGAGAGCTTGAAAAATGATCAAAAACCACCCCATCCCAGAATAGGGAAACAATCTCTCTTCAATGAATGGGAGGATGGGCAACAGAAATATTGTAGTCACTCCACAGCGCCAGAGCATTATGGTTGCGGTAGTAAATCGGGTTTGGAGTCGTTCGATCAGCAGCAGATACGTGGCGATAAAAATTGCGCTGATAAATGCTAGCGCATCACCAAGTATTTGGTGACTCGCAAATTGCATCTTATGAAATTCAAAGGCGATCGCACCTAAAAGCGCCATAACCATACCAATAAGAAATCTGTTATCGAAGCGCTGACCAAATAACAGATACCCAGCCGCAGCAACAAATAAAGGATTCAAATTAGACAGCAAAGCCACGTTAGCAACGCTAGTTTGACTCAGCGACCAAGCCCACAACAGCAGGGAAGTCGTTGAAGCAGTTCCCATTGCCAACAATAGCCACACCTCCTGTTTTGTAAAAGGCTTCTCTTCTATAGGTTGATGATCAGATTGTTGGCGGCGCAAAGCCTCAAGTCCATTCCAGAGTCCAAAGACGACTGCGGCGATCCAACTGCGATGAAATCCGATGGCATTTGCACCAATTTCTTGTTCGGACAATTTGGTAAGAGATGGTGCCAAAGAGAGGGGAATTAGGGCAAAAAATAATGAAACAGTTCCCAGGACAGCTTGTGTTTCGGAGAATTGTTGCTTTAGTAATGACAGTTTGATCGTCATACTTTTAACGAAAGTGTTAACTATATTTTTGACTGATTCCTGGAACGGGTAATTAACAGGAGCTTGGCTAAATACGGCTAAGTATAAACCGATTAAAACTACAGTGAAACCTATCCAATTCGAGAAACTTAATTTTTCCGAAAATATTAGAAGAGCGAAAATGCAGCTAAATACTGGCTCTAACAGATGCACCAAGGAGACAACTACAGAGGAAAATGTGGCCAGGCTATAGGTCAAAAGCCCATGACCTAAAACTTGGCAGATCAGGGCTAGGGAAATGACCCAAAGCCACCCACTGACTGTAGAGGGGAAAACCTGATCTTGAGTGAACAAAAGTATGGGGAAGATGACTAGAGCCGCGATCGCACAGATCCACAACTGGATTGTGGCCGGAGAAAATTTGGTTCGTAATTTTTCTACAATCAGCAGGTATGCACTCAAGAAAATCGCCGAAGCGATGGCAGCCAAGCTTCCTTGAACTTCATCTGTGGCGATTTGCAGTTCCTCAAATTCAATGGCGATCACTCCCCCAAGTGCGATCGCCATCCCAATCAGGAATTGCTTCTCAAAACCCTGACGAAATAATAGCCACACTCCTAAGCTAGTAGATATGGGAGCAAGATTATGTAAGACACTAGAAATAGCGATGCTAGTCTCAGTCAGCGACCAAGCCAACAAGACTAAAGTAGCAGCCCAAAAAATACCGCCACCAAGCAATAGCCAGAGATCCTGACTGGTGTAGGGCTGCTGTTCTATAGGTTTCTCTAAGGAAAGTCGTTGACATATCGCCTTGTATCCATACCAGAGCAAAAAGACCACACTACCAAGCCAAAGGCGATTAAATACAGTGGCATTAGGGCTGAGTTCAGTTTCGCTCAATCTCACGAAAATAGATCCAAAAGATATGGCACTTACACCTAGAAATAATAAAGCAAGGGCTATCTTCGTTTGATTGGATACATTCATTAGAAAATTTAAATTCAACTACTTACCAATAAGGGACTTCCAAAGAATAAATTACTCAACAAAAATCAAGAGTTGACGCTTAAAAAATAATGATAATCCGGGATGGTCGCCCAATCTCATTAAAAAATTGAGTGCTTTTAAATCCCCTTAAATCCCATCCCATTTTCTACCTCTTGTTCTGCTTGAGTAGAAAACGCGACTCCGTCAGAAGTTTGTTGCATTTTGCCAAGTTGACTCAAAAATAGGCCAACTAAAATAACACTGCCGCCGATATATTGAGGTAAAGTAGGAGCCTCACCCAAAATTAAATAAGCTGCGACAATACCCACAATTGGAGTAAACGAGCCAACTAAGGAAGCCGTAGATACAGGGGAAGTTCTCAAGCCTTTAATCCAGAAGGACTGACCTACCACCACAATCAACCCACCATAAAGGAACATCCACCGCCACAGAAACGGTGAGAGTACATCAGCAAAATGGTCACTACCATAAAGCGCTAAAGCCAAAAAGAAAAAGATTACGGTTCCCAGAGCAGTACGAAAGATACTGTAAATCCCTAAAGGGATCTGGGAGAGGTATTTTTTGCCAATAATTGTAGAAACAGCTACAGCCACAGATCCTACTGCTACCAGAAATTCCCCTAAGCCCACTTGTAAACCTCCCATATTCATCATCGCTTGGCTTGAAGGCTGAAGGACAATAGTTAGGGTAACGCCAACAAAAGCGACAACTGCCCCGATAAACTCCCAAATACTTACTCGTTCTTTTAACAACCAAACTGATAAAGCCAGAGTTAGAGGTAGTTCTAAGCGTCCCACTAAAATAACATTATTCACCCCTGTCAGTGCCAGTGCTTGGAAAATTAAGCCAGGGGCGATCGCTCCTGATAAGATCGCTACTGCTGTTAGACTAACCCAATCCTTTCTTGATATTTGTTTCAAAGTAGCTTTGTTCCACTGTCGTCCATAGATTAGGATCAAAAGAATCAAGGCACAAAGGTTTCCCACAAATAAAACATTACACAAAGAAATCGGATTACGACCACCGATAAAGTGTTGGGCACCAATTTCTGTGAGCTTGCGAGTAACTGCACTAGAGGCTCCGAAAATGAGGATTGCTAGCCAGAGATATGTTTGTCCAGAAATTCTGTGGATTGCGCGATGTGGCCTTTTGGGTCTAGTCACAATAACACCACTACAATGAAGGTATTGCTCATTATTCTAAGTTGCTCTTATTCAGTTAAAAATGAGGTTTCGCTGAGAGAAGGCTGAAATTATCGTGCGACTTTGACATACCATGATTTGCTGAGAAAATGCTGAGAATTAACTAAATTTTATCAAAGAATAAATTCATGAAAATTATGGTTTAGTTTCAATAAGTTCTCAGTGCCAAGTGAGATAGTTTGGGTGTTCGGGATACTCAAATATTAGGAGCCACAAATGAAACTCACACCCTTAATCGCAACTCTTGCCTTTACTGGTTTTTTAACGGTTTGGGAAGCACCATTGAAAGTAATCAATCCGGCATTAGTTCAGGCATCAGCTCAAGAATTGTCTGTAAATCAGAAAATAGCATTACTCACTAAAAATAAGGGTCAAATTGGTAGTGGCGATCAGCTGCGTCGTTTCTTTTTTGGGGATTTGGAGCCAATCGGTATCCAGCCAGGTGGAGCCGGTCATGTAGTTAACCTTTACAACAAAGCCAATAATGTCACATTCTCTTACTGTTCAACCTATGATGTAATTGTCGCCGTTAAGAAAGGTAAGGTGGCTAAGTTTGAACCCAGTGAAGTGAAGTAACTTAGGAATAAGAATTAAATAAAATATAATTTATGTCCCTGGCTTACCTCACCCTCAATCCCTCTCCTTATAAAGGAGAGGGAAGCTAGAGACAGAATGAAGTTTTGCATTTTATTTAATCCACGTTCCTTAGTAATCATGAAGATGTTCAAGTTAGGCTCTGAAAATTTCAGAACTGGTATCTCAATACAATTGCTATAGCGTTTTCTAAGTAACTGAGGTACAGCTTTACCTTACCCCGATAAAGCTTATTCTTTATCTCCCCTCTCCTTAATAAGGAGAGGGGTTGGGGGTGAGGTTTATCGAACTCACGTTAAATATATGGATCAAACCCTCTAAGAGGATGAATGAACAAGTCATGATTGATGTATCAAATATTTTTACCCCACCCTAACCCTCCCCGATATATTGGGGAGCCACTGCGTTGGGCGGCAAAGCCCGACTTGAAGCATGTGGCGTGAGGGAACTAAATTTTCCGGTTTCCCACCAATGCATCGGGGGGATTAAGGGGGGTAATAATTCGATTAAAATCACAACATACCACTTTTCAAACAACCTCTAACCAACCCAGCGCTCTTGGGCAAATCCTACAGCTATTTTGGCTAGTAATGTCACAAAAGCACCTAATATTAAATATCCCTGACGAGGATGGCGAGATAGCAGCAAACCAATGGCTATATTCAAAGGCACAATACCATAGGCGAGACGGCTTAAGGAGATGGTGCCTCCAGAGGCTAGCAGCAAACCAATACCACAAAAGCCATAAATAACTGTAACTGGGGTGAGTTGCGTGTGTAAGCGCCACAACACATAGCCACCACCCAAGACCATGAACAAGTTGAGCAAGTTATTGATCCACTGTTCGCTGGCCAGAATCAACAAAAATAAGACTAACGCATAAAAGCCATAGAATAATTTCGCAGAACTAAAACGTTGACGAAAACGCCATAAAAGATAGCCACTGGCAACGATCGCACTAAACAAGAAGAGATACCAGGGGTCTTGAATCCCGCCAGAGGAGTTTTGAACCCAACCATGTTGCCAATTTTTCCTACCAACTGCAATTTGCATGAGCATATTTAACCAACCCTGCCAATCAAATCCCAGAGTTGGTCGCCATCCCCGTTGTGCTTCGATAAAAGCTAGAGGGTTGCCAAAATAAATCGCACAATACAAACTGAATAGAAGTATGCCAATAGCGGTAGTAAAACCAGCTATATAGGCAATGGGTGGTCGGCCTTCTTTCCACGCTGCGATCGCTAATGCTGGAATTAATGCCATACCTGTAGGACGTGTTGCTGTCGCCATCGCACCCCAAAGGGCAGTCCAGCCATACTGCTTTTGATCAAACGCCCGCAAAGTCGCCGTACTCAAAAACAAATACAGCCCTTCTGTGTAAACCACCCCTGTAAACATAGAAGATGGATACCAGGAAACTACAGCAGTCACCCAATGCGCTGTACTAATGCCATAATGCTCTTTGATCCAAAAGTACAAACAGTAAAGCGCGGCAAAAAATCCCAAGTTGTTTACCAACGTACCTGCTAATTCAAACGGTAAGCCCAACTTCATCAAAACCCAGATGCTTAAGGGAAACAGGGGAAAGAAGGCCAGATTATGTTGCTTGCCGTCATTCACAAATTCATATCCAGAAGTAGCGATCGCTCGGTAATGTATACTATCCCAGGCATCAAAAACCCCCCAGCCAAAAGGGGGCAAAAATTCTTCTGCTGGTAAGGGTAGTTTTGGCGCAACCAGCAACATGGCAGTCCAGATGAATATTCGGCTGGCAAGCCATATCGCTGCTGGAAACAGGAAATCATTTTTCCATAAAACTTTTTTTATAACTATCTGAACTTTGGCCATAAGGTTGAGTGCTTCAACAAACTCCTTTATGCATCCATCCTTTCACCTCTGGCTGCAACACAGCAATTTATGAGTAATATTTTGCATAGTGAATCCTCCACCAACATCATTAACAAACTGGACAAATCGGCAACTACTTGAAATTATTTCTTATTTGGTTACTTTTGCCAATTTTCTCGGAATTTATCATTAAAAAGATAGTATTTATAAATACAGGTTTTGTCTAGTTATATTAAAACAGAGCAGCTTTAGGGCGTATTTTAAAAGTCGATGAAATAGTTTAGGACTTATGCCTTTCCTTCTAGGAGAGAGATAAAGAACAGAGGTTTTCGAGATACCGTGAAAAGTCAGGAACTTAACGGATTGGGGCTGGCACAGTACTTTCCTTCTCCCCTCCCCGCGTCTCTCCTTTGCGTCAATGTATCGATTATGGTGATTGCTGTTATGAAAGAGTCCCAAGCAATTTATAGTGGGAGTTGTCTGTAAATCCTTAAGCAATTGTGAAAGCGATTACTCTCGTTGGTTCCACTGGTTCTATTGGTACTCAAACTTTAGATATTGTCACTCAGTACCCAGATCAGTTTCGGATTGTGGGATTGGCAGCTGGGAGCAATGTTGAAATGTTCGCTGCTCAAATTCGGCAGTTTCGACCGAAAATAGCAGCAATTTGCTCAGAAGAGAAATTACCAGCACTCAAAGAAGCGATCAAAGACTTAGATCCCCAACCGATTCTACTGGCAGGTGACGCCGGAGTGATAGAAGTCGCTCGTTACGGCGATGCCCAAACCGTTGTCACTGGGATCGTTGGTTGTGCTGGTTTGCTACCCACGATCGCAGCTATTGAAGCTGGTAAAGATATTGCCTTAGCGAACAAAGAAACCCTGATTGCTGGGGCACCTGTGGTTCTACCCTTAGTCGAGAAACATGGTGTCAAATTACTCCCAGCCGATTCCGAACATTCCGCAATATTTCAATGCCTCCAAGGTGTGCCAAAAGGAGGCTTACGGAAAATTTTGCTCACTGCATCTGGTGGGGCTTTTCGGGACTGGGATGTAGAAAAGTTAGCAGATGTCACCGTTGCTGACGCTCTGAAGCATCCTAATTGGTCGATGGGGCGTAAAATCACTGTAGATTCTGCTACTTTGATGAATAAAGGACTGGAAGTAATTGAGGCTCACTTCCTATTTGGGTTGGATTATGACGATATCGAAATTGTCATTCATCCCCAGAGCATTATTCACTCCCTGATTGAACTGCAAGATACTTCAGTTTTAGCCCAACTCGGTTGGCCGGATATGCGCTTACCCTTGCTGTATGCTCTATCTTGGCCCGATCGCATCTATACCAACTGGGAACGACTAGATTTAGTCAAAGCTGGAAATTTAACCTTCCGCGAACCAGATCACCAAAAGTATCCTTGTATGCAGTTGGCTTATGCTGTGGGTAAAGCTGGTGGTTCGATGCCAGCTGTGTTGAATGCCGCCAATGAACAAGCTGTGGCTTTATTTTTAGCAGAAAAAATTCGGTTTTTAGATATTCCCCGGTGTATCGAATCGGTGTGCGATCGCCATCAAAATGATAACCGTACTAATCCCTCTTTAGATGACATTTTGGCAGCAGATAAATGGGCAAGACAAGAAGTTTTAACAGCGACTGAAAAGTTAGAAACTCACTCGCGGATAATTTCTCTGCGATAAAAACCTTCAGTTCAGATTGATCTGGGGATTAGAAATTGATGCCTAGTCCCCAGCCTCTAATCCAATTAAGATGGAAATCATTTCACCTGATGGCAAAGACCTACTCGCCAAACTACAATTAAACTCTATTGAAGATAGTCAGTGGCTTCCGGATCAGCCATCAATTTTATGTATATCTATAATTTATCTCCCAATAAAAATTAAAAATCTTTACAAAAGTTTTGCAAAAAAGCGGCATATTACATAAATAATTATCTGATTTTTAGCTAGAATATCCCCAAGCTAATTATCACAAAAAGCCCCATTCTAACGGATATTAAAAATTAGGTTTAGCATCTTTTATACCAGTGATTGTTAGCAAAACAAAAACTTACCCCTTCTGAATAAACTGACTCTCAGACAAGGGCAATTATTAAGGAATTGATATATATGATTGCTACGCTGATTGTAGCTTGGATAGTCTTCATAATATTGTGGAAGTTGTTGAAAGCAACTTTGAGTAGTGCATTGACTATTGCCGCAATACTTGTTTTATTAAATATTGGTTTTGGCATTACTCCACAAGATATTTGGCATTACGTAACGCAGTTTGCTCAAAAGCTGTCACAGATCCAAAGTAGTAAATAAAAATATATACTTCACTTTTGCTAATCAAAGGTGAAGTATAAAATATGAAATGACAAAATTTTTACAGCTATAGGACTTACGCACTGAAAACCTGAAACCTCGATTCCCCCTTTTTAAGGCTACGGTGTATACACAAGTCTTTGGTGAGGCCATTTCCGGTTAAGTCTCATAGTCCCTGAAATACCTCAAGAAAGGTTTTACGTAGTAAAACCTGTCCCTCTCCTTAGTAAGAAGAGGGATTAAAGATAGGACTCTTTGAGGTTTTAGAGGACTTTTGAGTAATCGGATAACTTGTGTATACACGGTAGCTTTTTAAGGGGGGATCTGAAAGAGCCAACTTTTTAAGGGGGTTGGGGGATCTCTTCTGCGTAAGTCCTAAGCTAATTTTTAGGTAAATAGACCACGCGCTACGCGAACGACAGGGAAGGAACCATCGGGGTTTAAATAAGAGTCTGAAATTGTCTAAAATGTTTGAATTTTGAATTTTGAATTGTTAATCTTGCCCACTTACTTACAACCTTTCTTAGTTAATTATTATTGAATGCTGAAATCTTGGCTAATGCATCCTTAACACTCGCCGGTAACTTACGCATAATCTTGCCTCTTTCGCGATCTAAAGCTACTAATGTCACCTTGGCAGTGACGTATAATTGTTGTCCATCAGTTGAGATAATGACATAATCCCAATTGATTCGGACGCCAGTCACCTCAGCCATGCGGCTTTTTACCACCACTGCCATACCCAATTGAATTGAACGGTGATAGCGCACCGACAGTTCTACAACTGGTAAATCGCAGCCTATCGCGACTAAATCAGCAAATTCAATCCCTATAGATCGTAAACATTCAATCCGTGCTTCTTCCATCCAAGCTAGATAGGAACCGTGCCAGACATTACCGGCATAGTCAGTGTGGTGGGGTTGCACTCTGACAGGATATTCAAACCAATTCCCAAATTCATGACTTGATGGATTGTCAAGGGCGCTGGTTGGTGGTAGTTTTGGTTGGCTGGGTTTTTCTTCTGACATCTTCAATTTTCTCAGCACCGATAAATTTTCCAAATCATTCAATAGCAGGGGCGATAACGCAACGCTGAATATTTTAGGGGCATATCTAAGTACGGTGAGACACACCGGGATTAGCGCTTGGGGAGAAAACGACCTCTAGAAAGAATCTGGCGACAGCTTTAGCTACCCCAGAATCACTGTACCCCAAATGGATGATTATATAATTGTCCTTAGGTGTTGATTGTTCCCACCTCTGCCAGAGGATGACTTTTTTTCTTGTGGCTAATATATAAATTGGAAGATTTGATAATGGCGATCGCTCCTGCAAAAATTCTAGACATAATTAACGAAAACTGCGATCGCGTTTTGATGAAATTTTGGGAAAACAGCAGCGTCTAACTACCCAAACTCACATTTTGCTATGTTTTAACACCTTCCAGCTAAAAGCTCAAAATTCGGCTCGTGAGGTTTTGGCAGATAGAAAAAAACCTGCGATGGGCTATCCACGAGCCAATCACTTAAAATAATCAAATAGGTAAGAGCGATCGCTAACTAAGCCACCATTATCAATTACCGATATTAAACCTCCCATGACTAAAAGTCACGCGATTCCTACCTCATCGACGAGCACCTAAAAATTCCCAGTACCTCATCTCCATAGACATTTTCAGCATCCCTAACACCGACGGCTGCTTTACTTCCATATCTAATCTAACGATCTGCGTAACCAGATGTTAGACAAAGAAATATGGAATTTCTAATTTGCCATCGACCTTTGGAACCTTAATACTTCTTGGCAAGAGTTTTAGAGCCTGTATCAGTTTGCATAGATTGCTTGACAAGACTAGCCAGTTCGTCTAGTTGGCTGATTGCCTCCGCACCTTCTAGCTTCATTAATTCGCGGTCATCCCGCATTTCCGTCCAAGTAATCCCGTAATCGGACACTAAAAACCGAATCAGGTGGTTATCACCCAAGCTAACCATAAACGATGCACTATTCATTTGGTCGCCACAGGTGTAGCAGGATGCAAGATACCCGCGTCGCTCTAGTACAACAGCCAAGGCTTGCAGGTTCATTACCAAGTCTTGGACGAATTGTCGATGTTGATGTGCTAGTCTCAGAAACACTTTTGTCCTCCAGACACCACAGTTGAGTCTCTTTTATATTTTCTTTAGATTTTCTCATCCACTGTATTGTAAACTATTCATTACAATTAGCAGACAGATGATATTGAGTCATGTAATTGACTACTTTGTTTAGGGTAGTGGATCAGGCTTTTGAGCGCCGTATCAAACTATTCAGTTTGCAAATTCAAAATCTCGGACAGAATTGCTAAATTTAACTATATCTTTATACACTTCTGTCAGGGTAGATTCTTAGAGGAAGCGATCCGCTTTAAGAGTAACTTAAATCTACCACTAGTCAACTACAGAAAAGCTACATATTGTGTTTTTATTGACCATGTGCGGCCAAATTCACTGCTAGTAGAGGTCATAACGTAGTTTTGCATCGTTATAGTGTCTTTTTTAGATGTTTGATCTGTTCTCTTTCTAACGTAGGTTTTGGTATAGACAAATGATTAGGTATACCAAATCCCTTCCTCCTATATAAATTAGGTTATCTGTAGCTTTTTATACAAATTGTATGTAATTAATGGACAAGTCTGAGTGTAGAATCCACAATCGATAAACTTAACACTGACAATACCTAAACTCAGGAGAGCAATGTTGCCATTTAGGCAATATTTTCAGATATTTAGGGGTTACTCTAAAAAAGTTGTACGAACGAAAGCACAGAAATTTGGAAAGATCCTTATCTTAGTTTGGTTTTGCTAAATAAAATGCATGTATATTATATTTCGATTATCTTAGGACTTACGTAAACAATAGCCAAAACCCTGATTTTCAGGTAGGGGGCAATACTCTGCGGTCAGCCGCTTTGCGTCTACATGAATTGCCCCAGAGGGCGTGTAGTTTTGCCTAAGTCCTATATCTAATAAGAATTTACCACTTAAAAACTCTCAGAGCCAACCCAATTGTAAGCACCATATCGGTCAGAAGTTAAAATTTCTGCAAAGCTTTTACCCAATAGGTCTTTAGTCGTTTGAGTGATGTAGCGATGTCTGCGACGGGCTATTCGGCGTTGCGTAAACTCAATATTCGCTTGACGCGGGTGAGAATACCCTTACAAAGGACTAAATCGGGTATCGTGCTTTAGCTTAACTTAATACTACGATAAATCGATAGAGCTATAGTATAATATTCGCATTTGTTTGTATTAATTTTTGATCCAGCACATCACTTGTGCTGGCTTAAGTACTATCGCTTGTAAGGAGGCAGGTTTGTTGAACAGAAAACGAAATCCATCATTCATTCAAAAAGTCAAGCAAAAACTTGTTTCACCAACTGCTTGGTTAACATTGGTTGTATTTAGCATCTTGCTGGTTACTGGCACAACGATCGCCAGCAGTTTAGCTCAGAAAGCAGGCAATGCAAGGGAGCAAGCCTACGCTGGATTTCAAGGCAAAATCGGCAGAACTTTGGCAGAATCAACGCCCTGGTGGACTCCACAGCCTCCATCAGTTTTAGGCGACAAATCTCTGGTTTCATCTGGCACCACCGCAGCACCAAAAGGGGCCCCCAACATTGTTGTTTTCCTAATTGACGATCTGGGGTTTTCGGATTTAGGCCCCTACGGTTCAGAAATCAGTACACCGAATATTGATAAATTGGCAGCTAACGGACTGCGGTTTAACAACTTCACAACGCATCAGCTTTGTTCTCCCACAAGAGCATCTTTATTGACCGGATTAAATGCCCACTCTGCGGGTGTCGGTTGGGTTGCTGAGGGAAACCCTGGTTTTCCCGGTTATGCGGGTGAAATTCAGAGCAATGTCGTGACTCTGGCAGAAATTTTACGTAGCAATGGCTATTCTACCCTGCTGACAGGTAAGTGGCATTTGACTCAGACTTACGATCGCACGGCCACCGCTTCATTAAATTCCTGGCCGTTACAACGGGGGTTTGAACATTTCTTTGGGTTCTTAGATGGATTGGAACATCCCCAGAAACCCCATATTCTCTACGAAGACAATACGCCGATTTCAGTCGATCGCTATCCTGAGAATTTCCTCACCACTGACTACTGGGCAGAAAAAGCGATCGCATTGCTCAAACAAGCAAAAACTAAATCTCCAGAGAAGCCATTTTTCTTGTATTTTGCCAACAATGCTGTTCACTCACCGTTTAATATTCATCCAGCAGACCTTGCCAAATACAAAGGCAAGTATGATGTCGGCTGGGACGTACTACGCCAACAACGGTACCAGAAGCAACTTACATCAAAGCTAATTCCTGCCGACACTCAACTACCACCCCCAAATCCAGGCGTTAAAGCTTGGAATACACTATCGGCTGAGGATAAAAAGCTATTTGCCCGTTACCAAGAAGCCTATGCAGCCTTCGTTGATAACCTGGATCAAAACTTTGGCAAACTCTATCAGTATCTAGAGTCCACCGGGCAACTCAACAACACAATTATCATTGTTGCTTCTGATAATGGGGGTTCTGGAGAAGGTGGGGCAAATGGTACAACGAATGTAGCCCGACATTACTCCGGTTTACCAGACGATAAAGCCCTAGATATCAGTCGGTTCGAGTTGATTGGTAGTCCTCAGACTGCGCCTCACTATCCTATTGGCTGGGCAACCGTTTCTAATACACCCCTGAAGCTGTACAAGTTCTTTACCCTTGGGGGCGGTAGACGGAATCCATTGATTGTTTCCTATCCAGCAAAAATCAAAGATTTGGGTGCTACACGGACACAATTTACGCACATCACAGACATTACACCTACCCTCCTAGAATTGACGGGCATCAAGCATCCTGACAGATTTAATGGCAAACCCACGAAACCTCTAGAAGGTATCAGCTTTGCCTATCTCTTGAATAATGCCAATACGCCCTCTCAAAGAACTGAACAATACTATGAGAATTCAGGCAATCGAGGGTATTACAAAGATGGTTGGTATGCTGTCACCGATCATCAAACCGGGAAACCATTTAGTGACTCCGAGTGGCAGTTGTACAACCTCAACAAAGATTACTCCGAAAGCAACAATGTGGCCAACCAGTATCCAGAGAAAGTCAAAAAACTAGCAGCAGCCTTTGATGCGGCAGCATTTAAGTATCAAGTTTATCCCCTGTTAGAATCCCCGGAACATGGAGGAGTGCCGCCTTATATTAAGGAGAAAGTGAAACCGAAGACATTCCATACAGGTGAGTTGGTACTGGAACCGGACATTTTGCCCTTGGTGAGCGATCGCGATTATACCATCCAGGTGAAGGCTCAGTATAAAGCAGGCGATCGCGGGGTGATTCTGGCCCACGGTGGACAGGAAGTTGGTTATATCTTCTATATAGAGGATGGCAAGCTGTACTACGAACACAATAACTATGGTCAGCCAATTAAGTTTCCCGCCGTCCCGCTACAGCCAGGTCAACTTAACATCGATTTGAATTACGATGCACTGGGCAAGCGCCAGGGGTCTGGAACACTCTCCGTCAACGGACAGCAAGTTGCGGCGGGTAAGCTGGGGCTAACCTTTAGTGGCTTTCCCTATGAAGGATTGGACATTGGTAAAGATGCCCGTAGTCCCGTGTCATGGGATCTCTACAAAAAATATGGGGTCTTTAAATACACTGGTGCGATCGAGCAAGTCAAATACATACCGGGTTCACCCGCACCTGATGCCCAAGAGGAGTAGGGCGAAAAGCTAACTTCGCAGGGGTTTGATTGGGAAACTAATCATGTTTTGTGGACTGCATGAACCAAGAATTAGTAAACTCAGCGAGTTCCTCACGGAAATCGCTGAGTTTACTAGTGTCACTAAACATTACTTGTACTGCTAAGAAGTTTTTCCCCTTTCAACATCCGCGCCGCAGCTTCAAGTAGAGCTTCTTCGAGATAGGGCTTGGTAAAGTAACCACTAGCACCGAGTTGAGCTGCAATTTGTCTGTGCTTGTCTGCACCCCGCGAGGTGAGCATAGCGATCGGTAGGTGGTTGAGGTTTGGGTCTTTCTGAATGCGAGATAGTAACTCCAGACCATCGCAACGGGGCATTTCAATGTCGCAAAATACAATATCGCAAGGCAGACCAGAGCGGAGTTTATCCCAAGCTTCCTGTCCGTCACGCGCCTGTTCTACGCGATAACCTGCTTTGTTAAACGTCAGGGATAGCAATTCTCGAACTGTAATTGAGTCATCGACGATCAGCACTGTCGGGTCAATCTTCGCAACAGAGGTGTCTGGGGGAGTAGCTTTCTGTTGCCAAGAACTGCCACCAAGTTGTGTAGAAATCCGTCCTTGGAAGATGTCAATTATTTCCAGCACGTCAGCAATAGGCATAATCCGACCATCACCCAGGACTGTAGCACCAGCTACACCAATGGGTTTAGGCGCTGGGCCTTCAAATTGCTTAATTACAATTTCTTGTTCGCTCAACACCAGGTCAATCTGTAAAGCAATCATGGTATTTGCCGATCGCACCACAACTACAGAAACCATATCATCATCTCTGGTGCCGCCATAGACATTGCCGCGACTGATCTGGCGATTGAAGGTTAAAAGTTCTCTCAGGGGTCGGAATGGCAGCACCGTATCGCGCCAGGAAATAAATGATTGCCCATTAGCATCATGCTGAATATTTTTGACTGGTATATCGAGCGTATCTTCTACACCGTCCATCGGGAAAGCAATTCTAGCTCGATCAGAGACGCAGCAAAGAGCTTTACAAATACTCAGAGTCAGTGGCAGACGAATTGTGAAGGTGGTTCCCTTACCGATTGTCGAATCGGTGGTAACTGTGCCCCGAATTTCGCTAATTTCGGAGCGCACTACGTCCATACCCACACCACGACCAGAAATTTCATCTGCCTGGTCTTTGATCGTAAAACCAGACTGGAACAGCAGATCGTAGACTTCCAGGCGAGACATAGCTTTTGCCTGGGCTTGTGTAATCATGCCAATCTTTACCGCCTTAGCTTTGATCCTTGCGGAATCGATACCTGCGCCATCATCGCCTACAGAAAGGATAGTTTGGTTGCCTTGGTAGAAGGCACGGATCGTAATGATTCCCACGGGTGGTTTACCAGCAGCTTGCCTCTCTTCTGGCGTTTCAATACCGTGAGCGATCGCATTATTCAGCATGTGAGTTAACGGATCGGTCAGATGATCCAAAATCATCTTGTCAATTAAGGTATCACCACCTTCGATCACCAACTCTATTTGTTTGCCACACTTGATCGCATTGTCACGCACTCCTCGCCGCCAGCGATCGATGGTTTGGGCAAAAGGCACCATTCGCGCTCTTGTTAATCCCTCTTGTAACTGGGTGGTTACTTGGCGGAACTGCCGCGCTACTCGCTCGGTTTCTTCGGTTACAAAGTCAATATCACTAGACGATTCACGTATACGGACAATGCGCTCAATCATCTGCTGGGACAGTGTATGAAAAGGAGTAAACCGATCCATTTCTAGCTCACTAAAACCTCTATCGGCATGGAAATCAGAGGCTGGCAAACCGGAGTCTTTCTTTTTGCGTCCGGCTAACAGAGAAGCTTCCAGTAGCGATCGCTCATACAACTCCTGCATCCTTGCGCCCACATCCGAGAGTTGTTGTACCTGAATCAGCAAGTTATCTAGTGACTGCCGCAGCCGTTCGTTATCTTGCTCTAAGGTATTGCGATTTACCACCAACTCCCCAACTAAATTACTCATATCGTCCAGTTGCTTAACTGGAACCTTCATCGATTCTTCAAATCTCGCAGCCCGACGAGTTGAGGGGCGTATAATTTTGCTGGTGTTAGATTTTACTACTGGGGAATGGGATATTGTTTGATCTGCTTCTGCCAGCAACTTCTCCAAGTCACCAAATTCATCTGTGCCTGGTGATGGAAGGGCATTTTTAGCCAAGACTGGTTGAGTGTTCAAGGGCTGGCGTTGGCGTAGCCCGTCGTAGACATCGCTAGATATAGCAGCCGCCTCGTCGTTATCTGTACCTAGCAATTCTTCCAAGGCATCAAAATCTAGTTCTGGTATTTCCTTAGCTTTGGGAATCGGTGCTACTTCCTCTCCTAGTAATGCTGCCAAGTCTGCAAATTCATCTTCTGGAGCAACTATTTCAATGGTTTCTGCGGTTGCCGATTCTTCAGTCGGGGCAATAATAGCATTTTCTCCCTCTGATACTAGTGCAACTTCAGATATCTCTCCTAGATCCCACAAATGGGTTTCTACATCTTCCTGAATAACCGTTTCAAACAGTAGTTGCGAATTCTCATCGGTGTTTTCATCGAAAGAGCCGAACAAATCACTTGGCTGTACTTGGGATGATACTAAATCTGAAGTTTCCCCAAAATTGATATCTAGAGAAGTTTCTGTAGGTACTAGTTCATCCACAGTATGATCTG
>NZ_JBALCT010000055.1:0-34146 GCF_036917675.1 Nostoc sp. | reverse complement strand
AATAGTTCCTCCCCTGTTGCCAGATTCCAGACTTTCAGGGTCTTGTCAAATGATGCAGAAATCACCTGTTGCCCATTGGGGGTGATGGCGACGGCATTTACCGAGTCACTATGACCCTTGAGGGTGAATAGTTCCTCCCCTGTTGCCAGATTCCAGACTTTCAGGGTCTTGTCAAATGATGCAGAAATCACCTGTTGCCCATTGGGGGTGATGGCGACGGCATTTACCGAGTCACTATGACCCTTGAGGGTGAATAGTTCCTCCCCTGTTGCCAGATTCCAGACTTTCAGGGTCTTGTCAAATGATGCAGAAATCACCTGTTGCCCATTGGGGGTGATGGCGACGGCATTTACCGAGTCACTATGACCCTTGAGGGTGCGGAGTAAGCGTCCTCCTGGTGGCGTTAAGCTTGGGGTCAAGGGACACAGCCAAGGGATAGTTGTCTTTTGATTTATTTTTGCCAATAATGCCTGAATTTCCTCTAGCATTTTCTGATTTAGTAACCGTCCATGCAATTGACTCGCTAATTGCCCCTTATCCATTGGTAATATATGGGCTGACAGTCTCAATGCACCTTGAATCAATTTCAGACTTGTGCCTTTTTTAAAATTGTATTCTGAGTTATTAGACATCTCCCTATGATCAATCAAATCATAATCTTCAATTAGCGGCTGTACCCCAAACTCAGGATGGTTAATCTTGGCAGTGATGAAATCAAAATCAGTCAGGGTTTGATAATACTTCTCTAAATTTCCCGACTTTATCAAGCTTGAGGTTAAACTACCCAAGTAAGCACGTTGAAAAGCGGGACTTTTTGCCACAAACTTGTCTGCAAATTCTCCCATTTCACGCCATCCCACTTGTAAATCTAGGTAATTTAGTAGGTTGGGTTGAACGAATGTGAAACCCAACTATTGTTTGTGGGTAGAGTTGTGTTGGGTTTCGTTCCTCAACCCAACCTACAAGTGATGTTGACGAAAATTTTCCCATTTCACGCCATCTTCCTTACAAGGTAATCGGCAATGCGTTGATTAACCTCTTGAAATAGCTTGCGTTTGGAATCTAAAACCCGTTTTGCTTTCAAGAAGTCTAAAAAACTAGCGTGATAGATGCTGTAGCAGTTTTCTCCTTCTAAATTCTGCGACTTCAAATACTCAACCCACTCGTCTAAAACTACTTGCACATCATAATTATCCTGTTCGGCAATAGCCGCTATCATCTCAGAGGGAATTGGCGTACCAATCTCAACTAAAATAAACAGGATAAATACCTTTACTTCTTGAGGTTTTTCATCCATCCCCATGCGTTGCCAGTGGACTTGATAATATTCTTGCAACCCATCGGGTAATTGCTTTAAACTCAAGTCTTTATAGTCACCATTAGCAATTCCTGGCAAAACATAGCGCAGGTACATAAAATTATTTTCACTCTTAGTTGCTACCTGCTCAACAAAATCGTTATCAGAAATATTGCGGTCTTGAATCCATTGTCTAAATGGATTCTTATAGTCTTTATCGACATTCAAAAAGAACCGAATATATTCCTTGATATCTTCACGACTCAAACTAACATACTGACTTCCCCTTAAATCTAGCTCCTCTACCGGGACATCTGGTGCAGACAAGCGTTTTTTCTCTTTAGTATAGGGTCGTCTAGTCAGCAAAAAATAAACACCTTCAGGAAGCGACGGCGGTAAATCTAAAAGATTTCCCCCTGCTTCTTGTTCCACTTCATCCAAAGCATCAACTACAATTACCAGATGCCCGCCAGCAGTCGGTTTTTTGCTAACCTGTTCTAGTAAATCCGCTAAATTAGCCTTTTCAGCATTCTGCAACTGGTAACGCTTAATTAATTGTTTGCGAATACTATCAAGAAATAGCTCCGCTCGATTGCGACCGTCTGAGCGAATATTAAAATAGCATGGTGATTTATTATCCCAAATATATTTAGCAGCGATGGTACTCTTCCCCATCCCTGCATCACCTATTAGTGTAAAATAACCACTGCGATTTTTGTTGATAAATTGGTTAAATGTCTCAAAAACGAACTTACGACCGCAAAACGAGCGAATTTTTTCTCTAATTAACGACTTAAATTCTGCTGGATACTCGTCTAAATTCCAATCAGGGAAAGGCTCAAACTCTTTTGATTTACTTGTTTTGGCAACCTGAATAAATATTTCCCCAAATTCCTCCAACTGCGATCGCACTTCAATTCTCAACAATCGGATATCATAAGCTAAATCCTTACCCTGCAAAAACTCTTCTACTTCCTTGTAGAAACCCAAAGGATTATTAGAAGTATAAGCACTCCAAAAAGCACTTTTAATTTCTCTTTCTCGAAAAAGATTCAGAATTGCTTCCGGCTTACCCACACCATACTCAATTAAAGAGTAAACATAAACACCATCAACATCTTTAGGTGGTTGTACCGGGTCAAACTTGAAATCTTTTAAGATTCTGACTACAGTTTCATTGCGTTGAGCTTGATTGATAACTACAGAAATCGCAGGTTTAGCAATACTCTTAAGTGCATTAACTACAAGGTCAATATTCATTTTTGCTAGCACTAGAGATAATTTTTACACCTATAATATATCCTAACAACTGATGCCAAAATTAAGCAAATACGTATACATATAATAGCGATACCTTTGGTAAGCTGCGCTAACGCACCCTCTTAAACTCTTCCTCTGCGCCCTCTGCGCCTCTGCGGTTCGATTCTCACACTTATTGCCAAAGCGCGTAGGTGTAGCCCTTAGAGGATGTTTTAACAAGTATTTTTGGTAACATCAAAGTATCAGGAACCTAACCCCCCTAGCCCCCTTCCCTACATGGGAATGGGGGTTTCAAAGCCTCTCTCCGCTTCGGGGAGAGGTTTGGAAGCGGGGTTTTTGGTATACTTTAGGACTTTTAAAACATCCTCTTAGTAGACATTACCTAGCCGTTTCGATTTCCAAACCTCAACTTTGACCTTCTGAGGCTGAATTTTGACCTTCTGAGGCTCAACATTGACCTTCCGAGGCTCAACTTTAACCTTCTGAGGCTGAATTTTGACCTTCCGAGGCTCAACTTTGACCTTCTGAGGCTCGACGTTGACCTTCTGATGCTCAACGTTGACCTTCTGAGGCTCAACTATAAATATTTTTTATCTCACACAGAGACGCCCAGACCCAGAGAGAGAATTTATTCTAAAAAAATCCCCCCAACTTTCTGGAAACGAGAGTTGGGGGGAGCAAGTTTTAACTAAACTGTATGGTTTTATGACGAATAAGCATCCATTGGCAGACAAGAACAAACAAAATTTCTATCCCCAAAAGCTGCATCAATGCGACCAACAGCCGGCCAAAATTTATACTCACGAGTCCAAGGCGCAGGATAAGCGGCTTGTTCACGAGAATAAGGATGCTGCCATTCTCCAGTGATGAGACTTTCGGCAGTGTGGGGTGCATTCTTCAAAACATTATCTTGGACATCCACCTTACCTGATTCTATTTCCGCGATTTCTTGGCGAATAGAAATCAACGCATTACAGAAACGATCCAACTCTTGCTTAGATTCACTTTCTGTAGGTTCCACCATGATTGTACCCCCTACAGGCCAAGAGACAGTCGGCGCATGGAAACCATAATCCATCAGACGCTTGGCAACATCATCGATTTCGATCGCAGCCGATTTTTTGAGCGATCGTAAATCTAAAATACACTCATGGGCAACTAGACCATTTTTTCCCTGATACAAAACCGGATAGTACGATTCCAGTTTCTTAGCCATGTAGTTAGCGTTGAGAATCGCCACCTTAGTTGCTTGGGTTAAACCAGCTCCACCCATCATGGCGATGTACATCCAAGAAATTACCAAAATACTAGCACTACCCCAAGGCGCAGCTGCCACCGCACCAATACGTTGGGAATTAGAGATTTCTTCCCCACTATCTTGTACAGACGCGATTAATCGCGTCTCTCCCCCCGCGATTAATCGCGTCTCTCCTCCAGCGATTAATCGCGTCTCTCCTCCCGCGATTAATCGCGTCTCTCCCCACTCCCCACTCCCCACAACAGGGTGTCCAGGCAAAAATGGCACCAAATGAGAGGCGACGCCAATGGGTCCCATACCAGGACCACCGCCACCATGAGGAATACAGAAGGTTTTATGCAAGTTTAAATGGCAGACATCCGCGCCAATATCCCCAGGACGGCAAATTCCCACTTGGGCGTTCATATTTGCCCCATCCATGTAAACTTGTCCACCGTGACTATGGACAACAGCGCAGATTTCCTGAATTGGCTCCTCAAAAACTCCGTGAGTTGAGGGATATGTCACCATTAAGGCAGCGAGTTCATTACTGTGTTTTTCTGCCTTACTCTTCAGGTCATCAACGTCAATATTACCTTGTGAATCACAGGCAATTGCCACCACCTTCATCCCGCACATCACCGCACTTGCTGGGTTTGTCCCGTGTGCAGAAGTGGGAATCAAACAAACATTGCGGTGTGCTTCACCACGATTTTCGTGATATTGACGAATCACCAAAAGTCCTGTATACTCCCCTTGAGAACCAGCATTTGGTTGTAGAGAAATTCCCGCAAACCCAGTAATTTCAGCTAACCATGCCTCAAGTTGCCTAAACAGGATTTGATAACCTTGGCTTTGGGACAAAGGTGCAAATGGATGAATCTTGCCAAATTCCTCCCAACTTACCGGAATCATCTCAGCAGTAGCATTCAACTTCATTGTGCATGACCCCAAAGGAATCATCGATGTAGTTAGCGATAAGTCCTTGCTTTCCAGCTTGTGCAGATAGCGCAACAACTCAGTTTCTGAGTGATAGCGGTTAAAGACAGGGTGAGTGAGATATGTACTTGTGCGGGAGAGGGGGAGATGGGGAAGACAGGGAGAAGTTAATTCTTCTAAAGTAAAAGGTAAATCATCTGTACCAGCAAAAATCTGCCAGAGGTCGATTAAGTCTTCTGGTGTAGTTGTTTCATCCAGCGAAATACCAACAGCAGTTGCATCAAAAACCCGCAGATTAATTTGAAGTTGTTCGCTAGCTGCCAGAATATCTTTGAAATTGCGTTTTCCCAGTTCTACTCGCAGCGTATCAAAGTAAGATTCTGAAACGACTTTGTAACCTAAACGCTTCAGTCCTGCTGCTAGCAACACCGTCAAGGAGTGGATGTTTTCAGCAATTTGCTTCAGTCCAGCAGGTCCATGATACACCGCGTACATACTCGCCATTACTGCCAGTAGCACCTGTGCAGTACAGATATTACTAGTAGCTTTTTCGCGGCGGATGTGCTGTTCCCGGGTTTGCAAGGCAAGACGTAATGCAGGCTTACCTTGAGCATCTTTTGATACTCCGACAATTCGCCCTGGAACCAGCCGCTTATACTCTTCCTTCGTAGCAAAGTATGCCGCATGAGGTCCCCCAAACCCCAAGGGAATACCGAAGCGTTGGGTGCTACCTACAGCAATATCAGCGCCAAATTCCCCAGGAGGAGTGAGCAAAGTTAAACTTAAAGGATCTGCTGCTACCGTCACCAATGCACCCTTAGCATGGGCTTTTTCTATAAAAGCGCGGTAGTCGTAAATGATACCATCACTTGCAGGATATTGTAGAACAGCCCCAAAAATTGCTTGATCAAAATCAAATGTTTGATGATCGCCGACAATAATCTTAATGCCTAATGGTTTAGCCCGTGTTTGCAACACGTCGATAGTTTGGGGATGGCAATCACCAGAGACGAAATAGGCATTTGCCTGATTTTTACAAACACCATAGCTTAGGCTCATCGCTTCAGCTGCTGCTGTGGCTTCATCGAGTAAGGAAGCATTGGCGATTTCCAAACCGGTTAAATCGATAATCAGGGTTTGAAAATTTAGCAGCGCTTCTAGCCGCCCTTGGGCAATCTCTGGCTGATAAGGAGTATAGGCAGTATACCAACCGGGGTTTTCTAGGATGTTGCGCCCAATTACAGGTGGGGTAATAGTGTCGTAATATCCCATACCAATGTATGAGCGGAAAACCTGATTTTTGGCAGCAACTTTTTTTAACGATACCAGTGCTGCATACTCACTTTCTGCTTCTGGTAACTTTAGGGGCTGCTTCAGCCTAATTGGATGTGGAACTGTTTGGTCAATTAGGGCATCCAGGCTGGGAAACCCCAAAAATTTAAGCATTTGCTGGATGTCATCGGAGTTAGGCCCAATGTGTCTTGGCGCAAAACTACTTAACTTTTGACTTTTTTCGTCCAGCACTTGCTGCTCATTAGACTTGAGAATGGGAGCGTTCAATACCACAAATTACTCTCCAGATGGTACTATTTCATATTTTGCAATAAATACTCATGAAATTTAGATGTAACTTTTCAGTTCACCTAAATTTCATGACTTACAGCTATTGTCAAGTAAATAGACCAGGCGGTAGGGGTACAGCATTGCTCATTGGTGTCAACTTAAGCTAAAAGTCTTTTCAAATCTCGTTTCCAGCAAGAAGGCTGGAAATGCAGCTCAATTGCGGCTCTGCCGCCAGCAAGGGAGGCGGAGCCTCTAGAACGGCATCCCAGTCGGAGACTGGGAATGAGGGAATCTATCAAAGCTTTGTCTAGACTGGTTTTTACGTTAAGTTGACACCTATGAGCATTGTTGTGCCCTGACGACAGATGTGGTTCAAATACATAAAAACTGCTGTATCTTCGGGTGGAGTGGGAGATGGGGGAGATAAGCGAGAAAATTTTACCTTGTCCCCCTCATTCCCCACTCCCCATTACCCCTTATCCCCAGAGGGGACCCCACCTTCCCCACTCCCTACTCCCCTTCTACCTGGGCGCGATATTCATCTGCTGTCAAAGCGTCCTCAACTTCGCCAACGTCATTGACGCGCACTTTCAAAAACCACCCTTCACCATAGGGGTCTTCTGACACTTCTTCGGGAGAATTAATTAAGGCTTCATTGCGTTCTATAACTGTGCCTGTCACAGGTGAATTCAGTTCTTCAACGGCTTTCACTGATTCAATTGTGCCAAAGTTTTCTCCCCTAGTAAGAGCGTCGCCAATTTCTGGCAGTTCCAAAAAGACGATATCACCCAATTCATGTACGGCAAACTCTGTAATGCCAATGGTGGCAATTTCGCCATCTAGTCGCACGTATTCATGAGAATCCAGGTATCTAAAATCTTGAGGATATTCAAAAGACATATCACTTCCTCTCCCTTATCAAAAAAATTATTACCCCAACAGTCATCCAACCCATATCTGGTAATGAACCTGACTGGAGATTGAGTAACTTACAACACATTATTCCTCAAAAACCTCGGCGCTTATCAGTTGGCGACACGATTTTTTGACCGATAAAAGGGACGTTTAACTACAACTGCGGGATAAGCTTTGCCGCGAATTTCAACTTCTAGCTGCTGAGTGACAGTTGCTAGCTGGGTGGGAACGTAGGCTAAGGCAATGGGATAACCAAGTGTGGGCGACAGAGTGCCACTGGTAACTTCTCCGACAATTTTACCTGCGGATAACACTTGATAGCCGTGACGGGCAATGTTGCGTCCTTGGGTTTGCAAACCTACCAATCGGCGCTGCACTCCAACGGCTTTTTGTTGTGCTAAAACTTCCCGACCAATAAAATCGCCTTTGGTATCTAAGTGAATTAACCACCCCAAACCTGCTTCTAAAGGTGTGGTGGTGTCATCGATATCTTGTCCGTAAAGTCCCATTGCCGCTTCTAGCCGCAAGGTATCTCTGGCACCGAGTCCACAGGGGATAACGCCAGCATTATGGAGAGTTTGCCACAATTCTATCCCCACATCTGGATCTACCATCACCTCAAAGCCATCTTCTCCGGTGTAACCTGTGCGGGCTAGGAAGGCAGGTTTACCTAGCAGCGTTGCTTCTAAATGTCCAAAGGCTTTGATTGGTTGTAAGTCTTGTTGCACTAAAGGCTGGAGATATTTAATCGCTTTTGGACCTTGCACGGCAATTAAGACTTTATCTGGTGAAACATCTTGGAATTGCACTTTATCTAGGTCAAGATGTTGCAATAGCCATGCTTTATCTTTGCTGGAGGTTGCCGCATTGACTATGATAAATACTCTCTGTGTCCCAGTGGCGTCTTCACCTTGATAATAAACAATGATGTCGTCAATAATTCCGGCTTGGGGATTTAACAATAAGGTGTATTGTGCTTGAGCGGGTTGCAAACGACTCAAGTCTGAAGGCACTAAAAGCTGGAGTTGGGAAATGAGATTTTTACCTTGGAGGGTAAATTTGCCCATGTGGGAAATATCAAACATTCCGGCTGTATTTCTTACAGCCTCGTGTTCGCGGCTAATCCCACTAAATTGCACGGGCATTTCCCAGCCGCCAAAGCTGGTAAAGCGGGCTTTGAGTTCTACACCCAGTTGATATAAAGGGGTTCGCACCAAAGATTGGGCGTTGTCTTCTTGATTAGCCACAGGTAATTATTTTGCGATCGCACCTCAACATCTATCATCCTACGAGATGCTTTCCGCTTTTACAGTCTTGTGTATTAAATTTGGGCATTGGGCATTGGGCATGGGGCATTGGGCATGGGGCATTGGGCATGGGGCATTGGGCATGGGGCATTGGGCATGGGGCATTGGGCATGGGGCATTGGGCATTAGTTATTCTTCCTTATCCCCCACTCCTCGCTCCCCACTCCCTTGTCTCCTTCTGTGAGCTTTAATAGTTAATGGTGGAAGTGTTGAGATTTATTAAGAAGAGATTATGAAATATTGGCGACAGTTAGCTAGCTTTGTCTTAGCTATGGTTCTTTTTTTGTTTCCCCTATCGGCGCAAGCTGCTAGTTCTTCGAGTATTACCCGTTCTGTGGGGAATGATGAACTCAAGGGCAAGGATTACTCTGGTCAAAGTTTAATTGGCACTGAGTTTACCAATCTCAAATTAGAGAATGCTAATTTTAGCAATACTAATTTACGTGGTGGCGTGTTTAACGGTAGCGTATTGGAGGGAGTAAATCTGCATGGTGCTGATTTTAGTGAAGGCATAGCCTATTTAACAAGGTTTAAGAATGCTGATTTAAGTGATGCTGTATTGACCGATGCAATGATGCTGCGTTCTACTTTTGATGGCGTGGATATCACAGGTACTGATTTTACGAATGCGATTTTAGATGGGATACAAGTGAAAAAACTTTGTGTTAAAGCAAGTGGTGTGAATTCTAAAACTGGTGTGGATACTCGCAAGTCTTTAGGATGTAAGTAGAATGCAACCCCTCTTCTTCGCTGGTGGAGAGGGGGATATTTTTTTAACTAATTAAATTACTAATTACGTTAGTGTAGCGCGAAGAAGTCCGCGAGTGTGCTTTGAATCATAATTTGGGAAAA
Source organism: Nostoc sp. (assembly GCF_036917675.1). GTDB lineage: Bacteria > Cyanobacteriota > Cyanobacteriia > Cyanobacteriales > Nostocaceae > Nostoc. The sequence continues at coordinate 24,776 of NZ_JBALCT010000055.1, read as the reverse complement.
ATTTTGAACTATAAATCGAGCAAGAGTTAACGCAATTTCGTGTTTTCGTGCCAATCGCACCATAAACCTCTGCATCAAATCATGAGAGAGTGTTTAAATTCTGAAGCATAATAAAAAACTGTACTAAGCCAGGGGGAGCTAACAGCCATCTGAAAACGCAAAGGGGGCGAGGAGGCGATCGCCTTTCTTTAGAGTGTGAACCTCAGAGCCAACCTCTTGCATAATTCCCATCCATTCATGTCCCGCTCGCCAACCAGGTTGCCACTCTTCCTCACCCCGATAGAACCAGAGGTCAAATCCGCAGATGTAGGCGTGAGTAATCCGGACAATGGCATCTCTGGGCTATATTAGGACTCAGTGGTGGCGATCGCCACTTGCCCACCGAAGGCAGCAAGGGCTTCGCCTATTCGCTCTTTCAACCGGGAAAGCAGTGATTTTAGGTATTAAGTTTTACCTCACCCAAAGTTTTCACCATTTGCAGATTTCAATTTCTTCCGTTCTTCCAGCATTCGTCACCATGCGTAGCAAATCGAACGCCATTAATTACTGTCCCTCATGCGTCACTTCGTTCAAGCATTTCAAAGCGTTCAGTGTTCGGGGATATCCAACCCAGGGCAACAATTGTGTAATCAAACATAGTAGTGTTTCCCTGTCGTTTCCAACATTAAGATTGCCTTGAATGTGTCCTTTGATCTGCGATTCAACCCCACCCAAGGCGATGAGGATTGAAAGTGTTGCTAGCTCCCTAATTTTTATGTCGAGACCGTTTCGGGTGTAATAGTCACCAAAGCAGTTGGCGGAAAGAAACCTTTGAATGTGCAGTTGGTCTTTGGGCGATCGCTCATACATTTGATCGATCGTCTCACCGAATATGGCTTTCTGTACTCCTAACCCCTGATCGTAGCGTGTTTCCGGACTGGTGGTCGATTGCCCGTCCAAAGGTAATTGAATGCCCCTACTAGACAGCACTTCATTAGTGGCATGGATAAAGTCAAATGCTTTTGCCATACCCACGTATGCCACCGCCTGATACACGATCTCTTTGATTTCAACGGGCGTTACTCCGACATTGAGCGCAGCGCCCACCATTACTTTGAATTCGCTCAAAGCTTGACTGCCAATGATAGATGCCAGAATGAGCATGACTCTTGTCTTTGTATCCATCTTGCTATGAGCAAGTACCTCGTCGAAGGCGAAGTTATCAAAGAGTTCGATCAACTCGGGATCGCTTATTTTCAGCGTTGATTTGTGGTTGGAAAACAGTTCTTCGTGATTCTGGTGTGCTGTTTCAGTAATCCTCAACGGGCGGTCAGCTGTGTTTGTCTGGGATTCATTTGTCATCCGATTTTTCCTCTTCTAATCGTAATTTTAAGGCGAGTGACTCCTTCTAAAGTCCCGTTCTCTTTTCCAACTCTTCTGGATAGCGATCGCCTTCCACTTTAATTTGGGTCAATGCCTCATCGATATCGCGGTACGGTGCGATCGCTTCACCCACCAATTCTTCATTGGTAAATGTTTCCAAGTTTGCGCTTCTGCATTGTTTGACTCCTGTGTTTGAGTTAAAGGTCGGAATTGTCTTGCTCTACGGTCAGGATTGGTATTGCTCATCGTTGACCTGTTCCATCCAATCCACGGGCTTGCCGTAGCAGTCGTTTGTCTCGTGTGGGTAGTCTGGTACGATGACCGAAATGTAAACGAGAGAAGACATTTTTTGCCGCTCAACGACCAGTCATTTGCTCCAGCTTTTCAGGATATCTAGCCCCTTGCACTGTAATCTGGGAGGCAGCGTCATCGATGTCATGTAGATCGGCGGGCGTGAGTTCGACTGAGACTGCCTTGATGTTTTCGTCCAAGCGATGCAGCTTCGTGGTGCCTGGAATGGGAACAATCCAGGGCTTCTGAGCCAGCAACCAGGCGATCGCAATCTGAGCCTGTGTCGAATTCTTCCGTTCGGCGATGCTGCCGAGCAGATCGACCAGCGCTTGGTTCGCCTTCCGCGCCTCGGGCGTGAAGCGAGGGATGGTGTTGCGGAAGTCGGACTCCGAGCCTAAAGTCGTACCATCACTTTGATCGCTTCCCGACTATCCATTGCGGCATACCCTCTGGGGACACTATCGAGATCGACGGTTAAATCAAGAACAGCAGAGGCATCGAGTTTGCCTGCCACAGTATCGGTTAGCAATTCTGGAATGTAAGCACGAGCGGGTGCAACACCGCCTCGCAACGTGATGTTATTCCTAAATAAACGGCCCAAATTGAAATTATGGCTGCTGCCGTGCGGCACGCCGACATACCCGATCGCTCCACCGGGACGCGCAATGCCGATTGCCGTTGCCATTGCAGACTCACTGCCCACACACTCCAGTACCGACTCCGCACCGCCTTGGATCATTTCTTTCACAGCCGCGATCGCTTCCTCTCCTCGGCTGCTGACAACATCCGTTGCACCAAAACGTCTCGCAATCTCCAACCGTGATTTGTGCCGCCCCAGAATAATGATGCGTTCAGCGCCGAGTCGTTTGGCGGCAAGCACTCCACACAAACCCACTGCACCATCACCAACTACTGCAACCGTGCTGCCTGTGCGGACACCTGCTGAAACGGCAGCATGATGTCCGGTTGACATCACATCGGTGAGCGGCAGGATGGCGGTGAGCAGCCGATCATCATTCTCAACGTCCTTGGGAATGACGACTAATGTGCCATCGGCAAACGGCGCACGGATGGCTTGGGCTTGTCCACCATCGTTCTTGCTTCCCCAAAAACCACCTTGTCCGCAAGAGGTCTGGATTCCTTTATTGCAGAACTCACAGGTGCCATCTGAAAACGCAAAGGGAGCGAGGACGCGATCGCCCTTCTTCAGAGTGTGAACCTCAGAGCCAACCTCTTCCACAATTCCCATCCATTCATGTCCCGTTCGCCAACCCGGTTGCCACTCTTCTTCACCCCGATAAAACCAGAGGTCAGATCCGCAGATACAGGCGTGAGTAATCCGGACAATGGCATCTGTGGGCTGTTGAATTATCGGATCGGGAACGGTCTCAACCCGAACATCACCAGGGGCATAGTAAACAGTTGCTTTCATCGAACAATTTCCTTGTGAAAAACTAATGCTTGTCTTTGTTGGTCAATTACGAGTATTTAGAGCACTTGGCGCGTCGGTCGAAACAGAATCTCGTTCATATCCACATCTTCCGACTGGCTCATGGCGAAGGCGATCGCCCCGAACATCACTGCACCGTTTGACCGCCGTCGATGACCATAGCGTGCCCAACGACGAAGCCAGCCGCGTCCGAGCAGAGCCAGACCACGGCCGCAGCGATCTCCTCGGGCTTGCCCATCCGTCCGATCGGCTCCTCGGCAATCACCTTCGCGCGCCCTTCAGCCGTGCCGCCGGTGAACCGATCCATCATCGGGGTGTTGATGTAGCCAGGACAGACGGCGTTGACGCGGATGTTCTGCGCGGCGTAGTCGAGGGCCGCCGACTTGGTGAGACCGATCACGCCGTGCTTCGCGGCGGTGTATGCGGGGCTGCCCTTGATGCCGATGATTCCCGCGCCCGATGACGTGTTGACGATCGCACCGCCTCCCTGCTTGAGGATCAGCGGGATCTCGTGCTTCATGCACAGGAAAACACTACGGAGGTTGGTGTCGATGATCCGGTTCCACTCCTCCTCCTCGTACTCCGCGGTCGGAGCTGGCTTCCTCGGCTCAATGCCCGCGTTGTTGAAGGCGAAGTCCAGCCGCCCAAAAGCCTCAATGGTCTTGGCTAAGGCCGCCTTCACATCCTCGGTCTGCGTCACGTCGCACCTGACGGCGATCGCCCGCCCGCCGAGTTCCTCGATCATTTGGGCTGTTTCTTGATTGCCCTGTTCTGAAATGTCAGCGACCACCACATTAGCGCCTTCACGTGTAAACGCCAGCGCCGTAGCTCGACCAATGCCGTTCGCTGCTCCGGTCACAAACGCAACTTTTCCTGTGTAGTTTCCATTCTCGTTCGTTGTCATTATTTTTCTCCTTCAATTTTTCACCTAACAAGGTCTTAAAACCACCGGATGCGGAGATCCGTTGGGATATTGCTCGTCATTGACCCATCGCCTCAGAAGGGTGACAGGCAGATCACCCTCTTTATTGCGATTGAAGAAGCTTTACTGTCACTTCTACAGAGTCAGGCAGATTAAATGTCTCTATGCCAGCATCTATCTTGCCGATCACGATGATGCCGGGGTCGGGGATTTCCTGTCCGTCGTGGCGATAAAAAATAGCCAGATCAGAACCGGGAGACCAGTAAATTACGTCTCCAACTTCATAAGTTTTAGTTCGCTCTCCCTCCTCCGAAATTGCTCTCGGCAGGTGGGCAAACTTTTCTCTTCCAAACAAATCGTTCATCGTCAGCGTTAATGGCAGCAAGGAAACAAAATCCTGAGTGGTTTTGCTGTCGATCAAAGTGGCTGTAACAACTTGGTCTTTGACCTTGATGTTTATCTTCATACTGTTTGCCTGCTTGATTGATATTCCAGTCGGCATTTTGGACGAGGCACTGCTAGGCATACTGTTGTCGGCACGGCAGGCTGAGTAACTCAGGGACAGCGCTTATGCTTGCTCTATCTGTAGGGATGGATTTTATTAAGTAACAAGGTTAGCCTTGATGACATTTTGGTTGTCAGTAGGCGAGTTTCTTGCCCAATCAAAACTGAGTTTTTTCTTAAATAAAAATCCAGAATGCTTACAAGAAGCCGGAATCACTTTTCATTGCTTTAGCTTCATTCTAAGGATTCTCAAGGGCAAGGAATATAACGATCGTCTAAGATTGTTGTACAATTCTGCAAACTTAGAAATGAATGCTGTCAAAATAATTGAAAAGTCCGATATGGATTTAATGAATGACCCGCAGGCAAAACGTGAGGCAGACAGAGCGCAAGCTAACAGAGACGAACTGACTGAGCGCATCTCACAGGCTATCTGTAATGATGGGACAATTGAGCCACTGAAAGGATTGCACTTTAACCGCTCCTCCTCGCCTGCAGAATGCGTTCATGGTATCTCTGTCCCTGCCTTTTGTGTAATTGCTCAAGGCAGCAAAGAAGTTCTTCTGGGCAGCGATCGCTATCAGTACGATCCTATGCATTATCTGCTTGCTACAGTCGAGATGCCGATTGTGAGTCAAATTCTTCAAGCGTCCAAGGAGCAACCGTACCTTAGCCTTCGCCTCGATCTTGACCCCACCCTTGTCGGTTCAGTCATGGTTGAGGCAGGGTATCCCTCACCACAAAGGGGTGCCAATGTAAAAGCGATAGACGTGAGTCCGTTGGATGCGACTTTGCTAGATGCCGTAGTACGGCTCGTTAGGCTTCTTTCCACCCCCGCCGAAGCTCCGGTTCTGATGCCGCTGGTAACACGGGAAATCATTTACCGACTCCTGATGGGAGAGCAAGGTAGTCGGCTCGGTCATATTGCAGTTCTGAGTGGCTACACCCACCACATCGCTCTTGCCGTCGCGCGACTTCATAAAGACTTTAAGGAGCCGCTTCGGATTGAAAGCATGGCACGAGATATGGGAATGAGTGTTTCGGGCTTCCACCATCACTTCAAGTCTGTCACTGCAATGAGTCCCTTGCAGTTCCAAAAGCAACTGCGGCTCCAGGAGGCTCGCCGTCTGATGCTGGGGGAAAACCTTGACGCTAACAGTGCTGCCTACCGTGTGGGTTATGATGATGCCTCGCACTTCAACAGGGAGTACAAGCGGCTCTTTGGTGCACCACCGATACGCGATGTGGAGCGGCTGCGAGAAGCTGTTAGGGAGACTGCTAGTACAGCACGGCGTAAATAAACCACCCATTCCAAATCAATAAAACGCTTACCCTGTATTCATTTTGAATTTTGAATTTTGAATTTTGAATTCCGCCCTGCGATCGCTAGTGATATGCTTCTCTTAAAAAGCTGGCATAATTTGCCCGAACCGTCATTGTAGTAGGATGACTTACACCTAAAGTCCGTTCACAAATTTTCAAAGCTTGCTCAAACAAGGGTTTGGCTTTCCTGTAGCGTTTTGTATTCCGGTAGAGTGCTGCTAGATTGTTCAGACTAATGGCGACATCGGGATGGTTGTGTCCCAGCAGGCGTTTACTCAGTTCTAAAGCTTGCTGATACAAGGGTTCGGCTTTGCTGTAGCGTCCTGTAAATTCGTAGAGTTGTGCTAAATTATTCAGGCTAGTGCCAACATCGATATGTTCTTTTCCCAGCAGGCGTTTTCTCAGTTCTAAAGCTTGCTCAAACAAGGGTTCGGCTTCGCTGTATCGTTTTGTATAACAGTACAATACTGCTAAATTATTCAGGGTAGTGGCAACATGAGGATGTTCTTCTCCCATTAGGCGTTTTGTCAGTTCTAAAGCTTGCTGATACAAAGGTTCGGCTTTGCTATAGCGTTCTGTAGATTCGTAAAGTAATGCTAAATAGCTTAAGCTAGTGGCGACATCGATATGTTCTTCTCCCAGCAAGCGTTTTCTCAGTTCTAAAACTTGCTCAAGCAAGGGTTCGGCTTCGCTGTAGCGTCCTGTGGATTCGTAGATTCTTGCTAAATTGTTCAGACTGGTAGCAACATCAAGATGGTTGTCTCCCAGCAAACGTTTTCTGAGTTCTAAAGCTTGCTGATACAAAGGTTCAGCTTCGCTATAGCGTCCTGTAGATTCGTAGAGTCCTGCTAAATTGTTCAGATTAGCAGCAACATCGGAATGTTCTAAACCAAGACGATTTTGAGTCAGTTCTACACACTGTTGCAACCAAGATTCTGCTTGCTGATAAAGTTCTTGACCTTGATAAAACCAGGCTAATTTGGTAAATAAAGTAATTAAATTTTCATCGCTTAGATACTGGGATAGGTGGATTGCAACTTCTGTAATGTGCGGGATATGTGGAGTGAGGTTGAGAATATCTTCAGGGTTAGGCTGTTGCGGAATTAACTTTGCTACCTCTAACATCATCGCTGCAAATTTAGTTTTTGTTTCATCCGCCTCACTTGACTTATCCAACTTAATTTGGAAAAGTTGCCGAATCAGTGGATTTAGACGATAAATTTCTTTGCTTTTGGGTTCTAGCAAATGCAATTCTAGTAAATCGGCTATGGCTTTCTCATCAAGTTGTTGTTTTTTGTCATCTTCTATCGTCTCAACAGATAAGGGAATGTCAGCTAATGCACACAAACTTAGCAAACAGCCAAAGTTTTGGGCATTCTCATCCAGATGTTCCCAACTCAATTCAAAAGCTTCAGCTAGACCAGATTCATAATCCATCAATGAGTTACCATTGACTACTGATTCTGGTTCCAGTCGTTTTTTCTCTAGCCGTTTCAGCAGTGTTTCCAGAGATAAATCTGGCATTTTATTTAGATATCGCCCTACTAGCTCTAACGCTAAAGGCAAATATCCCAAAAATTTACAAATTCTTCTCGCAATCCAAGCTTCTTCTTGCAGTCGTTCCCGAACCACCAGCGATTTTAATAATTTCATCGCCGCTAATGGTTTGAGGATATCTAATTCGCTATCATATTTCGCGCTCAGGTAAGCTTCTAACTTTTTTAGGTTGCCCCGACTATTGGAAATAGCTAACTCAGCATAATTCTGGGCAAACTTTTCATATACCTCACTCATCCACTTTCTGAAAGTAGCAACGTCAACGTTTAATTCGCTGGCAAGTTTAGCATCATTTTTACTTAAGTTTTTAGTCTTAAAATATTTTATAAAAGCTGCGGTTTGCTTTAGAGATAAGCCATGAGTAGCAGCTTCTTTGGCTAGAAAATTACCCCATTGCATAAACAGCTTGTTAAGTTTACTTTTGATTGTACTTTGTCTCCATTTGGAAATCACCTCTCTTTAGGGTAGAAATACCATTTGTATAGAAACATTTAAAAGTACTGACTTGCTGTTAGGCATTGCTATTTGAGCTTTTGAGGGTGAAAGTTGAGCTTCTGAAGGTAAAAGTTGAGCTTCTGAAGGTGAAAGTTGAGCTTCTGAGGGTGAAAGTTGAGCTTCTGAGGGTGAAAGTTGAGCTTCTGAAGGTGAAAGTTGAGCTTCTGAGGGTGAAAGTTGAGCTTCTGAGGGTGGAGATTGAGCTTCTGAGGGTGGAGATTGAGCTTCTGAGGGTGAAAGTTGAGCTTCTGAGGGTGGAAGTTGGCGTTTGCAACTCGAAACGGCTAGGCGATGTCTACGACGGGCTACGTCTATGCTCTATTTTTTATTGTACTTTGGATACACGGGGGGATGTCTACGACGGGCTATTTGGCGTCGCGCTTTGTCAATTAGCGTCAGCAACCCAGGTCTGAAGAAGAAAGAGTTTCCAAACAAACCACTATTTTTTATGAGAATCGAACCGCGAAGGACGCAAAGGGCACGAAGGAAGAAGGAAGAGGGAGCGATCGCTGTTTGAAGTTAGAATTGATGTGCGATCGCTGCTAAAATTTAAACTACAACTGTTGTGTGGCATCAATTTGGTGTAATTTTGTGAGAAAGGGTGCGATCGCTAGCGATATGCTTCTCTTAAGAACCTGGCATAATTTCCTCGAACCATAATTGTATCGGGATGACCTACACCTAAAGTACGTTCACAAATTGCTAAAGCTTGCTGAAACAGGGGTTCACCTTCATTGAAGCGTCCTGTAGAACAGTAAAGTCCAGCTAGATTGTTCAGGGTAGTGGCAACATCGGGATGATTGTCTCCCAGCAGGCGTTTCTGGAGTTCTAAAGCTTGCATAAATAGAGGTTCGCCTTCATTGAAGTGTCGTGTAGAACAGTAAAGTGATGCTAGATTGTTCAAGCTACTAGCGACATCGGGATGGTTGTCTCCCAGCAAGCGTTGTCTCAGTTCTAAAGCTTGCTCAAACAACGGTTCGGCTTCGCTGTAACGTCCTGTAGATTTATAAAGTGCTGCTAGATTGTTCAGGTTAATGGCAATATCAGGATGGTTGTCTCCCAGTAGGTGTTTTTTTAGTTCTAAAGCTTGCTGAAACAACAGTTCGGCTTCGCTGTAGCGTTTTGTAAAATCGTAAAGTAATGCTAAATTGCTCAAGCTATTGGCGACATCGGGATGGTTGTCTCCCAGTAGGCGTTGTCTTAGTTTTAAAGCTTGCTGATACAGTGGTTCGGCTTCGCTGTAGCGTCCTGTATAACGGTAGAGTTCTGCCAAATTGTTTAAGCTAGTGGCGAAAATAGGATGGTTGTTTCCCAGCAGGCGTTTCGTCAGTTCTAAAGCCTGCTGATACAGAGGTTCGGCTTCGCTGTAGCGTCCTGTATATTTATAAAGTGCTGCTAGATTGTTCAGGCTAGTGGCAATATCGGGATGTTCTAAACCCAGGCGATTTTCAGCAATTTTTACACACTGCCGCAACCAAGGTTTTGCTTGCTGATAAAGTCCTTGACCTTGATAAAACCAGCCTAAACCTGTGAAAGGCCAAATTAAATCCTCGTCGCTGAGATATTGGGATAGATGGGTTGCAACTTCTGCAATGTGGGGGATAGCGGAAGTGAGATTGAAAATATCTTCACAGTTAGGCTGTTGAGGAATTTGCTTTGCCACCTTTACCATGTGCGCTGCAAAAGCGGTTTTTACTTCATCCGCCTCAGTTGACTTATCCAACTTCATTTGGAAAAATTGCCGAATCAGTGGATGTAGACGATAAATTCCTTTACTTTGCCATTGTATTAAATGCAGTTTCCGCAACTGGGCTATAGCTTTCTCCCAGAGTTCTTGTTCTTCGTCATCTTCTATCGCCTCAACAGATAAGGGAATATCAGCCAAAGCAAACAAACTCAGCCAACAGCCAACACCTTGTGCTTTCTCATCCAACTGTTCCCAACTCAATGCAAAAGCTTCAGCCACACCATATTCATAACGCATTAATGGGTTAGCCTTGGCTACTGCTTTGTGTTCCAGTCGCTTTTTTTCTATCCGCTTCAGCAGTGTTTCCAGAGACAAATCTGGCATTGTATCCAAATATCGCCCCACCAACTCTAAGGCCAAAGGCAAATATCCCAAGAATTTACAAATTTTTCTCGCAACCCAAGGTTCGCTTTTAAGCCGTTCTCTATCAACCAGCGATTTTAATAATTTCATCGCCGCCAATGGTTTGAGAACACCCAAAGGTAATTGCGGCAAAGTTCTATCAAATTCCTGGCGCGTTGTCAGCAATACTTTAAACCGGGGTGATTCTGGGGGTAAATAAGGCTGAACCTGTTTTTTGTAGTCGGTGAGATCATCAAACACCAACAGCACTTCACCTTTTTCCCAATTCTGCCAGCAGTATCTCAGCCTATCTGCTAATTCCCAGTCGTCCGGTGCAATGAGTTTAAATTTTAATTCAGCAAATCTGAGAATCTGAATTCCGACATCTATTCCCTGTGCAGATAACCAGCAAACCCCACCTTGATAATTCTGCAAATGCTGTTTAGCGTATTGGGTAGCAAGTTCAGTTTTGCCAACTCCACCCATACCCGCCACAGCCACAATCGCAACTTGCCGAGATGTTTGTAATTGCTGGTGCAGTTTTTCTAGTTCCGCCTCACGTCCCACAAATTTTTCAAATGGGACAGCAGGGGGAATATTTTGATGAATTTCTTTAATTGTGGGGTGGGCATCTTGCCCGCCATTATATTTGACTGTCAAGCAAGCCCGTAACTTTTCCAGCTTACCCCGGCTTTCAGAATTGGCTAACTCAGGATAACTCTGGGCGAACTTGTCATAAACCTCAGTCATCCGCTTTTTTAACGCAGCCGCGCCGATGTTCAACTCGCTGGCAACTTTTGCCTCACTCTTCCCTGAGTTTACAGTCTTCAATCGCTCTACAAAAGCTGCGGTTTGCTCTGGGGATAAGCCATGAGTAACAGCTTCCGTGGCTAGAAATTCAGCCCATTGCATAGACAGCTTGTGAGATTTCTTCTCGATTCTACTTAATTTCTACCTTCTCTCTACTTTGTCTCCATTTCTAGGGAATCTCCTCTTCTTCTGGCAGAAATACCATTTGCATAGAAACATTTAGAAGAGGTTCAGCCGTGAAAATTGTCCTAACAACTCCAGTCAAATCCAATCAAACCACCCAAACTTCCCAATTAATCACCGCCTCGCCAACATTAGTAGCAAATCCATCTACCTGGATGCGAGACGGATACAGCCCTACTGAAATTATTCTCGCGGCGGCAATTTTAACTTCATTGTCGATTGGCGGAATTGCCTCTGTGATTGTAGCGATTACGGGTTTAGTTAAAACTTTAGTGCCTGTGATGGTAAACCCGACAAGGGAAAAAAAGAAGTAGTCTGTGTAGACGCGGTTTCTAACCGCCGATTTAACTTAGGATATTAGAGAAGAAAAATTCTGCGAGCGCTATTTGAGCCTTTGAACCTCAGCGTTGACCCTTTGAACCTCAGCGTTAACCCTTTGAACCTCGAAGTTGAGCCTTTGAACCTCAGCGTTGAGCCTTTGAACCTCGAAGTTGACCCTTTGAACCTCGGAGTTGAGCCTCTGAACCTCGGAGTTGAGCCTCTGAACCTCGAAGTTGAGCCTCTGAACCTCGAAGTTGAGCCTTTAAACCTCGAAGTTGCACCTTTGAACCTCGAAGTTGCACCTTTGAACCTCAAGTTTTGAGTACTAAACTCAAAGCAGCTAGCTAAATACTGTATTGCTCCTGCCTTCTTAGACTAAGGTGACTGATTTAACACCCACTTCAACCACTGCCTTAAGGAACTTATAGTATTCAAACGCTGAACTCCAGGCGCACGGGTGGCGGCGAGTCCATCAACGGCGACTAATGCAGCATATTGCAAGCCCAAAAAACTATCAACTGCTGCATAAGGACCACCAAGGGTTATAGCCCCAGATGCATACATTTGACCTCTATCACTACGCATTTCTACTAATTCAAAATTATTCGCTACAGCCAATCGCCCCAGGTGATTCACTGGGAGGTTGTAATGTTTCACCAAATCTGCTAGGAGAGGATTGGTATCTACCTTGGCATCCAGTCCAGTAGCATCAACAATAAAGTCAGCTAGCAATTTCATTTCCCCAAAGCTTTGCTCTCGGATACGGGTAATAGTTCGGTTTTGTCCATCTCGTTCTACATCCAGCACTTCACCGAAGGTAATTTGATACCAGCCTTCGCTTAACCCTTGGGCAATAATTTGCTGCCAGTCGTGCCTGTCGGCGGTGGTAGTTCCACCCCAGTCTGCTAGTAAACGTTTGCGTTCATCGGAACTGGCTTTTTCTAATATTGCCCGGAGTTCGCCGCCCCAACAGGCTTTAGGCCAGTTAAAGGGTTGAAATTCGTAATGATTTTTGACTTGGCGCTGGGCATTTTGAAATTTGTTGCCTTGGGGTTTAGGCGATCGCATTAAATGCAAAACTGAAATATTCTGATTTCGCTTTCTAGCTTCATAAATACGCTGAAAAATCCGCGAAGCCACAATTCCCCGCCCCCGAATCAATACCGTACCGCCTTGTTGCTCTAATTGCTGATAAACATGATCGTGTGCCTCATAAGCATTAACGACAGATTCAAAATCTTGATATTTTTCCCTATAAGCTTAGCGGCTGGACTACAGGCAATCTGGGGTCTGGAAGATTGGTATTTGGGTTGAAGTGAATCGTTGAAGGGAGGCTGGTATCTGGTGTAGAGGCATTAGGAGCAAATGTCACCGTTATCACATAGGGACCAATTTGCAACGCATCGCCATTAGCCAGAAGACTGCGCGTTTGTGGTTGACCATTGACATACACACCGTTAACGCTACCTTGGTCAATCACCACCAAATGGTCTTGTTCCCAGTCAATTAGGGCATGGTAGCGAGAAACTTCATTACTGTTAAGCAGCATCCGAGAAACGCGCACTCCCCTGAGTTCAGCAGGTAAGCGAGCGAATTCTCGACCAAAAGCGATCGGCATACTCAGCCTTGGTTCTCGCCGTTCTCCCGTCGCTGGATCTTCCCAACTCAATTGGATTTGTAAATCATTTGTCATTGGTTATAAGGCATGGGGCATGGGGCATTGGGCATTAGTAAACAGTCAAGAGTAAATATTGGTTTACTCCTAACTCTTGTACAGACGCGATTAATCGCGTCTCTCCTAATTACCTCCTACTAACACACTCACAGCCGCAGCTAAAGATGTTCCACACCAACGACAGCCTATGTGTAGATTCTCTCCTGGGCAAACTTTATGACATTTTGGGCATTCTAAGCCATAAACTCCTGGCGGTGGTGCGGGGGGCGTTGGTGGATGTGATGGCATTAAAATTGTTGCTGGAATACTGCCCGTGGAAATGCCAGTCACGTTGAGTTTTATTTGTCCCAAAGAGATACTACTACCCTGAGTTAAAGGCATTTCACCTTGAACTAATTGCCGTCCATCGATAAGAGGCGGATTTTGCGATCGCAAATTTCTGATATAAAAGCGTTGTTGCTGGTGAGCAAAAAAGATTTCAACGTGCAGACCAGAGACAGTGGGATGACTCAGAACAATATCGCACCGGAGGGGATCGCGACCGATGCGGACACTGCCAGGATTTTGACTTGGCTGTTGTTCGTAAATATTCTGAGTTTTATCTTGACCTGCATCGTGCCACTGTAAAGTTAGTGCGTTCATTGTTCTAACTTCATAACTCGTATTTAGTTACTTCAACTTCTTTATGTGCGATTTCTAACACGATTGAGTCGGTGTAAGCAAGTATTTAGAAAAAACTTCAACAAGCTTTATCGTAAATAAAAGGGTTTAAGACCCCAACCATAAAGGTAGTCCCAGTTTCAGTCTGGGTTTAAATCCCCCGGAGTTGCTCCTCTTGGGGAGACCCCAAGACCGCACTCCTCTTCGTCTGAAATTGTCTAAAATGTTTGAATGCGTGAATTTTGAATTGTTAACTCCCCTCTCCTTACTAAGGAGAGGGGTTGGGGGTGAGGTTTCGCTTTATTTCGCCGACGCTAATTTATCAGCGATGCGTGTAGTTTCTGGTAGCCGATATTTGGGCGTGCAGCGTAATACATAGTCAATTGCCGTGGGTAAACTGATTCGATGACCACTGGAGATGTACAGAGGTTTTACTCCTGTGCGCGATCGCAAAACTGCCCCAACCGTTTCACCCTTATATATCAGTGGTTGCTGGCTGCCTTTGGTTTGGGCCAATTCTTCATGCTTACCTACTAACAACGATTTAGCTACACCAATTGTCGGCATATCCACAAGTAAACCTAAATGGCTAGCTATACCTAATCTGCGGGGATGAGCAATTCCCTGACCATCACACAGGATGATATCTGGTATTGTTTTAATTTTTTCCAGGGCATCGAGGACAGCTGGAATTTCCCGAAATGAGAGGAACCCAGGAATATAAGGAAAAGTCGTAGGACGGTGTGCTAGGCTTGTCTCGATTACCTGCAAATCAGGAAAACTCAGTACTGCGACAGCTGCACGGCTAATTGTTCCATCAGCTTCAAAACCCATATCGACTCCAGCAACGTACTGGATAGGTTCTTGCAGTTGATCCTCTGTAATTACTTGATCTCGCAGCTTTTCTTGGATTACTATGGCTTCTTCGAGCGTCGAAGGCCAAGCATGATCTCGATAAAACTTCATATTTAAATTTGGAGTTAAACTGATTAATATTAATCTTGTTAATTTTGCAATCACAAAACAAGAGTTTTTGATGTTGATACAGGGAAAATTTATTTATTGCAAAAGTCTAGGAAAGACTATCTTTATACTGGATATTTTAGCCCAGGTTAGCTGATATCTTACATCATAATGTTACTTAAGGCTGTGAAGAGGGAATCATGAGGATATAAGTTTATTTTCCTAGATTTTCTCTTTTACTGGTTATGACACAGCCGAATATTCTAAAACTTGCAAAACAGGGAGATGTACAGGCGATCGCATCTCTGATGAACCGCCACCTACACCCCAAAGGAATCGCTGCAAAAGTTGCCTTCAATGATACTTGCTTAGAGGTAATAATAGAATCTGCCGAAGTACCAAATCAGCAAATTTTAGTTGCGTTTATCCGCAAAGGGTTAACGGCTTTAGGCGCTGCATCTGTTGAAATAGTGAAAGTTTATGGACAACAAACGGGTAAGGATTTTCCAGCTTGGAGTCAAGAGTTTGATTTGGGCATAGCAGAAGCTGAACTAGAAGTAGTAGATAATCAACAATTTTCTAGTAATCCTCAAATCCTAACTATTTGTATTAATTTAAGTGGCGATACTGCGCGGGGATTAACAAACCAAGATTTTGAAATTATTGCTAATCAAATAAGTACTGATATTTTATCATCTTGTACTGACGTTTTTATTCAAAAAGTAAGTATTAGTAATGGTAGCTCTGTGATTACAAAGGAACGTTAGTATTTAATTTTGCTCATGCAGAAGCGCAGAAAAAGAGTCTAAAATCGCGGCTTTTGTAATAAGTTTAATAAATCTATGTAAAATTTAAACATAGGGCTGGAAATATTCTGAAAATGTTGCTTTTACCTATAAATAGGGAATCCTGAGATAGACGATAATTTATCAGTTTTCGGATTTATTGGTTATGACACAGGCAAATCTTTTAGAACTTGCTAAACAGGGAGATGCATCAGCGATCGCATCTCTGATGAACCGTCAATTACAACCCAAGGGCATCACAGTAAAAACTAACCTAACATCGGGTTGTTTGATGGTGATTGCAGAATCTGAGAATGAGCCAGAGCAATCATTTGTGGTTGATTTTATTCGTAACGGTATAACAGAGTTAAAAGCTGAAGTAATTAAGCGGGTAGTGCTACATGGTCGGATAACTGGGAAGAAGACTCCATTATGGCGAGAATCCTTTGAAATGCACTCTAATGTTACACCACAACAGGAGGAATCAGAATCAATCAATTCTAAAATTAACATTTCAATAAGTGAGGGAATAGCCAGCTTTTTAAACGTAGTTCAAGGAAGAAGAGAACTCATTAACACAGTTCTTTTACTCGGGATTATGATAGTTTTAACTACTAACTTATTTACTACCAACAAATCTAGACCTATTTTTTGGGAATACAAAATCGAGAGCATTAATGATGTAGTATTTGATGCTACTATGGATCGCATGGGATCTAATGGTTGGGAATTAACCTCGGCTCGAAGAGCGCTTTCTGGTGAAGGATCTTCTAGCCAAGGACTCTACGAGGTTATTCTGAAGCGACCAACGACAGAAGCACAAGTTAGAGAAAAAGTTACAGAAAATGACAAAAAACGAGAGGCTGAATTTAAAGAATTTTTATTACAGACAGCAATGAGTGCAAGCGAGATAAATATTGTCTCAATTAATCACTCACAGCAAGCAAATTATCTTGAAAAAAAAGCTTTTATTAACACGATTGAAGAACTGGGACTGGATTTAAAATCAGAAAATAAAGATTACTTTTACAACCTTACTGCGGACTCAAGTAACTCTGTTGTAACAGCAACTGCTAAAATTGATGAACTCAAAAGTTATACAGGAGCTGTCTTCCTAGTACAAGAAAATGGCGAAACTACTACGGTTGCAGTTATATGCGAAACAAATGCACCATCCAAAACACCTCCACAATCCCCACAACTCAATGGAAACCAGCTAGCTTGTCCTGCGGGTTCATCTAAAGTTGAGTAAAATTTACAATACTTATGCGATCGCACCTCAAAGTTAACCTAGAAAAAGCAGTGCTGCATCTACGTCCGTTGTAGACATCGCTCTTATTTTTACCTATCCTAATCAGAGGATAAATTATCATGCTGAATGGACTCAGGCAACAGGCGATCGTCAAACCTGGCGGTGTAGTAGAAATCTGTTCTGGAGTTCATTGTTGTGTAATTGCGGCAGGGACTATTGCACAATTAAAGAATAATGTCAAGATAGCGCGGGCTTTTGTGCCTCTTAAGAAGGAATAATTGACAGCGATCGCTCAACGGACTGCTAATATCTGGCAAGATAGTACATTCTTCCGTACCTGGACTTAGCCCAACCTTGCACATATTACAGAGTGTATTCTTATCAGTCACGCTGATAATATTGTGCCGCTTGGGACATATTAAATTGTAATAGCTTCTCCTCTGGCAACTTGTATTCCAAACTCGGCTTAAAAGGCGAAATATTCAAACTGCGAATAATTTCCGCCGCCACAGCCTTTGCTAGTAGCGGTGGTACAGAGTTACCAACTTGTCGAAATCCGTGCCATTTAGTTACATGAAATCTAAACCAATCGGGGTAAGAATGCAATCTCGCTGCTTCTCTAACTGTGATACAGCGCGGCGTAATTGGATGAATTGGTCTAGGAGATGTGAAAGAACCTCTATACTTGTCCGTTCCGGCTCTTAAAGTATTGCAGACACCAGCAGGATGCAGCTTATAAAAACGACTAATTTTTTCTCTTTCGCCTTGTTGAGTATCCTGAAAACGTTTAATAGTTTCCGCAGAATGTTTTGTTCTTAAACTTGAAGAAAGTATTCGCAAATCAGATTCACGTTTGTAAGAATAATCATCGTCTAGAGATTTCAACCCGCGAAGCACAAGAGCATACTTACTAGGTTTTCCGTATTCTGCTACAACCCAATTTCTTATTAGTAAATCTGGATAATTTTCTATTTCAGGTAAATCTCCAATTGCATCCCATACTGTAGGACTCAATGGAATGTCAGATACTTTTTTAGAATTTAAATTATTTGGTAATGCTCGTTTAGTAATCGGTTGAGGGTATTTTGGTAACTCTACATCCTC
The DNA here is from genome assembly GCF_036917675.1 of Nostoc sp. Classification (GTDB taxonomy): domain Bacteria; phylum Cyanobacteriota; class Cyanobacteriia; order Cyanobacteriales; family Nostocaceae; genus Nostoc. The sequence continues at coordinate 7,030 of NZ_JBALCT010000055.1, read as the reverse complement.
CCTTGCACCTATGAGAAATAATCTCTCACGGGACTGTGGTACTCCGTAATTTGCAGCGTTGAGAACTTGGTAATTATCTTCTACTTTATAGCCATAAATTTTAAATTCGCTAATTAAAGATTGGAGGATTTGTTTATGTTCGCCAACTGTGATACCCCGAACATTTTCCATTACAAAGAATTTCGGTTTTAGCTCAAAAACCAACCGATGAAAGTGGAAAACTAAAGAGTTTCGTGGATCGTCAACAATCCGTTTCCCAATTAGGGAAAATCCTTGACATGGTGAGCCACAAATTACCACATCAATTTCGCGATCGCCAATCTTAGACCGACTCCTAATTTCTTCCCCGGTTGTATCCACAACACTTTTACATAACACTGAGCAATAAGGGAAGTTAAACTCATGTGTTGCACAGTGTATGGGGTCGATTTCCACAGACGCCAGCACATCAAAACCAGCTTGTTCAAAGCCAAGAGTCATACCGCCTGCACCGGCGAATAAGTCAACTGCGATCGCTCGTTGTTTTCTCATCTCAACATAATTCGTAATTCGTAATTACCCTATGGAACAATCCAGTTCAGTTAAGCATTTTTTCCTTTGCATCCTACCCCTGCGAGACGCTGCGCGTTAGCAAAAGCCTCTCGCAGAGATGGCGGTTCGTTAAAAAAATTAACTTTGACAAAAAGAGTTTTAGCTTTAACCCAAGCGTATTGCCCTATGGATAAATGCGGCTTCTGGCAAAAACAGATGCTTCGCACTTAATTTTACTCATAAATAAACTGATTGATTCGCTATTTTTAATTACGAATTACGAATTACGAATTATTTGGTCGCATTTGCAAAATTTCTTGAGCAGCGCGATCGCACACCCCAATTTCTCCTAAACACTGCCGCATTTCCTCATAATCTAGCAAAGTTTGCTCTCTGCGACTAGGATTGAGTAGCAGTTCCATCGCCGCTTGGATAATATTCTCTGGTGTGGCTTGCTCTTGTAAAAATTCTGGCACAATCGGCTTCATCACTACTAAATTGGTTGGCGATGCAAAAGTTAAAGAACCTTTGAGGATTTTACGAGCTATCCAAGCAGTCAGGGAACTTAGACGGTAAACTACAACTTGCGGCACATTTAACAGAGCAAGTTCCAGGTTGACAGTACCAGATTTGCTAATGGCTAAATCAACCGCAGCAAAAACTTCCTTTTGTTGACCTAATAGAACTGTAGCCCGCAAACCGTAACGCTCAACGGCTTCCTCAATTGGCTGTCTATAGACTTCCAGAGATAGGGGAATCCAAAAATGAACTTCAGGTAATTTAGCTTGAATAGTTTGGGCAGCTTGAAAAATAACTGGTAAAAGATATTTTAGTTCTTGGTGGCGAGAGACGGGGAGGAGTGCGATCGCAATTTGTTCTGGTGCAATCCCCAATCTTGCACGAGCGACTTGGTGACTAGGAGCGTCCTGCATTCGGTCAACCAAAGGATGCCCTACCCAAATAACTTTTGCCCCTTGTTCCCGAAAATAACGCGCTTCTTGTGGGAAGATTGCCAACAGCTTGTCTGTAAAGCCAACAATCTTGTTAGTCCTACGCAAATTGACTGACCAAGCCCACTCTTGCGGAGCAATGTAATATACTACAGGCACATGTGGCAGATGCTGTTTCATATAAGTCCCAATTCCAACATTCGGCGTCATATAATCGATCAGCACCACCAAGTCAGGTGGATTTTGCTTTAAAAAAGCGATCGCCTGACGTTGCATCTGGAGAGTCGGTAAAATATAGGCCAGTCCTTCTAGAATACCCATTGAGCCAATACTACTGGTATTGCCCAGCAGCCTAGCCCCAGCCTCTACCATTTTTTCGCCACCCAGCGCCACAATCTCTAATTCCAACCCAATCGCCACAGCTTGACGCTTCAGCGCTGTAATTAGCAGCGATCCTTGTAAATCGCCAGATACTTCCCCAGTGCTGATAAATATCCGCATTTTATAATTAAAGTTAGGAGTTTGGAGAGACGCGATTAATCGCGTCTGTTAGGAGTGAGGAGTTAAAAATTTAATTCATCAACTCATAACTCATAAATTATGATGTCTGGCCAATTAACCACAATTCCTCGGAACCCTTCCTGCTCCCCTCTCGAAGAGCGGGGAGGGGTTGGGGGTGGGGTGCTTTGATTATGAGTAATTCGACGGACATGATATATCTCACATTTCACGATTCATCACTCACGCCTTTTTTCCCCTTACCGGGAATCAAACCACGCCTTCCTGGCATCTGAGAAAGTAGCAGAAAGCGGCGCAGATGCTGCAATTCTTGGCTATCCCCTAACAATTCCAACTGTTCCAAAGCATCCTTAAAGGACAAATCAGAACGGTAGAGAATGCGGAAGGCTTTTTTCAGCATTTGCAAATTTGCTGAGTCCATACCAGACCGTTTGAGTCCCACAAGGTTGAGGGTTCGTACCCGCGCTGGATTTCCCTCCACAAGCATATATGGGGCTACATCCCGGTCAATACGTGCCATGCCTCCCACCATTGCCTGTCTACCAATACGCACAAATTGATGGACACCTAAAACCCCACTCAGCCTAGCGCGTGACTCTATATGGACATGACCTGCCAACGCCACAGAGTTAGCAATCACTACTTGGTCTTCAATCACGCAGTTATGAGCCACATGGACATAAGCCATCAGCAAGTTACCATCACCAATTACCGTCGCTTCACCGGCACCGGTAGCGCGGTTAATCGTAACGTACTCACGAATCAAGTTGTTATCACCAATTTTGACCCAAGTTGGTTCTCCCACAAACTTCAGATCCTGGGGTTCCATGCCGATGGCTGCACCTGTAAAAATCTGATTTTGCGCCCCAATTTCACAAGGACCCTCTAGCACTGCATGAGCGCCGATTATTGTTTCAGGGCCGACTTTGACATGCGCTCCAATCACAGCATAGGCACCGACTTGCACTGTATGGTGGAGTTCCGATTTCGGATCAATTACAGCAGTTGGATGAATTAGCGTTTTCAAGGGTGAATCTCCAGAACTGTCTTGATAATCCAGCGCCGGACGGGTTTCTGAGGCAGCGTGTTACTCTGGTTAAAAGAGTTATAGCGACTGCAGTCCCATTGAGGCGACTGGCGTTGTTGAGCGTGAAGTATTTCAGTGAACAAAAGTGTCGGGCAAAGCAAGTTAAGTGTGTTTGTGAGTGCATCTCGTAGAGAGGGCGTCTAAAATCAATAAATTATCAGATGCTGTTGTGGATTTTTTTTACTGTTATCCTTTTTCAGGATTCAGTAAGGGCATTTCACGGCTATGCCCACACCACGAAAGCAAACTTTTAGCTAATTAAAGAAAACATTAATTCCCCTTCACAAGCAAGTTGACCGTCAACTTCGGCACGACCTTGCATCTTACCGAAACGACGTTGTTTTACCCATAACAGTTCCAACGTCATTACTAGTTGATCACCCGGTACGACCTGGCGGCGAAAGCGGACTTTATCGATACCAGCGAAGACGAACAGATCATCTTCTGCCGGAGACATTTGAGTTAGAACAATGCCCCCAACTTGTGCCATCGCTTCGACAATTAGCACCCCTGGCATCAGTGGACGTCCAGGGAAATGTCCTTGGAAATGGGGTTCGTTGATAGTGACATTTTTAACGCCGACAGCTTTTTTACCTGGAACGTAGTCAATTATTTTATCTACAAGTAAAAATGGGTAGCGGTGGGGTAGCAATTCCTGAATTTCTTCAGATGTGAAACTTGTTTTAATCTCAGAGATGATTTTAGTCTCATTTATAGCCTGTGGTTCGGTAGATGTAGGTGTAGTCGGATCGATGGTATTCACTTCAGTGAGGATTGACATTGGCCGTGTGGTTAATTTTTCATCTGAAAGTTGAGTAGGCAGGCGTATATCAAAAGCCTTAATAATCCTCGATTTTAGGCTTTAGCTCCAATCCCAAATCTAAAATTCTTTGAGCCAATTGAATGTGTAAATTGTGACTGGCTTTATACGCTAAGAAATGAGCAATAGGAAAAGTTCCTAGTAAACTTAAATCTCCTACTAAATCCAATATCTTATGACGCACTGGCTCATTTGCAAATCTCAATGGTGGATTTAGCCAGCCTTCTGGCCCACAAACGAGTGCATTATCCAAACTGCCACCCTTAATTAACCCTGTTTTTTGTAAGTGTTCAATTTGATGCAGTAACCCAAAAGTCCGGGCAGGAGCGATTTGTGCAGCAAAGCTAGCAGTAGCTTTTCCTAGTTCAGCGCTTAGTGACCAACTATGCCATTGATTACCAATGGCGGCCAGGTCAAAATCAATCCCGTAGCTAAAACGGGTTTCTGATGCTGGGAGGGCACATACAAAGGCATCCCCTTGATAGACCCATATTGGTTCTGTAATAGCCTTGGGAACTTGGTTGTTGACGGGTTGTGATACTAAGCCAACTTCGGCAATGTTGGCTGTCCACACACTTGCCGAACCATCCAAAAGTGGAACCTCTGATCCATCAATTTCAATCCGGGCATTATCCACACCCATACCCGAAAGCGCTGCCAACAAATGTTCTACCGTGCGAACATATACCTCACCCTTGCCCAACTGAGTTGAGAGAACAGTGTGACTAACTGCTGCAACTTGGGCTGGAATGATCGGCAAATTCGGTAAATCCATCCGCACAAAGTAGCGTCCACTTCCCGCCTCAGCTGGTAGTATCCGCACCTGGGTATTCACACCGGTATGCAGTCCCACTCCAGTTTGAGTGATTTGAGCCGCTAGAGTGTGCTGCATAGCCGAAAAGTCAATATATTTTGTTTAGTATTGTTCATCGTCTGTTTTGGTAAAATCGCTGATATTCCCCTAAAAATGTCATTAATCCCTTTATCGGAACAGTATTGAGGTAAATGTAAAAATTAGCAAGCTAATCCAAAAAAGATAATTGTCATTTGTCCTTTGTCAGTTGTCCTTTGTGATTCACTAATGACCAATGACAACTGACTAATGACAAGTTAAAACCTTTCGCCAATACCAAAATTAATCCGGCTACCACCGTCATCGTTGATACCGTAGTCAATCCGAATTGGCCCTAGTGGAGACTGGACGCGAACCCCGAGACCATAGCCGTAGCCACTCCCGTTCTTATTCAGCACATCAGCTGCTAGGGTACTAGTACCCAGATCACTGCCAATATCAAAAAATAGTGCGCCACTGACTACTGAAAAAACTGGGAACCGATACTCAATTGATGCTTGCACATAAGTGCGTCCACTACCTAATGCTCCTTCTTCATAACCCCGGACGGAGTTGCTACCCCCAAGGGTAAAAGCTTCGTAGGGAGGCAAGTCACCGAAAACTGTTCCTGCTTGGAAGTTAAATGCTAGAGTTTGCGGCCCTTTTTTGGAGAGGCTAATCAACTTGACGGGGAAATATTGGCTGTAGCTACCCCGTAATCTGGTGAGGAAAATGCTGCCCAGTCCCAAAGGAACTGACTGATCGATTCCCAAGCGGAGATAAGAACCACTGGTAGGTTGCAAGGGGTTATTACGGAGATCGCGCTGTACCCCTAGTTGCAATAGCACCAAGTCGTCTTCACCTGTACCAGAGAAGGTAAGTGGCACTTCTTGGCTGATGCGGTTCCCATTATTGTCATCAAATATCGCTCCTGTTTTTCTGAGATTGCCATCGGCATCACGGGCGGAAACTCGTTGATACTGTAAACCGGCTGAGGCTGTCCATACGGAACTTTTGTAGGGATTGGAGGACAGGGGACGGGTAAAGGTGACACCACCACCTAGACGGAGAATGCGGGGGCTATCCTGAGAATCTGTATTAGTGGGATTCTTGGGGTCAAATGTTCTAATATTCTGATCTTTGCCATCAAAAATCAACGAAATGGAACTGCGGCGAAAAAGATTGACTGTGTAGGAAGTCCGGTGGGGATCTCCGGCGATCCAGGGGTCTGTATAGCGCAGGTCAAACAGCAGTTCCCGCTCTCCCAACTGTACTTCTGCACCCAGCTTTTGGTTCCTACCGTTCAGGTTTTGCTGTTGATAGCTAACCGTGCCAAACAGTCCGCTAGCAGAACTAATCCCCGCCCCAGCCGCAATAGAACCACTGCCGCGTTCAGCTACATTCACTACTACATCCACCTTGCTGGGGTCACTACCAGGGTCAAGGGAGACATTTACATCTTCAAACAGTCCCAGTCCATACACTCGCTGTAGGTCTTTTTGCACCGTGTTGCGGTTGAATACTTGTCCTGGCTTTAATTCCAATTCTCGTGTAATGATGTAATCTTGGGTCTTTCCCCGAATCGGTTGTCCCTTCTCGTCTGTCTCCTGACCATCTTTATTGCGGAACCGGACTCTAATGTTTTCTACTACCCCTTCTGCTATTTGTAAGGTAACAACTCCGTTTTCAGAGACTTGTGGCGCTCCAATCACGTTGGCTAGCACGTAACCTTGGTCTTGATACCGCTTGTTTAACTGCTTGATGGCTTCCTGCAAGTCACGCAAGTTGAGGATTTTGCCATACTGCTGGCGAAAGACTTCATCTACAGTGTTAGGTGGTAGTACCGAAGCAACACCAGTGCCAGGATTAGCTTGTATTTGTACCTTGGTGAGGACGGGGTTAGGCTGTACAACAAAGCTGACTCGTACTCCCAAGGGGGTATCTTCTGGCGATGCTTGGACGTTGGAGAAGAAGCCAGTACCAAAGATGGCGTTAATATCTTCTTGCAGTTGGCTGCGAGTTGTCGTTCGTCCTGGTTGGGTACGAATTACTTTATAAACTTGGTCTTCGAGTTCTGGTGATAGTTGCCCAGCCTGTGATCTAACTACTACTTCCGACACCAGTACGCGGGGGTCATTGGCTTCTGGGGCTGTGTTGGGTTGAGTATTTCCCGGAGTTGTCCGCGGGTTAACATTTTGCGGATTTGGAGTCGCGCCTGGGCTTGGGGTAGGTGTTCTTTGTTGACTACCTGGCGGTGGAATTTCTGGAGCGGTTGATGGTTCTGGAGTTGT
>NZ_JBALCT010000054.1:0-52424 GCF_036917675.1 Nostoc sp. | reverse complement strand
TGGCTTCGCTCTCAGGCACTTATTCAATATAACGAACCTCCTTTATATTGTCAACTATTTTTTCCAAAAATCTTTTGGACTGTTTTTCAGTCACCTGAAACTGCCCACAGTGCCGGGTTGTAGGCAACAATGGTTTATGCACTGTGCTGAGTAAGGAAGGGTGAAGCGTGAATTTTCAGTCGATAATAGGTTTATTGCATGAGTTTTGGGGCGATCGCGGTTGCTTGATTGCCCAGCCCTACGATATTGAGAAGGGGGCTGGTACTAAGAATCCCCAGACATTTTTAAGAGCATTGGGACCGGAACCGTGGGCTGTTGCCTACGTTGAACCGTGTCGTCGCCCGACGGATGGACGCTACGGCGAAAACCCCAACCGCTTCCAACACTATTATCAGTATCAAGTCCTGATTAAACCGTCGCCAGATAATATCCAGGAGATTTATCTTGATTCGTTAAGGGCTTTAGGTATTCGTCCTGAAGACCACGATATTCGGTTTGTAGAGGATAACTGGGAAGATGCGACGGTGGGAGCTTGGGGGACTGGGTGGGAAGTCTGGTTAGATGGGATGGAAATTACTCAATTTACCTACTTCCAACAGTGTGGAGGAATTGATTGCCGTCCGGTGTCGATTGAGATTACATACGGGTTAGAGCGGCTGACAATGTATCTCCAGGAAGTGGAAGCAATTACTAAGATTCATTGGACGGACAACATTACTTATGGTGATGTTTACCTCCAAGGAGAGATTGAGCAGTGTACTTACAATTTTGAAGCATCAAATCCTGAGTTGCTACTGACACTATTTAATTTGTATGAGCAGGAAGCTACCCAATTAACGGAGCGAGGATTGGTTTTGCCTAGCTTAGATTATGTAATGAAGTGTTCGCACACGTTCAATCTGCTGGATGCGAGAGGTGTGATTTCGGTGACGGAGAGAACTCGCTATATTGCCAGGATTCGGCATTTGGCTAGGAAGGTAGCTCATTTATATGTTGAGCAAAGGGAGAAGTTAGGTTTTCCGTTGCTCAAAGATTTAAAACCAGTTATACAGCCACCTGTTTTACAGTCAGTCGTGCAGCAACTTGTTTCACAGCCAGTCTTACCACAACCTGTTTCAGAATCTAGAGTTAAATCTCGTTACCAATATATTATTGATTGGCTATTTTTGATTCCAATTTCCTCTTATGTTCTTTGGGTAATACTTTCATTGTTTTGATAGAAGAGTTTATGTGTCAAAGGATGCAGAGCATCCAGACACTCGTTACCTGGCTCGGTAAGAGGATGTTTGTAAAGTTGAATTTATTACTCGCCTGGGCAACTAGAAGTCGCGGCTACACGAGACTTTACCTGCATCCGCAGGTTAGCAAATTCTTAATTTTGCATTCTTTAAGCTAGGTATATCTTTATGATGTGGCTATTGCTAAAGGTCAGAAATACCGTTCAATCTTAAGTCTAGAACATTAAAGCTACAAGGATAAGACCCGCCTATGCGGGCTTTTTTTGTATAAACTTGATGGAGCATACTTCACCACAAGCATAAAAATTTTTTGGCGTTGCTGATTAATAGAGATGAAAAGCTCATGCAGAGGCGCTCCCGGCGCAGATAATAAGAGTTTGGAATATTTGATTTTTGAATTTCATAGCCAAATTCAGCAACGCCCAGCAACGCCTTTAATTCGGTTATGCAAATTAAATGTTTTTTAGCTTACCATCTCAATTAACCTAACAAGGGGCAAAATCCTCTTGTTAAAGGTAGGCAAACTTCCACCACAGTATACTAGTTATTTTTAAGTCAGCTGCAAATTCGGATTGTCAGGTGCTTTTACAAAAAATCTTATGGTTCAAACCAGTGGTGTAATTATTTGTCTTGGCTACATTTTTGGGTTGTTATTTACAGCAGTTCCTTGGGGTGGTGTCTGGATTTTCGTTCTGGGGATAGTGGGAGCAATTATTTTTAGAAGACGCACCACTTCACGGCAACTTGCTCAAAAACCAGAAAATACTGGAAGCAAAAACAAGGCAGTACCTAATACTTGGCAAACTACTACCCATCCTCGAATATGGCTAGCTGCTGGCTTAGTGGGATTATTGGCAACTCTATATCTTCAATGGCGAGTGCCGCAACCAGGTGCAAAAGATATTAGTCAGTTCGTTCCGCCTGGAAATAGCAGTAATCAAGAACAACTTGTGATTGTTCGCGGGGAAGTGGCGAGTAATCCTCGCTTAACTCGCAGTCAGAGGGGACAATTTTGGCTGGAAGCGACTCAGCTAGATGAGGTTAAGAATGAAAAAGGTTCAGCAGGTGTCCCGAAAGGGGTTACAGGTAAATTGTATGTGACAGTGCCTATACTTCAAGCTACTGGGTTATACCCTAGTCAACAAATTGCTGTGACTGGGATTTTGTACAAACCAAAGGCGGCTTCCAATCCTGGTGGTTTTGACTTTCAGAAGTTTCTCAAGCAAGAAGGGACGTTTGCCGGTCTAGTTGGGCGACAAATAAATGTTTTGGATCAGGAACGTAAATGGGGATGGTGGCAAATTCGGGAGCGAATTGTGCGATCGCAAGTTCGTTGGTTAGGTGTTCCTGAAGGGCCTCTTGTCAGTGCAATGGTTTTAGGCAGCAAAGCTGTTGATTTACCCTACGATATCCGCGACTTATTTGTACAAGCCGGATTAGCTCATGCTTTAGCAGCTTCCGGGTTCCAAACTTCTTTGATTTTGAGTGTGATATTACAATTAACGAGGCGGGCAAAAAAAGGAACGCAATTTACCCTTGGATTTTTGGCTTTAATCATTTTCCTGAGTTTAACAGGTTTTCAACCTGCGGTTCTCAGAGCCGTAATTATGGGTTTTGCGGCATTAGTTGGTTTGCTATTAAAAAGGAAGGTAAAACAGTTCGGATCATTACTATTAGCAGCAACTCTGTTATTAGTGTTTAATCCTCTATGGATTTGGGATTTAGGCTTTCAATTGAGTTTTTTAGCAACACTGGGATTAGTTGTAACAGTATCCCCATTAGTCAACCGCCTAGCATGGCTACCACCTGCGATCGCTGCTTTGATTGCCGTTCCCCTAGCTGCCACTATTTGGACTTTACCTGTGCAACTTTTTGTCTTTGGGGTTGTACCATCTTATAGTTTGTTGCTGAATGTGGCTAGTACTCCATTAATTTCGATCATTAGTATCGGTGGAATCATCAGTGCGATCGCAGCATTAATTTGGACTCAAGCAGGAAGCTTCCTCGCTGAGGTGTTGCATTACCCTACTGATTGGCTAATTAAACTAGTGGAATTTTTTAGCAAGTTGCCAGGAAATTCTGTTGCTGTAGGCAGCATATCCAGTTGGCAGCTTCTGGTGATTTATCTACTGATTATACTGGTTTGGCTAGTCCCTTGGTGGCAACGGCGGTGGTGGTTTGCTAATGTAATTGCGATTGCTTTAGTATTCATCCCCCTTTGGCATTCTACAAATACATTGTTTAAGATAACGGTATTAGAATCTGGTACTAAACCAATTGTAATTGTTCAAGATAGAGGTACAGTAACTGTAATCAATAGTGGCGATGAAGGTACAGGACGTTTCACAATCCTACCGTTTTTGCAACAGCAGGGAATAAATCAAATTAATTGGGCGATCGCAACTGATTTCCAAGGCAATGAAAGTAATGCTTGGTTGGAATTAATGCAACGTTTACCAATCAAAAACTTTTATGAATATTCCCCCAAGTCTGAAGATTCAATTGCAAGCCAAGCAATTCAACAAGAATTACAACAGCATCAAGGGATCTACCAAGGTTTGGTAGTTGGCCAAGCTGTGAAGACTGGTTCAGTTATGGCGCAATTAATCAATGACCAATTACCCATTTTACAATTGCAAATTCTAGATCAGAATTGGTTATTAGTAGGTAATGTCAAGTCTAAAGAAGTCCAGCAACTAGTTAAAAAAGGGAGTTTGCCTCGTCCACAAGTGCTGTGGTGTCCGCCTGAGTCATTAAAAGATTTAGTTATTGCTCTGCAACCACAAGTGGCGATCGCTTCTTCTGCTAACTTTGATCTAAAAGCTTTCTCTGAACTGAATAAAAGCCAAACTAAGCTATTTTTTACAGGCCGAGATGGAGCTATTCAATGGACACCAAATGGTCAGTTTGAGGCTTTTATTGAAGCAGCAGAAAACAAATCATCTGTTTTATAAAAAATAATCACAAATTAAGTACATTCAAAGCGGTTATATTCACCTCGTCTACACCAGAGGATAGTGGAGTCTGGCTCCTGACTTACTTAGTCTCCTAGAGTGCAAGGCGTAGCAGCAAAGATGATTCCACATCCAGCTTCAGGGCTGTGATATTATGGGAGACTGCTACATACATTTAGAAAAACTAGAAATTGAATCGATCATGGCCCTCACGCAACTGCGGAAACAAGAAATAATTTCCAATTACCAAGTTCACGAAACCGACACTGGTTCGTCCGATGTCCAAGTTGCCATGCTAACTGAGCGCATTAACCGCCTCAGCGAACATCTCCAGGCAAATAAAAAAGACCATTCTTCCCGGCGGGGACTGTTGAAGCTAATTGGTCAGCGCAAGCGTCTTCTAGCCTACATATCACAGGAAAGCCGGGAAAAGTATCAAGCTTTGATTGCTCGCCTCGGTATTCGTGGATAGGGACTACCGCTTATGTCTGCTGAAGAATCTGAACGCAGTCGCTTGCCCTTTGAACCAAACAAAAAGCGCCAAAAACCCGCAAAAACTCAAAGTAAACCAGCAGCACAGCCACAAGAATCTGGCAAACAGGCTGATAGAAAAACACCTTACACCAAAGAAGAAATGACTATTCCCCAAGTAGTCAGCCAGAGGATGATCCGACGGGTAGCTGGGTTCTGTGGTGTACCAACAGCTTTGGGCATTAGCACCCTGGTTGTCAGCTATCTGCTTGCTATCTACTCTGACATCCAACTACCTCCCATCGCCGTGTTATTGGTGAACATGGGATTATTTGGTTTGGGGGTCTTAGGGATAACTTATGGCGTTCTCTCTGCCTCTTGGGATGAAGAAAAAGTCGGAAGTTTGCTGGGTTTGCGTGAGTTCAACACCAATTGGGGACGAATGGTGGCAGTTTGGCGCGAAACTCGGCAAAAAAACTCATAATGAACGGCGCTCAGGTATTACGTAACTGCGGTATTGGGTAAATCAAGAAGTGAATGTTGAAGTTGAAATTTTATAACTTTAACATTGATAATTAAAATTATATAATTCTTTTTATACCCCGTATTCAGTTATTTAGTAGTAAAACTACTGACTGAGCGCTATGTTTTATAAATAAATTAAATAAATTTTGTTTTTAACTATTCGTAATTAGTCCAATAGGCAACAATAAAGTTACCCCATTTAGAGAAAAATTTACTCAATTAATCAGGAACTTTCAGATGATTATAGTAATGAAAAGTGGTTCCCCAGAAGCGGAAATAAACCGCATTGATAAGGAACTAATTAGCTGGGGGCTAACTCCAGAAAAAATTGTTGGTCAACACAAAGTAGTCATTGGTGTAGTAGGTGAAACCGCCAGCTTAGATCCACTACAAATTCAGGAACTTAGCCCCTGGATTGAGCAGGTATTGCGGGTAGAGCAGCCTTACAAACGAGCCAGCCGCCAGTACCGCCACGGCGAAGCTTCGGAGGTGGTCGTTAATACTCCCAATGGAGCGGTGGTATTTGGTGAACACCACCCCTTAGTAGTCGTTGCCGGTCCCTGTTCCGTAGAAAATGAAGAAATGATTGTGGAGACGGCGCGGCGCGTCAAGACGGCTGGAGCGACATTTTTGCGCGGAGGGGCATACAAACCCCGGACTTCACCTTACGCCTTCCAAGGACACGGCGAGAGTGCTTTGGATTTGTTGGCAAGGGCGCGGGAAGTTAGCGGACTAGGTATTATTACAGAAGTGATGGATGCCGCTGACCTGGATAAAATTGTCGAAATTGCTGACGTGATCCAGGTGGGGGCAAGGAATATGCAGAATTTCTCCTTGCTCAAAAAAGTGGGAGCGCAGCCGAAACCTGTTCTCTTGAAGCGGGGAATGGCAGCTACCATTGAAGATTGGTTGATGGCAGCCGAGTATATTTTGGCAGCTGGCAATCCCAATGTGATCTTGTGTGAACGAGGCATACGCACTTTTGACCGCCAGTATACTCGGAATACGTTAGATATATCAGTAGTGCCAGTGTTGCGAAAGCTGACTCACCTGCCAATTATGATTGACCCCAGCCACGGTACAGGTTGGTCTGAGTTTGTACCTTCAATGGCAATGGCTGCGATCGCAGCTGGCACAGATTCCTTGATGATAGAGGTTCACCCCAACCCTGCCAAAGCTTTATCTGATGGGCCGCAATCTCTGACACCAGACCGTTTCGATAACTTGATGCAAGAATTAGCAGTAATTGGTAAAGCGGTGGGACGCTGGCAGCAACCAGCAGTAGCTCTAGCTTAAAATTGAGTTACCACTTCTTGCTAGATATAAATTAATTAAAATTTGTAGTAAAGACTTTAGTGCTGATAAATCTGAAGAAGCGATAAATCGCTCAGTACAAAATAAGATTTTCTCACGGGCGATCGCTTAGATTCATCAAACACCCCGATCACGTTTTATGTCGCCAACAACTTTTTCCAAAATCCAGTTCTCTAATTTATCTGGATTTAATTGTTGCTGACGTGTAATCAACCGATTAGCAATTTCTTCATTGCCACTAATTAAATTAAGAAGTTCTTTGTACAAAGGATTATTCTTGGACACTCCTTTTGGTTTACTAGGTTGCCTCTTCATTTTTTTGAGGTCTGGTAATGGCGTATCTGAGGGTGGAGACAGAAAAACTTCTGTTTGTATTTGTGGTGTTTTTGAATGTAGTTGTTCCTGTGTTTTTTTGAGCTTCAAGTCAGTAATAACTTGTTTCAAAACCCAGTTTTCAGATTTACCTGGGTACAATTGGCGCTGTTTTACCAGTAATTGATTAGTTGTGTTTACGTTGTTGGTTAGAGCAATTAATTCACTGTGCAGATACTTGTTATTAATGTCTATTTCCTCCTGAGTTACTTTGAATTGGAAAGGTGGTGGAGATATTGATTGGTGGGGAGGGGGAGCTTTAGCTTTGAGTTTTGATGTATCTATTCCATGTTCCTTAAGTAGGAATTCGTATTCATCTATAGCTTGTCTGAAAAGCTCTACAGATTCTTGGTATTGGTCTATAGACTGCTTAAATAGTTCTGTGGATTTTTGGTACTGGTACAAAGCTTTCCTCTGAAGCAAAAGTTTGATGATGCATATAAGCAGCAAGAGGAATGCAAGAAATAAAGCAATCTCTAGCTGAAGGATGAGCGTAAGCTGCATAATGAATTTTGAGTTGGTGGTACAACTCTACAAATACGGGGAATATCTAGGTGAAGACATCAGCAAAATTCCCGTATTTGTTTCACGCTCATTGATGATGCACGTAGATACCGCGATCGCCCGTGCTAAATGTATACCAATAAATAAAGCCCTCCTGTCATTAGTAGGACGGCTTTATTTGTTTTCTTGAATTTGGTCAGAAACTCCAAATTTTTAAGACTACTCATTTGCTACTCAAAAATCGCTCAAAACGGCTGACCACAGCGATTACTGTACTTGTGTGGGGAAAGCACCAGGTTGCACAGCTATGTTAAGATTCTGCCCATTGCGACGTAATTCCATACGTAAGTCGCCCCCGACTTGGCTATTTTCTACTACCTTTTGGACACTGCTGGCATCTGTGACTGCTTGACCGCCAAGCTTTTCGATCACATCACCAGCACGTATCCCTGCTTTAGCAGCTGGTGAATTTGGCACAACTTTCACAACTAATACACCTTTATCTTCATTCACACTCAAACCGCTATTGGGATCTGAGTTGATATTTTGTTTTAGCTGAGGTGTTAACCCCACCATCTGAATTCCCAGATAAGGATGTTCTACTTTGCCCGTAGCTATTAGTTGACTGGAAATGCGTTGTGCTGTGTTGATGGGAATAGCAAAACCTAATCCTTGTGCCCCTTGAATAATGGCTGTATTCATGGCAATTACTTCGCCACGGTAATTTAGCAAGGGACCGCCGGAGTTACCGGGATTAATTGCTGCGTCGGTTTGAATATACTCTACTCGCTTATCGGGAGCACCGATTTGATTGCTACTGCGTCCAGTAGCACTGATGATTCCGGTAGTTACTGTATTATCTAGTCCAAGGGGGTTGCCGATCGCGATCGCCCATTCTCCCGGTTGCAGTTTATCTGAGTTACCCAAGGTTACTAACGGTAGATTGTCTGCCTGAATCTTGACAACAGCAACATCGGTCAAATCATCTTTTCCTAACACCTTACCTTTAAAGCTACGCCCATCCTTGAGTGTTACTGTTACCGTATCAGCACCATCGACTACGTGAGCATTGGTGAGAATACGACCATCAGCACTAATAATAAAACCTGAACCAGTACCTCGTTCTACCCGATTCTGTTGTTGTGGTATTTGAGAGCCAAAGAAGCGTTGGAAAAATGGATCGTTAAATTCATCTGGTATCTGAGTTTTTACAGTTCGGGAAGAGTCAATCCGCACCACGGCTGGCCCAACCTTTTGCACCACCTGGATAACAAAGTTAGGATCTGTACCGGCTGCTAATGGAGGAGCGGCATTTACTCGACTTACTGCCAAATTAGATGCATTTTCAGACACCTGCTGAGAATGTCCAGCCATATAGCCGCCTGCCAATGTCATACCCGATCCCAGCAGCACCAGCGATAGAGAGGCAGCAGCCTTTTTCCAGGGTGCTCGATTATGGTATTTGGCATCAGCAGTGTTGGATAAAATGCTATTTGATGGGTGTTCTCCATCGCGAGATTGGTTTTGCATTGCTCTCTGGAAGGATATTTAGATGTATTACTAATGTAGATATAATTTATGACAGTTTTGTTGCAGAGGTATTGCGTTACTGTGAAATGTTTGCTTTATTACACAAGTTATTATCGCATAGCCTGGATAAATTCCTGAACAGCGTGGTACTGGTCAGCGACAAGAAATTAAAACTGTTAAAATATTTCACCATGCCTGAAGGAATAAAAATGGCACAGGGGAAAATCCTACTTAAGCCTGGTACTTTATGGACAAGTGTCAAAGAGCAGACGGAATATGCTTTGCAATGCGGGGCGTTGCTGTCAATACCAACGGAATTTGAATTTGTCCAACAGGATAACGTGCGCTTTTTAGTGCGGATTTTGTCTAACCTGAATCGCAAAAAAGCCGCCAAGGAGAAGCAGGAAAAACAATCTGCTATATCTAGTCAAGAATTTAATCCTTTCTTACCCTACGAAGAGGATTTATTTGTGGCGGATATCTCTGATACCCATGTATGTATTTTGAATAAATTCAATGTTGTTGATTATCATCTGCTAATTATCACCCGTGGCTTCGAGGAACAGGAAAGCTTACTCACCCTCGAAGATTTTACGGCTATGTGGGCATGTCTAGCTGATTTCGATGGTTTAGCATTTTACAACAGTGGCAAAACCGCAGGTGCCAGTCAGCGACACAAGCACTTGCAATTAGTGCCATTACCACTTGCACCTTCAGGGCCGCAGATACCTATTGAACCTCTGCTAACATCAGCACAATTTCAGGACTTAATACCTTCTGGTACGTCGGCTACGCAAACGGTGGGCAAAGCCCACGCAACTTTAGCAAAACTTCCTTTTATACACGCTTTCGCACCACTAAATTCCAATTGGATGCAGTCGCCATTCGCAGCAGCCCAAGCAACACTAGAAGCTTATCGCACCTTGCGACATGCTGTGGGTTTAGATGCAAGGCAATCTGGTGCTTACAATCTGTTAGCGACACGAGAATGGATGTTGATTATACCGCGATCGCAGGAGCATTTCCAGTCTATCTCTGTGAATTCATTAGGATTCGCTGGTGCTTTGCTAGTGCGGAATGCAGCAGAAATGGAGATTCTCAAAGCCCAAGGGCCGATGACCATTCTCAAGAATGTTGCTATATCCTAATTACAGCAGAATTCAAGTATTTGAACCAAATCTGTAGTAAGGGCACAGCAATGCTGTGCCCTTACTACTCTTCCCCATCTGTGATAATTTACAGTATAGGTAAAATTATTGATTCTGCATTCTTGTTTAATCGGTTCAATTGCGGGTGCTTGATTTATCGCGATCGCTATGTATAAATCACTGCTAGCAAAACTTAAACCGCAATCTTAATCCCTTACTATTTGTCTAAATACATAACTACTTGATGGGATATATGTAAATTCTATCTATCTCATCTTCTGACTTGAATTCATAGTTTTTATCCCCCAACTTCCAGTAATTTATGTTATCTATATCTATTGATATGGGATATTTTAGTGAATATTATATCAATCAATCCGGATTTCATTTACTTCTCTGGAAATCTCTGTAAGTCAATGCAATACTATCATCACAACACTACATGAAACTACGCTGGTTATTACTTAGTCTCACAAGTATTATTCTACTCTCGTCGCCAGTAAAGGCGAATTCCAACACGAATCAAGTTGACAGCGCAGATGGCGGGAGTGGAAATCAATCAGAGTTACAACTACCAGAACTAAAATTCATTCCCCCAACTCCCTCAAGCGATTTTCTTAACCCAATAGGTATTCCTAAATACACTGGTATAGTTACTTTAGGACGAGAAATATCGGAACTAAAAACTCCAATTAAAGCATTAATTGCTCGCTACAGATTCCTCACTCCCGGAATCTTTTTTATGGACTTAGAAACAGGGGATTATTTAAATATCAATGGCGGTCAAGCTTTCTCCGCAGCTAGCACAATTAAGTATCCTATTTTAATTGCTTTGTTTCAAGGAATAGATACAAAGAGAATCAAACTAACTGAGACATTGGTGATGCAACGTAAACACGTTACTGGTGGTTCTGGAGATATGCAGTATCGGCGGGTGGGAACTAAGATTAGTCTTTTAGAAACTATAACTAAAATGATGACTATTAGCGATAATACCGCTACAAATATGATTATCGACCGTTTAGGTGGTAAGGCAAATTTAAATCAGAGGTTTCGCACTTGGGGATTGCAAAGTACTGTGATTCACAATATGTTAGGAGACTTTAAAGGGACTAATAAAACTAGTGCAAAAGACTTAGTGCGATTGTCAGCTTTGATTACAAATAATCAGTTAATTTCTAATACAAGTCGCTCTCAAGTTTTAGGTATCATGATTCGTTGCCATAATACAAGCTTACTCCCGTCTGGTTTGGGTTATGGGGCGAGTATTGCTCACAAAACAGGCACTCTACGGTTTGTACTTGGAGATGCGGGTATCATTGAAACACCATCAGGAAAGCGTTATTTAGCAGGAATTTTCGTGCGAAGACCGAATAATGACGAGAGAGCAACAGCTTTTATTCGTCAAGTTTCTCAGATGGTGTATGCCTACTTTGAGCAATCAAAAGTTAGCCATCTACCTTAATTATTGACGTTTTTTACCGGGATACAAACATAAGTCTCAGTAGAAGTTATATCAAACTCCGCAGAAGTTTTATGGCGAATCACAAACAACAAAACTGTATACACTGATTAAGTTTTTGGATTGTTTATAAAAGCATTATATCCTGATTTATTGACATTGTCTAACTGTCTAATCATGAAAAATTACGAAATAGTTCTAATATCCGTTTTCCGACTCGTTCTATAACTACTCCTGACTCAGCAGATAGCCCATCAAATAATATCTCATATATCAATGGTACGCCCAACTCTAACTCTTCTAAAAGAGTACGCTGGCTAAATACATCTTGTGGTTTGCCTTCTAGCATCAGTTACCCTTTATCCATGACAAAAACCCAGTCAGCCCAACGATAACCGAGATCCAAATCGTGGGTTGCCATTACTAAAGTAGTTCCATCTTGATGAATTTTTTTCAGGGTTGCTATTAAGTTACGAGTATGTTTTATATCTAAATATGCAGTTGGCTCATCCAAAACCAGCAGTTCTGGTCGCAACACCATCACATCAGCTATAGAAACTCGCTTTTTTTGTCCTAAACTCAGATGATGCACTGGTCTTTCTGCTAAAGTAGTCAATTCAAATTCAACTAATGCTTGCTCTACTCGGTCTTTAATTTCTGGTTCCGGTAAACCCAAATTACATAACCCGTAAGATATATCTTCTTCAACAGTAGAAGCTACTAATTGTTGTTCTGGATCTTGAAATACTAGTCCAACCTTCTACCGTAAATTACCAAGATAATTTCGGTTATAAATTAACTGACATGAAGTACATCATAGCCCCCTCCTTGCTTGCGGGGAAGGGGTTGGGGGTAGGGTTCTTGTACCTTAATCAAGTGAGAACCACTATATGTAAACGAATTGATTCTAACCGGCGGGCATCCTGACTCACCCAATTTTGGTTTACAGTTGCGGGACAGCGCCGGATTTTCACCGGACTTTCCCCCTTGCATCCGATGGCTGCTCCCCATCAGAACCGATTGCAGTGACTATATAACCATTACTAATTTTGAGCCGCGATTTTTTACCGAAACAGTTCCCAGAGATGACAATTGTGCCTGCCTATTTCAATTTATAGGTACACTCCACCAAGCTAAACTATAAGGCTGAGTCGCTTCATTGAGCTTTTGACGAAACTGGACGCGGATTTTGTAATTCCCAGTAGCAACAACGGGGCAGAAAATATGTTCTACACTATCGATGTTGCTGATTGAGGAACAAACAGCAACAGCATTTGAATTTTGAGCATCAGCTTTTACTAAGTATAGGTCGAGATTATTCAAACCGCGATCGCGAAAATTTTCGCCCACGTCATATTGCTGGTTTTTATTTTTATCATTGAGTTCCACTAATCGATCCCAACTCAGGGTGACAGCAACAAAACTTCCCTGCTTTAACGGTTTTGCTAATATATAGTCAACAGATGTTCCAACATTGACTGTACGATAATCCCAACCAATAGCTGGCACCGCAGCTGATGGCGGCCATTCACCACCACTAAATTGCTGATAAGCGCGAAATGCATTCAAATGACCCGCTCCCATTTGGGCATCTAAGGGAATCTTTGGATCTTTATAAGCATCAGAATCTAGCCAGTTTTGATTTTGCTTATCAATTAGCGTTCGGCTCATTCCCAACCGCAAGCCATCACCGCTATCTTGGATTTTGTCTGCTGAATTCAGCAATACAGCTTTCATCACTTGATGATGCCGAGAATCGATGCTCCAGTGGGGTTGTTTTGCCCGCATTTGTCTGTCACCAAATTCCTGCAACAGAGCAACAGTAGCCGTAACTTGAGGCGCTGCAAAACTGGTACCTGTAACCTTGTTCAATTTGCCATCTGGATTGAGCAAAGGAATGTTATTCCCAGGAGCAACTAAACTGATAGCGCGACGGACACCAAGATTAAATTCCCTTCCAGCAAGCCTTCCACTCACTCCTTGGTTAGCACTGGCCAGATTAGCCACGTCTACTTTGTTAAAAACTCCCCCTCTGCGGGATGAAAAAGCCACGTTCAATCCGTTAAAATTATCTGTAGGAATGGGAATACCGCCCTTACCTTGATTGCCTGCGATCGCATACAAAACATCATGAACCCGACTAGACCAGTCAACACATAAAGTTAGCAAAGCATTGCCATCTAATGTAGCATCCGGTCGAGGATCGCGGCTCAGAGGTTCACCAAAGCTAAAGTTAATCGCACGGACATCGCCACCATTTTGTAATGCTATGTACTGGGCTGATAAGCACTCTTCCGCCTGACCCATGTTTTTAGTAGAACCCACCGCAGACGAATACAACTGCGCTCCCGGAGCAACTCCCGGCAAGGCTTTGTCTTTACTCACCATTACACCAGCAACATTGTAGGCGTGGGAGTCAACACCGCTATTTGATTTAGCTGGCCCATTGCGTAAGAATACTGCTGCTAAAGATATGGCACGATTTTTAGATACCGCCTTATCCCACCCAAACATTCCCGGTCGGCCAATTTCCACTTGACCAATAGCAATCTTACGACCGATTAAATTATAAGGAGGTTGGTGTAGCTTCAGAGCATCAATACCATTAGTTCCTAGTGCAGATTCTAAAGCTGAAGCAATTACCGGCGCACTCAGACAAGAAGCACTTAATCCCCAAATTATCCAGGTTAGTTTTTTAGTCATTTGTAATTTGTCATTGGTCATTCAATTTTAGATTTTGAATTTTCGATTTGGGATTGAAGGAAAAAGCGTTCGACTGACTTGTACTGAGCTATGCGTTACCCTAACCCTGCCGAAGAGTCAGGAGTTATTATTTTCCAGCACTCCCCATTCCCCAAAAAAGCCCGGATCAAAATTATGAGTCTTGCTCAATGTTTTGTTACAATGCGTACAGACGAGGACGCTTAAAAACCCACTAGCCATGACTCAAAACCTATCTCAAAAGCCCATTGTAATATCTCCATCTATCCTATCAGCCGATTTTAGTCGTCTGGGTGACGAAATTCGCTCCATAGACGCTGCTGGAGCGGATTGGATTCATGTTGATGTCATGGACGGTCGTTTTGTACCTAATATTACGATAGGCCCTCTGATTGTGGAGGCGATTCGTCCGGTTACGACCAAGCCACTAGATGTCCACTTGATGATTGTGGAGCCAGAAAAGTATGTTGAGGGATTTGCTAAGGCGGGTGCCGATATTATCTCCGTACACTGCGAGCATAATGCTTCCCCCCACCTGCACCGCACCTTGGGGCAAATTAAAGAGCTTGGTAAGAAAGCTGGAGTTGTACTTAATCCTGGTAGCCCTCTAGAGTTAATTGAATACGTTCTAGATTTGTGCGATTTAGTACTGATTATGAGCGTCAACCCTGGTTTTGGTGGTCAAAGTTTTATCCCTGGTGTGTTACCCAAAATCCGCAAGCTGCGTCAAATGTGTGATGAACGTGGTCTTGACCCTTGGATTGAAGTTGATGGAGGATTGAAGGCAAATAATACCTGGCAAGTTTTAGAAGCGGGAGCCAATGCAATTGTCGCCGGTTCAGCTGTATTTAACGCCAAGGATTATGCTGAGGCGATTACAGCAATTCGCAATAGCAAGCGTCCTACCCCAGAATTAGCCAAGGTTTAATTCATTTTTTGATTAACTGTACTCCACAAAAATCAGGTGAGCAAATTGCCCACCTGATTTTTATTTAGACATAAAAATACTGGAAGCTATTCAAGTTTTGAACTTCCAGTAGTTGCTATATAAATTGAAAGTTTAGAAACCACAGATAATCCAGGTTGGGAGGACTAGGATTACAATAGTCGAAAGAGAAGCGTATGAGATACTAGTTCTACCAGCCAAGACAACGATTTCACCGAAACTTTTCTATTTCCGATCCTGGTATTGGTGTTAAGCGTTTGCTTTATTAACTAAAGCAACACCAACAACAGTATAGAAAGTTTTATAAGCATTATTCGCACCGTCTGCAGTCGGTGAAAGCTGTGTGAAGTTTGGATTGGGAGAAGCTACCGCTCCAAATTCTCTTTGCTCAGACTTCCTCGAAAATAGAACCACCAATAGCAACGGTTGCATCATCGGTCTTGGTATAGGAGTTATTTACTCCAGGCAATGCTGACTACTCTTGTAATCATTTTGATTTATTTCATAGTCAGAACTAATCATTGATTTTATTTTTTAAAATTAACTTGTTTGCCAATCACCTCTTTTTTGGTTTAAGTTGTAGTTTTTACTAGTTTACCAATTTCATCAGTATATATTTGCCATATTGGCAGATTTTTTAAAAAAATATCATAATTAATCACTGTTATAGAAAACCTGCCATGCTATAAATTTTAAATTAGCGTAGCAGGCTCTCAGACACTTAATCAAGTTTAGGACAGAATCTATTGATTCCAAATAGTTGTTAATTAAATCCACAGCGTTTCAAGGAAATATCTTGAGCGCTTTCTGGATTTAATTGCGATTTAATTGATTGATGATCATTAATTTGGTGTGTCAATCTCTGATCTAAACTACCACCACGAATTTCTGTTTTTTGCTTTCCAACTACTTCCAAATAAGCTCGGTCTTTGATTTTACTAAGCAGCTTGATGATCCATTACTATCAGATATTGAATCATTAGCCTGTTTCAGCATTTTTAGGTTTTCACTTTGCTGTTGATTTGTTCTACTGGCTTTAGAGTTGTCTTTTAGCAATCGATTGTAGGTGCGATATGGAATGTAATGGAGAGGATTATAGCCAGCAAATCGCAGCATTAAAACACATGCCCAGGAATATTTTCCAGCAAGAATTGCTTCAACTACTTTGTCGAATTGTTGAGCCTTTACTGTCTTATCTAAGTTACTACTAATGCCAGCAATGTCTTGATTCATCATAGGTTTTAGTTTTCTGGGATGAAGTAAACTAGTTCAGTTTCTACGATTGTTGGTGTTTTAATTGAGATTTACAAACTGCACTAGCCTTTTTGCAGCTGTTTAATCGCTTCTGGGAAAATATCGTCAATGAGAGTGAAAGGTAAAAAGTTACCTTTGTCTTTTCATATAACTGGTAGAACAAAAATTTCACGTGGCTCTTGATAGATACAATTTTGTCCTCTTAAAGTTTTTCAACTCCTAATTCAATAAAATTTTATCTGTTCACCTGCTTGTATTTCTTACTACTGCTGAATTAAGCATTTTCCGGGAATTTTGCATATTTTTTTCGGCTAGTAGAGAAAATTTATTGATCTTTGAGCGTTAATAAGGCTATTCGTATTTATACTATTTTTTGTAGCTAATGTCATCTACTAAACTAGCAGATTTATAAGCTAAATTTACTGGATGTATTTCGATACATACTTCTATATTGTGCAACTTTTAATTTTGTCCTCCTTTACTAATTTATGAGGGGTAAGACCCCTCATCCGATATCAATTTAAACCCTTTATTATTATCGAGTCGCTAGAAAATATTACCATTAACCATAAGCTAAAGCAACTTGTAAAAAGAGTAATGTATAGAGAATTTAAAACCCGTGAGTAGCCATAGGTCTTGAAAATCTTTTTAAATATTTTCAATTAAATAATGTTATTGATTAACCTGGGAACTATTGATATACAAAGGCTACAGCTTTAGCTTATCTAAATAAAATGACTGTAAACTGATCATGATCATCTACCAGGAATCACAGATAGCCTAGTTTAAAAAAAGAATTAGTGGTTAGTAGTAATATATATAGTTTTAATTATTATCAACTTAGTTAAGCAAAAGACCTGTGACGGGATGCTTTCAAAGCTAGTAATATTTGCATTTTTTGAAAGGGTAGTCTTGAATTCTCAATCCTTCAACTCTTACCATTACTGAAATTTTCTTTCGCTTCCGGAAACACTCAGAAAATAAAATCAGAAATCTAGACTCTGCTTTCATTTGACAATGCACATACTATAGCAATCCTAAATAATTCGTGAACAACGAGATCCCGGCTTCTTAGAGAAGTCGAGGATCTTAGTCTTGTGATTTGAACGAAATCAAATAGGATTGCTATATACCAATACGCTTGGGTTAGCGCCAAAAACCTTAAACTGTGTAGGTTGGGGAGCCACTGCGCCCTTGCGGTTTCCCGACTTGTCTCTTGCGTGTCTCCTTTGGGAGAAGCAAGTGGCGTTTGAGGAACGAAACCCAACATTTGTCGTGCTTTGTTGGGTTTCACGATCTTCAACCCAACCTACAATTATCCTTAACCCAAGCGTATTGTGCTATGTACGTGGAATACGACCGTTCGTAGGTTAGCACATCTGTGCTAACCTACGTGTGTTGCATCAAAATGAGAACCACTTTGATAGCCAATCAATTAATAACTAAGTAAATTCCCCAAATCGCCATTGCCCGTAAGTAAGTGCTAGCACGGAAAGTACCAGATGCGGTGATAGCTTCAGGTGTGCGAAATTGCAGACCATTGTCGTAAATTTGCTCCACCACAGCTTGCGTCAACCTCAAGGCTTCATCCTTCATTCCCATCTGCACAAGAAAAGCCGCCAGCCCAAAGTTTATCCCCGTCCAGACTTCTAGGGGATGAGTAGCTTTAGGATTTTCCGGTGAACCGTCAGGACGAACACCATTAGCAGCACCAAACTCACCCTTGCAGAATTTCAAAAAACACGCATCATAAACAGTTTTCAGAGCAGAGAAGGCCCGATCTCTCGGTACAATATCAGGTAAGTCCAGCAGACGAGCATAAAACTGTCCGCACAGTTGATCTGCCATTACCACATCGGAACCACTCTCACTATCAAGTTTGTAATATTGCCCATTCCAAAGTTTTTGGTCATAGATGGGGCGAGATTGTTCCAACCAAGCTTCATAGATGGATTTTTGTAACGCCAACTCTTCTGCGTTACCTCGGCGGTGCGTTAATAGAACTTCGCTGATTGCGATCGCAGCCTCTAGCGCCGCTAACCACAAGCCACCACAATAGGCACTCACACCCTGTAACCGCCAATCATCAAAGGTTTGGTCAGGCGCACCAGAATTTTCCGGAATCCCATCGCCATCAAGGTCAAAGGTTTTTAGGTAGTCGAGGGTTTGAACGATCGCATTCCAACAGTCTGCCAGGAATTCTACATCGTCAGCACCCGTGAGCAAAAAATCGCGGTATACTTGCAAGACGAAATCACTACCCAAATCCTTCCACAAATTGCAATCTTGATAGCTCGTGTAGTTGGTTTTCTCCCAGACGTGTTCATTCGGTGCGCCTAAATCGTGGGGTGTTGCACCTGCGACTTTGCGAACTGCAATCGGGCTTTCTGCCTTAATTGTCATATAATAGCCAATGATTCGGGGAGTATGATCACCTTGAGGAATTGCCCGTGCAAATGCCCGCATCACCGACTTTTCCAGTTCTGGAAACAGCATCAGCAGCGCAAAAGAGCCATATAACCGCACATCTAGACTTTCATACCAACGATAATCTAAGCACTCCAGCACTGCAAACTGACCGATGGGGTCAAGTTCCGATGCAGCACTCCAGAGAGTACCGCCGCTAGTGAGGTCGTAAAGCTCATTAAATAGAGCCATTTTAAACCAGTCGGGTAAATCTTCCCGGCCGAGAATGGGTTGTTGCCAAGTTTGAATCTGCGATCGCCAGGTTTGGTATTCTTGTAGGGCAGTGGATGCGATCGCCCAAGCATTATTACCACTTTTACTAAAAAAGTCTGTATATCTGCGGTAATAGTTAACTCCAGCTGCAAATTCTGTGATCGGCAAATCCCAAGCGACGACAAAGGGGATTTCGAGAGTTTCGCCTGGTTGGAGAGTGAAACGGATTGCGATCGCAGCCCCTAATTGTGTATTCTCTGTTGCTGGAGTCGGATCTAGATAATTAGGCAAAGAACCATCTTTAGCAAAGCTTTGCCATATTTCCTCACCCGTTCCTTCAGGATTCCATCGGCTGTGGTGAAATATTTCCACTTGGGGATGCTTCACCGTGGCAATACACCAAGTTCCGTCACCTTCTTGTAAAAGTTCATTACTGCCAACCCGATCTAAAACACAGCCAAACTGTTGTGTATTTTCAACAATTTGGTTATAGTTTCCTTGACTTTCGCCCCAGCGTGGTTGATATTCGTAAACCGGACTACCATCATCGCGCACCTGCACTTGGGGAGATTTGAGGGCGTTTGTAAACCAGCCCACCATATTTTGCCAAGTTAGGATAATGCTGAGAGTAATAGGTGCATCTGTGGAGTTATGAGCATTCCAGAGGAATATCGCCACAGGGTAGCTAGTTTCTTGGTAATTACCTGCCCAGATTGGTGAAAACTGCTCACAAGTCAACTGTGCTTGAAAGACATTTTCATATACAAACCAGCTACGCGGATATAGCGCGTGATAATTGCCCGTCCCCTCTGTGCCGGGGAATGTCGGATACCATTGCCAAGCCTTGAGAGTGCGATCGTCGGGCGCTTGCGTAGATAAAGCGTAGGCTTGGGAAGATGTACCATTGGATTCAAACACACTGAATTGACAAGCGGGGACATTTTTGAAGGTATGCTCACCGCCGTCGATGTGCCACAGGTTAAAATCTCCCCGTGAAGAACGACCGATGCAACCTGCACCAAAGCCGCCTAAAGGCATACCATGCCAAGGACCATCATCGATATTACTTGCATAGCGGACGGTATAAGGTTTGTCCCAGCCTAAGCCGATGGGACGGCTCCAAGTGCAAAAGGGAATTTCTGGAGAGAGTTGATTTGTCATCGCCTAATGTTACAGCGTGCAGTTACGTCAATGAAGACTAGCGCGACGTGTGATTTTTCTCAAGTCATTTGGGTGCGGCTCTTGTGATAATACTGAAATAGCAGATTCAGTTTTGAGAATTTTGGAGTTTTACCCCGATTTATTGAGCCGTTACTGAATAAGTCTTTAAGCTAAGTAACTGGTTAGAAGCACTCTTAGTTAGTAGTTAGTGTCTATTTTACGCACTAGTGACTACTTTTGAGTTATCGCTGAAGACCTCAATAATTATATTGATTTATACCCAGTTACTTATCTTGATTTTTTATACATATCTCAAAGATTATGCGAATCATACATATTTTGAATCACGTTCAAGAAATAGGTAACGGTATTGTGAATGTGGCTGTGGACTTGGCTTGTTTACAGGCAAAATCTGGTCATGAAGTAGCAGTTATTTCTGCTGGTGGTGAATATGAGAAATTACTAAATAATTGTGGCGTCAAACACTACCAACTAGACCAAACGAGGAAACCGATAAGTATGATCAAAGCGGCTATGGGTTATCGAGCGATCGCAGCTGAATTTCAGCCTAATATTGTTCATGCTCACATGATGACCGGAGTCATACTAGCACGTATTTTTAAAGGACATAAGTATGCTTTAGTTTCCACAGTCCATAACGAATTTCAGCGTTCCAGTCTGCTGATGGGTTTAGCTGACAGGGTAATTGCCGTCAGTAAGGCTGTGCGAAATTCTATGGCAAAGCGCGGTATCCCAGAAAACAAGTTGCGGGTGGTATGCAATGGAACTTTGGGCAGTCCCCGCACGCGACAAATACAGGATTATCAACCTTTACCATTACACCGTCCAGCGATCGCCACTGTAGCCGGGATGTATCAACGTAAGGGAATTACTGAATTAATCGCTGCCTTTGAAAAAATTGCCTCAGATTTTCCCCAAGCGCACCTTTATTTGGTAGGAAATGGCCCTGATAAACAGCTATTTGAGGCACAAGCACAAGCAACTTCTGTAAAAGAACGCATTCATTTTGAAGGCTTCCAGCCGGAACCTCAACGCTATCTGATATCTTGTGACATATTTGTGTTGGCTTCCCATCGTGACCCTTGCCCTCTGGTACTTTCGGAAGCTAGGGAAGCTGGAACTGCGATCGTTGGAACTCAAGTAGATGGGATTCCTGAAGCTTTGGACAATGGGCAAGCAGGTCTTTTAGTGCCAGTAAAAGATAGTAATGCTTTGGCTGGGGTTTTAGTGCAATTACTGAGTAGTGGCGAGATGCTGCACGAGTGGAAACAACGGGCAAATCAAAACCTAGAGTGGCTGAGTGTTGCCCGCGTTCATCAGGAAACACTGGTAGTGTATCGTGAATTAATTACAGATTGACGCACTCCCCCGCATGAATGACGAGGGCGCGTTTTTAAGTCAAAGACCAAGCTATTTATATCGTACCCGGTGGCATTGAGAAAGTTATTAGCTACATCTGGAACATTAACAAGAAAAGTCAGGTATGAGAGAGGGTTTTTGATTTGAAAGTGTTTGCATCCAAAGCAACAGTACAGGGGTGAATGTGTCCTATTTTCCCTGTAGTGGGTTACTGTGGAGGATTTATACGTTGCCCCGTGAAAGTGAACGTCAACTCTAGTGGGACATTATCTTTGAGCGGATTTGCGTTTAGTGAGAACAACCTCAGTGTTACTGTTCCTTGCACTATCCCAGCTTTCGGATCAAATGTCGCACGATAATCGGTTCTGGTAATTTTGCCGGGTAATGTCGCTGTTGGGTAATTAAAGTCAAGTCCCGTGGCAGTAATCTCTCTGTCGGAGGTACACTTCCAACTGCCCTGTATATTACCAAAAGGTTGAAAAGGGGGAACATTACTTTGGACTGAGGCACTAGAAACAAAGTTGCCATCTTGACTGAACGTTGTAATCCCACGAAACGAACCGAAGTTACCAGAATTTGTCGTGAGATACGTGCCTGTCACCAATTTGCGACAATCCGTTATCGATTCAGCTTCGGCTTTGTGCAGATTCACAAAGTCCGGAATAGTGAGTGCCGACAATACACAAATCGTTAACGTGGCAGCATTAAAAGGGCTGCGGATAAATGACCCTAGCATAATAAATTTCTCCAGATAGCCTAGTAATTTCAGTAGTCGATGATGTTAACTAGAAATAATCGTCAGCTTTGGGTGGTTATGGGCTACTGCGGTAGTATCCACTCCCGACAATTCTATGTATGAGCAAATAAACTTATTCAACTTCAGGAAAAGTTTATAGCTGGATACTTTTCGATAACAACTACCGACAGCTACTTGACAAGCGTTAAATATGGTGTACTAGGCTGCTTCTTCTAACCAGCCCTTTGCGAGTCCTGCCCTAACGAAGGGTAATGCCTTGAAATCCTGTGGATAAACATCATGTGCAAAAGGGTAGGGCAGGTTGGGTTATGGGCAATGGAGGAGTTGGGGAGAAACAAACTTGATAAGGAAGGTTGAGTATTAGGGGAGGGGGTAGTTTTATATTAATCCCTCTCAGTAACTCAAATAAATTTTTTCGTAAATCTACGTAACTTTATAAACACTGGTTTTGCCCAATTTCCACCTAGCAAATCGTGCAGCAGAATATAAAAACAGAGGATGATAAATAGTGTCAGCATTGTTGCGTAGGCGTAGCCCGTCGTAGACATCGCCATCCCAAAGAAAACTACAATTCCTAAAGGCTGCAAAAACTCAGAACCTTCACCAATGCCCAATGCCAAGGGAAACAGTCCCAAAATGGTAGTAACTGTGGTCATGATAATTGGGCGCAAGCGTTGAGGAGCAGCTTTGATGATCGCAATTTGGCGAGTGCAACCTTCTTCTTCCCGAATTTGGTTCGCCAGTTCCACCATGAGAATTTCCGCGTTCACCACAATTCCCACCAGCAACACGACACCAACAATTACAGTTGCCCCAATTGCAGTATGGGTAATGTAAAGTCCAAAAATTCCTCCAGCTAACGCCAGTGGTACGGTGAAGATAATTACCAACGGGTCAATCAGCGAATTGTATTGCACTGCCATGACTACAAAGATTAAGAAGACTGCCAATGCCCCCAAAGTTTTTAAAGCATCTTGAAGCTGCTGATTAGTTTCTTGGGCAGAACTAGGCACAATTGAAACGCCATCAGGTAAGTCTACATCCTCAAGTACCTGGTTGACTTCTGCGATCGCTTCACCAAGACTAGCTCCCTCGCTGAGATTACCTGCCACAATAAAAGCTTGGCGTTGATTAATCCGTTGCACCTCACCAGGCGCTTGACCTTCTTGAATGTTCGCAACATCTGAAAGGCGGATTAGGTGATTGTTTTCTGTAAATAGCGGTAATTGCTCTAGCTGGGAAGGACGCTGAATGGCTTCCTTATTTAGCTGTACCCGCACATCAACTAAACGATTACCGCGTTGAATTTGCGTGGGAACTGAACCTTCAATTGCTGTTTGAACTGTTGCACCAATTTCTTGAGCGCTCAACCCTAAAGCTGAAACCCTTTCTCAGTCAGGGCGAATTTGGATTTCCGGTTGTCGGGGGTCGGCATCTGGTCGGAATGTCGCTAATTTTGCCCTTTCCTGCAATGCTTGCAACACTTGCGCCCCTGCTTGCGTTAAGTTTTCTTCATTTTCACCTTGCAGAATCACGTCAACTTCTGACCCTTGCACTGGAGAATTACTCAAGATTAAACCCCGCACCTGACCAGGAGTGAGGCGCAGCAGAATTCCTGCTAAGTTGAGTTTGTTAAATTCCTGAGTTACTTTTTTGACGAAGGCTTCGACATCTGTGCCTCGTTTTAGATTGATGGTGCTGCTGGCACGTAAAGGATTTTCTGTAGTATTGCTGCCAAATAAATTACCACCCACGGTTGTGAAAGCAGACTCGGTTTCTGGTTGTTTGAGCAAAATGTCATCGACAATTTGCATAACTTTCTTTGAAGTTGCTAAAGGTGTACCGGGAGGAAACTGCGCTCTCAAGTTAGCTTGACCAGTACTGATCCGGGGTAAAATTTCTTGAGGAATTTGACCAAACATCAAGAAGCTACTACCGCCTAAAATTAGCAAAGCAGCCGTAACTACGAGGAGCCGATAGCGTAAAATCTTGGTTAAAAAGTTACCGTATCCCCGTGTAGCATCTTCAAATCGGTGATTAAACTGTCTAAGCAGCCAAAATTCACTTATCCGACTAGACCAGGGAATTGCTAAGAGTCGAGAAGACAGCATTGGCACTACTGTAATCGCAACGACAAGAGAGGCTGCGACTGCGAAGCTAATTGTCAAAATCAGTTCATTAAAGAGCAGTGCAATAAAGCCGCCAATTAAGAGAAATGGCACTACAGAAACTAAGTTGGCACCTGTAGCAGCAATTAAAGCAGATTCTACTTCTTGGGAAGCAGCGATCGCACTGTCAATAAAGAATTTGGAATTTCTCCCCGAATCCCCTTCTTTGCTCTCTCTTTGATTGGGAGTCATCTCGGCTTTTTCGGAAATGTTCTCTAGGATCACAACCGATGTATCAATTGCTTGGCCGACTCCTAATGTTAGACCTGCTAAACTAAACACATTCAAAGTCAAGCCAAATATTTTCATCAGAGCGATCGCTGCTAGAGTACACAGGGGAATCGTCAAACTGATAATAAATGTTTGCCTGAATGATCCCAAAAACAACAACACTGCTGCGGCTGCTAACAATGCTCCAGAAATCCCCGAAAAGATGACATCATTTAAAGAATTACGGATGAACACAGATTCATCTGTGGTGGGACTCAAAGTCATGTCTGCTGGAATTAAACCCGATTGCCGTAATTGTTCAATTCGCCGCTTCACAGCATCTACAACTGTGATCGTATTCGCCTCCGGCTGCTTTTGGATTGAAAATTTCACCGCAGGCTGACGATTGAGGTAAACAAATACTCGCTGGTCTTCTGTGTCGTCAATTACCTCCGCAAAGTCTCGCAAATAAACGCGGCCGGAAGGAATAGGGGAGGCAGGGGAAGCAGAGGAGGCAGGGGAAGAAGAGGAAACTTCCAAGGAAAGGTTTTCAATTTCCTTGGCATTTTGGAAACGTCCGACAGTCCGCGTCAATGGCTCAGAATTTTGCCCCAGAATCCGACCACCAGAAGTATCTTGGTTACGGGCTGTTAATTCAGCCAATACATCATTTAACCCCACGCCCAAAGCTTGCAATCGGTTTAAGTCAACAAGCACTCGTACTTCTTCCTCAGCACCACCAGATACATCAACTGAGGCGACTCCCGGCACGACACTGAGTTCACGGGTTAACTCTTCATCAGCAAATACGCGTAAATCTTTACCTGGCAACGAGGCAGATGTCAGTGCCAATTCATAAACCGGCAATTGGGAAGGATCGACTTTAAATAAGCGCGGCTCCTCTATCGTATCTGGCAGTTGCCCTCGGCCTCGGTTAAAAGCAGCAGTAGCATCATTTAGGGCTTGGTCAATATCGCCTCCAGGCTGGAAGTATAAATCGAGGCTTACCTGTCCTTCACGGGTACGAGAGAAAACTTGTACTACATTCTCGGTTGCCGATAAAGCTTCTTCCAAGGGTCTGGTGATTTCATCTACTGCTACTTCTGGTGAAATACCAGGAGCTTCTAGCCGGACGCCAATTCGTGGATAGGTAATTGACGGTAGAAGATCGACTTGAATGGTTGTGAGAAAAAATACCCCAATGACAATTACTGCCACGGTGAGCATGAGTGTGCCAATGTGTTGGCGGATAGCGATCGCTCCGGCTTTAAACAACTTCTGCTGCCGTTCTGAGTCTGCCTGAGCTTGTAACACTTCTAGCCGCGCCCGTTCAACCTCTGCACGGGCATTGCTTACCTGATTGTTTGCCCTTGCTACTTCTGATTTCAGGGCTGCTAGTTCTGCTTCTGTTTGCTTTAATTCGGTCGAAAGTATGGCATCATCTAACTGCCCGACGTTTTGCCCAAGCTTTACTGTATCGCCCACATCAAGGTTCAGAGCCAATAACCGTGCTTCTACTTGCGATCGCACTGATACAATCCGAAAGGGTGCTGTATTACCTATATATTCTGGTTGTTTTTGCAGCAAGTCAGTTCGAGCGATCGCCACATCTACAGACGTTGCATTAACACGTTGTCCACTACCAGGACTCTAAGATTCTGCATCAGCCGATTCTTTGGGCAACGCTCCACAATTCGCTGTCAGCAGTCCTATCCCCAGCAAACAGGGAATCAATAGTATAGGTGCAAAAGGGGAAGACACCTTTGTGTCAACGCTACTCTTTACATTTGCGACAGCCACATCAGTATTCACAACTGAATCTAACAGGATATTAATTACCTGGTTAGCGGCTGCGAAAAATGAGATTTTCGCCTGCTTTTGCGGCTTATTTATGTCCAAAATCATTTATTTTTCTCCTATTTGGGGAGCTTTTGGGGTTAAACAGCCGTGCATTACCAAGTAATTTTGAGAGATTATGACTAATGAAAAGCGGCGAGGTCAATTAGCTATCTTCTTGCAGAATCTTGTATCAAAAACTACTTTTTATCACGAAAAATTCTCACCACTTTAACTCATTACATCGAGTAGACAGCTTTTTAGCTGACGATGCAATTCTTAACTTAGTATAAATATTTTTAAATTTCTTGCAATCTGCCGCTAGTAGAAGACTTGCGTTTCCTGAAGATATAAGACTTTTACGCCCCTACTTCTAAAATGGGCAGTATCAAATAACTGTACTTAGGCTTATATAGCCAAATTTACGATAGCAAAATGCCTAGTAATTTTTACGCCTGATCTAATATATTAAGAATAGTAAACATATATTGCTTTTTTTGAGGCTGTAATCTTTTGCTCAAGCGATCGCATATACAGCAAAGAAAAGACCGATATCGACTACAGCCGCCAAATATTAGGTGAGGAAAGTTACGAGTGACATCATTGCTAAAAATTGCACAAACTGCTGACGAATCCCAGATTTGGGAATTTTTCCAGGAATCAATGGGAAAGTGGCGATCGCAACGACGCTACTACACCCTCCCAGAGGGAGAAACCAAGGAGATGGAGAGTATAGTTACGATCAATTTTCTAGAGCAGGGCTGTGATGAATTGCAAAAACTAGCTCAAATGCACGATTTGCGTGATACAGGTAGTTTGATCTGTGGTGCAGCAGTTACATGGGAAAGTACGGACGTGCTGAAGGCCAGGAAAGAGTCGCAAGGTTCAACATTATTTGGAGTTATGGGAAACATTTTATATCGCGATCGCGGTTTTGCCATATCCAAACCAGTCACCGCCCAGTATTATTTCTCCAACCCGAAAACACTGTTTTTGCGAACTGAGTACAGTGGTTCAGTGTTTGAAGAAGAGTTAAAGCTAATTGGCAGCAAATACCGCACCAGACAAACCATCATCTCCCGTGCAAGTCAGGAGTTGATGATTGGTCAATATTTAGAAAAGAGAGTGGATTAGTTTATCTCGTGGGTGCGGTTTCCTATAGCCTCACCCGTTTTGGACTAGCCAGCACTTAGCTATCAACTGGTAATATAACTTTTTATAACATTTTTTTAAACTTTTCCCCAGAAAGCTACTTGCCATGCCATCATGGGAAGTGAAATGAGAATTAATTCGGCGACAGTGTTTGTTATTAGTATTGACAGGCTTTTCCCTTTTGGTATTACAGACTTCTCTCCGAAATCTAAATCTCTACAAACTTATGATTTTGGAGACATTGAATGTCAATTTACGTAGGTAACCTCTCCTATGAAGTTACACAAGACGCGCTAAGTGCTGTTTTTGCAGAATATGGTGCTGTAAAGCGTGTTCAGCTACCTACTGACCGTGAAACAGGTCGTTTACGCGGCTTTGCTTTCGTGGAAATGAGTTCAGAAGATGAAGAAACAAAAGCCATTGAAGCCCTTGATGGTGCTGAATGGCTTGGTCGTGACTTGAAAGTAAATAAAGCCAAGCCCAGAGAAGACAGAGGTGGTTCTTCCTTCGGTGGTGGTAATCGTAGCGGCGGTGGCGGTGGCGGTGGCTACAACCGTAACCGCTACTAAGGTAAATAGACCAAAGTAACTTAATTGAATTTAGGAAAGGCTCATGTAGAAATGCTTGAGCCTTTTCTATGCAAAACTTTGACTAGTCAGCAAACCTGCACCTTGGGATGATAAAAATCAACAATGATGTCGCTTGACCTACACAACGCACACACAGCGATGGCGATACCTTCTCTGGGAGACGCTACGCGAACCGTGAGCTTCTCTACGAGACGCTTCGCGAACGCTAACGCAGAACTTTTCAGTCTACTGAAATCGCCATTGCACGATTACCCCTTTACTAAGTAGCTAAATAAATCATCAAGAACTCGATTGGCTGATAGATAGCTGCCAGCGAGCCAACAAAATTCATCAACTATATGAATTTTACCCTGTCTGGCAACGTTAAGCTTTGACCACAAAGGTTCTGCCATGAGTTGACGGAGAGCGGTTTTAGACTCGGCTGGATCTTTGAAGCCATAGCGCAATATAAATAGGACATCTCCATCTATTTGGCTGAGTACCTCTGGAGATACACCATGAGGCTAAGGTGGCCTTTTTGGTAGAATCTTTATAGTTGCTTCAATTGTTGTAGTTAAAGTTTTTTGCGATGATAACTGCTGTTCACTAACGTTAGTATTTGGGATCTCTTGACCTAAAACTGGTATAGACATCGCTAAACAAGAACTGGACAGCACAAAACTGTGCCAAAAAAAGCTAAATTGTTTTTGTAAATACACTCTTCAAACCTTCACACCCAATTGAATTAGACAAGCAATTGTAAACTGCTTACACCACAAGTATTTCCGCTTTTCAAGCGTGCCATTCATAACTCTAAATGTTTGCTATGACTTCCCCAGTCTTGCTGATGTCATAGCCACCAAGAATTTGTAATTGCGATCGCACTAGCCGATTTCCTAAGATATTGATAAACTGCTGTACTGGTGCTTCTTGCAAGTGTTCCTTGAGAATCACCAAGTCGTATCGCGCACTATGAAGGGGAATAAATCCCAAACCAAAGGTAGCAGCTATAGATGCCGTACTGATACCTGCATCAGTGATTCCTGATGCTACACATAAGGCGACATCTTGATGGTTGTGAACGATATGGTTAAATCTTTTGACAGCCTCGAATGGCACTCGTTCTTCAAGGAGTTTCCGTTCTAAAAGCATCCGATTGCCAGAACCCACTTCATGGGTGACAACAGTTGCTCCAAATTCTACTAAGTCGGAAACTGTTTTAACTCCCATTGGGTTTCCTGGTGGAACTAACAATCCCTCTTCCCAAACTCCAAGGGTGATTAAAACTGCACTCTTACCAGCTAAAGCTTCCCGCACAAAGGGAATGTTATGTTCCTCAGTTTGGGGATCGTATAAGTGCATCCCTGCAATGTGAACTTCACCTCGGCACACACTACGCAATGCCGGCTTGCTATGGGCGAAATGATAATGAACTCGCAGTTTTGGATGCCAGCGTTCAGTTGCTCTTGCTAAAACTGAAAGCACAGGTGTACAACCAGCAATCACAACTGTATTATGCAGTTTGTCCATATCATCCAGAAGCCTAACCAGGACTTTATTTGTACCTGTCTGGCTCTGTGCTTCACTCTCCGAATGACGCTCGTTCTTCTCTACAAGAGGCTGCGCGTAGCTTGCTTCCTCGCAGGGGTACGCTAACGCTGCGCTATCGCTGAGGCTAATGGCAGTTTGCTGATTCACTGCAACTACCTCACCATCAGATGGAATCATTTCGATGCGAAAAGCATCTCTGTTTAATAGGGGATAAGCTATCCATCGATCCCCAATCCGCGCTAGACTAACTCGTGATTGCCGTAGGTTAGGGGTCGAACCGACAAGAATCGCCTCAATTTTGGGTAAATCCTCCTCTGTTAGCCAGAATATGTCCTCAACTTGGCAACCAAGCGCCTTAGCTAAACGCAAGGAAATACTAACAGAAGGAGCACATTGTCCCGTTTCCACAGCACCAATACTCTGACGGGTGACGCCAGCTATATTAGCCAGTTCTTGCTGACTCATGCCCAGACGATTCCTAATTGCCTTTAGGTTATTGCAAATATTCATATCCTGCTTCATGAGGCTGTATCTCTTTGTTACAAAAAGCCGTAGCGGGCACATTTAATCTGGACTTCACAAAGGGTGTAGGGGAAAGCCAGATTTTCATGACTGATGGTGAAATTTTTCATGATTGACTGCCTAAGTAATAGCAAGGTCTTCTATAGGACTCTTATTTGATTTTTGAATAAACTCAGTACACCTTTATTCTTTCTTCTCCGTTCCCTATCTCTATAAGTGATTCAGGAATGAAATCGGATTGCTATAGTGTGTGCCTTTTCTGCTGGGAGTCCTATTAATGCTTTTGTAATTTTGCATACATAATTATTGTCAAAATACTTACCAGATTTTTTTTTTGCAGTTATTGAAGTAATTACTTGACTTTTTGTTAGTTTATTACTACTTTTTTTCCTTCTTTGCAAGCATACCATACACATAGCCAAAATAATTGCGAAAAAATAAAAAGTTTTGTCTGGCATTTTCTGAGCAATGTGTATTTATAAATACAGAAAATTTTTGATTGTGTCGCGTATATGAACGATTTTAAGCCTAAATATTTTCGTGCAACCTACCCGTGCCTACATGTTAAACATCAGATTTTTATTAGCGATCGCATGATTGAAAATTGATTGCTGATGTGTTTCGTCGGAATCAGAATTTGTAGTTATTATCTTAAATATGGTTATGTGCCGATGCAGGCGCACAACGCTTGCAGCCTTGAGGCGAGCGCATAATTCACACTTTGATTCAGCAAGGCCCAGACAAAATTCTTATGCGAATGGTGAATTTAAGATATCCTTGTTTATGGTTTTCGGATAAACTAATAGGCAGATGCTAGAGACTAGCTATTTGGTTGTAGGTAAAGGACACATTGGTTTAGCTACAGCTGTCTATTTGAGTACTCAAGGAAATAATGTTTACCTTTTCTCTCGCCGTTCTTCGATTGTTTCCCAGACAAGAACCATTCACTCAATTGGATCAGTTTCTCCGGGAAGTTATCTAGTTACAGCTTGTTCCAATAACATTTATGAGTTGGCGGCACTAAATGGTGGTAAACTACCACTCAACGTGTTGATCTGTTGTCGCGGTCAAGACATTGAACCCTACGCCAGGATTCTAGCTGAATATATCAATCCTCAAATGAACATTCTGGTTTTTTGTGCTAGTCGCTTTGCAGGTCGGGTTTTTTGTAAGGTACTCCAGAGACTGGGAATAGCTAAGGAAGAGCTGCCTGCTGTGGCTGATGTCAACAATACTCCGTTCGTCAGTCGCGGTAATACGGAGGATCAAATCAGGATTAGCACGCTTATCAACAAGTTCTTTGTGGCAGCTCAGAACCGAACCATGACAGATCGGATTGTGATCGCTTATAAACCTGTGTTTAGTAATTTATGGGCTTCTGCTTCGGTTTTAGAAATTAATCTCAATAAAGTTAATGACATTATCCATCTTCCTCTGCTTCTGGTTTCATTAGCTAGATGGGAATCTGGTGAGGATTACAACCTCTATCATAATCTTGGTTCTCGTACTGTTGGACTCATTGACCACCTAGATCGCGATCGCATAGCAGTGGGTGAAGCACTGGGAATCCTCAACTTAATTGATATCAAAAGCCACTATCAAATCGCATACGGAACCACCGGATCATCCCTTTATGAACATATGCAGCAGGTTGGAGCTTACTCCAGTACGACGCTGTGTAACCCTCATCACCGCTATTTGGTTGAGGATCTGCCTTATGGCTGTTTTCCCCTACAAGTTTTAGCTCGTCTCGCAGGAGTGGAAACACCATTTCTGGACAGTTGCATCACAATAGGAAATAAGTTCCTTGACATACCTCTAGAGTGGACTGCTGAGTTTCTGGAATTGGATCGGCATCAGCTCAGTCAAGAACTTTAGTGATATTATCATTTTTGAGCTGCCCTCCTATTCATTGGAGTTGAATTTGATTAAGATTTTATGACGGTTTTTGGCGGATAAAGTCGAGCTAAGAAAACTCATCTAAAATCTTCTCTCCACTGCGCCCATTATCAATAAAGCTGCCAACAAGCTGGGAATCTTTTGGAGATAGCTCATGTCTAAGCAGGGGAGCAACTAATAGTGAACGTAGCCCCAGAATAACGAACATTCTGATCGTATGCATCGACACAACCACACCAGTATCGCCACCGAAATGAACGGTGCTGGCAACCATTGCTTGTGTTCCTGTAGGCATTGAGCCGAGTATAGCGGTTATAGTATCGATGTTCGTAACTAAATGAAACTCGTATCCGACTACCGAGCAAACTACAATTAGCAACAGCGCCAAAACAACTTCAATCAGAATTGCTTTCACCAGTCGACGAACACCTTGCAAGTTGAACTGCAAACCTGTGGCGAAACCGATAAATAGCAACGCGCTGTCAAAGATTATATCGGGAACCTGTATATTGTACGGCAGTGTCCAACAGGCGAGCAATCCTACAAACAAAGGTGCGAAAAATGTCGAAGCAGGAAAGTGGATTTGGCTACCCAACCAGACACCCAAGCCGACGCACGCAACGATAATGAGTAAATTCAAAGACATTTGTATTGGCGTACTACTCGTTGCAGGCAGTGTTGCGATCGCAGTCAAATGCGAATCTAAGTAAACATCTGGAACGAATAAACCAACTGCAAGTGGAACTACCACAATAATCAGTATACTACGCAGGTACTGGAGAATCGCAACGGCGATCGCATCAGCACCTACTTCCTCACTCAATGTAATCAGACTAGGGATGATGCAGGGGATAGACGCTAAAAGTGCAGTTGACCAATCCAGTCCACCTAAGCGGCTGAGAAGGTAACCGTTGAGGATACTCGCACTACTTGTGATCGTAATACAAATAAGTAATGGTATAGCATGGGTTGACATCATAGTGACGCTATCCCAGGAGAATTCGGTGGCAACCGAAATACCAAGAATTGCCTGTCCAATAATTGAAAAGGCTGGAGACATTGGTTGAGGAATTTTTTGACTCATGGTATAGATAATCCCCACAACCAATGGGCCGAGCAGCCAGCCCAGGGGAACATGCAACCAGTTCAACAGGAAACCAGCGACGCTTGCGGCAAATAGCAATGCGGCAGTTTTCGCAATTCTTAGAATATCTGAGACATTACTTTGGAAAACGTTGACATTGTTATTCATCTGGAGAATATCCCTCTTCTGTCACTCTCCGAAAACTTTTGCCATTTGTGAATTCTAGAGCTTTTGTATACGAAGCGAATGTATGTTTTGTCAATCCTATTTGAGATGCGCTTACCCTGATGGTCATTGAGTTAATGATAGTTGGCAGTATCTGAATTAAATTCAAACTTTGATTGAGCTGGCACTTATCCAACTCCAAAAACTCAGATGTCCACTGTAAAGATATATTAACACTAAACCAAAAAGTTTTTCTCCGAAGAGCGATGCGTGCCGCAGGCTGCGCCTACCCTAAATAACGAGTATTATTCAATACTCTCAAACACGTGATTTATTAACCAGCAGACATAATATATTAGACAGTAAGTTAGCTCGACTTTATCCAAAATTCAGAACTTGGTTCTCTTGATACGGCAAAACCCTAGCTTTTTGGCAAAAACTTTTTCCACATGACTGATTCTCAGTGAAAAAAAAAGTAAAACTACCGTCTCATAAAGCTTTCAGCGTCAGCTTGAGCATTGCGAAAAAATAGATAAAGTGGAGCTAAGATCATCAACCATTTGTCAATAATTAATAGTACTTAAGATATCATCAAAATCGACGACGCAAACACAGTTTTTAAGGCAACTATGCTTACAGTAGGCTATTTGGCTAGAAGCTTTTTCCAATCAGATTAAATGTGTCGGCTACGGCTTTTTGTAGTTTCTCAATATCTTGCTCGATTAGTGCGCTCGCAATTAGAGGTGATCAGTGGCTATGAGATCAGAAACATTGGGGAAGTTTTAGCAAATATTTAGAGTAATGAATCATTGCTTCATTATTAACAACATTATATCTGGAACAACTACAGCCATTAATGTTTTACTGGGACTATCAACTTATAATTTATTAATAAAATATTATCTTAATGAGATATACGCTAATAAATCGTTTATATTTATTATTAAAATGCTGCAATTTATTCATTAGAGAGTTAGCTAGTGACACAAACAACTCAATACGCACACTACATGCAGGCTGACCAACGCCCTAGTATCAAGGAGCCGATAGAAGTCTCACCTTTAGTCGGTAACTGGGTCAATACTAAATCGGATACTAATTATTTGGTGCGGGTGGTTCTGACTGAACAAGGCGATCGCCTTCTATTTCAGGGTTATGGAGCCAACGAACCCTCACCAATTGACTGGGGTGAGGTTGAGGCAACGCCTTACGCTGTAGGAAGCTCACTTACAGCAGGGGGATTCCACGCTTTTTACAAGCTAGATGGGATTGAGACACATCTTGTGGCAAACCAAAAATTGGGAATCTTGGTCATTCAGTCTTATACCCGCTACGTAGATGGTAGTGGTCGAACTGATCATTTTGCCCGTGAGTTTTTTCATCGCTAGTAAGAAGAGGAAGATTTCAAGATGGAACGAAACGAAATTTACGGTACTCAGCCCAAGGACACCGTGATTGATTTCACGCCTTATTTAGGAACCTGGATAAACTCCAACACAAAGACTACATGGATCGAAAAATTTACTCTAAGCAAGCATAATCAGCAAATTATTATGCACGCTTATGGTGCCCAGTCCCTCAAAGATTGGGGTGAAACTGAGGTGACACCGTTTGTAGATAATATCAATGAGAAGGCTTTCTGTGCAAGATACGATCGCGATTCAGTAGAATCCTTGTTGGCAGCGAACATGAACAAAGATTTGTGGGTCATTGCTGCGTTTCACAAGTTCAAGGATGGCAGCCAACCCAATTTTCTGTGTCGGGAGTTTTATTATCGGCCAGACTAAGCTGAAGTTCCTCCTTGCATTTGTACTAAAAAAGCTCATAAGGCTTGCTGTACAAAAAGTCTAGGGTTTAACACCATTCGACACTGTACCCATGTAAACGCTAAAACTAAACGCCTTGTCATTACCCATATTCTTTAATGGACTGGGTGATAAGGGATTTCCAAAAAATAAAATCCTCAGTAAAGAGCAATGATAATCATTGTAGAGGGTGGGGAGTCAGAGATGCGATCGCAGCCCTGACTCCCCTTTTTGTAATAATGCGACTTAAACATTTTTGAGGCAGAAACAAGCTCCAAACCCATACAGAGCAAAGAAAATACACCAAAGGATTAAAAATGCTTGAAACCTAGATATATCAATAAAATAGGCAAAATGATGTCAAAGTTTTTCTGTATATACGTTTAATGGTTTTTTCTGGCTAGTTTTTGTCTAAGTCCCAATAAGTTCAATTATGTATAGTTTAAGTTTTTGGGTATCTAAGAGTGTCAATTGAAAGGTGCAGCATAAATGTTAGGTGATTTCTAGGAAAGAATTTACTGATGGAGTAAAATGTATTCTTGATGCGAAGAAAACAGGAGCAAGCATTTGGATACTTAGCCCTAACAGCCGCACCCAAATTATTAACACCATCGCAAATTGAAGACTTGCGGTTGGCAGCATCGAAAATGAATGGAGTAGAATGTTGGACTTTTCAGGTTGAGAGGGAAGGTTGTACCAATGCAATGACGAACTATCTTATATTTATATCAAGCTACTTAACTGCGCTTTTTCTGTTGTTTTGAGTTGAGTAATTATCGAGTATTCATCCAAAAAAACATCTAGACTAAACTCATATATAGTTAGAATAGTCTGTCTATTTTTATTAAAAAATATCTTATTTCTTTCGATGAATTATCTTTCTAATATAGACAAAGCTGTCTATATATAACTGGTCATATCCATGATACTTCAATGTTAGTTTTCGTTATTGTTATCAAGTTTACTATTATTAATTACAGCTATTGTTAGGATTTTAAAATCAAGGGACTCAAAGAATTTTTCTTCTAAGAATACAAAGCCTCGAAGAATCTTTTTTGTGTCGTTTGACAAATTAAATGACCATTTGCCAAATTAGTGTCGATATAGAGCCAGAGAAGGAGTTTCATTCATCTTTGCGGTCGTGCTGTTAGTAGCAAAAACTGTACTTATTGAGATACGCGCTACTCGGATTAAAGATTTCGGCTATTGCTTACCTAGAGCGGATTTTAGGCTAATAAATAGAGCTAACAAATAATTCGGCAAGCGACATCGCGCCTTCTAACTCCTAAATCTTGACTCTTTTGTATTAATCTTCAGTACGAGGAAAGGCATGAAAAATACTCAAGTAACAATCAACGAACCACTCAACGAAACAGGTTGCAAACATAACCAAAAAAAATTGGGTGACAAGAAAAAACTAACTTGCACAAAACCACCACAACCAGGTGCGAACCAAGGAAATTGCCCTTTAGATGGAGCGATGGTTTCTGTCGGAGCTATTACTGATGTTGTTCATTTAGTACATGGAGCTGTTGGTTGTACTCATAATCCTTGGGCGACTCATGGTAGCCTATCATCAGGCTCTCAATTATACCAAACTGCTTTTACTACTGATTTTGGTGAGAATAATGTCGTTTTTGGTGGTGAAAAGAAACTGTACAAAGCTATTCTCGATGTTGCTCAACGCTATAATCCTGCGGCTGTTTTTGTCTACGCTACTTGTATTACCGCTTTGATTGGTGATGATATCGATAGTGTCTGTAAATTGGCTGCACAGAAAATTGATATTCCGGTTGTCTATGTAAATTCGCCTGGATTTCTTGGTAGTAAAAATATAGGTAATCGCATCGGCAATGAGACTTTATTGAAATATGTAATCGGAACGGCAGAACCAGAATTTACCACCCCTTTCGATATCAATATTGTTGGTGAGTACAACGTTGCTGGTGATTTGTGGAATGTTTTACCACTGTTCAATAGATTGGGTATACGCGTTCTCTCCAAAATTACGGGTGATGCTCGCTATAAAGAAGTTTGCTATGCTCATCGTGCCAAGTTGAATGTAGTCATTTGCTCAAATGTAGTGCTGCCAATGGCGCAAACAATGAAGGAACTTTATGGAATTCCTTATGTTGAAGAATCTTTCTTCGGTGTGGAAAACTTAAACCATTG
Source organism: Nostoc sp. (assembly GCF_036917675.1). Taxonomy (GTDB): domain Bacteria; phylum Cyanobacteriota; class Cyanobacteriia; order Cyanobacteriales; family Nostocaceae; genus Nostoc. Next base: position 14,875 of record NZ_JBALCT010000054.1, on the reverse strand, counting down.
TTTGCGAAATATTGCAGCAACATTAGGGGATAAATCTCTTCAAGAACGTACAGAATGGTTGATAAGAGAAGAAAACGCAGCCCTAGATATTGCCCTAGCTCCTTACCGTGCCTTGTTGAAAGGCAAGCGGATTATTCTTTCTACTGGTGGTGTAAAAATTTGGTCGATTATTTTAGCTGCCAAAGATTTGGGAATGGAAGTGATTGCTACCACTAACGCTAAGACTACAGAACAGGAGAAAGCCAAAATTAAACAATATCTTGGTGAAGATGGCATTGTTTTGCCCCAAGCAACCCCTGAAGTCTTGCTACAGGTAATCAAAGATACAAACCCTGATGTGGTTATTACTGGGATTGGCAATAAGTATACGGCACTCAAAGCACAAATTCCTTTTTTGGATATTAACCATGAACGCCATCATGCCTACGCTGGTTATATAGGGCTGGTGGAACTGGCACGAGAATTGTATAAAGCTTTGTATAGTCCAGTGTGGGAGCAAGTCAGGAAACCTGCTCCTTGGGATGAAAAAATCAACTATGATGTCGCTTGATAAATAATTTGTCAAGCCACAGAATCACACAAACGGTCTTTTTTACCACAAGTTGCCTCAATCTCTTTAATGTAATTTATATTGCAAATTATTACTCTGTAAGGTCTTCTTGGCGAGTTGGGTGGGTGTTGAAATAGGCACGATCAAAGGATTGCCCTAGAATCTCCTGACCGATTGAAGACAAAACGCGATCGCAATTATCATGCAATACGTAAAAGGATAAATCTCGCAATATTCGCTCCACAGGACTCGGTTTAATCAAGGAGCGAGATCCACAAGCGTGTATGCAGTCGTTCACCGTTTCCAAAGCCAGTTGTTCAGTTATGTAACGGGCGCGATTGCCTGCTTGTTTTGCCCCTAAGACCTGGCCTGTTTCCCAAAGAGTGGCTACTTGCCGCAGCCAGAGATGCATAGTATCTATATTAATTGCTGCCTTAGCAATTCGGTGTTGTACGTAGGGGTCGTGTGCTTTTTCCTGTTTTTTGATGTATCCTAAAGTATAATCATAGGCTCCTTCAGCAGCTCCGAGAAAAGCAGCGCCATACTGAGGTGTAAACCGCGTTTGCCACTCCTGTTGAATGTACTGTCCTGGATAACCAATCAAGTTTTCTTTAGGGATGAAAGTACCTTCAAAGCGAACTAAGTAACTCACTGTACCTCTCATCCCAATTGGCTGCCACCAACTATCATCAAAGCTAATACTGGGGTCAGATAAGTCGCAGGCTAGTAACAATACTGATGTCGGTGAGCCATTGCTATGACGCGCTCCCCCAGGCCCTGCTGTGTTGACCAAGAGAATTGCCCACTGTGCTTCTGGGGCACTGGTAGCGAATACCTTTGTGCCATCAATGATGTATCCCTCATCTACCACCTCCACACTTGTGCCAAGGCTGGCTTTTTGATCTGGAATCTGAGACTGGGGTTCTCCACTCCAAGCCGCCCATATCTCTCCACGCTGGACAATACCCTCAAACCAGCGCTTTTTCTGAGACTCATTAGCCATAGCTGCTAGTAAAACTTGGGCATTTGCGTGTCCTTCCCAGCAACGGGCTAGGGATAAATCCACTTTTGCCAGTTCCTTTGTCATCATCCACAGGGTAAAGATATCGCTATCATGTCCTAACCCTAGACCACCGTATTCAGTTGGCACAACAGGCGCATTCAGACCTGCTTGAAAAAGGTCTTCAAAATCTTCTTTTGGGAAGCTAGCATTGTGGTCATAACTAGCGGCACGAGAGGCGAAGTTATCGCGTGCAAGTTGGCTAATGCGCTCAATTAGAGTTTGCTTGTTGAGAGTTAGATTGAATATCATTTAATAGAGTTTCATAGACTTGTTTTTAGTTGCTAATCTTACATTTTGCATCAGTTGGTTTATTGCAATTTGTGTAAGTAGGTTATTTTAATGCGGTATGAATAATTATGTTCGCAAATAAAAGCAGTATGGTAATAAGCATAAATAAGAACTTAATTACATACTGTTTGCCTTTTCTCGTGTCGACTTGAGACTGACAACTCGAAAATTAACCACCAATAAAAATGATGTTACACTTTTGCACGCTTTATTCATTTACTCCTGGTTTCTTCCAGGGGGGTGCAAGATATAAGTAAATAAATCATCAATAACTCGATTAGCTGATAGATAGCTACCAGTGAGCCAATAAAAATCATCAACTACATAAACTTTACTCTGCTTGACAACATTAAGCTTTGACCACAGAGGTTCTCCCATTAGTTGATGGACAGCTATCTTTGACTGTGCAGGGTCTTTGAAGCCGTAGCGCACTATAAATAGGATATCCCCATCTATCTGGGTGAGGACTTCTGGAGAGATATTATAGCCAACTGGGTTGCCCGCTTTTTTTTGAGTTGCTTTAGCATCCAGATTTTGCGAAGGAGGACGGATTAGACCAGCATCCTCTATGATCACTCCAGAGAATGCACCCTTAGTTAGCGGGTTAATCGTTTCTGGGATGAGGCGCACGACGGAAACAAAAGTTTTTTTGAGTCGGGAACCGATCTTTTGTTTGAATTCGGCTATACGTATGTTGTAGTTGTCCGTTAAACGTTTTGCTGTCTCGGTTTTCCCCAGAGCTTTTGCTGCTGGCATAAACGGTTGTTTCCAGTCTCCATTGCTTTCCACTTTAAGCAGAACGGTGGGTGCAATGTGAGACCATAAACTGTAAGTATCCTGATTCCGCATCGTGCCCAAGATCAAGTCCGGCTTGAGAGTCATAACCTTCTCCATGTTCGGCGGCGTCAGAAGTGCGCCAATATCTTTAATGCCGGGGTGCTTATCTTCTAACCCTAGCCCTTGGAGAGTTGAAGCCAGACCTGGAGCACCCACCAGATTGACTCCCAGAGCTAGAGGTATTTCCACTAGCCACGGATCTATGACGACAACTCGTTGAGGATGGACGGGAACTAGAGTCTGACCCATTGCGTGTTGGACTACGTGGACAGGCACAGGTGATGTTTGACTTGAGGGAACAACAGCTATGTCGCGGGTCGGTAATTGACGACCAAAGGAACTGCAAGCAGAAATCACCAAGAGCGTGAGCAGCACAACGAAGTAGAACTTAAACTTAGGCATATTGACAAAGTGAACAAGATAGAGGTTCTAGCAGAGTGACTGCGGCCAAGTGCGATCGCGTCTTGGCTGTACAAGAGGAAAAAGGGATATATATACGCAGGGTAAGCGTATATTGTCAATAACACGACCTCAATCTCAATAAAGTCCACAATAATCGCATTAATGCCTACTTAATGATAATATTTTAGGCGATCGCACCACCCGCACCATGACCTGCTAAATGTATAGGATGAGAATAGTGTGCTAAGAATTCATACATCAAATCTACAGCTTCATCTATAGAACTACCTTGATCTTTATGGTAGTGATATTCCCATAGATCCACATTCATATACTGCGATATGTATTGTAGTAATGGTTGATCAAAACGCTGCAATACATGACTAGAAATGATCCAAACAACATCGGTATCATCGGACATAAATACTCTAAAACATCAAAATTTGGAAATAATCAATTTTTCAAGCGTGCTATTCATGACTCTAAATATTTGCTATGATTTCCCCAGTCTTGCTGATGTCATAGACACCAAGAATTTGTAATTGCGATCGCACTAGCCGATGTCCCAAGATATTGAGAAACTGCTGTACTGATGATAGTCCTCAATTTTGCAGCCAAGTACTTTGGCTAAACGCAGGGAAATGGTAACTGAATGAGCATATTGTCCCGATTCCAGACCACCAATAGTCTGACGGGTGACACCAGCTATATTAGCCAATTCTTGCTGGCTCATGCCCAAGCGAGTTCTAATTGACTTCAGGTTGTTGCAAATGCAAAGATTCACGTCCAGTTTCATGAGGTTGTATGTATCTCTGTGTTCAAAAAAGCCGCAGCTGACAAACTTAACCTGCCAGGGCAATAGCAAGGTATTTAGTGTTTGCCGTTTTTGTTGTCAGACATGTTGGTGCTTTGAAAATTTCGCTGATTTTTGGCAAGCATATCATACACAGTGCCAATATTTTTAACATTGAGGGATATTATTTAGCGTCAGCATTACCTTTTCATCATCTGCTCACTCAGTCATTTCCAAGAAAAAATACTCAAATCCGAATGGCACGTTTGTAAGGCGTAAACCCATAATATAGATGGCTTTTGGGTGTATGCATTGCATGGTCAACAATTGATAATTCAATAAGAATACTCATGTGGCTAAATGATTGAGATCATCAGGTTCTCATGACAAATGAGTGGCTTAGGAACGAGTCACACATGAGTTTGCTCTGGCTGCCTAAAATACCGATTCAGTATTCTGAATTATGACGAAAAAACTAGGTTTCGTTGGGTTGCAACAAGCAATGTTTGATTATAAAAGACGTTAAAACAGGGTTTATCAGTCTTGTGTTTGATTAATGAATCGGTGTTCTAGCGGGCAATGTATCAAAAATTTTTGCCTTTTGCAAGTAAATTTGCCATACGCATGATATTCTTGCTATGTGCTGAGTGCCCTGCCGTAGCAGCCTTTTATCTTTTTTTAGTCTTTTAATATTGCAGAAAAACTGGAAAAGTCGGACTCCGCCAATTCCTTATTACTCATGAACGCAACCACTACCAATCCACAAAGATACTATACTCGTATTCTGAGCTTAGTTGTAGCAATTCTATTACTGTTACTTGGCATATTTGCCAGCATTGCTTACGGTGCTGCTGACATTTCTACCTCCCAAATACTTACCGCCTTTACCAACTTTGATGACTCCACCGAACACATAATTATCCGCTCAATTCGCCTACCACGCACACTGATTGCAAGTATGGTCGGTGCTAGTTTGGCTATAGCTGGGGCTTTAATGCAAGGATTGACTCAAAATCCCTTAGCTGCGCCTGGTATCTTGGGGATCAATGCAGGTGCAGCCTTAGCAGTGGTAGTAATGGTCTTTGGCTTGGGTATATCTTCACCAGCCTTGATTACTCTTGTAGCATTCTTGGGAGCATTGTTAGCAGCGATCGCAGTTTATTCCCTCGGTTCTCTGGGACAAGGGGGTACAACACCACTGAAGTTGACTATCGCTGGTGCAGCCCTCACCGCCTTGCTATCTTCAATTACCACAGGTGTATTGATTTTGAGTGAGCGAACTCTTGAAGAAGTACGCTTCTGGCTAGCAGGTTCTCTAGCAGGACTAAACTTCAATCTATTTCTGACTGTGTTGCCTTGGATGATAGTGGGGCTATTAACAGCTTTTGCCTTGAGTAGACAGATCAATATTCTCAGTTTAGGAGAATCGGTAGCTACAGGCTTAGGTCAGCAAACAGGTTGGATAAAGTTGGCAACAGCATCAAGCATTGTCATCTTAGCGGGAAGTGCTGTAGCATTAGCAGGGCCTATCGGCTTTGTCGGTCTGGTAATTCCCCATCTAGCGCGGGGAGTAATGGGTGTTGATTATCGTTGGGTATTGCCTTGTGCGGCTGTATTTGGCGCGGACTTATTAGTATGGGCAGATTTAGCAGCCCGTTGGTTAATTAGACCCCAAGAATTACCTGTTGGCGTGATGACAGCAATGTTAGGAGCGCCCTTTTTGTTGTATCTAGTGCGTTGGCGGGTGAAGAGAGGATGATAACAATTCAAAATTCAAAATTCAAAATTCAAAATTCAATACTTGGCAAGGAGCCTGTAACTAGAGTCTTGTTGGTAGTGCTATTAATCACCCTTGCTGTTTTAGGGATGAGCCTCAGTTTGGGAGATTACCCTGTCCCACCAGCAGATATAGTTAAAGCTGTTCTTGGTTTACCAACTCAAGATCCAGAATCTCCCTTTGTTGTTGTTACCTTGCGTTTACCTAGAGTGTTAATCTGCTGGTTGGTAGGAGTCGGCTTGGGCGTTGCCGGTGCAATTTTACAAGGATTGACACGTAATCCTTTAGCTGACCCTGGCATCGTTGGGGTAAATGCAGGTGCAGCCTTAGCTGCTGTTACCTTGATTGTATTATTCCCGGCTGTACCCACTATGTATTTGCCCCTGGCTGCCTTTGGTGGTGCTTTTATTGTGGGCTGTCTCATCTACTTGCTAGCTGGCACGGGAGAAAAATCACCTCTGCGTTTAGTGTTGGTGGGAGTATCACTCGCAGCAATGATGGGAGCTTTCACGACTTTGATGTTGACTTTCGGTAAAATCAGCAACGTTAGTAGAGCGCTAGTATGGCTGGCGGGTAGTGTTGCTGGTAAAAGTTGGGAGCAACTTTGGCAACTGCTACCTTGGATAGTTATCTTTGTTCCTTTAGCTTTACTGCTAGCGCGGGAACTTGATACTTTGCAACTGGGTGATGCAGTAGCTAAAGGACTCGGTAGCCGAGTCATATATCAGAGGAGCAAATTATTGTTAGTGAGTGTAGCGCTGGCTGGGTCAAGTGTGGCGATCGCAGGTACAATTGGCTTCGTTGGATTAATGGCTCCTCATTTGGCACGTAGACTTGTTGGATCAATACATCAAAATTTATTACCAGTCGCTGCCTTAATCGGGGGATTATTGGTATCATCAGCAGATTTTTTGGGTCGGATAATGTTTTCTCCGACAGAATTACCCTGTGGTTTGCTCACTGCTGCCTTGGGAGCGCCTTATTTTATCTATTTACTATACCAAAGGCGGCAAAGATGAGTAGGCAAAAAAGAAACTAGGCGTTGGTCTTGAAAGTGCTGTACATAGATAGCGGGGCATTTAGCCTGTACTGACAGGTATAGGTTTTTTACGAATATCCCTAAAGTGGTTTTCAAAACTACTCATTTGTCATGATAACCTGATGATCTCAATCATCTAGCCGCATCAATATTCGTATTGAGTTATTAATTGTTGACCATGTAACCACTAGACCCTCTCATCCTGCCATATTAAGGGTTTGCGCCTTACAAGCGTAGCCATTCTGATTTGACCATTTTCTCTTGGTGATGACGAAGTGAGTGAGCAAATGATCAAAAGGTGATGTCTAGGTTGGGCTGCGCCTACTCTAAATCGCATCCCCAAATGTTAAATATACTGGCATAATGTATGCTACGCTTGCCTAAAATCAGTGAATTTGGTTCCTATGAATACAAACTCAGATTTTCTCTCGGAAATGTGTGATTTTCTTTATCCACGTAGTCCATATTATGGACAATTCAAGATAGAGTATTTGGTATTTAATGCACATCTGCAAGAGTTTTCACAACGGGTAAAATACATATCTAGTCTGCAAACTGCTGGGAAAATTTCTCCAGAAGAAGCTTATAAACAAATTCACCACCTTTTTTAGCAGTTAAAATCTGCTAAAAAAGCACTAGTAAATAGCTAATGTGAGAAGTATATATATTTTCCCGCCCTCCGGTCGCGATCGCAATCCTTAAAGAAAGTACTGATGCATGTTTACCCAAGTGTTTTATCAGAGTTTCTTTACTAAGTGCAGCAGTAAGTAGCCAGCAATATGATTTACGCACTTTCAGACCAATTATCCAAGCAATAAGAAAGCTCTATGGAAAACACAGTTCTTGAAACCCAACATCTGGGTCTAGCTTACGACGGCAAGGCAATTATATCCGGTCTGAACCTACTGATTCCTACAAGACAAATTACTGCTCTAGTTGGCCCCAATGGCTGCGGTAAATCTACTCTACTGCGGGGCTTGGCTAGATTACTCAAACCCCAGGTTGGTAGTGTATATCTCAATGGGGTTGATATCTTTCGACAATCAACAACCACAGTTGCACAACAACTCGGTATTCTTCCTCAAGGCCCATCTGCACCAGAAGGATTGACTGTGCGAGATTTGGTAGCACAGGGTCGTTATCCATATCAACATAACTGGTTTCAATCTTGGACTGCTGAAGATGAACGTCAAGTCTGCAAAGCATTAACAACTACAGACCTAAACGAATTAGCTAATAGAGCCGTAGATACCCTCTCTGGTGGACAGAGGCAACGTGCTTGGATAGCCATGACTTTAGCACAAGATACACAAATTTTATTATTGGATGAGCCGACTACTTTCTTAGATTTAGCGCATCAAGTGGAGGTGCTGGAATTATTGGGGGATTTGAATCAGCTAGAGGGAAGAACAATTGTCATGGTGTTGCATGATCTCAATCAGGCGTGTCGTTATGCTCACAATCTAGTAGCTTTACGCGATGGCGCTGTTATGGGTTATGGAAATCCAGCAGATGTAATGACACAAGAAATGGTGCAAGAGGTGTTTGGATTAGCTTGTCGAATTGTACCAGATCCAGTAATGGGTAAACCTTGGTGTGTTCCTTTGGGTCGGCAAAGAGATAGTGGGGTCAATTAACATTGCGCGAACAATTTTGAATTTTGAATTGTTAAGCCTTTTTACTTAGCAAAGGAATTTCAATCCAAAATTCTGTGCCTTGCCCCGGCTCAGATACAAACCAGAGAGATCCACCATGTTTTTTCTCAATAATTTGCCGACTAATAGATAAACCTAACCCTGTTCCCTTTCCTACAGGTTTAGTAGTAAACATAGGTTCAGATAACTTCTGTTTGACTTCTTCTGTCATGCCAATGCCATTATCGACAATTTGAATTACTACGAGTGAGCGTTGTTCATCTACAGCAGTGCCAATCGTGATTTGTCCGTTGTCTAGTACCGATGATAAGTGAACGCCACTTGCTGCAACTTGGGAGTTTCTCCTAGTGACAAATGACTCCTCTATAGCATCAATTGCATTAGCGAGAAGATTCATGAAAACTTGATTCAGTGGGCCTGGAAAACATTCTACAGGTGGCACAGTTCCATAATCTTTAATAATTTGAATTTCACTACGTTCTGAGTTCGCTTTCAAGCGGTATTGTAAAATCAATAGTGTGCAATCAATACCTTCATGAATATCTATAGGTTCTACTACTGAATCATCTCGACGTGAAAAATGTCTAAGTGAATAAATCATCTGTGCTAGACGATTTGTTCCTTTGTGCATAGACGAGATGATTTTGGGAAAATCTTGTATTAAGAAATCAATATCGATTTCATCTATTTTTTGGGCAATTTCTACTTCTGGATTGGGATAATATTGCTGATAGAGTTGAAATAAATCAATAAGATTTCGGGTATATTCAGCAGCGTGACTAAGATTTCCTAAAATGAAGTTGACTGGGTTGTTAATTTCGTGGGCAATTCCAGCAATCAACTCACCAAGGGTAGACATCTTTTCTTGTTGTACCAAACTAACCTGAGCTTGCTGCAAATTATCAAGCGCTTGAGATAGTTGAGAAGTACGTTCTTCTACCCTTTGCTCTAACTCCTGAGTCAGCTTTTCTAACTTGGTTTCGACTGCAAGACGGTCGGCTATTTCTTGTTCAAGTTGCTGATTATGAGTTTTGAGTTGTTTAGTAAGATTACGGTTTTGTAGATGCGTTTTCACACGAGCTAATACTTCTTCATACTCAAACGGTTTCGTAATGTAATCTACTGCTCCCAAACTCAAACCCTTTACTTTATCGACAGTTTCAGAGAGAGCTGTCATAAAAATTATCGGGATATCACAGGTTAGAGGATTTAACTTTAAACGCTGGCAAGCAGTAAATCCGTCAATCCCAGGCATCATTACATCTAAAAGTATAATATCAGGACTGGCATATTCAGCTTGAGCGATCGCACCCTCGCCATTCACAGCAATCAATATCTCCCAACCTGTATCAATTAATGCTTCAGATAGTACTTCTAAATTATGCGGGTTATCATCCACAATTAAAATTACCCCTTTCTCTAGAACAGGTATATTCATTGTTTTTCTCCTCGATATGGCTGAATAAATTCCCTAATTTTGTCGATTTGGAAGCTTTTAGCAAGTTGCTGTAATTGTTCGGCAAATGGGATAAACTTTTCATCCAACAGTTTCAGCTTTTGGGCTTGCTCTCGAATCCCTTTGATGTTACCTCTCATCGCCAACTCAAATAGTTGCTCAATTTCTTCAGGCGGTGGAGCAATTAAGTAAGTGTCTGATAGTGAAGAATCAACAGAAGTAACTTTTAAAATTTCGGTTTCCTTAACTCCTTCTTGCCTCTCTGGTAAATCATAAATCCACTCAAATTGCAAGTGTTTCTGTAACTTCTGGAACAATTCATCTGCTTGCACTGGTTTAGGCAGAAAATCGTTGCCACCTACCTCTAAACTCTCATGCTGGTCAGATTTAAATACACTGGCAGATGAAACAATTATTGGTAAATTTTCAAATGGCAACACTCGCAAGCGACGGATCATTTCCAAGCCATCCATGACTGGCATAGACAAGTCAGCGATAATCAAATCAGGTTTCAACTCAACTGCTTTATCTAAGCCCTTCTGACCATTACTTGCCTCGATTATTTCAAAGCCGATATCACCTAATAAATTGACAACAACAGAACGATTTTCCCAGTTGTCATCTACAATCAAAATTTTCCGCTTATTGCCAGTAATCCCCACAATTGCTCTTTGAGCAGTTAAAACAGAACTATTTTGCTTATGGGTAGTATTCAGTGTCCCATTTAGAGATTTTTCTGGAACAGTTTCATAAACCCATTCAATTTGTAAATATTTTTGTAACTTCTGGAGTAAATCATCAGCATGTACAGGTTTTGGGAGAAAATCATCTGCACCAATTCCGAGACTTTTGTGTTGGTCAGATTCAAACACACTCGCAGATGAAACTATGATAGTCAACTTCTGAAACTCTTCTTGTTGCCGGAGGCGACGTGTTAATTCAAAGCCATCCATTACGGGCATTGTCAGGTCTGTAATGATTAAGTTAGGCAGAAATTGCATCGCTTTTTCCAAGCCTTCCTGGCCGTTAGTTGCCTCTACAATTTCAAATCCAATCTCCTCTAGCAGATTAACGACAACAGAACGATTTTCCCACTTATCATCCACAATTAGGATTCTCCGTTTACCAGTGGCGATTCCGACAATTTTACCAGCAGCCATGACTCTAGTTGATTGCATCCAATCCACTGATTCTGGCAAATCCAAGTCAATCCAAAAAGTGCTGCCCTGACCTATTTCACTTTTTACTTGGATTGTACTATCCATTAATTGGACAATTCGCTGACTAATGGCTAAACCTAATCCAGTACCTTCTGATTGCTTTTTAATGTCTCCGACTTGCTCAAAGGGTAAAAATATTTTGGCTACCTGTTCTTGGTTCATGCCAATTCCCGTGTCGATGATTTGAAATCGAATTCTATGAGTCGGTTTTTGGTTAGTTTCATTGACTGAAAATTGGTCTGCAAAGCTAACAGTAAATCTCACCCCTCCTTTCTCAGTGAATTTAATGGCATTACCTAATAGGTTAATTAAGACTTGTCGCAATCGTTTTTCATCTGCCGAAATGCCAATAGGTAGTTCTGAAGTTGGTTGGTAAATGAATGAAATGCTTTTTTGTTCAGCGCGAATCCGACAAATTTCCACCACACTCTGAAGAAATGCTGGAAAATGAAAGTCATTATTGTAGAGTTCCATTTTCTGAGCTTCAATTTTGGATAAGTCCAGAATGTCGTTAATTAGTGTTAACAGATGTGAACCGCACTGGTGAATAATTCTGATGCCATTCTGCTGTTTATCAGTTAAACTTTTATCTCGTTCTAGAATTTGAGCATAACCCAGGATACCGTTGAGGGGAGTTCGTAACTCGTGGCTCATGTTAGCTAAGAACTCACTTTTGGCACGATTTGCCGTATCAGCAAGTTCTTTTTTCAACTCTAGGGAACGATAGGAATCGGCTAGGGTTGCTGCCATTCGGTTAAAAGCTTCTGCCAGTTGTTCAATTTCGTCTTTGGTTTGAATATTCAAGCGGTATTCTAAATTTCCATCCCCAATTTTTGCCACTCCTTGTTGTAGCTTTTGAATCGAGCGAATTACTGGTAGAAGGATCAGCAATAACTGACCGACAAAAACTAGGAGAATGGACAAAAGCAAAATTTGTCTGGCAACTTGAGTAGTCTGTTTAAAGTTATTAAATTCTTGCTTCGCCAAGCTATCCTGTTTCTGAAGGTTCTGGGTTAATAACTTTAAGTAGAGTTCAATATCACGAGAAAAAGCGTTTAGTACTCGAAAATCTTGTTGGGATTCAACTAATTCTAAGGGTTTATCTGTGTTAGATTGATTAGTTAATTCGATAACTAGATTCGTCAGTAGGCTATGGCGATCGCTAATCTTGACTAACTCTGAATTTATCTCTGGCTTTAAATTTTTTAACTCAAGCAAATTTTTAGTAAAGGCAGATAAAGCTTCCTGATATTTCACCAAATTAGAAGCATCGCGCCTGAGCAAGATCATATCTTTAAGCGCAGCTACTTGGTTATTCAAAAAGAGGTTTATTTGCAAGATAGTCGTCAAAGCTTGAGCATTTTTTGCCTGGGTATCCTCTGCTTTTTGTTCTGCTTGCCTGATAAAGAGGTCGCCTCCAATTTGGGTAGAGGCAACCAGTCCCAGAACGATCGCAGATGATCCAATACATTTGGTCGTTATCCGCATATCTTGGTTAGCCCTATTTGCTGGAAATTTGCTTTTGCAACTCTCTAACGATGTCGTAATCTCCGTCTTGCACCAAAGTGTAGCCAACTCCAATACCGCCTGTGGGATCTACAAGACCTGCTGGCGCGTCAATCAATGCTTTTTTCAACTCATCTTTCAACTCGACGGAGACTTTACTAGACGCAACAATGGGCACGCTAGGAAGCGGGATAGATTCCCAGATAATTGTGTATTTTTTCGCGTCAATCTTCCCTTCATTAACTTGATCGGTATAAGACCGCCGATCGTCGGCGATCGCATCTACTTCCCCATTAACTAGAGCTTGTTTTGCTTTATCATGGCTGCCAGCGAAGATTACCGATTTAAAATCTCGTTCAGGATTAATACCTATTTCCTGAAAATGAACTGTCGGTACAACATATCCAGATGTCGATAACTTGGTGACAAAAGCAAATCGCTTACCCTTCAAATCCTTGAGGGTTTTGATACCACTTGCCTTGTTGGCAATAATCACAGCTGTGTACCAAGGTCGCTTTGTTTCTTTATTAATTTGGGCAACCAATGGCTCAACCTTGGGATCGCGGCGATGAGCTTCGATGTAGCTGGTGGGTGCAAGGTAGGCAATGTCTACCTTTTTTTTGACCAATAAATCAATTGCTGTTTCGTAGTCCTTAGTAATTTGAAATTTAAAGGGTCGTTTTAGTGCTTTGCTCAGGTAGTCAGCCAAAGGTTGGAGTTTCTTTTCCTGTTCAGATGAAACCTGCCAGGGAATCACCGCCATTGTAATCGTTGCTTGTTCTTCTCCAGCTTGACTGGTAGTGCTAGTAGGCGACTGAGCAATGCTCGGTTGAGTTACAGACGAACTTTCAGGAGTTGGAGTACAGGCTGTGGCAAATATGGCGATCGTTAATACTGAGGTAAAAAAAGTAGTCTTTTTAGCAAATATATTGTTTACAATTTGACAAAAAAGTTGCTGGTGCATGGTTCTTTATCCTTTGGGAACCTGTTCTCTTCAGAGGGGCTTTACATTTATTAATCCCAAAACGGTGTATGTTCTCCCAACTTGAAAATAAATAGCCCTCATCAACTGCATACACCAGAACACATGAAAAACTCCACCCACAAGGGGATGGAGTTTTTGGGCATGGAGAATGGGGCATTGGGCATTCATCCCAGCACCCAAATTAATTAGCGATCGCTCCCTGTTCTCCACCTTGCGGGAAATGGGGAAGCGTTAGGGACTGACAAATAAAAAAATACTCAACTACTTCTTGTGGGGTGGGCGACACGAGGTTCCGTAGCCAAGGGCTGGATGTCCAGCCCACAAGAATTGATCTCACCTTGTAGGAATTACTTGTGTCAAGCAAGTATAATGTATACTAAAATACCTGAAAAATATAAGCTAACTTAAAATCCTGATTACAGAAACCAGCATGAATGAAACCACAGTTCGCAAACAGTATAACCAGTTAGCTGCCATTTACGATCTACGCTGGAAAGATTATATAGCTAACACACTGTCTTTCCTTAAAACCTGGGTAGAGATATCACCAACAGATACTGTACTTGATATTGCGTGTGGTACTGGTGAGTTTGAACGTTTACTACTAACTGAATATTCAGGGCAACAAATTGTCGGTATAGACATTTCAGAGAATATGCTGGCGATCGCTAAACTCAAATGTAGTGCTTATCCTCAAGTATCATTTCAGACAGCTAGTGCATCAACGTTGCCATTTGATAGTAATAGTTTTGATGTGATTGTGTCTGCAAATTCGTTTCATTACTTTGATCAGCCACTTGCTGCATTAAAAGAGATGAGACGTGTCTTGAAGCCTGATGGTAAAGTCATTATTCTAGATTGGTGTAGAGATTATTTACTTTGTAAAATATTTGACTTAGCACTTAAGGTTTTTGATCCGGCTCATAAGCAGTGTTATACCCAAAATGAGTTTCACAGCTTGCTTAAGGATGCAAATTTTGCGGTTTGTAGTGCAACCAAAATTCGCTTTGGTGTTGTGTGGGGATTGATGGTAGCTACAGCCAAACTCAAAACTTAAACCAATTTTGTCTGACAACAGTTGACCATGAAGTTTAGAGGATGTTTGAAAAGTCTTAAAGTATACCAAAAACCCCGCTTCCATTCCTCTCCCCGTTGGCGTCAGCCTGCCGTTAGGCAAGGGTCGAGAGGCTTTGAAACCCCCATTCCCTTGTAGGGAAGGCAGGGTGGATTAATTGTCCAGAGAGAAAATATAACATGGAAGGATGATTCCTTGAGAAAAACACCAAAAACAGAGGAAAGTTGGG
>NZ_JBALCT010000053.1:0-326398 GCF_036917675.1 Nostoc sp. | reverse complement strand
CAGCCTTTAGTGACAGTAATCTGCTGTCGGGCTGGCTTAGTTATGTACGGACTGATTACCGTGATTCACTAAGCAACGAATCGCACAAGTTTCCTTCTACGATGCTGATTATCGGGGCTATGTTAGTCCCGCAACCACTGGGAAGCTACGAGCAGAGTACTTTTTCTTTGGCCCAGGCCCAGTCTTTACTCGGAATTTGATCGGCGAAAATAACTATTTCGTTCGAGATAGCTTGGCGACCTATGCTAATATTTGGTCGGGCTGTGGCGCGACTGTAAATATGCGGGTGAATACTTCAATGCGCGCCACTGGTGTCGGGATAGCCACCGTTGACACCCTTGATCTCGCTCAGGGTTTGGTTTTTCACCTCAGATATCGCCCCTGCTAACTAATTACTAATTCGTAATTTTTGGGCGTTTCACTACACCAATTAGTAGGGTGGAATGTCACTTACTTAAGCTAGATTTAGATCCCCGATTTATTCAAGGATACAACTGACGATTAGGGGGTATGACCTCCTAATAAGGCTAATGTGCGGCAGAAAATAGGGTTTTACTCCAAAACATCAGTTGGCAAATATTTAAAACCATGCTGGCTAAAATGGGTTGAGAGCGTAATTCCCGATTTGCTGATGACAATGGAACTATAGAAATTATCGCCCCACTCATGCCGCGCGAAAACTCAAATCGCTTAATAGAAGTTTGTGTTGATGTATTGTGCGAAGAGTTGGGCTGGGAAATTAAACGTGCTGGTTCGCTAACTTTAACGCGAGATGATTTAGAGCAGGAAGCAGAGCCAGATAGTAGCTACTACATCCAAAATGAACCGTTAGTTCGAGATCAAGAAAATATTAACATAGCAATCGATCCACCCCCAGACATGCTCCCGGTGGAACATTCCAGGTCTGCAATAGACAATCTGAGGCTTATGCTGCGATCGCAGTCACCGAATTCTGGCATTATAACAGCAGTGTATTGCGAGTTTACACACTTACAGGTGGGCAATATTCAGAAGTCCAAACCAGCCCTACTTTTGTGCCTGTGTGGGTGAAGGAGATTTCCCTGCCTGGATATCCCACCACTGATTCTGAGTACAGAATGAGCCTGGGGAACGAGGGCGTAAAAGTTAACCTTAAGTTGACACCCATGACCAATGCTGTGCCTATACCATAGATGTAGTTTAAATACATGAAAACTTGTGGCAGGACGAGATATTTACTTATGACTCAGCAACAACTCTTCAACATCGGTAATTAATCCCAACAAATACTAACGATCTCCCACCTCCCCACTCCTCTATTCCCCTTGCAATCGCGGTATTTACTAGGTATTTTTTCCTACTTTTGGGGTGTTTTTTCCGGAAAGAACTACCCTAATATTACAAAACATCCTGAAATCTATATAAATTAATGGTTTCATCTATCCACATTAGGCTACAACACCTTAGAATGATTCATTGAAAAGTCGAGCCGATGGGATGTACAGCGATTTTGAGTAAAAATACTCCCAAAGGATGATTTTTGTATTTCCGTGAACCGAGATTTCAGTACAGATGTGTCAAGATGCATCCGTAAAGAATCTCAAGTAAACCTTCAGGAGTTTGATATGAACAAGGGTGAATTAGTTGATGCCGTAGCTGAAAAGGCTGGTGTTACCAAGAAACAAGCGGATCAAGTCTTAACTGCCGCTTTAGAAACGATTATTGAAGCGGTTTCCTCTGGTGATAAGGTAACGTTGGTAGGATTTGGCTCATTTGAATCACGGGAACGTAAAGCCCGCGAGGGTCGCAATCCGAAAACAAATGAAAAGATGGAAATCCCAGCGACCAGGGTTCCTGCTTTCTCCGCAGGAAAACTGTTTAGAGAAAAGGTAGCACCCCCAAAAGCATAGGTTCTGTCTTCGGGAACCCTTTTTTAATGCGGCAACCTGCACACGGGGGAAATTTAGCCTGGGCAGCAGCACTGGCTGGCTGTCCCCCTGATGCTATTCTGGATTTTTCTGCTAGCATCAGCCCGTTGGGGCCTCCAAACAGCGCGATCGCTGCTATCCTGTCCCAACTTGGTAATCTTAAGCACTATCCAGACCCAAATTATAGTGAACTGAGACTAGCTCTCAGTCACTTCCATCAATTGCCGCCTGAGTGGATTCTGCCGGGTAACGGCTCCGCAGAATTACTCACTTTAATCGGTAGGGAATTAGCTCAATTAGCCGCGACAATTTTAATAACTCCAGCCTTTGGCGACTACTACCGAACCTTGGCAGCATACAACGCTAAAGTGCTGGAGTGTCCTTTGTCATTAGTCGTTGGTCATTGGTCATTGGTCATTGACAAAGGACAAAGGACAAAGGACAAAGGACTGCTTCTGAATAACCCGCACAACCCAACCGGAAAGCTATTTTCGCGGGACTGTATTTTGCCCTATTTAGAGCAATTTGCTTTGGTTGTGGTGGATGAAGCATTTATGGATTTTGTGCCGCCCAATGAGGAACAAAGCCTGATTCCGGTGGTACAGAAATATCCGAATTTAGTAGTATTGCGATCGCTGACCAAATTTTACAGTCTCCCAGGACTGCGATTAGGATATGCGATCGCACACCCCGACTGCCTAGCTAAATGGCAGCTATGGCGTGATCCCTGGCCCGTAAACACCTTAGCTGCGGCGGCGGCAATTGCGGCACTCCAAGATCCGGAGTTTCAGCAGCAAACCTGGGCATGGCTACCACCTGCACGAAACCAACTCTTTCAGGGTTTAGCTAAAATCCCAGGATTGCAACCCCAAGCAAGTGCTGCTAACTTTTTACTGGTTGAGTCCCAAGAGTCTACTTCGCAGTTACAGCAACAATTACTCAAGCACCACCAGATTTTAATCCGCGATTGCCTTAGCTTTAAAGAACTAGGCGATCGCTTTTTCCGGATTGCTGTACGTGAAGAGTCCGATAACCAACGCTTACTAACAGCGCTAAAAAAAAGTTAGGAGTTATAAGTTAGGAGTTATAAGTTGAAGAAGGGTTTTAATTCTTAACAGACGCGATTAATCGCGTCTCTAGTCCTAATTCCTGTACAGACGCGATTAATCGCGTCTCTCCTAATTCCTAATTCCTAACTCTAACTTTAAATTCGCGTGACCGTTGACTACGATATTGTAATTATTGGCGGCAGTCTTGCTGGATACTACGCTGCCCTTGCTGCAACTCAACTACGTGCTACAGTTGCCCTGGTGGAACCGAAAGTAGACTATGGGTTTACTCATCACCATGCTCTTACCGAAATTGGTAAACTGGCGCAAAAATTGAATGATGCCCCTAGTTTTGGTATTCATGCCACACACACTCATACCTCAGAAGAATGCCAAATATCTATGGCATGGCAAGAAGCGATGCTCTATGCTCAATGCGTCGCCTCAAATCTCAAAGAACAGCATTCTCCCGCCATCCTAGCCGCGCGGGGAGTCGATGTTATCGTTGGTAGTGGTGAATTTCAATCTTCACCCCAACTGACTTTTGTTGTTAACAATCGCCTACTACGCGCCCGTGCCTATTTGCTGGCCACTGGTTCGCGTCCAGAAATCCCAGAAATTGAAGGATTACAAACCACTAGCTACCTAACCCTATCTAATATTTGGCAATCCTTAAAGGGAGCGATATTACCCAAAAATTGGGTGATTATCGGCGGAATTCCCCAAAGCATTGAAATCGCTCAAACTTTAGCCCGGTTTGGTTGCAGTGTGACGCTGGTAGTCAAGCATCCCTATATTCTCCCATATCTAGACCCGGAGATCGCCATGCTGCTTCAGGGGCAGTTGGAAATCGAAGGTGTGCGCGTCCTCACCAATAAATCAGTAATTCAGGTGAGGCTAATTGAGGATAAAAAGTGGATTCAAGCAGGAGATAAGGCAATTGAAACTGATGAAATTTTAGTGGCGACTGGACATCAGCCGAATCTTGAATCTCTAAATTTGGCAACAGTAGGTGTGAAATGGCATCGGCGTAGCTTAGTGGTGAATGATAAACTGCAAACCACTAACCACCGCATTTACGCTTGTGGTGATGTAATTGGTGGTTACGACTTTGCCAATATTGCTAATTATGAAGCAAAAATTGCGCTGAACAATGCACTCTTTTTCCCCAGGTTACGAGTAAATTATCGCTCCATTCCTTGGGCGATGTTTTCTGTGCCGATGCTGGCGCAAGTGGGTTTAACAGAGGCGCAGGCAAAACGCCAATTTGGCCCAGATGAAGTCTTAGTTTTGCGACAGTATTTTAAAACTGTGGCAGCAGCCCAACTTCGGGACGAAACCACTGGTATGTGTAAATTAATTGTGCTACGCAACGGGGAAATTTTGGGAGCTTCGATATTGGGGGCAGAAAGTGGAGAGTTGATTAATTTAATTGCTTTAACAATGTCACAAAAAATTAAAGTAAAAGATTTAGCAAATCTATCTCCCGTCTATCCTAGTTTCTCAGAAATTCTGGAACAAACTGCAAGAGAGTGGAGTAAGCAAAAGTTAAATAGCAATATTGCTTTGCAAGAGTTTTTAGAAGGCTTTTTCCATTTTTGCCGCAACTGGAATTTGTAAATCTCGTTTCCAGCAAGAAGGCTGGAAATGCTATTCAATTGCGGCTATGCCGCAAGTCTTGAGGCAGAGCCTCATATAGGCATTCCCAGTCGGAGACTCTTGAGGAGGAAATCTATGAAAGCTTTGTTTAGACTGGTTTTTATGTTAAGTTGACACCAATGGGCGAGGGGCGACCCTCAAACCTGACTCGCTCTTTAGTTATTTATCTGGAAAAGTCTGTACCTTGCCATCAGGACTGAGAACGACTCGAATTCTAACATTTTGTCCGCGTGTATTGGCAGAAACAAAAGGTTTACCAACTTCAGGTATACCAGCGCTATCAACGAACTCTCTTGCTGCCTTATTAAGGGGAAAAATTCGTTCAATTGTGCCGTCAACACCGACTGTCAAACTGTACTCTAATGTTTGTGCTAGTCCAGTAGGTGGTTGCCAACGCTTTGTTAGGTATTTTCTAGCTTCTGCTATTTGAGGTGTGTCAAATAATGTCCCTGTAGCTACTTCTGTGGATGTGGGGGTTTTGCCTCCATCTCCTAATTGATCGATAAACGGATTATTATCCGCAGTTCTAGAGGTGGGAAGTTGTGAAGCAGGTTTCTCTCCAGCAGAAGTTGGCTGTAGGGAATTGATTCTTTCCTCTAGCTGCTGTTGTGAGTTTAGTGAGGAGGGTTGGGTGGGAGTATTGCCACCATTATTATCAGGTATAGTGCCAAGAGATGGGGGGACTGGTGAGATATTAGTTGGTAAGCTGCCCGTGGTAGAAGATAGTCTGGGTGGCAAATTCCGCCGTTCAGGAAGGGCATCAGCTTGGGGACTTGACCCTGTAAGGTTCTGTCCCAGATTTGGTAATATGGCTATTTCCTGTCCTGGGATTTTGCTAGATGGTGCGTTAGCGTTCGCGGAGCTTCTCGTAGAGAAGCTCGCCGTTGGCGAAGCCTCTCGTAGAGAAGGCATCGCTCGATTGCTGGAAAGGTTTGCAGTCGTTCTCTGAGGTATTGTCAATGCATTTAGAGGGGGCGGTGTAGAAAAACTAGTAGAACTAGGGGCTGTTAGAGGTGCTGGGGGCAAACTGGATGTAGGCAGTGGAGGCGTGGAACCTAGTAAGTTATCTGATGGAGTGCTGAGTCCGGGTTCAGGCGTGGGAAAGTTTAGTGAGGATGAAGGTTCTAAAGCAGCCTTTATCGCTGCTGGATCTGATGTTTTGGCTGTCTGCTGTTGCTTTTCTCTAATGTTGTTAGCATATTGCCAAGTAACTGGTAACAAACCTACACCTAATATTAATACTGCGGCAACAGGCGCCCAAGTAGGGAACGTCAGACCCGAACTCGTGCTGTTGAGAGTAGGGAGTGCCATGACATCAGTCGAGTATTCATCTAAAGCACTTGCCAAATCAAATAGTTGCAGCAGACTGAGTTTAATTACGGGGCCAGATGAGTGGTTGGCGAGAGAACCGAGAAATAAATTGTGAGTTAAATAGCTGTTTGGTTCTAAGTGGATATTTGCCCCGGAAATCTGGGTATTAAAGGAATTTAATGTTTTTATTGAGGACTTTAATTCCGGCTCATCCACTGCTGTGCTTGAGTCGTGGGTACCGGAGAAACTGACCCAAAAGCTTTCTGGAGACTGTTGGAGGAATTCTTGTACGTAGCTTGTTACGGCATCACATAAGGCTTCGAGTTGATCGCGATCGCCCCGAATTGGAACTCTGTTTTCTTCTGGTAGTCGGGGATCATCAAAACGTAGCTCAAAGCTTAGGTGTTTGAGGACAGTTTTCCCCATCCAACGGGACAGAGGTGAGCTTTGCGCGAATACTTCTAGCGTGCAAGTCGGGGGTGTGTAGCAACGAATGACAGAATTTGATAGAGGCATGGCAGGAACTGCGAGGAAGACTATTTGGGATTTTGCAAAAAAAGAAAAGTTTAAACGGCGGATTCCTCCACTCAGAATTTTGTCAGGTTCCTTCCGTTATCCAAACTGGTGTACCAGGAGGAAGCAGTGCTGATAGTGTATTGCCCAACAGCTAAGGACTATCAAAAGGAATCCTTGTCTAGCAAACAAATTACAAGCGAATTTTGGTTGAGGAATTTCAAATCTAAAATTTAAAATTTTGTTGAACGGTCTATAAGTGCTAGCCAGAGACGGCGATGCCCACCAGGAGCACTGTAAAAAAGTAAATCTACAAGCAGTTTTAGTGCCAGGTTCGTTAGTAAATCCGTTGAGATTTGCTCGTCCTCTTCCATCCGCTCTTGGTAGGTGTTGCAAAAAGCATCAATATAATCTCCAAGTAAAGCAGCCTGGTGAGGTTCCCGGTTATTTTCTGCCATTTGTTCCAACAGTCCGACAGCACGGCGAATTAATTCCTGGTGCTGTTTGGCTAGGTAGCAAGTGATCAGAACAAGCGATCGCGCTTCTTCGATATCTAGCTTTTTTCGCCCTCCTTGACCTTTGCGTAGGGGATTTGATTGGCGCAGTCGCCATAAAGCTACGCGGTCTGGCACTCTTGACTCTAAATTCAGATCAGTTGCCGCCGAAAGCATAGCCTCTGAACCAATCCCAGTTAAGGTTTCTAGCGCCAACAGCACCAAGTCTAATTGGGTTTTGATATTATCCCATTGGACTGTGTTTGGGGCTGGAAGCTTGATTAAATCCTCCCACTGGGAATTTGGGGTGGCTGAGTTGGTGGCCGAGTGCATAACTTTTAGCATAAGTGATCAAGCTGATAGAGGATGTTGCTGTTACCCATTTTGAAACCAGACTCTCAAGCGTCAAGCTTGGTTTCCCGTAGCTATGAGCCAGAGGCTTCAGCTAGATTTTTTCTATGTGGTAAACAGCAGGTATCTTTGTCTTACTCTAGATGAAAATTTATTTTGGACAAAGTAGAAAATTATCAATTCTAGTTAAGGCTTACATGACTTTTGCTGCTAGCTCCGTACAACAGTATAAATAAACTATTGTTTTGAATGCTAACCGCTAATTATCGCTAAGTAATTATTTAGAATACCTCCTAATTTATTTGCAGTTTGAAATTTTGAAATTTCTTGACGTTTATTACTTAGTTTTAATGTATACATGATTCTTAGACAAATCTTTTGCCTGTTTGCTAAAGGTGCTTCTTGCTGCTTTCCATCATCCCACCCCATTTTCATTTGTGTGCAGCCTGTTATTTCAGGACAGGGTGGGCAACATCAGGACGATTGATGCCTCCATGAAAATTTGATCAAGTCAGCCTTTGAAGATGTTGGCTAATTGATTTTATCCAACTTAGTTGGTACTAGAGTTCTAACCGCAAACCACACATATAAGCTGTCGCGCATTTAATTTGCACAACTAGGGCGGGCAAGATGCCCACCCCACAAGAGATTCATTTTTTTGAGGATGCAAATTAAAAGATTTTTAGCTTATCAGAACTCATTTATAAACTTGATGGGCAGAGGTGATGGTTATGCGGTGAGCATTGTCAGCATTATTTCATTACTTTACCCAAACGAATCAGTCTATAATCATCACCAGTCTAGCCGATAGAATCAGGAATAACAGAATCTCTATACCTATGAGAAAAGCTCAAGTCTAGTCTCTTGACTTTGGATCTAACGGCACTTTCAATTACTACTATTAGCCACAAACTTTTTGAGTAGCCAATTCTGACAATTTTAACTAAATCAGGTTACTATTTTGCTGTCTTATCCACACCCCAAATGCTTTCATTGTCGCATTTCTGCCATTGGTTTTACTTAGCATCAAATATTCGGAAATCACTTGGTAAATTGGTAAATTGGGGAAAATATAACTGGTATTTGATTCTACATACTTACCATCAGAAAGCACGTTTATTTCTAACTTGCTTCCATTCCATCGCCACAGTTCCGGGACTCTCAAAGCTTGATAATTATTGAAACGAGTGCGGGAGGTAATATCAATTTCCAGAGCCAAATCTGGAGGCGGGTCGATTTCTAAATTGATTCTAACTTTGCTCCTAATTTTAGCTTCATTTTGGATATAGAAACAATCATCTGGTTCTACCCCAGCATCCATACTTTGTTTATCAAAAGTCGTAGAATCCAAACTCCAAAATTCCAGATCGAGTTCTTCTAATAAAACTTTTAGCAAGTCGCCAATAATAACTTTAGCTACTTCATGCTCTGGTAATGGAGCCATTATTTCCAGCACCCCTTGACTGTAACCTATCCTAGAACTGCGATTGTCTCCCAATTCTGCTAAAATGCGTTTGTATGCCGACCAGGAGACATCTTTAATCAACAACTGATGACCGGCTCTAACAATTAGTTGATTGAGTTCAAGTAACATAGCAAATTTCCTCCTCTTCATTAATGACAATACGCTTGGTGTTAGTGATATTTTGCTCCCGAATATTCCTCTAACACAATACGGTTTACTTAAGGCTTAAATCTTTGTCAAAGTCAATTTTTTTAACGAACCGCCAAGGACACAGAGAACGCAAATAAAGACAAGGAAAAAATGCTTAATTGAACTGTATTGGGTTATAGATAATTGACTGAGTACAATACCTTCACAAAAAAATAGTATGAAGAGAGAGAGAATGTAGCAGAATTAAGCTGTTACACAAGAACAACTCTAGCTACTTTCATATTACTCACGCCCCTAGATATTGCCATCCTAAAAATTTTGTCTTCGTCTTTGTAAGTTCTTAGCTTGCTGTTTAGTAACAATTAATAAAGGATGTAAGAACTCTTTACGTCCTTCCTGATTTAGCAACATCAACACTCCATCAGAATCCTTTCCGAATTCACTTACTACCTTATGTGCGTAATCACAATTGACCTGCCACCACCCATTGTGTTTGCCTATTGTGTATAGTACATAAAAATCAGTATCGGCTGCTACGTTTTTTTCAGCACATTTATAACTTACTGCGGCTATTCCAGTACCAAAAGCTACGTCTGTCCATGTTAGTATTCCACCTTTATTAGCTGGATTTTCTGGATTTTTACCTTGGACCATTATGTAGTAGACCCTATCAGTTTGCTCTGAGATATTTGCTCCACCTATATACTCAGCACAAGCTGGGCTATTAGTAAAAAAGCTAAAAGCTGCAATGAAAGGTAAAATCTTGGTCTTCATACTGTTTTTCTTCTATAACTTCTGCTTCATCCTAACCAGGACTTACGCAAAATAATGAAAAATTGGTATTAGTCCCGCCTTGGAATAAATTCCAACGCTAATAGCTAAAGTCCTCTCAAGAGGACTAAATATAAGATTTTAAGTGATGTAAATAGCTATTTTCTGTAAAAGCGAAAATTTCAGTCCACTTGAGTGGACTTGAGCTATTAGCACTGAACTTAAGTTCGGGGCGGGATTACCTGTCTGCGCGACACTTTGATTGTTATAAAAATGTGGGTAACGACAAGCCTTTTTAAAGAGGGTTAGGGAGGATCAAGCCTTAACCCAAACGTATTGGTTTATAAGGAAAAATCGGACGAACTAGCAGTGTTCACTAGTTACATTTATTGCCACTTTATTTGATGTGAGCAACGGTAACACCACTGCCCCCATCTGCTTGTTCTGCTGGTTCGTAGTTGTTAACTCTGGGATGGTGTTGCAAAAAGGCGTGAACTCCTTGCCGCAGTTTACCAGTGCCGTACCCGTGAATAATCCAAAGTGGGCTTGTAGCTTCCGAAATGGCTTTATCTAAAATGTATTCGGCATCAGCCACCCGTTTACCACGCAAATCTATGGTATTTTGAGAAGTGCGAATTTCTGGAACACTTTGCGGTGGTGGGGTTACTGCTGCTGGGGCTGGTTTGGGTTTGACGACTGGTTCGGGTTTTTGACCATCTAGAGATTCTACGTCTTCTAACTTCACCGTCATCTTCATTAGCCCAAAGCGAACGCTTAACTCCCCATCTTCATTAGGGGCGACGATCACTTCTGCTACCTGTCCCAATTTGGGAACCCGGAGCCGATCGCCTATTTTGGGCATAAAGCCAGCTTTTGGTTTTGCTGGCGTTGCTGGCTGATAAAGCTGGCCAATTTGATTCAAAGCATTGGTGGCTTGCTGCGCCTCTTGGGCTGTGGGCGTACCTTTCTGTAAGCGGCGAATCACTTGGGCAATTTCACCTTTTGCCTGAGCGATCGCTTGTTGGACTGCTATTTCCTGTGAAGCCCGCAAACTGCTTTCCCTCTCCTCCAAACTTGCGGCTTTTGCGGATACTTCTTTGTATAAACGTTCCGCTTGCTGCAACAAACTTTGGGCTTCGGCTGCTTTGGTTTCCTGGCGGCGGCGTTGCGCTTCTAAGCCAGCAATCACCTGGTTAACTTCATCTGTGGCCTCTCCTACTTGAGTTTTTGCCTGTTGTACCACTTCTGGTTTTAATCCTAAGCGTAGGGCAATAGTTAAGGCATTAGAACGTCCAGGGATGCCCCACAGCAGACGGTAAGTAGGCGAGAGAGTACTTTCGTCAAATTCTACAGAGGCATTTTCAAACCGCTCATTTTCGTATTTCAGGGCTTTAAGTTCGCCGAAGTGAGTGGTGGCGATCGTTAGCTGGGCATGATTGGCTAGATATTGCAACAAGGCGATCGCTAAGGCGCTACCTTCAACTGGATCAGTGCCGGCACCGACTTCATCAAGTAAAACTAGGGAATTGGGAATTGGGCATGGGGCATTGGGCATTGGGCATGGGGCATTGGATTCTTCCTTATCTCCCTCATCGCTAATGGCCTCCAAAATCCGACTAATGCGGCGAATGTGTCCAGAAAATGTGGATAAACTTTGCTGTAAGGATTGTTCATCGCCAATATCTGCCAGCACTTGATCAAACCAAGGTATTTCTACTGGTTCACGGGCAGGGACAAATAAACCCACTTTCGCCATCAATGCTGCTAACCCCAAGGTTTTTAAGGTTACAGTTTTACCGCCAGTATTTGGCCCGGTAATCGTCACTACCCGAATTTGCGGACTGATCAGCAAATCTACAGGAACTACTGGTTGTCCTTGTTCGTGCTGTTGTTGCCAAACTAACAGTGGATGTCGTAAGTTCCGCAAGGTAATGATTTCATTGTCTTCACGCTGGATAAATCGCGGGGGATTCGCTCCTAGCCAGTAACTATATCGTGATCTAGCAGTTGCTAAATCCAAAGTGGTAGCGATCGCTAACAACCTCTCCAAATCTGGTTTGACTGCGGCTACAAGTTCGGTCAAAACGCGGCGAACCGCTTCTTCTTCAGCTTGCTCTCTTCTGATGATCTGCCGCAGTTGGTTGCCCAGAGGCACTACTGAATTCGGTTCTACGTATAGCGTCGCACCGCTAGTAGAGGTATCGTGGACAATACCGGGGATGGCATCTTTTTGGGGTGCTTTCACGGGGATCACAAAGCGATCGCTCCGTTGCGTAATCAGCTGTTCTTGAACTGCGCCAGATTTTGCCTGTAAGATATTTTGTAGCTTTTGAGTAATCTGAATACGTAATCGCCGCAAGTCTGTGCGAATTTCTCCCAGTTTTTGACTCGCGCGGTCAGTTACCTGGGCGCGTTCATCAATACATCGGTGAATTTCCTGCTCTAGTTCTGGATAAGTCCGCAAATCGGCAACCAACTCAGTCAGTATGGGCAAATCTTGCTGATTGTCAATGACACGGCGCAAATTTCTGACACCAGCGAGGGTGGTAGCGATCGCTAATAGTTCATCCCCTGTCAAAATTCCGCCGCGTTCTGCCCGTTCTAGGGAATCGCCAATATCTTGAATTCCCTCAAATGAGAGTCCCGTGGTTAGGCGAGTTTCCAGTTGGTAGACTTCTTTAGTTTGCTCTAGCAACTGTTCGCTTTCGGTCTGAGAATCGGGTATTTTCAGATGACGCGCAGCTGTCGCCCCCAGCTTAGTTGCCGCAAAGGTGGCAAGGTGCTGACAGAGGCGATGCCATTCTAATAGTTCTAAGGTTTCAGATTGGATCAAGGTTTCAACATCAAATCTGAAGTTATAGTAACAATTCTAGCCGTTCTGTGACACTTATTTAGCTTAAACTGCGGCTATTTCTTGCACTAGTACGTAAGGCTGGACGATGAGGGTATTAAATCGCTTAGTGCGTTGGCGTAGCTCGCTGAAAGCATCGCTATTCCATTCTCCTACCTGTACTGTCGTGGGTTTGGTAATCAATTGCTGATCAATCCACTGTTGCACTGATGGTATGTGATCACTGGCGATCGCTACTCCAACATCCACTAAGTTTAACTCAGGTGCCACCAAAATTACTGCATCTCGTTGTACATGAGGAATTAGCCACTCCCACTCTGCCTCATCCAAAATTTCTGTTAATTCCGCTCTTAAATCCGACATCATGCCCAATCTTTATTTGTAGATGGCTATTTTTACATTATTAACTAAAAGGTACTTCCTGACCAATGATTAATAACTAAACTTTTGATTTCATTTCATCAATTTCAAATAAAGATACAATTACTCCAGCGATGGGAATAGATATAAAAGATTATTTAATCGCTCGCAAAAGTTTTTGGCTTCAAAGCCGCTCGGATCAATTTTGGATTTTAGATTTTGGATTAAATGCATTTACTAAGTACAGAATTTCATAAGTTCATAGCGAATTCTCTGCGTGCCTCTGCGCCCCTTTGCGTTAAAATTTCAACCCTCAATTCGCCACTATTTTACACAAAGCTGTACTAAGTTGGTTGACTTTAAACATCCAAAAGCTCAATGGCGATCGCTACCTCCCTAAAGCATATATCTGAGTTTGTGTAACTCATCGTCCTAAATTATGCATCTCGTTAATTACCGTGGCACACTTTTGTGTCAATGCTTCCAATTCCTCTTTATTAGTGGAACTGGGAGCATCAATCAAGTTACCAATTCTCACAGTGATGGGAACTGCGCGAGGTAGGGACGATCCTTTTTCTAAAATCGCCTCAGTACCCCAGACACTTACTGGCAATATTGGGGCTTTTGCTTTCGCCGCCAGCAGCAATGCACCTCTTTTGGGGTCTGTAATTCGACCATCGGGGGTGCGGGTACCTTGCAAAAAAACACCGACAGCCCAACCTTTATCAAGATATTCTAGGGCGGAACGGATGGCAGTGCGATCGGCATTTCCCCGACTCACCGGGTAAGCACCGTACAATTTAATCGCTTGTGCCAAAATGGGAATATTAAATAACTCTTCCTTAGCCATGTACGCTACTGGACGACGTACACAGTTGGAGACAATCGGCGGGTCAAAGTAACTAGCGTGATTACTCACTACCAGTAGCGCCCCTGATTGGGGGACATTTTCCGTACCATAAATCTGTCCCCGAAAGTAGGCGTGAACTAAGGGGCTGACGACCGACCATTTAAAGGCGTGGTAAAGTGCCAGACTGATAAACGGTTCGCGGTTTTTGTCCACAGAAGATAATGCAAATCAAACTGAACTTAGCATAAGCGATCGCCAGTCCCAGAGCAAACTCAACCAAGCTGTAGAAAAGCAAGCGACTGATTTCGACAATTTCAGTTGATACTTAGTGAGCTTTATTACTACATTCCCTACCTTTTAAAATATGCTTTTAAGGGATTCCAATTAAAAAAATATCCAATATGAATTGTTTCACCCATTTGGGAATACTAGATATGGAAATCGTCAGGATTTAGCAGTATGGTTACTATTCCCGGATATCAAGTTAACGAACAACTTTATAATGGTTCGAGAACCCTAGTTTATCGGGGGTATCGAGAAACTGACTCGTTAAGAGTAGTGATTAAACTGCTGAAAAATCCTTATCCCAGTTTCAGTGAACTCTTATCCTTTCGCAATCAATACACCATTGCCAAAAATCTCAACTCACCCCTAATCATCCAAACTTATAGCCTAGAACCTTACCAAAATGGCTATGCGTTGGTGATGGAAGACTTTGGAGGGATTTCTTTGAAAGAATGGGGAACAGGGTCAAGCCTACGAAATCTCACGGAGTTTTTAGAGATAGCGATCGCACTGTGCAATACCTTAGATATACTCTATCATCAGCGCGTTATTCATAAAGACATCAAACCCGCGAATATTCTAATTAATCCCGAAACCAAACAAGTAAAATTAATTGACTTTAGTATTGCATCTTTATTACCGCGAGAAACTCAAACGCTTATCAGTGCCAATGTGTTAGAAGGTACACTCGCTTATATTTCCCCAGAACAAACAGGAAGAATGAACCGGGGGATTGACTACCGGACTGATTTTTATTCTTTAGGTGTAACTTTATACGAATTACTTACAGGAGAGTTACCCTTTCAATCAAATGATCTGATGGAGTTAGTGCATTGTCATATTGCAAAACTTCCACCAAATATGAATAAACCTCACCTGTCTTCGATACCCTCTTCTTACCAAGGAGAGGGTTGGGGTGAGGTTGATTTGACTATTCCCCAAGTTCTCTGTGATATCGTAATGAAATTGATGGCGAAAAATGCCGAATCCCGCTATCAAAGTGCATTAGGGCTGAAATTTGATTTAGAAAATTGTTTATCTCAACTCCAAGAAACTGGTGAAATTAAGAGTTTCCCAATTGCGCGTAGGGATGTGTGCGATCGCTTTATTATCCCTGATAAACTCTATGGAAGAGAAACAGAAGTATCAACCCTACTCCAAGCATTTGAAAGAGTTAGCCTTGGTGCAACAGAAATGATGCTGGTAGCTGGTTTTTCGGGTGTTGGTAAAACCGTTGTAGTTAACGAAGTTCATAAACCGATTGTCAAACAACGTGGTTATTTTATCAAAGGGAAATTTGACCAATTTCAGAGGAATATTCCCTTCAGTGCATTTGTGCAAGCCTTCCGAGATTTAATGGGGCAATTATTAACAGAAAGTGATGCTCAAATCCAGCGATTTAAAACCAAGATTTTAGCGGCTGTAGGCGATAATGGGCAGGTAATTATTGAAGTCATCCCCGAATTATCAAGAATTATTGGTCAACAACCACCCGCTACAGAATTATCAGGAACTGCGGCACAAAATCGATTTAATTTATTATTCCAAAAGTTTACCCAAGTCTTTACTAGTGCTGAACATCCATTAGCGATGTTTTTAGATGATTTGCAATGGGCAGATTCGGCATCACTGAATTTAATGCAGTTATTAATGGCTGATACAAAGCATCTTTTTTTAATTGGTGCTTATCGTGATAACGAAGTCAACCCAGTACATCCGTTAATGTTAACTTTGAATGATATCCAAAAAACAGCAGCCACGATTAATACGATTAGTTTAGCGCCACTGAGTCAAGGGCAAGTGAATCAATTAGTTGCTGATACGCTGAAGTGTTCAGAAAATTTAGCTTTGCCTCTTTCTCTATTGATATATCAGAAAACTCAAGGTAATCCGTTTTTCGCTACACAGTTTCTTAAGGCATTACACCAAGATGGATTAATTGAATTTAACTTGGAATCAGGGTGTTGGCAATGTGATATCACACAAATAAATCAGCAAGCAGTTACAGATGATGTCGTTAAGTTCATGGTATTTCAATTACAAAGACTGCCGGAATCAACTCAAAAACTGTTAGAGTTAGCGGCTTGTATTGGCAATGAATTTGATTTAGCAACTTTGGCAATTGTTTCGGAAGAATCAGAAATTGAAACGGCTGCTAGTTTATGGAAAGCTTTAGAAGAAGGGTTGATTTTACCGATTAGTGAGATTTATAAGCTTTATCAAGGAAAAACTAATGATGAATTAGTTAGTAAAAATGAGAATAACAATAAACAATTAGCTAAATATAGATTTTTACACGATCGCGTCCAACAAGCTGCCTATTCCCTTATTTCCGAAAATCAAAAACAACTAACGCACCTCAAAGTTGGGCAACGGTTACTCAGTTCCACACCCGAACAGCAGCGAGACGAGAAACTGTTTGAAATTGTTAACCAGTTGAATCAGGGAGCCGCATTAATTACTACTCAAACTGAGCGGCACGAACTAGCAATGCTCAATTTTGCAGCTGGACAAAAGGCAAAATCTTCAACCGCTTATGTAGCAGCAATGCAGTATTTAAATCGAGGCATTCAACTGCTAACTACAGAAGGCTGGGAACATTGTTATGACATGACTTTGGCTTTGCATGAGTTAGCTGCCGAAGTTGCTTGTCTGAGCGGTAATTTTGAGCTAATGGAGCAATTTGTGGATGCTGTATTGCACAATGCCCGACACTTGCTAAACACCATTAAAGTCTACGAAGTAAAAATTCTCGCCTATGTGGCGCAGAGCCAGCAACCCGAAGCGATTAAAACCGCTCTCACAATTCTAGAATTATTCGGAATTGTGTTCCCAACTCAGCCCAGCCCAGCAGAGATTAATCAAAGTTTACAAGAAATCCAGTTACTTTTGAACGGAAAGCAACTAGAAGAATTGCTGAAATTGCCTGAAATGGTCGATCCTGAAGCCCTAGCAGCGATCCGAATTCTGGCAGCAGTGACAGCAGCAGTCTATCAAGCGGTTCCGCCTCTGTTGCCAATGATCGTCTGCAAACAGGTTTGCTTATCGATTCAACAAGGCAATGCGAGTGTATCTACGCTGGCTTATGCTTGGTATGGGGTGATTCTTTGCATCAATGGGGAAATTGAATTAGGGAATCAGGCAGGTCAACTGGCATTGGATCTCCTCGCAAAATCTCGGAGTCAGGAATTCAAAGCCAGCACGATTAATATGGTGTATCCGTTTATAAAGCCCTGGAAATATCCAATTCAAGCATCTCTCGTTCCTCTGCTGGAGGGATATCACAGTGGTCTGGAGATGGGTGCTTTAGAATATGCAGCTTATTGTGCTTACAATTACTGTTCCCTATCCTTTTTCTTAGGCAAAGAACTAACTGTTTTGTTACAAGAAATGGCAGCTTATAGTCAAGCCTTGGCTCAACTTAAACAGGAAGTTGCTTACAACTATCTGAATGTTTTCTATCAATCTACTTTAAATTTAGCGTCAACTTCAGCCGGTCAAAGTCATCTCCCTTGGCAATTTCAAGGTGTAGTCTATAATGAAGCCACAATGCTGCCCTTGCACCAAACTGCCAACGATCTTTACGCCATCGGTACGCTGTACGTTAATAAATTGATGCTTTGCTACCTGTTCCAAGAATGGCATGAAGCCATTGCAGTGGCAGACTCTGCTCAACAATATTTACATGGGGTGGCTGGCTGTTTCATGGTAGCAATTTTTCATTTTTATGATTCGCTGACCCAGCTTGCTGCCTTACCTCACACTTGTGAGGAAGAACGAAAAGGATTGCAGCAGCGAGTCCTTATCAATCAGCAAAAACTGAAACAATGGACATATCATGCTCCCATGAACTTCCAGCATAAATATTCTTTGGTCGAAGCAGAAAAATGTCGCGTTTTCGGACAGAAAACAGATGCGATGGAACTTTATGATCTTGCTATTCAACTCGCTCAAGAAAACCAATATCTCCAAGAAGAAGCCCTAGCTAACGAACTCGCCGCCAAGTTCTACCTCGACTGGGGCAAAGAAAAAGTCGCTGTTGCATATATGCAAGAAGCTTACTATTGTTATGCCCGTTGGGGAGCAAAAGCCAAAGTGGAGGATTTAGAAAAACGTTATCCTCAACTACTGCAACCAATTCTGCAACAGCGACAACTTAACTTCAATCCTCTAGAAACCATTGCTTTTCGTGGGACTTCCTCATCTACTCGCACGAATACTACTAGCAGTACTACTATTTCCGATATTCTAGATTTTACCTCTGTTCTCAAAGCTGCTCAAGCTATTTCCAGTTCTCTAGAATTAGAGGCACTCATCGCCAGTCTCACGCGTATTATCCTAGAAAACTCTGGCGCGAAAAAATCTGCACTAATTCTTCCCCAAGATGATACTTGGCAAGTAGGAGCAATTACCTTTATTGAGCATGAGGAAATACAAACTATCCCAAATACACAATCACTAGATAATTGTCAAGATATTCCCGTAAATATTATCCATTACGTCAAAAATACCAAGAAAACAGTTGTTATAGACAATTCCAAAACAGATATTCCAGGTTTAATTGGGGAATATATGCACCGAATCCAACCCCAGAGTGTATTATGTACCCCGATTATTAATCAAGGGCATTTGGTGGGGATTCTTTATCTAGAAAATCAACTAACTCAAGGGGTATTTACTAGCGATCGCCTTTCTGTGATAAATTTTCTCTGCACTCAAGCTGCAATTTCTTTGGAAAATGCCCAATTATATAATCATCTCCAGGAGCGAGAAAAGTTTCTCAGTAGTATTTACGAAGGTGTTGGCTGTCTCATCTTTGTGATTGATATCCGCGATCATGGTAGGTTTGAGTACACAGGATGGAGCAAATCCTGCGAACTAGGGGTTGGTATACTTGCTTCCGAAGTCCTGGGTAAAACTCCACAAGAATTACATGGTGATGAAGGTGCAGTAGTATATCAAAATTATCTGCGTTGTTTCCAAACTGAAATACCTATCACCTATGAAGAATGTCTAACATTTAACGATCAGAAAACTTGGTGGTTAACCACACTCAGTCCATTAAAAGATGAGACGGGCAAAGCTTATCGCCTAGTCGGGACAACTATTAATATTAGCGATCTCTACGAGGAGCTTCGCTTACGCAAAGAAGCTGAGTCAGCATTAACCGAAAAATCTCAAGTACTCGAAACAGCGTTAGAAGACTTACAACAAGCGCAATTACAAATCGTTCAGAGTGAGAAAATGTCTGCATTGGGTAATTTAGTCGCAGGGGTAGCCCATGAAATGAATAATCCTTTAGGTTTTATTTCTGCGAGCCTCAAACAAGCTAAACCCACCGTTGCAGATATTGTTGAACACTTGAAACTATATCAGCAAAGTTTACAAAATCCGAGTGATCAAATTCTCGCTCATGCTGAAGACATCGACTTGGATTATAGCTTAGAAGACTTACCCAAGGCAATTGATTCAATGGTGATGGCGTGCGATCGCCTCAAAAATATCAGCACCAGTCTCCGCACTTTCTCCCGTGCTGATAAAGATTACAAAGTGCCGTTTAATATCCACGAAGGTATCGACAGTACGATTTTGATTCTCAAACATCGCCTGAAAGCAAACGAACAGCGTCCAGCAATTGAAGTGATTAGCGATTATGGCAATTTACCTAAGATTGAGTGTTTTCCTGGACAATTAAATCAAGTATTTATGAATATTCTGGCAAATGCAATTGATGCGCTGGATGAATCAAATACGGGACGGACTTTTGAGGAAATTAAGACTAATCCTAACCGAATTATAATTAAAACCTCCCTGAAAAACGAAGGCGTGAAAATTGCTATTGCTGATAATGCTAAGGGGATGGATGAATCAGTGAAACAAAAGATTTTTGACCACTTATTTACCACAAAATCTGTGGGTAAAGGAACGGGATTAGGACTCGCGATCGCTCGTCAAATCGTTGAAGAAACCCACAGTGGGAAATTGAGTTTTAACTCTGTTTTGGGTGAGGGGACAGAATTTTTTATTGAAATTCCAGGATAATTTTTGCTTTTGTTGTTCAACAAGCTCAGATATTTGGGAATACTAAATCTAGAAGTCTTAAGGATTTAGCAGTATGATTAGCACTCTTGTCAATATTCCCGGATATCAAGTAAGTGAAGAACTCTACAATGGTTCGAGAACCCTAGTTTATCGCGGGTATCGAGAAACTGACTCCTTAAGAGTAGTGATTAAACTACTGAAAAATCCTTATCCGAGTTTCAGCGAACTCTTATCGTTTCGCAATCAATACACCATTGCCAAAAATCTTAACTCACCACTAATCATCCAAACCTACAGCCTAGAACCCTACCAAAATGGCTATGTGTTGGTGATGGAAGATTTTGGAGGGATTTCTCTCAAAGATTATTTTACCTCTATAGAGACGCGATATATCGCGTCTCTACAAGAGTTTTTAGTTCTAGCGATCGCACTGTGCAATACCTTAGATATACTGTACCGCGATCGCATTATTCATAAAGATATCAAACCCGCCAATATTCTAATTAATCCCGAAACCAAACAAGTTAAATTAATTGACTTTAGTATTGCCTCCCTACTCCCACGGGAAACTCAAACATTGATGAATCCTAGTGTGTTGGAAGGGACACTTGGTTATTTATCTCCTGAACAAACAGGAAGAATGAATCGCGGGATTGACTACCGCACTGACTTCTATTCTTTAGGTGTCACTTTTTACGAATTACTTACAGGTGAGTTACCGTTTCAATCAAATGACCCGATGGAGTTGGTACATTGTCATTTAGCGAAACTTCCACCAAATATGAATAAACCTCACCCGCATAAAGCATCCTCTGCTGATCAAGGAGAGGGTTGGGATGAGGTTTCTTTTCCTATTCCTCAAGTTCTCTGTGACATCGTGATGAAATTGATGGCGAAAAATGCTGAGGATCGCTATCAGAGTGCATTAGGGTTGAAATTTGATTTAGAAAATTGTTTATCTCAACTCCAAGAAACTGGTGAAATTAAGAGTTTCCCAATTGCACAACAAGATGTGTGCGATCGCTTTATTATCCCCGACAAACTTTATGGACGAGAAAACGAAGTAGAAACACTACTTCAAGCATTTGAAAGAGTCAGCTTGGGTGCTACTGAAATGATGCTGTTAGCTGGGTTTTCGGGAATTGGAAAAACTGCGGTTGTTAATGAAGTTCATAAACCGATTGTTAGACAACGCGGTTATTTTATCAAAGGGAAATTTGACCAATTTCAACGGAATATACCCTTAAGTGCATTGGTGCAAGCATTTCGAGATTTAATGGGGCAGCTATTAACAGAAAGTGATACCAAAATCCAGCAATGGAAAAGCAAAATTTTAGAGGCTGTGGGTGAAAATGGACAGGTAATTATTGAAGTCATTCCTGAATTAGAAAGAATTATTGGTGAACAATCATCGGCTCCATAATTATCAGGAAATGCAGCACAAATTAGATTTAATTTATTATTCCAAAACTTTACCCAAGTCTTTACCAGTGTCGAACATCCATTAGTGATGTTTTTAGATGATTTACAATGGGCAGATTCAGCATCGCTGAAGTTAATGCAGTTATTAATGGCTGATACGGGACATCTTTTATTAATTGGTGCATACCGTGATAACGAAGTCAAAAGAGCGCATCTGGCATTTCAACTACAAAGACTACCGCAATCAACTCAAAACATCTTGCAGTTAGCTGCTTGTATTGGCAATCAGTTTGATTTAGCAACTTTGGCAATTGTTTCAGAATCCTCGCAAATCGAAACGGCTGGTGATTTGTGGAAAGCTTTGGAAGAAGGGTTACTTTTACCTACTACTGATGTTTATAAATTTTTCCAACACAGTGAACAGGATTCTGATTCCAACCCTTCAAATTCTAATTTTCAAGTCCCCACCTATAAATTTTTACACGATCGCGTCCAACAAGCTGCTTATTCTTTGATTCCAGAAGATCAGAAACAGAGTACTCACTTAAAACTTGGTCAGCTACTGTTAAGTAATATTTCTCCAAGTGAGCAAGAAGAGAAAATCTTTCAAATTGTTAGTCAATTAAACCTGGGGTTGAGGTTAATTACTCAACAGA
Source organism: Nostoc sp. (assembly GCF_036917675.1). Classification (GTDB taxonomy): domain Bacteria; phylum Cyanobacteriota; class Cyanobacteriia; order Cyanobacteriales; family Nostocaceae; genus Nostoc. Next base: position 304,262 of record NZ_JBALCT010000053.1, on the reverse strand, counting down.
CCGAACGAGATCAACTTGTTCAGTTAAATCTGTTAGCTGGACGAAAAGCTATTGCTGCCACTGCCTACACTGCTGCGATTGAGTATCTAACGCTAGGAATAGAACTGCTAACAGCAGATAGCTGGCAAAGTCAGTATGATCTCACCCTAGCGCTGTATGAAGATGCAGCAAAAGCAGAATACTTAAACATCAACTTTGAACAGGCTATCAAATTTACAGACCTGATCTTGCAGCAAACTACGCAGATATTGGACAGAATTAAAGCTTATGAACTGAAAGTTCAGATTTATATTGCCCAAGATCAGCAAGTTAAAGCCATTGAAACAGGGTTAAAAGCACTGGAGCAGTTAAAAATTTCGTTGAGATCACCTGATCTAGAGCAGGAGAATCGTTTAGCTCAACTACCAACTTTAACAAACTTAGCCAATGTTCCAGAAATGACCAATCCAGAATCTCTGGCTGCACTGCGATTGCTGATTAGTATTACACCTCCTGTTCATCATGTCAAACCGGATATGTTTCCGTCAGTAGCACTGACAATGCTCCATCTTTGTCTTGAACAGGGACATTCATCCTTGGCTGCTTTTGCCTATGGAAGTTATGGTATATTTCTTTGTGCTGTAATCGGAGATGTCGATACTGGTTATCACTCAGGTCAGATATCTTTAAAACTATTAGAGCAATATCACGGTAAAGAAATCAGTACAAAAAGTTATATGCATTTTGGTGTTTTTATCTGTGCTTACAAAGAGCATGGTCGAAATACACTCACATTTTTACGGGAAAGTATGCAGTGTGGATTAGAAGTTGGAGATATCGAACACGCTAGCTATTCGATGATGGCTGAGTGTACGCATTTATTGTTAATTGGAGAAACTCTAGATGCTGTTGAAGAAAGGCAAGCAAAATATATTGATCTACTTTTAAAACTCAAACAAAAACATTGTGTTGATTATGCCCAGATTTGGAGGCAAGTCACCTTAAACTTACTCGGACGATCCTCTCAGCAATATTACCTGACTGGTATTGATTTTGATGAGACAGAAATGCTGCCACATTTTCACAACACCCACAATCATCAGTCACTATTTGCCATCTATGTTGCCAAAACAGCTATCCTTTATACCTTTGGCCAGTATGAACAGGCTGCAACCAATGCAGAAAAAGCCACCGAGTATATGGATGGAGCCTTTGGTCTACTATTAGTTGTGGGACATAACTTTTACTACTCTTTGTCCTTACTTGCAAAGTATTCTAGCTGCGATAATGAAACGCTACTGCCTTCGGCAGATCGGGATCAGCAAGAATGTTGGCTAAATCAGGTAGTTACCAACCAAAAACTCATGCACTACTGGGCTGGCTATGCTCCTGTTAATTTTCAGCACAAGTATGACTTAGTTGAGGCAGAAACAGCGCGGGTAATGGGAGATAAGCTCAAGGCGATGGAACATTACGATCGCGCCATCTCCCTCGCTAAAGCCAACGAATATATCCAAGAAGAAGCAATTAGCAACGAACTAGCAGCCAAATTTTATCTCGACTGGGGCAAAGAAAAAGTGGCTGTTGCATATATGCACCAAGCATACTACTGCTATGCTCGTTGGGGAGCAAAAGCCAAAGTGGAAGATTTAGAAAAACGCTATCCCCAGCTACTCCAATCCATTCTGCAATACCAACGAATCAACCTCAACCCCTCAGAAACTATTGCTTTTCGTGGGACTTCCTCTTCCACTCGCACTTCTAGCAATGGTAGCACCAGTATTTCCGATGTTCTGGATTTTACCTCAGTTCTGAAAGCAGCTCAAGCTATCTCCAGTTCTCTGGAATTAGATCAACTCATTACCAGCCTCACCCGGATTATCCTCGAAAACTCTGGCGCGAAAAAATCTGCACTAATTCTTCTCCAAGACGACACTTGGCAAGTTAGGGCAATTACTTTTATCAATCATGGATCAAATTCCCAGATTGATATCCGAACTATTCTTGAACCACAATCACTAGATGATTGTCAAGATATTCCCGTAAACATTATCCATTACGTCAAAAATACCAAGCAAACAGTTGTTATAGACAATTGCAAAACAGATATTATTGGGTTAATAGGGGAATATATGCACTCCTCACAACCCCAGAGTGTATTATGTACCCCGATTATTAATCAAGGGCGTTTGGTAGGGATTCTTTACCTTGAAAATCGACTGACTCAAGGGGTATTCACTAGCGATCGCCTCAACGTCATTCACTTACTGTCTTCCCAAGCAGCAATCTCTCTAGAGAATGCTCGACTGTATCAACAAGCCGGGCAAGCATTACAAGATTTACAGCAAGCGCAATTACAAATTGTTCAGAGTGAGAAAATGTCTGCATTGGGTAATCTTGTTGCTGGTGTAGCCCATGAAATGAATAATCCTTTAGGCTTTATTTCTGCTAGCCTTAAACAAGCTAAACCCACCGTTGCAGATATTTTTGAACACTTGAAACTATATCAACACAGTTTACAAAATCCTAGTGATGAAATTACCGACCATGCTGAAGAAATTGACTTGGATTATAGCTTAGAAGACTTACCCAAGATGATTGATTCAATGATGATGGCGTGCGATCGCCTCAAAAATATCAGCACTAGTTTACGTACTTTCTCCCGCGCCGATCAAGATTACAAAGTGCCGTTTAATATTCACGAAGGCATTGACAGTACGATTTTGATTCTCAAACATCGCCTGAAAGCAAACGAACAGCGTCCAGCAATTGAAGTGATTAGCGATTATGGCAATTTACCTAAGATTGAGTGTTTTCCTGGACAATTAAATCAAGTATTTATGAATATTCTGGCAAATGCAATTGATGCGTTGGATGAATCAAATACGGGACGGAGTTTTGAGGAAATTAAGACCAATCCTAACCGAATTATAATTAAAACCTCCCTGAAAAATGAAGGCGTGAAAATTGCTATTGCTGATAATGCTAAGGGGATGGATGAATCAGTGAAACAAAAGATTTTTGACCATCTATTTACCACAAAATCTGTGGGTAAAGGGACGGGATTAGGATTAGCGATCGCTCGTCAAATCGTCGAAGAAACCCACAGTGGGAAATTAAGTTTTAACTCTGTTTTGGGTGAGGGGACAGAATTTTTTATTGAAATTCCACTGTAAAGTTTTGAAGATTGTTGGTAAACAACTGCACTATCCGGGAACACTAAATTTGGAAGTCTTAAACATGAGCGCAGTATGGTTAGCACTAAAGTCAGCATTCCCGGATATCAACTTAACGAAGAACTGTACAATGGTTCGAGAACCCTAGTTTATCGGGGGTATCGAGAAACTGACTCGTTACCTATAGTAATTAAACTCCTGAAAAATCCTTATCCCAGTTTTAGCGAACTCTTGTCGTTTCGCAATCAGTACACCATTGCCAAAAATCTCAACTCACCTCTAATTATCCAAACCTACAGCCTAGAACTTTACCAAAATGGTTATGCGTTGGTGATGGAAGACTTTGGGGGAATTTCTCTTAAAAAATGGGAAATAGGGTCAAGCCTACGAAATCTCACAGAGTTTTTACAGATAGCGATCGCACTGTGCAATACCTTAGATATACTCTATTATCAACGCATTATTCATAAAGACATCAAACCCGCGAATATTTTAATTAATCCCGAAACCAAACAAGTAAAATTAATTGACTTTAGTATTGCATCTCTACTACCACGGGAAACGCAAACACTGATAAATCCCAATGTGTTAGAAGGTACACTCGCTTATATTTCTCCAGAACAAACAGGAAGAATGAATCGAGGGATTGACTACCGGACTGATTTTTATTCTTTAGGTGTAACTTTCTATGAATTACTTACAGGAGAGTTACCTTTTGAGTCAAATGATCCGATGGAATTGCTACATTGTCATATTGCAAAACTTCCACCAAATCTGAATAAATCTCACCCCAACCCTCTCTTTACTAAGGAGAGGGTTTTAAAGGCAGGTGAGGTTTGTTTGACTATTCCCCAAGTTATCTGTGACATCGTAATGAAATTGATGGCGAAAAATGCTGAAGAACGCTATCAAAGTGCATTAGGAATTAAATTTGATTTAGAAAAATGTTTAACTCAAATCCAAGAAAATAGTAAGATTGAGAACTTTGAAATTGCCCAACAAGATGTGTGCGATCGCTTCATTATCAGAGAAAAACTCTATGGACGAGAAACTGAAGTTCAAACCTTACTTGATGCCTTTGAGCGGGTAAGTCTTGGTAACACCGAACTCATGCTAGTGGCGGGTTTTTCAGGAATCGGGAAAACTGCCGTCGTCAACGAAGTTCATAAACCCATTGTGCGCCAACGTGGTTACTTTATCAAAGGCAAATACGACCAATTTGGGCGCAACATCCCCTTTAGCGCTTTTGTCCAAGCCTTCCGAGACTTAATGGGGCAATTGCTCTGTGAATCCGATAGTCAACTGCAAGCCTGGAAAACCAGAATTTTATCAGCCGTTGGTGATAGTGGACAAATCTTAATCGATGTCATTCCAGAGATAGAGCGGATCATTGGCGCTCAACCCCCAGCCACAGAACTATCAGGGAGTGCTAGCCAAAATCGATTTAATCTGCTTATCCAGAAATTTGTGCAAGTTTTTACAAGCGTTGAAAATCCCTTAGTGATATTTTTGGATGACTTGCAGTGGGCAGATTCCGCCTCACTAAAATTACTGCAATTATTGATGGAAGATACGGGACATTTATTAGTCTTGGGTGCGTATCGGGATAATGAAGTTTCTTCGATGCATCCATTTATCTTAACAGTAGATGAAATAGTAAAAACTGGGGCGACGGTGAATACAATCAGCTTGCAAGCGTTAAGTTTAGTGGATCTGAATCAGTTGTTGGCAGATACACTGGATTGCCAATTATCCCAGGCTCAACCGTTGACGGAATTGGTGTACCAAAAAACCAAAGGCAACCCATTTTTTGCCACGCAATTTATCAAAGCACTGCATGAAGATGGACAGATTACTTTTGACTGGGAAACACACCATTGGCAATGTGATATTGCTGAAGTTAGAGCTTTGGCAATTACTGATGATGTGGTCGAGTTTATGGCACTGCAATTACAGAAATTGCCGATTCCAACTCAGGATGTGTTGAAGTTAGCGGCTTGTATTGGGGCGCAGTTTGATTTGAATACCCTGGCGATCGTTTCCGAAAAATCGCTAGAAGATGCGGCGACAGAGTTGTGGAAGGCATTGCAAGAAGGGCTGATTATTCCGACTACGGAAATGTACAAGTTCTTTACGCAATTGGATACGGCATCACTTTATCATGCAGTAGCCAATCCCACTTATCGGTTTTTACACGATCGCGTTCAGCAAGCGGCGTATTCCCTGATTCCAGAAGATAAAAAGCAAATTACCCACCTCCAGATTGGACGTTTGCTGCAACAAGCAACAAGTGGGAGTGAACAAGATAAGCAGATTTTTGCGATCGTCAATCACCTCAACAAGGGGATATCTCTGATTGAGGATCAGACGGAGCAACAGGAACTCGTGCAGTTAAACTTGATGGCTGGACAGAAAGCTAAAAGTGCAACGGCTTATGGAGCGGCTTTAAACTATTTCAACACGGGCATTTCTTTATTGAGGAGCAATTGCTGGCAGAGCCACTACACTCTCGCCCTCGTTCTGTATGAAGATGCAGCTAATTGTGCTTTCTTGGGCGCTAACTTTGAACAAATGGAGCAGTTCGCTGAAGTTGTACTCACTCATGCCCGCTCTTGGCTTGATCGGGTTAATGTTTACGACACGAAGATTCGGGCTTGCATGGCTCAAAACCAACTCTTAGAAGCGTTGCAGTTGGCGCGGGAAGTACTGGAAACTCTGGGGGTGCATTTGACAGAACAGCCTACCCCGGCAGACATTGGGCAGGCACTCCAGCACACCCAAATCCAACTCAGCAACAGATCGATGGAATCTTTGCTGTATTTACCGGAAATGACTGCGCCGGACAAAAAAGCCGCAATGATGATTCTGTCCACCATCATGTCGCCTGCTTATCAAGCTGCCCCAAACCTGATGCCCCTGATCGTCTTTGCCCAGTTCGATCTATCGGTGCAGTACGGAAATGCTCCAGACTCAATTCATGGCTACAGTCTCTATGGGTTAATGTTGATTGCCATATTAGGTGATATTGAAGCGGGCTATTGCTTTGGGCAGCTGGGGATAAACCTTCTGCAACACCTTCACTCACCCAAGCTTGTTGCCACAGCCCTTTTTGACTTTAACTGCTTCTTCAAACACTGGAAAGAACCTGCAAAAACCTCCCTGGCAGGACTACTGCAAGCTTATGCCAGTGGATTAGAAGTTGGTAATCTCAATCTTGCAGCACTCAGCCTGCTGGTGTATGACCATAATACTTATTTTACTGGTCACGAACTGTCTTCGCTGAAGCTAGTGATGGAAGAACATCGCAAGGTAATGCAGCAACTGCGCCAGCATACCTATCTCCACATGCAAAGTCTTTACCATCAGGTAGTCGTGAATCTGTTGGGGGCGTCAACAGAGCCAGCTCGATTGGTTGGCGAATACTGCGATGAGCGTGAAATAATTCAGCTTTACCAGAAAACGGGTGAAGTAACGGCACTGCACCAAGTTTATTTCAATAAGCTGATACTTTGCTACCTGTTCCAAGACTATGAACAAGCGTTGGAAAATGCCAATAAAGCAGCCCAGTATTTGCGTGGAATGGCAGGACTGATGAGTGTTCCGCTTTTTTACTTCTATGATGCGCTAGTACAATTAGCGCTTTATCCAGATGCCAGCGAAACAGACCAATCAAGCATTCTAGAACGGGTTGCTACCAACCTGGAAAAACTCAGTGGGTGGGCAGCTTATGCACCGAGTAATCAGGCTCACCGCTGCGCCTTGATCATGGCAGAACGGTGTCGGATCTTGGGGGCTAGAGCCGAAGCAATAGAAAACTACGATCGCGCGATCGCTGGAGCCAAAACAAACGAGTATATTCAAGAAGAAGCGATCGCTAACGAACTAGCAGGGAAGTTCTACCTCCAATGGGGCAAAGAACGCATCGCCAAAGATTATTTGATTCAAGCCTACTATGCTTATTCCCGGTGGGGAGCAAAAGCCAAAGTTACCGATCTAGAACAACGCTATCCCCAATTACTTCAACTCATCCTGCAACAGCAACGACTTAACCTCAACCCTCAAGAAACTCTTGACTTTCATGAGACTTTCTCATCTACTCGCACGAATCCCACTCTCGGCACCAATATTTCCGACGTTTTAGATTTTACCTCTGCCCTGAAAGCGGCTCAAGCTATTTCCAGTTCTCTGGAATTAAATACACTCATCACCAGTCTCACCCGGATTATTTTAGAAAACTCTGGCGCGATAAAAGCTGTACTGCTGCTTCCCGATGAAGATACTTGGCAAGTACGAGCAATTACTTTTATTGCTCATAATCAAATACAAACCATTCTGGAAAAACAACCACTCGACAATTGTCAAGATATTCCCGTAAAAATTATTAATTACGTCAAAAATACTCAACAAACAGTTGTGATAGACAATTGTAAAACAGATATTCCTGGGGTAATTGGGAAATATATGTTGTCACATCAACCCCAAAGTGTATTCTGTACCCCGATTATTAATCAAGGGCATTTGGTGGGGATTCTGTACCTAGAAAATCAAATGATTCAAGGGGTATTTACTAGCGATCGCCTCAGCGTGATTAACTTACTGTCTTCCCAAGTAGCAATATCTCTAGAGAATGCTCAACTTTATCAACAAGCTGGGCAAGCACTACAAGACTTACAACAAGCACAGCTGCAAATCGTCCAAAGTGAGAAAATGTCTGCATTGGGTAACTTAGTTACAGGGGTAGCCCATGAAATGAATAATCCTTTGGGATTTATTTATGCCAGCCTTCAACAAGCTAAACCCAGCCTTGTGGATATTGTTAAACACTTAAAACTCTATCAAGAAAGTTTCCCTAATCCAGGTGATGAGATTATCAACCATGCCGAAAAAATTGACTTGGATTATAGCTTAGAAGACTTACCCAAGATTATTGATTCAATGGTGATGGCGTGCGATCGCCTCAAAAATATCAGCACTAGTTTACGTACTTTCTCCCGCGCAGATCAAGATTACAAAGTGCCGTTTAATATTCACGAAGGCATTGACAGTACAATTTTAATTTTGAAACATCGGCTCAAGGCTAATCAACAACGTCCTGGGATTGAAGTTGTCACAAATTACGGTAATCTACCTGAAATTGAATGCTTTCCTGGCCAATTAAATCAGGTATTTATGAATCTTATAGCTAATGCTATTGATGCCTTAGATGAATCTAATCATGGACACTCTTTTCAGCAAATTAAAGCCAATCCTAACTGCATTACAATTACAACCTCAGTCGAAAATGATTTAGTTAAAATTGCTATTGCTGATAATGGTAAAGGGATGAATGAATCAGTGAAACAAAAGATTTTTGACCACTTATTTACTACAAAAGCTGTAAATAAAGGGACGGGATTAGGACTCGCGATCACTCGTCAAATCGTTGAAAAAACCCACAGTGGCAACCTGATCTGCACCTCTGTACTGGGACAAGGAACAGAGTTTGTCATTACATTAAGTAGGTAGGCGTAATATAAAATCAAACCTCACCCTCATTCCCTCTCCGTGAGTTCGGAGAGGGAAGCCGAAGGCAGGGTGAGGTTTTATATTTAATTTGATCCATGACTTTTCAGCACAAAAACATCATGATGGGTTTAAAGGGTAGCGATCGCCGAGCTAAAAATTATGCTTTTTACCCCAGATTTGGGCAATATTTTAAGTATCATTGCTTATTGACAAATAAACCGTAACTTTAATTTGTCAGGAATAGGTCTTATCAAACTATAAATTTCTCTTTGAACCAACGCTTACGCGCTGGCATCAAACCACTCAAATATTTTGCCATGCTGTTAACGGCATTGTGGATCAGCATTGCAGTTCCGGAATGTAGCCTGTTTACAGCCAATGTCCCAACGGTTTCATCCCCTCAGCCAACACAAATAACTTCCCAGGCTACAACCGCGCCAGCCTTGGGCTAACCCCATAAAAAATTAATATATCTGGGAATAATAAATCTGTAAATCGTCAAGATTTGACAGTTAAAAGCCAGAGGGAAAGAATTATAAAATGTCTAATTGGCAAAAGTTTTGCTCTGTGTGGCAGCGAATTCGATATTATCTGATTTTCCTAGCTGCCCTGTGGTTGAGTTTAGGGGTTCCAGGTTGCAGTTTCTCCCCACCCAATTCTCAAACAGCTTCATCTCCTAGTCCCACCCACATCAATCCGACTGCACAACGCTTTGACGGTGTAACGATTAATGTCATTACCCATGATGAAGCCATTTATACAGGCGCTCATAGACGGATTGCAGGGTTTGAAGCCTTGACTGGAGCCAAGGTCAATCTAACGGGTGTTCCCTTTAAAAATCTCTACAACATACTGGAGAAAAACTGGTCTGGCAGTGTTTCAAAATACGATATGGCAATAATCTTACCTCAATGGCTGATCGACTTTATCAATGCTGGCTATCTGGAAGATTTAACGGCGCGAGTCAAGTCTGATACAGCCTTGCAGTGGGAAGATATTGCACCGATCTTTCGGAATGTCAGTGCGACTTATAAAGGACACATCTATAGTATTCCGTTGGATGGCGATTTTCACATGGTTTATTACCGCAGCGATCTGTTAAAGGAAGCTGGTTTAACGCCTCCAGAAACTTGGGAGCAGTATCTGGCGATCGCTAAACGGTTTCACGGCAAAGACCTAAATGGCGACGGTGAACCAGACTATGGCTCTTGTATTTCCAAGCGTGCTCATGAGAATAGCACCAGTATGTTGATATCTATTGCCACTCCTTTTTTGCAATCTCTGGGAACAGCACAAGGAGCATTTTTTGACTCAGACACCATGAAGCCTCTGGTGAACAATCCAGCTTTTGCCAAAGCACTGGATATTTATAAACAAACTATGGATTATGGAGTTCCCCAGGATCAGAATTTGGGTGGTTCTAAAGCTAGAGAATTATTCATCACTGGCAGGTGCGCTTTGACTATTGATTGGGGCGATATTGGGCCTCTATCCATTGATCAATCTGTGTCTAAAGTGATGGATAAAGTGGGTGCTGTCATCACTCCAGGTACAACTCAAGTCCTCGATCATAAAACCAGTCAACTGGTAGCTTGCGATAAGTTTACCTGTCCTTATGCCATTGATGGAGCCAATCACGCCCCCTACGCTGCCAATGTCGGTTGGACTGGTGTGATTCATGCCAAGGCAGTACCAAGGGTGCAGGATGCCGCATATGCGTTTCTCTCCTACATGAGTCAACCGGCTCAGTCCAATGTGGATGTTACCATCGGCACAACGGGCTTCAATCCCTACCGAATTTCTCAATTTGAAAACTCAGATCCCTGGATTAAAGCAGGGCTGTCGTCCGAAGCTGCCAACAACTATCTCGCAGCCATTGGGGTCAGCCTGAACAGCCCCAACATAGTTTTGAATTTGAGCATTCCCCATAATCAGCAATATCAATTTGAAGTCCTCGATGCCGCAGTATCTGATTTCTTAGTGAACAAACTCACCACAGAGAAAACAATGCAGCACATTGAACAGGGATGGGAGCAAATTACCAACGCAGTCGGGCGTGAGTCTCAACGCGCCGCTTACCGCGCCAGCCTTGGGCTATAAGGGTTAATTAACAGTACGCGAAAAGCTAACCATAGTCCCTGAAATACCTCACCCTGGTTTTACGTAGTAAAACCTGTCCCTCTCCTTAGTAAGGAGAGGGATTAAAGATAGGACATCGGATAACTTGTGTATACACGGTAGCAATTTATCGGGGGTTGGGGATCTGCAACGACTAATTGTGCTAACCGAGAAGTATTGCAAGCAGGGAGACAAGGAGAAATAACAAATGCCCAATCCCTAATCCAATTGTTCATTTGACAGATCAAGTGGGCATCTTATAAATAATCGGGTATGACTGATAATACACTTGGTCATCTCAGTAGTTTGGGACTTAAAAGGAGCCAGACCAATGGGAAATTGGAACCTCAGCACAAAAATTATTGCTTCCTATTCAGTACTAATTGCGGTGATGGCTGGGGCACTAGCTTCGGGAATGTACTGGCAGTTGTACTCTGGTCAACGGCAAGGAATTCGTAATCGTCTTTTGGCGATTGTGAGTCTGGCAGTTCCCCAAATCGATAGCGATTATCACGGATTAATTGTTAAACCTAGCGATCGCACCTCAGCTTTTTATAAAATTACTCAGGCGAAACTGATAGCCATCCAAGCAACTAGTAAAGATATTCTACGTATTTATACGGTACGCCAGCAACCAAATAAAAAGTTTCTTTATGTCTTAAACTACAACCCTTCCGATCAAGGCAAAACTGTATTGATTGGAACGGATTATCAAGAATCATTAAATGGTTTAAATACAGCCGTTGCCAGGAATGCACCGTTTGTTGAGCAGAAATTTCACCAAAGTGCAAACGGCCAAACCGTTCTCTACGGCTATGCCCCAATTACCGATCTTCTCGGTCGGGTGAATGGATTTTTGGTGGTTGAACTAGACGCAAGTTATTTAGTGCGTCGGGAAATTTCGGTTGCTTTGTTGGCTCTGGTGACTTTTTTCGCCGTGTTATTACTAACTGTGATTGTAGTGCGTTGGCTGTCGCGATCGCTTGTCGTGCTACCAGTCTTACAACTTAATAGCGCCGCCAAACAATTGGCAACGGGGAACTGGAATGCGACTTTACCCAGCCAGCGCACTGATGAACTTGGAGAACTTGCCACATCCTTTAATACCATGGCCAGCCAGTTGCAAACCTCCTTTGCTACCTTAGAACAAAAGGTAGAAGCACGGACGCTAGAACTAGCAGAGGCAAAACAGAAAGCTGATTCTGCAAACCTGGCCAAAAGTGAGTTTCTCGCTAACATGAGCCATGAACTGCGAACACCCCTGAATGGCATCCTGGGCTATGCCCAAATTCTCCAAAATGGTGAACCACTAACAGAAAAAGCTAAAAAAGGTATAGATATCATCTATCAGTGCGGAAATCATTTACTCAATCTGATTAATGATATTCTTGACCTCGCCAAAATCGAAGCCCGCAAGTTGGAATTGTATCCTGAGGATGCCTATTTCCCGGCACTTCTCGAAGGCATTGCTGAGATGATGCGCGTGCGTGCTAACCAAAAAGGAATTCCCTTCGCCTATCAACCTGATTCTGATTTACCTGTAGGAATTAAAGTTGATGAAAAACGCCTGCGCCAAGTGTTGATTAACTTATTGGGTAATGCCATTAAGTTTACTGACCAAGGTGGGGTGACGTTTCGTGTTAAATCTCACAAACTGGAAACTGGAACCTATCAAATTCGTTTTGAGGTCGAAGATACAGGAGTGGGGATATCGCCAACCGGAGTCACGAAAATCTTCCAACCCTTTGAACAAGTGGGTGATGTCAAGAAACAAGCAGAAGGTACTGGACTAGGACTAGCAATCAGTCAGCAAATCGTTTCACTGATGGGTAGCACCCTAAATGTGGAAAGCCAGCTTGGACAAGGTAGCACCTTCTGGTTTGAGGCCGAACTTGCCGAAGCCAAAGATTGGGCAACAACTCTGCGAACAACCAAGCAAGGAAAAATCCTGGGATTTGAAGGCAACAAGCGCCAAGTGCTGGTAGTCGATGACCGTTGGGAGAATCGGTCAGTTTTGGTTAGTTTGCTGGAACCTTTGGGTTTTGCTGTGATTGCCGTCAGCAATGGTCGAGAAGGATTGGTAAAGGCGCAGGAGATTCTTCCCGATCTAATTATTACAGACTTGATGATGCCAGAAATGGATGGCTACCAGATGCTGCGACAGTTGCGACAGATTCCTGAATTGAAGAATGTTCCGGCGATCGCTTCTTCAGCTAGTGTATTTGAAACTAACCAGAATGAGAGTATCACAGCCGGAGCCGATGCGTTTTTACCCAAGCCTGTAGAAGCCCAAGCGTTGCTGAAGTTGTTGGAGAAATACCTAAATTTGGAATGGATTTATGAAGAAAATTCTCTGGCTGTAGAGCCAATGACAGTTAACTCATGGGAAATGTCTTCATCCACCCCAAAAGAGATCATTCCCCCAACCGATGAGGTTTTGTCGCAATTACACACATTAGCATTGCAGGGACGTTTGATGGCGATCGAGCAACAGCTAAAAACTTTGGAAAAAGCTGATGAGCAGTACCAGGCATTTGTTAAAGAAATTCGGGAATATGCAGATAATTTCCAGCTTGAAAATATCCGAACATTTATTCAAAAGTATCTCCCTAGTGCTAAAAGTTAATCCATTTTTGCCATGATAAAAACCTCTGGAAATTCGATTATATTTGACAATCACGTTCCCAACTTGTTGGATAATGGCATTGTTCTGATCGTGGATGATGTGCCAAATAACTTAAAGGTGCTTTCAGACACCTTAGCCGATGCTGGTTTTGAAGTGGCGATCGCTACGAGTGGTGAAAGCGCCCTACAACAACTAGAACATACTTCAGTATCTTTGATTTTACTGGATGTGATGATGCCGGGCATGAATGGCTTTGAAACCTGTCAGCGGATCAAAGCCAATCCCAGAACCCAAAATATTCCGATTATCTTCATCACCGCCTTATCTGAATCGGTGAACAAAGTCACAGGCTTTGAACTCGGAGGTGTTGACTACATCACCAAACCTTTTCAACAAAGTGAAGTTTTAGCGCGGGTGCGAACTCATCTCCAGATATATCAATTGAGCCAATCCCTGGAAGCTAGAAATTTAGAACTGCAACAAGTCAATGAACAATTAGAGCAACGAGTCGGGGAACGAACCCAAGAACTATGTACATCAGTTGAAGCCTTGAAGCAAACCCAGCAATTATTGCGCCTGGTATTTGATACCGTCCCGCAGTGGGTAGCGTGGAAAAATCTCAATTCAGTTTATCTGGGTTGTAATGAGGGTTTCGCCAAGATAATAGGCTTAAATTCGCCCGATGAGATTGTGGGTAAAACCGATTATGATTTATCGATAACCGAGGAAGAAGCAGATTTGTATCGTAGTTGGGATAGGCGTGTGATGGAGTCTGGTAAAGCAGAACTTCACATCATTGAACAATCCCTGCTAGCAGATGGTCAGCAAATTTGGTTGGATACTAACAAAATGCCTCTACGCGATGTCAATGGAAATCTATTCGGGATTTTATTAGTAACAGAAGATATTACAAAACGTCAGCAAGCACAAGAAGAACTCAAACAACAAAAACAAAATCTAGAACAAGCACTCGTAGAACTTCAGCGTGCCCAAATGCAACTGGTGCAGAGTGAAAAGATGTCAGCGTTGGGCAACCTCGTTGCAGGTGTGGCACATGAAATCAATAACCCTATTGGCTTCCTGGGCGGTAATATTCAACCCGCTTTAGATCATATCAAAGATATGTTTGGCTTAATTGATTTATATCAACAGGAATATTCTAGTCCCAGTGGAATAATACAAGACGAAATCAAAGCAATTGACCTCGATTACATCCGCGAAGACTTACCTAAGTTAGTGGGTTCTATGAAAGAAGGCGTGAAGCGGATTCGGGATATTAGTACTTCCTTACGAACCTTCTCTCGTGCTGATAGCGATCGCCCCGTTGCTTGTAACATTCATGATGGCATCGACAGCACCATTATGATTCTTAAACATCGCCTGAAAGCTTCCGAAACTCGCCCAGAAATTCAAGTTATCAAAGAGTATGCTCAGCTACCATTAATAGAATGTTTTGCTGGACAGTTGAATCAGGTGTTTATGAATATTCTGGCAAATGCTATTGATGCTTTTGAAGAGTCAAATATTGGACGCAGTTTTGCAGAGATTAAAGACAATCCCAATTATATCACAATTATTACTCAAATTAGCGATGACAAGCAGAAATTAATTATTAATATTAAAGATAATGCTAATGGGATGAATGAAGAAGTTAAACAAAAGATTTTTGATCATTTGTATACCACTAAAGGCGTTGGTAAAGGTACAGGATTAGGATTAGCGATCGCTCGTCAAATCGTCGAAGAAACCCACGGCGGTAAATTGAATTTTAACTCTATTTTAGGTCAGGGTACAGAATTTATCATTGAAATGAAGTTATAAAAAAATCAAACAGGTAAATCAGCAGCACTTTGGATGTTTTCTAATATTAAATCAGGGCTACTACGTTTAATCAAGCCAGTTAGAACTTTACCAGGGCCAATTTCCATTACTCGCTGGATGCCATTGGCTGGTAATTGCAGAGAAATTTCTCGCCATCTTACAGAAGCAGTCATTTGTTTGTTCAGGCGCTGCTTTAAAATCTCCCCATCAATAGACGGAATTGGTTCGACATTAGACAACACTGGCACAGTCGCTGGCTGAAATTCCACAGATTCTAGAATGTCTTGGAATTGGGCAGCTGCTGGTGCTATTAAATGTGAATGAAATGCTCCAGAAACTTTTAGGGGAATAGCACGCTTGGCTTTAATTTGAGACAGCACCGCTTGCACAGCCTCAGTCGTGCCTGAAATTACCACCTGAGTCGAGCTATTGTCATTTGCTAGCACAACATCAGGCGTTTGGGCAATAACTTTTTCCAACTGTTGGCGGTCAAAGTTTATCAAAGCCGCCATCATCCCACCGACAGCACTATCCATCAGTTCTGCACGACGCTTCACCAGATATAAACCAGCCGACCACTCAAAGACACCCGCAATATAAAGGGCAGTATATTCTCCCAAACTGTGACCAGCAACTAAATCTGGCTGGTGTCCTCGTTCTCGGAGAAGGTCAGCAAGAATGCTTTCTACCACATAAAGAATTGGCTGGGTGTATAGCGTCTGTGATAACTTTTCTTCTTCGTTTTGACAGATTTCTGTTATAGACCAGCCCAAAATTTCCTCGGCTTGGGCAAATTTGTTTTTAGCGGAGGGTATATCTAATAAGTCCATTCCCATTCCCAACGTTTGGGAACCTTGTCCGGGAAACACCCATGCAGTTTTAGTCATTGGTCATTGGTCATTGGTCATTAACAAAGAACAAAATATTTACCGAATTTTAGATTTTAAATTTTGGATTTTGGATTGAATAATCCAAAATTTAACAAGGTCTGAGAGCAAGCGAATTTCAACGCGAGAACAAATCTAAAATCTAAAATTATTGATCGCGGGTGTGCATTCATGTGTGGGATCAATCTAAAATCTAAAATCCAAAATCCAAAATCCAAAATCCAAAATTGAGTCACCTTCCCCATTGAAAAATTGCCGCGCCCCAGGTAAGCCCGGCACCAAAACCGGATGCAGCAACGATGTCATTGGGTTTAATTTTACCTTGACGCACTGCTTCATCTAAAGCTAAGGGAATGGAAGCAGCAGAGGTATTGCCATACTGGGCGAGATTACTGATTATTTTATGTTCTGGGACATTCAGGCGTTGGGCAACGGCATCGATAATTCGCTGATTGGCTTGATGCAACAACAGCCAATCTATTTGGTCAACACTGAGGTTGGCTTGAAACAAGGCTTTATCAATGATTTCTGGCACTTTTTGGACAGCAAAGCGGTAGACTTCTTTGCCGTTCATCGTAATCGGTTGGTAAGTGCCTTTGGTGATATTTACACCAGTGAGCAGTTCTTGGGAAGCGCCTGCATAGGCAAGGTTGAGGTGATGGTTTTGAGTTCCATCACTTTTAAGGGCAAATCCCAATAAGCGATCGCTTTTAGAAGCCTGCAATACTACTGCCCCTGCACCATCACCAAACAATACACAAGTGCGCCGATCTTGCCAATCTACCCAGCGAGAGAGGATATCTGCCCCGATCAATAGTACGTTTTTATAGACACCTGTTCTAATGTATTGGGCTGCTGTAACCAGTCCAAACACAAAACCTGAGCAGGCTGCTGTCAAGTCAAAAGCTACTGCATTGGTGGCTCCCAATTGAGCCTGTACTTGACAAGCACTACCAAATAAATCATCAGGGGTGGAAGTCGCTAGCAGAATCAGGTCTAGGTCTTCTGGTTTAATTCCCGCAGCTGCGATCGCCTGAGTGCTAGCGGCAGTAGCGAGTCCACTCAAGGACTCAGATGGCAACGCTAATCGTCGTTGACGAATTCCAGTTCTTGTAGTTATCCACTCATCTGATGTTTCAACTAGTTCAGCCAATGTCTGGTTGTGTAGGGAAGTTGCTGGTACTGCCGAGCCACTTCCGGTAATTGCTACGCCTAAATTTTGCACTCCTAATCTCCTGAGCTATCAGCTTTTTGCCTTTTGTCCCTTGTCATTTGTCCCTTGTCCTTTGTCATTTGTCCTTGGAGTTCTGAATCTAAGGAAGCCTCAGACTTTTGACTTCTCCCTTTATTGCTCGTAACTAATGACAAATGACCAATAACTAATGACCAATAACTAATGACCAATGACCAATGACAAATGACTAACCGCTCTCGCGCTCTAGGATATATTGCGACTGAATTCGTTGTATCACCTGGTTGTCAACGGCTTCTTTTGCCATGCGAATTGCATTAAAAATGGAAGGTGCTTGTGAACTACCGTGACCGATCAAACAGACTCCTGCCACGCCTAAGAGCAAAGCGCCGCCGTGTTCGGCGTGATCCATGCGCTGCTTAACCCGCTTCAGGTTTGGTTTTAAGAGTGCTGAACCGATTTGACCGTGCAATCCTTGGGGTAATTCTTCCCGCAGAATTTGCAAAATCACTTCTCCGACTGCTTCGGCAAATTTTAACAATACATTACCGACAAAGCCATCGCAGACAATCACATCAAAGCGACCGGAAAGCACATCACGCCCTTCGGCATTGCCAATAAAATTAATTTGGGAATTTTCGCGGAGCATTTGGTGGGCGCGGACGGCGGCATCATTGCCCTTAGAGTCTTCTTCACCGATATTCAGCAAACCCACCTTTGGTTCACTTGTACCCAAGACATACTGACTGTAAGCCGATCCCATGATGCCAAACTGCTCTAAAAACTTGGGACGGCAATCTACATTCGCGCCGACATCAAGCACTAGCACTGGCTTACCAGCAATAATCGTGGGAAAAACTGTCCCGATGGCTGGGCGGTCAATTCCCGGCAATCGTCCTAAACGCAGCAAAGCTGATGCCATAGCTGCCCCAGAGTGGCCGGCAGAAAATACGGCATCTGCCTGCTGCTGCTTGACCAAATCCATGGCCACATTGATAGAAGCCTTGGGTTTGCGTCTAACTGCGTTTAAAGGCTCCTCATCCATTGCGATCGCTTCCTTTGCAGTCACGATCTCCACCTGCCCTAAACTTGTTTTTGGCGGCAAAGCAGCTTCTATTTGTTGGGGATCACCAACCAACAATATATCTACACCCAATTCTTCCCTTGCTCGCAGTGCGCCAGCAACAATTTCACCGGGTGCGTGATCCCCTCCCATTGCGTCAATTGCGATCCTTACGCGAGTCGATCCCATTGCTCACAGCTTCTAGAAACCTTACAAATTTTACCAGATGGCTTTGCCGAAAAAGCTTAACTTTCTGACTGCCAAATTAATTCTGTTACTATTGCAACAATTTTCCTGGCAAGCTCAAGATAGCACGAATTGTTCGGCATTGGGCATTGGGCAATTCAATTTTGGATTTTGGATTTTAAATTTTGGATTAAATTTCAATCTAAAATCCAAAATCTAAAATCTAAAATTCTTACTCCCCACTCTCCACTACCCAATTAACTAGCATCCGAACGCCGTAGCCGGTTGCCCCTGCGCCGTTGTAACCATTTTCTTTATCTGTCCACACAGGTCCTGCAATATCTAAGTGTGCCCAAGGGGTTTCTTTGACAAATTGCTTAAGGAAAAGGGCGGCGGTAATTGCACCACCTGGACGCGGCCCTGTATTCTTCATGTCCGCAATACCAGACTTTAGCCCTTCAAAATATTTTTCTTCCATTGGCATCCGCCAAATCTTTTCCCCTGAAGTTTGGGCAGCTTTCTCTAGCTGGGAAGCGACAGCATCATCGGGAGTATATAAACCAGCAATATCCTCACCCAAGGCAATGAGGTTGGCACCAGTTAGGGTGGCTAAATCCACGATCGCATCCAAGCCTAATTTGTCAGCATAAACTAAGGCATCTGCTAGGGTTAAACGTCCTTCAGCGTCGGTATTGTTCACTTCGATTGTTTTGCCGTTTGATGCTGTAAGAACGTCTCCAGGGTGCATAGCGCGACCGCTAATCATGTTTTCAGTCACAGCCGAAATAAAGTGAACTTCCGAATCTGGCTTAATTTGAGCAATGGCTTTTGCTGCACCCAAGATTGCAGCTGCACCGCCCATGTCAATTTTCATGGTTTCGATACCGCTACCAACACCTTTAATGTTGAGTCCGCCGGAGTCGAAGGTTACACCTTTGCCGATAATTGCTAGTTTCTTTTTGGGTGTGCCTTCTGGCTTGTAAGTCAAGTGAATGAATTTAGGTGGCAAATCGGAAGCTTGAGCTACTCCTAAAAAAGCACCCATGCCCAGCTTTTCGCAGTCTTCCCGTTCGAGAATTTGCAGTTGTAAACCGTATTCATTGGCGATCGCTTGAGCCGTTTCTGCCAAAGTAATTGGTGTGACTGCATTAGCTGGTGCGGCTACTAACTGCCGTGCCAAAATTACCCCGGAAACGATTTGATTGGCGCGGGCGATGGCGGCTTCTTGTCCACCGAAACCGAGTAAATCGACGGTTTCTATTTGTGAACCGTTCTCTTCTGGTTCTGATTTAAACCGAATATCTTGGTAAAGCGCCAATTCGACACCTTCGGCGATCGCTTGGGCACTTGCTGCTGGATCGTTGTTCCATAATGGAAAACTAAATCCCAGAATTTTGCTTTTTTGCTTGTTTCCGACTCTGGCTACAGCAGCAGCAGCACGGCGCAAAGTGTCGAGTTTTAGTGCTTCTGGTTTTCCTAAACCTACCAAAATTAATTTACGCACTGGGCTATCAGCATTTACACGGGTGAAAATTGTACTGTTGGCTTTACCTTTAAATTCTTCTTCAGCAATCAGTTCTTTTAAGACTCCAGAAAACTTTTGATCTAAAGTTGCGAGTTCTCCGGTTAGCTCTACTGCATCTTCAAATAATCCAATTGCCAAACTATCGCCTGCCCACTCTAGCAAAGGCTTATCACTAGGTTGAATTGTCATGTTGGGATTTTGTGTAAATATTCCTTCTTGTACCAGTATTGCTTAAAATTCTTGTTTCATTCTCAGTTTTGCAAATATACCAGATGAGAAACAAGATTCTTGCTCCCTCTCCTTAGTAAGGAGAGGGTTGGGGTGAGGTTTTACAAGGCTTTTTACACTCATTGAGATGCTCCCGAACAGAGGCACTAGCTATAATTTAGCAAATTAGTATAAATAGGACTCGTTAATGAGTCTTTGATACTCGTTCGATAATATAATTACAAGAGTTGGGAAAATCTACCGTGTTAACTCAAGATAAAAAACTGCTTTTAATTGGTCAGGTAACAGATTTAAGCGGAATCCCTATCAGGACAATTCGTTATTACGAGAGTTTAGGCATAATTAAATCGTCAAGACGAACAGAGGGAGGCTTTCGCCAGTTTTCATTGGATGTGCTAACTCGTCTAGCATTCATTAAAAGGGCACAAAATCTTGGTCTTAGCCTAGAAGAAATTGGAAATATTCTTCAGGTTTATGATCAAGGACAAACTCCCTGTGGTGAAATCAAAGAAAAGCTCGAAGATAAGGTTTTGCAGATTGATCAACAAATTGATCAGTTGTTAACTTTACGTTCTGAAATAAAGGGATTACTTTCAGGCTGGAAGAATATCAGCGACCACCATGAGGATAGAATTTGTCCCATAATTCAAAATGCTCCTTAATACTAAGAAAGAAAAAGCAATAAATTAAGTTTAAACAATTTATTCATTTTTTACTCAGAACTTAGGACTCAGAACTTTTATAGAGAAGAAACCACCACAACTCTAGTCCAATTAAGGCTAAACCACCGATCGCAACACCAACTTTCAAGCCCAAAGGTTGCTCAATGCGTTGAAATTGGCTGGTTTGCTCTGACGAGTGGGCTGGCATTTCTGCTAATGTTACACCTGATGTTCCAGTGAGCAGCACTAAAGCTGTAAGGCTTCCCCAAAGCATTTTTTTACTGAACATTTGCTAAATTACCCTGCAATTATGAGGTAGTTTTTGGTTGAAAGTTACGCAATCTAAGAGCATTGCTAACAACAGAAAGCGAAGAAAGAGCCATCGCAGCTCCGGCGATAATTGGATTGAGTAACCAACCAAAGATGGGGAACAGAATTCCAGCCGCAATGGGAATACCAATGACGTTGTAAATAAAGGCAAAGAAGAGATTTTGCCTGATGTTATTCATGGTGGCGTGACTAAGTTGAATAGCTGTAACAATTCCTTGCAAATCTCCAGAAATTAGGGTGATATCGCTAGCTGCGATCGCCACATCTGTTCCCGTCCCAATAGCAATACCCACATCAGCTTGGGCTAGGGCTGGTGCATCATTTATGCCATCACCTACCATCGCCACAATTTTAGATTTTAGATTTTGGATTTTGGATTTGGGAAATCTCTGTATCTCTCTTTGCAAAGATTGGATAATCGCCGCTTTCTGATCTGGACGCACTTCGGCAAAGATTCGCTGGATGCCAACTTGTAGAGCGATCGCATCCGCAGTTTTACGATTGTCTCCGGTGAGCATTACTACTTCTAAACCTAACTTCTGTAAAGCTTTCACTACTGCTGTTGATGAAGGTTTCAGGGCATCGGCAATACCCATGATTCCTTGTAGTTCGCCATCTACAGCCATCAAAATGACTGTTTTACCAGCAGCTTCCCAGGCATCTTTATACTGCTGGAGAATTATGGTGTTAATTCCAAGTTCTGTTAACCAGCGTTGTGTACCAATTTGCACAAGCTGATTTGAAACAACTGCTTGCACACCACTACCTGCGATCGCTACGAAGTGGCTTGCCGTAGGCTTGTCGTGAAAGTTCTTTGCATCTATTAAACTCACTTCTTGAGACTGAGCGTATTTTACAACCGCTTCAGCTAAGGGATGCTCAGAATTGTGTTCCACCGTTGCTGCTAACTGTAAAAGCTTGATTTCATTACCATTAGCTGTGCCGTTGACAGTCACGAAGTCTGTAACTGTAGGTTTCCCCTGAGTCAAAGTACCAGTTTTATCTAGGACGATGGTTTTAATTTTGTGTGCTAGTTCTAAGCTGTCCGCGCCTTTAATCAAAATGCCATTTTCTGCACCTTTGCCCGTCCCCACCATTACAGATGTGGGGGTAGCTAAACCCAAAGCACAAGGACAAGCGATAATCAGTACACCTACCGTTGTCGTTGTTGCTAGGGTAAGGTTGCCCGTGAAATTAAACCAAATAACGAAAGTGGCGATCGCGATCGCAATCACAGCTGGTACAAACCATCCTGTGACTTGATCTGCCAAGCGCTGAATTGGTGCTTTAGATCCTTGCGCTTGTTGCACTAGTTTGACGATTTGAGCCAAAAAGGTATCATTTCCGACTCGTGTTACCCGAAACTGAAATGCACCCGTACCGTTAATCGTCGCCCCAATCACCTCATCTCCTGGCTGCTTTTTGACGGGCAAACTTTCACCTGTCACCATCGCTTCATCTACCGTCGAAGCGCCTGTAATCACTTCGCCATCTACGGGAATCTTTTCACCAGGACGTACCAAAATTACATCGTTGATTCTGACTTCGGCGATGGGAATATCAATTTCCCTACCATCACGGATAACTCTGGCATCTCTGGCTTGCAATCCGATGAGTTTGCGGATGGCTTCAGAAGTTTGTCCTCTAGCGCGATTTTCCAACAACCGCCCCAACAAAATTAAGGTAATGACGATCGCGGCAACTTCATAATAAACATGAGGTATCAAGCCTTGAGCAATAAAAAATTTCGGGAAAACAGTCACAAACAAAGAATATAGATACGCTGCACTTGTACCCAAAGCAATCAGCATGTCCATCGTTGCCGTATGGCGCTTCAGAGTTTTCCAGCCATTCCGGTAAAAAGATCCGCCACACCAGAACACGACGGGTGTTGTCAGCACTAACTGTATCCAAGGATTTTGCAGGAAGCTGGGAATTAAGGGCAAGTTCAGCCCAGTCATCATGGGCAACGATCCCAAAAATAGGAAAATGCTGATTATACCTCCCACCACTACTTTGAGAGAGAGTTTGCGTTGTAATGCTCGCCTACTCGCTTTTTCGGCATCATCTTCTTCAGAAAGTATTTCTTCTGCGAGTGAGTCGGAAGAGTATCCCGCAGCTGCGATCGCAGCTTGAATTTTCTCTAAACTGGCTAGAGAGCGATCGTACTTGATAGTAGCTTGTTCTGCTCCAAAGTTAACGTTACAGTCAATCACCCCAGAAACAGAGCGAATTGCCTTTTCGATATTGTTGGCGCAACCAGCGCAACTCATGCCTCGAAGTTTGAGTGTGAGAGTATCCATAACTAGATGAACCCCTGTAATTGGTGTGGCAGGATTTTAAACATTAGACCTCTTGCAAAAGTCCCAAACACCCCAGCCTTAATCCCTTCTTCGCTTGCGGGGAACTCGGGGTCCCCTCTGGGGATTAGGGGCAGGGAGACAAAGCTACGCTTTGACGGGGTGGGGTTCAAATTTATTGATTTATGCAAGAAGTCTATTAAGCAACTGGATAGCCAGCAGCAGCCAACGCTTCCTTAATTGTTGTTTCTGATGCTTGAGTTTCTACACTGACAAGCTTGGTTGTTGGATCAGCCTGAATGCTAGCATTGGCATCGACTGCCTGAAGTGCTTTGGTGATGGTGCTTGCACAAACAGAACAAGCCATGTTGGGAACTGTGAGTTGGAGAGTCATAGATTTACGGGATAAAATAAATAACTTAGCCAGACCAAACTGGATGACTGAGGGACAACCGTCAACAGTCAGAAATAACTGCAAAGAAAGTCGCCTTGAATTCATCCTAGACTCTCTAGCCGGCTGGAGAGTCTAGAGAATTTTAAAAGTTTTTCGCTAAACTTCAAATTTCTTTACAGACGTAGTATATAAATCGCTAAAAATACAAAATACTACAAAACACTTGTCTGTCGATGCAAGTATGTGTTATCAAGGCTATATAACCTGTTGTTTTCCCCACAATTCTGGGAAAATGACACCCGAGACACGGCTGCTGAACCCAAGTCTCCTACTCTCTTCACAACAAAGGGTCTTTTTTAAGGCTCTATTTGGAGTTTTCATGCAGCCAAAAAATCTCAAACGTCTCCTGCGTGCTTTAGAGCGGCAGGGTTTAGATGTAACTTACAATAATCGCACTTATTCAGTCCGTTTAGTTAATTCTCCTGATGCGCCTGTAGCAGAAGTGTTACTACCAGAAGGCTTCCCCGTAGAAGCTAAGGCACTGAAGCAGTTAGCGAATTTGGCAAGCGTCCGCCACCCGTCAGGTGGATGTGTTTGTCGTGCCTGTGCTACGCCTGACTTTCACCCAGGTGATGCGGGTGTTGCCATTGGTTCAATTGTAGAAACTATGGGTCAAGTCATCCCTGGCGCTGTCGGTTCTGACATCAATTGTGGGATGCGTTTGCATGTTGTTGATTTAACAATTGAGGAATTTCTGGCAAAGCGTGACCAATTCGTAGAAAAGATGAAGGGGGATTACTTCTTCGGTACGCGTGATGTGACCATGACTGCTGATGCAATGCGATCGCTATTTCAGTACGGAGTTCCCGGTTGGCTGGATGCGATGCTAAATCAGCCTACCGGGAGTGTAGTCAAGTCTGATTTGCAACAACTTGCCCAAGAGAGCGATCGCATCTTCTTAGGTGGTTCAATGGATGGTGACTGGAAACTTGCGCCTGAAGAATTGGTTCCCGATGCCGGACTAGTACGCGATGGCGGACTGGCAACCATTGGCGGCGGCAACCATTTTGTAGAAGTGCAACGGGTTGATAAAGTCGAAAATCGCCCACTTGCCCACGCCTGGGGAGTGCGCGAGGGACAACTAGCGTTTATGATTCACTCTGGTTCTCGAAATGTGGGTAAGTATATTGGGGGAATGTGGCGAGATAAAGCTAAGGCGACTTGGCAAAAAGGTCTGAAGTACCCTGATTCTCAGATTTTTCCTCTCTCTACCCATTCTCACCCCGAACTAGTTGCGAGTTACCTGCAAGCTGAAGCCACTGCTGCTAACTATGCCTTTGTCAATCGCCTGCTGTTAGCGGAACTGCTGCGTCTGCGTTTGCGGGAAGTATACAAAGATGTCGAAGCACCTCTAGTTTATGACTTGCCACATAACATCACCTTGCCAGAAGGTCAGGGATGGGTAACACGCAAGGGCGCTTGTCCCGCCCATGTAGGGCAACCAGTGATTATCCCTGGTTCAATGGGTGCTTATTCTTATCTGATGGTGGGTAGAGGCAATCCAGCATTTTGTAATTCTGCCTCACATGGGGCGGGAAGAATTTATTCTCGCTTCGATCTCAACCGCAGAGGTGCATCTCAGAGTGAAGCAGAACTCGGATTAACGGGGGTAGACTGCATTACCCTGCGTCAAGAACGCCGAATTGAAGAAGCACCCGCCGCTTATAAACCGATTCAGTCTGTGATTGATGTGCAGGTTGAGGCAGAAATGGTGGACGTTGTGGCGCGATTGAGTCCGGTGTTGACGTTTAAGGCGTAAGAGATTGTGAATTAGTCAAAGGCAATGAATTATTGCAGCTAGATTTGTCTAAATGCAGTTCAAGAGTTTATTGCCAACTGATTGAACGATAAAGTGTAATTAGGGGAGTAAAAGAAATTTCAGCTTTTACAACCCTATCTCTTCAAATAAGGAACAGCAATTTTATGCAGATGCTCGATATAAACACAGCTAGCCTTCCCCTATCTGTAGTTCGCATTCAAGTAGAAGGGCTTTTTGGTAAGTATACATATACTTTGGCAAAAAAAGATAATAATCCTCACATAGATTCTTCACTAATTATCCTTTATGGTGACAATGGTTCTGGTAAGACGACTATCCTTAAACTTTTATTTCACCTGTTATCAACCAACGTAGGTAAGGGTCATCTTACTTTTTTAGCAAAGACTCCTTTTGCCAACTTTTCAGTTTTTCTAGCTGACGGAACAAGCATTATTGCTAGCCGAAAAAATGATAATTTGATTGGCTCATTTCAATTTAAACTCCTAGAAAAGAATCATGTAATTTTTTCTATTGAAATTCCCGTAGATAATGATGTAAAAGTTATACAAAAAATACAAGAGAATGAACTCTATAAGACCTTTATAAAAATGCGATTGAGTCTGTTTTTTTTAGGTGACGATAGAGTTTTAGATAGTGATATATTTGATGGGCAAGAAGAACTTAAAGATGAAGAAAGATCCAAGCAAATTTGGTTGTCAAGAATGGTTAATCTTCTAGAAGAAAAGCCCAGTTTAAATAGAGAGTTGACGCTGAGGATATCTATTCAAAGAACTGAAGAATGGATTCGTGACCAAGCATTAAGAGGAGCTAATCAAGGAGACGCAAATGTTCATAATATATACGAAGAAATTATTACAAGAATTCTTCAGACTTCAGGAAGTTTAGTCGAAGAAGAATTATCAGAATCACCTGAAATGCTAATCAGTGAGCTAAAAGCTCATGAGGATCGTAGTAAAGATTTTTCTAGTTTTGGGTTAATGTCACCATTAGATACTCAAAAAATTATTAACGTACTAAAATCTAATACTAAAACCGATTCTTCAATTATATCAAGAGTGTTGAAACCTTATTTAGATAGTGTAACAGCACGTTTTGATGCTCTCCAGGATACACAAAATTTATTGACCATTTTTGAAACGACAATCAATAATTTATTTTTTCGTGATAAATATATAAGGTTGCATGTCAGAGACGGACTAAAAATATTTACTGAGGAAGGAGAAGAATTATCTCCAGAAACGCTTTCTTCAGGAGAAAAGCAACTCCTACTACTTTTTTGTAATACTCTGACGGCGAGAGATAAAGCAACAATTTTTCTTATTGATGAGCCAGAAATATCACTAAATATCAAATGGCAGCGTCAACTTATTCATGCATTGCTTGAACTGACAAAAGGAAGCCAAGTTCAATTTATATTAGCTACTCATTCAATTGAATTACTTTCTCAGTACAATAACAATGTCGTTAAGCTTGTGAAGATGGGGAAATAATTGAGAAATGGAGAATGAAACACGACGCACGCTTGACGAACTTGTAACTAGATATGAACTTGCGCCTGATCTGTGTGATATATATGTTGAAGGTAAGACAGATAAGCTATTGATAGAATGGTTTTTAGACCAAAAAGAACATCAAGGTTTCGTTGTTTATGAAATTGATACAGTTGAAATTCCTGCCCAATTATTATTTGAACAAGGATTAAAAGACAATAATCGAAGTCGTGTTATTGCTCTTGCCCTATATATACAAGATAAACTATCAGAAACTCCTCTGCATCTTACATGTATTGCAGATAAAGATTTTGATTTGCTATTTGGCAAAGAGTATCAGTGTAATTTACTATTATTTACTGATTATTCGTGTCTTGAGATATACCTATTTAACGAGGTTGTTTTAGATAAATACCTGCGTTTAGGACTACGTTTATCTCAGCCCAGAGCTAGGGAAGTACTTAATCAAGTATCTAGAGTATTAGAGGATTTATTCTTAATTAGGGCTACCAATGAAGCACTTGAATTAAATATGAGATGGCTTGAAAAATTTGGTGACTGCTGTAATTTGAATAAAAACAATAATCAGATTCAGTTTGATTCCACAACTTTCATTAATAAATATTTAAATAGTAATCGTAATCACTCACAAGAATCGATATTCAGAATTAAACTCGAAGAATTACGTGCAAAAGAACTGATAGAAATACGATATAAAATTCATGGGCATGATTTTACTGAGCTTTTGTGTTGGTACATCAGACCCTATCTGAGGAAGGAAATCAGGAGTTCTTACAATTCAGAGATTCTTGCAGGGAGCTTATTAGTATGTATTGATGTTGAAAAGTTAGCTCAAGAAGTTTTATTTCAGAGCTTACTTGCTCGTATTGGCAGATAATTCAGATGAGCAAGATTGCTTGTAATCTTTCATTTACTATACTAACTTGACACATTAAACATCTCAGCTTTTATCAGTAGTTTATTTTCCTTAACTCGGTCAGAACGCAGTCAACTTTATTGTTAAAAGATTCTTTCCTTGGTGGTGATGAAATCATCAAATGAGAATGGCTTAAATTTGAAGAAGAAGAACTTAAGGAATGTGAATTAAATAACGTCCAAATATGGTTTTTAACCTCACCCCGCCTTTGACAAAAGTCAAAATCTCCCCTCTCCTTAATAAGGAGAGGGGTTGGGGGTGAGGTTTTGAATTTTATTAAATCCCCGTTCCTAAGTGTTTTTAGGTAGTTGCACAGTAAACAAACTACCTTTACCTACTTCAGAGGCTACCTGGATGGTTCCAGCGTGCGCTTCGACAATCCGGTGGGATAGATGTAGCCCTAAGCCACTGCCTGAGCGTTTATTTCTACCTTGGCGAAATCGCTCGAAAATTGTTGCCTGATCTTCTGGCGCAATCCCATATCCTGTATCTTGTACCTCAATTGTTACCAAATCTGGATTTACTGGATGAGGTGATGTTTCCCAAATGCGGATTGTTATGCCTCCTATATCTGTAAATTTGATGGCATTTGCGATCAAGTTGTTTAGTACCCGCCGTAGTTCCAAGCGATCGCCCATAATAATCCCAGCCTTATTACTCAGTGGTTCTAATTCACTGGTATCTATTTCTAGAGTCAAGCCTTTTTCATTAGTTAAAGGACTCAGTTCGCTGACTACTTCTTGAGATATCTCACATAAATCGCATATCTCCCAATTCAACGTTTTTTTACCTGCCTCGAAGCGATAGACTTCTAACAGGGTGTTTACCATGTCCATCAAATTTTGGTTACTGCGAATCATGACTGCGATCGCCTGTTTCATTTCCGGCGAAATTTTGCAGAATGTTTCCATCTCGAACAAATTCAACATGCGATCGGATGCTACTAAGGGAGTTCGCAAATCATGAGTCAGACGAGAAACAAAATCTTCCCGTTGGCGGGCCATTTTTTGCTGTTCGTCAAGACTGTGCTTGAGACGCAATAGCGATCGCACTCTTGCCAGTAGTTCATCAGTATCAAATGGTTTGCGAATAAAATCGTCAGCACCAGCATCCAAACCTTGGACAACGCTGGATTCGTGAAAGGCAGTAATCAGCAGAATTGGAATATAAGAAATTGCAGGGTTCTTCCGAATCCGACGTGTGACTTCATAACCATCTATTCCCGGCATCATCACATCTAACAGAATCAGATCGGGTGGAGATTGTTCAATTTTCCGCAAAGCCTTTATTCCATCTGAAGCTAAATCAATTTCATACCCCTCACTTTCTAAAATTGCTTGAACCAAAATGAGATTATCTTGAATATCGTCAACTGCGAGGATACGATATATTTTATTATCTTCAACTTCAGACATGATTTATCAAGTTTTATCAGTTTCTTTTTGGAACTAATTTATAGTTTAAATTTCGGATATCCTGTTGATGCTTTACTGGCTTGAGAAGATGAATGATGCTGATTTTTAGCAGAGCAAAAAACCCCGTCAGCATCTAACTGTGAAGATCGAGCATCAGTTGCTACATTCGACATTGTGATTTGACGTGGCAATTCAATTTTAAACATTGAACCGATCCCCAATTTGCTCTCAAGAAAAATTTTGCCGCCCATCATTCGTACCAGTGAATCTATAATTGCCAAACCCAAACCTGTACCTGGATATTTGCGAGTGATAGTTTGATCTACTTGCCGAAATGCTTCAAAAATACGTTTAAAATTTTTGGGTGCTATGCCAATACCTGTATCCCCAACCTGAATTACCACTCGATTTTCAGCCAGTTCCTTAACCTCAACCCAAATCTCACCAGACTCGGTGAACTTAATAGCGTTGGAGAGCAAATTCATTAAAATCTGTTTGACACGAATTGGATCATTAAATACCAAAATATTTTGCAAATCCGTTTGCACGAACAATGATAGATTTTTGGCATCAGCTAGGGAACGCAATTCACCAACGGCGAGATTTATTACCTTTGATAGATCAAATATTTCCGCCTTTAAGTCTAATCGTCCTGCCTCCAGCTTAGAAAAATCGAGAACTTCGTTGACTAGCATCAGCAAATGCTTGCCATTATTCAAGATGCGCTCAATCATATCTGCTTGCTGGTGCGTTAGTTGAGTGAACTTGGGACGCAGCAGTATTTGCGAAAAACCAATAATCGCATTCATCGGCGTTCTGAGTTCGTGGGATATAGTTGCCAAAAAATCCGATTTTAGCTTTGATGCCTCCAATAGGTTGAAGTTTTGCATTTGAATATATTGCTCTTGTCTCTCCAATTCTTGGTTCTTACGACTGAGTTGTTCATGAGTTTCTCTGAGCTGCTGGTTTGCTAAAGCTGCCTGCATTTCAGCCCGATAAACCCGAATCGCACTCCGCAAAACTTGTGTCAAGTTTTCTGGAGATATTCTAGACTTAGAAAGATAGTCTGTGGCACCAGCTTTCAATAATTGAACAGCAATTTCTTCATCTCTTTGATCAGTTAAGACTACTAAAGGAACTTTAATTTCTGAAGAACGTAGCTGTTGAATCAAGGTTAGTGCATCCTGGTTTAGTAAGTGATAGTTGAGGAAAACACAATCATAGGCAGTAGTGCTTAAGGCAGAAAACGCATGATTGCCATCGCTTACTTCAGACAGCTCCATTTGAACACCTGCTTTAGTCAGGGCAGAACGGACTGCCATCCGGTCTATTTCCTCAGCGTCTACAACCAAAATTTTCAGCGTCTCTTCCATCGTGTTTTATTTTCGCCGCCAAACATAGGTTGATGTATAACATTTCTTTTTTCAGATTATCCAACTAAATAATATAAGATTTTCGGACATCTAAAATCTGTAACTTGATTGACTAAGGCATTTCGCACAATATCCAATACTTGTTGAGCGTTGTGATTATCTCCACAAAGTTAGGAAAAGTCAAAGGTAAATTCAGTCTGTTGTATCCTGAATCTAATTAATTTACCAAAGTATTGAAATTAAACTCTTAGCAAATCACCAATGGCTTTCAAAAAATTAGCAATTAATAAACCGAAAACTATTGGACTGAATACACTAAACAGAGCTAGATATAAAGTAAAATCAAATACTTTATTTAAGCTTAAAACAATTATAAATGAGTCAGCAAGCGACCGTCGTCAGCCCTTGGTGAGAGTTGCACACCATTATCGTCTACCATAAGCTTGAGCGGTTTCAACCATCAGATTCGTTAGACCAGATGAAAAAGAAAGTACTGCCTATAGCTATTTGTGAATCTGAAGTAATCCTCCCTCCTGGAATTTCGACAATTTTCTTAACGATCGCCAGACCTATGTTACTATTTTCCTAGCGATCGCGGACTTGCACTGTTGGGAAAATTACCAAGAATTCCCTTGAACTTTAGGAAGAATACCATCGAGCCTGACTTTTCACGTTATTGTGGAAAAGAAGAGGGCGAAACCTACATATCCCGTGAAAAGTCAGACCAACAAGCTTCCCCCAAAAGACAACAAATTACTTGACTGCTGGCGATTCCACCAAATTTTAATGCTGTCTGATTCCCTTGCATAAGGATTATTATTGGCTCCATCAATCCGATGAATCCAAAAGTTTGTTTAAAAATCACTCGAAACCATTGTTCACTTTCTCGTAAGGCAACTTTGACCTTTTGTAATTTGTCCATTTTTATAAGCTTTATACAGAATTAACTAATGGAACATACCAACTCAAAGTTGAATTCTAAGCAAGGGGGAACAATTTGGGATTCGTTTCAATATTTCATACTTTTTGTGCAAGTATCCATATATCCCCAGCTAGATTTGTCCTCTATCGAAATATCCAAAAATCGGGTATTTATTATTTCTCTCGGTGGATGCAGACTTTTGGAAATATCATCTATCTTTGGTATGGGAAAATAAGAGATAGCACTTACAAAAGGTAATACATTGAAAGAGGCAAACAGCGAAAAAGTGAGTGTAGCGATGAATGAAATTAGCATTATTTTAATTGAAGATCATGACTTAACGCGAATGGGGCTACGAGCAGCATTACAGTCTCACAGTGCATTGAAAGTAATTGGCGAAGCGGCAAATGCTACCCAAGGATTAAAACTTTTAGAAACGGCAAAGCCAGATGTAGCTGTTGTAGATATCGGCTTGCCTGACATGGATGGCATCGAACTGACCCGTAAATTCAAACGCTACCAAGCTGAAACTGGGCAATCGACTACAAAGATTCTGATCCTGACAATGGATCATACAGAGGATGCTGTACTTGCAGCCTTTGCGGCGGGTGCTGATTCTTATTATATGAAAGAAACAAGTATCAGTAAATTAACGGAGGCAATACAAGCAACTCACGCCGGTAACTCTTGGATTGATCCGGCAATTGCCAACGTGGTATTGCGGAAGATGCGGCAAGGTATTCCTGGAGAGAGCCAAAATTCGGACAAGCCGAAGACTGTAAAAATTGAAGCGCTGGCGACAGAATACGAGCAAGTTTTGGAAACATACCCCCTGACTCAACGGGAATTGGAAATCCTAGAGTTGATTGTAGCTGGGTGTAGCAATGGGCAAATTGCGGAAAAACTCTACATTACAGTTGGTACTGTAAAGACCCATGTTCGCAATATTCTAAATAAACTGTGTGCCGATGACCGTACTCAAGCTGCTGTGAGGGCGCTACGTTCTGGGTTGGTGGCTTGAGGAGTGAGGAGTGAGGAGTGCTGAGTCAGGAGTGCTGAGTGAGGAAGTGAGGGAGTGAGGGAGTGAGTAAGTGGGGGAAATGAGGAAGATTAACCAATGCCCAATGCCCAATGCCCAATGCCCAATCCCCATTCAAAATCGTTCCTGTAAACATTCTGCAATGCGTAGTGCGGCTCCAGATTTACCCATGCGTCGCAGACCATTTTCGGCAATAATTTGCAAAATATCAGGATCTTTGAAGAGGGACTGGACAATCTTGGCAACTTCTGCTGGCTGCTCGACTAAAATCAAAGATGAGCCTAAATGACGACTTTGAGCTTCAGCAAAGGTAGGGTTATATTGTGGCCCATTACCGGGAATCGCGATCGCAGGTTTCCCCAAACCGATAAACTGTTCTGTAGCTGTACCTGCCATTGCGATCGCTAAATCTCCCAAATGCAAGCAATCATTATAGGCTTGTTGTGTCAGCAGTAGATACACATTTCTTTGTTTAAATGTCAAGACATTTGGATCGTGAAGTTGGATAGGAGATGCTGATTCAGTTCGCCAGCCTTGGGATTGCAGACTTTGAGATAAAATATGAGAGTCTAAAGTAGGAGCGATCGCACCTAAAAATACTACTGTGCCAGAAGTGTAAAACACCGAATCTCGCTCCTGGAAACTTGCCATCAAAGCAGATACGGCAATCATAATTGTTTCCCAGTTAGCGTATGCCTCTGGCAGACGGGAACCAGGAAGAAGAGTCACCATAAAAGGCCGAACTGTCTCTTGCTGTTGGCTATCCTGACTATAGAATTGTTGGCGTGAAAACGTCGGTTCTAGACCATCCATCATGGGATTACCCAAATTAAAAGCTGGAATTGGCCATTGTTTTAATATTTCCGTCGTCAGCGCATCTCTAGGAAACACCGCCTGACAACGGCGACGACTCATCAACCAACGTTCCCAAGGATGGTAAACTGAACCGGAAAAGTTTTCCCAACGCGCACCTGAAGATTTCCGTGGTAATAGTCCAGCTTCATCCCGCACATAATATTCAGATTTCGCTGTACCCACAAAAGCATAATTAGCGCCACTGAAAGTTGCAAACAACAGGGGAAGAATATCTCCCACAGCTAAAATCGCTCTTTTATTACCTAATTTTTTTTGAGAACTCACCCAACGGCGGACAGCTTTAATCTGGCTGAGGGTAAGTTGCACTAAACCACCGCGTACATCCCGCGCTAATTGGCGTCCATCCATATAAATAAAGCCGCCAGAAGGCATAGTGCGGACTGAACCGATCAGAGGGATATCCAACTGTTGATAAGCACGTCCTTCACCTACCAGAGGTAAAGCAAAGATTTCTGGTGGGTTTGATTGTCGTTGGAGTTCTTGCAAAATCCGAACTGCAATTACATCTTCCCCATGACCATTACTTAATACAAGTAACCGCAAAGGAGAAGTTGTAGCTTGTGAGTTAGAAGCTAGGGATAACCGAGATAGATTACTCATAGAAACAAAATATCAAAATTAACAGCGATCGCTTGGGCTACACTGTAAATGGTTTTCGTAATCGGGAACTTTCGTAAACTTTTGATGACAAGATTAAGCGGCCAAAGTAATATTTTCCTAAATTTGACAAAAATAGTTGGTAAAACTCACTGGTGTGAGATCCTAGAGACAGTCAATAAAAGCTGAATAGAATGGAACACCATCAGAAGCCAACGGTTGTAATTACGGGTGCCTCTTCGGGCGTGGGTTTGTATGCTGCAAAAGCTCTTGCTGAAAGGGGATGGTATGTGGTGTTAGCCTGTCGGGATTTAGCGAAGGCACAAAAAGCTGCCCAAGCTGTGGAAATTCCCTACAACAGTTATACCAGCATACATATCGACCTTGGCTCCTTGGAAAGCGTTCGACAGTTTGTGAAGAACTTCCGAGCAACTGGCAAGTCCCTAGATGCTTTGGTGTGCAACGCCGCAATTTATATGCCCTTAATAAAGGAGCCGTTACGCAGTCCAGAAGGCTACGAGTTAAGCGTTGCGACAAATCACCTTGGACATTTCCTATTGTGCAACCTAATGCTAGAGGATCTCAAAAAGTCATCTTCAGAGCCAAGGCTCGTCATTTTAGGAACTGTCACTCACAATCCAGACGAGTTGGGTGGGAAGATTCCGCCGCGTCCCGACTTGGGCGAACTAAAAGGCTTTGCAGAAGGGTTTAAAGAGCCAATATCAATGATTGATGGTAAGAAATTTGAACCAGTCAAAGCTTACAAAGATAGTAAGGTTTGCAACGTGCTGACTATGCGGGAACTGCATGAGCGCTATCACGAGTCAACCGGTATCGTCTTCAATTCTCTCTATCCGGGATGTGTTGCAGAAACGCCGCTATTTAGAAACCACTATCCTCTGTTTCAGAAAA
Source organism: Nostoc sp. (assembly GCF_036917675.1). GTDB lineage: Bacteria > Cyanobacteriota > Cyanobacteriia > Cyanobacteriales > Nostocaceae > Nostoc. The sequence goes on along the minus strand of NZ_JBALCT010000053.1, from coordinate 268,869 downwards.
TTTTCCCATTATTTCAGAAGTACATCACTGGGGGATATGTGTCTCAGGAGTTGGCGGGAGAACGGGTTGCGGCGGTAGTTGCCGATCCTGAGTATAATCAATCGGGTGTTTATTGGAGTTGGGGAAATCGGCAAAAAAAAGATGGTAAGTCCTTTGTTCAAAAGGTTTCTCCTCAAGCCCGCGATGACGACAAAGGCGATCGGATGTGGGAATTAAGCGCAAAGTTGGTTGGACTTGCGTGATTGGCATAGGGCTTGGCGTTACTATGCGTGTATATAAGCAATGGTTGAGGTGATTTTAAGTCACCTCTGACTTTATTGATAGTTTTATTGAAATTACGCTATACAGCCAATACAGTTTTGGAAAAAGCTGGTATTAATGCTAACAGTAATAAATCATAGAGAGTGTAAAGTTGGAGACAAGGGAAACGATATGGCACTTAACGATTTCAGATCAGTATTTTTTCCTTATTGCATTGAAAAACAACCTGATGGAGGATACATAGTGCTTAATAGGGAATACAAGCCAGTTGGTTTTAAGACCACGGAACACATCGAGTATGAAAAGTATCCTATTTGTGTTGAATTGAAAGGTCTACGTTCAGCAACAGCAGGAAAACTTTCTTGGAATGGTGATTCAAGTACAGACAAAATTTACCTGTACAACGATGGTTGTGTTCCAACCAAGAGTAATGAACACATGAAGAATTATCTGAAACGCCTAGAGATATTGGCAAAGCTTAAAGTAGTTCATTAGTTAACGCGGTGTGCAACTTTCTCTCAAGCCTAACCCCCAGCCCCAACCCTGGCCAGGGTTGGGGAGCAAAACTTAAAGCCTCTCTCCGCTTCGGGGAGAGGTTTGGAGAGGGGTTTTAAGAAAAAGTCGCACATCGCGTTAGTTAGGCAATGACAATTAGTTTATCACACCTCTAGATGAGGTTTTTCCTTCTCAATCTTGAAGTCAAGGGTTGGGTTTTAGCGTCAGTGCGATGTCTATGACGGGCTACGCCTACACATTCTTCCAAACTATAATCACAGTAAAGATATGCGATAAATTATCTAAATATTTCCTATGGAAACTGCCATGTCTTCCCTAAAGGCGCATTCCCAAACTTTATATGAGACTGATTACTTGCAATGGATAGAAACGACTGTGGAAAAATTGCAAAGTCAGGACTACGCGAACGTGGACTGGGAAAACCTCATCGAAGAAATTGCCGACATGGGAAGGAGTGAGCGTCGGAGTCTCAAGAGTAATCTGATTATAATTCTGGTGCATTTGCTCAAATGGCAATTCCAACCAGAAAAAAGAAGCGGTAGTTGGGAAGGAAGCATTATTGAACATCGTAGACGTGTCAAAGAAGCTCTAGATGATTCGCCTAGTCTCAAATCCGATCTTGAGAGCATTTTTGGTGAGTGTTATGCACAAGCGGTTAAGCAAGCAAAAGCTGAAACTGGTTTGTCAGTGAAATCCTTTCCTTTGATCTGTCCATACCAGCTACCAGAAGTCACAAATGATGAGTTTTTACCTCACTAAGCACTGAATCGGGCTGTATGTGCCGCTTCACTCTCTCTACAGTTATATATCTCCATTCTCTGGTCTTGACTTCTACCTGGAGAAAGATATATAATAAAAATTGCATAGAAGGGGAGTAGCTGCTGGCAAAAAAAATAAAATGCCAGTACATCTGAATCAACATACTGGCGATGAGCCTGGTTCAGGTGGCAAATAATCAATATTTGAAAGCGAGACCTTCACTAAGTTCACACCGAAAAGTGTGAAACTTGGTGAGGTCTTTTGGTTCTCATCAAGCTTCACATCGGTAAACGATTCTTCAGGAGCTTGAGAGAGTGTTAACAGCTTTTACCGCAGCTTTATTATTAATTACAGTTTCAGAACTAGGCGATAAAACGTTTTTTATCGCCGTGATTTTGGCAATGCACCACCCCCGGCGGCTGGTATTTACAGGTGTTACAGCTGCTTTAGCCGCGATGACAATCCTTTCGGTGGTATTTGGACAAGTGGTATCTTTGTTGCCAAAAGCTTATATCCATTACGCCGAAATAGCTTTATTTATTGCCTTTGGTATCAAGCTGCTGTATGACGCTAGTAAGATGTCTGCTGCTTGTGATCGAGAAGTTGTAGAAGAAGCGGAAGCTGCGGTGAAAAAAGCAGATTTGCAGCTACCCAAGCAAAAGACCTCCTTGGGAATTGTAATAGAAGCGTTTGTGTTGACATTTATGGGAGAGTGGGGCGATCGCACGCAAATAGCCACCATTGCCCTAGCAGCAGGTAATAATCCAATTGGAGTCACAATAGGTGCAATTTTAGGACATGCCATTTGTGCTGCGCTCGCAGTTATCGGCGGCAAAATGATTGCCGGACGCATTTCTGAGCGTCAACTCACCCTGATTGGCGGATGCCTGTTTTTGGTTTTTGGTGTCGTTGCTGCCATTGAGGGAGCGTGAGGGGAAGAAGCAGGAAGCAGGGAGCAGGGGGAGTGAGGGAGTGAGGGAGAAGAATTAATAACCAATGCCCAATGCCCAATGCCCAATGCCCAATGCCCAATGCCCATTACTTAGGAGTACTTTTCAATGAAGGCGTGGGAGATGCAGCAGGATTAGGAATGGGGGAAAACGTCGCTGCCTTATTAATTTCGTCTTTGTATTGAGCAGGTGCTAAAGCTGCGGCATGATCAAAGAAAGGTTTTGCATCTGCGTCTTTACCCTGTTGTTTCAGGAGCATCGCTTTTGCCACAACGGGGCGAAAATCCTTGGGATCTTTCTTAATTGCCTGATCATATACAGAACTAGCTTGAGCGTAGCGTTTCTGGGAAGCGTGAACAGAACCTAACAGCACCTGCACGGCTACTGTATCTACACTTCCAGGCTGAATTGTATTTATTTGGGCTGCGTTAGAAAGGGTTTCTTGCAACAAACCAATGGCTGCTTCGGGACGTTGCTGACTGATCAACAGACCCACCATTCCTTGTAAAGCCTTCAAATCGCCTGGTTTCGTGGATAAAATCGAACGATAAGCTTGAGCAGCTCCTTCGCGATCGCCAATTTGCTGTTTGGCTTGAGCCAGTAGCACTGAATATTCTGACTGTTCGGGATTCAGCTTGGCTAGCTTTTCTAGGGGTTCAATGACGACTTGGATATCAGCTGGTTTAACCTCATTTTTTTCTTTTTGACTCAGTAGTTGTAGCCGCGCCTGTAATAAGCCCTTAAGTGCAGTCTGATTTTCTGGTTCCCTTTGCAAAACCTGTTCGTAACCCCGTACTTCGTCTTCCAATTTTGATTTTTGGTCAGAGGAGGACAAGCTGCCTCTGGTGCTAGTGGTATTCTGGCTTGAGGGTGGCGTATTATTAAATGCTCCAATTATGGGAATCACCGAAACACCCACAAAAGCAACAATTGCCAGCGCCAAGACGACTTGAACTATCCAGCGATTGCGTGTTTGAGTCACAGTTTTGTCTTTCTCCTAAACTCTAATGACATTATCATTTACACAAATCGTAAAGTTAAAAATTTCCAAAACTTTGCGGAATACTGCCAATTGCCTGTGAATTTTATAACAATTAACTATCCACACTGCTAAAGTAAGTGATGACTTTAGGAGGAGCCGTCAGAATTGTAGCTATGATATGCTTCCGAAACTAGTGTTGAGGTCCTAAATTACACATTTAGTGTATAAACACTAAATTTAGCGCCTTTAGGATTGTTTTAGAGTAGTCTGGTGTGACTTTGTGAAAAGTAAATATACTTTCATCTGTCGTACAAATGCTCTTTCCAGCTGCCTTTGTAAAATCCCACAATGGGATGTGTCTGTGCCACAAGGAGTTTTTATGAATTCCGACCTGATGCCGTTGCCTGAATCCTCTAATTCTTCTGCCTCTAACCAGGGCCCAACTAACATAGAGGCAGCCGCTAATGTTCACATAGCCGCCCAGTCCTCTAAAGAAGTTGAAAATTCGCCTGTCAATCCCATTGAGACTGACTCAAATGGGAACTTGATCAATCGACAGCAACCGATTCCGCCTCCCAGTGAGCCGATGCAATATCGAGCGATCGGGTTAGTCCGGGGTCGCTATCATGCTAGCAGCGAACAATTTACTCAAGGTACGCTGCTAACCGCAGATGGTGTAGAACTCAATGCCGTCCTCCTAGGCCGGATTATGAGCTTAGTCAAGAATCATCTAGACTTAGAAAAAGAACACTTGTGGGTAGTATATCCACGTACAAGACAAGAAAATGATACCTTGCATATCCAAATCGTCGGAGTTTGGGAGCCAGAAAATCTGGCTAAAAACTCAACAGATGAGGACGAGTCAGATTTGGAGTTGCAAGAGTTAGAGACAACCGATGATGGCTTATCCGAAAACTCTGAATTAAGTACAACTACCCTGATACCCTCATCAGAAGTTGCAGATGGTGGTTTTTCTGTTCGTGGTGAAGTAGTATACCAGTCTTTTGATGCTAAAAGCTTGGTAGTCAAAATTAGGCAGGCTCCACGGAAATCAACTGATAAACCTAAGTATTTTAAGTTGAAATTGAGGGGTGTGCTGACCACCAAAGCAGTAGGAAAGTTCTGGGACTTCCAAGCCAAGCGGGAAGCTGACGTTTTGATAGTAGAAAAAGCTGAGGCGATCGCTGACTTGCCCAAAAAACGCAAACCACCATTCAAAGGTGGACTTCGTGCTGGTGGTGCTGGTGGCTTTGGTGGTGCTGGTGGTAGAAAACCATTCCCCCCCAGACGCAGTGGCGAAACCCCTCGTCCCATCAAGAAAACAGGCGCAGGCGGCGACCCCTCTGTGGTGTCAAAACCTATACCAAAAACGCCCGCTCCTAAACCCATCAAGCGACCAAAACCAACTCAAGATTAGGGCATGGGGCAAAACAGTTCCGAGTTCTGAGTTGCGAGTTCTGAGTAAAGAAGTGAGATTTCCCACTCAGCACTCAGCACTCCCCAGGATCAAAAATCCGTCCGACGGTCTTGGGGTAGAAAAGATCGCTCCATCGGAATTGGGGAAACTGGTTCTGTAAGGGTAAACGTACCTGCTTCGATCCACTTTTTCAACTCTAGGGCGACTTGCCTAGAAAAAAACAAACTCGCTAAGGGGGCAGAGCGTACTGCTTTGCCCTCAATGGTGATCCGCCCAGATTTGAGTTGGGCGTAACTCACCAAACCAAAGGTGGGACGGACGCGCCGGGGAATAGAAAAATCGACTATTGGGGCTACTAAGTCTTTATCCTGCACAGCACAGTGTTCAACTACTTGTTCATTTAATACAGGGAGTGGTACACCAACGCCTAACATCAATGAGGGTCCATAACTTTTGAAGTAACACCCCCGCACCCAATGAGCATCCATTTGCTTGGCATCACCAATTAAAGCTAAAGTGGCGCAAGGCCCAATCGGTGTACGATTAGCTAAACGCTTTTGTAAGGGGAAGTGCTGAGTGCCTTCCCAAGCGACATAGCCAACACCGCCGCCTAAAAAAATTCGAGTACCTATACCAACGAGTTGCAAATCGGGGTCGTTGAGTAAGGGTGAAATAGCACCAGGGTTAGAGTAAACGGCATTCCCCAGACGCGGTTGTAAAGGACCGAGATAGGTGAAGAGGGGGCGATCGCCACCATTTACACCAACAATAAAATTTTGATAAAGATTGCGCGGATTAAATAAATAAAACTGATTAATCGTTTCACTGGTAATCGTAGTTTCAAAATTTGCTCTGGGGTAACAATCTGTTACTTGTCCTTGCGCTTTTACGTGTATAGGTTTACCAGCGATTAAATCTTCAATTACATGACCCCCGCCACGTTCTCGGATTTCTTCCCCGTCCATCGCTTCCATAGCACAACTCGCACCCAAATATAAATCTACTGCCCCAAAACCAGAGTATGCTGGCACGCCATCTAACCAGCAACGGCGAATTTTTATCGGGGGGTCAGTGTGTCCCAGATTGATAATTGCACCACTTGATTCCATCGGCTCAAAGGTGCCAGTGGTAATTACATCAACTTCTTTAGCAGCTTTAGTAACACCGATTTCTACAACTCGTGCTTTTAATTCTTCAGTTGTCAACACTACCGCACGTTGGCGGCTGATTTTCTCGTTAATTTCTGCAATTGTTCGCATCTTATCAGTGCTAGAGCCTCGGTCAAGTAATACGGATTAACAAAAAAGAAATGTTGTGATGTGACGAAAAACAGGAATAGTAAAGACGCGATCGTTAATTAAGGAGTTTAACAAGCTTGTTGGTTAGAAGTTACATTTTGCATCCGTGCAATTACATGGAGATTGTGAACTGCTGCAACACAACGTGAATCAAATAAGTTCTGACGCCAACCGAGATAACGAGCGCGATTTCCAAGAATCGACCGATATGAGCCAAAGTATGTTCTACTTGGGTTCGTTCTCGGAGCTTTTACTAGTCCTTTTCTTTCACCAACTTCCTCAGCTTCCCGAATAGCCCGTGATTCTTCCAAATTCAGTCCTAACATCGCTTGAATTTCCTCTCGACTTAAGGTAGAAAACTTGTAGACGATAATCGTCGTCACTAAATCAATTATCGCTTGCTCCGATTGTTGCCGTGCTTGCTCCAGCAAAAACCGCGCCCCTTCATCTGCTTCCGTTTCAGAAGTAACATTTGTCAGCAACATCAAACCCAATCCCAAAGGTTGTTCTCGCAAATCCCCCAACTCATCCAGATAAACCCGCCTAACTTGACCACTTTCCAACAAAGCGCGGTGAATGTTTGAGTTGGAGGGTTCCAGGCTGCCAGAGCCAAAAATTATGACTCCAAACCAGTCATCGTAACGGATTGAGTGGCGGTAGAGAAACAAAAACAACTCACTAAAGAAGCGGTGATAGAAGTCTTCGTCTTTCTGAAACTGGACTTCAGCATAAAAAGACGGTTTTGGAAACTGCATTAGCCGGAGGTAAAAACACTCCATCAATCCGAAACGCCGTTTCTTTCACTTCAACTGATTCAAACTGGTAGTTCTCCGCTTCTGCGGGTGGTTCATCTACTAATTCAAACAGCAAAAGAGGAAATAGCTTAAATAATTTCTAGAAGATGGGTCACGTCGCATTTTTATTCCTCAACACACAATTACCAGATTGTTAAGGCTTGAGACACCAATTTTAGCGTAGGCGTAGCCCAGCGCAGGTATCGCTTGTCCCCAAGACCGCGATAAAATTCTCAAGCACAACAGCGCACTCCATACCAATGCAAATTAACTGGCAAACTGCCAAAACCTACGAAGACATTCTGTATCAAAAAAACGATGGCATTGCGAAAATCACCATCAACCGCCCCCACAAACGCAATGCTTTCCGTCCTAAAACTGTCTTTGAACTGTACGACGCTTTCTGTAATGCTCGTGAAGATACTACTATTGGTGTTGTCCTATTTACTGGTTATGGCCCACACACTGATGGCAAATATGCCTTCTGTTCGGGTGGCGATCAAAGTGTGCGCGGACATGGGGGTTATGTGGACGAAACTGGCATTCCCCGGTTGAATGTGCTGGACTTACAACGTCTGATTCGTTCCATGCCAAAAGTGGTAATTGCTTTAGTAGCTGGATATGCGATCGGTGGTGGACACGTTCTACACTTGATTTGCGACCTTACCATCGCTGCCGATAACGCCATTTTCGGGCAGACTGGCCCCAAAGTCGGCAGTTTCGACGGTGGCTTTGGAGCCAGCTACCTCGCCCGCATCGTGGGGCAAAAAAAAGCTAGAGAAATTTGGTTTCTCTGCCGCCAATATGATGCCCAACAAGCTCTAGAAATGGGCTTAATTAATTGCGTCGTCCCAGTTGAAGAACTAGAAGCCGAAGGTATTCAATGGGCGCAGGAGATTTTAGAAAAAAGTCCGATCGCAATTCGGTGTCTCAAAGCTGCCTTCAATGCTGATTGTGACGGACAAGCTGGTTTACAAGAGCTAGCTGGTAATGCCACCCTACTCTATTACATGACAGAAGAAGGGTCTGAGGGCAAACAAGCCTTTCTCGAAAAGCGTCCACCAGATTTTCGCTCTTTTCCTTGGCTACCTTAGAATTGCAAAAATCGCACCCTTTATTGAGGTGCGATTTTTGTAGATGTCAACGTTTACAGCACTAAATATCTTAAAAACAAATCTTATCTTAAGCAAACTACAAAATCAGTTCAGTAATAATGGATAACTAAATAAACACTGCTTCAGTCTTGGCCTCTTCAGAATATATAGAGGCAGTTATTTCCTCTACAGGGGCAAGAGCAGCATTATCTAAATCTGAGGCTGGGGAATGAGAACAGGCTAAAACTGGGGCTGCATCTGGCAAACTCCAAGCATCTTCCAAGGTTTCCCAAGTAGGTGCAAAAGGTGGGAGCGCCAAAGAGCAAGCCTTCCAAGTTGCTTGAACAGGTGCTCCCAACTGCTGGCACATTCCGCCACGGCGACCCTCTGGCTGGTAATGACGGCAATATCTACAGGCAGATGCTAACAATTTAATGGGTTTCATATTGATTCATCTTTAGTTTCGTTTCAGGCTGTATTTCACCCTTCTATTCTGCTTCTATATATAAATACGGATAAGAGCCAAAAAGTTATTATTTTATCTAGGTTTCAGCGATCGCAAGGGAAAAACAAACTTTATAATATTTTTATATTGTTGTTATATATTTCAATAATATTGAGAGTGATTACATATAGATTTTGGCTATAAATTATTAGGGATCAAGACTAAAAGTAAAGCTTTTGATTTCTCCGGCCTTTTAACTTCCTCCTTAAGGAGAGTTTAAGGTAGAGAGTTTTAGATAAATAGTCTGCTTTAGATGCCAAATTCACCATATTCTCGCCTTAAAATCTCTTTTTTCTCCAGAGGCAGAACTATTTTATGTGGTAACAGCAAGTTACTTCAGGATAAATTCTGTTCAATAAATAATCGCTAAACTATTTTGCTTTTAATTTAGGTCAGGACTGACTGCCTTCAAAACTGTTTAGCAGCACAGACAGAACAGACTTCCCAGCGCTGGAGTTCTCCAGGTGGGCTGGGAGATTGACACTGAGGACAAAGAGGTAAGCCATGCGATCGCGATCGCATGACCTTAGCCCAATGCCCAAAAGCAGAATTTACATCCTTGGTGGGTGTAACATCAGGGTGGCTAATTTCATCACCAAGGTAACTGGGATGCTCATGGGCTGAAACCGTTTGTTGCTGTTTTCTCTCCACAGATGGATTCTGCCAGCCAGCAGTAGAGAAGCGAATATCAACCAAAGGTGTTGGCAGCTTTTTATTCAACTTTAAAAGCAGAGACGTGCGACCAAAGGTCAGGTTTTGCGCCCAAGCAGCACTAGAAGTTGCTACCGACAAAACATCGCGTTGAATCGACAATGGTCGAGTATGTGCAGCAACCACTGGGTCAACAACTTCTGGCCAAAACTTGAGCAGGCGTTGAAATGGTTGCTCCTGCCATTTAGCCTGCTTTTCCAGAATGCCTAAAATATCATTAATTGATTTCAACGACATCATTTAAAGTGCTGAGTGCTGAGTGAGGACTGGGGAGTGGGGGAGTGGGGGAGTGGGAGTGAGGAAGAATTAACCAATGCCCAATGCCCAATCCCCAATGCCCAATCCCCAGTCTTAATAATTTCCGTTACTATTGTCACAAATAATATCTAAAGTTAATTCCAGCAGTCTATATTTGAGGCACAGAGGCAATGACTCAAAACCCCCTGAATGATTCCGGTACTCAATCCTCTAAAACACCTGGGTTGAAACCAGCACTTGCAGCAGCACTAGCGAGTTTAGAGGTGCCGCTAGATCAAGAGTTAGCTCGATACCGACGCACGCGAACTGGTTTGGTGTCATCGAAGCAGCGCCGTGTTACAAGTTACATGAGTAGTCAAACCCAGCCGTTGACTGCCATTCCGACAACATCGGGCACAACTCAGTCATCAGTAACGGAAATTAAAACCAACGTGCCGTCTGTATCTGTACCCGTGAATCATCAGGGAACGCCAGCTACGGCAAAAATTGACGTACCACCCGCATCTGTAGCTGTGAATCCGGAAATGAACCCAGCGCCAGCTACGGCAAATACTGAAGAACTAAATAATCTCAATGTGCCTTCCATCTCCGATTCTGCTAAAACAGAAACTCAACTTCCACCACCCCCGCCCGACTTGAGTACCAACTTTACTAGCAGCATCGTGCCAGTAGTCGTTAAACATACTAAGAGCGAAAATCTCTTGCAGTCAGATGACACCCCTAAGCACCCAGATGACTATTTAGAATCTAGTGAAGCACTGCTGCGAAGTGTGAAAGAAGAACAAGCAGAAACCAAGAAGCCAAGCAATTATAACGACAGTCTGCTATCACCTTTGGGTATCGGCTCCATGTTGCTGCTATTGGTTGCGAGTCTTACCTTGGGTTATGTAGTATTCAATCCCAAAAGCTTGCCACAATGGAATTTAGGGAAGTTGTTTAACGGGAACTCGTCTGCCGCACCAGAAAATACTGAGCAAGTTGGGAGTAATATCCAACCTCAAATCCAGCCACCAAGCAGTTCTATACCTAAGTATCCCAATCTAGCTGCCCAAGAGTTTCCTGAAGTGAGAGATCCCAATGATGTAGTTGGCTTACAACCCAAAGTCCAACCAAGCCTCGCAGTAGTGCCTAATCCAGTCGCTCCCCAAAACTTTGCAAATCCTCAAGCGGCATTGCCTAGCACGAACACAGCCCGAAAGCCGACAACTCCGATCGCCTTAGCACCAGTACCGACGGTACAGCCCTTACCTCTTTTGAATTTGCCTCCCACTTCACCGGCAAAAACTTCGCCCAAGCCAATCGCAACCTCACCAAAGCCGAATCCAGAAATCAAACCAGGAACAGATGGTTTCTATCATATAGTGATAGAGAATAAAGGCGCGGCTTTAGCCTCAGCACGACAAGTAGTTCCTGATGCTTATTTATCAGCCAACAAAGAATTGATTTATCTGGGTGCTTTTAAGACTAAAGTGCAAGTAAAACAACAGATGCAACTCTTACAGAGAAAGGGAATTAACGCACGAGTTCAGCAGCCATGAGTTGCAAAAATCTACGATACCATAAGATAACAGTGCTGAGTGCTGAGTGCTGAGTCAATGAGTGAAAAGTGAAGAGTGCTGAAATAATAGAGGCAAAATCTTGCTTGTTTACGACCCGACGACAAAAAATCTTATACTCAGGACTCTAACTGAGCATTCATCACTGCATAACTACCCGACGACAAAAAATCTTATACTCAGCACTCAGGACTCAGCACTCAGCACTCATTACTGAGTTTCGTGAATGGAGAGCCGACATGGAATTAATCAAGCGTATCCTGCGGGTGATTCGCGCTAATCTCAATAGTTTGATCGGTGGTGCAGAAGATCCAGAAAAGATTCTGGAGCAAGCTGTCCTAGAGATGCAGGAAAATCTGGTGCGGTTGCGGCAGGGTGTCGCACAAGCGATCGCTACCCAAAAACGTACGGAACGACAGGCGGGGGCTGCTCAGTCTCAAACAGAAGAATGGTATCGCCGCGCTCAATTGGCGCTGCAACAAGGCAGCGAACCTCTAGCACGCGAAGCTTTGACTAAGCGCCAAGCTTATAAAGAAACCTCTACAGCCCTCTTTTCTCAGATAGAGCAGCAAAACAATATAGTAGCTAGGCTAAAAAAGGATATGCGATCGCTGGAGTTAAAAATTGGCGAGGCGAAAACTAAAAAAGATATGTATATTGCTCGCGCCCGTTCTGCGGAAGCGTCTTATCGCCTCCAGGAAATGCTTGGGGGAGTTTCTGCTACCAGCAGTCTAAGTGCCTTTGAGCGGATGGAAGAAAAAGTTTTGCAGATAGAAGCTAAATCAGAAGCGATTTCTGAACTCAGTAGCGACGACTTGGAAACACAATTTACTTCTTTGGAATCTACTAATGATGTAGATGCCGAATTGGCAGCGATGAAAGTGCAGGTTTTAAACCAGGCAGAAAACACACACCACAACAGTCTCCTCACCCAGGAGAACCAGAACACAGCGCAGCAGTTACCCAAAACCCAAGACTCTTGAGTTCGGCTAATTACCCCAGTTTGGAGCTATCTTAACAATTAAGAGTTGTTAGGAGGTACTGATTCAAAGCGGAAAGATTACATTTAAATAGGTAGCTATTAAAAAGTAAAAAAGCTAACTGTCCAACAAAAAGCGTAAACCAGACAAGGAAAAACAAAGTTATGGGATTATTTGATCGCATTAAGCGAGTAGTTAGTTCTAACCTCAATGACCTGGTTAACAAAGCCGAAGACCCCGAAAAAATGCTCGAACAAGCCATCCTGGAAATGCAGGAAGACTTGGTGCAGCTGCGTCAGGGAGTAGCCCAGACGATCGCCAGCCAAAAACGCAGTGAGAAACAGTACAATGATGCCCAAAATGAAATAAATAAGTGGCAACGCAATGCCCAACTAGCGCTGCAAAAAGGTGATGAGAACTTAGCACGACAAGCTCTAGAGCGCAAGAAGACTTATACGGACACCAGCGCCGCCCTCAAAGCTAGTTTAGATACACAAAGCACTCAAGTTGAAACCCTCAAGCGCAACTTAATCCAGCTGGAAAGCAAGATTTCTGAGGCTAAGACCAAGAAAGAAATGCTCAAAGCTAGAATTACCACTGCCAAAGCCCAAGAGCAACTCCAAGGCATGGTGCGTGGGATGAATACCAGCAGTGCAATGTCTGCCTTCGAGCGGATGGAAGAAAAAGTCTTGGTGCAAGAATCCCGGGCCCAGGCACTAGGAGAGTTAGCAGGTGCAGATTTAGAAACCCAATTTGCCCAGTTGGAAGGTGGTAGCGATGTTGATGATGAATTGGCAGCTTTGAAAGCCCAAATTTTACCACCCGCTACTCCAGTAAATCAACCCCAACTGCCACCGCAACAACAAACCACTCCTCCTAAGTCTAATGAGGTGGTTGATGCCGAGTTGGATTCCCTACGCAAGCAATTGGATCAATTGTAAAATTGGCAGAAAACTTATTTGAGCCAGTCCCACGCCTGTTGGTTGTGGGATTTTACGTTATTAGTCAATACTTTGGGATAAAGTATTGTGTGTGCCAAGTTTGATCGCCACCTGATGGAGACTGCAATGAGTAAGGCTGTAATCACCACCATAACTGATGCTGAGTTTGAAACAGAAGTGTTAAAAGCCGAGCAGCCTGTATTAGTTTACTTTTGGGCTTCCTGGTGTGGGCCTTGTCAATTAATGCCGCCCGTGATTAACTCAGCTGCTAGCAAATATAGCGATCGCCTCAAAATCGTGAAAATGGAAATTGACCCCAACCCACTCACTGTTAACCAGTGCAAAGTGGAAGGCGTGCCAGCCCTCAGACTATTTCAAGGAGACAAACTATTAGAATCTACTGAGGGAGTCATCAGCAAAGAAAAATTACTCGAACTCTTAGATAAGCACTTAAGTAGTCAATAGTTCATAGTCTATAGCTAATGACCAATGACCAATGACTAATGACTAATGACTAACATGCAATTTGCAAAGCGTTTACAACCCCTGCAATCTAATGTATTTGCTGATATGGACAGAGCCAAGGCAGTTGCTTTGGCAGTTGGACGACAAGTAATTGATTTGTCGTTGGGGTCTTCTGATTTACCAACTGAGGCACATGTCATCGAGGCGATCGCCCAGTCTCTTTACGATCGCACTACCCACGGCTATCTGTTGTTTAACGGTACCCTTGGGTTTCGCCAAGCCGCAGCCAACTGGTACGAACAAAAATTTGGCATCAAAGTCAATCCCGAAACTGAGGTACTACCTCTGATTGGTTCTCAAGAAGGCACCGCCCATTTACCCCTAGCAATACTCAATCCCGGAGATTTCGCCCTGTTGCTCGATCCAGGTTATCCCTCTCACGCCGGGGGAGTCTACCTAGCTAGTGGTCAAATCTACCCGATGCCACTACGGGCAGAAAACGGTTTTTTACCAGTGTTTGCTGATATTCCTGCCCCTGTCTTGGCTCAATCGCGGATGATGGTATTAAGTTATCCTCACAATCCCACAGCTGCGATCGCACCTTTATCTTTCTTCCAAGAAGCTGTCGCCTTCTGTCAGCAACACAATCTCGCCCTGGTTCACGATTTCCCCTATGTAGATTTGGTATTTGGGGAAACTGGGGAGTTGGGAAAAGAAAGCAGGGGAGCAAGGGAAGCAGGGGGAGAAAGAATAACCAATGCCCCATGCCCCATGCCCAATGCCCAATGCCCAATTCCTTCAATTCTCCAAGCTGATCCAGAGAAAAGCGTCTCGATTGAATTTTTCACCCTTTCCAAGTCCTACAATATGGGCGGCTTCCGTATTGGGTACGCCATCGGTAATGCTGAGTTAATTAACGCTTTACGTCAGGTAAAAGCCGCAGTTGATTTTAATCAGTATCGGGGGATTTTGAATGGTGCGATCGCTGCTCTGACTGGCCCTCAATCTGGTGTAAAATCTGCTGTCGCTACTTTCCAGGGGCGGCGTGATGCTTTCATCAACGCTTTACACCGCATTGGCTGGAATGTTCCCACTCCTCAAGCCACAATGTACATCTGGGCAAAGTTGCCCTCACCTTGGAGTCAAAACTCCATAGATTTTTGTACCCAGTTAGTCAAACAAACTGGTGTAGCCGCTTCCCCAGGTGCTGGCTTTGGTAAATCTGGGGAAGGGTATGTCCGTTTTGCCTTGGTGCATGAGCCACTTTTGTTAGAAACTGCTGTGGAAAGAATGGCCCAGTTCATGCTCTGATTAACTTTAAAAAAAAGGTAGCAGATGGGTAAAAATTACCCTTCTGCTACGAGTAAACGGAGGTATAAACTTTACTCATCCCACAGCTACGAAAACATCGCAAGGTTAACGACACGCTCTTGGCGTTCACTCGTTTTCTTGAATTGCCGTGGGGAAATCGAAGTCATTAGTCATATTATGTCCGCTTGATTACTTATAAAACCCCAAGAACTCCACCCCGCCCGCGGGGTGGGGTGCAATGACTGTGGTAATCATAACTAATTATCCGAACTTGATATTATTAGTCATTAGTAGCAATGATCAATGACTAATGACCAAATCGGCGGGCGGCTATTCCTCCCACCCCTTGTTGAGATGGGATTTCCGCCGATTTTTTTGATTATTTAATTGGCATGAACCAATTCTTGAGGCGCTGCGGCATCATATTCTACAGCTTTAACAAATTCCTTGAGAACATCTTTGAGTCTTTGCTCAATTTCCTCATCTAAGAGGACGCTGTTATCAGCTTGTCGTTGAACTTGTTTGTCTACCGCATAAATAGTAGCTAGGATATGCCGCGCTCCTAATTCAGATAACACAGGTTTCAAGGCATATTCAATTGCCAATAAGTGAGCGATCGTCCCACCAAGAGCAATTGGTAACACGGGTTTACCTGTCAATGATTTTTGGGGCAGCAAATCTAGAAATGTTTTCAGCACTCCTGTATAAGCAGCTTTGTAAATTGGGGTGGCAATAATCACACCATCTGCCTTTGCTAATAAAGCTTTTGGCTGTTCTAAAGCAGGGCTGTCGTATCGTCCAAAAATTAAATCTTCAGCAGGCAAATCCCGAACTGAAATAATGTCTACATCCAAGCCTTCTTGTTGTAAAAGCTTGGCAGTGTATTCGACAACACCATAGGTTCTAGATGGATGAGTTGGACTACCAGCGATCGCTAGAATATGAGTCATTCAATTAAACTCCCAATTTCTAAAACGGGTTGAGTATCTTTCGTGGTTTTGGTCTTCATAGCTGATGCTGTGTTGACCTTCTCACTCAGACGTTTGTAGGGATGGCGCAAACTCATACTCTCTACTTCCCAGATGTAGCCATGAATAACTACATCTTGGGGAATTAAAGCAGAATTACGCAGCAATTCCACCTGCTGTGTGCAGATTTCATCCACATCGGTAAACGTTTTTATCCATTTGGAAAAAACGCCTTTTGGTAGCTTCAACTCTGGCAAAGCAGGATCGATACTAACTTGATCCACGTCAATACCTTGATTTCGTAATACCTCACTGAGAAAGTCTCCTGATGCTGTCATCATGCCACATTCGGTATGATTAATAACGATGATTTCTTTTGTGCCAAAAAACTGTGTAGTTAACATCGCTGACCGAATAGCATCATCTGTAACTAACCCCCCGGCATTACGGAAAATATGAGCATCCCCTTCACCAATTCCTAATACTTTCTCCACAGGTAAACGTTCGTCCATGCAAGCTAGCACCCACAAGAGTTTATTGTTAGGTATCCCCAACTGACGACGCAATACCCACGCTTGTTTTTCGGAGATTTTTTGGTCAATTTGTTGGTGCAACATGGCTGCTAATCTTCTAGTTATTAATTACTAGGATATCGACGTTGCTCTTTGCTGATGCTGTTGCTTAGGGAAATCTTCATTTGCCACAATCTCGCCAAATGGACTTAAAATATGTTGTTTTTCCACTGCTGGCAGATTCTCTAAGGGCAAATGCGGAAATAGAAGTTCTGCAACTCGATAAGCTTCCTCTAGGTGGGGATAACCAGAGAGGATAAAGGATTCAATACCTAAATCTGCATATTCCAACATTCTGGCAGCTACAGTTTGCGGATCGCCTACTAAGGCCGTTCCCGCACCACCCCGCACCAAACCGACTCCCGCCCACAGGTTCGGGCTAATCTCTAATGCCTCACGATTACCGTGGTGTAATTGAGTCATCCGGCGTTGTCCTTCAGAATCCATCCGCGCATAAGCTTTTTGAGCTTTCGCGATCGCTTCTTCATCCACATACCGAATTAAGTCATTCGCCGCATCCCAAGCTTCACTCTCGGTTTCTCGCACAATCACATGTAAGCGAATTCCAAACCGCAAAGTTCGCCCTTCTGATTCTGCAAGTCTGCGAACTGATGCAATCTTCTCGGCTACTTGCGCTGGTGGTTCGCCCCAAGTTAGATAGACATCTATATGCTTGGCAGCAATTTTTTGAGCAACGGCAGAGGAACCGCCAAACCACAAGGGCGGATATGGCTTCTGAACGGGTGGAAACAGCAGTTTACCATCCTGAATATTGAGATAGTCGCCCTGAAGATTGGCTTGTTCACCACTAGCGATCGCTCGCCATACTGTCAAAAATTCATCTGTTAATTCATAGCGCTGATCGTGATCCAAATGCAAGCCATCTCCCGCCAACTCTACGGGATCGCCGCCGGTAACAACGTTAATCAGCAAGCGTCCACCAGAGAGGCGATCAAAAGTCGCCGCCATCCGTGCTGCGACTCCAGGTGATACTAAGCCGGGACGAATTGCCACCAAAAAACGCATCTGTCGCGTCAGTGATACCAGCGTTGACGCTACAATCCAAGCATCTTCGCAAGAACGACCCGTGGGCAACAATGCCCCTGTATAACCAAGGTCATCCACCGCTTGGGCTATCTGCCGCAGATAAGGAAAGCTTACTGCCCTTCCGCCTGTAGCAGTTGCAAGGTAACGTCCGTCGCCGTGGGTTGGGATGAACCATAGTAGCTGCATTAATCCTGTCCTTTTAAACTACGGTAATTCGATAGATATACCGTGCTTTGCTTATAGCTTCAGAGTATCACATATTCTACAAAAGCCCGCAAGAAGTTTTCAGAAAACTCCGGTATCTCTATCAGACCAATGTATATTAAACCGTGTTCAATCAGCTGGCGCTCGGAAAAATTGGGTATCGGGCATCAATTGTCCCCCTGCTCCCCTGCTTGCCCTACAATCTATGCACGACCTGTAACACAGATTTAGAGTGTAGTATCCAAAATCAGGTCAAGTTGATCGGATTCTCGTGCAGTATTTTGTTGTTTCTTAGCTAATTTTAATCAGATTATCAGGGCTAATTCAGAGCGATCGCTGATTATAGTTATGAAGTAGTGAATCCCGTACTGGAGTTGATTGGCCAGTTAACGGCAAAATAGAAAATAATAGATATATGGACAAACGCTATTTTTTACAGGCTAGTGCAGTAGTAGTCGGCACAGCAGTGTTATCAAGGTATATCAATTGGGAGTCAGAAGCGATGACAACTTCTCAGAGTGGATTTGAAATTACCAAACCAGAGTCAGAGTGGCGCACGATTTTAACGCCAGAACAGTTTAGTGTATTGCGTAAGCATGGAACTGAACGCCCTCACACCAGCCCATTGGATAAGGAATACGACAATGGCACTTATTTTTGTGCTGCGTGTGAACAACCACTGTTTACATCTGATACAAAATTTAACAGTGGTACTGGCTGGCCCAGCTTTTTTAATCCAATTGAAGGTGCGATCGCTCTAACTGTTGATAAGTCGTTGTTTATGACCAGAACTGAAGTACATTGTAGTCGCTGTGGTGGTCATCTGGGTCATGTTTTTGATGACGGACCTGCACCCACTGGTCAGCGCTACTGCATGAACGGTGTTTCGCTGAAGTTTGTTCCTGCTTGATTTAGTTGCACCGGTGTAGCCAGTACTTCGACGCTTCAACGTTGACTCAAGGCAGGCAAGCTCAGTGACTGTCGTAGACATCGCACGCACTAGGCTAAATCATCCTATTTGCTTGGCTCTTGTTTCTCCTTTTTGTCTTTGGGATCTTTTTTAGGTTTTTTAACTTCTTTATTACTTTTTCTTTCCTTAGACATCAGCGTTCTCCAACTAGGTTAATCAGTGAAAGCTTCCACATTCTGCCGTCAGGAAATCAGGAGATGACTTACCTGATTTTTTTTTAAGGCAAAAAAGAAAGTATCAGACATGAATGCTACTAACTACCATGATACGGTGTTGTTTAACGTTTCGCGGAAGTCCCCATCTTCTCTGCGAGACGCTACGCGAACAAGGTACTCCTAAGATGGGGATCGTGAGCGGGTGATGAACGCGAACAGCGTCACGGAGTAAAGATTGCATCTGGAATTGATTTTTTGCTTATGCGAAAACAAATTCCAGATGGATGACTGTTTCCCCAATTATTTTCTGGTAAGATATGTATTATCTTGAGCATCAATGCCACAAGCGAAAACCAAGCTAACAGGTATATGTTGCAAGAAAAATTTTGGGTCTTGGGAACCAGGACTCCTGCCCTTGGAGGGAATGTCAGACCAAAAAAACTACGGAGTTCTGGAGGCTATTTCCGATGAATTGGGAAGCTCAGACTTCAGCCTTAGGCAAGTCTGAGTAGTTCACTTCACTGTCGCTTAAATCTATATTGCCAGAGGTTGACCAAATTCCATAAAGATTTAGGTTACAGGATACACAGAATAATTTTCTTGACTCTCACCTGTAGCCTATCCTCTTCTTAATTCCTAACTCCCTTTACTAATTGCTCTAAAGATTTCATCCTCTGCCACCAACGATTTAGGGGATAATATACTACAGGTGCCCACAAACTACTAAGAATGGCAGAAGCTAGGGCGACACGCTGGTAATATGTCCAAATATCTGTTATTTTGCGCTCATCGCCGATCAAAGTTAATTGCAAGCCAAAGATAGTTTCTGCCAAAACTGCCATACTAAAGACAATTACAGCAATCGAAATAAAATCTTCTTCGATAAAACGTTGTTTTTGGAGCAGACTAGTTAAAATTCCCACTATACCTAAACTGAGCGCATGAGTAGGGTTAGGTGATGTCATTGAATCTTGAAGTAGCCCCAGAACTATACCTGCGAATGCTCCAGAAAACACTGGGCGCTTCACACTCCAAGCTACCACCCAAATTAATAGCCAATTAGGGCCAATTCCCAATAATTCCATACCTGGCAGGCGGGTTGGCAATAATAGTAAACATAACAGTACAGATCCACCCGTCACTATCCAACCCAACAACTGACGTATACCGGGATGCCAACGAGCAAGCGGCTGGATTTGGAATTTCGATTTTAGCTCTGAGGATTTTGGCTTTGTCTGCCTGCTGTTACCAAATGCAGGAATCTTCATTTTTCTCTAGATTTTTAAGGGAGAATTTACTTAGACTTTTCCGACTCTTGGTTTTCTGGCTTTGGATAAACAGCTACCCAATCGAGATAGCGGATTGGCGGAAAAAGCTCAATTTTCGCCACTGATGCGGGAAGTTTCTTTAAATCTAGGGACTTAATTCGTCCCACTGCCAAGCCAGAGGGAAATTTCTGACTATAAGTAGATGTGGAAACTAAATCTCCTACCTTGACATTTGGGACTTTTTCATAAAACTCCAACACAGCTTCAGCAGAAGCATCTCCTCGCAAAACGCCTTTAGCTGACGTGCGGCTAACTGATACACCCACTTGACTATTGAGGTCACTGATTAACAACACGCGGCTAGTATTGGGAGTTACATTCTCCACCAGACCCACCAATCCGCCATCTGCCTTGACTATGAAGCCTTCCTGAATCCCCACATTCGCACCGCGATTCAACGTAACTTGTTGCCACCACTGGTCAGCACTACGTCCTACCACGCGTGCTGGAATTGGCCGTGATGCCAGTGGCTCTTTTTCCACATAGCCTAATAAATTTTGTAGCTTTGTCTTTTGAGTTTCCAAATCTACTATTCGAGTTTGCAATTCCAATATCCGGGCATCTCTAAGACGTTCTTCTGGAGTTGGCCCTGACTGCAACATCTCTAATGGACGGGTAATTGCCTGGTATGTCTCAAGCACTAGTTCACCTTGAGTCTGTCGCAATATCCAAGCACTACCAACTACTAGAGCTAACAATCCGATTTGTAACCCTTTACGATCCCACCAACGCCGTATTGTAACCATATATACCTACGTGTATTTATATAAATTAAGTTCTACTTGGATTCTATTTATATAGAACCCAAATAGAACTCAAATACAACTCAAATATGATATTTTTTTTTGCTACATATTGCGAGAGCTTTCGGTGACAACTCGTTCCAACTGTTTGAAGTTTTCTAACACACGACCTGTTCCCAGCACAACACAGCACAAAGGATCGGCAGCAATGTGGGTTATAATCCCTGTTTCATGGCTAATCAGGGTATCTATGCCTTTAAGCAAAGCACCGCCCCCAGCTAACATAATACCTCTGTCAATAATGTCTGCTGCCAGTTCTGGAGGTGTGCGTTCCAGTGTCCGCTTCACAGCTTCTATAATTACTGATAGTGGTTCCAACATGCTTTCACGGATTTCTGGGGCTTTGATTGTGACAGTTCGCGGTAGACCCGAAAGCAGGTGTAAGCCTCGGACTTCCATCATGGCTTCATTATCATCATGAGTAGGATAGGCAGAACCAAGCCGAATCTTGATGTCTTCGGCAGTACGTTCACCAATGACTAAGTTATGAACTTTCTTAATATACTGAATGATCGCTTCAGTCAGTTCATCTCCAGCAATGCGTACTGATTCGCTGATTACTGTACCCTGAAGACTTAGCACCGCAACTTCTGTTGTACCACCACCAATATCGATGATCATGTTGCCAGTAGGTTCGGCAACAGGTAGTCCTGCACCAATTGCCGCAGCTATTGGTTCATCGATTAAATACACTTTTCTTGCTCCTGCTTGATGAGCTGCATCCATGACAGCTCGCCTTTCTACTCCTGTGACACCACTGGGAATACCAATGACAATCCGAGGTAAGATTAAGGATCTGCCTTCATTTACACGCTGAATAAAGCTTTTCAGCATCAGCTCGGCTATATCGAAGTCAGCGATTACACCATCACGCAAGGGGCGGAGGGCAATCACATTTCCAGGTGTACGACCGAGCATTTTTTTGGCTTCTTCTCCTACTGCTAGTGCGACCTTTTCGTTGACATCGATCGCAACTACAGAAGGTTCTTGCAGTACAATACCTTTACCAGATACATAAACGAGAGTGTTAGCGGTACCGAGGTCGATACCCATATCCCATGATGTGCGAAAGTTCCTAAAAAGACCCACGCGTCTCTAAGCCCCCTATGTGCGATACTTTTTGACTACAACGGTAAGAGTTAATCGTGCCGGATTTGATAAAGTTTGTATCCTGAGTTGAGTAAACTAGACTAGATTTTTAGATGATTCCCAGGAATATTTACTATGTCTGAGTCCTGTATTTTTTGATATCCTCTGGTTAACTAAGTATATCCATATACTTTTATGTGTTTCTCCAAGTAGTATGTATAATTTTTCAACTCAATTATATTGTTAACTGTTTAACACATTATTTTCAAGTGTTTCACAATTCGCTATGATGAAAGTCAGAATTAATCAGTACACTTGTACTTAAAGGTAAAGCAGATGAGTATCAATATTGTCACCCTTGTTGGTCGTGTAGGCAGCGACCCTGATATAAAATATTTTGAATCTGGTAGTGTTAAATGTAGATTGACACTAGCTGTAAAAAGGCGATCGCGCAACAGTGATGAGCCTGACTGGTTCACGCTGGAATTATGGGATAAGACGGCTGAGGTAGCAGGTAATTATGTCCGTAAGGGAAGCCTAATTGGCATCAAAGGTTCCTTGAAGTTTGACACATGGAGCGATCGCCAAACAGGAGCAAACCGTTCTACACCGATTATTAGAGTAGATCAACTAGATTTATTAGGCTCTAAGCGAGATGGAGAAGGCGCTACAGGAGATACGTCTTCAGAACATTTTTAATTGGGTATGGGGCATGGGGCATTAGTCATTAGTCCTCACAAATGACTAATGACTAATGACTAATGACTAATGACTAATAACTAATTTGCAGTGTCACCGATGCTTCTATTTGCTGTTCACCAGCAACAACAGGAGTGGAAGTATCAGCTAACTTGGCAGCCTCAGCCCGTAAAAACATGGGTGGTCGAGGTGGACTGGCATTATTAACTTGAATGCTCACTATTTCTTTGGATTTTAAACCCAAGGCACTGAAAACAGCATCAGCTTGCTGCTGGGCATCTTGGGTGGCTTCTTTTAATGCTTGTTTTTGAGCAGCCGCGATCGCTTGATCATTCGCAACAAAACTAATACCGTTAATTTGTGTTGCACCCGCTTTCACTGCATCATCTAATAATGTACCAGCTTTCTCGGTAGGAATACGAAAACTTACGGTGTTATTGGCAGCATAGCCTGTAATTCGCTGCACATTATTGGTGTAGCTATAAACTGGGTTGAGACTGATACCAGTAGTTTGTAATTTTTCGACATTTTGGCTCTTGAGGAACGCAACTACAGCTGATGACCTCCGGGCGGCTTCTTGCTGTACCTCCTGGGCTGTTTTCCCCTGAATCTCTACTCCTAAACTGACTTGCGCCAGGGTTGCAGGAGTTGTTTCCATTCCGTGTCCACTGACACTAAGGGTTCGCCACAATTTCTCTTTTTCTTGTGCCAACGCAGGTAGTACAAAAGTTGCACATAAAAGCATTGCTAAAGGCAGTATTTTCCACAAGTTTCCATTGGGAAACTGAGAACCGGGTAAAGTGGCTCTAGTCATAAGATTTGCACTCCTCAAAGTATCCACAGATGTTTTTAACAAGCGGATGTAACAATCTTTTGGTGGCCGTTGAGAGTCAACGGCTACGACAAGTTTTTCACAACTTAAGTGCGATCGCACTTATCCAATTTCTATGTTCTTACTTTGACACTGCGATCGTCAAAAGCTGAAATGGTTACATTTTTGGATACTAAAAAAATTACACTAGCTTTTTTGGAGATTTTGTCGTGGCGTATTGGCTGCTGAAAACTGAACCGGAAAATTATTCCTACTTCGATTTGGAACGGGACGGCAGTACAGTTTGGGATGGAGTCAACAATTCCCTAGCGCTGAAATATCTACGTACCATGCTCCTTGGGGACTTGGCGTTAATTTATCACACAGGCAAAGAACGGCAAGTCATCGGTTTAGCAGAGATAGTTAGTCAACCCTATATCGATCCAGCACTCAATGACAGCAAACGGGCAGTTGTAGATGTGCGGGCATTACGAAGAGTACACCAACCCGTCACCCTAGCCCAAATCAAACAGGACAATAAATTCACAGACTTTGACTTGCTGCGACTTCCGAGACTGTCTGTAGTCCCGGTTGGGGAAGTCTACTGGCAGTGCTTGATTGAGTTGACAAATGGCACAAATTAAAATTTAAAAGTTGCCAATTGCGTCTTTTCAGATAGATGTTTTTCAGAAACGCGTCAGAATCAAAGAGAAGGATTTTCACAGAACCCATGCATTTGTTAGATCCAATCAGCTACTCTTTTCCTCTGCTGGCCAGCGCAACAGAAGCCGCAGACAGTTCAATGGTAGTAGCAGCAGTGCTGCTGAGTTTAGTAGTAATTTACCTCGCTAGCAAAGTTGGTGGAGAGTTATCAAACCAAGTGGGTTTGCCGCCCGTCTTAGGGGAACTCGTAGGTGGTGTAGTAGTTGGCATCTCTGTTTTCCACCTTTTAGTCTTTCCAGAAGGCGGCACAGGCAGTTCTAGCTCTTTGATCATGTCCTTCCTGCAAATCACTGCTGGTTTAACCCCTGAAGCCACTCCAGCCGTGTTTGGAGCGCAATCTGAGGTCATTTCCGTTTTGGCAGAATTGGGTGTGATCATCCTGCTATTTGAAATCGGCTTGGAGTCGAACCTAAAAGACTTAATGGCAGTTGGTATCCAAGCCAGCGTCGTCGCAGTAGTGGGGGTAGTAGTACCCTTTGCTGCTGGGACTGTAGGACTGATGACTTTGTTTGGTATTGATGCTGTCCCGGCAATTTTTGCCGGGGCGGCTTTAACTGCCACTAGTATTGGGATGACTTCCAAAGTGCTGTCAGAATTGGGGCGACTCAATTCTAAAGAAGGGCAGATTATTCTCGGTGCTGCCGTAATTGACGATGTATTAGGAATCATCGTTTTAGCGGTAGTTGCTAGCCTAGCTAAAGATGGCGTGGTAGATGTAAGTAAAGTCATTTATTTGATTATCAGCGCCACTGGTTTTATTTTGGGAGCAATCCTACTAGGCAATGTTTTCAATAAGTCCTTTGTAGCGATCGCTGATCAACTCAAAACACGCGGTGGACTGGTAATACCAGCATTCATCTTCGCCTTTGCTATGGCATATCTTGCCGCCGTCATTCACTTAGAAGCAATTCTGGGAGCTTTTGCGGCGGGTTTAGTGCTAGAGGAGACAGATAAGCGCAAAGAACTGCAAACACAAGTCTGTCCCATTGCTGATATATTAGTGCCCATTTTCTTTGTGACTGTTGGGGCAAAAACCGATTTGGGAGTGTTAAACCCAGCAATTCCCGACAATCGTGAAGGTCTAATTATGGCAATTTTCCTGATCACAGTAGCCATTCTCGGTAAAGTAATCACAGGTTTAAGCGTGTTTGGTCAACCGGAAATCAACCGTTTAGCGATCGGTGTGGGGATGATACCTAGAGGGGAAGTTGGGTTAGTGTTTGCTGGTGTCGGCGCTGCCAGTGGCGCTCTCTCGAAACCATTAGGGGCGGCAATCATCATGATGGTTATCTTGACAACCTTTTTAGCTCCTCCTTTGTTACGATTTGTATTTCCAGATCCAAAAACCGTGGATGCAGGCTCAGAGCAACTAATTTTAGACGGTTCCTCTGAGACATCGTTGGTAATTGAACCACCTCCGTCGAGGGTGCCAGCATCAAATGACAGTGGCAATTTGGAAGTAACCCCAGATTCTGGCGATCGTTAATCAAAGTCTTGGGTAAATTCTTACTGAGTTCTGAGTAATTTTCCCTCAGAACTCAGGACTCTGAATTCAGTACTATCACCGTGTTTTGAAGATTTTACGATTGTGCAGTGGAAACTTCTCTCCCCAAATTTCCGTCCCGTGAGATTGTAGAATAATCGTTTGTTTTTAATTTCTACCAGCATTGAGAATGTTATTTATTTCCAGTCTCCCTCGGCTTGTGAGCCTTTATCTAAATATTTTCCAGGTAATTGGGAGTAACACCCATAGATTTTGCTAGATCATCTGACAGTAATGGGAATAATCTACTCAGTGCATCAATCGCAACAAAGAACAAACACTTAACTAGGTGGGCGGCTATCAGTTATCAGTTTTCTAGCTTGATTGGCAGTCAGAGTTCCCCACCTCTACAGGTGGAAGGTTTCACATGGGGATTTAGACCCAATATGAAACCTGATAACTAATTTAAGTGTGTCTTTATACCAGCTTAAAAATCAAAAAAGGCATCAGAGGTCAAGTTTACGTGGTGACAGTGTGATGATTTACCAATAAGTTGAGATATTGATGGCTCCCATGAACGTGAATTAGGAGAAAGGACTGTGAAATTACACTGGTTACTACCCAGCACTATTGGAACTATCTTCATGCTATCGTCGCCAGCAATGGCAGCGAGACTTGAATCTTGGCGCTTTGATGCCAATCAAAACAGGCTGGAAATTAATACTGTGGGAACAGTTCAACCCCAGGCACAACTAATTTTCAACCCGACTCGGCTGGTAATTGATTTGCCAGGAACTACATTTGGGCGTCCGCAGCTAACCCAACAGGTAGGCGGTGGAATTCGCTCGATCCGTGTTGGGCAGTTTGATACAGAGACAACACGTATAGTCATCGAACTAACTCCTGGTTATACTTTAGACGCCAAACGAGTCCAATTTGTTGGCACAACTGGCGATCGCTGGACGGTGCAATTACCTAAGGCGGAAGTCGATAAAGTTGCCTCATCTCCCAGAAGTGCTTACAGTGTAGTCACCCCAAACTCTGAGCCTCAACCTAATATTTCAAGGGTTGCTACTACTACACGAGGGGCGACTCAACTTGAGAACTTACAAGTAACAGGCGATGGGTTGTTCATTCGCAGCAGTGGTGGTAATCCTCCGATTCAGGTAATTCGGAGCCGCGATCGCGCTAGCATCTTCATGGATATCTCTGACGCATCTTTATCATCACATCTGGCGCAACACAATAATATACCCGTTAACAAATATGGTCTTAGCCGCGTCGAATTTACCTCATTACAAACCCAACCTCCTGGCGTCCGCCTGACTTTACGGGTAGATAAAAATAGCCCAGACTGGCGAGCAACTAATAGTAGCGGCGGTGGTTTGGTAATTCTACCTAGTCGCGTTGTCACATTATCGGAAAGTAATAATTCAAACAACCTACCGGACAATCAGTTACAACCCATTTCCTTACCTCGTAGACCATCTCTCAACAACTCGCCAGCCACAATTGACTCTGTGCAACTGGCTGATAACGGCACACAACTGCTAATTAGAGCCGATCAAACTGTATCTGCCACGGGAACCTGGGATAGAGCCTCTGGTCTGTTTCGCGTCACAATTCCCAATGCTAAATTAGCTAAGAAAGTCACCGGGCCTACCTTTGCTGCCAATAGCCCCATTCTCCGGGTACGTCTGCAACCCCAAAAACCCAACACTGTGATTGTCTTAGTTCAAGCAGCAGCCGGAGTGCAAATTGGGCAACCCAAGCAAATCGGCGACCAGCTTTTGTCTTTACCCATACAAAGCTCTCGGCGAGTTGTCTCCCTCCCTGGAAGACCCCCGTTTGCTTTACCGGGGCTACCACCGCCAAACCGGGGGCCATTCCCAGACCCAAATAATCCCAATCTCCAGCCCCGATTACAACCACAGCGCCGAGTTACCAATGGACGAGTAGTAGTGATTATTGACCCAGGACATGGCGGTAAAGACTCTGGAGCGCTTGGTCTTGGGGGGGCACGCGAAAAGGATGTTATCTTGCCTATTGGTAAGAAACTTGGTCAGATTTTGCAGCAAAATGGCATACAAGTAATTCTGACGCGGGATTCTGACTATTTTGTTACCCTTCCGGGGCGAGTGCAATTAGCAGAGCGAGCTAATGCTGATGTGTTTGTGAGCATCCACGCTAATTCAGCCGGTGCGAGTCGTCCCGATGTTAATGGTTTGGAAGTCTATTATTATGACAGTGGTCTGGATCTAGCTCGGATTGTCCGCAGTAGCATTCTCCAAAGTATTGGTACTCTCAAAGACAGGGGAGTGCGACGAGCCAGATTTTATGTCCTGAGAAAAAGTTCTATGCCCTCCATTCTGGTGGAAACGGGTTATATGACTGGTCGAGAGGATATGGCTAGGCTGAGAACCTCAGCTTACCAAAATCAAATGGCAGAAGCGATCGCTCGTGGTGTCCTTCAGTATCTAAAGAGAAGATAAGTAATTTAGTCCAAACTATTGAGTAAATACATCTAATCTTTACCATTTTTATCCAAGTTTAGTAGTACAACGATTTAAGTATTCTTCCTCCGGGGCAAGAGTAGCTTCAAAGTTATTGTCGTCTGATGGCTTGCAAGTAAACAGATTTTGGATTTTAAATTTTGGATTTTAAATTTTGGATTTGTGTCACTCATAAGGAGTGTTAGCGTAGCGGGACTTAGTTCAGCATGAACCTAAAATCGGCTTTTCTGCAATTGGGAATCTAAAATTTAAAATTCGTAGTCAAATTTATATGGGCTAATGGCATGGCAAAATCAGAGGAGCATGATATATTCTACGCCATTAGCTGGGTCTTAATAACAGCAAAAAACTCAAGTGTGTGCGGTGATGGTGTGAGGATTTGCCAATATGTTCAGATGTTGACGGCTGCCATGAATGTGAATCAGGAGAAAGGACTGTGAAATTACACTGGTTACTATCCAGTACTATTGGAACTATCTTCATGCTATCGTCGCCGGCAATGGCCGCGAAACTGGAATCTTGGCGTTTCGATGCCAATCAAAACAGGCTTGAATTTAATACTTTAGGGAATGTTCAACCCCAAGCACAATTAATTTTTAACCCCACTCGTTTAGTAATTGATTTGCCAGGAACGACATTTGGGCGTCCGCAGCTGACCCAACAGGTAGGCGGTGGAATTCGTTCCATCCGGGTTGGGCAGTTTGACGAACAAACAACGCGCATAGTCGTTGAATTAACTCCTGGCTATACTCTTGACCCCAAGGGAGTGCAATTTGTAGCCACAACTGGCGATCGCTGGACGGTGCAATTACCTACACCAGAAGCCGAAAATCTCCCCTCAAAAAATACTGAGGGACAGCAAGGAGAAGTTATAGCCAGAGAAACTTCACCAAGAACATCTACACCAATATTCTCCCCAAGGAATATTTACAATGTGGTGAGAACTGGCTCTCTGAATCCACCTAACAACAGAATGCTTGTCGCCAGAGTTACTCAAATTGAGAACTTACGGGTAACAGGCGATGGTTTTTTCATCAGTACAAGTGGTGGTAATCCTCAGATTCAAGTAAATCGTAGCAACGATCAAAAAGCAATCAACATCGACATTGCTGGCGCAACTTTATCACCCAATCTAGAGCAGCGAGATTTGTCGATTAATCGCTATGGTGTCAGCCGTATCCAGTTCACCCAACTGCAAACAAGCCCATCTGTTGTTCGCCTGACTTTACAGGTAGATGAAAATAGTCCCAATTGGCGAGCAACTAATAGCAGCGTTGGTGGTTTTGTGGTTCTACCCAATCGTGGGGTTGCCCAGTTGTCTGGAGGTAATAGTCCCCGCCCTATACAACCTGCTAACACCTCAACTGCTACTATTGAGTCTGTGGAACTGGCTAATAATGGTACACAACTGCTGATTAGAGCCAACCAAACTTTATCTGCTACAGGCGGTTGGGATAGAAGCTCTGGTCTGTTCCGCATCACTATTAACAATGCTAAATTAGCTCCCAGAGTCATAGGACCTGCTTTTAATGCTAATAGCCCTATCCTGCGGGTACGCCTGCAACCACAAGAATCCAATACTGTCGTCGTCTTGGTTCAACCAGCAGCCGGTGTGCAAATTGGGGAACTCAACCAGGTTGGCGACCAGCTTTTGGCTTTAGAATTACAACGCTCTAGTAGCAGCATCACACCGCCCATTGCTTTACCTCCCCTGCCATCGCTAAACTCAGGACAATTCCCAAACCCCACAGATAATCCCCGTCCAATTTCCCACCCACGGACACACCCCTCGGTTCCCAGAGGGAAATTGCTAGTAGTTATTGACCCAGGACATGGTGGAAAAGATTCAGGTGCCCCTGGTCTGGGTGGACTTTTAGAAAAGGATGTAATCCTGCCTATTGGTAAAAAGGTCGGAGCAATTTTAGAGCAAAATGGTGTACAAGCGGTACTAACGCGGGATGCTGACTTTTTCGTAGAACTTCAGGGACGGGTAGAGATTGCGAAACGAGTTAACGCGACTTTGTTTGTCAGCATTCACGCTAATTCGGTTGATAATCGCCCTGATGTCAATGGGTTAGAAGTATATTATTATGACAGCGGTTATGCTCTGGCTGAAGTAGTTCGCAATACCATCCTCCAGGACATCGGTACTATTAAAAACCGGGGAACCCGCAAAGCCAGATTCTACGTCCTCAGGAAAAACTCCATACCTTCTATTTTAGTGGAAACAGGCTATATGACTGGTTACGAGGATAATCCTAGATTGGGAACACGAGAGTATCAAAATCGCATGGCAGAAGCGATCGCTCGTGGTATCCTCAAATACTTACACCGCTAATATAGTCCAAATTACTCATTCAAGAGGTGGTATAAAGACCTCTTTTCGGTGCAGAATTTAGTGGTAAATTAGCGAATTATCTGCTAGATTCTGTATTTTATATCCAAAAACCTAAATCAATATCTGCCTGTGTATTCATCTTCCATTTTTCAAGGAAATCTTGACGATTTTGCAGATCAAGAACCCCAACGTGCCCCAATTGGCATCTTTGATAGTGGTGTGGGTGGTCTAACGGTACTGCGACAACTCTATCGGCAACTCCCCAATGAATCTATTATTTACTTTGGCGATACAGCTCGAGTTCCATATGGCATCCGCTCACAAGCAGAAATTATCCAGTTTATGCGTGAAATCCTCACCTGGATGGAAAAGCAGGGTGTGAAAATGGTTGTTATGGCTTGTAATACCAGTTCGGCACTAGCGCTGGAGACAGTAAGTAAGGAATTTTCTCTACCAATCCTTGACATTATCTTACCAGGGGCAAGGGCAGCAGTACAGCAAGGAAGGCGCATTGGTGTGATTGCCACTCCAGCTACGGCTAAGAGTAATGCTTATAAGCACGCTATACTCGAAATTGATCCTAATGTCCAAGTTTGGCAAGTTGGATGTCCAGAGTTTGTGCCACTCATTGAGCAAAACCGCATTCACGACCCTTACACGGCTGAAGTAGCACGAGCCTACCTAGAGCCTTTATTAGAGAAGGAAATTGACACCTTAGTACATGGCTGTACCCATTATCCCCACCTCACACCAGTATTGCGATCGCTCCTCCCCTCTCAAGTCCAGTTAATTGATCCAGCTGTTCATGTTGTGGCAGCTTGTGCCCAAGAGCTAGACTTACTAGGCTTAAGAAATACTCACCCACCACTGCCAACTCGCTTCGCTGTGAGCGGTTGTCCGCAACAGTTTTCCCAGTCAGGATTGCAGTGGCTAGGCTATACCCCAATGGTTGAAGAGGTTTGCTTCACTGATACCGCGATTTCCCAACTCCAATAAAACTAATTTGTCCTTAGTCCTTAGTCCTTAGGAACGTGGATTAAGTAAAATGCAAAACCTCATCCTGTCTCACGATCCCTCTCCAATATATCGGAGAGGGATTGAGGGTGAGGTAAGCCAGGGACATAAATTGTATGTTATTTAATTTTTATTCCTTAGTCCTTTAATCAAAACAAATGACCAAGGACAAATGACAAATGACTATTAACTATTGACTATTAACCGCTTGAGTCGCCTTTGTCCTTACTAATATCTCCTGCTGGTGTTTCCCTTTAGCAGATGAAGGCAAACTTGTAGTAACAGTCTTTGTACCCGTTCGCTTCGCCAGTGCTAATAACAGGTAGACTGTGAACAAATATCCAGACGCTAAAATAAAAATCATCATAGACATACTTCCGTAAATCATTAGTCTTACCAGTACCTTTTCAAACAAATATAAAATTCCATAAAATAAGTAGAATCTCAGCCAACCAAGGGCATTCTTGATAGCTGTAGTTTCCTATGGTAAAATTACCTATAGAGATAAAATTATCTACGGACAAATAATTTATTGTCTAATGCGACTTCTTGCAGACCATAGATCCCACAGCAGTTAGCTTGCCATTTGGCAATCTAAAACTACCATTCTCACCGGTCTACTTGATCTGCTTTTTTTGCTCAAACTGTTGTGACAAGAGCAATGCTTACGCTCAACGTGCGCTAAAGACGTGTAGCGGCTTCCCATAGGGATATCGCATAGCTCCAAACCCGGAGTTTTGCATATCGTAGGAAAAATCCAAGGAATTATTCCCTTAATCTAAGCTACGATTAATTATTTTAGACTTACATCACCAACTTAGTAAAATCAACTAGTAGGTGACTTACTTTTGGGGTGTGAATATCTGAAAAATTTAAAATTCCTATATTTTAGCCTAACACAACGGCCCTAAATTTTAAGCCCACTTTAGTGCTAAATTTCAAATTTTTTGAATAGCTGCACTTCAGTCTTGGAGAAACTTAGTTTTACCCATTACCAAAAAATTAAATTGTATCCATTTTGTCAATAAGTAATATTGCTTAAATTATGTTTTGAACTGTGGCGGGAAACGTGAACTGGGAAACTACTTAAGATAATTTAAGCTTATATTTATTCCCGTATACTGAGAATTCATGTTTTAAATTAGTTTAAAACCTGAGTCTCGAAAAAATAAGCATAATTGCTTATTGACATAATCCCCAGTAACCTTACTTATCACCGATATGCTCATGAATATGGGATTACTTTATGAAAACTTTGCGCTGGCACAGGGTTATCTTAAAATGAGTGTAGGATATGTAAACTTTCGTAACCTAAGTCAGAGTCCGCCCATCCATGACCCCAGCCACCTCCCTGTTTACCCCTGTGGAAGCAGACCTGCGACTACTAGCAGATAACCTAAAACAGCTAGTTGGAAATCGCCACCCCATTTTGTTTGCAGCAGCCGAACATTTATTCGGAGCTGGGGGAAAGCGTATCAGACCAGCAATTGTCCTGCTAATATCGCGGGCAACAATGTTAGAACAAGAGATTACACCGCGTCATCGCCGCCTTGCTGAGATTACAGAAATGATTCACACAGCAAGCTTAGTACATGACGATGTGGTAGATGAATCAGACGTGCGGCGAGGCGTTCCTACCGTTCATAGTTTGTTCGGTAATCGTATTGCCATATTAGCAGGAGATTTTCTCTTTGCCCAATCGTCCTGGTATTTAGCAAACTTAGACAATTTGGAGGTGGTAAAACTCCTCTCAGAAGTGATTATGGATCTGGCTACTGGGGAAATTCAGCAGGGACTGAATCGTTTTGATGCTAGTATCTCTATTGAAACTTACATTGAGAAGAGTTATTACAAAACAGCTTCGTTAATTGCCAACAGTTCTAAAGCTGCTGGGTTGCTCAGTGAAGTCTCACGAGAAACTGTTGAGCATCTGTATAGCTACGGGCGTCATTTTGGTATAGCATTTCAAATTGTTGATGACATTCTAGATTTCACCAGTACAACAGATGCCTTGGGTAAACCAGTGGGGTCGGATCTCAAAAGTGGTAATCTGACTGCACCCGTTTTATTTGCTTTAGTCCAAAAACCAGCTTTGGAAGTGCTGATTGACCGGGAGTTTGCTCAAGAAGGGGATTTAGAGCAAGCACTGGAACTAATTCAAGATAGTCAAGGTATACAGCAGGCGCGAGAGTTAGCTGCTGACCATGCGAAGTTAGCAATTGAACATCTTGCAGTTCTTCCACCCTCAGAATCCCACCAGGCATTGATTAAGATCGCTGAGTACACACTCAGTCGGCTCTATTAAATCAGTTATCAGTTAGAAAGTGGGAATTTAGGTGTAGGGTGTGTTAGGGCTTCCGACTCTACTTCACTGGGAAACTAAAACTTTAAAACTGAAAAATGTTCACTGATAACTGTTTTTTAAGAAATTTTAGGTTTCACCGAGAGTTTAGCTTGTGGTGTGGTGTAAGGGAAAGAAAAAATTTCTTTTTTTCCTGATTTAGAAAACTTTTTTAAAGGAATTTAAGATTTAAAATTTTGGATGTGGGATTGTATCTAAAAAACCCCACATCCAAATTTTTTCTATGCAATATCAGGGGGTATCTGTTTAGGCGATCGCTGTTGTCGCAACTGTTGTTGCATCAGTTTTTCTAGTTCAGATCGCCGAACTTCAAGGGTATGAGTGGTCTTACCCGGCGTTTCCAAAAAAACGATACTATCTACGGGTGACAATGCCACCATTTGAAACAAAATATGGGTTACAGGAACAATTTTAGCTAGCATTTGAGGGTCAAGCCCAGCAGGGGAAATTAGAGAGACATCCTGTATGGTAGGGAAAGCGTAAATCACACGCTTTTCCAATCCTGGATTAGTACGATTGCTCAACGTAGTTAAAACCCAGCTTTCCTCTGAATTTTGGAGAATATAGTATTGGGAGTAACGTAATTTTTGAGCGATCGCTCTAAGGGCAGGAGCAATTGCTGCAATCAGATTTGGTGTTATACCATCGCGGGGTGCATTGTCAATCAGCAATTGAATTTGTGCTTCTAAATCCATAATGACTTGTATACGACTCCTGGGTAATGGCAATAACATCTATCAAAGTGTGAACAATCCCATCAAACTTGGGAATAATAAAATCAGCCACATCCTAAATATCGGATTGGTCTGCGTTTAGCTTATACGTAAAACTCAAAAAGCCAATACCCACAGTCCTACAGGTTGTATTTAAATACTTAGGGTCTTTTGAAAATCGAGACTATGAATTCAGCCGCAACCGCAACTATTCCATCTGCAACTATTCTGGGAGAAAATTCTAAAGGCGTGGAGGTGATCTTTCAACTCCTGTCCCAGGAGTTTCAACAATCAACCAAAGCTTCGGAACAGAATTGCCACGACGTAGCAAGACGTATTACCACCGAAGTATATCGGATTTGTCATGAAAGCAAACGTATCCAAGCTTCTGGGTCTGTAGAAAGCTCGGCGATGACCCTAGCTCGGCATCGGCTACAACAGTGTCTCAGGTACTATCAGTTGGGTTCAAATCGGGGTAGGGTAGAATTACACAGTACTCTGAGTGCAATTATTTATCGATATATTAATCCCCCTCAGAAGCAATTGAGTTATCAAGGGCGACTGACTATAATTGAAGATTTTTTACAGAGTTTTTATCTGGAGGCATTGAACGCTTTCCGGCGAGAAAATCAACTCGGTGCCACTTATCGCCCTCAGACGCTTTTGGAATTGTCCGAGTATATGGCATTTACCGAGCGCTACGGCAAGCGACGCATTCCTTTACCAGGCCGTCAGCAGCAGTTAATTATCCTGCGGGCGCAAACTTTTTCCCAACACCAGCCCCCAGAAACCAGCGTAGATATAGAACAAGCCGCAGAAGGTAGCAATAATGAAGGTGACGGTTCTTGGGAAGAGCCAGCAATTCACCAATTACGCTCCACAATGG
The DNA here is from genome assembly GCF_036917675.1 of Nostoc sp. Taxonomy (GTDB): domain Bacteria; phylum Cyanobacteriota; class Cyanobacteriia; order Cyanobacteriales; family Nostocaceae; genus Nostoc. Next base: position 233,393 of record NZ_JBALCT010000053.1, on the reverse strand, counting down.
CAACGCAAGCCGAACCCGAACCCGAAGAAGACACCTTGCGCTCCGTTGTCGTTACAGAATTGATGAATTATCTCGAACAACGACAACAATCTGACTGCGCTGATTACTTTTCCCTCCGCCTCCAGGATTTATCAGCACAGGAAATTGAGTCGGTTTTAGGTTTAACCCCTCGTCAGAGAGATTATTTGCAGCAGCGCTTTAAGTATCATTTGATTCGATTTGCCTTGTTACACCGTTGGGAATTAGTTCACGAGTGGCTGGAAGCTTCTTTACACACAAATTTGGGCTTAACTCCCCAGCAATGGCAAATATATACCGCACAACTGGACAATAAGCAACGATCTTTATTAGAGTTGAAGCAACAAGGACAAGCCGATGAAAAAATAGCAAAAACTTTAGGGCTGTCAATGGCACAACTTCAAAAACGATGGTTTAAGATTCTTGAGCAAGCTTGGGAAATTCGTAACTCATTAGTATCCGGATCAGGTGCATCTACTCATGAATAGTGACTCAGAATCCTTACAATCCCAGTTTCTCTATTGGTTATTGACAGATAATGTCAGAACTAACGAGCAATCGGTAGAATGTGAGGAAAATGACGGGGTAGAAAACCTCCTCAAGCAAGCTACTGCTTTAAAAAGCAGTCAGCCAAAATTGGGAGGAACGCCCCAGACCCTTCAATTGGGAGAAATTCCTACTGTGCAAGATCGTTTTCAAGCTGTCCTTAAGCGTCGGTTACAAATCCAAGTCCAAGACCATCCACCGTTGTTTCCTTGGGAAACACAATTAATCGACTATCCTGATTTTGTTGATGAGCCGTCAATGACACTCGTTCCTACGTGGGGATGGATGGTACAACAGTCTAAACTGAAGTTGCCGACTCGCTTACCGGAAAGAGTTTTCCAGCAATTGCTAGAACAGTGTCAGGCTTTGGTGACATCTTCAGTGCCTCTGGGGGCAAAATTAGTTCAGGCGGTGGAGAACTTTTTTCCTAACGAGTCTCAAGCGTTAAACGATATAGCTGGATTGGTGCTAAGAAGCACCTATCGATCTGTAAATACTCTGGAGACGATGCCCACTATTCAGAGCGATTACTCAGATTTACAGCCGCGCCAACAGATGGCTTTGTCGTTGCTAGCAGCTAAACAGCTGCTAGAAAATCTGACTCTACCACTTTCAACAACTAGTCCAGTGGTAGAAAGACAATGGCTAACCAGTGTTGGTACTTTGAATATCAGAGTAGAGTACCAGTCTGTAGGTAAACTTACGAGGTTACTTATTCAGGCTGAGTTACCTGTTAAAGGAACTTTGACGCTGCGGGGAAGTGGCACCTTAGCAATGGCAACATCTTCGAGTCCTGGATACTTAACTGTAGAGTTAGGCTGCGAGCAACTTAACCCAACTTATACCCTGGAAGTTGAGTTTCCCGAAATAGACCAACAATCGTTGTTGTTTGTGATTAGTCCCACGATTTAGTTTAAATTACCACCGCTAGCACACTACGTCGATATATATTAAGAAGATTTTCCTGGCTTTGGAGCTTATCTTATTTTTCAACAAGGGGTGATTAGGGCGTCTACGAGAAGCAGTTATTACAAAGACACAGGGACGCAGGGATATGGACACACAAGAACACGGAGAGAGTATTTGATAATTTCTCCGCCTTTTTGCGTCTTCTTCCCTCTCGTGTCTCCCTTGATCGATCATTTTTTATTTGACACAGTAGTAGGGTAGGCAATTACGTCTTCCGTATTGTGTCTGTTGCATCTACATTATTGCTTCGCTTAGACTCAAATGTTTAACTTATCCAGGATGAATCGGTTTTGGCCTCCCTCTGTAGGTAATTTCTGGCGGCGAAATCGGCAGAGGTCGCCTTTAATAGAAGTGGAAGATTCAATTTCCTTGCGGGTGCTGGTGCTAGCGTTGGTTATTTTGGGAATTGTGGCGACGGATATTGCCGCCGAGACTTCATTCAGTTTTTGGGCGTTTCCCCTGAGTGGAGTGGGTGCGATTTGGAGTTATTATCGTCGCCGCGATGCTAATGTTGCAGTTAAATTCTGCATCGCTATCGGAATGTTAGTAGGACTGGGTGCTTTCTTTGGGCGCTTAGTGGGGGAGTTGAATGATACGCGCTTAGGTTTGGCAGAGTTATTAATTCAACTCCAGGTGTTACACAGCTTTGATACACCCCGGCGCAAAGATTTGGGCTATTCGATTGTTATCGGACTGATTTTATTGGGTGTGGCTGGAACCCTAAGTCAGACTTTAGCATTTGCACCTGTGCTGCTGTTATTTTTAGCGATCGCTCTCCCAACTTTAGTTCTAGATTATCGTTCACGCTTGGGTTTGCAGCCATTAAAAACTCAAAAGGAAAAATCCCATCAGCAGAATTATTCAACTCTTAATTTTAAATTTTTAATTCTGAATTTTTTGCTAATTGTCGGTCTGGGTCTGGCAATTTTTGCTATTTTACCCCGATTCCCTGGCTATCAATTACGAACGTTTCCTGTAAGTTCTACTATTCAAGTAAAAGGTAGTTTCACGGGACGTAGTATTATCAATCCCGGTTATGTCCGCCAAGGTAAAGGTAATAATCAAGGCAGTGGTAGCGGTGGTACGGGGCAAAATCAAACTGGTCAACCAGGGAAAGTAGATAATAACTTTTATTACGGTTTTAATAGCCAAATTAACCAAAATCTGCGCGGCGAGATGAAACCTAAAGTTGTAATGCGGGTGCGATCGCAAATTGAGGGTTTTTGGCGAGTGCTAGGATTTGACCGTTATACAGGTAAGGGATGGGAGATTTCCCGGAATGAAGATGTGACGACTATTAAACGATCGCCTTGGTCTTACCAAATTTTTCTTTACCCATCTGTGCTCATTGGTAAAACCCAAGAGGTAGTACAAACTTATACAGTGGTGGAGGATTTGCCTAACCTAATTCCAGCGATGGCTTATCCCAAGGAAGTTTACTTTCCGACAGCACTGATCGCTGTTGATCAAGAAGACGGATTGCGATCGCCTGTAGAATTATCAGAAGGACTTACCTACACAGTAATTTCCGCAGTCCCATACCGCGATCGCACTTTATTAGGTAAAGCTTCGACTAATTATCCAAAACATATTAAAAAGTATTATCTGCAAATTCCTCCCGAAATTGCCGAAAAAGTCCGGCAACAGACTGAAGAAATTCTCGCTAGCTACAAGCAAGACGGAGTTACAAAGTTTTCTAAAAGCCTGGATTCACCCTATGAAAAGGCTCTCTACTTAGCTCAATACCTAAAGCAACACTACTCTGTTCCCCAAAATCCCTTAGAATTTCCTTATTTGAGTGAAAAAGAAGATTTGGTAGAAACTTTTTTGTTTAAGCAAAAAGGAGGCTATCCAGACCACTTCTCTACAGTTCTGACGGTGATGTTGCGTTCCATTGGCATCCCAGCGCGGTTAGTGGCGGGGTTTAGTGCCGGAGAATTTAATCCATTTACAGGGCTGTATGTTGTCCGTAATACCGACGCTTATGCGATGACGGAAGTGTATTTTCCGAAATATGGCTGGTTTCCCTTTGACCCGATTCCCAATCATCCCCTGATTCCGCCATCAGTAGAAGATACTCAGACTTTTAGTGTGTTGCGCCAGTTGTGGCAATGGGTTGCTGGATGGTTGCCTTCTCCAGTGACAGGTTTGTTGAATAATGTATTTGGGACAATATTGAATTGGGTGATTAGAGCGATCGCTTGGTTTTTAGCTTTATTCTCTCAAGGTTGGTTTGGCGTATTGACTGGCTTAATCTTGGCAACTATAGCAGCTTTCTGCGGTTGGCTGGGTTGGGGTCAGTGGCGAGAGTGGCGCAACCGTCGATGGTTAAAGAAATTGCCAGCAATGGAAAGCCTTTATCAACAAATGCTGCAATGGACAACCCAAAAAGGTTTAGGCAAACATCCAGCACAAACACCTTTAGAGTATGCCAGTGTCTCATACCAGCATCATGCCCCAGCAACTGCTGAGGTAATAGATGAGATTAGCCAAGCCTATGTTAGTTGGCGTTATGGTGGTCATACGCCTAACTTGAAGCGACTACGAGAAATCTGGCAACGTATCAAAAAGACTGCTAAGACTGCTAAGTAATTCAATACTTTGTATAAATTACTTACAAAGTTTTCATCGCTTAACAGGCTCAACATCAGCTTAAGATTGTTGTTGAGCTAACAAGCGAGAACAAATGAGAATCAAATCAGGTTGAACACAGGATAAACGTTGCTGTAGAGATTCGGCAAATTATATACTTTCCCGTACTGTTTGCCCATAATGCGAATCCTGAAGCCATGTGGGATGAATAAAGTATTAAGTCAGCAAATTAAAATGTAAAGTACTAGAAAATATTTTTATAAGTTTTTAGCAGGTAACACTGCAATTGCATAATTCCCTATTATTTTAGTATCGCTAGTAACTAAAACCATTTTTTCTATCATTGCTTGTGCTACTAACATTCTATCAAAAGGGTCTTTATGATTATTGTTCATAGGTAAAGACCCTGCCTTAATAGCGTGAGCAATTGTGAGTGATAAAACATTAAACTGACTATAGATTATAGCAGCTAATAAATCATCAGGGCATTCAAAACCTCTTTTCCCTCTTTTTATTTCAATCTCCCAAGCACTAACAGCACTAACAAATACTTCATTTTCAGAATCTGCAATTGCTTCATAAGTTTCAGATAAAAGACATGGATTTTCTTGAAGAAACCATATTACAACGCAAGTATCAAGTAACAATTTCATTCTCAATCCATGCCAAAGTCAGAAACAATATCACTTGATAAATCATTAAAATTATCTGGCATACTTACTTTTCCTTTCCAAAACCCCGAAGGTCTACGGCTTTTTGGTGTAAAAATAGGTTTTTTAATTTCTACTTTTATTTCGCTTACATCAGCAATTTTTATAGTCTTTACACTACCTCGAATACTTGCACCACCAATTTTTGGAACCCCCGGTAGATTTGGAATAGCTTTATAAATATCATCTGGATTTTCTATTAATCCAGATTTTATGACTCCTGATTCTATGACAACTACTTGTACGGATTCACTCCGAGCGTCATTCTGTTCAGTATTCATCAAAGAAACGAAACTTCGATCCTCTGCACTTTTCTTAGAAATAAGATAATCAATTATATTTTTTAAATTCACTAACTCCATTTTGGATAGATTTTCTAAAGTGGATAGAATTTCAGATAGTTTTTGGTTAGTGTACATAATAATACAAGGTAATATTTACAATGTTTTAACTTGTTCAAATTCAAACTTATTACATCACAATTTTTATTTTAATCATTTAATTAGCCTAGAGCCAAAAACACAACAGCTTGCGGAAAGTTCACATTCGCTAAAGTCAGCGTTGAACGTAAATGCGATCGCTTCCACTTCAATCAAAACAAGCGATCGCAATTAGTTAAATACGATATAGGATATTTTGGATAATTCTACCAAACTAGCTGTTATTTTGGATTTCGTCTAACTTGGCACGCACTGCCCGGATATCCTGCCACATCAACCATTTAGGCGCACCTTGTTCCTTGGAAGGGTTACGCAGCAAGTAAGAAGGATGGAAAATTGGCATACATAAACGCCCTTCCCACTGCAACCACTGGCCGCGAATTTTCGTAATCCCTCGCTTATCGCCAGTGATACTTTTGACAGCAGTTGCACCTGTTAACAGAATTATTTTGGGGTCAACTAGGCGAATTTGTTCTAATAAGTAGGGTAGACAAGCCGCCACTTCTACAGGAGTGGGAACTCTATTATCTGGTGGGCGACATTTATTAATATTGGCGATGTATACATCCTGCTCAGTAGTCAGATTCACAGATGCCAGAATTTTCTCCAACAACTGCCCCGATCTGCCCACAAATGGTAAACCCGTTTCATCTTCATTTTGACCAGGCGCTTCCCCTATAACCATAATTGGGGCTTTGAGATTGCCACGTCCGACAACAGCATGAGTCCGAGTGTCTCCCAATGGACAACGGTGACAGCGATCGCAATCCTGTGTCAACTCCGTTATGGTAGGATAAGTTCCCGGAGCGATCGCAATTTTCGCGTCTGTAGGAATCAGTTCTCGTTGATTAAAGGTTGAGTCGTCGAAGAGGCTGAGTTGGGTTTCGCTGCTCATGAAAATCAAGATTTTGGCATTAGTACCAGCTGTCTTATCTGAGTTAAATACTACTCTGGTTGGAGATTTATCAGAATAAATAGACTTTTGCTGAATACTTATTATTTATACAAATCTGATTCTATCAGTTAATTTGAGACAAAATTCAGTCATCATAAAAGCAGTGCCGTCCTAAGATGCTGGGGGAAACCATGTCACATACCCCACTTTTCGCCGATCGCACCCATGCGGGTGAGCAGTTGGCGCGAGTGATTCATGATGTTTTGACTCAGCAAACAATTGATTCTGGCGTAAAGCCAGTACCAATTGTTTATGCTTTACCAAGAGGGGGTGTACCAGTAGCAGCACCAATAGCACGTCTTTTGGATTGTCCGTTGACAATTGTTGTGGCGAAAAAGATTAGCCATCCAGAAAACCCAGAGTTAGCAATTGGTGCAGTCACGACTTCCGGGAATGTTCTTTGGACTGATCAAAAGCTATTTCGGTCTAAACATGATGCGGGGAAGCGGGAAGTAGCTTTAAATAAAGCGATAAACCTTGCTAAGTCTCTTGAGGCTCAATTAATTTCTGCTTGTCCGGAGGTGAATGCCGAGAATGGTACGCTGATCTTAGTTGATGATGGCATTGCTACAGGTATGACAATAGCGGTAGCGGCAACTGCCATGAAAGCGCTTTCTCCAGCAGCAGTTTGGCTATGTACTCCAGTAGCGCCACCAAAATTGCTACCTTGGTTAGAACAGTGGGGCGATCGCACAATTGTCTTGAAAACACCGGAACCCTTTTGGAGTGTGAGTAATTTTTACGCCCAATTTCCCCAAGTAGATACATTAGAAGTTCTCAGATATCTCCAACAACAAAAGATAATGGGGGGAATTGATCTGTGCGAGGAATTTTGAATTTTAAATTCAGAACTAGCCCTTTCAAGGTGACTCGTAAAATCTCTTTTTTTCTCTCTGCGCTACGGACACTTTGCTCAAGTCGGGAAATGCGCCCATGCAAGTGTAGAAGAAAAACTGATAACTATAAGAGATGTTTCTTGCTAGCATTGCCAGTAGCCATCTTTTAACGCTCGTTCAACGATCATTTGAATGTATGTACTTTTAGCATTAGTATACGCTTCAATGTCATTTGTGAACTTGAGAGCGAGTTCTCGTTTTAGGCATCCATATCTTTGCGCTTCATTGGGATGTTTAAGAAGATAGTCTCGGAATAATCGGTGGCGTTGGAGTGCCTCACTATCGCGCGGGCAGACATAAAGATGGTGGCGTGGCTTGTTTGGTGGCCAAACATAGGCTTCCCGCCCTCTAATGCCTTTATCACCTTCATACACATACCCTAGAGTAGCGAGTCGCTCACTCACCTTTGGGATCTGGGCAGATGCGTCTACAACCACGTCCATATCGATGATTGGCTTTGCCGGGAGTCCAGGCACAGAGGTGCTGCCTACGTGTTCAATGGCCAATGCCAAGTCACCAAGAACCTCGGCCACGGAAACCCGTAGTTCCTCGAAGAGAATTGGCCAGTGGGTATCGTAGTCAAAGATGATGATTTGCTCAGGCAAGAGATTTCACTCCCTCATAACATTATGTAACAACATTCAAGACCTGAGCCAATTTACACTATGCATTAGTCACATCTTTTTTAATAAAAGAGAGAAAAGCTAGGAAGCGAATACAGCATAGGTTTGGAGAATTAAGGCGTAATAGTCAGAAGTTGAGATTAGCCGATCTAGCTCAAAGACTTGACTTGTCCATCACATCAAGTTTAACTATTTGGAGATGTTCCCTGTTGGTATTGCATAGCTTTGGCATAATCACCCAAGGCGTAGCAAGCGACTTTCAGACTGGCGAGAGCTTGTTCTTCACTGCGACGGTCTTTGATATGCCTAGCTAACAGCAAACGTTCTTCATAATATGTAATTGCTTTGCTATAGTCACCCAAAGCTTCACAAGCAACTCCTAAACTACCTAAAGACTGTTCTTCGCCACGCTTGTCTTGAATTTCTTTGGCTAATTGCAAGCGATCTTCATAATACTTAATGGCTTTAGCATAATCACCTAAGGCATAACAAGCATTTCCGAGATTCTTTAGCACCTGAGAAGCACTGCGAACATTTTTTAAGGAGCGTGATATTACTACACACTGCTCATAATAGGCGATCGCTTTTGGGTAATTGTCCAAACCATACCAAGCATTACCCAAATTCTTGAGTACCTGTTCCTCGCCCCAATTATCTTTGAGTTCCCGCACAATTTCTAGGCTTTGCTGCTGATACTCAATTGCCTGTGTAAAGTTGCCTGAAGCTTTATACACCAATCCCAAATTATTCAGTGCTGCCACTTGACTGCGTTTGTCTTGTAGTTGCTGCGTTATTTTCAAACATTTTTCTAGAAACTCAATTGCTTTTTGATGGTCATTCAGATGACGGTATGCATTGCCTAAATGGGAAAGTGCTTGCATTTGCACTGCTAAATCTGAGGTATCTTCGCTCAAAGACAGACACTGTTGGGAGTAGGAGATAGTACCTTTGTAGTCTCCAGCGCTGTAAGTTACCAATCCTAAAAAAGAAAGTACCTGTGCTTGTTTTGGTAAATCCCCAACTGCCTGAAACAGCTCCAAGGATTGTTGTAAAGACTTCATCGCCACGATTAATTCACCAGCTTGCTGCTGTTGAATTCCTTGACGTAGTAGCTTGGAGGCTTCTGATAAATGGTCGTCACTTTCTTGTGGAGGTAGTATTTCTACTTGCGAACCAGAGTCAAATTCATGGGTAATTGTATTACGCTTCACTGGTTTTAAAAATATTATGGGTAATTGCAGGGGAACTGTATTTTTCGAGATGTTATTCCATTCGCCTTTAGATATCAACTCCTTCGTGTTAAGTCGAGAACACCAATTCAGTAATCCTGGAAGAACCTCTCCCCCAACCCCTCTCGGTTTCGGAGAGGGAAGCTAAACTCCCCCAACGCTGGTAGGGAAGAGGGGGCTAGGGGGTTAAGTTTTTGATGACTGAATCGATGCTCTAGTGGTAAATCTAGTGTTCCCAAAACCAGAATGTATCTTTCATCAGGCTGGTTTACCACAGCGTAGGTTTAGCAGGGGTTAGTGGCTTATTAAGGCATTCCTCATTATGCTAACTTGCGTTCATTCACTTCAGAATGAGGTTTGGTTGAGAGAATACTTAAATTAGGCGGTAGCTTTAAACTACCATAATTGCCTGAGAAAATGCTGAGAATCACCTAAAATTTATCAAGGAATAAATTTATGAAAATCATGGCTTAGTTTCAGATAGACTTCAGTCCTAACAGAGATAGTTTGGATATTCGGGATAACTCAAACATCAAGAGTAAGACAATCGCTTTTACTTTTATTATTCAAAAGTTGTGTTATAAACGAAGGCGTTATTTTATTGCCACGTAGATGCGATCGCACTGAAGCGATCGCAGTAGCAAAAGTCTGATAGAGTCTTCTACAAGAAGCTATCTTCTGGACTCCAACAGCTTTGATGAATCTGCCTGTAGCTTAGTTTCCTCTGATCAATCAATACAAAAAGAACTATCCAAAGGATAAAAGAAGACTATGAACTGGAAAACACTTTCTTTAATTGCTGGTCTGATTTTAACTACCAGTCTCACTGCTTGCTCTGGCACTCCTGAAACCAACAATCAAGTTGCTCCTGAAGCCACTCCTGCGATGAGCAAAGATAAAGCCGGCGATGCAATGAGTAAAGACAAAGCCGGCGATGCAATGAGTAAAGACAAAGCCGGCGATGCGATGAGTAAAGATAAAGCCGGTGGTGCGATGAGTAAAGACAAAGCCGGTGGTGCTATGGGCAAAGATAAAGCCGGTGGTGCGATGAGTAAAGACAAAGCCGGCGATGCTATGAAGCAATCACCCGCTTCCACCAAGCCCTAGCCACAACTAGCTTTGCATCTCACTTTTCTTCTACTGAGTACTAGGGATTGGTTAACCAGGAAAATCCTGATTCCAATCTCTATACTTTGGCGCTTTCACCTCAACAGCAGAAATTTTGATGAATCACAACCTGCTTCGCCGGCGTCAGTTACTTTTTTACCTTGGGTTAGGGGTTGTCGGAATCGGTGCAGCCACAACATTTCCCAACTTCAGAAAAGTGAATGCCCCTTCTATCTCTTCTACAAATCGTAACAATACGCAAGGTTCGGAAGCTATTGCAGCGAAACCTCCGGCAGGCAAGAGTTTGCCAGAGTTTCAGGGTATCAGTCAGTGGCTTAATTCTACACCTTTGTCGATCGCTGACCTCAAAGGCAGTGTTGTTCTGATCCAGTTTTGGACTTTTGCTTGTATTAATTGCCAGCGTACCCTGCCCTACATCACTAGATGGCATCGGCAGTATGAGTCGCAGGGACTCAAGGTAATTGGCATCCACACACCAGAGTTTGCCTTTGAGCGAGATCCAAACAACATAAAAAAGGCATTACGACAACACAAAATTACTTATCCGGTTCCGGTTGATAACGAATATAAAACTTGGAAGGCCTACGACAATCAATATTGGCCTCATATGTTTTTGGCTGACCGTCAGGGCTTGTTGCAATATGACCATATTGGTGAAGGGGAATATGAAAAAATAGAGCAAACTATCCGCCAGCTATTGGGTTAGAAGGATTATGAGCGAATTTTAGATTTTGGATTTTGGATTTTGGATTAGAAGATTCAAAACTCTCAAATCTAAAAAGGTTTCAGCAGCCCTCTCTATTTTAACTATCGAAAAATACCAAATCTCTAACCAGAGCCAATGTTTTAAGGCATGGGGTCAATCTAAATAGGAAGTTACGGAATAACGAACCGCAGAGGCACTGAGGGCACAGAGAAATCAGAGTTTGAGAGATATTTTGCGTAAGTCCTACTAAAATCCAAAATCCAAAATTGTGTGACTACTTCTACTTTATCAATCAGTCTGGCGTTATTGGGGGGAGTTCTGAATGTGCTTTCACCCTGTGTTTTACCTATTTTGCCTGTGCTATTGGGTCGATCGCTCCAATCGCATACTTACGGACCAGTAGCACTGTTAGGGGGATTAATCGCTGGTTTTGCACTGGCAGGTAGTTTACTAGGTGTAACAGCAAGCTGGTTTACAGGCTTGGCTAATTTATTACGGAATGGTGCGATCGCAGTCCTTTTATTTTTGGGATTACTGGCAATTTTTCCCACCTGGAGTTACCGAATATTTACTTATATTCCAATTGGCAAGTGGGCTAAAAATACTCCACGAATCGGACTCATGGGAGAGTTTTGGCTTGGGACTCAGTTGGGGCTTTTATGGACTCCCTGTGCTGGTCCGGTTTTGGGGGGAATTTTAGTACTAGCAGCAGTTAATCATCAAGTCGCAGGTGCATTTTGGCTACTGGTTGCCTATGGAATCGGAGCAGGTTTGCCTCTGTTGGCGATCGCCTACGGTGGGCGAGTACTCAGCAAACGAATCCTCAATCTCCGCTCCCATAGTGCAATGTTGCAGCGAATTGGTGGCGTTGCGATCGTGTCCACAGCAATTGCTATTCTTTTGGGTTGGGATGTGCAGATACAACTTTGGCTGGCTCCGTTCTTTCCCACTCAATCTCTGTGAGATGTGCCAATTTTAGATTTTTGGATTAGAAGACCCAATCTGAAACTCTAACTGGGAACAATATAAAAATCTAAAATCCAAAATCCAAAATCCAAAATTGGTATGACTTCATCAAAACGCAAAGTTCGCTCAACACCAAGTCAAACTTTTCTATCAAAGACCTTTCACTGGATTAATATCATCAGTCTCATCTTGATGATCGCTAGCGGACTGCAAATCTATAATGCTAATCCGGTATTTGGAGGGCGTGGAGGTTGGAATTTTCCTGACTTTCTGTTGCTAGGAGGTTGGCTAGGGGGTGGTAGAAACTGGCATTTTGCTGCAATGTGGCTGTTTTCGCTCAACTTACTTTGGTATGGAGTTTATATCTTTGTAACTCGTCGTTGGCAGCGTCGATTTGCCGATGGCGGTGACTTAAAAGCATTGCAAGTCAGCCAGAACCCCAAGCGCAAGAATTACGCATGGCATCGGGTAGTTTATACTGCGATCATTCCAGTGCTGCTGCTGGCAATCATGAGTGGTCTGGCGATGTACAAACCGGCTCAACTGCATTGGATTTCCGGGCTGTTTGGTAGTTGGCAAACTCTACGCACTGTTCACTTTATCACCGTTCCCACTGTCATACTGTTTACAATTGCTCACTCCTTACTTGCCCTGAAGGTAGGAAGCATCCGTCTAGTTAAATCTATGTTCGTGTAGAGGTAGTTATGAGTCTGATTCTTCCCAAACGCACCCTATCTCGTCGTCGGTTACTGCAAGTGTCTGGACTTTCAGGGGTAGGCTTTCTTTTAGATGGCTGTGGGACAAGTTTGTTCTCAAATAATGTGCGGCAAATATCTGAGCCACTAAATCAACGTCTGCAAGCACTGCTATTATCTCAAAAACCTATACCAGAATTTCCTGTCAGTGCCATAGAAGCAGATAAATTGCTGATTAATACCTTTGACTTCACTCCGCAAATTGATCCGGCGCAGTTTCGCCTGAAGATTGATGGTGAGGTTAGTAACGCGATGCAATTGAGCATGGCAGATATTCAAAAACTTCCCTTGACTTCAATGGTAATTCGGCATATCTGTGTTGAAGGCTGGGCTGCGATCGTTCAATGGGGAGGCGTGCGATTGCGAGACTTAGTAGCGCTGGTACAGCCGAAGTCAAATGTCCGCTATGTCTATTTTAAATCTGCTGATGGTTACTATGAAAGCTGGGATCTTGCCTCGGCTGTACATCCTCAAACTCTCATGGCTTATCAAAAGAATGGACAACCTTTATCGGCTGATAATGGTGCGCCCATACGCCTAGCATCCCCAATTAAACTGGGCTACAAGCAAAGCAAGTGGGTGACTCAAATTACATTCGTCAGTAATTTGTTACCGATTAAAGGCTATTGGGAGGATCAAGGCTATGAGTGGTTTGGAGGACTATAGTCACCGAAACAGTGCTGAGTGCCCAGGAACGAGTGCTGAGTAAAAAAGTAATAAAAGACTCAGCACAGAAGGTCTGAGAGCAACTATTTAAAAGTCATGGAAAAAGAAATAAATATTTATTTCGAGCGGAAAGTGCCATCAAGTTATAATACGTCCAAGTTTTCAATCCCCTAGATTTATCTCTCTTGGTTACTCAGCACTCAGCACTCAGCACTCCTGAACCCGCTTGCATTCCTTCTTTTGTTTGTTCGCGTTAATTCCCCACTCTATAGAGGGATGGTGAATTAGGCGGATTAGTTAAAAATCGTTGGATAAGCGAGAAAAATCAGACACCCAATATCTGAAACTGTTTATCCAAAATCGATTTTGACGAGCTAACTCAGATACTGGGTGTTAGTCCACAAAGCACGGAAAAGTACTAGCATGACTACAGAGAAACTAACAACTTTGCCATCATCCCCAGCCCAGACGGAATTAGAATTCATAGATTCTCCCGGTTGTTACTCAACAAGTCTGCACGATTCGGATGTACCGGAAGTAGACTTGTTTAGTCCACTGACAATTCGAGATATCACCCTGCCCGATCGCATAGCGATGTCACCAATGTGTCAATACTCGGCAGAGAATGGATTCGCAAACGATTGGCACTTTGTCCATTTGGGGAGTCGGGCTGTTGGAGGTACTCGCCTGATTGTAGTGGAAGCGACAGCCGTGACACCCCAAGGACGAATTACCCCCGGCGACCTTGGTCTTTGGGACGATATGCACATTGAGCCACTAGCTCGGATTGTGCGCTTCCTTGGCCAACAGGGAGCGATCGCCGGGATTCAATTAGCCCATGCTGGCCGGAAGGCGAGCTGCAATCTTCCCTGGCTGGGTGGTACACCACTGACACCTGAACAAGGCGGTTGGACTGTAGTCGGGCCAAGCCCAATTCCGTTTCAAGAGGGCGGCCCCGTTCCCATACCCCTGGATGAGGATGGGATTGAAGAGGTGATTCAAGCCTTCGTTGCCACAGCCGGGCGTGCCGTTCAAGCGGGCTTTCAGATTATCGAAATCCACTCAGCTCATGGATACCTACTGCATTCCTTTCTTTCGCCGCTAAGTAATCAACGAACAGATCGTTACGGAGGTTCGTTGGAAAACCGAATGCGTTTATTGCTGGAGGTGGTAAAAAGAATGCGAGATATTCTGCCAAGTGGGATGCCGCTTTTTGTGCGTCTTTCTGCTACCGACTGGGTAGAGGGAGGTTGGGATCTCAAGCAATCAGTTATATTGTCTGGCGAACTAAAGCTATTAGGCGTTGATTTGATCGATGTTTCCACAGGAGGCTTAGTCCCTCATGCCAGGATTCCCGTGCAGACAGGTTATCAGGTGCCTTTTGCTGCCAAAATCCGAGAGGAGGCTGGGATTAGGACAGGGGCTGTGGGGATGATAACTGAGGCTGAGTATGCCAATCAAATAATTACTCGTGGGTGTGCAGATTTGGTTCTCATTGGTCGAGAAATGCTCCGCGATCCATATTGGTCGATTCGTGCCCGTTGCCAATTGGATGAGGAAACGAACTGGCCTTTGCCCTACGGGTATGCAGTTAAAAAACAGAGACGGGGGAATTGAAGAAGAATTCAGAAGTCAGAATTCAGGAGTCAGAATCAATCAGTCGGGGATTCAGACCCGCGACTGATTGAAGACCACCAAATTTCCTTGTTTTGTGGGGGTCTTAAACCCAGTTATTCATCCGCCACTCGTACAGAATTCATTCTGAATTCTGACTCCTGACTCCTGACTCCTGACTCCTGTTTGATAAAATTCTGATCTTCCGGTTCATCAGCATCAGCCGCCCGTTGAAATAAATCATCTAACAATTCGATACTAGGGTGGGGGAATTTCTAAATCTTTGCAAATCTTGATAGCTAGAATATCAACAATCTCAGTATGTCTTGGAACTGCCGAGGTTCTGTTGTTTGATGAATTGTAATAAATCGTATGCCTTCCACCCTCCCGAAGAAACAAACAGCCGTTCTTTTCCAAATGGCGAATCAATTCACGTCTTTTCACTATAATTTGACAGTAATCTGTTCACGGACGACATCTTTACCGGAGAGTTGTTGCTCTGCGAGTTCCCGATTTGATATTAGAATTAACTCTATCGCTTCCCGTAGGCTTTCTCTAGCTTCTTCCAGCGTTCTCTCTTGTATATTAGCGCCGGGTAACTCCTGAACGTAGCCGATATACCAATCATCTATCTTTTCAAATACAGCAGTGAAAGAATTTTCCATACCCAAAGCCAAATGCCTCACTTCAAATCTATAACTATATAAGCTTTTGCATTCCAGCCACAACAATTTCTGCTAGGTTATCTGATAAAGTTAGGAGTGGCTTTTGGAGTCCCCATTCTTTAACTTTAGTTGCTGAAAGAGCGCCATGAGCAGTTGCATTCCGCAGTGCTTTAGCGAGTCTTACAGCCTCAACCCAGTTAGAAATAGGTTGAGATTTAACTATCCAATGTTCAATGATTTTTTGATCTCCATTTTCAAGACTGAGAAAATCTGCAAGTGCGCTCTTTCCTTCAATTGATGGATCTTTATTAAGCCATCTCTCAAGACTCACCCTTGTTGACTTCGGTGGATTTAATGGATTATAGTTGTTTGCTAAGTCGCATTGAACAGTGAAATCTTTAATACTTTCTGGATTCAAACCTCCATTACCTTTTGTCAGCAACAATGTTTTTATAATAGTTTCAAATCCACCCCAAGTCATTACAAGTCGCCACTGAATACCACGTGCTTTATGTGTATCATTGGGTTTGTCATCGCAGTTATGGCCAACAGCAGGCTCCTCCCATTCTAAGCCAGATTTCATCAGATAAAATCCTTTTGATAAGGCTTGGATAATATCACAGATATGGTCTGAGTTGTCTGAATGAGTCTGGTTGAAGTAAGAGAGCCTCCTCTGTATATCCTTGCACTTGGCTGGATCATTTATCCAAGATTCATGGGAACCCAAAAAGTACCATAGTTCGCGCCAGACATCTTCAAGATGTGTCGATATGTTCAGATAATTTTCAATAACCATAGTGATGAATAATATTTGGTGTCATACAAAAGTACATAGAAACAGTAGATTGTTGAGGTAGATATTCTGCATGTAAATGTGTTTACTTATCTTACTTAGACAGTTTCAATATTAATTCAGTATTTATACTGGATTAAACAACGACCCCTTCTAATTCTTCATCTGTCAACTCATACAACTGGCGCAACTTATCTAACTTATCATCATCAGCTTGCCAAAAACCGCGCCCATGCGCCTCTAACATTCTGCCTAAAATATTGCGAAAAGCTTCAGGATTTGCCTTGCGTAACTTATCCGCCATCTCTGCATCTAAGGCATAAGTATCAGCCGCTTGGTCATAAACCCAATCATCGGTAAAATCGGCAGTACCACCCCAACCAATTAACGCCGTCATCCGTTGGGAAATTTCAAAGGCACCACCAGAACCTTGATTCGCCATCGCTTGCGCCCATTTGGGATTTACCAACTTGGTGCGATATTCCATTCGCAGCAAATCATCTAAATTGCGGGGTGTGGTATCTTTCGAGAAACTTTCCACAAAGCTGGTTGAAACCTTCTTACCGCGTTGTTTTTCTGCTGCCCTTTTCAAACCGCCGGTATTAGCGTAATATTCTTGAATATCAGTTAAACCATATTCTACCGAATCGATTTCTTGAACAATGCGATCGCTAGTTTTTAACAACGTGTTCAACACTTCCGGTCTAGCTTGACCTTTATCTTCTCTCCCGTAGCTGAATACATTGCGACTTTGCCAAGTATTGCCCAACTCCTCGCCAGATTCCCAGTTACCATCAACTACACTATCATTCACCAAAGAACCAAAATCACCCGCCGGATTAGAAAACAATCTCGCCGATACATTTTCTACACCTTGGGCTTTTAAAGCTAAAGCGTGTCTTCTAATAAAATTCTGATCTTCCGGTTCATCAGCATCAGCCGCCCGTTGAAATAAATCATCCAACAATTCGATAATATTTACAAAACTATCCCGGAAAATCCCCGACAAATTACCCAACACATCAATACGGGGATGTCCAACTTCCGCCAACGGCTTTAATTCATAACGAACAACTCTGCCAGTTCCTTCCTTAACAGGTTCAGCCCCCACCAATTCCAACAAAATCCCCAGAGATTCACCCTTAGTTTTAATCGCATCCAATCCCCAAAGCATCACCGCCACAGTTTCTGGATATGTCCCATGTTCATCCAAATGCTGGGCGATAATTTTTTGAGCAATTTCTCGTCCCCGTTGGTATGCCGCAGGTGAAGGCATCCGATAAGGATCTAAAGCATGAATATTCCTCCCCGTAGGCAAAACACCAGCCCCATCCCGTAACAAATCACCACCAGGAGCAGGCGGAATATATTCCCCATTCAATCCCCTTAACAAATTCGTTAACTCATCCGTAGATTGCATCAACAAATCCCTTATTACCCTTTCCTCCTCCTCTCTTTCTTCTTCTTCGCGTCCTTCGCGCCTTCGCGGTTCGTCTCCAAAATAAGCCTCCAAATACGACCCCAATTCCTCCTCATTCGGTGCTTCCCCCAAAGTATGCAACCCAGAAGAAAACAACCGATTTTCTAAAACTTGCAAATATCCATACAACTCCACCAAATAACCATCAAAAGCATGAGCGCTAAACATCCGCACATTTTCGGGAGTAAAGGCAATACCCAACTTTTTCGCCTCTAAAAACGGACAATCTGCATCTAAACCAGAGTCCACAATTTTTTTACAAATCCCTTCCTTCAAGACATAATTATTTTGTGGATCTTCACGATATTCTGAAATCAAATCTCGCAATGCTACCAATTCCTTATACAAACCTGCACGACCATAAGGCGGTACATTATGAGAAATTAATACACCATAACCGCGACGTTTTGCCAACATCGATTCCGAAGGATTATTCGCTGCATATATATATAAATTAGGCAAATTCCCTAACAAAATATCCGACCAAGAATAACCCGTATTACCCAAAGGAGAACCAGGCAACCATTCTACCGTTCCATGCATCCCAAAGTGAACTATAGCATCAGCTTGAAACTCATTTTGCAGCCATTTATAATAAGCAACATATTGGGGATGGGGCGTTAAATCTCGTTCAAACATTAAGCGCATTGGGTCGCCTTGTATACCCAAAGGTGGTTGTACACCTATCCACACATTTCCTAATTGCACACCACCAATTTGGAATTCGTCGCCAGAGGTTTTAATTCCAGTCCCCGTGAGAGATTTCCATTGTTTTTCGATGCGGGAGGTTTGCAGATATCCTAGCCATTTTTCTAATGTGCGGACGTTGACAGATGCAGGGATATTCTCCCCGTCATTTAAAGCTTCATCCGCCTCTTTCACCCAGCGAATCAATTCTTCCCCATCTTCCGGCAAATCCCCGACGGTGTAACCTTGTTCTTTGAGTGCGTGGAGAAACTTCAGCAAACTACGCGGGACATTTAATAATGCAGCTGTGCCCACAGCACCATAACCTGGAGGAAACCCATATAAAATGATCGCAATCTTGCGTTCCGATGCCGGTTTTTGTCGCAAAGCCACCCAACTTTTCACCCTACCAATTAATCGCTGCACCCGTTCGGGAACTAGATAAATATTTTCGCCCACTAAACCACCGAGGGGAACGGTATCAATAGCACCATCTAATTCTGGTAACGCGTACAACACGACACTTTGCAATCCGCCGACACCTTGGCGCGTCCACGAGGAAATATCTTGAATTAATAGTGGTGCAGCAACAATATAAGGTACATTCTTGGCAGTGAGGATGCGCTTTGCTACTTCCACCTGACGCCCAGCTTCCATTGAACCAGCCGGGCCACCCACCAGAGGAAAGCCAATTGTCGAAACGATCGCATCTACTTTAACTGCTTCACTAGAAAGTGAGGGAGTCTCTATATTACCTAATTGTCGTTGCTGAATTTCATAGTCGGTTGTCATCAAATCTCGTACCGCTACGTGTCCTTCCACGCCGTTGATGAAAATGGGCAAAGGAGTTAACCCGGCTGATTCAAAACTGCGAATTAGTTGGGGAATGTAGGGTTGTTTCGTGATGACGTGTTTTCGGTAGAGGAGAATTCCTACTACTGGGGAGACGCGATTAGGGGAGACGCGATTAGGGAAGACGCGATGAATCGCGTCTCTATAATGGGTTTTATACCATTCTGAATACTCGCGGGGCGATTCAAAAAATCCTGGATAGTCGGGATGGAGTAATCCGATGTTGGGGGTTTCGACTAGCGGCGGAATGTCGCCGACTTTTAAACCTAAGTATTTTTCTGCTAGTGTCCAGAATAATGAAGCGACGTTTTCTGAACCGCCAGCATTCCAGTAACCATAGATAATTAACCAGTTGCGTAAGTCTTGGACTTTTTGCACTGGCACGTATTTCAGTAGTTTGGGGCCAATTTTTAAGAAGCTGATGTAACCAGCGAGTTTGTCTTCTTCTCGTCCGTTGCTAAATTTGTCGAGGATGAATTTAACTGGTTTGGGCATTCCTTTGGGGTTGTCGCCAATGGCAAAGTCACCCAATTTGGTTAAACTCATCAATTCCAAGGCTGACTCAAACACCAGGCGGATGGGAATTTGGGCAATGCGATCGCGCAACCACACAACTTGGTCATAATCAAATAGTAGGCTACCGAAAAATACATCCGCTTCATGAAGTGCTGCTTCTACCTCGGTGCGTTTACTGGTAATATCGCGATCGCTAAATACCCGAATATCCAACTCTGGACAGCGAGAGTTAGCCAAAAAAGCTGCTTTTCTATACAAGTCAGCGTTGAACGATTCAAACCCAGCAACCAAGACGATGCGTTTCATGCCTGTAAGCTACGAAATATTTCTTTACTTAAATTTTAAACTGGCTCACAGGCTGATTGTTAAATATCTACCCACAGATTTCGGTCAGTAGTACCTTGAGGTAGGACGTAAATTCAGCTACCATCTCAATTAAGAAGACAATTGCTTGAGCAACTGGTTAAAGGTCGGTAAACTTCCGTCACAGTCTACTAAGTACATTTGTCAGCGTTATTATCTGAATAATGGAGGCAATTGCTGCATTTCAATTTATTGCAAAAATTAACGGGTTATTCCCGATTTGGATAAATTATAATGGTTCTGTTTTTGGTGAAAATATACCTTTGAATTAGTGGATTTTACCACAGTAAATTTGCTGTTCAGATTCAACCAAAAACTTCTTTTATCTACCAGTGTAGTAGGACTTCAAATAATGTGGACATTCCCAACATCTACTTCAAAAAATTTATTAACAAAACTTTGTATCTATAATTGCAAGAGATTTAAACTAGTACAGCAGTGCGGAAATAAACCACCCATTCCAAATCAATAAAAAGCTTACACTGTATACCATTTTGAATTTTCAATTTTGAATTCCGCGCTGCGGTACTAGTGTCAAAATAACTAACTTGAGGATGAAATCATGAAATTTGGAATTGATAGCGGCCACAATTGTTCACCAGATACAGGAGCGAGCGGGATTAAATTTGAGGATAATTTAACTCTAGATGTCGGTAATAGAGTTATAACCAAGTTAAGAGCTTTGGGGAACGAAGTCGTAGTATGTAGACCAAGTAGCGCTCGTACAGTAACTGAATCGCTTTCAAAAAGATGTTCTACAGCTAATGGGAGTAAAGTAGATATTTACGTTTCGATTCATTTTAACTGCTTTAACGGACAGGCTAATGGCACAGAAGTATATGCGAATAGCGATACGGGGAGAAAAATCGCTAAACCTGTACTAGATGAAATCCTCAAGTTAGGATTTTTTAATCGCGGCGTTAAGAGTGGTTCCCACTTGTATGTTCTGAAAAATACAGATATGCCCGCAATCCTGGTAGAAGGTTGCTTTGTCGATTCGCAAAAAGATATGAATCTTTATAATCCAGAAGCAATAGCTAATGCGATCGTCAAAGGCTTAACTGGTAAAGTGCCAAGTGTTCCTGTTAACCCCGTACCAGATGAAGAGGAGAATGTAGATACCACTATTCAGAGACTACAAAAATCCTTAAATCGACTCAAAATAACGGATAAAAATGGTAAAGCGTTAATAGAAGATGGCTTCACCGGAGCTAACACCAAATCTGCCGTAGAAAAATTTCAGACTATTGTCGGGGTTCAGCCGACTGGAATTGCTGATGATGGTACATGGAATGCCATAAATCTAATTTTGGCAAAACGAATTATCAGACCAAATCATGCTGGTGGTGCAGTTGTCAGATACTTGCAATACCGTTTAGGTGTTGATAATGATGGCGTCTACGGGCCGCAAACAGAGGTTGTAATTAAGAACTTTCAAAAGCAAAATGGTTTAGAAGCCGATGGGATTGTCGGGCCTACTAACTGGCAGAAATTAATTGGTTAGGCTGATGGCAGATTGGTCATCTGAATTATAAAACTATAGCGATCGCAGATGGAAATTTCTGCATCCTATGGTTGAATACCCCCACCATGCGATTTGGTGGGGGTACAAAAACGCCGTTTACTGTTGTGGATATGAGAGATGCGTTGGTTGCCAAAAGTACTTAGGCAAAATCACCAAATACTGCCAATACTGCGTAAGTCTTATGATTAGCACAAGCGCCACTTCTAAATATCTGGGAATGTGAGGAATGTCAATTTTTGTTAAGCGCAAAACCCGCGATGGCGAAATGCGATCGTTACAGCAAAGCGCCGAACGTGAATTCAAACGCCAATTTTTCGGTTTACTTCTGGTAATTGTCACCTGGAGCCTAGCTATGGGATGGCTTCTAGCTTTGGCAACTAACGCTCAAAGTGCTACTCCTTCCGCCGAAATTGGCACTGTTGACGTAGTGCCTCCACAGTACCAACTAGGGCAAGAAGTGTATTTAGAAAACTGCTCCACATGCCACATCGGCTTACCACCAGCCGTTTTGCCCACCCAAACTTGGAAAAATCTTCTGGAAGACTCCCAGCACTACGGCGCACAACTAAAGCCTTTAGTCGATCCGCAGCGCATCTTGGTGTGGAAATATCTTTCGACTTTCTCCCGTGTCCAGCTAGACGACGAAGAAACACCCTATCGCGTCAACAACTCGCGTTATTTCAAAGCTTTGCATCCAGGAGTTAAGTTACCACGTCCCGTCCAGCTTGGCAGTTGTGTCAGCTGTCATCCCAGTGTTAGTGACTACAATTTCCGCCGCCTGACAGCAGAGTGGAAGTGAAGAGGGAGGAGTTTTGGAAATGCTGCTGATTGCGGCTTTGGCGCGAGTAAGCGAGGCGGCAGCCCCAATGAGCAGCATTCCCAGTCTGAGACTGGGAACGAGTTGAAAAAAATTCATAACTCTTAACTCATAACTCCTCACTCTATTCTCCCACTCCTTCTCTGGCCTCATCTGCGGGCAAAATGATACTATGAAGAAAGAGTAAATATAAGATAAGAGTTAAAATCAATCATTTAAGAAAGTGATTGGCTCGTTTTTCTCCTGTTTTTGAGGTAATTCTCATTTCACACCCATCCACGACCGAAACGGTTGGGCTGGGTTAAATGTTTATAATCAATGCCGAACCTTTAATTCCCATCCCCCTTGATTCAGTTCTATAATCTGCCATGCTAAAACTTTTGTTGGGCGACCCCAACGCTCGTAAGCTTAAAAAATACCAACCTTCTGTTACTGAAATTAACCTTTTAGAGGAAGACATTAAGGTTCTTTCCGATGATGAGTTAAAAGGTAAAACCGCCGAATTTAAACAACGGGTTGCCAAAGGTGAAACTCTGGATGACCTATTGCCAGAAGCTTACGCCGTTGTCCGGGAAGCAGGACGACGAGTTTTAGGCTTGCGGCACTTTGATGTCCAACTCCTTGGCGGGATCATTTTGCATATAGGGCAAATTGCCGAAATGAAAACCGGCGAGGGTAAAACATTGGTCGCCACCTTACCGAGTTATTTGAATGCCCTCACTGGTAAAGGTGTACACGTCATCACCGTGAACGATTACCTGGCTCGTCGGGATGCGGAATGGATGGGACAGGTGCATCGATTCTTGGGGCTGAGTGTGGGGTTAATCCAGGCAAGCATGACTCCC
The DNA here is from genome assembly GCF_036917675.1 of Nostoc sp. GTDB lineage: Bacteria > Cyanobacteriota > Cyanobacteriia > Cyanobacteriales > Nostocaceae > Nostoc. The sequence goes on along the minus strand of NZ_JBALCT010000053.1, from coordinate 210,037 downwards.
AGCGAACGCCAGAAAAATTACGACTGCGATATTACCTATGTCACCAACAGTGAGATTGGGTTTGACTACCTGCGGGATAACATGGCGACATCAATGGCAGATGTGGTGCAACGCCCGTTCAATTATTGTGTGATTGACGAGGTAGACTCGATTTTAGTTGATGAAGCACGGACACCACTGATTATTTCTGGGCAGGTGGAAAGACCTACAGAAAAGTATCTACAAGCGGCTGAAATTGCATTCACACTCAAGAAAGACGAGCATTACGATGTGGATGAAAAAGCTCGTAACGTGCTATTGACAGATGAAGGCTTTGCTGAATCGGAAAATCTTTTGGGAGTCACAGATTTATTTGACCCAGATGATCCTTGGGCGCACTTCGTTTTCAATGCGATTAAAGCCAAAGAACTTTTTCTCAAGGACGTAAATTACATCGTCCGCAATGGGGAAGTGGTAATTGTGGATGAATTTACCGGTCGGGTACTGCCCGGACGGCGTTGGAGTGATGGACTACACCAAGCTATTGAAGCCAAAGAACACGAAGAAATTCAGCCAGAAACTCAAACTCTAGCGACAATTACTTATCAAAATATGTTTTTGCTGTATCCAAAACTCGGTGGAATGACCGGAACAGCAAAAACAGAAGAACCAGAATTTGAAAAAATTTACAAACTGGAAGTCACGGTAATTCCCACCAATCAAACCAGAAGACGCGAAGACTTGTCTGATATGGTCTTTAAGACAGAACCGGGCAAGTGGGGGGCGATCGCTAAAGAATGTGCCGAAATGCACGAACTCGGCAGACCTGTATTAGTAGGAACCACTAGTGTAGAAAAATCCGAACTTCTCAGCCGACTGCTGAAGCAACTGGAGATTCCCCACGAATTACTCAACGCCCGACCGGAAAACGTGGAGCGTGAGGCGGAAATCGTCGCCCAAGCCGGACGAAAAGGTGCTGTTACTATTGCTACTAACATGGCTGGTAGAGGTACAGACATTATCCTCGGTGGTAACTCCGAATACATGGCACGTCTGAAACTGCGGGAATACTTCATGCCCCGAATCGTCATGCCAGAAGATGAAGACAGCTTTAGCGTTCAAAGACCAGCCGGATTACCAACAGGACACGGCAGTGGTCAAGGCTTTGCCCCCGGCAAAAAAGTCAAAACTTGGCGGGCTTCGCCAGAAATTTTCCCCACCCAGTTGACAAAAGAAACAGAAAAACTAATCAAAGAAGCAGTAGAAATTGCGGTGCGTGAGTATGGCGATCGCAGTTTACCGGAACTGGAAGCAGAAGACAAGGTAGCGATCGCCGCAGAAAAAGCTCCCATTGACGATCGCGTGATTCTGAAATTGCGGGAAGCTTACAATCGCGTTAAGCAGGAATACGAACAATTTACTACTCGCGAACATAATGAGGTCGTAGAAATCGGCGGTTTGCACGTAATTGGTACAGAACGCCATGAATCGCGGCGGATTGACAACCAGCTGCGCGGACGTGCAGGAAGACAAGGCGACCCTGGAACCACGAGATTCTTCCTCAGTTTAGAGGATAACCTACTGCGGATTTTTGGTGGCGAACGGGTTGCTGGGTTAATGAATGCTTTCCAAGTGGAAGAAGATATGCCCATCGAATCTGGGATGCTCACCCGCAGTTTGGAAGGCGCTCAGAAAAAAGTTGAAACCTACTACTACGACATTCGTAAGCAGGTGTTTGAGTATGACGAGGTGATGAACAATCAACGTCGTGCTATTTATGCCGAACGCCGCCGGGTGTTAGAAGGTCAAGATTTGAAAGAACAGGTAATCAAGTACGCTGAAAAAACGATGGATGACATCGTTGATTACTATATCAACATAGACTTGCCCTCAGAAGAGTGGGAGTTAGAAAAGTTGGTTGAGAAAGTTAAAGAATTCGTCTATCTGCTAGCGGATTTGCTGCCAAATCAATTAGAGGATATGTCTGTTAGTGAGATTAAAGCCTTCCTCCACGAACAGGTGCGAATTGCTTATGACCTCAAAGAAGCGCAGATTGACCAAGTTCAACCCGGACTGATGCGCCAAGGTGAACGCTTCTTTATCTTGCAACGCATTGATACACTGTGGCGGGAACACCTGCAACAAATGGATGCCTTGCGCGAATCCGTGGGATTACGCGGTTATGGTCAGAAAGACCCGCTAATTGAGTATAAGAGCGAGGGTTACGAACTCTTCTTGGATATGATGGTTAACATTCGCCGAGATGTGGTGTATTCGTTGTTCATGTTCCAGCCGCAGCCGCAGCAGATGATGCAGCCTTCGTCTGAAATGGTGTAAGTAATCCCATATCTCATGCAGAGACGCAGAGGCGCAGAGGCGTTTTTGCGTCTTTGTTTTATGCTAGTAGTGCATTCGTTTGGCAGAAGAATCATTTGAGTATTGTTACTGAAAGAGCAAATCCCTTACTTTTATCAAGGAAAAAGCATTTCTTTTCCAGTTTGTTCACCAGTAATCAGCGTTCTTGATTGAGGATGCTGTATATTGCAGTATCTTGTAAGTTAATCAAAAAGGATGATGTCGAGCCTATATGCTAGAGTCCTTCCAAATACATAATTTCAGACTTTTTGATCATCTTGAGGTTAAAAGATTAGGTAATGTTAACCTCATTGTGGGCAGGAATAATGCTGGTAAAAGTACATTTCTCGAAGCAGTAGAACTTTATGCCAGCAACGCCTCACCTATGAGTTTTCTTGATCTTGTAGATTCGAGGCAAGAATCTTGGGTTAGTGAGGCACAACCACATACCCAAACTTTTCTTAGTAATCCCATACGCCATCTCTTTTTTGGTCATAAATTACCCGACATAGGAGAAGAAGGCATCATTCTGGGAGAAGTTTCCTCAAGCGCAAAGATTCATATTAGTGTTGCTGCATATCAGATTAAATCCGATGATGAAGGGACTATAAAAAGAATCCGCATCACTGATAAGCAGTTTCATGAGGATTTATCAGATATTGAAGTTGTTCTCGTAGCAAAAGAAAGTGGAAGAATTCGGAGACTCTTCAGATTAAATCGTGATTTTAGAGATACGAGGCTCACATCTAGAGTTGCTGAATTTAAATACACATGGCAATTTGTTTCGACAGAAAATATGCCTAATGGGAAATTAGCTGCTCTTTGGGATTTGATAAGTTTAACTAATCTGGAATCAGAAGTTATTTCTGCCCTTAAACTTATTGAACCTAAAATATCTGGAGTTGCTTTTGTAGAGGATATTACCAAAGGAAGCCGAGGCGATAATCGTATTCCACTAGTAAAAATTAAAGATATAGATGAGCCATTACCTCTCAAAAGTATGGGTGATGGTATGACTCGTTTATTCCATATAATTGTTGCTCTCGTAAATGCTCGAAATGGCATCCTTTTAATTGATGAATTTGAAAATGGATTGCACTGGACAGTACAGCCTAAAGTTTGGGATATTGTTTTTCATTTGTCTGAAAGGCTGAATGTTCAAGTATTTGCAACAACACATAGTCGAGATTGTGTAAATGGTTTTGACAGCGCATGGAATAAGTATCCTTCACTTGGTGCTTTCTTCAGACTTGAAGCTAAAGATAATGTCATTAAAGTAACAGAATACACTTCCGAAACGCTTACCGATTCTCTTGAAACGGACGTAGAAATACGCTGAATAATATGAGTGATATCTGTAAGAAAGATTCCGATAAAATATTACTTGTTGAAGGGATAGATGATTGCCATGTCGTAATGGCTTTGTGTGCTGCTCACCAAGTTCCTGAAACTTTTGGAATATATGAGTGTGGTGGAGATACAAAAGTTTTAAAACGTTTGAATGCTTTGATTGTACGTCCTGAATATCCTCAAGTGATAGGAGTAATGCTTGATGCTGATACTTCTATCGAAGGCAGATGGGCAAATATCAAAGGTAAATTAAGTCACTATAGCTATAAATTACCAGATATCCCTGATATTTATGGAACAATAGTTTAGAGTCTTCCAGATAAACCTAAACTTGGATTTTGGCTGATGCCAAATAATCAAAATTCTGGTAAGTTAGAAGATTTCTGTGCCGAACTAGCAGAACCAACAGCTTTAGCATTTGCAAGAGAATGTATTGCAAATGCTAAAGCAAAGAACTTAACAACTTTCAAACCATTAGATATTAGTAAAGGAGTTATTCACACATATCTTGCTTGGCAAGATGAACCTGGTCGTCCTATGGGGCAAGCGATTACTAAGCAAGCTTTGCGCCCAGATACAGATATCGCTAGAAGGTTTACCAATTGGTTAACACGTCTTTTTATGTAAAACTATTTCTTCGTTTTATAGCTCAATTAGAATAAATTTTAAATCCTAACTAGGAGTTTGCTGAAATGGGTAAGCTGGTACTGCCAAATCTTCAAGGTAAGCAAATGGGGCAAGTAATAGTTACCCTCACTGTCACGAATCGAATTGATCAAGTTTTGGCACAGCGAGGCTTTATTTCTCCAGAGGAAGTTCGCTCTTATATTCTGGATAATGTTTTAGTTGATACGGGTGCAACGTTACTGTGTTTACCTGCTAGCATTATTAGTCAACTAGGTTTAGTCCAAGGTGGAGAAGCCCAGGTAGAGACTGCGGCTGGAGTGCAGCAGGGGCGGATTTTCCGAGATGTTGAACTTAGTATTGGAGAACGTCAAGGAACCTTTGACTGTCTGGAACTCACAGAAGTACACTATGCGCTTTTGGGTGTGACACCAATGGAAGTTTTAGGGTTAGAACCAGACCTTAAAAACCGGAAGTTGTGGGTTTTGCCGATGAATTCTGAGCAAACTTACCTTAGTGTATTGTAAGCGACCATCTCAATTCAGAAGGGGCACTATGAAACAGAACAATAGAAGTGATTTCACTTACCGTCAGCTGGAAAATAATTTAATACATATTTCGGAATCAATTATTCAGGGTTTAAAATCTAACAAGTGTGAATTAAAAACTTCTACTGACTATGAAGAAAATGATGCATCTATAAGGTTATCTGAAATAGATGTCAGTCTGGAAAAATCTTTTATTGAGCTAGGAGTTTACTTCAGTTGGCCAAATGATATGTATATAATTCGTGTATGGGATAAAAGCATTACTCCTTCAGAGAAAGACAAAAAAAATTGGAAATCAAAAGAACCATGTCCTGGCCATTTAGTATGGCAACATGAAGACGAAGATTTATCATCAGAGCAAGGATTTTCAAATTTTGATTCAGATTTGCACAAACTTGTTTACGAGTACGTTAAAAAAATTCAGGATTTTTATTTATCTGCTGGTGGTGTAAGTCCTGAAATAAGGAATCTATTGTAGTAAAATTTTTATGTTAGAGATATAACAGCTTATAATATAGTTAGCAGTCAAGAGGTCTAACCTTTTCAGATCGCGGAAGCTAGGTCTTCCCTTGACTGATTTTTATTGTCTAAGAATAAACACCACACTCTAATGCAACTTTCAAAAGCTAAACAGATACGATCGCTTATACTTGGCGTAGTTTTGGGGTTGTCTGTGGTGCGATCGCAAAGTAAAGTAGTTTATCTAAACTGTTAAACTGTAGAGCTACGCTAACCTTAAGCCCAATTAGAATAAGTTTAACGTGAGTTCGACAAATCTTTTTTGACCTCTCCCCCAGCCCCTCTCCGACGCGGAAAGGGGAGCCAAAAGCCTAATTTTTCATTGCTCCTCCCTTTCCGTTTCGGAGGGAGAGGTTCATCGAACTCACGTTAAGTTTAGGATGCTGCACAGGAGAGCAAAATGGATACATCTAATGAAAAAGCTCTTATTTATCTGTAGCTAGAATAAACTACGAAGTCCCACCGCCGAGGCTGTATTTTCTGAATATGAAGGACTTGAAACAGACTCGGCAGGTTTAGATCGCTATGCTGAAGTACCAGTTTCAACGGAGGCTATTATCTGGGCTGATATGATCTTTGTAATGGAAAAATCTCATAAAAATAAGCTATCGAAAAATTTTCAGCCCTTTCTTAAAGATAAAAAAATTATCTGTTTAGATATACCAGATGAATATGAGTACATGGAACCAGCTTTAATTGAGTTGTTAAAACAGAAAGTGCTACCAATATTAAAAATTAAAAAATGAATATTCAAGAAGCTTATAATTCTGCCGCAGTAGATTACGACAATTTACGTCGCATTCTAATTCCCTGTTTTGATGACTTTTACAAAACAGCCGTTGAAATCATCCCAGGCGACGGCGCTGCGCCTTTGAAGATTCTAGATTTGGGTGCTGGTACTGGACTTTACTCAGGTATGGTTCAGTCCGTCTTCCCCAATGCAGAGTTCACCCTGCTGGATTTAGCCCCTGAGATGTTAGAGAAAGCTAAGTTGAGATTTAGCAAAATGGGTAAATCTCCCAAAATCTTAATTGGTGACTATGTTGAGACTGATTTAGGTGGTTCCTATGACCTGATAATCTCTGCTTTATCGATTCATCATCTAAAGCCTTGCCTGCCTCAAAAAAGGCTCTCTCCACTTTGCGTTCCAAGTGCAAGTGATCGCTTTGTTCTTCCTCCGTCAACTCTAGAATTTCAACAGCACTAACTGTAATCGCTGCTATAGTTAGGTTTTATTCAAGGTCTTGGTTATCACCTATAAATGTTGGTTAACTGGAATAAATAGCCTTCGCTACCAAATACTTGCGTATTTTAGTGAAATTATTAACTTAATCTTATCCTTTTCTTGATTTTCTCTTAGTTGTGCCAAGACTTTTGATGCAATATATTTTACTTAATCAGTATTAAATATTCTCTAAAAATCCGATTTAATTTTTGAAAAGCTTGACCGATGTAGCTTTGGGTGATGTAAATCAGAGCTTCACAATATTTAGCAAGATTGATACCGGATTGTTAAGAGTTCTATGTGATACTGTCAAAACAGATTTAAGGATTCAGCCTGAGTGTTTGGTATCGTATTCACTAAATCAGGATAAACTTTATGTATCGATTCCAGATCAGTGCATACACTCAAACGGGGGAATCCATTGGTCTAGTCGGTTCTACTCCAGAGTTAGGACTGTGGGACATTAGGAAATGTATCCACCTGCGGACAAGTGGCGATCGCTATCCTTTATGGTGGACAGATATAGAAATTGACATTCAACGATTTTTGGAGTCAGGCGATCGCCAAATAATTGAGTATAAATACGTACATTTAGATGAAAACGGCAACGCGCGATGGGAGAGCTTACTAGATACAAATCGCTGGATTCCGATTGACCCTAACGATCATTTCAGCACGATTATTGTGGATGATGGCGCATTCGGTTATTTACAGCCTTACCCCTTTGGATACATTCAGGAGCCTGCTGTCAAAATACCCCTGGATGAAAAGTCTGAAGGGTTAAAAATCGTAGTCATTGGCAGTTCCGTCGCATTAGGTCATAAAGCCTGGTTTTTGAGAGGTTGGGTTTGGTTGTTAGCACAGGCTTTACAGCAAAAATATGGGCATAAACTCGTGAATGTGTCGGAAGTGGGGGCGAATGTCAGCAGAACGATCGCTCGATTTCCCTCAGTTGTCACTCCAGAACAACCGGATATCGTGATCATTGCCCTGTCTCTGGGCAACGAAGGGTTAGCCCACTGTCGCCCTCAGCAACGGCGGATAATACAAAGGCGGTTTGAAAGTGGCTTGCAGCAGCTGGTGAAAATGACGCGCGACATCGGAGCAATTCCGATGCTGGGCGGAGTCTATCCCAATGGCGACTATTCCCAGGAACATTACTGGCTGATCCGAAACACACACAACCGGATGCTAAGTTGGGGCCTGACTGTACTGGATTGGTTGGCAGCCGTGGACGATGGGCAAGGACGATGGAAAGCAGGAACATCTTTCGACCCGGCTCACCCGAACACTATCGGTAACAGCCTCATGTATCAGCAGATCGACCAGCACCTATTCGACATCGACAAAGACGAATTGGCAAAAGAAAAACAACGCTTCCGGCAACCGAATGAACTTCCGATCTACTTTGACAATGGGGGCTTTCATGTCTCTGTATGTATCGAAGAGAAGCGTTTACGGATCATTAATCCATCACAATACAGCTACACGATCGCTCCCTATTGGCAGGAACTACAAACTGCACTGCAAAGTCAGGCCAGATTGATTCCAGGTATTTACATTGCGAAGGATACCCAGCCAGGGACGCTCCCCTTCTTTGCCGTGCAGGAGGATGGCGCGATCGCAACCACAGTAAACATCCCGCCTGATGCCGACCTAGAATATAGCGCCGCCTTCAATCTGTTTTCGCCGAACAACATTTTGTTCTATGACGGGCATCTGGGGATTTTGCAAGCGGACGAACACCACCTCTGGGTGATCAACGAATCAGACAACGAATACAACATCCAGCCAATGTGGCAGGAGGTTTGCAACGCACTTAAAGCCATGCCATCGGGTGTCTATGAAGATCCGCTTCATCCCGACATTCCCTTTGGCACCATGATTATTGGTAACAATGGGCTAGAAAGCCGGGTGAAAGCACCACCTAAGTCTGCGGTGTTTTTCCAATACAAATGCAAGTTATCGGATATCAGCCGTGTGGCCGTTCTTCCCCTTGGCGATCGCTGTGCTGTCCGCATGATGCTGTATAAGATGGAATATGATGGTCCCGCCTTCCCGTTTGATTTAACGCGCACCACCAATATTGCAGATGTTGCCGATGCGATCGAAAATGGTTTTGATGATATGTGGAACCCTGCCTTCCTGCACTACAGCCCCGATGCAGGCAGAATCTACCACAGTAAGTGGTCAGGTCTATCCTTTGCCCATGAAATCGAGGAGACAGACGACCCGACGGGTGATATGTCTCCCGTCCATGAACGGATGCGCCTTCGGTACACAGCACGCTCTGAAAGGTTTTGGTACGCACTGCGGCGCTGCGACAAAGTGCTTTTCGTCCGCACAGGAATTAGCGATCGCACTGGTGTGATAGATTTACTCAACAAGCTGCAAAAACAATGCCAGGGGAAACCATTTCATCTCTTGCTTCTTTCTCCCCAAAGCGATGATCAGTTTTTAGACCTTCCCAATGTGTTGCACTATAATGTCGAGTTTAATCCTGATCGCATGTATGAAGATTTGGGACACTGGATGTACTGCACAGAGGTGATGCGAGGAATTTTAGAATCCCTTCGGATATCTAGCAAAAACCTTTTCTGGTGTCCATCGAAACCTCCGAAGGATGTGTTTTATTAACCATATATTTCACTAACTTTGATTAATTTATTAACAAAAATTAGGATGACATACTAATACTAGAAATCATGTTTAACCAAGGGTTTGATTAGTGTATAACTCAATACGCTTGGGTTAGCGCCAAAAACCAAAAGCAGTGTAGGTTGGGGAGGCACTGCGCCTTTGCGGTTTCCTGACTTCTTCCTTGTGCGTCTCCCCGCAGGAGTTCCAAGTGGCGTTTGAGGAACGAAACCCAACATTTGTCGTCGTTTGTTGGGTTTCACGACCTTCAACCCAACCTACAATTATCCTTAACCCAAGCCTATTAGTGTATAACTTGTACAAGTTATACTAAAATATTTAATTCGTAACCTTTACCTAATAACTTTTGGTCTTTCATCTTTGGTGTGGCGTGATCCCATTTTAAAAATCTTTATAACATATGAATTGGCTGTAGTAGGAGCATACATCGTATCACCCTAGCTATATAAAGGTTGAAATCCTGCACGATGTCCAGAGTATTGGTATATGCTGTGTTGTTTCCTAAATTTTTGTGAGTCAGCTTTTTGAGACTTAACGGCAAAAGTCAGATTGGCATCCAGGTCTTGTGGCGAGGCTGGTTAAAATTATACAACCTTTATAGAGAGGGTTGCCAGTTTGCTAGAGAGACTTAACGGGAAAAGTCCTATCTAATGATAGTAGTAACTATGTCCTGGGTACACTAAACGATAGAAAGAAAATCTATGAGAACCAGATGCAATGTTAGTAGTATCAGATACAGTATTTCCTATACTTGGCTATCACATTACTGAGCAATTATACTTAGGGAAAAAAACCTTAGTTTATCGAGCTATCAGAGAAAAAGATCACCAATCATTTATTTTAAAATTGATGCGTAATGAAGATCCTAACTTCGCTGAAATTAATCAGTTTTGCAATCAATACACCATTACCCAAAATCTGGAAATTCCAGGTATAGTCAAGCCAATAAACCTCGAAAAATACCAAAATAGATATGTTCTAGTAATGGAAGACTTTGGTGGTATAGCCCTTAATCTCTGGCAGCAAGAACAGCAGGAAAAAGGAAAAAATTCTGTTTCATTGAGTGAGTTTTTCGATATTGCCATTGAAATTAGTGCAACCTTGGAAGGGCTACATCGCCATCGCATCATTCACAAAGATATCAAACCTGCCAACATTTTGATTCATCCCATAACAGGTAAGACCAGAATCATCGATTTTAGTCTTGCTACTTTATTACCAAAAGAAATTCAATTTCTCACAAATCCCAACGTGCTAGAAGGTACTCTAGCTTATATTTCCCCTGAACAAACAGGACGCATGAATCGAGGTATAGACTACCGTACCGATTTTTATTCCTTGGGTATCACCTTCTTTGAACTTCTGACTGGGCAGTTACCCTTTAGTACCACTGAACCGATGGAATTAATCTATTCTCACATTGCCAAAGAACCGCCAAATGCCAGCCAGATTAACTCCAATATTCCCACAATCTTATCTGATATTATCAGCAAGCTGATGGCAAAAAATGCCGAAGACCGATATCAGAGTGCTCATGGACTCAGATATGACTTGGAGAGATGTCAAAACCAATGGCAAGAGAAAGGAAATATTACAGTCTTTGAATTAGGGATTCGGGATATCTCAAACCATTTTGCCATTCCTGAAAAACTTTATGGTCGTCAAAGAGAGATTGAAATTCTACTCACTGCTTTTGACCGGGTGACAAGCGGAAGCACGGAAATGATCTTAGTCTCTGGTTACTCAGGTGTTGGTAAAACTGCTGTAGTCAACGAAGTCCACAAACCCATTGCAAGACAGCGTAGTTACTTTATCAAAGGGAAATTTGACCAATTCCAACGTGATATCCCATTGTCAGGGTTGGTGCAAGCTTTGCGGGATTTAATTGGGCAAATACTCTCCGAAACAGATGCCCAAATTCAACAGTGGAAAACCAAAATTTTATCGGCATTGAGTACGCAATCTCAGGTAATCATTAATGTAATTCCTGAACTTGAAATAATTATTGGCAAACAACCTCCATCTGCTGAACTTACTGGTAGTGCTGCTCAAAATCGCTTCAATTTATTGTTCCAGAGATTTATCCAGGTTTTCAGTACTAAAGAGCATCCTCTGGTAATCTTTCTGGATGATTTACAATGGGCAGATACGGCTTCCTTGAAGTTTATTCAATTATTAATTGATCGAAGTCCTTCTCCCATTGCTAAGAATGCAGAGAATATATATGAGAGTAAAGGTAGTTTGCTGCTAATTAGCGCCTATAGAGATAATGAAGTGTCAAATCTACATCCGCTATATTTGACACTACAAGAAATGGCCGAAACAGGAGCATTAATTAAGACAATCAAACTCTTACCTTTAAGTCAGATTGATTTAAATCATCTGATTGCTGATACGCTGCGTTGTGGAGAAGCCATTGCTGTGCCTCTGACTCAAATGGTGTTTATCAAAACTAAAGGCAACCCCTTCTTTGCATCTCAATTTCTCAAGTTATTGTATGATGATGGACTAATTAAATTAAATTTTGATGCTGGTCATTGGCAGTACGATATTACCAAAATTCAAACCTTATCTCTTACAGATGATGTAGTAGAATTTATGGGCATCCAAATAGAAAAATTGCCCATAAATGTACAAAATGTATTAAAAATATCTGCTTGTATTGGTAATGAGTTTGACTTAAGAACATTGTCAATTGTTAATGAAAAGTCTGTAATAGATACTGCATCAGATTTATGGCAAGCATTACTTGAAGGACTGATTGTACCTCAGAAAGATGGTTATAATCTTGCACCGGAAAATGATAGACAACTATTAAGCTTTTCAACTAGAGAATCGGAAAATTTATCATTTACTAATTCCCAATTAATTAAGTATAAATTCATACATGATAGAGTTCAGCAAGCAGCTTATTCTTTAATTCCCAAAGACCAAATCAAGCAAATACACTTAAAAATTGGGCTGCTTCTCTTGAAAAATACCCCAGTTGCTGAACGGGAAGAAAATATTTTTGAGCTTGTCAATCATTTTAATATTGCAGTTGAATTCATCACCGATCAAGCTAAACGTAATGAGTTAGCTGAAATGAGTCTGATTGCGGGACGTAAAGCTTTGGTATCAACAGCTTATTCTTCGGCACTTAAGTATTTAACTACTGGAATGGAGCTATTAGCAGATGATAGTTGGGATACAAAATACGATATCACCTTAGCTTTATATAATATGGCAGCAGAAGCGGCATATCTCAGTGGTGACTTTGAATATACAGAAAAATTTGTCCAGGTTGTGTTGGTAAAAGCAAAAACTCCACTAGATCAAGTTAAAGCTTATGAAGTCAAAATACAGTCTTATGGTGCACAAAGAAAAGAACTGGAAGCTGTCAATATTGCAAAAACCTTTTTGAAAACTTTGGGAGTAGAGTTTCCGACAAATCCCAGCCAATTAGATATTCAGGTAGAAATAGAGACAACATCTGCAAAATTGGCTAATAGACCCATTCAAGACTTAATTGAACTACCGGAAAATACAGAATCCCAACCACTGATAATCATGCGTATTCTATCTAGTGGAATTGCTCTTGCTTATACAGTTGCGCCAGAATTATTAGTGTTGATTATTCTGAAACAGATCAATTTATCTATCAAATTTGGTAATTCTCCTTTGTCTGCTTTTGCATATGTGATGTATGGAGTAATGTTGTGTGGGGTAATAGGAGACATTGATTCTGGATATAAATTTGGGAAACTGGCTGAGAGTTTGTTGCTTAATTTCCAAACAAGAGAAGTAAGTGGCAAGGTTATGGAAACATTTAATCATCTGATCAGACATTGGAAAGAGCATCTAAAGCAAACATTGAAACCTTTCCTTGAGGCTTATACTACTAATCTCGAAGTCGGAGATATGGAATTTGCAGCTTATGCTCTTTATGGTTACTGCCAACATGCATATTTTCTAGGACAAGAACTAGGAAAACTTGAACAAGATATAGAAACATATAGCCATACTATTAGGCAAATAAAGCAAGAAAGAGTATTTTATTGGAATGAAATATTTCGGCAGACAATCTTGAATCTTCGAGGAAATGTGAAAAATCCGCAGAGTTTAATCGGTGAAGTGTATGATGAGGATAGAATGCTACCACTTCATCTTAAAGCTAAAGATGGAGGAGCACTTTTTTTCCTATATTTCTGCAAACTTCACCTATGTTATCTGCTGGCTGATTACTCTCAAGCTCTTAAAAACACAGTAATGGTAGAAAAGTACTTATATGCTGTTATAGGCATGTTCGTTACTGTTCAATTCTATTTCTACGATTCATTGACGCATCTAGCAGTATATTCTGATTTCGAGGAATTTGAACAAAAACAAATCCTCGATAGAGTGACAGCAAATCAGAAAAAAATGCAAAATTGGGCAGTTCATGCTCCCATGAATCACTTGCATAAATTTCATTTAGTAGAGGCGGAAAGACATCAAGTTCTTGGTCAATATCTTGAAGCAATAGATAATTACGAGTCCGCTATTTCTCTTAGCAAAGAAAATGAGTACATTAACGAAGAAGCTCTTGCTTACGAATTAGTAGCTAAATTTTATCTCAAATGGGGTAAACAAAGAATCGCCCAACTCTACCTCACTGATGCCTACTATTGCTATGTTCGCTGGGGAGCATTAGCCAAAGTTGATGACTTGCAAAAACGCTATCCTCAATTACTTGTACCCATTATTCAGCAACAAAAACTTAGCCATTCTTACAATGAAAAAAACCTACCTGAACTGAGCATACATCTATCTACACTTAGCACTAAATCTACTCTGGTTACGAATGAAAATTTCATTGTTTCCAACACTAGTATTTCAGATATGTTAGATTTGGCAACTGTCATTAAAGCTTCTCAAGCAGTGTCTGGAGAGATTGAACTGGAGGCACTACTTTCTACTTTAATGGAAGTTTTAATGGAGAATGCAGGAGCTTCTAAATGTGTGCTGATATTGAGTGAAGCTAATAACTTAGACTTAACTATTACCGCAATTAGTTCTGGTTCCACTTTTGGAGCTACTCACACGGAGTTTTTATCTATTCCTTTAGAGTTCAGCGATTATGTTCCTATTTCTTTGATTAATTATGTCAAACGAACCCAAGAAATATTAGTAATTGATGACATCAAAGCTCAAGCTAATTTTGCGGTAGATAACTATATTAACCGTGAGAAACCAAAGAGCATATTATGTATTCCGATGCTGAATCAAGGCAAATTTATGGGGCTTATTTATCTAGAGAATAATTTAACTACAGGAGCATTTACACGCGATCGTCTAGAAGTTATAAAACTCTTAACTACCCAAGCCGCAATCTCTTTAGAAAATGCCATTCTCTATAACAATTTGACTGAAGCTAATGAGCGCTTGGAGGAATATAGTCATATACTAGAGGAAAAAGTGGTAGTAAGAACAGCAGAAATTAACGAAAAAAATCAACATCTGCAAGAAGCACTAGAAGAATTACAAAGTACCCAAAGTCAATTAATTCAAAGTGAAAAAATGTCTTCGTTAGGGCAAATGGTAGCGGGAATTGCCCATGAAATTAATAACCCAATCAATTTTATTCATGGTAATATTACTCACGCCAGTGACTATGTTCAAGAATTGCTAGATTTGATTAATCTTTATCAGCGAGAATATCCCCATCCCTCAGCAATAGTGGAGCAAAAAATTCAGGAAATGGATGTAGAATTCCTGATAGAAGACCTACCAAGGGTTATCGATTCTATGAACGTGGGAAGTTCCCGTATCCGAAATATTATTCTGAGCTTACGTAACTTCTCTCGTCTAGATGAATCGGAAATGAAGCCTGTAAATATTCATGAAGGCATCGACAGTACCCTAATGATTTTGCAGCACCGACTCAAGGAAAAGAGCGATCGCCCGGAAATTGAAGTCTTTAAAGAATACGCGCAACTGCCGGATGTTATTTGCTATGCTGGTCAACTCAACCAAGTGTTTATGAATATTTTAAGTAATGGGATCGATGCTTTAGATGAGTACAATAATGAAGGAGATTCTCCAAGCAAAAATCCTCAGATTCGGATTCGTACTGAACTAGGAGAAGCAAACACGCTGAAGATTCGGATTGCTGATAACGGTCACGGCATGACTGCACAGGTGCAGGAGAAAATATTTAATCCTTTTTTTACTACTAAGCCAGTAGGAAGTGGTACGGGGTTGGGGTTGTCAATTAGCTATCAAGTAGTGGACAAACACAAGGGTCAGTTAAGCTGTGATTCAACTCCTGGAAAGGGTACTGAGTTTGTGATTGAGATTCCAATGCAACAGTGACGCAAGCTGCCAATACTGGAAAATTTACAATACGGTTCGGTTGAGAACTTCACCGAACCGTATTAGGAAGATAAGCTGTTGCGTATTTACAGCAGAATTCAAGTATTTGAACCACATCTGTCGTAGGGGCACAGCAATGCTCATACGTGTCAACTTAAGCGCAAACCCTTTTAAAACTCGTTTCCAGCCTCTGGCTGGAAATGCAAATCAAAAGCGGCTCTGCCGCAAGTCTTGAGGCGGAGCCTCACATAGGCATTCCCAGTCAGAGACCATTGGTGACAACTTAAAGCGATGTCTACGACGGTCTACACCTACGCCAAAATGTCAAGTGGGGTATGGAGATAAGTCCAAAGGATCTCGCAATCGAGATTTGGGTTGATATTTAACAATTCCCAAATCTCGATTTTTAGGAGAAGTAAGATAAGCAATAAGGTCGTGGTCAAGTTCTCGATTAGAGGCACTAGAAATCGCTTAGACAATGCTTATTGTGATACGCAAGTCGCTTTGCACAACAAGCATTGTCTTCTCGATTTAATAATCGATGTAACTCTCGCACCGATGGTACTTGTCGCCACAGTAGTGTTAATATTGCTGCCACCATTAGAGGTAAACCCAGAATCCGATCGCCTAGTCCCAACTGCTGGTAATACGACAGTTGATTGTATACCAGTGGTCTTAATAGCTCCTCCATCCGCGCGGCTATGACTTCGTTTTCTGGCGCTGGTAAGTACCTGGACAGAATTAATTACATATTAGTTATTTACCAATTCTTTGCCAGTCAAGGATTTCAGTCCAGATTTTTGTGTAATTAATCTTGTCCGATTACTTATGTTTCTATCCCGCTTGTGGTCTGGGTTTCCCACTCTTGAATTGACCATCATTTTTTCCCTTCATCCACCTGTTGACAAGCTTACCTTTTTCTTAAGTTGTCACCAATGGGCGGAGTCTGGGAACGAGACAAATACACTTAATTTATCGAATCGCGGTAAGACCCCTGCCTCCCCTGCTTCCCCACCTCACTGTTAGAGTATTGCTCCCGTGGTGTCAGAGGCTTTGATTCTTCCTCCCTTTCCCTTGCTATTAAGGGGCTGGGGGTTAGGTTTGAAAGAAAGTCGTACACGGGGCGCTCATTACGAATTATTTTGGCGCATTTGTCTCCTGATTCGCTAGGCTATATATGCTGGTTCTTCTGAGACGTGCTATGGATTTTGAAAGCAAAGCCAATGCCCCAACTGCTACAGACAACATAGAGTTTGCTCAAACAACTACTACCCGTAAGCCACTGGAATTGTTGCGAGATACTGAGGCTTTCCTACGTCGCCCAACTGTAGCAACACTGTCGCCGATTTTGCCACCAAAACTGTGCAATAGATTCCAAGCAAGCTCATCTTTGGCAGATGATTCCTTTAAGGAACTGGTAGAAATTGACCTAGACACTATTAGTGATTTTGAACTGCGACCTGTACGAATTTGCGTTGGCTTCAGCTTTGTTGGTTTTGGGGCGCTGATGATATTAGTGCTGCTATTGTACTTAAACACGTTTCATCTAGAACTCAGCACGGTTGAAAAGATTCGGCAATATTGGTATCAATATGTTTGGTCTGTCAGCTTGGGTGTTACGGGGATGTTTATCTTGGGACGTGAAGCGATGCGTCCTATGCCAAAGTGACGAAAATGAATTTTGCATCAAAATTCTTTAATTAATAAATGATAATTTTTAGAAGTTAGCACTTCAAAATGTGCTTCGGTATAAGCAGCCGTTAGGAAATTTTATACATGAATCACGATGCTTTCATTGTTCCACCAGGTTCAAAAATTTCTCTGAAAAAAAACTATGACCCAGCTTATAAGACTGATTTTGATCAAAAAACTGATGCTGCAATCAAATTACAAACAGATATTGAACGATTAACAAATTACCAAAATATTCTCTATGCTCAAAACACCTATGCCTTGCTGATTATTTTTCAGGCAATGGATGCTGCTGGTAAAGATAGCACAATTAAACACGTTACCTCTGGTGTGAACCCGCAAGGATTTCAGGTGTTTAGTTTTAAGGAACCTAGTGCTGAAGAATTAGACCATGACTACCTGTGGCGAACAACGAAGGCTTTGCCAGAAAGAGGTCGAATTGGGATATTTAACCGTTCATACTATGAAGAAGTGCTTGTGGTTCGTGTCCATCCAGAAATGCTTAAAAAACAACAACTTCCCCATTTACCTGAGGGAAAAAAGATATGGAAACAGCGCTTTGAAGAAATCAATGATTTTGAAAAACATTTGGTAAATAATGGTGTGATCATCCTAAAGTTTTTTCTAAATGTCTCGAAATCAGAGCAGAAAAAGCGCTTTTTAGAACGGATTGAATCTGCTGAAAAAAATTGGAAGTTTTCAGATAGCGATGTTCAAGAACGAGCTTTTTGGGATGATTATATGAATGCTTATGAAGAAGTTTTTAACTATACTAGTAGTAAATGGGCACCGTGGTATATTATTCCTGCCGATCGCAAATGGTTTACACGCCTGACCGTTGCTAATATCATCTGCACAAAATTACAAGAACTAAATCTGCAATACCCGATAGTTAGTGAGGAACATAGGCAGCAACTGTTGCAGGCAAAACGCATTTTAGAGCAGGAAGATTAAGACATGAATTTAACAAAGTAAAGAAAGAAAGAAAGAAAGAAAGAAAGAAAGAAAGAAAGAAAGAAAGAAAGTTAAGTAAGTAAAGAAATGAAGAAAGAAAGTAAGTAAAAAGCACTGTATAATTTATTTAAATCTAACGATGAATAATTGTAAGTTAATTAATGCTATTTGCCAGGAAAAAAATTTAGCAGATAGTCATAGCCGTAAAATCATGATCCAGATGGCAGAAGATGGCAACAATCATCTACCTCACTTTACTAATGCTGCGTTTGATGTTGTGGCGATCGCAGCCTCAGCAGGCGGTCTGACTGCTTTAGCTAAAGTGCTATCGACTCTACCAAGAGAATTTACAGCCGCGATCGCCATTGTGCAACACCTCGGTCCCCAACACCGCTCGTTCATGGCAGAAATTCTGGCTCGGCGCACGACTCTTAGCGTGAAGCAGGCAGAAGAGGGAGATTGCCTTACCCCAGGAACGGCTTACATTGCCCCACCTAATCGTCACCTGTTAGTTAACGGTGATGGGACACTTTCCTTATCACAGTCAGAATTAGTACATTTTTTACGTCCTTCGGCTGACCTATTATTTGAATCGGTTGCAGCCACTTACAAAGATAGAGCGATCGCCCTTGTGCTAACTGGAACCGGTAGCGACGGTGCGATGGGAGTAGAAGCGATTAAAAAAATGGGCGGTACTGTCATTGTCCAAGATGTAGAAACCGCCGAATTTTCCGGGATGCCCTCCGCCGCAATTCAAACTGGCAACGTAGATTTTATTCTCCCCCTTGATAATATCTCCAGTACCCTGATGACTTTGGTTATGGGTAATGTTGAAATCAACTGAGATATTTATTAGTCCCAACAGCTGTCTGATGATTTATTCTGAGGCTAATAGCACTCATTTGTCTAAAGACGACTGAATAAAAAGACTTTTAATCTAAAATCGCAAATCTAAAATCCCAAATTGGTATGACTTTCGCAGAAAGAGACCCCGAATTTGAAAATCTACTGATTTATCTCAGACAAAGCCGGGGATTTGATTTTACAGGCTATAAGCGCTCGACTTTGATGCGTCGGGTAAGCAAGCGGATGCAGTCATTGACCATAGAGAACTTTGAAGAGTATCTAGACTACCTAGAAGTTCATCCAGAAGAATTCAATTATCTTTTAAACACTATCTTAATTAATGTCACCACTTTTTTTCGAGATTTATCAGCTTGGAAATATATAGCAGAGGAAATACTGCCTAATCTGATTAAAAATAAAAAAACTTCTGACCAAATCCGCATCTGGAGCGCTGGCTGTGCTTCTGGGGAAGAAGCTTATACGCTGGCAATATTGATGGCTGAAATATTGGGAGTAGAGGAATTTCGCCAACGAGTGAAAATCTACGCCACAGATGTAGATGAAGATGCTCTCAACCAGGCACGTCTTGCTACGTATTCAGCAAAAGATGTCCAGACGGTGCCAGATGAACTGCGCCAGAAATACTTTGAGATTATTGCGAGCCGCTATGTCTTTCGTCAAGACTTACGCCGCTCAGTGATTTTTGGTCGCCACGATCTGCTTCAAGATGCGCCCATTTCGCGCTTAGATTTGCTGGTTAGCCGCAATACATTAATGTATTTTAATTCTGAGACTCAAGGGCGAATTCTCGCCCGGTTTCATTTTGCACTAAATGATAATGGCTATCTGTTTTTGGGGAAAGCAGAGATGCTATTGATGCATTCTAATTTGTTTACACCATTGGACTTGAAAACCCGGATATTTACTAAGCTATCGTCTGTGAATATACGCGATCGCCTCTTAATTATGGCAAATTCAGTAGATGAAGAATCTAGCGGTCGTTTGTCTCGAAATCTCCGGCTGCGAGACATGGGTTTTGACACAGCAGCAATCGCCCAAATACTCATTGATTTTAATGGCACTCTGGTAATGATGAACGAGGAGGCGCGGACTTTGTTCGCCCTTTCTCGCAAGGATTTAGCTCGTCCCTTCCAGGATTTAGAACTTTCCTATCGACCAGTTGAATTGCGATCGCTAATTGAACAGGCTTATAGTGAACGCCGTCCTGTCAGCCTGACAAATGTAGAGCGCTATTTGTCAAACACAGAAACGCAATATCTGGATGTACAAATTACGCCTTTGCAAGAAACAGACAGCAGTTTTTTAGGAGTCAGCATCGCCTTTCATGATGTCACCCGTTATATTAAACTGCAAGAGGCACTACAACGCTCCCAACAGGAATTAGAAACTACCAACGAAGAACTACAATCTACTAATGAAGAATTAGAAACTACCAACGAAGAGCTACAATCTACTAATGAAGAATTAGAAACCACTAACGAAGAATTACAATCTACTAATGAAGAATTGGAGACGATGAATGAAGAGTTACAATCTACTAATGAAGAATTACAAACAATTAATCACGAAGTGAACGATCGCACCACAGAACTTAATCGCACTAACATTTTCATGATCTCTATTCTCAGAAGTCTCCAAGCTGGAATAGTGGTAATTGATAGCAGCTTTAACATCTCAATTTGGAATTACATGGTAGAAGATTTATGGGGCTTGCGAATTGATGAAGTTTTAGGACAATCTATCTTCAGCCTAGATATTGGGCTACCCGTCGAGCAGTTGCGATCGCCCATTCGCGACTCCCTATCCAAGAAAAAACAGTTTCAAGAAATGATCCTTGATGCTACCAATCGTCGGGGTAGGCAAATAAAATGTTATCTGGCAATTACTCCCCTGCTTGGCATTGAAATGCAGGGAGCAGTTTTAATGATGGTAGATGTAGAGAAAGTCAGCAGTATGATTTCTACTCAAGAGATGCAGGAACGGCAGGAGCAGGATTGACTCGCAGTACTTATAAGGTATTTTTTTACTCGCATATTTCTTAATTATTCTTTGATTACCTCACAAAGCTTATATTAAGTATAAGTCTATTAGGGGTTGGAGATATTTTCCACCGTGCTTTCTGTGATTACATTTTAAGAGAAAGTTTTACTGATGCACTGTACTGGCAGCTAATATTGCTGCTGATTCGGTAAATTTTTCGGCATCCGGTGCTGGATAAATTTAAAGTAGGGATGCTTACGTTATATATATTTTTAGATTAGGCCAAATTAATGAAAGACTTACAAGAAATATTAGCGATCGCTCGTGAGGTAGGTTGGGGTGCAGCAGATATACTGCGATCGTATTACTACGGCACTGCAAAAGACCCTAACTTAGAAGTACAGTATAAAGAAAATGAGCCTGTCACTGTTGCTGATGTAGCTGTAAGTCAATACATTTTGCAGAGACTACAAGCAACTTTAGGTAACGAAGATTTTGCTTACATCAGTGAAGAAACTTACCAATCGCCAAGTAGTGTAGCACAGCCTTCCGCCCCTTGGGTATGGATAATTGACCCTTTAGATGGCACACGAGACTTTATCGAAAAAACTGGGGATTATGCGGTTCACATTGCTTTAGTTAAGGAAACACGCCCAGTTTTGGCAGTGGTAGTAGTACCAGAGGCTCAAAAGTTATATTATGCTACCAAAGGTGGGGGTACATTTGTAGAAACTTGTGATGAATCTATTCCTTTACAAGTGTCGTCAGGTAAAGGAGTTGAGGATTTAACCTTAGTCGTTAGTCGCTCTCACCGCAACCAACGGTTAGATTACTTACTACAAAACTTACCTTGTCAAAATCAGAAATCTGTGGGAAGTGTAGGCTGCAAAATCGCCACAATTGTTGAGCAACAGGCAGATATCTATATTTCCCTTTCCGGCAAGTCTGCGCCCAAAGATTGGGATATGGCAGCCCCCGAACTGATTTTAACAGAAGCTGGTGGTAGGTTTACCCATTTCGATGGAACTCCGTTGCAGTATAACACCGGTGATATCAATCAATGGGGAGGTTTACTGGCTAGCAACGGAGAATATCACGAAGTACTGTGTCAGCAAGCAGAAAGAATTTTAGCGCAGTTTGAGCATAGCTAATGCGACAGATGAATATTTTTTAATTTGCGTTTCAAAAAAATGTTACGACTTTATCATTTATTAATAGGTTCTATTTTGCTGGTGTCAATACCACTGGCAGTAAAATTTCTTCTCCCCCAATTTTCTCCACCGAACGCGGTAAAATCCCCTACCGTTGCAAAACTTCCCAACCCTAACGAGGGAAATATCTGGCAGAAAATCCTGGGAAATACTCCTGCTCCGACTAACTGGCAAGTTGCTGCTTGTAAGGGAAATGCGCCCCTGTTGTGTGTTTCCTCGAAAGGGAAACTTTTGGGTACAGTTGAGATTAACGTTTACTCACTAGCAAACGATGAGGATTTTCAAAAGAAACTCGTAGCAGCTGGTATTCCACCAGGAAACAAGGTGGACTACCAAAGTGACAAATACCAAACCCAGGTATTAACAGCACTCAAGGCTTGGGTTGCAGACCACTACGCTGCTTTTGCGAAAGACCGTCAGGGTGAATATGGAAAAGAGATTTTTTTCTCAGCCTATCCACCGGAACCAGTACCCGTTGGTAAGCTTCAGGGAATCCGCTATGGATTTGCCGGACTCAAGCAAAAAGGTGGAGTACAAGAGCAATATATCGGTCATGTTGCCTTTGATGGTAGTAAACTTTACGTAATTACCACTGCATTTGGCCCAAGTACGCAAACAGGTAAGTTTGATAAATTGGAAAACTTGGCTATTTTTCAACCTTACCTATATGCGATCGCAGCAGATTTGGGTTTACCCTAATTGGCATGGGGCAATTCAATTTTGGATTTTGGATTTTAAATTTTGGATTAAATTTCAATTCTTTAATCCAAAATCTAAAATCTAAAATTCTTGCTCCCCTACTCCCCTACTCCCAATCAACCTAAATCTCAGCCACCGCCCGTTCAATCAGGCGACGTGCTAAAGTTTGCGTGCCAGTGTGTTCATAATAATTCGTTGCTACATCTAGGAACGCCGCGAGGTAGTCTAACTTGTCATCGGCAATATCAACAAAACTTTGCAAATTGCCAACTACCTTTTGTGGCGTTAAATTGTTGCCGTTGACTAACCCACTCATCCAACCTTTAACTGAGTCAAAGCTTTCGCCGATAAAGGCGAGTTTACTACCAGCATTGTTCCCTGGAATCACATCTTTGATGTTTTGGAAAGTCGAGTTTTTTTCTAACTCCTGTGGATTTGTTTGATTAATTCCAGATATCGCTTTGCTGATGAAGTCTGGCCCAAGAGGGATCAAACCATCAACACAAACTAATGCCACCATGCGGATGAGTGACTCACCACTATACTCACCTAAAGAGGCGACAAAATCCCCAATACTGTCTCCAGGAATGCCGTTAATTTGGCAGAAGGCTACTAACTCAGCCACTAATTTTAATGTTAGATCGATGGTTTGGGCTTTGTCAGGTTTAGGAGTGACAGAGTTTAAAAAACCCAACAAAGGAATTTTCTCGCCAACTTTGTTAGCTAAAGCTGCTGCACCAATAGCTCTATCTGTACCATCAACGGTTTGATATAACCACAAGGCTGTTTGGTATCCTTGGGATTTGTCGTTGAATAGATAAATCGCTCTTTCACCAATTTGCTGAATTAAATCTTCGTCTTCTTCGCCAGTGACAGTCTTAATAGTGTTGACAAAACCCACGGTATTTTGCCACTGGCCAGGAGCAACAAAATCGAGGGAATTCAACATAGAAATGGTCAAACCGCTAGTTGGTAATTGATCAACTAACTCAACAATCGATTTACTCACAAAAATCTCCTTATTTAGGTTTTGTTATCTGAATGTTCGTGGTGCAAATTATTTTAGTTTAGCCAAACCATTAAGATTAAACTTCTCTAGCCAATTGGCGCGATCGCTAGCTTTAAATGACGGATCGCGGGAAAGTGCTTTTACTTGGTACTTACCTACCAAAATTGCAGTTTGCGTGTTACCAAGCTCTACTGCGGGATAACCCCCAATTTTTTTGGTACTTTTCGAGAATTTTGCTGCTGCACTCGGTGTGCTGCTGGTATCAGAAATAGACAGCAACGCTACTTCTTTACCGCCTTTTTTCAACTTCGCTTCCGCAAAACCTTTTTTCTCTTGGGTATAGACGCGCTGGTAGCCATCACCTGCATCAGGGAAAAGTTTATTAAATTCGCTACCCTGAGTTGCGGTTTTAGTCACCGCTTGACCTTTTCTTTGTTGAGTGCTTTCTTTTTGTGCTTGATCAAAACGTCCAGGTGTTTTTGGAGTACAGGCTGTTGTCAGTAGTACTATTGACAGCAACAAAGCGGCTATTACCCTACGCCCACGGTGTAAAATCATTCTTGGCTTCTCCTTATACTTGAGCTTTGAGGCAATTATCTGCGCTGCTAGCAATTATTACCCGTAAAATTTACTTTTTGATAATTATTGCCTAGGTTGTGAATTATGGCGGTCTAGTTTTGATGCAACACCCATCAATATTTTTGCACTTCAAAAAAAGTGTCCAGCGCCATGTTTAACGTACCAATTAACCCAATGCAAAAACGCCCCCCCTTTCGGGAGAGCGTTTTTTACTTATAGATAATCGTGAAGAACGGATCTCAGATTATGATTAACCGTTGATAGCAGGAGCGGTAAGAGCTACAGGAGCAAAATCACCAGCAGCCAAATCTAGGGGGAAGTTGTGAGCATTGCGCTCGTGCATTACTTCCATACCCAGGTTAGCCCGGTTGATTACATCTGCCCAAGTCGCAATCACACGACCTTCAGAGTCAATGATTGATTGGTTGAAGTTGAAACCGTTCAAGTTGAACGCCATCGTGCTTACACCCAAGGAGGTAAACCAGATGCCGATTACAGGCCATGCTGCTAAGAAGAAGTGCAAGCTGCGGCTGTTGTTGAAGGAAGCGTATTGGAAGATTAGACGACCGAAGTAGCCGTGGGCTGCAACGATGTTGTAGGTTTCTTCTTCTTGACCGAACTTGTAACCGTAGTTCTGTGATTCGGTTTCGGTTGTTTCACGAACTAAGGAAGAAGTTACCAGACTTCCGTGCATTGCAGAGAACAAACTTCCGCCGAATACACCTGCTACACCTAATTGGTGGAAGGGGTGCATTAAGATGTTGTGTTCTGCTTGGAACACGATCATGAAGTTGAATGTTCCGCTTATACCCAAAGGCATACCATCAGAGAAGGAACCTTGTCCGATGGGGTATACCAAGAATACTGCGGATGCTGCTGCAACCGGAGCTGAATATGCGATCGCAATCCAAGGACGCATTCCTAAGCGGTAGGATAGTTCCCATTCACGACCCATGTAGCAGAATATGCCAATCAGGAAGTGGAAGATTACCAATTGGTAAGGACCGCCGTTGTACAACCACTCATCTAGAGAAGCTGCTTCCCAAATTGGGTAGAAGTGCAAGCCGATAGCGTTGGAGGAAGGTACTACTGCACCAGAGATGATGTTGTTTCCGTAAATTAAGGAACCTGCAACGGGTTCACGGATACCATCGATGTCTACTGGAGGTGCGGCGATGAAAGCGATTACGAAGCAGGCGGTGGCTGCTAGCAAGGTAGGGATCATTACTACGCCGAACCAACCGATGTAGATACGGTTGTTGGTGCTGGTGATCCACTCGCAGAATCGATCCCATACGTTGGCGCTTTCGCGACGTTGTAAGGTTGTTGTCATTGTTTTATAAATGCGATTATTTGTGAATGAATTTAGGTAGGTTTCACTACCTGTTACACATCTTAAATAATTTATTGCGTTTTGTAAAGTACTTTCAGAAAAAAATTTTCTCTTGGGATTTACGCACCCGCAACAGAAAATCCCCAATCCACTGAAAAAGGGGGCTTTGGGCAATAGGATTTTGGATTTTAGATTTTGGATTTTGAAAAACGCGCTTTATTCTTCAATTCGGTTCTGGCTGCTTGGATATGGACTCTACACCCACTTCTGGTAAAGGTGTTCATCTAACACAATACCAATGCTTTCAGCCTACTATTCAATAATTTCTACTAATTCTCTAGTATTTAACCCTTTTTAGTACATTTGAACTGCTGTTAGGCTCCACTTTATATTTTCTGGGGCAAACATTTAATTGCAGCAAAGTTTCGCGTTATTTAACGACTGCAACTGGGAAAGATAAGATGTAAGCCAAAATCTCACTTCAAAAGTAGGCGTTTATGTCGCAACCAGAACCTAATATACTCCAACTTGCTAAACAAGGAAATCCAAAAGCTATTGCAACTATAATAAACAGACAACTAGAGCCTAAAGGTATCATTGCTCAAGTTGATTTAAAAGATAACTGTTTACAAATTCTTATAGAAGCAGTTCAATTGCCACCACAACACATTATAGTTGAATACTTCCGTAAATCTTTCACCCATTTGGGTGCTACTGCAATCAAAACTATTAAAGTTTATGGAAAACGGCCGGGAGAAGTATTTTTTGATTGGCATGAATTACTTGATTTAGTAGAACCAACAGCACAAGAACTGTTGAAAATGGCTAAAACTGGTGATAATAAATCAATAAATATCGTGATAAATCAGTATTTACAACCTCAAGGTGTTATAGCCAAAGTAAATTTTAAAGATGGTTGCTTGCGAGTAATACTGGAAGGGCAAGAAGCTCCTAATCAACAATTAATACTCCCTATACTAACTAATGAATTGGACAAATTAAATATTGAGTCTGTTAATAAACTAATAGTATATGGTAAACAAACTAATGAAGAATTTCCAGTATGGCATCAAGAAATTAACTATGATTTACTAACTAAAAATTCAGAAAAAACAGTAGTATCTTTAGCTTTAGTCTCAGTTAATGAGACTAAAGCTAAAGATATTATAAATGTAAGCCCCAGTCAAATTGAAAATATAGATTCTGTCAAGTTGTCAAACTATCTATATTATGAGTTTCTCCCAAATAGAATATATGAACCTCTATCAGTTAGGTTAAAAGCTGAAGAAGAAGAAAATAAAATTCATCAAATAGTAAACGCCTTCAATATTTCTACTCTAGAAGAGGATATCAAGCTATCCATAAGGCAAATAGAAAAGCAAATTGTAAAAACATTAGAAGATAACTTTTATCTCACTTTAGATATAAACCAAGTAGGAAGAATATTTTATGATATTTCCAATCATAGGTTTTCTAGTCTAAAAAATGCAATTAAGCAGATGGATAAATCTATACAGGAAGTTTTAAGTTTTAATTTTAAGGAAGAAACAAGCGAGTTAAAAGCCTTCTTTAAATGAGCCGTAGATGGTCTTACAGGAAGAATTCAATTTACAGAAGTAATTGTAGGGGGTGTAATTGGTAATCTTATTATACCCGGATTAGGGGGTGTAATTGGTGGTGCAGTTGGAGGGTGGTTTGCAGGTAATAATGAACAAAATAAAATGGAGGGAATTCTTAATAAATATGATACGGCTAAAAATAAATTAAATGGAGAATTTAATATTTGGTTACAAAGTTGTTATGAGGAAATTTCTAACTTAATTAATAGTTTATATAAAATAAATCTTATTAAATATCAAGATTTTGTACAATCGGAAGAACTTACTAAACAAGGAAACAAGTGTCTAGATAATAAAAATAATATAGAAGCTATTAAGTTTTACGATACAGCCGTCAACTTAAATCCCCATCGGTATCTACCTTGGAATAATAAAGGTAATGCTTTGAGTTGCTTAGGTAAGTATGAAGAAGCTATTGATGCGTTTGATGAAGCTATTAAAATTAATAATAAATTTTCTATTGCTTTAGAAAATAAAATAATGGTTTTAGAATATCATCTAAAACAATATGAAACTGCCCTTTTCGTATGTGATAATGCTATTTCTCAAGGTTGTAATACTTTTAATATATTACGTGCAAAAAGTTTTTCTCTCTATAAATTAAAGGAATACCAAGAAGCAATTAACCTTAGTGATACAGCTATTTCAATTTATTCTTCTAGTCCTGATATATATCTGTGTTTTATACAGAAAGCTGCCTGTATGATATGGATGGGAGATTCAGAACTTGCTCTAGAAAATCTCAAAGAAGCGATAACGTTAAACCCAGAAGATTCTCAAGAAGCAATAAGAGTTAGTCCGAGCTTTGATAGTCTGAGAAATGATGAAAGATTTATAGGGCTGATGGAATCCTCTCTGGGACTAGATTATAGTAATTTGAAGAAACTATTAGCAGAAAATAATTGGAAACAAGCTGATACAGAAACAACGAAGCTTATGTGTTTAGCGGTTACTAATCATGATAAAAGACTTAATATATTCCCGAACGGTAACACATCGTATACAGAATTAAATAACGAACTAATTCTTAAAATACCAGCTAGAGATTTAAACACAATTGATAAGCTTTGGCTAAATTACAGTCAAGGAAAATTTGGTTTTTCAGTGCAAAAAGAAATTTATCAAAGTTTTGGGGGAACTAAAGAATTTAATGGCGCGATACGAGATAAATTTGGAGAATCAATAGGCTGGAGAATCCCTGATAAAGAGGGAAATTATTTCTGGCGTAAGTCAGACGATTGCGATTATTGTTCTCTAAAACCTAGTGGACATCTTCCTAGCTGTTTATGGGCAGGTACTAATGATAACTGGTTTGAAAATAGAAGAGAGAGATTGATTACCCTTTTTTACCATTTAGAAACTTGTGCTATTGTCAATCTCTCAAAACAGTAATTATTCTCTAGGTTTCTCAACTTACTCAACTGATTTGCTGGTTTAGCGCTTACCTTAGAATCGATGCCGTAAATGTTTTGTTGAATGCAGCTAAATGTGTGTCGAGTCTGATGAATTGAGAAATATTTAGCAATATGTGATTATGCCAAAAGATGGTAACGGCGGATATCTGGTGTAGCAGTTACTAAACCTTCAAGTTTGGCAGCTACTGCTTGGAAATGGGGTGAATCTAGATGAGTATTCAGGGCTTCATCAGAAGTGCACTCCTCTATAAAAGTAAAGTCTGTTGGCTCGGACTGGTTTTGCAAAAGTTCATACCTGATCGCACCTGCTTCCTGTCGGGTTGGCTCGATGAGTTCCAACAGTACAGCTTTTAATTCTTCTACTTTGTTAGGCAAAGCAATACCACGGGCAACAATGCGAATAGTTTGGTTAGTCATTTGTTATGGGGCATTGGGCATTGGGCATTGGGCATTGGGCATTGGGCATTGGGGAAAGACTTGCTGCTCCCCTACTCTGGTGTTTAAATTTATTTAAAACATCTGCTGTAAATATTGCTCATAGCCTAGTTTTTCTAGTTTTGCTTGCTTTGCAATTACTGATTCAGATAGGCTTTGGCGATATTGTTGCACTCTTTCTAGCAATTCTGGTTGCTGAGTTGCGAGGATTTGTATTGCTAAAAGCCCAGCATTTTTGGAATTACCGATCGCCACTGTTGCTACAGGTATACCCGCAGGCATTTGTAAAATAGAATACAAAGAATCAACACCTTGTAAGTTACGAGTAGGTATAGGAACACCGATCACAGGAAGTGGAGTTAAAGAGGCTACCATTCCAGGCAGATGGGCAGCACCACCCGCACCAGCAATAATCACCTTAATACCACGTTGGTGTGCAAATTGAGCATATTGCACCATGCGTTCTGGAGTACGATGAGCAGAAATGATCGCCACTTCGCTCTCAACGCCAAATTCTTCACAAACTGCGATCGCATCTTTCATGGTGGGCAAATCAGAATCGCTGCCCATAATAATACCAACTAGGGGAGTCATAATAATTCAAAATTCAAAATTCAAAATTGTTTGAGCAAGATATGAAAGCTGTGTAATGCCGATCATCATCTCATCTATTGGCGTTGCTTTATATTGATTCATTGGTCTTGGTTGCATCTAAAATCAGATTTAGCTATCTTCTCGCCAATGTAATGACCCAAGCAACACAAAATCCTGTAGATATTATCAATGCTAGAGTGCCTGGTTACAAAGATTTGCAGATGCTCTTGGTTAACCAAGAAGGCATAATTGAGCAAATCTTGCCAATGGGTACAGTAGGGGTACACAGCCGTGCATCCGTAATAAATGTTGCTGGCGACTGGATTTCATTGGGTGGCGTTGATTTACAAATTAACGGTGCTTTGGGATTGGCATTTCCTGATTTGACGGCTAAAAATACTCACTTGCTGGTGAAGATATCACAATTTTTGTGGGATTTCGGGATAGATGGATTTTTACCGACACTTGTGACAACTTCAGTAGAAAAGATTCAGCGATCGCTTGCTATTATTGCTGAGGTTATCCCCAGTCAACAAGCAGGTGCTAAGATTCTGGGAGTACATCTAGAAGGCCCATTTTTGAATTTTCAAAAGCGCGGCGCACACCCAGCAGAGTACTTGTTACCCTTAACAATTGACGAGGTAAGGCGAGTTTTGGGTAATTATGCTCATGTTGTGAAAGTTATCACCTTAGCACCGGAGTTAGATTTCACTGGTGAAGTAATTCCATATTTGCGTTCTCTGGGGATTATTGTCAGTTTAGGACATTCTCAAGCAACATCCGCCCAAGCGCAACGTGCTTTTGAGGAGGGCGCAACGATGGTAACTCATGCTTTCAATGCTATGCCAGTATTACATCACCGCGAACCAGGATTATTAGGGGCAGCAATTACTAATCCTGATGTGATGTGTGGTTTTATTGCTGATGGTAAACACGTTTCGCCCACAATGCTGCAAATTTTGCTTCGCGCTAGCTATCAAGAAAAAGGGCTGTTCCTTGTTAGCGATGCCCTTGCACCTTTGGGGCTACCCGATGGCGTGTATCCTTGGGATAGTCGGCAAATTGAAGTTAAAAACGGTACGGCACAACTGGCGGATGGCACCTTGTCGGGGACGACTTTACCCTTGTTGATGGGAGTTCAGAATTTGGTAAAATGGGGAATTTGTGACGTAGAAAGTGCGATCGCTTTAGCTACTAATGCACCTAGACAAGCGATTGGTTTTCCAGGAATTGCCAAGAGTCAACCCGCTAATTTATTACGCTGGCATTGGGATGAAACTACAAAAGAATTAACTTGGCAACGTGCTATCACAGCAGATTTGCTATATTTTAAGTAATCCATATCAGATTAACTTTATCTCCCTTCATCCCCACACGTACTATAAATTCATGTCCATCATCAGCAAAACTCAGCTTCCACAAATAGGTCTGAGTTTCTCCTTGTTTGAGATGACCGAAATAAGTAGTTGTATAACCCTCAGACATACGTGGAATTAGCGGGGAGCTAACTTGGTCAAATATTTCTTTGGTAATATCTCTTCTGTACTCTAAATCACCTACCCTAAGAAAAAGTTCGTAATTTCCCGCAGCAGTGGCATCCAAAATAGTCTGCAAACAATTAATCACGTTTTCAGGAGGATTTGTCGAATTCATATATTATTCTTTATAGTTAGTGTGACTGAGAGATCAGGCGTTGACTAAACAATATAAGAATATGATACTTGATTTATTTAAATTATCGAACTTTAGAGATCGCACCATCGTTTATTAACGGGGTAATCTTGTTTAAAATCCTTTAAGCTATTGGCTTTTACGTCTAGTTACTCTTGTTTAGTGTGGAACAAGAATCTCGCACCACAGTGTAGCTTGGTGGGAGAATGTCAATAAACTATGCAGGGTTCGGTTGAGTTCGGCTTTGCAGTAGTTGGATAATTGCAGCTTTTTCTAAGATTCCAACTAGCACACCATTCTCACGAATCACGGGGAGGACAGACAGCTTTTGTTGTTCGAGTAACTGCATGACTTCCAGCAGAGGTCGATCTGATTGGACTGTGGTTGATTCAGTAATTGGTCGCATGACTTCTCTGACTTGAGTTTCTGACCACAGTGCTGTTGGGATGGTTCGTAAATTATCAACTGCGTAGGCGTAGCCCGTCGTAGACATCGCACCTACTAATTGTCCATCATCATCAGTCACCAGGAACCGATGCCAGTTTTGCCCGCTTATGACTCGCTCATCGGCAAACTCTCTGAGGGTAAGATTCGCAGATATAATCGGGCTATCTTGAGTTACAGCATCTTCGGCAGTCAAACCTGTGAGTTTTTCTTGCACTCTAGCAAATTGAGCCGCGTTCCCAGCATTTTGTAATAAGAAGAAGCCAACTAACAAGTTCCAGAAGTTACCGAAGCTGCCAAAGAATAGTAGGGGAACTATACCAGAAAGAATTGCTACCCAACCAAAGATTTGCCCAACTCGACTAGCAAAGGTAACGCCTTTATAAGGATTGCCTGTAATTTTCCAAACAATGGCTTTCAGTATATTTCCGCCATCTAAGGGCAAGCCAGGAATCAGGTTAAACAGGGCTAATGCCAAGTTAACAGAAGCTAAAACACCAAGAATTGCCGCTAACGGGCCTGATGCAGTAGTTGTAACGCCAATAGCTGTAACAATACCACATAGTAGTAAGCTTACCATTGGCCCAGCGATCGCTACCCAGAAAGCCTCACCTGGGGTTTTCGACTCTTTTTCTAAGCTAGCCAAACCGCCCAATATAAACAGTGTGATGGATTTAACATCAATACCTTGACCGATCGCAACAAAACTGTGGCCTAATTCATGGGCGACGACAGAGGCAAATAACATCAACGCTGTCATCAATCCTAGTAGCAGAGCTAATCCCGCAGATAATTGGGGAAATTGTGCCGCCAGTCCACTGCTATAGCTCCAAGTTACTAAACCTAGAACTAAAAACCATGACGGATGGATATAGAAGGGAATTCCGAAGAGATTACCAACGCGAATTGTGCCATTCATCTCGTTCACCTTTGATTTCCGCTTCGAGAGGTTTGCTTTGGTGTTTCTCGATGTCTCTAATGTAACGAAAGGTTAAGAGGTTTTAATCTTTCTAACGGTAGTGGTGTCCGTCTGTAAAGGTGCGGTTATTGGTATTATTTTGGGAATAATACCAATTTACAGCTATTTTCAGGTAAATAGACCACGCGGTAGGGGTACAGCAATGCTCATTGGTGTCAACTTAAGCGCAAACTCCTTTAAAACCTCGTTTCTAGCCTCTTGCTGGAAATGCTGCTCTTGGCGGCTCTGCCGCCAGCAAAGAAGGCGGAGCCTCTAGAACGGCATTCCCAGCCTGAGGCTCTTAACGAGACAATCTAAAAGCTAGTTATAGACTGGTTTTCACGTTAAGATCACACGTATGAGCAATGCTGTGCCCCTACGACAGATGTGGTTCAAATACTTGAATTCTGCTGTAACTATATATTTTGCCTAATTATCAACAACAAATATCTCAAAGCCTTATTTTGTGTACATTCTAGCTAATTCTTGATGATGGGATTTACGTTCTAAAGCCTAGCTATACAAAGGCTTTGATTATTTTCGGAGATGTCTATAGAGTATCGAAGCTCTGATCATCCTTGCAACCATTGGCTTCAAGGAACTTTTGACGCACTTCTGTTTTTAGTGCTAGTGCTTCTGCTGGTTGAGTACCCGCCTCACAGTGCTTAATTACATCTTCATAAGCACTCTCCCTCAGAGTTTTATTTTCAGCCTGAACTTGCTCCAACTGAGTTTTTATGGCTTGCAGTTGGGATGCTAAAGCAGCTGATTTATGATATTTAACTTTTAAAGCTTGCTTTGCATTGGCTAACAAGGTTTTATAATCTAGCTGAATCTTGATCTTGATTTTTTTCCGATTCCACTTTTATCTCTTGATCAAGAGATTTTCGTTGATCCACTCTCGTCAGTTATATGACAAAACTGGCGAGAGTTTATTCAGGAGTGCTGTTAGCGGATAGCTATGGTTTAGCCCGTGCTGAGTAATAAGTAGTACTTAATTAATCTTTTCACTCAGTGAGAAGTCGGAGATAAGGCTTGGGGGCTATCTGAACTTCTCCCTACAGCCCTTTGGGCATCTTACGGCAAGTGCTAGCGTCTCCCTTTAGGAAAGGGAAGCCACTGCCTGCGTTGCTGGGGTTCCGCCCATTGTAGCAAGTGGCATGAGACGCCAAGGGCGAACGGTAAATCAGTACTGAGTTATCGCACTTAAGGCTCGAAATAAATAGGGATTTCTTTTCCATCCCTCAAGGCACTTGCTCTAGACCAAGTTGATGCCTGGTTGGTCTAGTTTTACTTTTTTACTCACCACTTCTTTCTGGGCACTCAGCACTGTTTCGGTAAGTATTGTCTGTGTTATCTGAGTATTAGTTAGTTCACTAGTAATGGTGATTCCGAGTGAGGATTTTCCTTAATACTACTCAGACAAAAACTAATGTGGGAGCGGATAGCTCGCTCATAAACTCCAGTCTGCTGAGTGCGTACCCCTACAGCCTGATATATTAAATTAATTTCTGGGAATTCAGACCAATACATCAAAAATATGTCTTTCGCTGGAGTAATAATTTCATAATTATTCTCTTGTCTTTTCTTTCTGAGTTTACAATTATTTAGTTGTAATTTTTGTCTGAATAGTTTTTCAAATTCTGGAATTAAATCTGAAGCAGTTTTCATGTTTTATACACGTTAAAACGTGTTAAGGATGCAAAGACTATCTGATGATATTACTAAGTATGACACTTCAGATACCTCTTACTATATAGTGTATCAGTTATCGGGTGTTTGAGAAGGGAATTTAGACGCCCGGTAACTCGTTGGCGCAGCTTCTGGTAGAGAAGAGGCTGTGCGAGCCGCGATCTGTTGATCAGGATTTTATATGGCATAACTTAGGTATTTATTAACTTCTACTTACTAAGAGTTTGTCCCCTTATGATGTTGTGTCAGTGTAGCTAGTACAGGCGTAAGTTTGCCTACCTTTAACCAGTTGCTCTGAACAACTTGTCTGCCCTAAGTCTTGTTAATTGAGATGGTAGCTGGACTGACGCCAAGCTGTACTAGTTGGCAAAGACACCCTGTATAATTACACCGCTAAATCATCTTCTCTTTAGAGCCTTGCGGGGCAATTCAGCACCTAGATGCTACAGCCTGGACCTTCAAGACCCTCTGCAAAGCTGATTAATTCCAAGTACTCTGGATTTTCCACGAACTGTTTAGCAGCAAGCAATCCGGCAATGCTCCAAGTTTGATAAATTCTGGCTTCTTTGCCAATTAAACGACCATTGTGGCCATCGTAGTATTCCGGGAATTTATCCTTAAATAAACGCTTTTCGGCAATAGCGATCGCAGCTTGGGCAAGTTCTGTTCGACCTGTTTTCTGTGCCGCAGCAGCAAATAACCACAGTAAAACTGGCCAGTTACCACCGTTATGATAAGACCAAGCGCTGTTCTTAGAGTCACATCCTGTAACAATTCTCCACTCTAAACCTTCCAAGGCTGGAAAGCAGATTTTAACAGGCATATAGCCAATCAAGTCTTGCCAACGCTGGGCAAATAAATTCATGATGCTTTGAGATTCTGTGTCGCTGGCTAAGGAAACTAAGATTGACATCAGATTTCCCAGAGCAAAAAAGCGAAAATCTATCCGTCCCGGCCCCAGATTTCCTGCTAAATATCCTCCAGTTTCGGGCAACCAGTCGGTTAACCAACTGGGGATTGATTCTGAGTGGATGTTAAATTTATTAACAATTTCTTTACCAAATTCGTTACCCTTGTAACGATAGATTTCCCCCAATCGCTTCAAGTCTAGCCAATAATAGTTGCGGATATGATATTTCAAAGATCCTAATCGCCTATTGACTTTGGTGAGGTAGCTATCGCCATCTCCATCTGGTAAAAGCAATTCACTAGCTGCCCTCAAGGACGCATAGAATAACACCTGAATTTCTAGAGGATGTTCGTAGACTCCCATGCGACGGTCAATCATAAACGCGCCATCGGGAACTAACATTGTTGGGTACATGGAAAAGCGATGTACCAGGCAAAGATCCAAAATTAGTTTGATTCCTGCTTGAAAATCTGGCTGACGCGCTAGGGACAAATCGCCTGTAGCTTTTTCATAAGCCCGTAGCAGGAGAATCCACCACATACAGGAATCAATTGGGGGAACGCGAGCGATCGCTTGCTCACCAAAATCAGCGACCAAAAATTCCTCATTCCCATTAAAATGTACCTTGAAACTTGCAGGCATTAATCCCGCTCCTGGTTCAAAGCAGTCTATCTGCTTTTCATGACTTTGTAATTTCAGTGTTTCTACTAAGAAGTTGCGGACAATCTCTGGTTTGCCGTGCATGAGAAACACTAAGGCAGAAGGAACAAAATCGCGGAGAAAGCACTGATCATAATTGAGTGCATCTGACTCCAGATCGTGGGCGGCTATAGTCCCAATGGGTTTTCCCTGGTAATAAATTATCGACTTTTCCAACAGTTTCCAGGCTTCTGTTTCCAGCAGACTGTTATTATCGATCGTGCTAGTCATAAGCGTTTAATTCCACTAATAGTATGTATCGGCTCAATTGTGGAAAGTACGCAAGCCTTACCTCAAATTGACCAGGTTTCTCGGAAGTCAGCATACAGAGTCAATCCACCATCTACAAACAACGTTTGTCCGGTGATGGGTGATGTATGATATACATCGGTCGAGGAATAATTTCGTGAACGCTGGAAATATTAATAA
Source organism: Nostoc sp. (assembly GCF_036917675.1). GTDB lineage: Bacteria > Cyanobacteriota > Cyanobacteriia > Cyanobacteriales > Nostocaceae > Nostoc. Next base: position 173,256 of record NZ_JBALCT010000053.1, on the reverse strand, counting down.
TCATCCCCGAACGATTAAGAGACAGGAGGTATTTAATAGTTTCACGGGCGCAGAGATACACACCCCGGAGATTGACTGCAATTACTCGATCAAAGTCTGCTGTGGTAACTTCGTGGGATAGACTTTCTGTTTGAATACCAGCATTGTTAACTAGAATATCTACACTACCAAATTCCTTAACGACGGTTTGACATCTCAACAATGTCTGATTCTTGGGAGACATTTCCCTGAACCAGTAGCGACTTCACACCACAGTTTTCGATATTTTTGCAGGCTTTTTGCAATGCCATCTCTTCTGTGTCTGTCGCAGCTTTAGGGTCTTTGCGGTAATTGATGGCGATCTTGCACCCTTGTTAGGCAAGTCTGATTGCGATCGCCTGACCGATACCTGACGTTGCACCTGTAATTAAGACATTCTTTCCTTCTAACACTATCATATTTCCTCCCTAATACCATTTCTGTTTGAAGATGCGCCCATAAGACTGATACAAAACTACAGGCTGTAGGGGCAATTCATGAATTGCCCCTACGTGAATAAAGCGCAGCCTCATATAGAATTGGTATAAGCTGCCCTTGCTTGAATTTGTATTCAGTCAAACAATTTTAGATTTTAGATTTTAGATTATTCCTTCAATTCCAAATTTAAAATTGGCACAGTCCCACGTTTTTAAGTTTAGGTTTATTCTGCCTGCTGCCTGATGAATTAGTATCTACTACTGGAAAAAAGTAGAATATCTATTACTTCGCCCACTACCAAACCCAATACCGCTATAAATGTTAAAACCCAAAATGAATCTAGCTTGTTGTAGCCAGAAAAGCGCATTTCAAAATCAGCTAAAAGCGTAGTTGCTAAGGGTATGATAAAGAGCCGTAATAATAATGACCAAGTTGCTACTAAAGCAATTGATATACTTAAAAATAATATGATAACTAAGGTTTGAGAGCCAAATTCAACTAAACGATCTAACCAAGAAATGCTCTTTCGCACTACAGCTATAACCATAGCAGCGACAAAAGCTCCCACTAACCAAATTATATGATTAGCAGCAAGATACCATCCCAGAAGAGTGTAAGCCAATAAGAGTAATACTAAAGGCATCAAAGGAATCCTGTTAAAAAATTCCACATTCATACTGCCAAGGCTTGTAAAAATACCAAGTTAATCTCTTAATATTAGTCAAAAATTTTACTACTTAAGCCTGTAAATATACTAGCTTTGCTTAGGATATTTCTCTATCTACAGAGCTAATTTAAGGACATACTCTTTCGTCGTGACAATATACAGCAGTTTTCTTTTGGATGAAGTACAAATTTCAGTCCTACATTGTCTACCTGACTTACTTGCAAACTGCTGCATATCTGATCTTAAAGTGACATAGCTTTCATGTCTAGAAACTTATCAGAATATTTTTCGGGTAATTAGAACATAAAAATATCTAATTATAAGTCCATTATCTAATTTATTCCCTTGGGTATATAACTTAAAATGACAAGCAAAACTCTTGACAGATATAGCTGAAGTTTTATTTTGCTAAACCTGTAATTAAAACCTTGCCAACACTAAAAGTTAACCTAGCTACTGAAAAACTACTTAGTTACCCAGCTATCAAAAATTAAGATAGTAAAGGCATATAGCAAAACGTAAATAGTATGTATCATGATCAAATGTTGCAAAAAACTGTAGTAGCCAATAGTAATTTACATCAAGCAAACTTGAGTGAAGCAAAAAAAGAGCAAGCACAAACGCATGAATTAACTTTCCCTGATCTAGCGATATCTTTATTTCCTGTTGGCTTTATAATTGGTTGGATAGGTTTTTTCCTGATATTGCGAAAAGCGCGGGCATTTTTAGATGATAAAATGGTTTTTTCCATCAAAGGATTAGATAAACTCCCCTGTAAAAACTGTCGCTTTTATTCCCATAATCATTATCTAAAATGTGCCGTAAACCCTTCTATTGTTCTTACTAAAGAAGCGATGAATTGCTCTGAATACTCACCCAATAATAAAAAACGTTTCTCCAAAAATCCCTTTGGCTAAGGATAATAATTCTCACAGGACTAAAGCCCTAACTCCAAACTTATTTACACATCAAACTTAGTGTCAGGAACGGGCAACTTTTCCATTTAACTTAGTTTTTTAGTTTTAATCTGTCTGTAGATAGCTGCAATGTTGCGGGAATCATCAATGCCGCGATGATGTGTCCCTTTTAATTCTATCCCCAACTCATTGAGAGCCTGTGCCATACCAAATTTTTTAGACACGCCAAGATATTCTGAAAATTCCTCTTTGATATTTATGTGTTCTGAAATAAAAGGATAAGGGAAATTATGAAACGCGCAATCTTGAATAAATTGCTTTTTGTCGTAATTGCCCCACGAACAAAAAATATGATTGGGAAATGAATAAATCCATTCTTTGAAGCGAGAAATTGCCTCTACAAATTTTGGAGCCTCGTCAACATCTTGCTGGCGAATACTAGTCAATTCTGTGCAAAAACCTGTCAGTTGCGGATGTCTCACAGGTTGGATGAATTGCTGAAACTCGGAATCAATTTCCCATGTTGCTCGATTGAGCATCACCGCACCAATTTCGATGATTTCCATTTCGTGACGGGGAATAGTCCTACTGTCACAGCACGTAGCCTCCAGATCAACTATCAGATAATAGTGGGATATTTTAGTTTGCATATTAGGGAATAGAAATTGATGAAAAAGGTTTAACCCAACGGAGTTTAATTACGATATCAAGAGCGATTGCAGCAAACACAAACCACAATAAACTTTCTGCCGCTAACACCATAAAAGGCAAAATTCTGCTATGAGAATTCCACCCAAGTTCTATCTGAGTTAATCCCCGCACTAAGCCAAATGCCAGCACCCCGCCAGCTTTGAGTTGAGGATTTTTATCTGAGCGGATGATATAGCGGTAGGTGACACCAAATAGTAAACCAGTAAAAGTTGCAACTCCACCACTCACCAACCACTGCCAGTTAACATCAATTTGCAGACTTGCGAGTGTCTGAAAATACTTTGCGAGTACAAAAGTATTCAACAGACTAGTAATAGCAAAAGCAAAACACACAGATAATCCGCCAATTATTCCAGCCTTAAGGGATTCTATGCGTTCTGCCATTAATTGAGGATCTAAAGTTGCATTCACTCTATATAGAAATTAGGGATTGGGTATTGGTAAAATTTTTCCCCACTCTCCACTATGATAAATGCTAAAGCAGTTTTGTAATTAATTAAATACTGTTTTCATGTGGGAATTTTGATGATAAACTCGGTTCCTAGACCTGGTTGAGAATTCACTTCTAATACACCTTTGTGTTTTTCTACAACTATTTGATATGCTATCGATAAGCCAAGTCCAGTGCCTTTTCCAACGACTTTTGTGGTAAACAACGGCTCAAACAAGCGTTTTTTAAGCCGTTCAGGAATACCAATCCCATTGTCAGCAATCCGAATTACAACCAATTCTTCAGAATCTATTTCTGTTGCAATTTGAATCCGAGGAATTAGATTGCTCATTTGGCCTTGCATTATAACTTCATCAAGGGCATCAATTGCGTTTGCCAGAATGTTCATAAATACTTGATTCATCTGTCCTAGATAGCAGCTAACCTGTGGTAATACTCCATAATTTTTAATAACTTCAATCCGGGGACGATCGCCATTAGCATTGAGACGGTGTTGCAAAATCATTAGTGTACTATCTAGTCCTTGGTGCAAATCAGCAGATATTTTGGCATCACTATCCGAGCGAGAGAAGTTGCGGAGTGAATTAGAAAGGTTGCTAATTCGTTCACTTCCTAGCTTGAGTGAGTTCAAGATTTTTGGCATATCTTCGAGAACAAAATTTAGATCCAAGTCCTTAATAGCAGTGGCGATTTTGGCTGTTGGGTTTGGATACTCTTGTTCATACAGTAAGATCAACTCAGTTACTCCTGCAATGTATTGTTGCAAGGGTGGAATATTGCTAGAAATAAAGTTGATGGGGTTATTGAGTTCATGACCAATACCAGCAATTAACTCTCCGAGTGCTGATAGTTTCTCTTGCTGCACTAGTTGGACTTGGGCTTGTTGCAAAGCCTTGGTGCGATCGCTAACTTGTTGTTCCAAAGATTCAGTCAATTGTTTGAGTTGCAAATGCACGCGCACTCTTGCAATGACTTCCTCGTGTGCAAACGGTTTAGGGATATAGTCTACTGCACCGAGGGAAAATCCCTTCGTTTTGCTTTCCGTATCCGCTAAGGCGGTGGTGAAAATAATCGGAATATTTTCAGTGACAGGATTCGCTTTCAGGCGACGACAAGCTTCAAATCCGTCAATACCCGGCATTTGTACATCCAGCAAAATCAACTCTGGTTGATTGCGTTCGGCTTGAGCGATCGCACTTTCTCCATCGACTGCAACACGGAAACGAAAACCCTCACTGTTAAGCGCTGCACACAGGACAGATAAATTTGTCGGATTATCATCCACAATCAAAATAAATCCGTTATTTTGGGGTTTGCTCATGATGGATTTAAAAGTTAAATTGAACTCCAATTAATTGATGTATTGTTTAATAAAGCTTTCCAAACCTTTGAGTTGGAAATTACTCGCCAGATGGACGATTTGCTGAACAAAAACCTTTAGCTGTTCATCAGATGCAGAAAGCTTTTCGGACACTTCTAAAATATTTTGAATATCGCCATTTTGTGCTAGTTCTAGCAACTCTTGCAAAACCTCTTTGCTAGGAGAAATCATCTCATGTTGTTGAACCAAACCATCTTTATAGGTTTTTTTTGTTACGTCTATCTTTCCGTCAAAAATCCACTCCAGGTGCAAAAATTGTCGTAGCATTTCCAGCAGCGTTTCAGCTTCTATAGGCTTTGGGAGAAATGCATCTGCACCTACACCAATGCTCTTGTGTTGGTCGGCTGCAAACACACTTGCTGACGAAGCGATGATCGGAATCTCTTTAAATGGCCTAGACTGACGCAAACGATTAATCAACTCAAATCCATCCAATATAGGCATCACTAAGTCAGTGATAACCATATCTGGTTTGTGGGCTAGAGACTGTTCCCATGCTTCCTGACCCTGACTAGCTTCTACAACAGTAAACCCAACTGGCTCTAGTAAATTTACAATTACTGATCGGTTTTCCCATTTATCATCCGCAATCAAAATGGTGCGCCTTTGTCCTTGATAACCAATAATAGTTCCCTGCTCAACTACTCTAGAAACTTTTGCCCAGTCTTTAGATTCTGGCAATTTTGCCTCAAACCAGAAAGTGCTACCTTTGCCAAATTCACTTTGCACCTGAATTTGACTACCCATCAATAAAACAATGTTTTGGCTGATTGCTAATCCTAAGCCTGTACCTTCAGATTGTCGTTTCTGACTTCCCACTTGCTCAAAGGGCTGGAAGATTTTATCGGCTTGTTCAGGGGTTATACCCGTGCCAGTATCTACTACCTGAAAGCGAATTTTGTAGTTAGTTTTTTCATTGGCATTTGATTCTTGATCAATGACCTGAACTTTGAAGGTGACACTGCCTTGATGAGTAAACTTCATGGCATTACTAAGTAAGTTAATCAGTACTTGTCGTAAGCGTTTTTCATCAGCATGAATACCGTTTGGTAAATCAGGATCAAGTTCGACGTTAAATGCGATGACTTTTTGTTCTGCCCTGATGCGGCAAATTTCAGCGACGCTATCTATAAAGGCAGGCAAGTAGAAATCAACTGGATACAATTCTAATTTCCGGGCTTCTATCTTGGAGAGATCCAAGACATCATTAATTAAGGTTAAAAGATGAGAACCACATTGATAAATAACGCTGAGTCCTTTGCGTCCTTTTTCACTCAAAGATTCTGTGCGTTGGATAATTTGTGTATAGCCCAGGATGCCATTAAGGGGTGTGCGTAGTTCATGGCTCATATTAGCGAGAAATTCACTCTTGGCTTGGCTAGAGTTTTGAGCGACTTCTTGTGCAAGGCGTAATTCTTTTTCGATGCGCTTACGCTCGACAATTTCAGTTGAAAGCACTCCATTGATAACTTCTAACTGGGCTGGGCTGGGTAGCGTCAGAGCTTGCGGCATGAGAAAAAATAACGCAAATGCTGTATATATCGAAATAATGGCAGTTAGAGCTTTTAAAGCACCTGCAATCCAATAGTCTGGATACCAAAGCGTCCAAATATCCATCAAGTGTCCAGTACCGCAGGCAATGATAAAAGCACCAAATAACAAAAAGACTCCATTGAAAGGAACGTCTTTGCGCTTGGAAATAAAGTAAATCAGTAGGAAGGGAATAGAATAATAGGCAAAAGCGATCGTGGCATCAGAAATAATGTGGAGCCAAACTAATCCAGTTTGCCAAAGATAACAATGTCCGTGGGGAATAAAACCGTCAGAGTGGAAAGGATAGTTGAAAAATGTCGGCATGATATCAGGGGTTGCTGGATTTGAAATATATATCCATAACCCTAGTATTCCCAAAACATCAAGTGGAAAACCGCGATCGCTATTTTTTTACATTCGTCTTGATTATGACGTAAACTACTACCGTACAAAGAAAATATGTGTATCCTTTGCCACGCCGAATAGCCCGTCGTAGACATCGCCCACCAAACTTCCAATGTGATTTATAAAAAAAATCTGAGCCTGCCCAATCCCTGTATGATAAATGTTAGAAACCTTTTGTAATTATTTGAAAAGTGGGACTATGGAGATTTTGACACTAGGTTGGGTATCACTGTTAGTTGTGTTCACTTGGTCAATTGCAATGGTAGTTTGGGGACGTAACGGACTGTAGAGGCATGGTGGAAAGTCCATTTTTGAATATTTTGGCTTTAGTTGCCGTAGTGCTGCTCGTAGTAGTCACTGGTGGTATTGGTTATTTGACCCTGGCAGATTGGCGCGATCGCCGTCGTCGAGATGAAGAGAAACGCACCACCCGCAGCGCCCTTCCCAAGCGGCGATAATTTACTTGTGGTTGAAAAATGTTTTTGTAGGGACACGATATTATCGTGTCCCTACATTGTTTTTATCAGATTTAAAGGAAATAATTGTTACCTTTCCACTGTCTAAGGGAATTATGAGATAGAAGACTCTCAATATTTAAAATCCGACTGGCAATGGAAAACGCCTCTACAATTCAACCTATACAACCAAATTCAGAGCAGCAAGAATCTCCTTCAGATATGACATTCTCCCTGCCTCAGAATGAGCAACAAAAAGCCTTGTCTGGAGTTATTGCCCGCATTCGCGAGTCTTTAGACATAGATACCATCTTCAAAATTACAGTCACTGAAGTCCGCCAGCTTCTGAAAACTGATCGGGTTAGTGTGTTTCGTTTTTATCCCGAATTGGGATGGGAAGGGGAATTTATCTATGAAGATGTGGGAGCAGAATGGGGTTCGGCACTAGGAGCCAAACTGCACGACCACTGTTTTGCGGAGGATTTTGCAGAAAAATATCAGCAAGGTCGGATTAAAGCAATAGCTGATATTCATCAAACTAGTGTTAGTGATTGCCACGTCCAAATACTAGAAAGATTCCAGGTAAGTGCCAATATAAATGTCCCCTTGATCAAAGGTAAAGATTTATGGGGATTGCTGTGTATTCATCAGTGTAGTAATCCACGGCAATGGGAAGCATCAGAAATTGAGTTTGTGCAACTTATTGCTGAACATCTAGGAGTTGCTTTACAGCAAGCAGATTACCTGGAACAAGTAAAACTACAATCAGTACAACTAGCAGAAGCAAAAGCCAGAGAAAAAACAGCAGTATGGCAGAAAAGCATAGCCATAACCATTGAGAAAATTCGTCAATTCCTAGATTTGGAAAGCATTTTCCACACATGCACCGCAGAACTTAGGCAGATGCTAAATGCTGACCGCGTGGCTATTTATCGCTTCAATCCCGATTGGAGTGGTGAATTCGTGTTTGAATCAGTGGCAGAGGGTTGGATCTCCCTCATGGAGCAGCAGTTACAGTGCCCGGAATTGAAAGAAAACGTCAGCGAATGTAGCGCCAAAGATTTAGCTAAACCCCCGCTCACTGATACCTACTTACAAGATACAGAGGGTGGTAGCTTCAGTCGGTGTGAAGTTTACCGTGTTTGTAATGATATTTACAGTGCAGGCTTTAGCGACTGCTACATTAAAATCTTAGAGATATATCAAGCAAGAGCTTATGTGATCATTGCCATTTATCACGGTCAGAACCTCTGGGGCATGCTAGCAGTATACCAGAATGCCCGAAGCCGTGATTGGCAAAAAGATGAGGTTTACTTCCTTACCCAAGTTAGCACCCAATTGGGGGTAGCATTACAGCAAGCTGAGTCATTGAAACAGGTGCAGATGCAAGCCCAAAAACTGGCTAAAGCCGCCCAAAGGGAGAAAGCATTAGCCGCAACGGTAGAGAAAATTCGCCAGTCTCTTGATATTGACACGATCTTTGCTACCAGTACAGAAGAAGTCCGACGACTATTGGAAGTTGATCGAGTCACAATCTATCGATTCCGAGCTGATGGGAGTGGCGAATTTGTTGCTGAGTCTTTAGCCCCAGGTTGGACACCAGTAAAGGAAATTGTACCTGCGATGTCTACGACGGGCGTAGCTGCCGCAGATGATTACTTGCAACAAACCCAAGCAGGAGACTTTGCTAATGATAAAACTCTGATCATTAAGGATATTTACAGCACCGATTATTCTATTCCTTATATTGCCCTGCTCCAACTAATGGAGGCTAGGTCATATATAATTGTGCCGATTTTTCAGGGTGAGAAACTTTGGGGATTACTAGCAGCTTATCAAAATATCAAACCCCGTGATTGGCAAGAAGATGAGGTAGATTTGCTGATGCAGATTGGTACTCAGTTAGGAGTAGGACTTCAGCAAGCGGAATTACTTGAACAAACTCAACGTCAAAAAGAAGAACTGACCCAGACTCTGAAAAAATTACAGAATACTCAGAGTCAGTTGATTCAAAGTGAAAAAATGGCCGGCTTAGGGCAGTTAGTTGCTGGTGTTGCACATGAAATTAATAACCCGATTAGTTTCATTTACGGTAACATGACTTATGTTACTGAACATACCGAAAATTTATTTAAATTACTGCACCTCTATCAGAAACAGTATCCCAAACTAACAGGAGAAATTGAAGAGCAAGCAGCTGCACTGGATTTATATTTTATTGCTGATGACTTGCCCAAAATTCTGACTTCAATGAAGGTGGGGGCAGAGAGGATCTCTCAACTAGTCTTGTCGTTACGAATTTTTTCTCGACTTGACGAAGCAGGAATAAAGCCCATTAACCTTCATGAAGGCATCGACAGTACCTTGCTAATTTTGCAACATCGACTGCAACCACAGACTAATTCTTTTGCTATTGAGGTAATTAAGCAATATGGTCAATTGCCACCAGTACTCTGCTATGCAGCCCAGATGAATCAGGTATTTATGAATATTCTGAACAATGCGATCGATGCACTGGAAAACTCAGCAACTAGTGGAAAAATAATTGACAATCCTAAAATTTGGATTCGCACAGAAGTCATTGAAGAGAATACTATTCTGATTTGCATTACTGACAATGGTTGTGGGATTCCAGAGATGATGCGATCGCGCATTTTTGAACCTTTCTTTACGACCAAACAACCTGGACAAGGTATTGGTTTGGGGTTATCTATTAGCTACCAAATTATTGTAGAAAAACACGGTGGTAATATCAAGTGTGTTTCTGAAGCTGGTAAGGGCTGTGAGTTCTGGATAGAAATTCCGATGAAACGGACACTTAGTTAAAAAAAATAAGCAATACCTTCTGATGCATCCACTAGGCGTAGCTTGGCTTTTGAGTAGGGGTACGCCTACCTATTTTAAATGAACCACATTGTCTTTTTTGTCTCATGTAAAGGCACTCCAGGCGCGGAGGAAGAAGCAGGGCGATGCCTTCTCTACGAAACCTCTACGAGACGCTACGCGTAGGTTGAATAGGAAGATTTTCCAATCGAATCGTAAAACGAGTATAGAGATGGTGAGTCCTTGACTATAGATGAATATCTTGCTAAACGCTCAGAGCAGAGATAATGAGTTATGCGATCGCTATTTCCAAGTCTTCAAAGATTCTCTAAGACTCCATCTCAGCCAATTCTAACCAGCGTTCAGTCGCCACATCGATCGCGTGTTTGAGCTTTTCCACATGATCATAGAGTTTTTGCACTTGGCTATAATTCCCCGGTGAGACATTCGCTAGTGTTTTCTCGGTTTCTGCCTTCTCAGCCTCTAACTGGGCAATTTTACCTTCCAACTGCTGAAATTCTTTTTTTTCCCAATTTGATAACCTGCGTCGCTTTTGATTCTCTACATCCTTGGGTGAAGCCACACCATTTTGAGCTTCGACATTTTTAGGCTTCTCCTTAGCATTAGCAGCTTGTTGCTGTGCTTCTTCAGCCTTCTTAAAGTCCAGATAAATCGAGTAATTACCTGGATATAGCCGGAGATTACCGCCTTCCTCAAAGGAAAATACTGTGTCGATGGTGCGATCGAGAAAGTAGCGATCGTGAGAAACTACAATTACACACCCTGCAAAATCCTCTAAATAATCTTCTAATACCGCCAGTGTCTGAACATCTAAATCATTTGTCGGTTCATCTAAAATCAACACATTGGGCGCACCCATCAGAACCCGCAACAGAAATAAACGACGTTTTTCACCACCAGAAAGTTTACTAATTGGGGCATACTGTTGATTACCAGGAAACAGAAACCGCTCCAACATTTGGGAAGCAGTAATTTGAGTCCCATCGGTAATTTTGACAAATTCTCCTTCTTCTTTGATGTAGTCAATCACGCGCTGATTTTCGTTCAATGCTGTGAGCAATTCTTCAGAATGCTGGTCAAAATAACCAATGTGAATTGTAGTACCAATTTCCGCAATGCCAGAATCGGGCTTAACCCGCCCAGTAATCATATCCATTAAAGTAGATTTACCTGCACCATTAGCGCCGATGATGCCGATGCGGTCTTCTGGGCTAAATTCGTAGGTAAAATTATTAATCAAGGTGCGTCCATTATATGCTTTAGAAATGTTATTTAATTCAATAACTTTTTTGCCAATACGACGACCAATTGTAGAAATATCAACTTTACCCTGAACTTGTTTAAATTCAGTATCCCGCAAAGCATGAGCGCGGTCAATTCTAGCTTTTTGCTTAGTACTTCTGGCTTTCGGCCCTTTTTTGAGCCATTCCAACTCGCGCCGCAACACGCCTTGATGTTTACGTTGACTACTTACGGCAGATTCTTCAGCTAGAGCTTTCTTTTCCAGGTAATATGAATAGTTGCCTGTATAAGTGTAAATGTCGCCTCGGTCTATTTCAATGATCCGATTGGTAACACGATCCAAAAAATAGCGATCGTGAGTTATTAAAAAAAGTGCGCCCCGATAGCGATTTAAATAACTTTGTAACCATTCTACAGAAAGAGCATCGAGGTGGTTTGTCGGCTCATCCATGAGCAAAACATCTGGTTCTGATAGCAATGCTGATGCTAAAGCAATACGCTTGCGATAGCCTCCAGATAAAGTGCTTATTTTGGCATCAAAGTCAGAAATTCCTAATTTTGTGAGGATGATTTTAGCATTCGTTTCTAGTTCCCAAGCACCACTCGCATCCATCCGTTGCATCACCACAGAAAGGCGAGACATTAGTTGGTTATCATCTGGATAGTGAACCAATTTATCGGAAAGTTCTTCATACTCACGCACCAAAGCCATGTGTTCGCCACTGTCAGCAAAAACTTGCTCTAAAACTGTGTGATTTTCATCTAAATCTGGCTGCTGTGGTAAGTAGATAATTTTAGAACCGGAGTTGATCAAAATTTGACCGCTATCAATCGATTCTAGACCAGCGATCATTTTTAATATGGTTGATTTACCAGAACCATTAGTACCAATTAAACCAACTTTATCGGTAGCATCGAGGCTAAAGCTAGCATCTTTTAAAATTTCCTTGATGCCAAAGTCTTTTTTGACTGATTGCAGTGTAAGAATACTCATAAGGTTTAAGTCATTAATTATTTTTCATTAGTGAGTAGGCAAGGCACATACCCTACCTACATTTGCCAAATTCTATACAAATAAATCCAAGGGTAAATGTCCATACATCTCGTTAATTCCCTCTTCGTCATCAGACTGACAAGATACTAATACACCACGATGATGTCCAGCATAGGAATCGAGATAACACAAGCCATTTTTACCATTTAATTTGATATAAACTGGGCCTTCAGGTGTAAGTAAATTGTTTGGTGGTTCATAACCTAAAGCCAGAGAATAGGTCTTCATAGCTAGTATTCCTTCTTCTGCTGTATCAGCACAAATTCCTAAAATTTGATAATCAGCAAGGTTGGTAAGTAAAATTAACGCACTACGAATTACTGCTTTTTCTGATGGTTTTAGGACAGGGGCAATGTCTAGGCAGTTGAATTTATTCAGTAATTTTTTCGCTTCCTCGGCGCTGAGATTTTGATGATTGGGGATTGACATAAACTCCAATTATTATCTTGTTAGTTTTGCTGTTGTGTTTGAGTTGAGATTAGCCCAACTTACTAAGTAGTCTTGACTCGAATCAAGGTTTATTTTGCACATTCCCAAGGTTGAATATGAAGGGGACGCCGCTTTTTGAGTCACCACCCATAACCAGGACTTTTGGCATCTGAGCGCCGCCACTCTTCCAAGCTTCAATTGCTTCTTTTTGTAGAACCAACTGTCCTCCTTGGGCTTTGAGTGTCTCTGCTAAGAGTCTTTGAGATTCTGCCTTACCTTTAGCGCGATTCACATCTGCTTGTGCTTCTTGTTCAGCTTCCCGTGCTACATAAACGGCTCTTTGCGCCCGCTGTTCAGCAATTTGTTTTTCTTCCACTGCTTTGGCAAATTCTGGTGAGAACGCTAAGTCAACTACGCTAGTATCTAACACAATTATTCCATATTTGTCTAAGCGATCGCCTAACGCATTATCAAAGTCTTCTTTCAATTCACTTCTTTTGGTAATTGCTTCTTCTACTGTTCTTCTGGCGGCTGCAATTTTAAATGCTTCTTGTGTCTGAGGTGCAATGATTTTTGATACAATATTTTCTAAGGTTCCTTGTTTCCTTCTAACTTCAACTACCTTTATGGGATCGAGGCGAAAGTTGATCGCAAATCTCGCAGATAAATTTTGCAAATCCTTAGTAGAACTCTCTGCTGGCACTTCAAACTTCTGCACCGTCAAATCATACACATCTATCACGGTGATAAAAGGCGGTTTTACATGAATCCCTTCCAATAAAGCGCCATCTCTGGCTTTACCTAAGATGCTGATCACTCCTGCTTGTCCAGGAGTGATAATGATAAAGGAATTTAGTCCGATAATCACTAGTATTGCTAACACAATTCCTAAAACTGTGGTTTGCCAATTTCCAAATTGCTGATTTTTCAAATTCCTCTCTCCATGTGAATTAGTCATTAGTCATTAGTCATTAGTCATTGGTCATTAAAAGTTATTATTTTTCTTCTTGTTTTCCTTCTCTAGCCCCTACTCCCTACTCCCTAGTCCCTAGTGCTGAGTAATAAGTTTTACTTTAGCTTGAGTAAACTCAGTTACTACTTTAAGTTTCTCATTAGTATGTCTGAATCAAACTTTTAATCTAAAGAACGCAGCACTGACGGTTTTATGTCCATCCTTAGTGATGATATTAACCAATTAGAGCGGTTTATGGATGGGGGAGTGAATGATATTATCCAAGTTTCCATAACTGTTTTAATTTATTGTTGCTAACATCAGGGATATGCAAAACACAGATATAGTTGTCATTGGTAGTGGTATTGGCGGTTTGAGTTGTGCTGCTCTTTTGGCACGGTATGGTTTTGATGTGATAGTCTGCGAAAGCCACTCCATTGCTGGAGGCGCTGCCCATGCTTTTGAGCGCAATGGTTTCAAGTTTGACTCTGGCCCGTCCCTCTACTCTGGACTGTCTTACAGCCCCTCTGCCAATCCCCTGCGACAAGTGCTAGATGCAATTGGCTCTGAATTATCATGTGTAACCTACGATACTTGGGGTTGTTGTCTACCAGAAGGTGATTTTGACACGTCGGTTGGTGCCGAGCAATTTTGTGAAGTGCTGATGAGATTCCGTGGTGATGATGCTGTCGCCGAATGGCAGAAACTCCAGCGCGTTATGGAACCATTCGCTAGTGCAGCAACTTCTATACCACCAGCCGCATTACGCTTTGATCTTGGTGCAGTTAGAACTGTAGGCTCGTTTGTGCCATCTCTGACAAAACATTTGGCAGATGTGATCAAATTGACGGGACCTTTTAGCCGGATTATGGATGGTGTTGTCAAAGACCCTTTTACCCGAAATTGGCTCAATTTGCTATGTTTTCTACTTTCTGGACTGCCAGCAGATGGCACTAGCGCCGCAGAGGTAGCATTTATGTTTGCGGACTGGTATCGGCCAGATGCAGTACTTGAATATCCGATTGGTGGTAGTGGTGCTTTAGTTGACACCCTCGTACACGGATTGGAACGTCATGGAGGGAAGCTGATGCTGGGCGCTCATGTGGAGCAAGTGCTTGTAGAAGGTAATCGTGCGGTGGGTGTGCGTCTGCGCGATCGCCAAGAAATTCGGGCGCGTCGGGCAGTGATTTCTAATGCCTCGGTTTGGGACACACTGAAGCTACTACCAGAAAAAGCAGTACCTAAACAGTACCGCAGCAAACGACAGGCGACGCCAGAATGTGATAGCTTCATGCATCTACATCTAGGCATTGATGCTCAAGGATTACAGCCAAATTTGCGCTGTCATTACATTGTGGTTAATAACTGGGAATTGGGCATCACAGCACCTCAGAATGTTGTGGTGATCTCCATCCCTTCAATTCTCGATCCATCCTTAGCGCCAGCAGGTAAGCATGTGATTCATGTGTATACTCCTGGTAGTGAGCCGTATGCTATCTGGCAGGGAATGGATAGAAGAAACCAGGAATATGCCGAACAAAAGCGATCGCGTGCAGAAGTAATGTGGCAAGCGCTACAGCGGATCATTCCAGATATTCGCTCTCGTTGCGAAGTCACGCTTGTTGGTACACCTCTAACCCACGAGCGTTATCTCCGCCGTCACCAAGGTTCCTACGGCCCAGCAATTCAGGCTGGAACTAGTATGTTTCCTGGCCCTGGCACACCTCTACCAGGACTGATGTGCTGTGGCGACTCAACATTTCCCGGTATTGGTTTACCAGCAGTAGCCGCCAGTGGGCTGATTGCTGCGAATACGCTTGCATCTGTTAATAAGCATTTAGCCATGCTTGAAGATATCAAGTACATTTAATTTTATAAAATCTCGTTGCTAAGAGAGCCGCACCTGCTGCCAAAACTCCTAGTACACCTTGGATCTATTTATTTTCACCGGCTTACTTATTGGTTCATAGACTTGTTCTAATCCACCAGCTTATTTTCTCTAAATTAGAAACTATTTCCTGCCAAAAGCTTGCTGAGGAGTCTGCTTCTCTTGTTGCTGCGAGTATTTTCTCTATACTGTCGAAGTTTTTTTGAATCAACTGCTTATCTAGTTTAGGAATATCTAATTTAAGATATTTTAGACGGTTGGGTAACTCTACTTTCTCTCTTGTCGGCAACTGGGTAATCTGATCAACTTGTCCTATAATTTTGTCTAGTGATGCCATGACTTCTTGCAGATTCGGCTTTTTAGTTTGTAATTGTAAATCTTTTTCTTCAAAGTTTTCTTCTTGATTACCTAACTTTACTAACACTATTTTTACGAAGAAAATATTGTAATCAATCTCACTTACTTCACCCACTTGCTTATGATATTTTCCACTTTTATTTATAAGTACTATGTCACCTTTCTCAATTCTGTCGTTCATAATTTATATAACCTCTGAATTAAATTGCTAAATAATCTCCTCTACGGAAAATACTACTCTAAAGCCACAAACCCTCAGTCCACCGTCTGACTCATTCCAGCTACGACTGGCGCTGCGACAAAGTTCTGCACTGAAACTCCAAGAACCACCGCGCAGCACCCGACGATGAATATCACCGCCAACTTCCCAAGCTGTTCCATCTAAGGGTGCATAGTTGTAATTGTTGTGCCACGAATCAGCGCACCATTCCCAAACTAGCCCGTGCATATCGTACAATCCAAAGGCGTTGGCGACTTCAAAACTACCGACGTTTGTTGTTTCTTTACGAAATTTGCTTTTTGGTTCGATAGTGCAACTGACTAACTCAGAGGTAATCGTTTCGCCAAAGTGGAAGGAGGTTGTAGTTCCAGCCCGACAAGCATATTCCCATTCAGCTTCACTCGGTAAACGATAGTCGCGTCCAGTTTTTTCTGATAGCCTCAGACAAAATTCTACAGCCTCATACCAAGATACATTTTCCACGGGTCTATCTAGACCTTTGAATTTCGATGGATTGGGATTTAAAGCTTGTTTGACTTTCGGGAAAGCTGCTACTACTTTCCACTGTGCTTGAGTTACGGGAAATTTGCCCATAAAAAATGGTTCAACGGTAACTTTATGTCGAGGACGTTCGTCAGCATCCCCTTCAAACTCTGGTGAACCCATCATGTAAGTACCACCAGGAATCGATACCATTTCTAATGTGATAGACTTACCTAATTCTTCAGCAAAAAATTTTGCATTACAACTCACGCGATTTACTTCTCTACCACCTGTGTCTACTGTCACTACGTCAAATTCAAAGGTTTCTAAGAGAGGTAATGGTACTGTTACTTTTTGTGGTAGTGGCGGTAATCTGGGTTGAGACATTGAAACAAATTTTAGGGCAACAGGTTCAATGTTTGATATCCTAAACTTCAAATCGTTGATAACTTCTACTGCTGTTTGATATCTTTCACTCGGTAAATGTTTTAGTAATTTATCTAAAATTTTCCCTAAGTCGTCGCTGATATTAATACCTTTTTCCTGTAACCGTTGGCGCCACAACCACTTAGCATTCATGGCATCATAAATAGGGTCATTAATCTGTCCAGAAGCATCTTGCAAAGGCAAACACTGAGTTAAAAGACGCACGCAAGTTACACCCAAAGCATACAAATCACTGCCGTGACAAGCAAATCCAGCCATTTGTTCAGTTGGGGCATAACCAAGGGTATAAATTACTGTGGCTTGTCTTCCTAAACTGGTTTGTGTTACTTGTTTAGCACCGCCAAAGTCAATTAATACGGGTTTTTCATCACTTGCACGGCGGATAATATTTTCTGGTTTGATATCCCGATGAATGACATTATGAGTATGAATGAATTCCAGAACTGGCAATAAATCAGCTAAAAGTTCCCAAATTTGTTTTTCACCATAGATTTGTTGCTGAACTTCTTGTAAGAGAGTTTTTCCTTGAATAAATTCTTGTACGAGATATAAGCTAGCACCTTGTTCAAAATAAGCTAGTAATCTGGGAATTTGGGTATGATTTTCTCCCAGTTCATATAACCGAAAAGCCTCTTCTTTGAAAAATTCGGCTGCTTTAGTGCGTTGTCCTGTTCCCTGAAATTGTGGGAAAAATTGCTTGATAACGCAAGGGGCGTTTAGTCTGTCTACATCTTCTGTAGCATAGGTTCTGCTAAATCCACCTTCACCTAAAAGTCTTAATACGCGGTAACGGTTTCTGAGAAATTTGCCAAAGTTGCTTTGTCCGCAACTCACGCAAAATCTATTGCTATCAGAGTTGAATGGATTTGAGCAATTGGGATTTTGGCAGATTTGCATAATGAGGGGGAAATAGCATCTTCTCCAAAGTTAGCCCCAATGTTATCTAATTGAAAACAGTCATGTAGAGAAGCGAACACGGAATTTTTTATATGTGCTTAAAAATTATAAAAATATGTTAGGAGAGACGCGATTAATCGCGTCTGTACAGGAGAGACGCGATTAATCGCGTGCTGTACAATTCGGTTGGGTAACGTGGTGCATTAGGATAACGGGATAACGCACCTTACTTGTGAATTATAAATTATGACTTCTTCAAGATAGCTGTTGTTACTCACCGAAAAAAGTTCACGAAGAACCAAATCACCCATAATTTGTATTGCCAATTATGAGTATTATTTGAAAGTTTTATTCTCTCCAGAAGCGCGAATTAATTCAGCTACAAGAGCTACGATCGCAGATACTGAAATTAGCATCATACTGAGAGCATTAATATCAGGTTTGACTCCTGTTCTAATGCGGCTAAAAATTTCCATTGGCAGGGTGTTAGAACCGCTACCAGCCGTAAAACTGGCAATGAGAAAGTCATCTAAGCTGAGAACAAAAGCCAAGAGACAACCAGCGACAATCCCAGGCATTAATTGAGGTAGCAATACTTTGATGAATGCTTGCATTGGTGTAGCGCCTAAATCTAGTGCTGCTTCTTCTAAGTGAGGATCTAAATTAGTCAGTCGGGAAGCAACCACAAGCCCGACGTAGGCTAGACAAAACACCACATGGGCTGCAACTATTGTCCACAAACTCAAAGGAATTGCAAACGCCGCTAGACATACTAGGGTAGCTACTGCGATCGCAATATCGGGAATAATTAACGGTAGGTAAGCAATACCGCGATACAATTTCTTAAGCGGAAATTCGTAACGCGCCAACCCAACCGCCATCAAGGTTCCCAGCACTGCTGAAATCCCGACAGCAAAACCAGCAACGATCATGCTGTTTTGCAAAGCTGATAAAATGCGATCGTCACTAAACAACTTGCCATACCAATCAAGAGTGAATCCTTGCCAAGTTGCACTGTAGGGCGACTGATTGAAGCTATAAAAGCCAAGTACCAGTATGGGCAGGTACATGAACACAAATATTAGCAGTGAGAAAACCGCCTGCCATGAGACACGCGGTTTTTTAAGAGATGGAGAGATATTCACGTTTATATGTGATTTTTATTGATACCAATACATAATATCATAGTTTATGTAATAAGTCAATGATTTGACTCTCTTCTCCAGCCCTTTCAAGGTGGGTGCAAGTATTCTAAAACCCTTGATTGGGAGTTGATTTGATTTTGGCAAGCACGCATTTATTCATCTTTTACCGTCCAAAAATTATCAACTTCTCGTTCATTGCCTCATGTTTTGGAATAGGTTTAGGGAGGCTCTGCCTCTAGAGCGTCAGTCCAGTAGAAGTAGTTGACGTAAAATTCCGGATATGGGTGTTGTGTAGATTAAACTTTTAGGCTAAAGTGGGCATTCTATGAAAAAGGTAAGCATCTAACTCTGTTATTGTGAAGTTATGGAGTGGAAGGATTGGTCAAATGTTCTGTTTAGACAACGGTATAGTTTGCCGGCCTGTTCTGGAGTATATCTGATAGCTGATACTAACCACCGCGTTTGGTATGTAGGTCAGGCTGCAAATCTTAAGGGCAGATGGGCTGGAAAATCGCACCATAGATATCCACAATTAATTAGGTCTAATCGTCAGATCTGCCATAAAATTTATTGGAAAGAATTCCCAATCAATTTTTTATATGAGCAGGAGCGATATTATATCAACTTGTTTCAACCAGAACTAAACGGTTGTAAAGTTAAAAAATATTTACTGAAACAACCTCAAATTGAGCGTGAAATCAAACGTTTATTAAAAGTAATAAATAAATTAACATCTCTTTTTGATGTTATTCGTTCAGTAGTTGCTGGTGAATATCAAGGTGATGATGGAATACGTTGCATAGTAATTCTGATAAATATCAATGACTATGACATAATTAGTAATTCAATGCAAAAGCGATATAGTCCTGAAGTAAGAAAAGCTTGGACTATTTATAAACCTGACTGCGGCAGAGACAAGGATAATTACACTCCTCCTTGGATACCAACATACAATTTTGATAGTTACAGACTTGAATTTGTTGTTACAGAGTGGGAGTTGTTTGAATATTTGGCTAATAATTCCAGTGCTTATGAGCTTTATTTAGGTATTGCCGAACTGTTCGGTATACAGGTAAAAGCACTAAAAGATTTAAGGATTTTGAATGAATTACTAATGGAAGAGGAATATAGTTACACAAATTTTGACCGGAAGAAAATTCTCAAATCTGCTGCCTATATCAACTATCGTAAGCATATATTTAACTGCTTGCTATCACTTACTGAATAAAGTTACTGGCGTATTAGTGACAATGGAGCAAAAACTAGGTTAATGGCTTTTCTATAATTTTCTAAACTAAGTAAG
Source organism: Nostoc sp. (assembly GCF_036917675.1). GTDB lineage: Bacteria > Cyanobacteriota > Cyanobacteriia > Cyanobacteriales > Nostocaceae > Nostoc. Next base: position 153,019 of record NZ_JBALCT010000053.1, on the reverse strand, counting down.
TCTGCACAAATAATTGTCACTGATTCATAGTTGTGCTTTAGCGCTAAAGCGAAATACAGATATAGAACTCCTGTCTGATTTCTGAACAAGATTTCAGATAGAACGCCGATAAAACTAGCTTTTCAGTCTCACTATGGTTTCAAAAATCAAATCGGAGTTCTATATTTAACATTTTGTTACATAGGTTTGTTTTGTATTGCCGACCTACTTATATCCCAGAATCATCTAAACTAGCAACTGTTATAGCTGTAGCTTGCTTTAGTGGCGGTTCTAAAAAAACCACTACAGTCGTGAATCTAGCTATAATTTTGTCTCAAAGAGGTAAAACCTTGGGTGTAGATTTCGACTCACAAGGAAATCTGAGTCAGTGACTTGGAATTAAGGTAAAGAGATTGATAGCTAGGACAAGAGAAAACGCTCAAGACTCTTCTGATTTAAAACTACTTACTTTACGAAAATCTCCCCTTTAGGCGGCTACGGGTTATCCTCTAGGTACGGAAAGCCGTCCAAAGAGTGACAACACACTTGATTCTTTAATTAACATTTTAAAATCAGATAATTAACAGGCGATAGTAGAGCTTTTTAGCCCATTATCATCATTTAGCTTTGATTTTGACGTTTCGATAAAATTCCTATTTATAAAAAAATTTCTATTTAAAATTTCACCAAATCACACAAAAATTAATAAATTAGAATGTATTTACCTCTTTAGGAGTGGGTAATTTCCGTACTAGGATAGACAAAAAATATAAAACTAATAGCATAAGATTTGAAGAAAGTTGTTAATAAGTTTCGTATCTGAAGTTACTTTCTAATGCAGACTGAATAAATTACAAGCACTACAACAACAGAAAGAAAAAACTTCTAATTCAAGTTTTATTTTTTAGGAGGTTTGTGATGAAAATTGCTCAAGTAGCTCCATTGTGGGAGAGAGTACCACCTCCAGCTTATGGTGGTATAGAGTTAGTAGTAGGGTTATTGACCGATGAATTAGTCCGACGCGGACATGAAGTAACTTTATTTGCATCGGGAGATTCTATTAGTCTGGCAACACTAACGTCAGTTCATCCCCGTGCCCTCAGACTCGATCCGACTATCAAAGATTTCGGCATTTACGAGATGCTGAATCTAGCTTCGGTCTATGAACGTGCAAAAGAGTTTGATATTATTCACTCCCATATCGGCCATGGGGCACTGGCTTACGCAAATCTCGTCACAACCCCTACAGTTCACACGTTGCACGGTATTTTTACCCCTGACAACGAAAAGATGTTTAGTTTTGCTAAAAAACAACCCTACGTCAATATTTCTAATGCACAACGAGAACCAAGCTTAGGGTTGAACTGTATAGCGACGGTCTACAACGGCATTGATGTTAACAGCTATAATTTTCATGCCCAACCAGAAGATCCGCCTTACCTGGCGTTTTTGGGTCGGATGTCTCCAGAGAAGGGAGCGCACTTAGCCATAGAAATTGCAAAACTTGCTGGTTGGCATTTGAAAATGGCAGGTAAGATAGATTTCGTTGATGTGGAATACTTTGAGAAGGAAATTAAACCGCACATTGACGGAGAGCAAATTGAGTATTTGGGTGAAGCCAACCATGCTCAAAAAAATGCTCTGATGGGAGGTGCAATAGCAACTCTGTTCCCGATAACTTGGCGAGAACCCTTTGGATTGGTAATGATTGAGTCAATGGCTTCGGGTACGCCAGTGATTGCGATAAAATTGGGGTCTACTGAAGAGGTAATTTCTGACGGTGAGACGGGTTTCCTCTGCAATAATATTCAAGAGTGCATTAGTGCGATTGATCGGGTAATAAAGTTAGACCGCTATGCCTGTCGCCAGTATGTCGAAAACCTTTTCAGCGTTGAGCACATGACTGATGGCTATGAGGCGGTTTATCAACAAATAATAGCAGAACGATTTTCTCAGAATGGGCATTTCCGCAGTTTGGTTGATTTAGCTAGCGATCGCATTTAAATATCGCATTTGTGTAATCTTACATGTTTTTAACTACGTAGAATACAGACCATCGTAGGGGCGCACAGCTAGTTGTACGCCCCTATTACCAAATCAGGCGATGTCTACCGACGGGCTACGCCTACGCGCCATTTTTCCAATGTCTTCGCCTTAACTCCTGGAACTCTTTCTAAGTCTTGTAAAGATGTAAATTTTTGCTGTTGACGGCTAATAATTATCCTCTGTGCTAACTTGTTACCCACACCAGGGAGAGTTGCTAATTCTTCTAGACTTGCGGTGTTGATATTTACTTTTTGAATTGATTGAAGTTCACTTGATGAAGAAGTTTTTATCTGGGGACACCGTGTTTGTTCTAATTTAATTTTTTCTTGAATTCCTGGTGGTAAGCCCGGTTTAATTTTGGTATAAAGACGAGCAAATTCTCGCACATAATGGGCAGCTACTATGGGACTTTTAATTACTACAAGTGTCTCATCGTTACCACTATTAGCAGCATCTGACCAATTATGAGAACCTGTAATTACTGTTTGACTATCAATAACACCAAATTTGTGATGCAATAAATCGCCTTTGGGTAACACAGGTACACCTACAGTAGTAATTGGATTTGACCACGGATGGTTATCAACTTCATATTTACATTTGTTACTGAGAGCAACCCCCATCATATCTAATGCTTCGCTATAAGGACGATAGGCAAATTGTGGTTCAATTAAAGCGCGAATTTCCACACTTTGTTCATGGCGTTTTTCTAAAATATTCGCAAGACGCTGTTCAGAAAAAACAAATAGCGCCATATCAATAGATTTGGTTGCTGAATCTAAAGTTTTACCAATTAAGCCATTACTACTGTTACTCCAAGGTTGAGTGGGAGAAGTAGGCGAAAATTGCACAGTAATTTGGGTGTTACCTAAAGTTATTTGTTTAGGTAAACGCATCGGCTTTTTTAAACCAAATTGACTATCTGGCTGACCTCCCGGACCATCTCCCCACATGATGTTAAACTCTTGTGTAAATAAAGATGCTAACTCCGGGCTGTCAATCTGCAATAAATTATTGGCATTACCTAAACTGCTGGAATTTGTGAAATCACCAGAAGTATCACTTAAAGTAAAATTAGCTGAAGTGATAATTACAATGCGATCGTCCACAATCACAAATTTGTGATGCATCAAATTACTACCGGCTGAACCATCTGCTCGATCATCTATCCAGGGAATTTTGGCATTCTGCAATATTATCAAAGCATCTCTTTGATTAATTTCTGTTGAACTGAGTTGATTATCTTGGTTAATATCGATAAATTGGCGGAATTCGTGATAGCGTTCCTGTTCTCTTTTATCTAACTTACCTACTTCAGTAGATGTTAAACTACTCCAAGGTCGGCTATAGGTATTTTCTAAAATTATCCTGACTTTTACCCCAGTTTTTTGTCTATCAACCAATGCTTGGGCAACTTTGGGTAAATGTAATTCTTGCACCGCCACATCTACTGTAGATTTAGCGTGCGAAATAGCATCGACAATCTGTTTTTCTAAATCATCCCCCAGGCGAGTTTGCTGACGGTAAGCTTCTTTGTATTCTGAAGACTCAGAATGGTTAAAGTAAACTTGAACTAACGGGTCTTGTGGTAAGGGTGCTGGACGCTGATTGTAGGACTGGACTCGTTGACAACCAGCGAGGGGGAAGATCAGTAAAAAGATATATAAAAAATATCTTTGTCTAGAGATAAATTGCACTGTAATCTGTTAAAAGTGGATTGGGAGTGGATATAAGGCGGTTTTGACTTAAGTTAAATATAAAACCTAATCCCCAACCCCTTCCCTACAAGGGAAGGGGAGTAAGACTCAAAGCCTCTACCCTTCTGGGGGAAAGGTTTAGAGAGAGGTTAAAACTCTACTGCACCCAATTGAGAACCGCTATATTTATCATTCCCAAAATTTTGTGTTCTGAATTAAGTAGATAAATAGTTTTGCAAGTAAAGGGAAAAATCTACTGCTAGAGGCAGAATTACAGAGATTTTTTTTAGGGTTTGTCCACTAAAACTGTATATGCTGAGAAGATCAGCAGCCTACTACCAACGTGTGTTCTCACCATTATCGGTTATATGCAAATTTATCTAGATTACAGCGCCACTACACCCACTCGAAAAGAAGCGATCGCAGTTATGCAAACAGTCCTCACTCAACAGTGGGGCAATCCTTCCAGCTTACATGAGTGGGGACAACGGGCTGCAACGGTTGTGGAACAAGCCAGAGTCCAAGTTGCTGGTTTAATTAACGCCGCCAGTCCTGAATCGATCATTTTTACCTCTGGTGGCACTGAGGCTGATAATTTGGCGATTATGGGTGTAGCTCGGTTGTATGCTGTTCCTCAACATATAATTATTTCCAGTGTTGAGCATTCCGCAATTTCTGAGACAGTACGGTTGCTAGAGATGTGGGGTTGGGAAGTTACGCGCTTATCTGTAGATGTTAAAGGTAGAGTCAATCCGTTAGATTTAAAGGCGGCGTTGCGACATAACACAGTTTTAGTTTCCGTAATTTACGGTCAAAGTGAAGTAGGGACAGTGCAACCGATCGCACAATTAGGTAAGATTGTGCGATCGCATGGGGCTTTGTTTCATACAGATGCGGTGCAAGCTGCGGGACGCTTACCCATAGATGTGCAACAACTGCCCGTAGACTTACTTAGCCTTTCCAGTCATAAAATATATGGGCCGCAAGGTGCGGGGGCGCTGTATGTGCGTCCTGGTGTGGATTTGATGCCCTTACTAGGTGGTGGTGGACAAGAAATGGGACTGCGTTCTGGTACGCAAGCAGTACCGATAATTGCGGGGTTTGGTGTCGCAGCAGAATTAGCAGCACAAGAATTAGCTACAGAAACACCACGGTTGATTGAGTTACGCGATCGCGCTTTTGCCCAACTAGCTGAGATTCCTGGTTTAATTCCTACAGGGGATGCTTGCGATCGTTTACCTCACCATATCAGTATGTGCCTAGAAAACGCCGATGGCGAAAAACTCAGTGGTAAAACCTTGGTACGGCAGCTAAACCTTGCAGGTATCGGCATCAGTGCTGGTGCTGCCTGTCACAGTGGTAAACTTAGCCCTAGCCCGATATTGTTAGCGATGGGTTATTCCGAAAAAGCTGCCTTGGGCGGAATTCGCATTACATTGGGGCGTGATACGACTGAAGCTGATGTGGATTGGACGGTAATGGTGTTGAAGCAAGTTTTGCAAAGGCTGACACCGGATTTATCTTTAGTTAAGCATTGATCGCTCATACTAAAATTTAGATACAGTATTTGTCGGAGTCTTTTCTATGTCCCTGCAAGAGCTTAAAGCCCGTCAACTGCCAGTGAGCGATCGCCTTGAACTCGTCCGTGCGATCATCCAATCCTTACAAGATGTTCCAACCGAACCACCTGAACGATCGCGCATTATCAAGCAGATGAAAGCTTTATTGAAGACCGACCAGCGCTGACTGATGAACAGGTGGAGTCCATGCTAGAAGAACGTCGGGTGGAGAAGTATCTTTAGTAAGAGTTTTGATTGATATTAACATCGTTTGCATACTTTGTTAGCTTTGGAAACTTCGATTTTCCTTCAATCTTACTGCTGCTACTCGAAACCCATTTGGCCCATCAATATGATAGACTTCTGCCTTTTCTTGTTGCTCAAGTTGCTTAATGACGGAGTATGAAGCAGAGTAATCATAGCCTATTAATCCCAAATAATTCTTTACAAAACTAGCTAATCCAACGAAACCATTAGTACGAAAGTAATGTTCTTGTCTTTCCCTCAAATGATTTAACAGTTCTTCTTCAGAAATTACTTTATATGGATCAGCTACTTCAATAATATTAGATTTTATTGTTTCTAAATCATCTGCACTGAAGGCGATTGTTTCAATTTTTAAATTAGCATCTTCAATTGTTTTAAGTAATGATGTAGCAAGCCTCTGACAGTTCTGAAGATCATCGTTGGTGAATAGATTATTATGTGCAACTTTATGCCGCAGCTTTTCGAGTTTCTCCCACTGATGTTGAAAATCTTGATCTTTAAAAGTTTCTCGAAAAAACTTTGTATAGTTACTCTGTAACTCTTCTTTAAGTCTATCAACAGCATTTTCACTACTTTCTATCTCAAGAACTTTTCGGATGATATCTTCTCGACTAATGTAACCTGACGACTGTTGGTAAACGATCTTACCCAGTTCCCCAAAGTCTATAAGGTAGACTTTATTATCAATTACTGACCCAAAAATTGTCTCATTATTCTTTCTTTGACTGGCTTTCTTTTTCATCTCAGCATCAGCAGTCACTTCCCACCAGTTAGGGCCAAGCTTTGTGACGAAAAACTTAATGATATACTTTCTAAGCCTATTCTCAACTCTGTTAATACTAGGATATATTTGCTGTGCAATAAACTCTGATATTTCATCGAGAAGAATATATACAAATTCAAATCCTTGGGATTTCAAATACTGACAAACAGGTAGTCTTACCTTTTCTAGTCTTTCGTAAGATCCAGAACACCTAACTGAAAAGGCTCTCTTCAGAAGAGATTCTGAGGTAGACTCTATCTCTAACTTCGCAACAGTCAGTGATATATCCTCATCTCGAATTTCTAAGTTCTGAGAGATCCCAGTCAAAGATGGAGATTGCCATAATGTCGAATTTGCAAATAAAACATGAATAACATTCTGGGATTCTTGCAAGACTGTTTTATTCTGTGGATCTACGCAAAGCACTTCAAAACTATATGTCTCGCTCATTCACCCTTTCCCAAATTTTGCTTTATCAAAGCTAACACTATCTATCGTTAATAGCCGATCGCCTTAATCACGCGCTTACCCATTCAGCCGCGTATTACTCCCCAAGAAGTTCAGCTAATTATTATAGATTTTTCGCAGTACTTAGAGGGGATTCCACTACTCTCCAATGACTATCAGGCTGCTGATCGCGCAAATGGCAGCCTTAAACTTTTCTGGTGGCGGTATTTTCGATGCTCTGATTGCTCAAGCTGCCTTGAAGGCAGAGGTAGCTGTTCTCCTGACGCTGAATCCGAATCACTTCACTCGTTTGGGAAATGCGTAGGCGTAGCCCGTCGTAGACATCGCTGATCTGGTGCAAGTTCGAGAGTCGGGGTGAGCGTAGCTCCCTATGTCACGGTTGCCGAAAGTGTTAAACAAGTCTTTTCCCAAAAGGTAATATTTTGAGTCATAAAGGAGTTCAAGCATGACTTATTTTCATTACTTTTGATTGAGGCTTTTCTGGAATGAGTAAAACCATCATTGGAATTGGGATGTTTGTTGGCTCTACGATTGGCAGCTACATCCCTGCATTGTGGGCTGGAAGTTTGCTATCGTTCACCTCGATCCTCTTGGGCGTCATTGGTGGCCTTGTGGGGATTTGGCTTGGCTATCGCGTATCAAAATATCTCGGTTTTATCTGATCGGCGCTCTATGTCACTATCGCCCAAAGCCTTAAACGAGTTTTTTACCAATAGGTAAAATTTTGAGTGTGTCTTCTGCTCCTTTAATACCAGCAGCTAAATTTGGTGGGCATCCGCGTACTACTGATATGCGAGAAATATGTAACGCCATTTACTACCACTTGAAAACAGGATGTCAATGGGATATGCTGCCAGGGGATTTTCCGCCTAGTTCAACTGTTTACAGCTACTACCGGAAGTGGCAAAAACGTGGCATCTGGGAGCAAATGAATCATACTTTACGTGATCAAGTTCGTCAAAAAATAGGGAAGTTAACCCAACCCACTGCGATCGCAAGACTTGAGGGAATATGCAGATGCTGCTGCACGGCTTGGCGTTTGCCGTATGATAGCAATGTAATTTATTTGTATTTATAAAAGTATGGTAAGCCAGAATATTACAAGTGTATTAGCAGGTGCATTAGCAGCTGTTGTTGTCGGCTTTTTTGCAGAACCTATCAAAAATTGGATAAATAATCTGTTGGAAATTAGGCGACTTAGGCTTTCTCTATACAAAGAAATAGCTAATATTTATATCAATTTAAAAGAAATTGAAAGACAAATAAATAATGGAAAAATAAATACTATTGAAACTTTGAATATAAATATTGAATTAATATCTACTAGATGTTATAGTCATACAGATAATATAATAATACTTTTTTATCAATTACCTGAAGCCACAGATATTGATATTATTTACAAGGTTTTATCTGCATTAAGTCCTGAAAAGATTCAACAGAACTCAAAACCAATTAATACAGTTTCTTTATTGGCAAGTGTTCCTAAATTAGTTTATATAATTGAGGATTTTCGGAAAGCAAAAAAAACTGACAGAAAGTTATTTGAGCAATGTATAGCTTCCTTCTCTCCGATTTAAATCCAGCCGTATTGTTCTACAAGGCTGGAAATATAAGGATATTTTTCTTCAAAGGTATTAGATTTTGGCATTTGCACTTGATTTAAATTATCGCATCTTGCCAAATTCCTTGATATATTCCACCAACTCTCTGGTATACTCGCCTTCATAAATTCGTGCTAAACTCCCCACCAAAATAAACAATTCTCTTGCTCTACTAACAGCAACATTGAGTAAATTAGATCGGCGATTAATAAACCAAAGGCTATCAGTTGGTTGGCATTGCCGAGTCGAGAAAATTATCACTGATTTCTGACCACCTTGCTACTTTTATGACGTAATCTTCGTTGGGCAATGAATCCCCCAACCATCCACCCATCAATTCACACAAATGTAATCTCTTTTCTGGTATTCTCCAATGCCCCTGCTTTGCACGAGATTTATCATCTGCATACAGTGCAAAGGTAATAAAACTCATCACAGGATAGAGAATCAGAGGAATTGGGTTGAAAGTCGTCAATGCAAAATGCATTGCTCCTAAACCTGGTAATAAAGATAAGAGCAATACCTCGAACATTAAAGAATATTTAGCTTTAGGCTGCAATGTTTCTTTCTCGATTGCCAAAGATGAGATTATCGGCATAGGTTTGGATACAACTCCTTCAATGAAGGCGTTGCAAGCATGAATTCTTCCGTCTTTATCAGCCGTTAGCTGATAGCAAATCACATCACCAACTTGTGGACGATGATTTGTTTCTTGGAGTGCAGTGATATGAATAAAAACGTCTTGAGTGCCATCACTGGAGCGGATGAACCCAAAACCTTTGTCATCCTTCCATGTTGTTAATTTACCTTTACGCAAAACAGGTTTCATCAAAGACCTTGATATCAATACTTTATTTTTAAGGTTCCCATATCAAGACAAAATTATTCATATTAAAATTTAGCAACGCCAAAATCAGAGCTAATACTGAAACAATGGAAGTAATGCTAGAGTGAAATATAAACCATGAGTGAACTTCCCAATAGTCTTGAAGATGCGATCGCCCAATCTCGTGTAGCCGTCCAAGCTGCCCTTGCCGATGGCTGTACTCGCCTACAAGTTGAGTTCTTGTTCCCAGAACTCAAGTATATGCCGGTGGCGGAACAATTTCTGCCCCTGTTTACAGAATATGGTTCCCGTTTGAAGATTTTCTTTGCTGACGCTGGGGCTGCGGCCTTAGCCCGCCGCAATTGGGCTGATGCACCATTTCAAATTTTGGATATTGGTACGGGTAGGGCTGCTTCCTTGCAGACAAAAATTCAGCCAGAGGATGAAATTTTCTTATTCATTGCCCCCACTTCCGTAGAAGTACCGCAGTTGGAAAAGTTATGTGAAGAAATAGGCGATCGCCCTGTAGTCTTCTTAAATCCCCGCTTAGAAGATTCCGGGGTTGTGGGTATTGGTTATGCAGCAAGGCAAACTCGTGAGCGTTTCACCAATACCATTGAATCCTGTTATTACCTGCGCCCCATAGACGATCAAAGTGCCCTATGTCGCTGCTACCCACGACAGTGGGAAGTTTGGCTGGAAACTAACGGCGAATATCAAAGAATTGCCGAATTACCCACAAAACCATCGGGTGATGAGTTGGATCTCATCCTCTTGAAGGGACAACCACAAACAACAACAGATCCGACACCACAGAGAAAGCCCAGTGTGTTTAAGAGTTTACAACGGTTCTTAAAGGCGTTGAGTAGTTAAGAGAAAGCAATAGTTCCGATCTCTAGGTTCCCTCTCCTTTATAAGGAGAGGGATTGAGGGTGAGGTAAGCCAGGGACATAAATTGTATATTATTTAAGGATAATTGTAGGTTGGGTTGAGGAAAGAAACCCAACAAAGTCTCGAAAATGTTGGGTTTCTTTCCTCAACCCAACCTACGCAGATTAAGGCTTTTGGCACTAACCCAAGCGGATTGAAATATAACTGCGATCGTCTAGATAATGCAAATTATACTATTGACTAATAACTGCATGTAGAGTTTTCAATAATTCTTGCGTTGTGTAAGGTTTTGGTAAAAAAGCTGTATGTTCAGCTGTTTTATCGATTGGGATTTGTTCACTTGTTACAAGTCCACTGACAACAATAATTGGCAATAACGGATTTATATTTTGCAATATGCGAATGGTAGTTCCTCCATCCATATTGGACATGATCATATCGATAATTGCAGCACTAATTTTATCTTTATGCTGGGCGTAAATTGCTAATGCTTCCATACCATCACTAGCAGTAATTGCTGTGTAATTATAGTTTTCTAGGGATGTTTTAGTAATTTCCTGAATGGCAGCTTCATCATCTACAATCAAAATACATTCTCCAGATCCAGTTGGTATTTATAAATTTTCTAACAACTGGATTGGAACTTGATTAACTGCTGGCAAATACACCTTAAACTTTGTCCCATTGCCTAGATAACTTGACACGTTGACTAAACCACCGTGTTCTTTAATAATCGTCATTACTGTTGATAGCCCAAGTCCTGTACCTTTACCCAACTCTTTTGTTGTAAAAAATGGTTCAAATATTCTATCTAATATTTCGCTGTTGATTCCAAGCCCCGTATCAGCAACTGTCAGAACAATGTAAGCACCAACTCTAGCTTCTGGATGCATACTGGCATAAGTTTCATCAATCCAAATATTATCGGCAGATATTGTTAAAGTTCCGCCTGTAGGCATGGCATCCCGCGCATTCAGAGACAAATTAATCAATACCTGATACAGTTGGGTACTATCGGCACAAATAGGTAATAATTCCTCATGAATTTCTGTGTATACTGCGATTGATTTAGGAAATGTTTGTGAGATAATTTGCTGCATTTCTAAAATCAGGTATTTGACTTGAAGCACGGTGTGCTGACGCGTAGCGACTTGTCCTTCGACATCGCCTTCAATTCCCCTAGCAAATGACAGCACTTGCTTTACCAAATCAGCACCACGTTTGGCATTGCTTTCTATTATTGACAGCATCTGGCTAATCTGTTGATCATAGGTTTTAGCTTTGAGCAGATGCACTGACATCAAAATTGGTGATAACACATTATTTAAATCGTGAGCAATGCCACTAGCAAGAGTGCCTATACTTTCCAGGCGTTGAGCACGTAAAGAGTTTTTTTCTATTTGTTTTTTCTGGCTAATATCCGTATCAACTACAAGGATTGATTTAGCTTGAGAATGTTGATCATCTATCAGCATCCAGCGACTTTCAACGATGAGTTTTTTGCCAGATTTGCTGGTTTTCTGTAACTCACCTTGCCAAGATCCATCCTTTAAGACAGTCTGATAAATTTCTAGATTTGGCGACAAAGATTCAGTAGACAAAAGTTCATCTGACTGCTTACCTATAGCTTCTTCTGACTTCCAGCCGTAAACTTTCTCAGCATTTTTGTTCCATAATAAAATTTTGTTAGACGAATCTTGCACGACAATTGCATCACTGATAATATCTAGCAATGCCGCTTGTTTAAAGAAACCGCCCAAAATAGATTCGCTTTGGTGTAATGCTTCTTGTGCCTTTTTATAACCCTGTTTGATGCTTTCCAGTTCAACTAAATTCCGCCGGATCTCTAGTTGTCTAACTACCAGGCGGCTCAGATTTTGCAGTGCTTCTACCTGTTTGTAACTGATTTGGCGTGGTACACAATCAAGTATACACAGAGTCCCGATCGCTTCTTTTCCTGGTGCTAACAAAGGTACACCTGCATAAAATCTCACACCAAGTTCAGCATAAGTAACTATAGAATTCGTCGCAAATCGTTCATCAGCTAAGGTGTCAGGAATAATCAAAACTTCACCACTTTCCATGCAAATTGAGCCGAACCCCTGATCTCGTGGCATTTCCTGTACATCTAACCCCACCTTAGCTTTGAACCACTGGCGGTTAGCGTCAATTAGATTAATCAAGGCGATCGGTGTGTTACAAATCTGTGCCGCTAAGAATGCTAGCTCGTCGAATGTTTCTTCAGGTGGAGTGTCGAGAATCTGGTACTGACGCAGAGCCTCAAGCCTTGCTGCTTCATTGTTACACACTAAAGATTTCATAGGAATACTCGGTAAGTGGGAAACTCAGCAAGCTCAATAAAGTCACGAGCAGATTGATTTAAATAACATAGCAAGCATATAGCTTGATGACTTTAATTATACTAATCTCCTTTAATAAGGATAAGAGAGAATTTTGGTTATTTTAACTAAATTTTAGAATATTTACACCCTAATAATTTTTTGTGGGGAGATAAAATTACTGAGGCTAAGATAGGTAAATGGTAATATATGTAACTATGTTAATTATACATTTCTTTACAGAAATTAAATTGTTCTTGTTATCCTAAAAGTTTTGCCCAAAAGCATTAGCAAGAGCAACTAAATATATACCAGCAGCGTTTTGTTCAGAGAGAATAGAAAAAGCCTACATAATACCAACGCAGTTATGACGATTACACTTGCCTCTGCTGTTAAACCAAGAGCTGAAGATAGTTTTGCCATTAGCTTTGCACCATTGTCTCTTGAAGAAATCTACGCCAAGTCTGACGATCCAGCCAATGGTGCTGTGGTTATAATGAGTGGCGTGGTTCGCAATCAAACTGATGGTAAATCTGTAATTGCTCTGGAGTATCAAGCTTACGAACCTATGGCATTGCGGATATTTTATCAAATTGCTGCTGATATTCGCTTATCTATGTCTGATGTGAATCGGGTAGTGATTCATCATCGCACCGGACGTTTGCAAGTTGGAGAAATTAGCGTTTTAGTAGCAGTGGGTTGTCCTCATCGGAGTGAGGCGTTTGAAGCTTGTCAGTATGCTATTGATACGCTTAAACACCAAGCACCAATTTGGAAGAAAGAGCATTGGGAAGATGGTTCTAGCTGCTGGGTGAGTATTGGTGCTTGTGAAACATCAGCAGAAAATTGTTAAGCTTTCTGAGCTATTGTCTTCAAATAAGTGCAATCTCTTGAACACGCGGCAATTCATCCAGCAATTAGCGAACAGGATGTGTGCCGCGCTAATTGCTGGATGACACTTTTTTAACTAAGTAAGTAGACGCTAATATTTGAAGCTATGTTAAGAAATTTAAATGTAGGGTGCGTTGTCGCGCAGCGTAACACACTGTCAACGATTCAAGGTGCGTTAGCCTACGGGGTAACACACCCTACAAATAATTTATATTTCTTCATATACATTGAATTTTTCTCGCCGACTTACGACTCGTGATGCGTAAAGCCCCCGGTTAGAAACCGGGGGATATAAGCGAATGAGCCAAATTTATTTGGCTTTAAAAAGAATTCACTAGTTTTTAAGATATGATAGGTATATGCTAAACCTGACTTATACCTATCGCCTAAAACTTTTGCAGCAACAGTCCCAAACCTACGACGCATGGCTCTTAACCTCTTGTAGAGTTTGGAATTTTGCGTTGGGAGAAAGGAAGGATTGGTATAATTCAAGGTCATGCAGAATCGATGCTTGCTCTTTATTGAGTGAGTATATTATTCCTGCTGACGCGCCCAGACCAACATTTGCATCTCAGTGCAAAGCTTTAACGCAAGCCCGCAAAACTAATCCTTATCTTAATGCCGCACACTCACAGATGTTGCAGCAGGTGTTAAGGAGATTGGAGAAAGCATTCGTCGGGATGTGGGAGTCAGGAAGAGGTTTTCCCCGATTCAAAAAACAAGGTAGAATACGTTCTTTATTGTTTCCACAATTAGGGGTTAATCCAATACGAGGAAGCAAAGTTAAGCTTCCTGGCGTGGGATGGGTAAAAATGCAACTATCCCGACCTATCCCAGATGGGTTTGTTGCTAAACAAGCTCAAGTGGTGAAGAAGGCTTCAGGATGGTATGTGATGCTCACGCTGCAAGCCTTGGTCGATGTTCCAAGTTTTGCACCACATGGTCAACCTATTGGTATTGATTTAGGGTTAAAAAGTTTTTTAGCCATATCCACTGGGGAACAAATCGCTAGACCGAGATTTTTTATGGATCTCCAACGCAAGCTGAAATTGCTGCAACAAAGAGTTAGCCATAAGAAATTGGGGTCAAATAATTGGCGAAAAGCTCAACAGAAAGTATCACGAATACACGAATATATTCACAACAGTCGCAAGGATTTTCATTTCAAGTTAGCACATCATTTATGTGACCAAGGTGGAATGATATTTGCTGAGGATTTGAACTTTAAGTCCTGGGCTAAAGGGATGTTTTCAAAGCATACTTTGGACGCAGGTTTTGGTGAATTCCTCTCAATCCTAGAATGGGTGTGTTGGAAGCGCGGGGTTTATTTTGCCAAGGTCAACCCCAATGGAACTAGTCAAACTTGTCCTAATTGCAACCACCACACTGGGAAGAAAGATTTAAGTGAGCGGATACATCGTTGTAGTGAGTGTGGGTTTCAGACAGATAGAGACGTTGCCGCCGCTATGGTGGTGATGCAACGTGGTCTTGCAGCCGTAGGGCATACGGTCAAGATGCTTGGCGAGGGGTTAAGCACTAGCTCCCTTTGGACCCAAGAATCCCCCGTTTTATAAACGGGGGAGTGTCAATTACAGTTAATAGATAGAGTTACATAATATATTTATTATTAAATAATATTTAAATAATGAATGAGTTTTGAAAGTTTATCGCCGTACACGAATTAAAACTATAAGTTTATTCTGGGCTACAGATTAACCATCCTTACTACCTACCTTGCGCTGTGTGCAACTTTTACAAAACTCTTATTTCACAAGCATTCTAAAGATGAGCGATTTAAATCAAGACAAAACACTCATTGACAGAATATTGACTATGACTAGGTTTTAGTATTTTGCGAAATATTAAGTCGCACATCGCGTTACCTTCATCAAGATTATTTAATAAGTTTTATTAACCTATTTTTTACTAAGTACTTTTGGATTAAACTAGTAACTTGATTGTTGTTTAATTATGAGTATGCAAAGAAAGTTTGGTTACATTAGTTTTTTAATTACTATAGGAACTTTAATCCTATTATTATCTAGTAGTTTAAGACATTTTTTATTTAAATCTACCGCTCTTGATTTAGCTGTTTTTGACCAATGGGTATATTTAATAAGTCAGAATCTACAACCAATCTCTTCTTTCTTTGGATTTCATGTGATAGGTGATCATGCAGCCTTTATATTATACCCTATAAGTCTAACATAGAAAATTTATCCCAGTGTATATTGGTTGCTTTTAATTCAAGCTTTTGCTTTATCAATTGGATGTCTACCTGTTTATTTATTAAGTCTACAAGCTGGATTGTCTATAGCTTATTCAAGAGCAATTGCTTTTTCTTATCTACTTTATCCTACTTTATTTAATAGTAATTTTTTTACTGATTTTCGTCCAGAAACTATAGCAGTTACTGCATTATTGTGGGCAATGTGGGCAGCGATAGAGAAGTGTAGTTATCAATTGTTTTTTGCTATTGGTTTAGTTTTAATTTGTAAGGATAGCTTAAGTTTAACTGTAATAGCTTTTGGGATTTTTTTGTTTTTACGACATAGAAAAGTCTATGGATTAGCTTGTACTTTAATAGGACTATTTTGGTACTTTTTTACTATTGGTTATTTAACACCGCTTTTAAGAGGTGGTCCAGCAGGAGGAGTTGTTTTTTATGCTTCTCTTGGTAGTTCTCCCAAAGAAATAATCTTTAATACTATTAGTAATCCTAACTTAATTTTAGGAAAGTTTTTTTCTCCTGATACATTATTTTATTACTTCCTTCTTTTATTACCAGTAATTATTGGATTGTATTGGAAGCAGATAATATTTATAATACCTGCTTTAGCTATGTTTTTATTAAATATTCTTTCTGATTATGCACCACAGCGAGATTTGATTAGCCATTATTCATTACCTATTTTTCCTTTTATTATTGTATGGTTAATACATTCTATAAAAGAGTTTAAACAAGACAATAAAAAGCATTGGTTGAAACCTAAGATATTAATATTTTCTGCTATTATTTCTTTTTTGGTGTTAGCTAAATATGGTTTTTTTGTAACACGTTATTTGCCAAATTTACCTAATCTACCTTATTTATATAACGCGATAAGTTTGGTTAAAACTAAGGAAAGTGTTTTAACAACATCTAATATTGCTCCCCATTTAAGTAAACGTCAAATTATTAAGTTAATTAATAAAGATTGGGAGTTACAAAAGGGTAATGAAATTTTTAAGTATATACTTATAGATTTAAACAATAATAATATTAATTCGAGTTTAGTACTTCAACTTAGAAGTAATTCTACTTACAAACTTCTGTACCAGTATAATGGTATTTATTTAAGCTACCTCCAATTAGTAATCTCTAATTCCCCAACACCTGCTTAACAGAAATACTTAATTTTTAGTAAAAATATCTAGATTTGTAAAACAACAATTTTTGTTGCATTTGTTTACATCAACTGCATGACTCTATTGAGGTTTGTAAATATTTTGTATTTCTACAAGCAATATTCCTTTAGACTGATCTTTAACTGAAAAATATGGGAATAAACACAAATGCATTCGTTAAATATATTTTGTCACGAATTTGTAGTTGCTGTTTCCTTTGTAGCTTGCATTATTGGACTAATATTACTGTGGGACGGTAAGGAGCAAAAAAATGATATGGAACAAACAGAGCAGATTCTGTTTAGAATGAGCTTTACTTACTGGTTAGTTTATTGTGTAGCCTTTGGTATCGAGAAAATAGTTTTACCCGACTGGGAATCTATAGTCATGACTTTGAGAATAACTACAGCTCTGTCATATTTCTTAACTTTTTCTTGTATTGTTAGTCTGCCACTACACAAATTTGCAGTCCACCGTGTTGAGGAATAGTCATGTATGGGGCATTGGGCATGATTAAGATTTCATAGCGATCGCTAATGCCGTTTCCAGTTCTGACTGAGCCAAAGGGGTTAAAATGAACACCTCTTGTACCGTCTTGCCCTGCCGTGCAATTACTTTATAGCCGCCGCGAATTGGTACTGAGACACGCAATTGCATTTTTGGGCAATGACCTTTTGCCCGCCCAATCACTCCCGGTGTCACGGTTTGAATGCTATCCTGCTGACAAAGACGTTCTAAAATAGGGATCAGGCCAGAAAGGTGTGTCGAGTGATTCCAAACCAGTCTGGCAGCTTTTTGGGAAGCTGCCCGGAGGGGATTTACGGTGGGTTTGCCCATGATGATTAAGCTGCTTCTAGAGGTGCCATTGTCAAACCTGCTCGGCGCAGCTGCTGATGATAAAGTTCCGCAGGTTCTTGGGGACCGACCCAGACGATCGCTTGACCTTCATAGTGTACCTGATTAGTCAGATCCCACGCGCGATCGCCAGTCATCCCCGGAATATATTTCATCAAACATTCAGCCACATGTGGGAATGTATTAAAATCATCATTTAATACAATCACTTTGTAATTCGGATACGGCTTGCTGGTAACTTGACTAGACCGTTCGGGAGCTATAGTTGGTGCTGTGGCCATCCCGTAAACATCTGCTGAAAGTGTCATAACTATAGAAAAATTGAGCAAGATAATTTTACAAAACTACACTACAAGTAAATAGTTTAGTCTATTGTCTGGGGAGTTAGGAGTGGGGAGTTAGGAGAGACGCGATTAATCGCGTCTGTACAGGAGTTAGGAAGAATTCATGGGCCATGACCCATGCGCCATGCCCCATGCCCCATGCCCAATGCCCCATGCCCAATGCCCAATGCCCAATGCCCAATGCCCTATCGCCAATTATCCCAGTTTTCGTTAAAAATAGATGTATCTGGGAAAGCGGTAGGGTTGCCATTTTGTTGCAAAAGCCGTTTGAGTGCTTCTAGTTGTGGCTCTTGTTTGGGTAAGTCATCGACTAGTTGGTAAGGTGCGATCGCATTTTTGATGGCAAAACTAGCCACAGTCCCCGCAGCTGCGCCAGACGACCATTCAAAGGAATGCACCCGATAGGCAGCAGCAGCAATATGACTAGTAGCAATGCTTTTGCCTCCTACCAGCAAATTGTTAATTTTCTGGGGAATCATCGCCCTCAGAGCAATTTGGAAGGGATAAGCTTGGCCAGCACCACGTCTTTCACCTGGACGTTCTGTGTTACCAGGGGCTTCTGGGGGACTATTCACCATGCAAGGATGGAAATCTATAGCGTAGTGACCAATACCCACAGCATCGGGAAAGATGGTAGAACGAGTCCGTCGCATTGCTTTGTCTGGTGAAACTTTACCGTCAATTACTGATACTGCTTCCAAACCTGCAAGCGCTGCTCGTAGCCGACGATACATATCTGCTGGCAAAGTCTTGGGGTAATACTCATCCTTGTAATCTCGGCGAGAAATATCAATTTCCCAAATACCAAAGCCTCCGGGTTGTCCCCAACTGGGGCGGCCAATGATGCGCCGTCCTTCGCGCATATAGGGATATTTGGATAAACCATGCACTGTCCCCATCGGGGAATTTAGCCCTGACAACAAGCGGTTATTGGCTTGCTGCTGCTTTATACCCTCCCCTAGTTGGGAATCTGTAGTCCCACCTACCAACCAGTAATAGAAAGATAGGGCATTTTCCTCTGCTTTGCGGAGGCTTTCTGTCCGCAGTCCTCCCATCCAGCCCCCTGGCTTTAACTGCCCAGTAGCTTGTAACTGTTGGCGACTGTAAATCAGGTTATCGTTGGCTGTTCCTGGGCGGTAGTCGTTACCCCAAGTCCAGTTTTGCATGGAGATATCCCCTGGCGTGGATGCAGTAAAATTTACACCGCCGAATTTTGCTGGTTTTCCTTTGTTTGGACTCCAAATCCGACGATAGGTAAAAACCAAATCAAAGTTAGCCAGTCGCATTAATTCATAGCTGAAATATGGCGCGTATTCTAAATAAAATGGGGGCATCGTCTGCGGTTGCGGTTCCTTGGTTGCCTCCATTGCAAAGGTGTAGGTAAAGCCTTGAGGGCAATATGGATCATTGTTGGTGCTGGAAGCAGAAGGTTCTAGGTAGGAACGGGCATCAATGCCTAATCGGTAGGGGACATCAGCAAGGGCGATAATTTCTCCAGTTTCGCTGGCGTCTACAACGTACCACTTAGGAGCATCCCCTTTCGTTGCCTTGGGGATAAAACGAAGAATAGTTTTAGTAAACCGAGATGAGTTTTCGTAGTTATAAGAATCTTCAATACTTTGAGATAAAGTAAAAGTATTGAGAGGTGGTGCGCCTTTTGCTGGTTGATGTTGAATAGCGATCGCACTATTAATTATTTTGCCATCAGCAGCGATTTCCAAATCTTTAATTACTGTGTTAGGAAACCATTGCAGTTTCCCTTTGCCCTGGTTTTCGGCATCTTTGAGCATCTGAGTCAAAATGGTGTGAGCATCGCGGGGAAGAAAACAAGATTCACTTACCCAACAGTCACCGGGGTTAAGTTTACCGTATTTACGCCCAATCCGGTTTCGCAATTCTAGATAGCCGCGAGAATAGAATTTGAGAGCTCGCTGAGTTGGGCGTTCGTCTAACGCAGATGTCCCTTGAGCAGAAATTTGCCCTCCCAGCCAGTCAGTAATTTCCGTGAGGCAAACTGTTCGTCCTGCTAGCAATCCCTCGTAAGCTGTGGCGACGCCAGATAGTCCACCACCCACAACTAAAATTTCGCAATTGATACTTTTGTCTGGGGTTCTCGGTGGTGTGGCGTTCGTCGGAGACGTTGGCGCAGCCATCGCCCAATCAAATGCAACCAAGGTATATATTAAATTGAGACTGATCACCGATGTCAAGCTATAAGCTACTTTCTGTCTGCGCTTCATGGTTAAAAAAATCACTCCAAATCCTGTGTCACCTTGTAGAAGGTAGCATCCAGGAAATGTTTATCACAAGTTTATAAGAGTAAATATATTTAAATACAAGTTTTACACCTAAAATACTGAGTATGTAGGCTAAATTTACCCTGAAGTTATTAAAGCTGAGTTAAAAGTGCTGAGTCCTGAGTACTTTTTTCCTCATCTATGAGAAATATTGATTCAGACTTCTACACCAAGGATGCATAAGTGATCTTTTATTAGTTGTTTGCCTAAATGCATTGGATATGGTGAATGAATATTACCTATAGACCACGCTGGTGAGATTCGTAAGTAGTGTGGCACTCGGCAAAGTGATTTTAGGCTTTCTTCTGTTTTTTGGAAATCCGAACGAATGAAGAAGGGAAGCATTTCTAACATCTGCTGGTGCTTGAATGCAATATTTACACCGGATTCATCATCTTGAGAATCGAGCATATAGAGTTCGCGTGCTGTTAAGGTATCTTGGGCTTTTTGTGTTTTCGGTAATCTTCCAATAGAGAAGTAATGGAACAACTCAGGTACAGATATATCAGAAAAACCACTTAAGTGAATTAAATCTCGTGCTGGAGAATTATCATTCCAAGCTTGTCGATTGGTTATGTATTGAGTTGTCTCGTCACCAGTGCGGAAGCGAATTATTCCAAGCAGGTTCCTAAGTTTGTTATGGTCACGAGGATATACACAAGTATGACCTGGAACGTGTTGAAAGTCTAAGACGTCCCGCTTTGCGAGGAGATTTTCATTTTTTAGTTGGAACCAAGCTTGACCTCCATTTTCCTCACCACGCTCGTTACGCCATACATCCGCTTCAATTAAGACAAGAGTAGGCTGTTCGCCCACTTGCGTTAGTACATCTGCCGCAAATTTTGCAAGGTTTATTCCCTTTAACTGAACTGTGTTAAGATAATTGCGATCGCGTCGTACTTGCGAGAAAATTTGCCCTATTTCAATCCCCGCTTGTGCGTAAGGAATCCAATTGTTACTATTAGGAAATAACACGTCAACTGCACCCGTTGCCCGTAGACGAACAGCCAAGGCATAGTGAATATTATCTTGACCTTGAGTGGTTTTTCGGCGACAAAGCGCAATTACATCTAGGTTTTTGGCGATTTCTTTGGGTATTCCTGCTCGTTCGTAGACTTCTGAAGGTATTCCATAAAGCGCCCCAATCTGGCGTAGCATCACATCCAGTACAGCATTTAGAATACGTCCTTCTGTCTTCTTGTTATAAGATGGCGATGTGTCTGTGCTTTCATCTTCTTTTTCAGATGATTTTGGTTTAACAGTTTGCACCATTTGAGAACCAATATTTTCTAGCACACAAGCTTCGCGAACTGCTCTATAAATACTTTGTTTAGGATGAACTCCCTTCTTTTTCGTTTGTCCAATCTCAATAATTGCAAAGCAGTAAGGCTTAGTAGTAGAGTCAATTAACGGAATAACCTTCTGCTTCAAAAAGTCGCGCCATACATCGAGTTTCATTTGATGCTGCTTGCGGATCTGTTTATCAAACTCCTGACCATCTTTAGGTACATATCCTGATGTGTTGAGGGGCTTCAAAAGATTTGGATCATCAATCCGCACAGATGCTACTTTGATATGCTCTGGAAAATCTTCTCCTTCATTAAGCAGGAAAGCATCACGCAACTTTTGGATAGTTACATCACAGGTATCTCGTTCGCGCCACAGAAGAGAAAAATGTATAGGTTTTCCTTCCAACGCTCGTTCAATAGCATCAGTAATTATCGTTTGTTTTTCTTTACGACGTTTATCTACCCGTTGCTTAATTTCTTCTCCACTCAGCTTTTCTTTTTGTTGTTTTGTAAAAGTTGGAGGTTCAGAAATATACCCGTAATCGCGCATTGCCAAGGGTGTTTTTTGACCAGATGGAGCAGGAATATCACACTGCATTGGATCATCTGGGATCAAAACACCATTTAGAAGATTTAATACTTGAGCAACGATATCGCCGCGTTCCTGCAAACTAAATCCTGGCTTAATGCTGTGTCCTCTTTTATGCTTTTCGTGTTCATACTTATATCCTTCAGCATGAACTAAATAATATTCATCTTTATTCCAGTCGGAATTATTATCTAAATTTCCGTATGTAGCAGGATTACCAAGAATGTTTTCGGTTGTTTCTAATGCACGCGCTTTGAATGCAGCTAGTAGATTGGGTAATTGTAATTTCCACGGCTTACTATCTTCTCTTGCACTGTTATCAATGGTAAGGCGTATCAGCGTTGAATCTACTTCATAACCAGATAAACGTTCCTCGTTCATCCCTATGAGTACAGAAATATCACGACCATAATTAGTTTCGATTAATGGTTCATGAGCATATCTTTGACAACTTAAATCCAAAAAAATCCACGGTTTAAGCTTACCGTTTTGATTAAATCGCCCAGTTTGAGTCTGAACGCGAAAATCTAAGCGATAGACAAAATAACCTTCTCTTTCTTTGCCATAGTCATCTGTGTACAGTGCCAGAAATGGTTGACTGACTATAAATAGCCCAGTGCGGCCTGAGCCATCGCCTTGTACCTTTCGCCAATGGATTTCTTGCTCTCTCTTACCGGAGCGAATGACACAGATTTTTCCATGTAGCAATGTTGCCAAGAAACTAGGAATTGCTTGGAATCCAAGTCCTTTTTCGGCGTTGATATCTTGAATAAGTTTTTCTGGGGTGATAGGTTGCCAATTCCAATTAGTAGGAATTATTGCCATGTTTTCAAGGAAGCGATCGCAAACACTATTTACCTGATCTGCTTTCCCTTTACCATCAAATTGTTTTGTCCACTCCTGCGCCCAAATAATCACTAACTCATGTATTTGCTCAGGCGTTGGAACTCGCAGTGGATTTTCAACCGATCCTACAGCCAAAGCTCGATAATCGCCTGTATCAAAGTATTCAAAACCATGCGTCAATGTTGATGCACAGGCAAGCAATCCATTGTTTAACTGTCGATATGGTATCCAGACCTTTTTCTTGCGATTAGGCGATAGAACCTCTTCCATACTGTTACGAAATTTATCAACAATTTCTGCAAATGGAAATGAAATTAGTTCAATTTTTAAACCTGCGAACGTATCTGTTGCAAGATTCATTCTGGCAGGTAAGAGAATAGGAGGTCGCACGTCTTTTTTAGGCATTATGAATTTATTAATACAACAAAGTTACCAATGCAGGTCTTCGATTCTTTCCAGTGCATCGGCTAGAGGCTTGTAAAGCGCATTTCCCACTGTGTTTTCCTCGCTGGCGTAATCGCAGATTCGTAGAAGCATGGCAACCAGAAGACTTGTCTGCTCTGTATCCGGTTCAGAGAGTTCTGGATCAGCTTTCCTGGCAGCACTCTTAGGTGCCCAAGCTGCATCGACAAAATAACCACGAAATGGGACTCCTCCACGTAAGAGACGACCGACGGCTTGAATAACTAACCCAGCAGTGGTAGCAGCAAGGTCGAATCGGGGAAAACAAAGTAATTCCTCATTATCACGTAGAGTTTTATAGTAAGAACGTTGCTCAACTGATCGCCAGTAACGTGCTGCTAGTTGGCGCACCTTTTCAGCACGTTGTACAATTCCGTCTCCTTGTTGCCATGCTAAAAAGTCTGCTTTATCCGCCCAATCTAAAGCGCGACGGTTCATTTCTTGGGCGATCGCTTGTGTATCATGTGGATGTGGATATGGACGAGTCAGAAAATAAATAGCACCAAATGCGGCTTTACCGTTTGCATTCAAAATATTAAAACCACGTCCGATCGCATTCATAGGAGCAATAAGAATCTTTCCGTTAGTTTGCCCAAAAGTTTCAATATCTGCACGATTGAGCGCACCTTTATCAGGTGGTTTGACAAATTTCGCTAGTTCATCAAAGTCATCTTCCGTGTAAGTGTCTATATTGTCAGGGACTAGGTGATAAACAAAGTCCTGCATACTTGACCAGCAATTGCGAATTTCGTTTGCTGCCCAACGGGCTTGGTCGTATGAGTTAACTATCAAGAGAAGGCGATCGCGATCGCTCCAGTGGTTATCCAAATCATTCTCGCCAAGACGCTTTAATTCCCTAAGTTCTTGCTCTAAATGCCCTGTACCGTGACTACCAACGAGCGATCGCGCTATTTCCTGAAACAAGCCCATTTTCTGCCGTTCAGGGCTGCCAGAAATGCGGAGGGGTTTGTTCTTTTGGTGGAATTGGGGAAGAAATTTGAAGTGGCTTTGAGCGATCGCATCTCTTGCCTCCTGTTCTGGCATCAAAACACCTTGCGGATTACCAACGTGAAAGCTGGTAGAATCCGGTAAGTAGGATGTTCCAGAAAGTGCCAGCACATTAGGGCCACGTTGACCATTAAAATCTGTGAATAAACGATGAAAGTTTAAAATGTAGCAGCGTCCAATATTGGTGTAGGCAAACAACGTCAGCGCATTATTGCTGCCATTTCTGGCTTTTTTGTTGTCATCATTTCCTCTGGAGTAATAAGTGCCGAACTGTCGTCCCGTGGGAGGCAATGGTAAAATATTCAACATTGCAGCAGGCATTCGACGATGGGGTGAATCATCGTTGATTGATGTCGGTCGATTGTGCCATTCATAAAAGACAATTCGAGTGTGCCGCTCCAAAAGCGCGATCGTCAGCGCAAATTGGAGGCGATAAGCCAAGGTTTCAACAGTATCTACATCTGCCTCATCCCCGTTCGGTGAACGTCGCTGTTGTTGAGAACTTTGATTACGATTCTCCAATTCTGTTCGCAGTTGCGCTAAACGCCGTTCTGTATTTCGGAAAAATTCGATAATCCAAGCTCTGCAAGCTCTGTAGATATTCTCATCTGAAGCACTTTCTCCAGTACTATTGATTTCTTGCATAAGACGCGCAAGGCGAAAGACTGGATCTCGGTATGGGTTAGATGAAGGCTGCATCCGTAAAGGATCATCCTCGTTGAGTAGTGCATCAATATAGCGCACAATTGGCTGTATAAGTCGAGCATTTGCTCCTGAAAGCGCATCAGATGTATCTGGATGTTCAAATTCTTCTAATCCAGCAAGACGACGGGCAAATTTGAACAGAAGAGAGTTAGGTGTAAAGTAACCTCGTTTGATCCAATCTCGGAGAACTTGATGCCCAACCTGTTTATCGAGTAGGGTTAGTGTTGCTGTAATAGCTTTTTGTGCATCACGTTCTGCGCCAGTCCATCGCTGTGTTGATGGGGGCATAACACGGTTAGTTTTTGAGAATTGTTCTGTTTTCACGCCAATATCATCAAAAACGCCGCTATTACCGCCGTCAGTCAGAACCACCTCCTCAGCGTAGGTGTCATCAAACCACTTGATGATTGTCTCTATCTCATCAAAAACAACAAAATCTGATTGTTCATTGACGAGTTCACCGATTTTGATACGGCGCAACTCTAAATGACGAGGTAATCCTGCCATTGCCATCGCGCCAGGAGTTGTAATCCAAACACGGGCATTTGGCATATCACGATAAGCTTGTTGGGATGGGCATTTATCAAAGAATGGGCACAAATAGGATGAACCGAGGTTTTTACGTCGCTGCTGGCGATCGCTTTTAGGCATCTTTTTTAGAGAATGACAGGGTTCAGTTCCCGGTTTGAGTGCTTTGTTATCTAAGAATTGTCTAACAAAATTCTGATTGAGCCGACCTTGTAGAGGGCAAGCAGTGCCTAACCAACGCTCACCCCAGTGAGGCTGTCCGCGTTGTCGATGTTCCTGATAATCTTTTGAGGCAGAGAAACTCCGCAGATGTGCATCGCGTTTACTGCGCCCCAAAATTGGTACTGCTACTGGATCATCATTCTCTGGATCGTTACAAAACCACCAGTTAATTTGGTTAGCTAGTTTAATTGCTGATTGCACATCGTTAACTACTAACGTGATGCGGCGATCGCAATGATGCCGCAGAATATTAACACTGAACAACTGCGAAATCGTGGTTTTTCCAGAAGCAACCATGCCTGCAATGTTTGTGAAGCCATCTAACTCAAGAATTCGCTCCTCTTGCGGAAACAGTGTTCCGTTCTCCTGAACTTTGTGGAAGTTAATTTTGCGAAAGCGATCAACCCAGTGTCCCTTGGCAGTCTCATTCCAACCAAATTGACGCGCTAATGCTGACTCTCGCTCATCAATCCATGCTGCATCTAGCTCTAAATCTGAAAGGCGAAGCGAAAACGCACTACGAGAACGAGAGACAAACCAGGGTAGGCGTTGTACTTGTGCATTTCGCACTTGCTGCTGTGTAAATTTGACTGGTACTATAACCGTCTCTTCTCCTGTCTTTGCCTCAAACTGATAATTGGTTCCGGCTTCTACCCGTTTAACCGTGCGAAGCCGGAAATCTAAATTGGCAGTTAGACACTGTTCATACAAATCTTGATTAACTGGATGCCGAAGATTTTTGGCAGCATTGATAATATAGCTATCCCAGTTTTGGGGAGTGAAGTCGCCATAATTACGCTGATCCAAAGGAATCCTCAGATAAGAACGTAGTGCGCCTAACCAAGCAAAACGAGCGGAAAATGGAACTATTTGGCGAGTGTTGGCGATCGCTCTACGTTCCATTTCATTCAAATTCTGTAAGCGTGGATGTCTCAAAGGCATTCCACTCAAGATTGCCTAAGGTGCGGTGACTGGCTCATCATCAAGTTCCAAATGCTCCATGAGAGCAAAGCCAAGCTCTACCTGAAGCAACAATTCAGCTTGAGTCCGATCCAAACCTGCTTCCTTCAACTGTTCGAGGCGGTCTTTAAATTCAGTCGGTACTTCAAATAAGCTCATCTGGATCATGGACTATTTTCCTTCCCGCAACTGCTCAATTTTATTGATAACCCGTTCCTCAAATACAGCATCGCTCAAAAGGTGAGTACTGCTTGGCAGCTTTGTCACCTGTTCGCGGAGAATTTCGAGGTAGTCCTCTCGTTGTTGTAGGCGTTGGATGGGAATAACATAAAAGCCCTCGTCATAACGCAGATCGCCCTCACCGAATAGAGATGTAAGTTTGGGTGCTAAATTGTAGGGACTTCGGTAATCTTTAATATCCACAGCCCACGTTGATTTGTCACAGAAGCATAGCTGTAAGTCATAGCGATCAATACCAGGATAAAGATGGATATTACAAAGCTGTTCTGGGTATTTCTTGTGAAGTTCTTCTAAAGTAGAAAATAAACGTATCTCCGGTATACCCGGTAAACAAATACGCAAGTGAATACCAAACTTTAGGCGACGCAGCCCTTGTTTCCAAGTGATTTGTCGAACATAGGGCAAATTTTGGCGATGGTCGTTGCAAGCACTGGGTTTAATGCCACGTAACTTTCCATACTTTTTAAACAAAGGTCCACAGCGATCGCAATTCCAGCAAACCTCATCTTCTAAACAATCTTCGTAGAGATCGCCAATTTCTTGAATATCAATATATCGAGTTTTAGAAAATACCTTGCGAAGTTCCGCCGGAGTTGTGTAACCATTTTTAATCAAAAATAGCCGCAGCAAAACATATTCCTGTTGAACGCGCTTAGGATCAGTATCGTTATTGTACAGTTCTTGCAACCGGGCCAAAATTTTGTAAAATTGGTAATTTTCTATGGCAATCTGCTTAGTTGCAGCAGTAGCGAACTCAGGTATTTTGCCTTGTTCAAGCAGTTCCTCATAAAAGTACCGACTTGCTTCTTCACTCAACACCCCTTCATAGAGCAGACCAAAATCTGAGTCAAATTCTTTTGGTAGTGAACGCCGTGGATACCAATTTTTTACAGGTTTTTCAAGTAACGCTAAAAGACCAGTTAGAGTCCGAGGATATGGTACAGCCGTTACCTCTAGAGCTAGTTTATTAAGAGCATGACTAAGCAGTTCTGGATATGGATACCTGCCATCTCGACGGACAAACTCTGCTAAACCAAGAACAAGACCGTCAAATTCAGTACTTTCCATTAGAGGTAATCCTTCATTTTGAGGATTTTTTTAACAACATGAACTTTTTCATTCGTGATACATTTGTTTCATAAACCGTACAATATTATTTATTTTGTGTCAACTAAGAAACTATTTATTCTTACGTGACACAGGAGCAAAAGAATGGGAAGTTATCTAGATATAGAACGCTTGGCAAGCCTAGTCCGCAAAAAACGCGGCAGCAGAGGACTGCGCGAAGCGGCGACGGAGATTGGTAATGTTAGTCCATCCACTCTTTCACGAGTAGAGAGTGGCAAAATGCCGGATATGGAAACTTTTCTAGCACTGTGTAACTGGCTAGAAGTACCACCTGCTGAGTTGTTTAGAACCACAAAGGAGGCTCAACTGGATACACCTGAAGCGATCGCCATTCAACTACGTGCTGACAAAAATCTTGATCCAGCGATCGCCAATGCTTTAGCATCTTTAGTTAAAGCAGCGTATCGCGATCTGTCTAAAAATGATGGCGAATTGAAGCAAGATCCCTAAAGATATGTCATTAATTCAAAGTCTATCGTCTGAATTTAGACAACGCTGTGAAGCGACCGCGACTGAACAACGAAGCTTGCTTCGAGTGCGATCGTTTGAGCCATTACCCGCAGACACTCTAGCAGCCAAGCTAGGAGCAACACTTTTTACACCCGATCAGCTTCCAAACTTAGAGCCAGAGCAAGTAGCAGTATTACTTGCTAGCGATGGGTGGTCAGGAGCAATTATAAGCGATCGCCCGCTCTGGATTGTATATAATCCCCGTCATGCACCTGCACGGTATGAATCAAATCTGATGCATGAAATAGCTCATTTGTTGCTGAATCATAAGTCTGTTGGCTTTGATTCTGTTACCGGACTACCAAAACGTAAACAAAACAACGAGGATGAAGCAACTTATTTGGGGGGATGTCTTCAAATTCCTAAACGTGGTTTACTATGGGCGACACAACGAAAGATGCTGTTACCTCAGATTGCAACACATTTTGGTGCGAGTGAAGCGATGGTGCAGTTTCGCAGCAATGTAACTGAGGTGTCTGTCAAATGCTAATGTTTTACAATATCTGCTCTGCCAACAAACAGAATTCATTAATGAGTAACTAATAATCTTTAGCTGAAACTGTGGTGATTTCGTCTCTTTTTGTGAAATTAAAAACTGCTCTTGCTAAAAGCAAACAAGAGCAGTTTTTAATTTCGCAAAGCTCAACATAAGAATTTAGGCATCTTCAAGTTCAAATTGAGCCACCGTAACCGCGTTAAAAGCGAAAGCCAAAACTAATGGCATCGGCGACTGAAACCAAAAGGTAAAAAGAACAGCTAAGATTGTGCCAATTACTGCGGAGATCGACCACAATCGTTCTTCAAAAGTCAATCCCTTTTCGGCTTTAATCAATCTGAGAACATGAACTGGAATTGGTTCCGGCATTACCCCACCCGGAGGGAAAGCCCAGAAGTTGTTACGTCGCTCTACAAATAAATCTGTCCAACCATTTTCTTGGCACCATGCCTCAATCCATTGAAGTGAGTAATGATTCATCATCGGGTTTCGGAGTTTGGTTTGTGGAAGTTGTGTACTTGGTGAATGTAAACTCTTGGAGATTCCTGAAGAACCAACTAATCGTTATAAAATTAACGCTAATTATCGGACTTTTAAGCTTTGTTAAGCAATTGAGACGCATATAATTACGCTCAAACCTTGCTTTAATTAATTAAAAGATTAACAGCTGATCGGGGCTGTTTACTTTGAAAGATAATAAACTTTACTTGGAAAATTCAAAGTAAAGTATTGTAAAGAAGTCAGTAAGTATTACTGCTCAAAAAAACTCTTCATATCCGGAAATTCAAATCTAAAAATGAAGAATTGTGAAGAAATTAACGACTGTCACAGCCCATCGTAGGCATTGCTTGATTCCATTTCATTACGCTCGCAATGACAGCTGATGTTTTTACACATTTGGGATGCTCCCATCAAAAGCGATTGCATAAGGTTACTGCCTCGATTGCAATCGCGTTCGACAACAATAGCAGGCAAGGCTTCATGAAATAGAAGTGGTTATATCTACTTTCTCCAAGGATGGTGCTTCCTCTAAGGATGGTGTCGATTCCGAAGGACTACCGCTAGTCTCTGGTGTTGAAAGCTCATTACCTACAGCTCCCTCCCATGAATAGTTGCAGATTTTAGTGCGAAGCAATATACCAAACGTCAAGTTAATTGCCAGGGCAAAGGAATCGATAAAAATTAAATTCACAAAGCGATCAATCATCAGACCCCCTTAAGCTAAATTAAGCATCAAGTGCTATTTGCTCTCTTACTACACATGCCACAATCTCTTTTCCAGAAATGCATACTATCTCAATACTTTTCAGTTACCCAGAACATGAGGGAGTAGTTTACGCTTAACCCAAAAGTATTGCCGGCCGTGTGATGCTCTAGTTGACTCATTGCCACAACAGGTGCTGATTGCGATAATTGCCCATGTAATTAATTTTCTTTCTCAAGAAAGATGATTTAAATTTATATACCTCTCTGAGGGTAAATAGAATTAAAGTGAAGCTAAGAGTAAAATCAATGAGTAAATTAAAACTTACTTGACTCAGAGCAAATATATGTTCAGTATACTTTGGGGTATTGTTGTTGTACTGGTTGCTTTTTGGGCATTAGGGCTGACACTTCATATTGCTGGAAATTTAATTCATGCAGTGTTGCTTTTAGCCATTGCCCTTGCTATCTATAATTTTTTCAAAGCGCGTGATGTCTGAATATAGTGGTTTCCGACTTGGTGAGGTACGTTTTCAAAGTTACTAATCTTAGTAAAAAAGATTTGAGTGTACCTCAGTTGCTTAAGAAACGCTATATACTGAGTGCGATCGCTCCTAATGCTCCTAATATTGTCGCTCTCTGGCTAAAGGTGAGAAGTGATGTCCACGACGGGCTACACCTATGCCCTTTTTGCGTTACAAAATATTAAGCAAGGGAAATACACATTCCTCAAGTCCGGTAGCAAGGCTGCAAGTCTCAATTAGGATAAACCAGTCTTGCTAATATTCAAATGCGGTAATTAAATGCAGCGATTAGACACCAAATTGGCTCTCGATATGTTTTGGCGGCAAGGGTTTGCGTTCCTTCTAGGAATTATTATCTGGTGTGTGGCTAATCCCGCATTGGCAGTAGACTGGACTCATCCACTGTCATTTAGCAATGCAGAGTTATCAAGACGTGATTTTTCTGGTGACAGTTTGCAAGCTGCGGAGTTTTCTAACGCCAATATGGAACTGGCTAACTTTGCAAAGGCTGACTTGCGGGGAGCAGTCATGAGCGCTTCGGTGATGACAAAAGCAAATCTCCACGGAGCAGATTTAACTAATGCAATGGTTGATCAGGTAAACTTGACTAAGGCAGATTTGAGCGATGCAGTTTTCAAAGAAGCTCTTTTGCTGGGCGCCGTCTTTAATGATGTGAATATCGACGGTGCAGATTTTACAGATGCAATTTTGGATAGGGTGCAAATCAAAGAATTGTGCCAGAAAGCCAGTGGTGTGAATTCCAAAACAGGCGTGCAAACTCGTGATTCTCTAGGATGTCAATGAAGCGTGTTGGTGTAATTGGTGGCGGACAACTTGCCTGGATGATGGCGAATGCAGCAGAAAAACTAGGATTAGAATTGGTAGTACAAACTCCTAGTGAACACGACCCAGCCGTGTCAATTGCTCAGGAAATCGTTTTCGCCCCGGTAGATGATGCCAGTGCTACAGAGATATTAGCTAAAAAATGTGATGTGATCACTTTTGAAAACGAATTTGTTAACGTGCAAGCTTTATCTCTTTTAGCACAGCAAGGCGTTTGTTTCCGTCCCAGATTAGAAGCTTTGGCTCCTCTTTTAGATAAATATCATCAGCGCTGCTATTTACGCGATTTGGGCTTACCAGTTCCTGAATTTTTCGCCCTTGACGAGGCAGAAAATCTTAAATCAAAAATAGAATATCTAGGTTTTCCAGCAGTTCTCAAATCCCGACGCCACGGTTATGACGGTCAGGGTACTTTCATAATTCAGGATTTTGCTACTTTAGAGCAAAAGCTAACTTTAAATCAATCACTTTTCTTGTTAGAAGAATTTGTCCCATTTGAACGAGAACTAGCAATAATTGCAGCGCGTTCTGTAGAGGGAGAAATTGTAACTTATCCAGTGGTAGAAACCCAACAAGAACAACAAGTGTGTCGGCGGGTGATTGCGCCAGCCCAGATTACGCCCAATCAAGTAGCAGAAATCCAAGCGATCGCGCATACTCTATTAAATAGCCTAGAAGTAGTGGGAATTTTTGGAATTGAACTATTTCTCAGTGCTGATGGCAAAATTCTGGTAAATGAAATTGCGCCCCGGACTCACAATTCTGGGCATTTTTCTCTTGATGCTTGTGAAACTTCTCAATTTGAACAACACCTGAGAGCCGTTTGTGGTTTACCTTTGGGAAATCCGGCTTTGCAGTGCGCTGGTGCTGTGATGGTGAACCTCTTGGGGTATGAAAATTCTCACAGCGACTACCAAAGCCAGCGTCAACAAATAGCAGAGATTCCCCAGGCGCACCTTCACTGGTATGGGAAGACAGAATCACGTCCTGGGCGAAAGTTGGGACATGTCACCGTTTTGCTAGATAATCAAAATAGAGAATCGGGAAGTGCGTACGCCCTTGGTGTCGGCGCAGCCATCGCTCAAAACATAGAATCTATCTGGTATCCCAGGTAAATTTTTCAGAAACTTTCGACGTTGAACACACAACATCTTTTTGAAAGCTATAATGGGTGAGTTGCACTACGACGTTGGTGACTGCCATCAAGTTTTTTGATCTATGCCTTTAAAGACAAGGGAGTTAAACAGTTTTCGTGGCAGTAGACCGGGCATGTACCCGGAAACTTTAAACGAGAAATTTGATTCCCACCTGGTTAAACCAGGTCATAAACTTAGGTAAAACGGCGTCGCGGTGAACTTAAAATTATTAGCTCCCAAAGTCAGTTAGAATTTGGGAGCTTTAATAATTTAAATCAGTATTACTTGTAAATATTGCCCTATTTTTGGGAACGCTAGATACTGAAGTCTCAAGAATTAAGCCGTATGGTCAGCATTCCCGGATATCAGGTTAGCAAAGAACTATACAACGGTTCGAGAACCTTAGTTTATGGCGCTAATCGAGAAACTGACCAGAAATCTGTGGTGATTAAGCTGATGAAAACTGCTTATCCCAGCTTCAGTGAATTGGTACAGTTTCGCAACCAGTTCACCATCGCCAAAAATCTGAATCTACCTGGAATCATCCAAACCTACAGCTTGGAACCCTATCAGAATGGCTATGCGTTAGTGATGGAAGACTTTGGGGGAATTTCCTTGAAGGAATGGGGAATAGGGAGTGGGCAATGGGGAGTGGGGGAAAACGTAGAATCTCTGATGGAGTTTTTACGAATTGCGATCGCTCTGTGCAATACATTAGATATTCTAATTCGTAATCGGATCATTCACAAAGATATTAAACCTGCCAATATTTTAATTCATCCAGAAACTAAAGAAGTTAAGTTAATTGACTTTAGTATTGCATCTCTGCTACCACGAGAAACTCAAATCTTGATGAGTCCTAATGTGCTAGAAGGGACACTCGGCTATTTGTCTCCAGAGCAAACTGGACGGATGAATCGGGGGATTGATTACCGGACTGATTTTTATTCTTTGGGTGTAACTTTTTACGAATTACTAACAGGGCAATTACCATTTAAATCGCACGATCCAATGGAATTGGTACATTGTCATATTGCCAAACTTCCGCCTTTAGTAGATGAGATTAATCGCCAAATTCCGCCTGTACTCTCATCTATTATTAGCAAATTGATGGCGAAAAATGCCGAAGACCGCTATCAGAGTGCATTCGGGCTAAAATATGATTTAGAAATTTGTTTAGACCAACTCAAGGAAACAGGGAAAATTGAGAGTTTCCCAATTGCTCAACGGGATGTGTGCGATCGCTTTATTATCCCAGAAAAACTCTATGGTCGTGAGTATGAAATCGAAACTCTGCTAAAAGCCTTTGACCGCGTTATCAACAATCAGACAGAACTCATGCTGGTAGCTGGTTTTTCTGGTATTGGTAAAACTGCTTTGGTTAACGAGGTTCATAAACCCATTGCTCGGCAGAGAGGCTACTTCATCAAAGGCAAATTTGACCAATTTAATCGGAATATTCCCTTCTCTGCTTTTGTGCAGGCATTTCGAGACTTAATGGGGCAATTGCTGAGTGAAAGTGATGCCCAATTGTCAACTTGGAAAAATAAAATTTTACAAGTGCTGGGTGAGCAGGGGCAAGTCATTCTTGAGGTAATTCCCGAACTAGAACAAATTATTGGTCAACAACCACCTGCAACGGAACTTTTACCCAGTGCAGCCCAGAATCGCTTCAATTTACTCTTCCAAAAGTTCATTCAGGTATTCACCACAAAAGAACATCCATTAGTAATTTTCCTCGATGATTTGCAGTGGGCTGATTCAGCGTCACTCAAATTGATGCAGTTGTTGATGAGCGAATCAGCAAGTGGATGTTTACTTTTAATTGGGGCTTATCGAGACAATGAAGTATCTACAGCGCATCCGTTGATGTTGACTTTAGCCGATATTCGCAAAGCCAATGCCACGATTCACACTATTACTTTAGCTCCGTTAAGTCAAGCCAGTTTAAATCAATTGGTGGTTGATACCTTGAGTTGTTCAGATAAAATTGCCCAACCTCTAACACAACTCGTCTATCAAAAAACCCAGGGAAATCCGTTT
The DNA here is from genome assembly GCF_036917675.1 of Nostoc sp. Lineage (GTDB taxonomy): Bacteria > Cyanobacteriota > Cyanobacteriia > Cyanobacteriales > Nostocaceae > Nostoc. Next base: position 118,074 of record NZ_JBALCT010000053.1, on the reverse strand, counting down.
TTTGCAACGCAATTTCTTAAAGCATTGTATGAAGATAGACTGATTAGTTTTAATTTTGATCAAGGGTACTGGCAATGTGGTATTGCTGCGGTGAAGGCACTCGCCCTCACGGATGATGTCGTAAAGTTCGTAGCGCTACAATTGCAGAAGTTGCCAGCAGCAACGCAAAATATGTTGAAATTAGCCGCCTGCATTGGCAACCAGTTTGATTTGCTAACCTTAGCAATCGTCTCTGAACAATGTGAAACCGAAACGGCAGCATCTTTATGGAAAGCTTTACAAGAAGGGTTAGTTTTACCTACTAGTGAAGTTTATAAATTCTTTCAAGATAGTGGGCATAATTCTAACTCAAACCCCTTAAATTCCAATTTCCAAATCCCAATCTACAAATTTTTACACGATCGTGTCCAGCAAGCTGCCTATTCGCTGATTCCAGATGAAGAGAAACAATTTACCCATCTGAAAATTGGTCAATTACTCTTACAAAATACCTCTGAGTCTCAGAAAGAGGAGCGACTTTTTGAGATTGTCAGTCAGTTAAATTGTGGAATAACACTAATTACCCAGCCGACTGAACGTCAACAATTAGCTCAGTTAAATCTGAATGCTGGTCGAAAAGCGAAAGAAGCTACCGCTTATGGTGCAGCAATTCATTACCTCAATTATGGAATGCAGCTGTTGACGATTAATAGTTGGGAAATCGCCTACGAACTGACTCTAAATTTATACGAAGAAGCCGCCGAAGCTGCCTTTCTCAACAATGAATTTGAGCAGATGGAATCTCTGATCCAGGTTGTCATCCAAGAAACAACCACCATACTGGATAGAGTGAAAGTTTATGAAGTTCAACTTCAAGCTTATCAGTTGCGGGATCAATCATTAGAAGCGATCGTAACTGGGCGTGAACTTCTCGAGCAACTTGGGGTAACATTACCTAAATCAGTAACACCTTCAGACATTCAGCAATATGTATTAAACACGCTCTCTACATTGGCCGGTAGAAGTATTGAGGGCTTAATTGATTTGCCATTGATGGATGATCCCAAAGCTTTAGTTGCTTTGCGGATTATGGCTAGTATCGCTCCCGCCATCCACCAGAATTGCTCGTATCTGTTTCCAATTTTGGCCTGCGAAGAAGTGAATTTATCTCTTAAATACGGCAATGCACCACTTTCTGCACCAGGGTATGCAGATTTTGGAATTGTACTTAATGCTTGCAACCAACTGGAGTCAGGCTACGAATTTGGTAAGCTAGCTTTAATGCTTGTAGATAGATTTCAAGCAAAATCTGTTCAAAGCATGACTATATTTAAGGTAGCTGCATTAAATCAATATAATAAACAACATGTTCGCACCTCAATAAGTTTATTACAGGAATCTCATACTATTGGATTAGAGACAGGCGATTTTTTTCATGTGCTTACATCCATGATTTTCAAGTTCTTCTATGTCTATTTAAGTGGCAAAGAAGTTTTAGAAATCCTGCTAGCAGATATTAAAGCCTACAAGTTGCATTTTGCCAAAAACCAGCGCTTATTAAATTGGTCTAATATAGTCTGTCAAAGCATTAAAAATCTAACCGAATATAGCAATAATCCAGAGTTACTTATTGGTGAATATTGTCAAGAAGAACAACTTTTATCTGCGCTCCTCAAAGAAGACGAATTAACACCCCATATATTTTTTTTAAATAAGTTAACACTCAGTTATCTGTTTGAGAATTTTCCGGCGGCAGTTGAGAATGCAAATCAGGGAGATCAATACCTCAACGGTGTCCCAGGAATGCTATCTGTGCCAGTCTTCTACTACTACGATTCTTTGTCCCGGCTTGCTATCTATCTAACGGCTGAACCGTCTCAACAGGAGCAATTACTCTTAAAGGTTAGCGAAAACCAGGAAAAATTACAGTTTCGAGCCAAATTTGCACCGATGAATTTCCAGCACAAATTTGATTTGGTGGAAGCAGAACGCCATCGGGTTTTGGGCGAAAAGATGGCAGCAATGGAACTGTACGATCGCGCCATTTCTCTGGCTAAAGAAAACGAATATATCCAAGAAGAAGCCTTGAGCAATGAACTCGCGGCCAAGTTCTACCTTGACTGGGGCAAAGAAAAAATCGCTCAAATTTATATGCAAGAAGCTTATTATTGCTATGCCCGTTGGGGCGCTAAAGCCAAAACCGAGGACTTAGAAAAACGTTATCCTCAACTTCTGGCTCCCATCTTACAAGGGCAACTTAATCACTTTCAACTGAGTTCAACTGTCGATACATTATCATTCCCATATCAAACCATCCACAGAAACCTTTCTAGCAGCAGTATTTATCAAGCCCTCGATTTTGCCACCATCTTTAAAGCTTCACAAGTTCTCTCCAGTGAAATTCAACTAGAGCAATTAATCACTGTTCTTTTGCAAGTGGTGATGGAAAATGCTGGGGCACAAAAAGCTGCCCTGCTTATACTCCAACAGGGCAACTTAGTGGTTGAGGCTGTAGCCAGCATCAATGAAGGAGTCACTCTGGTATCTGTACCATTGTCAACCAGCGAATGCATTCCGATTACACTGGTAAACTCTGTCAAACGCAGCTTAAAAACTGTTGTGTTAGATGATGCCACAGCACAAACTGATTTTATCGCCGACTCATATTTCATGCAGCAAAAACCTAAGAGTGTGTTGTGTATGCCGATATTAAATCAGGGTAAAATCATCGGGCTGCTATATCTAGAAAATCCGTTCACAATTGGTGCATTTACTCGCGATCACATTGAAGTTATCCAACTGCTATGCACCCAAGCTGCCATCTCTCTAGAAAATGCCCGTCTTTATCAAGAATCTCAAAATTATGGACAAGAGTTAGAGCGATCGCTGCAAGAACTTGAGCAAGCCCAACTACAAATGGTGCAAAATGAAAAAATGGCAACCTTGGGCAATTTAGTTGCAGGGGTGGCACATGAAATTAATAATCCTCTTGGATTTCTTGAAGGCAGTCTCAACAATGCCCAAGAGTATACTCAAGACTTACTCGCGCATATCCAATCCTACCAACAACATTATCCCACTCCTGCGATCGCAGTCATTGAGCATAGCGAAGAAATTGACCTAAAATTCTTGTCTGAGGACTTACCAAAGCTCGTAAGCTCAATGAAGGTAGCTTCCGAACGGATTAGAGACATTAGTACCAGTCTCCGCACCTTTTCCAGAGCCGATACAACCGAAAAAGTTGCTTGTAACCTCCATGAAGGAATTGAGAGTACGCTGTTGATTTTGAAGTATCGCCTGAAAGCTGACGAAAAACGTCCAGCGATTAAAGTCATCACCGAATATGGAAAATTACCGCCTGTCAAGTGCTTTTTAGGACAGTTAAATCAAGTATTTATGAACATCCTCGCTAATGCAATTGATATCTTAGATACATCTATTCAGGGGCGTTCTTTTGCCCAAGTGAAAGCCGAGCATCAGCAAATACTGATTCACACCGAAGTATCCAGTGACCAACACACGGTAACAATTTGCATTAGAGATAACGGTCAGGGGATGCCAGAGGAGATTAGAACGCGGATCTTTAACCACCTGTTTACAACTAAAGAGGTGGGGAAAGGAACGGGATTAGGATTAGCGATCGCTCGTCAAATTGTCGAGGAAACCCACAATGGGCGGTTGAGTTGCAATTCTGTGCTGGGCGAAGGAACAGAATTTGTCATTGAGATTCCAGTATCTTAATGGCTACTACTCTGATTTCAAGAAGTAGATAAGTAAGTGGGTCAAATTAAATATAATACCTCACCCTGCCTCCGGCTTCCCTCTCCTTAATAAGGAGAGGGATTGAGGGTGAGGTTTGATCTTATATTTAATTACGCTTACCTACTTACCTGTGCTGTACGTTCGCTTATTTTGAGATGGCAAGAGGAATTAAATCCCTTCTTGAGACAGGAGTAGAACGATTTTCCTCTCAATGCCTAACGCTTCCAATTTCTCGGTAGTGTGGAGAACAGCAACAACACAATTCTACAAAATCTGTATAACTTGATTCTAAATTAGGTATCGTTCAGAGTTAAGATAACAAAATTATCTGAAATTGTGGTTAAAGCTACAAAAATTGTTAAAACAACTAACTAATACCGTGTTTCCAGGCTCGGTCTTCCGACTAGACAGTGGTTTAACGTTTATTCATCAAGAAATTCCCACTACTCCTGTAGTTGTGGCGGATGTTTGGGTGCGTGCTGGAGCAAGCCTAGAGCCAGAACCCTGGTTCGGCATGGCGCACTTTTTAGAACACATGATTTTTAAAGGTACAGCGACGCTACCCCCTGGAATGTTCGATTATAAAGTTGAAAACCGTGGGGGCGTAAGTAATGCGGCGACAAGCTATGATTATGCTCATTATTCACTCACCACAGCTGCCCCTTATTTAAAAGATACTCTGCCCTACTTGGGAGAACTACTGCTGAATGCGGCAATTCCAGAAGATGAATTTAGCCGCGAACGGGACGTGGTGCTAGAGGAAATTCGCTCTTGTAATGACGATTCCGACTGGATAGGATTCCAAGCTCTGATTCAAAGCATCTATCAACATCATCCTTACGGACGTTCGGTGCTGGGTACTGAGCAAGAACTTATGCAGCAGTCACCAGAAGCAATGCGCTGTTTTCACCGCACTCACTATCAACCGGAAAACATGACGGTGGTAATTGCCGGGGGTATAGCCCAGCAACCAGCTTGGGAAATGGTAAATCATTCATTTGCTGATTTTGCCGAACGCTCGAATTGTCCGCAGTTTGAGAAAGTAGCAAAGCCAGTGATAACAGGTATTCAGCGTGAAGAACTGTGTTTACCACGCATTGAGCAAGCGCGATTGTTGATGGCGTGGCTGGTACCCGGAGTAGAAGAAATCCGCACTGGTTATGGTTTAGATTTGTTGTCGGTGTTATTGGCAGAAGGGCGGACTTCGCGTTTAGTGCGCGATTTGCGAGAAGATTTGCAATTGGTACAGGGAATTTGCAGTAGTTTTTCTCTACAACGGGAATCAAGTTTATTTACAATTACTGCCTGGTTGGAACCAGAAAATCTGGAGGAAGTTGAGTCCTTAATTTGCGCTCATTTGGATGATTTGCAGAGTAGAGGAATTAGTGAACAGGAACTTGCTCGCGGACGCAGGTTGCTATGTAATGAGTATGCGTTTTCTACCGAAACGCCAAATCAGCTAACAGGGCTTTATGGATATTACAATACGATCGCCAAAGCGGAATTAGCTGTGACATATCCCCAACAGATTCAGTCTTTTGATGCCCAAGAACTGCAAAAATTAGCTAAACAGTATCTCTCGCCGCAAAATTATGCGGTTACTGTACTTAAACCGTGTTAGTCATTGGGCATTGGGCATTGGGCATGGGGCATTGGGCATTAGTTTTTGATAAAGGACAAAGGACAAATTATAAATGACAACCTTGCTGCAAAAATCACCTATCCATCGCACCGTATTGAAAAATGGCATTGTCGGGCTAGTGGCAGAAAACCCTGCTGCTGACATTATTGCGGTCCGAATCTTTGTGCGTGCGGGTAGTTGTCACGAAAACCGGGAGCAAGCAGGGTTAGCACATTTGCTATCAGCAGTGATGACAAAAGGATGCGATGGTCTTTCTAGTTTGGAAATTGCCGAAATTGTCGAGTCTGTAGGAGCGAGTTTGAGTGCAGATGCCAGTACTGATTATTTTTTGCTATCTTTCAAAACGGTAACATCAGATTTTGCGGAAATTTTAACATTGGCGGGGCGGATTTTGCGATCGCCTACTTTTCCCGAAACTCAAGTGGAACTAGAACGGCGTTTAGCACTCCAAGATATTCGTTCCCAAAAAGAGCAACCCTTCAATGTCGCCTTTGAACAAATGCGACAGGTAATGTACCAAAATCATCCATACTCTATGTCAGTACTGGGAGATGAAACCACCATGAGCCGCTTAACCCGTGCTGATTTAGTGGAGTATCACCAGACTTATTTTCGTCCAGATAATGTAGTAATTAGTATTGCTGGTAGAGTCACACCCGCAGATGCAATAGCATTAGTGGAAGAAGTTTTTGCTGATTGGCAAGCGCCAGCCCAAGCACTGCCAATACTAAATTTACCTGAAATTAGGGTGGAACCGCAGGTGAGGGTGAAGCCAGTACAGACACAACAATCAATCGTGATGCTTGGTTATTTGGGAACATCGGTGAGTTCTGTTGACTACGCCCCACTGAAGTTGCTGTGTACCTACTTGGGAAATGGGCTTTCTAGTCGCTTGTTTGTCGAATTGCGGGAAAAACGAGGTTTAGCTTACGAAGTATCCGCCTTTTACTCCACAAGGCTATTTCCAGCGTCATTTGTGGTTTACATGGGTACAGCACCGGAGAACACCAGCATCGCCCTAGAAGGACTGCGGACAGAAGTAGATTTATTATCTACTGCTGAAATATCTGAAAGCGCACTCCAAGCTGCTAAAAATAAGATATTGGGGCAGTATGCCTTGGGTAAACAAACGAATGGGCAAATTGCTCAAATATACGGCTGGTATGAAATTTTGGGCTTAGGAATTGATTTTGACACAAAGTTTCAAGAATTGATTGCGGCTGTGAGTGCCAAGGATGCGATCGCTTCAGCCTGTAAGTATTTAAAATCACCTTACTTGTCTTTAGTTGGTCAAGAAGAAGCAATTAATCGAGCGATGTCTACGACGGGCTGCGCCTACGCATAGACTTGCTTTAATTCTCCCTTTTTTGAGAAGCGTTAGGGAGCAAGCGTATTGGATTATGTGCCGCAGCTATGCCCGCACTTCGACCCTTCTCTACGAGACGCTCTTACGCTTCCCCGTAGGGGTACGACGTAGGCTCAGGGCAGGCAAGCTCAGTGACCGTCGGAGACATCCGTAAATGCAGCTGTTTTTTAGACCAAGCGGCTGTACCATTAGCATGAGAATAATTTGGGAGTAAATTCCATGCAAGGCAGCCTGAGAGCAAGTATTTTGAGTTACTTAAAATTACTAGATCCAACTGTAAATCGCTGTAAGATGGAAAAACGGCAAAAAGGTTGGTGGACAAAACGCTCTAAATCTTTATCAGCTATTGAAATACTCTTGTTCTCCACTACACCTCTCTTGATTGCCTCAACGGCTGTAGTATCAATAGCTGCACCACAAAAAATTGCCCAAGCAAATCCTGGAGATAACATCAACCGCCCTACCCTGAAAGTTGGTAGTCAAGGCGAACGCGTGTCTGAACTTCAAGGAGCTTTAAAACTTTTGGGTTATTACTCTGGTGCCGTAGATGGTGTATATAGTGAGAAGACGGCCAGTGCTGTTTCCCGCTTTAAACAAGCAGCTGGCTTAAACCCAGATGGCATTGTTGATGCCAGCACTTGGCAACGACTTTTCCCTAATCAACCGGTAGCAGCATCAACCGTTCCTTCATCCCAGCCAAGATTTAACTCAACCACGAATTTTCCTGTTCCAACCCAGGCTAGCAACCTCACCAACGTTGCAAATCCCAACTCCAACCCTCCAAAAAAAGCAGCAACACAAGTTGCGACTAGCCCCAAACCAAAACCTACTATACCAAAAAAAGCAGTAACACAAGTTGCGACTAGCCCCAAACCAAAACCTACTCCAAAAAAAGCTGTTGCGACCAACCCTGAGCCAAAACCTGCTACACCAAAAAAAGGTACAACTTCCAGGACACAGAAAACACCGAATCGTACTACATCAACTACTCGAGCTCAGTCAAACACAACTACTAAGCGAACCCCTGGTATTCAATACACCTCAGAAGGATTGCCAATTTTGCGTTTAGGGTTGAGTGGTTCTGAAGTTGTTAAGTTGCAACAACAACTGAAAAAGCTTGGTTTCTTGAAAGGCGATGCCGATGGGGATTTTGGCGTAACAACCGAGGAAGCTGTGAAAGCTGCACAAAAGCGGTATGGTTTAGAAGCTGACGGTGTAGTTGGTGGCTCTACTTGGGAGGTTCTTTTGCGGCGTTAGCCTTATCGAAACAGAATCTGACAATTCAGGTCATGTGGAAAAGCTCGCGTTAAACCTAACCCCTTCCCGACGGGGGAAGGGGGAAAATTCAAAAACCTAGCTTGATGAGGCTTTCCTCGTTCCCATGCTCTGCACATTGGTGACAACTTAAGACATAAAAAATTTTGTCAATTCGTAATTATCCTTGAACAGTAGTGGAAAATAAGGTATTAAATTCACTTCCATACTGACTTTTCAGCACAAAAACATCATGATGGGTTTAAAGGCTAGCGATCGCCGAGCTAAAAATTATGTTTTTTACCCAGATTTGGGCAATATTTTAAGTATGATTGCTTATTGATAAATGAACCGTAACTTTAAGTTGTTACGAATATGCTCTGCATAAGAACGAGAGAACAATAGGAATCTGACTTCTGAATTCTTCTTCAAGTTCAGTTTCAGTCGCATTGTTACAAAATTTGTGAATGCCTGCAAATATTAGGAGAGCAGAGGGAATCATTACAGTGTGAGCCAGAGTTGAGAAATCAGCAGTCAGCATCTTCTCACTCCTTCTCAATCACGCCTTAATTAAAAAACGATGAAAATTTCGGAATTACTAATTGATTCGATACTTTCCTGTACAACGATGCCCTGCACCAACGAACTGACACGACTTAAAGCAGTATATCAGTTTCAGAGTTTGGATATCGCACCCGATCAGGCATTGGATGACTTGACAGCACTAGCGGCTGATCTGTGTCAAACTTCAATGGCCTTGGTGAGTTTTATCGGAGTTGATCGCCTGTGGGTTAAGTCTAAGGTCGGAATCACGTTAACAGAAATTCGACGAGATATCGCGTTTTGTAACCACACCATTCGCCAGTCAGATGTCTTTGTGATTCCAGATACCCTGGCTGATCCCGACTTTGCCACCCATTCCCTCGTCATAAATGCTCCCAATATCCGGTTTTATGCCGGAGTCCCACTGGTAACGGCTGGCGGTTGCGTCCTGGGTACACTCTGCGTCATGGACTCCGAACTGCGTCACCTGAACCAGAAACAACGAAAAGGATTGCAGACACTCAGCCAGCAAGCAATGGCGCAGTTTGAGCTAAAGCGCAACACCACGAAGCTGCGTCAAATAATCCCGGAAATCAAACAACTAAAACAGCAATTGATGACTCAGGAATTGCTTGGTCAACAAGATTCAATTTTGTTTAATCTGGCAACTCAAATCCGTAATTCTCTGGATCTGGACACGATTTTACAAACGGCGGTGAATGAGATTCATACTCTGTTGCAAGTTGATCGCTGTGACTTTGTATGGTGTCTGCCCAACAAAGATCAATTCAACTTTATGGTGACTCACGAAGCTATTAACCCAGAGATTTGCATGGCGCTGGGAGAACTTTCCCTTGGGCCAGGCTCCATTCTGGCAAAAACCATCTTAAATCTAGATATGCTAAGGATTGAAGATATTTCTGCTACCTCAGAGGCACTCACCCCGGAGGATCACTCCCTGCTGCGCCAACTGGGAGTAAGCTCGTTGCTGTTGCTGCCACTCAGAACCCATTCTGGTCAATTGGGTGCTATTATTTGCCATCACTGTCGCGGTTCTCGCCAATGGACTGATAGCGAAGTCCGGTTACTCAAAGCTGTCACCGATCAAGTGGCGATCGCCCTTGATCAGGCAGAACTGCTTGCCCAAACTCAAGCAACCGCCTTTGCTGCCCAAACTCAGGCAAGCTATCTGGGGAACGCACTGAGCCAGTTGCAGCAAACCCAAATGCAACTGGTGCAGCAAGAGAAGATGTCGAGCCTGGGGGAATTGGTTGCCGGAGTTGCCCACGAAATCAATAACCCGGTGAACTTTATTAACGGCAATATTGCTTATGCAACCGATTATGTCCAGGATTTGCTGGAATTATTGGATCTTTATCAGGCAACCTGTCCAAATGCGACTGCTGCTATTGAAGAAAAGATGGAGGCGATGGACTTTGATTTCCTAAGACAAGACCTGCCCAATCTATTATCGTCGATGCGAATGGGTGCAGAACGAATTCGGCAAATTGTCTTGTCTCTGCGGAATTTCTCGCGCCTGGATGAAGCTGAGATGAAACCTGTGGATATCCATGAAGGGATTGACAACACTTTGTTGATTTTGAAAAGTCGCTTGAAATTCACCAGTGCCAAGTTTGAGATACAAGTGATTAAAGCATACGAAAATTTACCGCCTGTTGATTGTTATGCGGGGCAATTGAATCAAGTATTCATGAATCTTTTGGGTAACGCGATCGATGCTTTAGATGAAACCCCTAATCCCATCATTACCATTGAAACAGAACTCATTAGTAGACAAAAATCGGATAGTTCTCATCTATCCCAACTCTCCTACGCGGATAGTGTAGTGATTCGAATTCGAGATAATGGTTCTGGGATGACAGAAACAACCCAGAAAAAACTGTTCAATCCATTTTTCACCACCAAACCAATTGGTAAGGGAACCGGATTGGGACTGTCCATCAGCTATCAAATTGTGGTTGAAAAACATGGTGGCATTTTAAAATGCTCATCAGAACTGGAGAAAGGTAGCGAGTTCTGGATTCAAATTCCGGTTCAGCTTCTGCTTAAAAGTACTTGAAGTGTGTATAAAATTATCAAAATATTGATTGTTCAAGTTTTGCTTTAGGAATGCTAGAGTAAATGACCAACGATGATTGATTCATCGAGTGTAAAGTATGTCAAATGGTACGACAAGCTTACCGATTGTTCTCGCGCTTGATGATAGCCCTGTGATTCATCAAATGATTAAACGAGCCTTAGAACCGGGTTATCAAGTGATGACAGCCGCTAACGCGGTTGATGCCCTGTCAATCATTTATCATCAACGGATTTCAGTCTTACTGTTGGATGTACAGATGCCGGATGTAAATGGGTTGGAGTTTTGCCGCACAGTGCGAAGCCTACCCCAGTTTCAGCATTTGCCCGTGATTATGGTGACTTCTCAAGATTCCCCCTTCGACCGAGTGAAGGGGCATCTGGCGGGTGCAACAGAATATCTGATCAAACCTTTTGATGCTGAACAATTGCGAGAAGCTGTAGGAAAATTTATTGGCACCTGATCTGGTTTTTTGTATGAATGAGAAAAAAATCTTGCGGGGGGACAAAAAGGGCTAGTACGGCAAGGCGGAAGTCAACGCCTCGACTTTGCTCGGCGTTGATCCTGAGCGAAGTCGTTGGCGCAGCCTCTCAAAAGTTGGGTCAAATAGGTATACAGCGTAAGCGTTTCGTTGATTTGAAATGGGTTGTTTATTTCCCTTGCCACCAAATGAGCTTCTGCTTCTCGGTCTAGCCGTCGCAACTTTAATGAATGTCGCTGACGGGGTACAAGGGCATCGTCTAAACTTTCTTCCACAAACCGTTGCCGGACACGCTCAATGGTTCTGGTGCTAATCTTGAAAGCATCGCTGATAGCTTGATCTTTCCATCCCCCATCTGGATGATTCACATCTGCTTTCACCAGGATATGAGCGTGATTGATTTTGGCGGCGGCGGCAATACCTGTTTTGGTTAATTTTTCTAAACTTTGGCGTTCTTCAGAAGTCAGAGAGACAATGTATCGTTTTGCGGGCATAGCTTATATATTGCCGGAAATATATCTCCCAGTATCTGTCAAAATGTATTTGACAGAGTACTAGTTTTGACATCAGAGGAGAGATAAAGACTAGCTGCACCAGAACGGACTAAATTAATATCTGGGTTGGGATACAAAGAAGCAAGCATCTGGGCGCATTTGCATTCTTGGTGACTTTATAGAGAATAATCAAAAATAAAGCAGCTTTGGCCTCTTCGTGCGAGATAATAAATATAAAATATGGCGATCGCAATCGATTTTGGTACTAGCAACACAGTCATTGCTCGTTGGAACCCCGTTACCCAGCAGCCTGAAACCCTGACTCTACCAGGTTTATCAATTAAACAAAGTCTCAATCCGCCACTGATTCCCAGCTTGGTTTATGTTGAAGACGCAGCCCAAAATAAAGTTTTAGTCGGGCAACAAGTACGCGATCGCGGTCTTGACCTCAAAGGCGAAACGCGATTTTTCCGCAGCTTCAAGCGGGGCATCGGTGCAGATATCCAAGGTTTCTTACCCGAACTAGATGGGCAAATTGTCACATTTGAACAAGTAGGGCAATGGTTTCTGACTCAGGTGATTGAACAACTAGCACCTCTGCAAGGTGGGTTAGATTCTCTAGTATTAACCGTACCCGTAGACAGTTTTGAAGCTTATCGTCACTGGTTGGGGAAAGTTTGTCAAGCCCTTCCCGTCGAACAGGTGCGGATGCTGGATGAACCCACAGCCGCCGCCTTGGGTTATGGCTTGGCAGATCAAGAAATTCTCTTGGTGATTGACTTTGGTGGCGGTACTTTGGATTTGTCTCTTGTCCGATTGGATCAAGGTGTGCAAGCAAGCACAAAGCCTCTGGGATTTATCCTCAAGTGGGGTAACAAGTCTTTGGCTGAAGATTCAAAACAAAAAGTCAAAACAGCCCGTGTCCTGGCGAAAGCTGGGCAAAACTTGGGCGGTACTGATATTGATAATTGGTTAGTAGATTACTTTGCTAGAACTCAAGAATTGGCGGTAAGTCCCTTGACAACAAGATTGGCAGAACGGGTGAAAATTCAGTTATCAACCCAAAACCAAGCTAGTGAAGTTTATTTTGACGATGAGACATTTGAAAGTTATGAACTGGAACTAAACCGCGACACTTTTGAAAATATCCTCAAAGAACACGCATTTTTTGAGTTATTGGATGAGTCGATGACGACACTATTGCAGCAAGCAAAACGCCAAGGGATAGAACTTCCAGACATTAATGCAGTTTTGTTAGTTGGTGGGACAGTGCAATTACCAGCAGTGCAGACATGGATCAAACAGTATTTTGAGCCAGAAAAAATCCGTTGCGAACGTCCTTTTGAAGCGATCGCTCAAGGTGCATTACAGTTAGCTCAAGGGATACAAATCAAAGACTTTCTGTATCATAGTTATGGTATCCGCTACTGGGATCGCCGCAATCAGCGCCACAAATGGCATTCTTTGATTAAAGCTGGACAGGCATATCCAATGAGTCAGCCAGTGGAATTAGTCTTAGGCGCTTCTGTGGAAAATCAACCCAGCATTGAATTAATTATGGGAGAGTTGGGAGCAGATACAGGCAATACTGAAGTTTATTTTGATGGCGATCGCTTAATTACTCGCCGTGTGGACAGTAGTGAAACCAGCGTCAAACCCCTCAACGATCAAGAAGGTGCCAGGACAATTGCCCAACTGACACCAGCCGGATATCCTGGAAGCGATCGGATCAAAATTCTTTTTCAAGTTGATGAGCAACGCTTTTTGCGAATCACCGTTGAAGATTTGTTAACAAATAATACACTTTTGGAAAATCAACTCGTAGCACAATTGAGTTAATTAACTAAAAGGATTTAAAAGTGGGATACCGCAACCGTCGAAATCCCGGATGTTGCGCGTTACTAAGGTCAATTGATGAATTTGAGCAGTAGCAGCAATCATCATATCTGCTTGAGTGTGTGTTTTCCCACTTAATCTTAGTTGACCTCGCAATTCACCAGAGCGCTTCGCAATTTCAATGGTGATGGGCAATACTTCACAGTTATTTTCCAAAAAGCTCTCGAACCATATTTGAATTCTAGAATTGGGCTTAAATGTCAGTCCGTAAAATATTTCTTCAACGGTGATTGCACTCAGAACTATTGAGGGAGCTAATGCTGCCCATTTTAGTACACCAGAGTTAGGTTGGAGTCTTACTAATTCGCTGATAATGTTAGTGTCACAGAGAAAAGTCATCAATGGCATCAGCGAAAGAATTAGGACGGTCTTGGCGGGATGGTACTTCGAGGATATAATCTTCTTCAGCAGCTATCTGACGTAGTTCTTTGAAGGCATCAGCTAAAGAAATCTTTTCGCGCTGCTTGCGCCACGTCAAGAATTCTTCAAACATCTCAGCTTCAACAACAACAGCTACCAGTTGATTTCGGTTGTAGATGAGTTGCGGTTCTTTCGTTACAGCATGAATTAGTTCGGAGAACCTCTGTTTCGCTTCTGCAATTCTCCAATTCATTCTCCTACCTCTTTTATTCATAATCATGCCTATTATAGACACGATTTATGTCTATAATTTGGTTTTCGCCAGAGAGTGATGTCTACGACGGGCGTAGCTACGGCACCTTCTCATTCCAGCCGAGTTATTTCTAGCCGCCCATCTTTAACCATCGAAAAACTTGATTGACGGTTAGTACAAGTTCAATTTCTGGTAATACAGGCAAAAAATCTTCTCCCTAGAGTAGCACTGGCTGTTGCTCTGGTAGAAATACCAAAATACTGAAGTCATCAGGATCAAGAAACCATCCCAGGCGGCTGCCATACTTTAGACAGTGAAGAATGTTCCCAATTACTTTGTTGGGTTTTTGTTCTGGCGAAAGAATCTCAATCGTCCAGTCTGGTGGAAGTTCAAAATTATCAGGTAGTTCATTATCAACGGTGAACGGTATGCGTTTCCACTGAAATACAGCTACATCGGGTACAATTGAGCGCTCCCCAAAAGTACACCGTAATTCGGGAAATGCATAGGCAATCTTCTGATTTTCCGTGACTTGATTAACTACAGCACCGAGTTTACCTTGCAAGCGGCTGTGTCTCCCTTTCGGCATTGGCTTTTGAATAATCTCACCGTTAATATATTCGCTTGCAGGCTTTGTTTCTGGGAGCTTCAGAAATTCCTTCAGGGTAAGTCGTTGAGTAGTTGTGGCGCTCATGGCTCCTGAATCCCTCGAAGATATGTTTTTAGTCTAACAGTATATATGAACAGGTGCGTTAGACTCGGTAAACGCACCTGTCCACACATCAAGGTAAGAATTCCAGCAATGATTAATTCATGATCACGATAATTCGTAATTGAAACTCTTAATTACGAATTATTTCCGCACGACTACTAAAGTTCCCATTGAAGCCCATCTGTAAAGATTGCGAGCTTGTGTAACAGGTAAATTTACGCAACCGTGGCTGACTGGAGTTCCAAAACGGTGATGCCAGTAAGCACCGTGGATGGCATAGCCTCTGTAGAAATACATTGTGTAAGGAACGTCAGGAATGTTGTAGTCACTGCCTCGCATTCGGTGAGTGCGATACTTAGAATTAATCCGAAATCTACCTATGGGTGTGGGAGTCGAGCGCTTACCTGTGGAAATGCGGTATGAATGAATAACTTTATTACCTTCCCATGCACGTAAGCGTTGCTCTGACAGGTCAATTTCAATCCAGCGAGATTGGGATCTTTGCCTGATATTATTAAATGCAGTGATGTTATTTTCATCAACTGACGTGGCTGTTGCTGTAGTCGAGTTGGGTGTACCAGTTAACGGTGATGACCAAGAGAATAAAGTCACCACCATCAGCGCCACGCTTGTACAAAAAGTTCCAGAGGAACGAATTCCACCATTGCGAATCCAGGTTTGCATTGTGCCTCATCTTATAAACTACGCAAAAATCATGAAGTGAAGTAATTTTCTGGAAAACTACAAATTTCCAGAGTGACTACTAGCTTCCTGTCGAGGATTTACGCAATTCATCCGCTAATGCTTCTCAAGACAAGTCCTAAGCTAATCTGCGTCCCATTTGCACATTTGTCATTTGTTATTGACTAAGGAACACAGATTTATTCGTAGGGTGTGTTACGGCTTCTGTAACGCACCAAAAATATTGTGATGGTGCGTTATGCCCTTGATTAACGCACCCTACGAAACAGAAGTTTTGCATTTTGTTTAATCCACATTCCTAATGACTAATTACAAAGGACAGCCTTTACAAAAAATCTGTCATTTAAATGCCTAAATGCAAATTTTCCCCGAATTCATATTTGCATTTGTAATTTCACACAGGAATTGTCAGGATTTACGCTTATTTTTTTGGGACAATTGTTGAATGCCCTCTTTTATATTTTATTTCAAGTTCAGTAATTCCGACTCCGAAGATTCCCAGCATAAAATCTTGCTGGGAATCACTTAATTGTCTTGATTTATTGTTATTTATGATTTTACCTAAATTGCTTTTTGGCTGCTTCACCTACTATTTCTGGATGACTACTGGTGTCCCTACTGATGCCCACTCAAATAGCCATTTAGCATGTTTAGGTGAGATATTCACACAGCCGTGGCTCACTGGAGTGCCAAATTTCTTATGCCAGTAAGCTCCGTGAATAGCGTAATTACCTTGGTAAAACATCGCATAAGGAACGTTGGGAACATTGTAGTTTTCTCCCTGCATCTGTGTAGTTTTGAACTTAGATTGAATCTTAAAAGTACCAACAAGAGTAGGAGTAGCTTTTTTACCAGAGGAAATAGCACTTCCATAAACCACTCTGTCACCTTGCCAAGCTATTAACCGTTGCTTTGAAAGATTAATTTGAATCCAGCGTTGATCCGATTGTTGTAATGTCTGGATTGTTTGTGCAATCACTTGATCTTTGGAATTCGCCCAAACTTCACTGGTTCCAGTAGTAGTAAAAACACTTAAGGACAGTGCTGTACCAGTAAGGAGTATTTGTAAGCGACGCACCCAGTCAGGAGAAATTAGTCTTTTCATTTTAGATACACTCACACTCAAATCATCGGGTTTTGAGAAACTTATCAGTTTTCACCTTTATTTCCATATCTATTACTTTAATAGACGTGAATTTTTGATGATTTGATTCTAAGTTAAGCTAACTGTCGCATCAGCTTTCTTGCTCCAGATGCGATCGCTGACCAATTTCCCTCTGTGACAAGCTTTTTGGGAAATAATTCACCGCTCAAACCGACTGCGATCGCTCCGGCTTGCAAAAATTCTTTAGCATTTTCCACAGTGACACCGCCCGTAGGAATTAAGGGAATCTGACCTAGTGGCCCTTGCAAACTTTTGATATAGTCAGCCCCTCCCACTGCTTGCACGGGAAACACTTTTACACAACTAGCGCCCTGACTCCAGGCGGTAACAATTTCTGTAGGAGTCAGCGCTCCTGGTATAATAGGCACATTTTTTTCTTGTGCTGCTTGAATCATTGCAGGGTCAACGTGAGGTGTGAAGAGGAATTGCGCCCCAGATGCGATCGCTTCTTGTAACTGCTGCACATTGAATAGCGTACCAGTGCCAATGATACAGGCTGGTAATTCTGAGCGTAGTTGACTGATTAATTCCCCGGCGCTAGCGCTATTCCAGGTAATCTCTATTAACTGCATTCCCCCAGATGCTACAGCCATTGCCATTTGCTGTCCTACTTCGATTTTAGGGGCGCGGATGACTGCGATCGCTTTATGTTTTTGCAACTGTGATAACCAAATTTGATTAGGCATTTTGACTGGGAATTAGGGATTGGGGACTAGGGATTCCTAATACCTAATTTTCAATACTAATGCCCAATACCTCATCCCCAATGCTCTTAAAACTTGCTTCTTGCATCAAGCTATGAGATATTACATATAAACATCATAAAGCCTATCAATTTACCGTATTTTCAGATTAAATACCTCAGTGTTTAGGTCTAAAGGAGTAATTAAAATGACAATTGCGCGACAAAACACAGCAGCATCCTTAGCAATTAGCATTCAAGATTCCGAAAGCGTCGATATAGGTAGCTTGTGGAAGCTTGTGCGACTAAGTGCAAGATTTTGGTGGCACACTAAGGCATATGGAACGATTTTGGGCGTTATGCTGCTCACCTTGGTAAGCTTGATTTTCTTAAATATGCATTGGTCTTACCGCAGACTGTTGCCATTTCTCAGTCATCGAGTCATTGAGAGTAATTGGGATAAGCAATTAAAAATTAAAAGTTAGAAATATTCGCGTAGCGTCTCGTAGAGAATAAATAGGATGCCCAAGTGGAGAATGCTGCTAAAAAAGTTGCTACAACAACGCCCGCCGTAGATATCGCCTGATTTTGCTTCCTTTACATTACCTTAGAGGCAGTCTTTGAAAACTCAGCTTAATTCTTCTAGTAGAGGAGAGAACTAATTAAAAGGCATATACTGCAATTACCAAGCAATAGTTTGTTTGATAAGCCCCTAGTTAAAGACCTACTAGGAGCTTTTTTTTAATTGATTATCTACTTCAAGTGGGTTATATTTTAAAAAAATTAGTATCGATTAAACTATTCCTTATGGATATAATTAATTAATTCTGATGATAGATGGAATCAAAAGATTAAGATTGCTAATATAAATTCATTGAAGTAAAAAACGTTTACCGAATTAAGAACAATGAATATTCTTGCTTGGATTGTTTTAGGTCTAATTGCTGGTGCGATCGCAAAAGCTATCTACCCTGGTCATCAAGGTGGCGGAATTCTGGGAACAATCGTGCTAGGAATCATCGGTGCTTTTGTTGGCGGTAGTTTAGGTGTATTCTTTAGTACGGGTACTTTAGCTCTGGCATCTCCTACTTTCAGCATTCCAGGAATTGGGGTAGCAGTTCTCGGTGCAATTGTCGCAGTCTTCCTGTGGAATCTATTAACCAACCGCAGTGCTGTATAGAAATAAGATTGCGGTGAATCTAACGAGAAAGATTTAGCAAATTTATCTAACTATTTTTAACTGTGAATTAAATCAAAAAAATAGTGCGAACCTGTAATTAGGTTGGCGCTATTTTTTTAATTACTGATAAATAAAACAATAATTGCTGGTAAGCTAATGCTGTGCGATCGCACAGCAATAGATTTTGCTTAAAAGTCTTAATTAGCTCTAAGAATTCCTATGCCAGCTTCTCTTTCAATGTAATCTGCTAAGTTGATAAAATCTTCACGCGGGTAGCATCTTCCGCCAACCAGATCAAATGCTAATCTACTGGCAGGATTTTCTGGATTTTCGAGTATATGTATACCCCAGTAGTAAAGTAGGTCGCTAGCCCGAATACAAACTTCTTCTGGATCTATACAATGAAACTTATTATCTTTTTTGCTAATTTCCTTATAAGCATTAGAATAGACTTCTTTTAAAAGCCTTAAACGCTTAATCCCAGGATCTTTAAAATTTTTAACTAGCACAAATAAATGAGCTTCATTATTGATTTCACGTATTTGTGTAACAGTTTCTTGAATAACTTTACCATGCTTACTTATTCCCAGTGGATTGAAGGTTGTTGGGATAATACAATAATTTAATCGCTTAATGATATCTGATGGATTACGTTCTAGTGCAGGTGAGCAATCGCAAATTACTATTTGACAGTCACGTGCGGCATCTTCATCCCAATCATCTCCATCAAATACTTGAATAGTTGTACCTACCCCTTTAGGATTGGGAACGAAAACACCATCACCTACTAATTTGTGCAGATTTTGCTCTGGCTCTGGGTCTAAGTCGACAAGCGCCACATTAAATCCTTGCAGTGCTAATGCTCCTGCTAAATGCCCTGCTACAGTTGTTTTTCCTACTCCACCTTTACATGTAAAAACTCCAAAATAAACTTTTTTTGGCGTAGTTTCTTCGTGAGAGTTCGGATTATCTCTGCTAGCAATAACAGAATCACTATCAATCCCAACCAGCTTATTTTCATGGGCAATCCCACAGCGAATTTTAGTATCTTTACCCCAGGTTCTCATTAATGCCAATGCTGGGCCGCCAAATCCTTTTGTGGTTATGAACCAACCAAAATTAAATTTTTTACCTTCGTCAGAATCTAAAAAGTCAGCAAACTTTAAAAGCTGCGGCGCTGTTACGTTACCTTTTAGCCATTTAACCTGAACAACACCAACTAGGTTTCCTTTTTTGACTACTAGATCATAGCCAGGTTGATTCGTCTTTGCAGTTTCAACTGTCCAACCTGCTTTATGGATCAGTTTTGCTACGTGCTGCTCAAAGTGGGTAAAATCCTGGATGAATTGTGGTTCTAATGGTGATGACATAAACTGCTTTAAGTGTTTTGCTTTAATCCAGTAGTATGTAATACAGTATACTCTACCAAAATTAACCTTCACCGTATAGTTTATTCACTATCCCTCCTCTTTCAGAAAAATGCACCATACTCTGATATAAAATAACAGCAAAGTTACGTCTCATTTAAATAAATATAAATACGCTAAAGTCTATAACTTTCATAAAATTTTCAAGAAGTTGCACTGGTCACTACACACAAACCGACAATGTTCAGTTAAGCTGTAAGCGCTATGATTGAGCTTTATTGAACGTCTTATGCATTGGTTGTTATCTGGGCCGTTGAGTATAGAGAAATTGACGGTTAACATTGCAGGGTTGCCTGCATCGTTACAAGGTAAGAAGCTAGTGCAGTTGTCAGATTTTCACTACGATGGTTTGCGGCTGTCGGAAGATATGTTAGAAAAAGCGATCGCAGTTACTAACGAAGCTGAACCAGATTTAATTCTATTAACTGGTGACTACGTAACTGACGATCCGACACCGATTCACCAACTCGTACTTCGACTCAAACATCTCCAAAGTCGCAGTGGTATATATGCTGTTCTTGGCAATCACGATATACATTACAGACACGCAAAAGCAGAAGTTACAGATGCCCTTACTAGCATTGGAATTCACGTCCTTTGGAATGAAATTGCCTATCCACTAGGAAAAGAATTGCCACTCGTTGGGCTGGCGGATAGTTGGTCACGGGAATTTCACCCCGCACCAGTCATGAACCAGCTAAACCCCGATACACCTTGTATCGTTTTATCCCACAACCCAGATACGGCGGAGATATTACAATCCTGGCGAGTCGATTTACAATTATCTGGTCATACTCACGGTGGTCAAATCGTGATTCCCGGAATTGGCCCGGCGATGTTTTTTTACGAAAAGCTTGTAAAAAAAATACCTAGAAAAGTGCGGCGTCGAGTCCCATTTTTGCAAGTCAATGTTTCTGTAGTCAGGCATTGGGAATGGGCACAAGGTTTCCATCGGCTAGGAAAAAATCAGCTATATGTCAATCGGGGTTTGGGAACCTACCTCCCAGGACGCTTATTTTGCCGCCCAGAAGTTACTATAATCACGCTACAAGGTGAATGAGAAGGCAGCAGTAAAACCCTATAACTAAATTCAGCGATTTCAAATAAATCAATTAGTTAATTGTATCTGGAGTATGTGACATTAATTATTGCAGTTACTCAAGTTGCATTTTGATTTTTGGTAAGCTGTAAACGCTGGTATCAGGAGTATCGGTTGCTTTATGCATTGGTTGTTTACGGGACATTTAAGAGTAGATAAAATAACGGTTAAGATTGCGGATCTTCCTGCATCTTTACAAGGTACAACGCTAGTGCAGTTGTCAGATTTTCACTACGATGGTTTGCGGCTATCGGAAGATATGTTACAAAAAGCGATCGCACTTACTAACCAAGCTGAACCAGATTTAATTCTATTAACTGGTGACTACGTAACTGACGATCCCACGCCAATTCACCAACTGGTGCTTCGACTAAAACATCTGCAAAGTCGCTATGGTATCTACGCCGTACTTGGTAATCACGATATCTATTACAGCCACTCAAAAGCAGAAGTTACCCAGGCGTTAACTAGCATTGGGGTGCATGTGCTTTGGAATGAAATCGCCTATCCACTAGGAAAAGAATTACCACTAATAGGACTAGCTGATTATTGGTCACGAGAATTTCACCCCGCACCAGTCATGAATCAACTAGACTGCGTTACACCCCGCATCGTTTTATCCCATAATCCAGATACAGCTAAGATATTGCAACAATGGCGCGTAGATTTGCAACTATCTGGTCATACCCACGGTGGTCACATCGTAATTCCCGGCATTGGACCTGTAGTACTCTATTATAAAAAGCTCCTCAAACAAATTCCCAAAAAATTACGGCGTTGGGTAATATTTTTCCTGGGAGACTGTTCTAAAGTAGTGCGATATTGGGAGTGGGCGCAAGGGTTTCACAAGGTTGAAAAAAATCAACTATATGTCAATCGGGGTTTAGGAACTTATAAACCAGGACGCTTATTTTGTCCGCCAGAAGTGACTGTGATTACCTTAATTAGTCATTAACAATTCTGAACTTTTTAATTAACTCAACGCAGAAACCGCCGGAAGCTGCGATGGATAAATCTCAGCAGCTTGGGACGGTTTCTTGAAGATTAGAGAATTCAGAAGTAAATAACTCAACTAACTAAGGTGGACAGCATTCGCGCTCGCTATACTCAGAATTGCACATCCTTACATTTGAAGTTAGACAGGCATTTTCGGGCTGTGCGTTTTCAAACCTCCCAAACAACTCATTGAACTCAATGTAAAAATACATTCAATGGATGCTACAACTTCAGAGCGATGTCTACGACGGGCTATGCCTACGCAAGAACATTAGAGCAGGAGGCAGAGGCTCTAACTTGAAAGTTTTTGTTTAACTTTTAACCTGTTTGTACCTTGCTCTTAATCTAGCCTATGTTTGTTTAGCTACACTACATCTTTACTAAACTTAAATACCATTAATTTATCGCAACAATTCCGAAATATTGACTAAAAAATTGTCCCACTTGATATGTTGGCGTTAATGCCAGGATATCAAGTGGGTTGAAAGTTCAGAAGCCATTATTGAGCAGAACTGCAATTAGATTTACTGTTTGACTGGTCTACTTATTGAGGTGGAGTGGTTTTAGAGGTATCACTTTTCGTACCTGGAGCGACAGTACTAGTAGAAGCATCGTCCTTGTTCTGCGAAGTCGGAGTAGTACTAGTTGGACTCGTCGTCGGAGTTTGTACCGCTTTCGGGGTTGGCTGGGTTACAGGTGCTTTTTCTGCCGCAGGCTGCTGGGGTGGAACAGTAATGTTAATATTCGGTTGGCGAGGTACAGATGGAGGTGTAACCTGCTGTTGTGGAACAGGAACAGGAACAACAACAGGTATTTCTCTGGTTCTTTCGATGATTGTCGTTCGTGGTTGAGCAGATGCACTAGGAGTTGGACTACTCTTACTCGGTACAGGAACTACGACTGGCACAATATTGTTAACCGGTGCGTTATTTTGCTGGCTGAAGTACCAGACCCCACCTATAACCAAAGCAAGCACGGAAGTAATAATAATACCCAACACCAAACCACCATTAGCATTGTTATTATCACGCTCGGTTAAATCAGCTTGCTGATTGCCATGCTCAGTATTTCGACCTTGTACGTAACCTTTTTGGTAAGAGTTGGGATCAGGTGTGTTGTTTTTAGATGTTTCAGTGGTTCGTGTCACATGGCTGTGAGTATCACCATTACTATCAGTGTAAGACTCTTGCTTGACTTCACTGTTTTCACTTTCGCCTTTATTGGTAGGAATAGGCATAACTGTTGATTTAACTCCTTGATACGATATTGAGAAACTAAAGCTTTGTAAAAACGAGAGGTTTTAATGAGTCCAAAAATCTATGTTGCTGATGAATATCAGTTTTATTTGCTACTCAACTGTTGGGAGTTTTCAGTATAACCTCTGTGATCAGCAAGTGGCTCTATTTCTAAGGAGTTAATACTTAATCTAAAGAAAAAGTATCCCAAAGATGGATGTTACTAAGCTAGTATCTGATGTTTTTATACAAAATATAGCAATTTACTGAAATCATCTAAATTTTTAATTTCTGGTTAGACATCGCAGCCCCAAAGCTTGATTGTCATGTCTCGACTACCACTAACCAAAGTTTTGCCATCAGGACTGAAAGCGACAGAGTTAACCCAATCTGAATGGTTATCCAAAGTATAAAGATTTTGTCGGGTGTTAATATCCCATAGTTTCACCGTATGATCTGCACTACCACTAGCGAGATGTTGACCATCGGGGCTAAAAGCGATCGCGCAAACATAATTATGATGTCCGGCAAGTGTGTTAATTAGCTTACCTGTATTGATGTTCCATAACTTGATAGTCTGGTCATAACTCCCACTAGCTAAAATTTGTCCATCGGGGCTAATGGCGACACAAGTCACGTAACCTGAATGCCCGTTGATAGTTTGCAGCAGTTTTCTACTTTTTAAATTCCACAGCTTAATGGTATTGTCTGCACTAGCACTAACTAAAATCTGCTGCTTTGGGCAAATGGCAAGGGAGTAAACCAAGTAAGAATGACCTTTAAGGACGTGCAGCAATTGTCCCATCTCTATATGGGAAATCTTGATAGTAGTATCTCTACCGCCACTCAGAATAGTCTGACCATCTGGACTAATGATTACAGAAAAAACTGGGGTTGAATGTACTTTGAGCGTGTTGAGTAATTTACCTGTAGACACTTCCCAAATCATCAGGCTGCTGTCATCACTGCCACTAACCAGAGTTTGACTATCCGGGCTAAAGGCTAGGCATCTTACCCATTTTGTATGACCAGTGAGAGTATGTAGTAATTTCCCTGTGTCGAGATGCCAAATTTTGATAGTCTTATCAGTACTTCCACTAGCCAAAGTTTGCCCATCTGGACTGATTACAATTGTAAAAACCCAGTTTAGATGATTCAGGGTGTGTACACATTTCCACGGTGAAGGTTGAGACTGCGATTCAGGTGGTGGTGTTGGTGGCTTTGATGGTGGTGATGCAGGTTTGGGCGGTGCTTTTTTCTGTTTTAGTTCCAGTTCTGCGGTATTTTTAAAAGGTGAAGGTTGAGACTGCGATTCAGGTGGTGGCGTTGCTGGCTTTGGCGGTGGTGATGTAGGTTTGGGTGCTGCTTTTTTCTGTTTCAGTTCCAGTTGTATAGAATTTTTGAAATCTGACTCGGCTCTATTTTCATATCCTAGTTTCGAGCAAGCAAGCCCTCGATATTTATAGGCTTCAGAGTAGTTAGGGTTGAGACGAATCGCTTGGGTAAAGTCTTCAATTGCTTCAGTATATTTTCCTCTTTGTGCTTTATCCATGCCCAGTTTGTAGAAACTTTCAGCATTGGATGGAGTGAAATCAATTTTGGTCGTAGTGGAAGCAGATTGATTTATCTCACTTGGCTGATAAGATTTTAACCTTGCATAAGCTTGATTAATTTCTTTGATTTTTTCTTCTGCTTCTAGCTTTTGCTGCGGTTCCAGAAAACAATCTGGATGCCAAGTTTTAGCCATCTGGCGATAAGCTTGCTTGACTTCATCAACAGATGCACCTGGTTTTAACCCAAAGATATCGTAAACATGATTTATATCAAAGCGATCGCTCATACTAGGAAAACTAAGAAATCAGCAGCAAATCTTACTAAACTTAGTATTCCCAATTACACGTACTATCTAACTCAAGGTATGGTGTCGCCATCTGAAGCGACGTGCAGGGGTACAGCATTGCTGCGCTTTTACAAATGGTATGTATTCCGCTTCTTATCTCCAACGCCGATTTAACCGCAATACCTTTTTAATCCCTTGACAAAATCTTTTTAGCAGAGGTCTAGGTTTTGATGTATATCTAGGCGATCGCGATGTCCGCGTAGCACCCGGATTTTTTAACTCTTGTTCTATTTGTGCGGCTTTATTTAAATCTGAAGCGGCTCTATATTCGTATCCCAGTTGAGAGCAAACTAGCCCACGATATTTATATGCGTCAATATAGTGAGCATTGAGACGAATTGCGTGGGTAAAATCTGCGATCGCATCCTCATATCTTTCTTTTGTAGCATTCTCTACTCCCAAAGTATAGAAAGTTTCTGCATCCCAACGATTGACAGATATTTTTGGGGGATTTGTAGGCGAAGATGAAGATGGATTTTCACTAGTGGGAGCCTCAGATGGACTTTCAGATTTAAGCTGGTTATAAGCTGCGTTGATTGATTTGATTTTTTCCTCAGCTTCCTGCTTTTGCTTTTGCTCAACAAAGCGATCGGGATGCCAAATTTTCACCAGTTGACGGTAAGCTCGCTTCACTTGTGCTTGTGATGCACCAGGTTCCAGCCCAAGAATTTCATAAGCATAATTGATATCCAGGCGATCGCGCATACTGAGAAATAAGCAACTATATAAATCTATGTTAACTATTCCCCTAAATCTTCTCCAATCAACTCAAACGCCCCATTCTGGTTATCACTGGGATGGTAGTAGTCGCCGCTTCTTTGAAGGCTGGTATTATCGCGTCACCTTACCAGAAATTGGGCAAACATTCGCCTTTATGTACTCCATTGAAGACCCCATTGGCGGTAAACCCCATAGCGGCGGTGCAGCCCAAATCCTCGGACCGGATGATGGGTATTTATGTCGTACTTTTCCTGATGTGAACAAATTTTGGGGTAGTCGAGATGTTCTGGGTTTAGGTCATTGGGGTAAAACAGATTTGCAAGTTTCTCCCCTATACCTGCTTCCAACAGAGTTTGAGCATCATGTTCAAGAGGGATATCAAGCCACAGCCACCTTGAATCAGGGAATTATCCGCGATGGCTTCGCCAACGCCAAGGGCGAACGCGCCACCAATAATTATTGCCGTTGGGACTATGAAATTCAACCAGTATACGGTTGGGGCAATAAAAATAGCATTCAGCAATCAACCGCAGGCTGGGTGTCATTCTTGCAGATTTTTGAACCCGGATGGCAAATTTTGATGGCTCACGGTTTAGCCAGTGGGAAGATTGACTGGAATGGCAAAATCTACGAATTCACCAACGCCCCAGCCTACGGCGAGAAAAATTGGGGTGGTGCTTTTCCCCAAAAATGGTTTTGGATAAACTGTAATTGCTTCGAGGGTGAACCCGACTTAGCATTAACTGCTGGCGGTGGACGGCGGGGTGTGCTGTGGTGGATGGAATCTGTAGCGATGATTGGATTGCACTATCAAGGCAAGTTTTATGAATTTGTTCCCTGGAATTCACAAGTAGACTGGGAAATTCAGCCTTGGGGTAGATGGCAAATGAAAGCTACAAACTCTAATTATGAAATTGAGTTGACAGGAACCACGGATTTACCTGGTACACCTCTGCGTGCGCCCACAGAGGATGGTTTAAGATATTGTTGCCGAGACACCATGCAAGGAAAGTTAAATTTAGAGTTACGAGAACTAAATGGCAGAAAATCTCAAATAATCCTAAAAGCAGAAAGTTTTCTTTGTGGTTTAGAAGTAGGCGGCGGCTCTTGGGATAATTGTTGGCAATCTCGCTAAAACTCCTGCTATGATTATATATGCTTCCTATTTGGGGCTGTAGCTCAGTTGGATAGAGCGGACGCCTCCTAAGCGTCAGGTCGTGCGTTCGAGCCGCACTAGTCCCGTAATTAAAAAATCCCTAAGACCTTAACTAATAGCAGGTCATAGGGATTTTATATGATATAAGACTTAGGCAAAACTACACGCTGTAGGGGCAATTCATGAATTGCCCCTACGGGAAATCAGGGCTTTCACTGCCTTTTGAAATAAAATGTAAAACTTCATCCTGTTTCTA
Source organism: Nostoc sp. (assembly GCF_036917675.1). Lineage (GTDB taxonomy): Bacteria > Cyanobacteriota > Cyanobacteriia > Cyanobacteriales > Nostocaceae > Nostoc. The sequence goes on along the minus strand of NZ_JBALCT010000053.1, from coordinate 90,716 downwards.
GCTTCCCTCTCCAATATATCGGAGAGGGATTGAGGGTGAGGTAAGCCAGGGACATAAATTCTATATTATTTAATTTTATTCCTGACCAACGTACCACCGACAGCATAAACTGAGATTGATGAAATACCATTAACTAAGCCATCTGCTCAAAGTGTTGTGTGAATTTGAGTAATACTAATCAGCGACTCATTGCAAAAATGTGTTCAGCCGTTAAGGGAATGTTCGGAAACAATCTAAAATCAATTCGATCCTGCCCTCGAAACACCTTTGGGGGTAAATACTCTCCATCTTCAAGTTGGTAGATTGTAATGGTTGGCTGCTTGGGAGAGCCAATGAACCGAATGCCACCAAAAGCAGCATAGTCCACAATGATGTACTCGAAAACGCCCAAGTCCTCATATTCAGCAAGTTTTGTCAGATAGTCGTCCTTCCAGTTGTTGCTAACGACCTCAATGATTCCGGGTGGTGGAATATATGCAGCAGCAGAACTAGAGCTAGTTTTCATCCTCTGCCATTCAACTCTTGCAAATATGACAATATCTGCTTTCCGGCTTTTTTCCTTTTCTCCTGGTGCTATTTTGAGCCGAACCTGCTTGGACTGGCGCGAGATGTAAGGTAGGTCATTTTCTTGGCAGTGATTTTCTAAATAGGTACACAGTCGCTGGATCAAATCCTCATGATTTGCATTTGGTTCTGATAATGGCACGGGAATCCCATCCAATAGCTCAAAGTCTCTGCCTGAACCATCGTCCCAGGCAAGAAACTCTTCAAAAGTCAGTGGTTGTGTGACGGTTGCGTACATCGCCCTCGCTCCCTTGCTGACGGGTACTTCACTCAATGCTACCAAGATGTACAGCTTTGTTTATGAGTTCTGGCTGATTTTCCTGCTGTAGTTCTGAAACAACGGCTTGAGGTTGGGTAATAAAAGGCGATCGCAATTGGTGATATAGTGCGATCGCTTTTAAGTTGAGTTATTTATCAGCTAAGGATTTTTTGGGGTGCGATCGCCCCCTGCGCCTACGAGACATTGCTACACTAAAAAGGACTTACGGTAATTACGGTATGGCTTCACTTCAGTTGAGTTCCGAATAAAAACCAAGTGTTGTTGAGTTTACTGAATCTATCTGCAATTTACAAAGTTAGCTATCCAGGAAGTAAAAAATTAACCTTATGCTCTCTCCAGGCTTTTCTCAAAGACTACAAGATTTGGAAATACACATTAGCAAAGACCAAGAACTGCTTAAGGAGTTTGAAGAAGCATTACGTTACGAGACAAACCCTCGTGTAAAGGCTGGGTATCGCCAGGAAATTGAGCGACAATGCGATTCACTTGCTCGCTACAAGCAAGAGTACGCTGAACTAGATCAAGAATTATCAAATACTCCAAATGCTCAGATGCAGAAAGTCGAAAGCCAATTGCAGCAGATGGATGCGAAGTTAAACGTTTTACTAAATGGTCAAGTTGCCATTTATGAAAATCAGAATCAAATGCGTCAAGCTCTATTAAACCGCTATGATGCTATCGAACGAGCCATAATTAGTGCTATTACTCAGCAACTAGACCAAACACAATTAGTTTTAATTCAGAACCTAATAGATGCATTGGAAGCAAACTTGATTTCAGAGCAACAGATGCAACAGATGTTAGCAGCATTAGAAGAACGAATTCCTGCTTTGCCTCTCAATAGTGTAGCAGTAGCTGAAATTATCAAAGATCCTGAGCTAGATGCCAAACATAAGCTAAAAATAACTCTACCAATTGTGCCGATGCTTGTGGAATACGAAGGTGAGTTGGAGTTTGGAAGTGGTTTTAACATTAAGTCTGCTTGGGAACAGTTAATCGCTAAGTTGCGGAGGAACTAAGCTATGGATGATCAGCTTAAATATCTCCAAGAGCAACTTGCAAAAGATAGGAAGCTATGGAATGAGCTATGCAATAAGGAGCGTTGTGAAACAGATCCAAGGCGAAAATTTAAGTGGACAAATGAAATTGAACAAATAAATCAAAGGATAACAGAGCATCAAAATGAGATTGTAAAAATAGAGCAAAATTTAAAAACATCAAAAGCAAAAGAAACTCAGATAGAAAAGTTACCTGATAGGATTGAGGAATCACAACCAAAAACAGGTGATTTTCAACCAGTAAGGAATCCGCTCGATACAAGTAAAAATGGCTCAAAAACGCACAAAATTGGAATCAGAAGACATTTAAAAAAAATACTGATTCCTGTTGGAATTATAAGTATCGGCTTTTTGTTAGCAATAGGATTAAATTTTTCAAATACTATTTGTCCAAATATTAAGGGAAATAGCAAGATAAACTTTTCATCGATTAAATCTTTAAGTTGCGGTGAAAAATCTCTAATATCAGGGTCTATTTTAACTGATAAAAGCAAGGGCATAGAGGCTTATAAGAGCAATGATTATCCAACAGCTATTGATTTTTTTGAAAAAGCAATAAACAAAGAACCAAATGATCCTGAAACATTGATATATCTTAATAATGCCAGAATTGAAAAAGAAAAGACACAAGCTTATACAATCGCTGTAGTAGTTCCTATAAATAGCAACCTTTATACTTCATTACAAATTTTAAGGGGAGTTGCCCAAGCCCAACAAGAATTTTTGAGTAAAGTAAAATATCAGCGTGGTCGTAAAGTTCTTAAAGTATTGATAGTGGATGACGCAAATGACGTTGAGGAAGCTATAAAAATTGCAAGCATTTTAGTAGAACAGAAGGATATACTTGCAGTCATAGGTCATTATGCTAGCGATCTTACTCTGGCAACAAGGGACATTTATGAAAAGGGCGAGTTAGTATCGGTTTCTCCTGGGAGTACTTCCGCAGAACTTCCACGTCCAAAGGATCATTTTTTCTTCCGCACAATTCCCTCTCTTAAGGTAAACACTACAACTGTAGCAGAATATCTAAAAAATAAAAATATTCATAAAGTAGCAGTTTTTTACAATCCATCCAGTGCATTCAGTAGATCATTTTTGAACGAATTAAAGAGTAATTTCTCTGGCAGCTATAACTTTAAGATAGATATTATAAATGAAAATGATTTAAAAAATAAACATTTTCATTTATTTCATTTATCTAGCCCTTTCTTTAAGCCAAGCAAAGCTATTAAATATGCAAATAATAAAGGGGTTAAAGCCTTTGTCGTTATTCCTGATGGAGGAACCACTGACTATAGCCTACTTAATACCTTTAAATTAATCAAAGCTAGTCCTAAAGATTTTGTGATAGTAGGAGCAAATCCCCTTTTCACTGATGAAACACTTCTGTTAGGTGAAGATGTTGTAAATCGTTTAGTGGTGACTGCTCCGTGGATACAAACAACAGTTTATCAATCCAATTTTGCTAATAAAGCCAAAGAATTATGGCAAGGTAGAGAAATTAGTCCTTGGGCTGTGACAGCTTACGATGCTGCTGAAGTCTTAATTCAAGCCTTATTTACAAATATCAAAAACCCAACACGTCTAAATTTACGAGATAATTTAGCAGACCCTAAATTTGAAGCTAAGGGGGCTGATGAGAAAAATTTAATCAAGTTTGAGAATGGTAATCGAAAAAAAGAAATGGTTGAATTAGCCAAAATCGTTAAGTCTAAGTGTTCTGAGTTTGGTTACAGTTTCGTTCCTGAAGAATATCAAGAACAGCAAATAAAACAGTTAGAAAGTAGTTGCAACTGATGATTTATTTAGTTATATAATCATTGCTTCAAATCTGATTCCTCACCTAGCAGAACACAAAGCGCGATCGCTCTTCATTACTTTCTGGTTAGTGTTCAAATAATCGTGTAGTAAATTGCAATCCCGTGCCAGTAATTTTTCCAGTTGGATATCTGCCAAATTCTGTAAAATCACCGTACCGTTAGCACTACCCGCAGCCAAAGTTTTACCGTCATGGCTGAAACTAACGCTGGTTAATTCATCCTTATAACCTTTCAAAGCAATCAGCAAAGTCCCTTCTCGGTTCCAAATCCTCACTTCGTCATCACTGGAGGCTGCCAGAGTCTTGCCATCTGGACTAAAACTGACACTAATAAAACTATCGCCATCTCCAGCGAGATTAGTTAGCAAATCACCGTCCCGACTCCAAATCTTTACCGTGCTATCAATACTAACTGAAGCGATCGCCTGACTATCAGGTGTCCAAGCAACCCCATTTACACGGCGGCTATGACCAGTTAATGTGTATAGTAATTTACCATCTACACTCCAGATTTTCACGGTTTTGTCATCACTGGCTGAGGCTAGCAATTTTCCATCTGGGCTAAAGCTTACCCAATTCACCGCGTCTTGATGTCCCTGCAAGGTGTTAAGCAGTTTACCGTCCCTACTCCAAAGCTTCACTGTTTTATCTTTACTAGCTGAGGCAATTACTTTACCATCAGCCGACCAAGCTACACCCAAGACGGCATCATTATGACCCTGTAAGGTGTTGAGTAATTTACCATCGTTACTCCAAAGTTTCACTGTTTTATCTTTACTAGCCGAAGCGATCGCTTGACCATCAGGACTGAAACTAACGCCCCAAACTTGACCCTGATGCCCCGTGAAAATACGGATTAGTTTACCGTCTCGACTGAAAAGTTTTATAGTTTTGTCTCGACTTGCTGCTGCTAAGGTGCGATCGCCTGGGCTAAAACTGATGCTAGTTACCCAGTCATCATTATCGGCTTTGGGCTTTCGCAGCAGCACATCATCCCAATGCCAGAGTTTAATAGTTTTGTCCCGACTTGCAGAAGCAAGGGTGCGGCCGTCTGGGCTGAAACTGACGCTATTCACCCAATTATTATGCCCTTTCAAAGTTCCCAGCAGCACACCTTCAGAACTCCAAAGTTTAATTGTCTCATCGGTACTTGCAGAAGCGATCGTCTTACCATCAGGGCTAAAGCTGACGCTGGTAACTCCAGCACTATGCCCGGATAAGGTTCGCAGTAGCTTACCCTCCAGATTCCATAGTTTGATAGTCTGGTCTAAACTTGCAGAAGCGATCGCTTTCCCATCAGGCGACCAAGCTATACTTTTGACTGCATCATCATGTCCCTGGAAAGTTTTGAGCAGCTTACCATCCCGACTCCACAATTTTACTGTCTTGTCAGCACTCCCGGAAGCAAGAGTTTGACCATCGGGCGACCAAGCGACACTTAAGATTGCACCATCATGTCCCTGCAAAGTTTTGAGCAGCTTGTGATCCCGACTCCAAAGTTTTATTGTCTTGTCTGTACTCGCTGAAGCAATAATCTGACCATCTGGGCTGAAACTAACACTATTCACTACAGCTTGATGTCCTAATAGAGTAGCAAGCAGTTGACCGTCCCGATTCCAAAGTTTTACTGTCTTGTCTTGACTGGCGGAAGCAACGATTTGACTATCGGGACTGAAACTGACGCTATTAACTACATCTTCATGCCCCGATAAGGTTTTAACCAAGCTACCATCGGGATGCCAGAGTTTAATTGTATTATCCGCACTGGCTGAAGCAATTAAAGAGCGATCGGGGCTAAATATAACACTATTTACTCCAGATATATGTCCTTCTAAGCGGTTATACTCTCTTACCCCAGAAACTGCTTGATAGAGTGCTGTTTGTACTTCCTCTTTTGTATTGGAATCTACCCAGACTGTTTGTTGTAATTTTCTCCCCGCTTTTAAAGCTTCCTTTAAAGCATCAATACCTTTTTGGGAAGCAAAGAGGGCTTCACTGGATGCACTGAGAGTTTTAATTTCACTATCTACTGCTGTGACTATGGAAACACTTAATCCTAATATCGCCAGAACGCAAGCAGTTAGGGCAATTTTCAGCGAACGATTTAATTGAGCTTCACTTAGCCTTTGTTTCTTTTGACTTTCTGCGAGTTTAGCTGTTAACTCTTTTTCTTTAAGTTCAGCTCGCAAGTGTTCAATTTCTAACTGACTCAATTCTTCCCGCTTGTGTAACTCCCGCAATTCTGTTAATAAGTCCAAACCCGGTTGGGGATGAATATCTACTAATTTGGAACGCTGTTTATTTTGGCTAAGTTCACTCTTAAGTCGTTCAATCTCAGCTTGACTTTGTTCTACTTTTTGGCGTAGCTGATTTAGTTGTACCTGTAAACTCGATTCTTGTTGTTGCAAGTAGCGAATCAAGTCTACTAAATAATCATGAATCAGTTGATAACGTTCTGGTACATCGGGGAATAGTACCACTAAACCGGAGCGTACTAAAATGTCTAAGACTAACTCTAATTTGCTAGCATCTTCTAACTCTGCTAGCTGCGTCGCTAACTCAGCACGAGTTTTAAAAGGTCGGTTGTTACTTTCATCTGTTAATAAGTATAAGACGAGTAACGCGGCTCGTTCATTCTCTGGGCCGCAGTCTTTAATCAGTTCCTTAAGATATCGCTCAATGAGTTTGTTCGGTCTATATGGCTGATATTCTTCTAGTGTAGTAATGCGCTCATCTTGAATTTGCGCTCCCACAACTTGCAATTCAATCGGGCGGACTTCTCCAAATTCTGTGGATAAATCTTCGATTAAGGCATCAATTAAAGCTGGTTCTAAATTAAACTGCGATCGCTCTGTTAATTTTCGGATAATTGCTTTGGCATATTCTGGCGTAAAGTTATTTAACTGGTAGCGAATATGTTTGTCGAGAATATTATTATTAATCGCTTCCAGTGCCGAAAGATGTTTAAAGTCTAATAACCGATGTAAATAATCTTCTCGTAAGGAAAGGATAACTTTCACAAAGGGTATATTCAGACAGTCACTAATAAATTTATCAAATTCTTGCTTTTGCTTACGATCGCTATTACCGAAGAAAAATTCTTCAAACTGGTCAAAAATCAAAACTGTGATCAAATGGTGATCGGCATTTTCTTTTAGTTGTTGTAAAATCCTCATGATAGTGATCGGTTGGGCATAGTAAGCTAAAGCTTCCGGTTTAATGGCTACTTCTGGCTTCATATCAGCGTAGATGGCAAGGGATGTGTCACTAGACATCGCCTCACTTAAAGATTTTCCTAATTCTCGCGCCCAATCGGTGTAAACTTGCAATACCACAGGCACGGCTATTTGATCGCCAACGGCTCGATTTTGCAGTGCTGGAACTAAGCCCGCCGTGACAGTAGAACTCTTACCCACCCCTGATTGACCGTGAATCACCGTCAGCTTTTGATCGGCGCGGCTGATTCTACCAATTAAGTTATTAATATCACGCTCTCGACCAGAAGCCGCAATTTCTAAAGCAACGCTGCTACTCCCAAAAGGTGACATCAATGCGGGGTTTGTCGCCTGTCTTTGCGGTTGCAAGCGTCCCGCACCGATAAAAGCCCGAAAACCGTACTGTTGCTCAACAGAACGCCGTTTCTGTCGAATGTAATAGGCTTCCAAATAGCGCCCTTCTTCAAAGTAGAGCGATCGCAGTCTCCGCAATAAGCGAATATAACGATGGGCATCGTATTGATGGGCGCTGCTTTCTAAGGCTGCTGGTAGTTCTTTTGTTGCCTTGTCGAGGTATTCACGCGCAACTTCTAGTTCACCTAAATTTCGCTGGGCTTTCGCTAAAACTAAATAGTAAATTTGCCCCAATAATAATGGAAATAAGCAGTTGTAAGGGTCGTTGTGTTTTTGCGCCTCACCTAATTTCAACAGTGATACGTGTGCTAATATACTCGCCTGTACCCACCGCGACTGCTGCACAGCCACTTGCGCCAGAAAACCGTAGTCACAAGCTAATTCGATTTGAGTACCATAAGTTTGATGTAACTCCAGAGACTTTTGAGCAACCGTCTGCAATTCTTCCCACTCTTGCAGATATTGCAAAACCTCTGCGAGTTGATTAATAAATCCAGCAACTATATCTAAACGTCCAGCCACCTGTAAAACATTTAAGCATTGCTGAAAATAAGATTTAGCTGTGTACCAATGACGGCGGTTTTCTATTTGATTTTGCTCTGCAAAACGGCAATGACACAGCCCAATATAAAATAGCAAAATTCCCTGTCGCAAAAGTAGGGGAGATGGGCGATTAGGAGGCGTAGGATCAGAAAATACTCCCTTATCCTCAGTTTTTTCCTTGAATTTGGAATTTGAAATTTGGTATTTGGAATTGATTTCTCTTTGTGCCAACTTTTGCCAAACTTGCAAGCTTTGCTGAAAATGGTTTAAAGCTGGATGAATGCGATCGCTAATATAATCATCTAGACCAAAAACAAATTCTAAACTAGCGTTTAATTCTGGCTCTAAGCTAATACCACGATTATGCAACTCTTTAATGGCGAAGTGGAGTTCATAGCTATGTTTCCAGACTTGCTCCACAGTGGAATAATGCTTTAGAACTTCAGGATGTTGGTTTGGTGCAACATCGGTTGGTAATACCGTAGCAAATAAAGAGTCAGTTCCCTGTTGCAAAAATTGCAGCAGTGATTGACTAGTCATTTCAAACTGAATTGGTGTTGCCGCCCAACTAGCAAAATCTGGTGCTAAACGCACTACCTTTTGCAACACTTCTTCATTCACCCATACAATCATTGGAAACGGGTGACGTTTGCGAAATTCATCACGAATATGATTGATCGACCTAAGTAGATCATCAAGTCCATCTACTGACTCTAAACCCAAAATCATCAACGCCGATGGCGGATTCTTTTCGGTTAGGAGTTGTAAATGAATACTTGTGTAAAGACTTCTAGCATTATGCGGCAAAACTACCTTTTGAATTTGATGTACTCCTGAAGAGAGTTCTTCGAGTTGTTGCAGCATTTGCTCTTGCAAAACTTGATAATTGCAGCACACCAAAACCAGGGAGAATTGACCGTTAGAAAGGGCAATTGCTCTTCCCAAATTTCTCAAAGCTCGCTCATTAGCTGCTGTTACATCTGCTTGTGGGTGTCGTTCAACCATGATTTAAATTTTTCTGTCTCTGCTAAAACTGGGTTGACGGCAAACCAAGCTCCCTGATGATCGCGGTATTCAAATACAAACAAACTTCGCAATAGGGTGTAGTATTCTATATCACCTCTAACTCTCTGCTGTTGCACCACCTGAAAGATTAATTCCCACTCATGGGGATCGATAGCATTAGTTCGGTAATCACGCTGTCTTCGGATCACCAGTTCAACACACTCCCGATCAAAAGGTGGATCTTGTTCTCGCAGACAGTCAAATAGCAACCCTAGCAAGTCGCGTACATGACCACCACTAATCAGGCACAACCGATCTAAGGTTTTCAGACTATCAAACACTTCTGTAATTAAGCCTAACCGATCGCTAGCCAAAATGTCTGGGAAAGCTCTAGCTAGCACCATTTGCCGCAACAATGTTAAGCCTTGCGGGAAAATCTCCCCAGAGCGCAAACGTACAGGTATCATCGGTAAGACTTTTGGCGCGACTCCTCCCCCCAAACGATGCTGAAGTTCGGCGCTATCGTTAGAGAAAGTCAGAGCTAAGGGAATAGTGTAGACTACATGACAATTAAGTTTGCGTAACTGTTCACCACGCTGAATGAATAAGTATTCTGGCAGCGATCGCCCCGATGGTAAAGGCCGAATTGCGACTCTATCCAAATTATCAACAATCACCACCAGTCCTTTTTTACCCCTAGCTTTCAGTTCCTTGGTGGCAGGTTCTAGCAATTCTTGATTAATTGACTGTAAAATATTTGCTGTTCGCGGTTCCAAGTAATCTCTTAACCGCCGCCGCAATTGGGGACTTTCTTTAGCTTTAGCTGTAATTTTGGCAATTCCCACAGACAACTCTGCTTCTACCTTCAGATCAATTGGCGTTTGCAGAAAATCCACGAGTTCACCAAACAACTTAGTAAAGTAGCTAGGCTTAAACCTAATTTTCATCGCTTCTAGGCTTTCGCTTACCTGTCCGGCGATCGCTAACAAAATATCAGTCACATCTACATCTGCCATTTCTAAGACATGGGTAGACTCAAAATAAACTACATGAAATTGCTCCTCCTCTAACTCAGCTTTCAGCCGTAACAACTCCGTTGATTTTCCACAACCGAGATGTCCTGTAAATAGCTGACAAGTTGGAGCATCCGGGGAGATGCGAGCGATCGTGCGCTGCAAAGCCTCAATGATTTTGCCACCCCGCACCGCAGCAAAATCGATATAGTATCTGCGATCGCTGGCATTTCCTATAATTAGAGGTCTGCTGGGATTGCAAGCCTGATAAAATCTTTCTAAATCTAGGAGCATAACTAATCGAGTTCACTTAGGAATAGGGATGAAAAAATCTGCTAAATAAATATATTTGGTTTTAGGGAATTTCTTCCTTAATTTAAGTACATCTCACTCAAAATACTAACTAAATTAACAGTATTCGGGATGATTTTTCATATCTAGGTTTTATCTAGCACAAGGCAAGGCTAATATTTGATTTTAAGTAAGCAGAAATACTGCTATAAGTAGAACTAGGAGATATCGCTAATATTTAATAAGGTTATCTTATCAATTTTAAAAAAATCTAGCACAAAAAAAGGTACTGTTAAGTACAATTTTGTCGCGCTCTTAAATATATAGCGGTTCTCAACGAAGAGGGCGGGGACAGGGCATAGGTGTGAACTTAATGTAAAAACCTGCCTAGAACCAGCTTTTAGATTCTCTCGTTAAGAGTCTCCGACTGGGAATGCCGTTCTAGAGGCTCCGCCTCCCTTGCTGGCGGCAGAGCCGTAATGAGGCATTAAGAGGCCGAGACTCGGAATGGAAGAAATTTGTTCCTTTAAGGGATAATTTAGTCCTGAAAGTGATGATTTACCCGTGAAAGCGATGGGTTACGCCTTAACGCGATTATTTACTCCTTAAAAAGATGATTTTTTTCTTAAAAAGACGATTTTTTTCTTAAAAAGATGATTTTTTTCTTAAAAAGATGACTTTTTTCTTAAAAAGATGATTTTTTTCCTAAAAAGATGACTTTTTTCTTAAAAAGATGACTTTTTTCTTAAAAAGATGATTTTTTTCCTAAAAAGATGACTTTTTTCTTAAAAAGACGATTTTTTTCTTAAAATGTCCCTGGCTTACCTCACCCTCAATCCCTCTCCTTATAAAGGAGAGGGATCGTGAGACAGAATGAGACTGATATATTAATAAAAATATGGCTGCGGACTTGTGTGTACACCCTCTCCTTACTAAGGAGAGGGACAGGTTTTGCTTTCGCAAAACCAGGGTGAGGTTTCTTTGGGTAAGTACCCTACAAACCCATTGAGTATAAAATTATCCGGTCATGTAGCTTATCGGGTAAAATATGCTTTAGCACAGCTGCAATTTTTGCATCTTGTCCAACAAGATAGCGTGTCTTAGGTTGTTTTGCAGTCAGCGCATGGACAACAGCTTGAGCAACAATATCCGCAGAAATTCCCTTAGATGCAAGAATCTGCATTTTTTTACGGACAATATTCATCGCCTGTCCGTAAAGATTTTGTGCCGATTGTGGTAAATCCTCCTGTGCTACTTCAGATTGACTTAGAGACTTTTCCCAGAGTGGAGTAGCGATCGCACCAGGTTCAATAATGGAAACCGAGATTCCCCAAGGTCGTAACTCCATCCGCATTACATCAGTGAGTCCTTCCAAAGCAAACTTTGAGGCATTGTAAGCTCCCAAAAACGGCGCAGGGCTTATACCAGAAATGGAACCCATATTGACAATTCGACCCCGACTCTGGCGTAATAGACCAAGAAATGCTTGTGTGACAGCTAATTGTCCGGTAACATTAACCTGCATCTGATATTGAAAATCTGCGATCGTTAATAATTCCAACGGCCCAGGAACAGCAATTCCGGCATTATTCACCAAACCTAAAATCCCGACATCACCGACTGCATTTGTTACCTTATCAACCGCAGCTGCGATCGATTCAGCGTCAGTAACATCTAAAAAAATCGGAATAAGCCTTTCTGACCCTTTCTGTCTAAGTGTTTGAGCATCAATATCTTGACGCACGCCAGCAAAAACAGAGAAGCCCAAATGGTCTAAAAGCAAAGCACAAGCCTGACCAATTCCTGTTGATGCTCCTGTAACCACTACCGTAAGTTGATTCTTTGTAACCATTAATTTTTTTTATGATCAGACTGCCGTAATTACGAATTAGTATCAATCTTTGCAAGTACCAGCGCGAAGACAATCTTCCGTTTGGTCATCTCTAGCCGATATTTGCCACGGAAAATTGTCTGACTGAGTATTTGCGTTGTAAGCAATTAGAGCAGCTATTATGGGAAACTGGTTTTTAACAATCGGCACGTCACGACTACAACTGTTGCCTAGCTCAACATTGTATAAATAAACAGGCAATGCCATCAGGGCAATGCAAATTGTCCGGTTCATACCCAACCTCAGCTAAAAATTTCCGATTGCGCTATGTATAGATAGATGCCACCTTGATGAACCGGATTTTTAAAACTGAGTATTATTATGCTAATGTTGTGTCGATTTACTCAGCGCTAGTAGCCGCAGAGACGTGATTTCTAAATTATCGGTTCCACCCTTTTTTTTAGGTTAGGCATTGCTTACAAGATCGCTTCCTACTAACTTATGCAGATGCAACCCCAAAAAACAGGATAAAAACCCACAGCAGCCAAAAAGATATCTTGGTAGCTCCATTCCCCGAATAAAATAATAAAAAGTGCTGAGTTAAAAAACCGCTCACTCATTACTCAATTATAAATGTTGCCTACTAGCTGACTCATGACGCCTTCACAAGATGTAGATACTGTAAACGTTCCCAACATCGACGCCGAAGAATATGGTAACTCAGACACCGATCCTCTTGATGAGTTACCAGGTGAAATCGAAATGTCTCTTTTCGACCATCTAGAAGAGTTGCGACAACGGATTTTCTATTCGCTGATTGCCGTAACGGTGGGCATTATTGGCTGTTTCTTTGCCGTTAAACCGATTGTTCAGTTACTTGAGGTTCCAGCACAAGGAGTAAAATTTCTCCAACTTGCACCCGGAGAATATTTCTTTGTCTCCCTCAAAGTGGCAGCCTACACTGGGTTCATACTTTCTAGTCCTTTTATTCTTTACCAGATTATCCAGTTTGTGGTTCCAGGACTGACTCGCCGCGAACGCCGTTTACTGGGGCCTGTGGTTTTGGGTTCGAGTGTGCTGTTTGGAGCGGGGTTAATATTTGCCTATTTACTGCTTATCCCCGCAGCGTTGAAATTTTTCATTAGCTACGGAGCAGATGTAGTCGAACAACTCTGGTCAATTGATAAATATTTTGAATTTGTGCTGCTACTGTTATTCAGCACTGGTTTAGCATTTCAAATTCCGATCATTCAACTGTTGCTCGGTAATTTGAACATTGTCTCGTCAGAACGGATGATTTCTGGTTGGCGTTACGTGATTATGGGAGCAGTGGTTTTAGGAGCCGTTCTTACACCTTCTACTGACCCTCTAACTCAAAGTCTCTTAGCGGGAGCAGTTTTAGCGCTTTATTTCGGTGGTGTTGGACTGGTTAAGCTTACAGGTAAATAACATAGAGAATAAATGTGATTATTTTTTATAACAAAGATGCCGAAAACCCTTGAGTAACAGCAATGTAGTTGCGTCTTCCGTACTTCAGGCAAGGGATGAAGGCGGATTTTGGTGTTTACGCCTGAGTAAAACATGGTTTAATAACCTTATCAGACAAGATTTAAAAACCTACTCCTGGACTGGGAGAAAGTTACGCCCGAAACAACTATAAGGAGATATCACTACGCACTTCTGTGCAAACGTGGTGAGCCTGGGAACCTGATAAATCAGGATATTAAAACAGTGATGTTTTAAGAATCCCCGTTGCTTTAGCACGGGAAGCGTCAAATCAGATATCAAAACCAGCATAGGCATCGTTTGTTTTTTATCTGACCTCAGTAAATTACGTTGATAACTTTTTTTTATTTACGAGGCGTTTAGCGCGTTTCTCCTCATACATTAGTTTGTCAGCCTGTTCTATCAATTGTTCTAGTGAAACATTTTCATTTAAGGCGCATTGCGTGACACCAACACTTATGGATAGTTGATAGGAGTAATTATGCTCTTGATTAAAGCGAGCAATATTTGCTTGCAATCGAGGATAAAATTCATCTGTATTTATGGACTCGATAGGAACTAATATTACAAACTCGTCTCCTCCTAGACGAGCAATAATATCCGAATCACGGAAGGTTTCTTTTAATAATTGGCCTGTGTCAACGATCATTCTGTCTCCTATTTCATGACCTAGAGAGTCATTAACCTGCTTTAAACCATCTATATCAACAAACAAAAGACAGCAGAACATTTGTCTGCGTTGAACAATTTTTAATTCCTGATGTGCCAGCCAAAAGAAACCACGTCGATTATATAGTCCTGTCAACTCATCAGTTAGGGATAGCTCCCTTACCTCTGCTTCAGCCTTCAGGCGTTCCTTAACTTCATGCTCTAGGCGTTCATTTTGTTCAATAAGTTCTTGGTTTTGCTGTTTGATGAGTAGCTGGTTTCTGACTCTGATTAGCACTTCAAGTTCTTGAAAGGGCTTGCTGATATAGTCTTGTCCACCCAGTTCAAATGCCAGCACTTTATTATTGATTTGATCAAGGGCGCTAATAAAAATAATCGGAATTTGATCTGTTGTTTTTGATGCTTTCAACTGTTGACAAACCTCATAGCCATTCATTTCGGGCATATTGATGTCAAGCAGAATCAGATCGGGCGGATGTCGAGAGGCAGCTTGTAATGCCATTTTCCCATTGAGCGATTTACGGATGATATAACCCTGCGACTCTAATATTTTGGTTAACAATCGTAGATTGTCAGGGGTATCGTCCACGATTAGGATATTGGTTTCCGAAGCGGATTTAAGTAAATTAGCCATAAGGTAAGGGTGAATGGGAAAAATTCTTAACAAATTACCAATTACTAATTACTCCTTAACCCTTGTTCGCGTAAAAGGGTATCACACCATACAGCATCTTCTGGTTTTAGGTATGGTACTGATTCTTTATTATAATCAATTGCTAAATAATATCTGGCGCGATTATATATACCATGTAATAAAGATTGCAAATCTACAATCGGTTCTGTATCTTCTGACTGTAACGGTAATGGAAATACGGGAATCGTTTCTCTGATGCTAAATCCGTATAATTTAGCTTGAGGACGTATTTCACTTCTGCTAACAATAATTTGATAATCTGTTACAGGAACTTCCCCTAAAAGTGACATGGGTTTTCCACTTCTGAGTAAATCAATTTCGATTAAGTGAGAAAGACTAGCTAAAACTTGTTTGCCTTTCAGTTCATACGCTTTTCTCCCTTCGCCTGGGCGTTTATTTTTATGAGATAAAACTTCGATAGAAGTCACCACAAAACCTGTAGAAACTTCTCGAATTTCTAAGTAATTTTCCGTAATAGGTTCAGGTAACGGTATCATTGATGATTCTAAATTAATTCTCTTCTTTTCCATTCCTTTTCCGCTTCTCTAAGCGATCGTCTACACACAAGTCTTTCTCAACGCAATTGTCTGTTTATCGGAGTAGCGCAAAAAACCTCACCCTGGTTATGCTACGCAAAACCTGTCCCTCTCCTTAATAAGGAGAGGGATGTCTGTCAGGACAGGGTGAGGTTTTCCAAGGGGTTATGCTACGCTTTCATCTCTCCCTCTCCTTAATAAGGAGAGGGATGTCCGCCAGGACAGGGTGAGGTTTTCCGTAGTATACTTTACGACTTTCCAAACATCCTCTAAGTTTGGGTTAGAATTGCGATCGCTTCCAGCTGGAAGTTATCTACCAGAGATTTCAGAGCATTGGCGAGAACTTGCTCCTGGTTGGGGATTTGGGCGATGAGATTGTAGAGTTTGGCATCGTTGAGATCCAGAGCTGCTTCCTGCACCTGAATAATCCACTCTGGCGACATTACTTGTAAATCTTTGGCGGTTAGGGATTTCTGAAGTAAGATTTGCTGGTCTAACCCTGGTAAAGCTTCTTCCTTGTAGCGGTAGCGGACTTCCAAGTAGTGTGCCATCCGATCAAATAGGATAGCTTCTGTAAATGGTTTGGTGATGTGGTCGTTGCAGCCTGCTTGAATGCTGGTGCTGTAATCTTCCTCAAAGGCATAGGCTGTCAATGCAATGATCACTACTTCTCTACCTCCCTCGCTCCCTCGAATTTGCCGGGTAGTTTGGTAGCCATCCATCACAGGCATTTGAATGTCCATCAAAATCAAGTGGGGATGCCATTCTGACCACAGAGCGATCGCCTCCTTTCCGTTCTCGACTCCACAGACATCGAACCCAACTAATTCCAATAGCCTGACGAGCAACAGACGATTTTCTCTCAAGTCTTCCGCCACCAGAATGCGATAAGTGGGCTGTCCCGGTTCCAGACCGATAACAGTGCGAGTCGTTTCCGGCGCAATGATATCCACTGAGCTTACCAGACTCAGTAAAACCTCACAAATGAAGGTTGACTTCTGATTCAGGGTGCTTCGCGCTGTAATATCACCACCCATTAAACGGGCAAACTGACGGCTAATCGATAAGCCTAAGCCTGTACCTTGAACATAGCGACCTGGTTCTGTTTGCGTGAAGGCTTCAAACACAGTCTCCAGATCGGACTGAGCGATACCACATCCAGTATCTTCAACTTCCACATGAAGAGTGATGACTCGTTTGGAATCATCGGTAGAAATTGAATCAAGTGAGTTGACGCTGCCGACTCTCCTAGTCAAAGCTTGGAATCGCAGGGTGACACTGCCTGTTGTCGTAAATTTGATCGCATTGCTTAATAGGTTGAGCAGAATTTGCAGCAATTTTGATTTGTCACCATACACATAGCGAGGAACGCTCAGATGCTGCTCTGTGATCAGATCAATTCCTTTCTCTAAAGCTTTGAGAGCAACCATATCTCTGGTCGAGTGGATTAGCTGATGCAAATCGAAAGAGCTTTCTGTTAACTCTAACTGACCCGCTTCAATTTTGGACATTTCCAGCACATCGTTGATCAGAGTTAGCAAGTGTTTTCCACTGCGGCTGATGATGCCTAAATCTTCTTGAAACTCAGATGGAATCTTCTCGTTGCGATTCATCAACTGAGTAAATCCCAAAATGGCATTTAGGGGAGTCCGTAGTTCGTGGCTCATTTTAGCGAGGAACTGGCTTTTGGCGCGGCTGGCGATCGCGGCTTGTTCTGCGGCTTGTTCTAGGGCGATCTGGGAAAACTCCAGCACTGCCAACATCAGCGTATTTCGCATCTCAGTAGCGGCTTCCAGTTCCGTAACCTCCCAAGGCAAAGAAGTTTCCCGCACGGTTTCCTTCCACATTTCAAAGGATTTCCGGGGAGACAATTGCATCTCTCCAATTTCGTTGATTGTTACCGTATCGTGGGGGTTGCCTGCCCAATTCACCGTCTGGATTTGCTCCGGTCGAAACCAGATAATGTGGTAAGACTTTTGTTTGACATGGTTGAATAAAATTGAAATTGCCAGGAGGCCGCTGGCTTGATCTTTGAATGCCTTAGCTTCTGGATATAAACGTGAGAGCGAATCGGTAGCAAGCACTCGTTCTCCCTTGTGTTGCACTAACCACGTCACCAGCTCCTGCACCTGGGTAGCGAATGGCGTTTGACCAATTAATGTCAGATGACCGTCAAGCAAAATCGCGGCTCCTTGAGCATGAACTAGATCCAGCAAGTGAAAAGTATTTCGGATCAACACTTGCTCAATAAAATTGAACTCCTGCAATAACGTCTGTTGCAATTCATCCTGAATCGCTTTCACCTGCCTTCGGTAAACATACAATTCTCGTTCTTGCTGATGCACCAGTTCAATCGAGGCAAACTGTCCTAAAAATTCACAGGCTTTGCGAATTTCATAATCCACTAGTTTCGGGCTGTAGTGGTGACAGGCAATTAATCCCCAAAGCCCTTTGTCGTTGATCAACGAAATCGTCATCGACCCAGCAACTCCCATATTCTGTAAGTATTCAATGTGACAGGGATACACTCCTCGTAACACAGAATTACTCAGATCAAGGGGTGTATCCGTCAGAGGATGGTTGGTGGGAATCAGGCAGACAGGGGTGTAATTCATATCGGGAATAAATCGCATCCAGTTGCGGCAAAACAACTTGCGGGCTGGCAGGGCAATATCTATTGCCAAATAGTGCAGTCCCAGGTAGCTTTCTAGATGCCTCTGTTTTTCCTCCGCAATCACCACGCCACTGTCGTCTGCCAGAAAGCAGTAGATCATAACCCGATCAAACCCAGTCATTGCTTTCACCTCTCTGGCAAGGGTTTGAGCCAGATTCTTCAGGCTAGTGGCATTACGGAAATTGGCGATCACGGCTTGCAGGCGCTGATAAGACTGGGTTGAATCGGTACTTTTGAGCGATCGCACAGGTTCTAGTTCCAGGATCAACCCATCTACCACCCGGTGCATTACACCTGTAAATGTCTGATTTTTCCGTTGCCAATCAGTCTCGGCAACCCTCCGCCGCGTTTTTAGCTCAAATGGATTGCAAAGCTCCAGGTTATCTTCAGCTAGATAGCCAGCAAGTCGCTGCACTTGATCGCCAGAAAACAACCGTTGTAAAGGTTTACCCAGCAATGCTTCTGCCGAAATCCCAAAAAACTGTTCCACATTTTCACTAATCTGCAAAATTCTCAGGTGTGGCTCTTGCAGCATCAGCAATATTCCATGCGGCTGAATATAACCGGGAGAATATACTGATTCATCACTGCACACTTCTAAAGCCGTCAGTATAGAGGTGAGTGAGGAAAGTGAGATCGGATTTGGTGATTGCATAACTGAAGTAAGCGATTTTGGAAATCAAAAGTTGTGAATCTAAAAATCGAAAAGTTTTTTTTCAAAAGAGCGATCGCCTAAGCTAAAACCTCTCTGAGAGAGTAGTTTTAGTCTTGGGAGTGGTTTTAAACGATAGAGAAGTTCTATTAATTCAGCCCAATAGAGATGTAGCGATGGGCAACGGAATTTTAGAGCAAGTTATGGTATTTTTGGATAAAAAATACTGTAATTATTCAGAAGTTTATTAATGTTAATGCAATGGTAGGTCATAATATCCATTCCGAAGCGCGATCGCCCAAATCTAGAGGAATGCTGACAGCTTTGCCGAGCCGGGGGCGATCGCGTGTTTGGGCAATAAAAATTTGTACTTGTGTTGACCCACCCAAGCCATGAAGATAATTGGCAATGCTATCAAGATGCTCTTGGTACTCCGCCTCGCTCAAGGGAAAAGAAGCTTGTTCCAGATATTTCCACATTACTTGCAAAAATATCTTTCCCTGTGCCCGCCGCAACTGGACATCGTAAGAATATCCCCACTTATCAAGCAACATCTGACGTAATTCCTGTCCTGTCA
The DNA here is from genome assembly GCF_036917675.1 of Nostoc sp. Lineage (GTDB taxonomy): Bacteria > Cyanobacteriota > Cyanobacteriia > Cyanobacteriales > Nostocaceae > Nostoc. The sequence goes on along the minus strand of NZ_JBALCT010000053.1, from coordinate 71,375 downwards.
TAGCTTTTCTCAATCAGATTTTACATTTAGTTATGATGTTAAGTTCCGTGACTCCAGTATGATAAGGATATAAAGAAATGTAATGCTAACAGAAAAGATGCTAAATATGTCTTGGAACTAAGAAGTATGGCATCCTTGTGAGCGCTAGCATTTCGACTTAGACAAGAGTTGCTCAAGTACTAGTACTGTTGTCAAAATGCTTAACAAAATACACAAAGAGCGCGTAGATTATGGCTCAATTTTCTGAATCAGCAGACGTGCCCGATATGGGGCGCCGTCAGTTCATGAATCTTCTCACTTTTGGGACTGTCACTGGAGTGGCTCTGGGTGCATTGTATCCCGTTGTGAAGTACTTTATTCCACCGGTAACTGGCGGTGCTGGTGGTGGTGCAACAGCAAAAGACGAGCTAGGTAACGATGTTAGCGTCAGTAAATTTCTCGAAAACCGGAATGAAGGCGATCGCAACCTAGTCCAAGGACTAAAGGGAGATCCCACCTATATTGTGGTAGAAAGCAAAGAGGCGATCAAAGATTATGGCATTAACGCCATTTGCACCCACTTAGGTTGTGTCGTCCCCTGGAACATTGCTGAGAACAAATTTAAGTGTCCTTGTCATGGTTCCCAGTATGACGAAACTGGTAAGGTTATTCGCGGACCAGCACCTCTATCTTTGGCTTTAGCTCATACCAAAGTAAACGACGACAAAATTGTTTTGACCCGTTGGACTGAAACCGACTTCCGCACTGGTGATGCACCTTGGTGGAGTTAATGAGTGCTGAGTGCTGAGTGCTGAGTGAGGGAGTGAGGAAGAAATAATCATGCCCTATGCCCAATGCCCCATGCCCAATGCCCCATGCCCAATGACTAATGACTAATGACTAATTCAATCGTTGCCCTTATTAGAGATGAGAAATGTTTTCTTAACAGCGAGGTTAACTCGCAGTGCTAGAGCGATCGTCAAAACATTGCTCATAGCGATCGCTACCGTGACATTTTACTTCACCAGCGATCTAGCCCTTCCCCAATCTGCTGCCGCCTATCCCTTTTGGGCACAGCAAACCTATCCCGAAACCCCCCGCGAACCAACCGGGCGGATTGTTTGTGCCAACTGTCACCTAGCAGCCAAGCCGACAGTTGTGGAAGTTCCCCAATCGGTGCTACCTGATACTGTATTCAAAGCTGTGGTGAAAATCCCCTACGATACCAGCGCCCAGCAGGTTGGTGCCGATGGTTCTAAAGTTGGCTTGAACGTCGGTGCTGTACTGATGCTACCTGAAGGCTTTAAGATTGCTCCTGAAGATCGTCTTTCCGAGGAACTTAAAGAAGAAGTTGGCGACACTCCCTTCCAACCCTACAGCGAAGACAAAACAAACATCGTCATCGTCGGACCTTTACCCGGTGAACAGTATCAAGAAATCGTCTTCCCAGTTCTTTCTCCCAACCCCGCAACCGACAAGAACATCCACTTCGGTAAATATTCAGTTCACGTAGGTGCTAATCGCGGACGCGGACAAGTTTATCCCACTGGCGAAAAGAGCAACAACACTGTTTACAACTCTTCCGCTACTGGCACAATTACCAAGATAGCTAAAGAGGAAGATGCAGATGGGAACGTCAAATATCTAGTAAACATCCAACCTGAATCCGGTGATGTTGTTGTTGACACGATTCCTTTAGGGCCAGAATTGATTGTTTCCGAAGGGCAAACAGTTAAAACTGGTGATGCTTTGACCAATAACCCGAACGTCGTCGGTGGATTCGGTCAAAAAGATGCAGAAATCGTATTGCAAGATTCCTCTAGAGTCAAATGGTTGATTGCGTTCATCGCTCTTGTAATGTTGGCTCAAGTTATGCTAGTGCTGAAGAAGAAACAGGTTGAGAAAGTTCAAGCTGCTGAGATGAATTTCTAATTTTTTTGTTCAATCATTATTTGTAGGACAGGCAAGATGCCTGTCTTTTTTTACGTTATTTACACAAAGCCTGGAAATTTGGGACTTGACTGCTAGTATTTGAACGTAAATGCTTTAAAAGAATAAACAAAATACACCTTTTTCAAAAAGAATTTATGGAAGAATAAGGGACTATACCCAATGATAGTTGTGCGGAAGAAAAGGTTGAAGATGAAGAAACTGTGCATGAGACTTAAATATTTATATCCAAATTCCCTTCGGGAAGATTATGTAATTAGTCAAAAATATTTATATTAACTTATGGAAGTCTCTAATGTTTATGAAGCTAATGAAGATGAAGGCATTATCCAATACCTCTGCCAAAATTAGAGGGTTAGGGGGAGACAAAAAGGCTCAATCCCTTGGATTACAATGGTTTCAGGCTTTTGAATTGGGCTTTAAGCCTATATCCCGAAACCCGCATTGTGTGGGCTTTCTAAAAAATTGGCGAAGGTATTGATATCCAAATCTGGATATTACATATAAAATTTCCGTACTGGAACTGGAGACACGACATGCATGGAACAGCTTTAGTTGTGGGCGCAAGTGGCATCATAGGCAGCTATCTTGCGCGGGAACTGATCGCGAATGGATGGACGACCTACGGGTTGGCCCGAAATCTTAGAAACGAGGTGCAAGGGTTACGCCCTGTTGCTGCCGATCTGCTCAATCTAGCTAGCCTGAAAACTGCACTGTCAGACATTGCCCCGACGCACATCTTCATCACGACGTGGATGCGTAATACGACAGAGGCCGAGAACGTCAGGGTCAACGGCACAATGGTTCGCAATCTGCTAGATGTTCTGTCACCGAAGGACACGGTGCAGCACGTCGCCCTCGTCACCGGACTCAAGCACTATCTTGGGCCATTCGATGCATACGCCAAGGCCGGATCGTTGCCAGAAACTCCATTGCGTGAGGAGCATCCGCGGCTCGATGTCGAAAATTTCTATTATGCTCAGGAAGATGAGGTCTATGCAGCAGCTGCCCGTGACGGTTTCACCTGGAGCATTCATCGCCCTCACACTATCATTGGAAAGGCGGTCGGCAATGCAATGAACCTCGGCACGACGCTGGCCGTGTATGCCGCGATTTGCAAGGAGACCGGACGCCCGTTTCGCTGGCCAGGTTCTGAAGCGCAGTGGAAGGGCATCTCCGACATGACCGACGCACGGGTGCTAGCGAAGCACCTAGTCTGGGCGGCGATGACCGAAGCGGCCCACAATGAGGCGTTTAACATCGTCAATGGCGACATCTTCCGCTGGATATGGTTGTGGGGGCGGCTGGCTGACTGGTTCGGCATCGAGCCTATCGGGTTCGACGGCACAATCCACCCGCTCGAAGCTGAAATGGCGAATGAAGATGCTCTCTGGCGCGAGATCGCAAAGCAGCATGGCCTCGCCGAGCCGGATCTGAGCCGTCTGTCGTCTGCGTGGCACACCGATCTTGATCTTGGGCGTCCGATTGAGGTCATGACCGACATGTCGAAGAGCCGCAAACTCGGCTTCTCTATATACCAAAAAACGGACGAGTCGTTTTTCGACCTGTTCGAGCAACTACGCGCAGATCGGTTGATCCCGTAGAACCTCCGTGGGTGGCACTAGTAGGGTTTTATGGGTGCTGAATAGCAGAGCAATTAATTATGGATTTGAACTAACACCACGAATTACAACAATTCCTGCAATGCCAGTAAGTATCCAGGAAACACACGAATTTCTCAAAAAGATAATTCCTAAAACTAGTGTTGCTCTTGATGAAGGCGCAAAGGATCGAGCGGAGGGAATTGTTGCTAGAACAATTTCTAGAAGTGCGATCGCAAAGCTAAGATTTGAAGATTATGAACGCCATGCTGCCAAATGTCGCAGTCAGTAAAATGTCAGTTTGGCTAAAGAATTCAGATGCTAAATTTAATCTAGCCCTAGTTGAGTTGAGGTACTAGCCATGACAGCCTCGGTAGAGTATATCCCTGTTACCCCAATTGAGTACCCAGATGAGGACGGTAAGCCGATGGCTGAAGGTGATTTACAGCGCAAGTGTCTCGTATACGCTACCACTGTGCTGGAAATTTATTTCCAAAATCATCCAGATGTATACGTCGCTGGTAATCTATTTATTTACTACGAAAAAGGTTATCCAGAATCAGCTGTTGCACCAGATGTATTTGTGGTGTTTGGAGTGGAAAATCATGATAGACGATCTTACAAAACCTGGGAAGAAAATAATCAAACCCCAGATTTTGTTCTAGAGATTACCTCAAAAACTACCCGCAGTAAAGACCAAGGTGCAAAGAAAGGAATTTACGCCTTTCTGGGAGTAGGTGAATATTTCCAATATGACCCTACAGGCGATTATCTTAATCCCCAACTCCAGGGTTTACACTTGGTCGATGGTAATTATTTCCCAGTGGCAACTAAAGATTTGACAGCATTTGACAAACCCTTACACAGGCTAAGGCTTGCTCTGTTGTTGGTAAAATAAACGCTCCTTACTATTAATATAAGGTGGACAGTGACCACCTTACTACTGTTGATTACTTTTTGTGAAGACTATAGCGGACGGTAAACGCGATAGTTGATTTCAGGGAAGATATTATCCATTAATTCGACTTTTTCTAGCCAACCACTATCAATTTTGCCGATTTTCACGTCTTCGTAGAGCTTATTGAACCGCATCAAGTGCGATCGCGTCCGTCTGACTGCATAGGGTACCATTGTTCCCGTCCGCATAATAAAAGCCCAGTCAGAAGATTGTGCTAATAACAATTCTCGCGCTGCTTGGTTCAATGCTTTCCACCCCAACTCATCCTCTGGTTCCAGGTGTGAGATTTCAATCATCCGTTCAGCAGCTTTGTGCAAATGTGGGTAAATCCACGCATTCGTTTCATTCAACCAATACTCGTGGAAACCCTTAAAACCCCAACTCGACTGCGAAGGACGACAGACTTGTTGCGTTGGCTGATCCCGCAAATAGTCTGCTAAATGGGTCATTTGATATGTTCCTTGGTCATACCACGACTTGCGGAATAGGTAATCGAGGAACCAGGGTCCTTCATACCACCAATGTCCAAATAACTCTGCGTCATAAGGCGAAACGATAATTGGCGATCGCCCCATTAGAGCATGGAGATTCTCCGATTGCCGCTCTCGGTTATACATAAAGTTAGCAGCGTGTTCTGCTGCTTTTTCCTTAGCCCAATAGGGATCGTAGAGTGCCTTATCTGACAGCCCTAAACCACGTCCAGTAATTTTGTGATACTTAATCCCCGTATTTTTCCGTTGACCATTGGGCATGATGTAGGGCTTGATGTACTCATATTCTGCTTCCCAGCCCAAATCTTTATAAAATTCTCGATATTCCGCCGCTCCAGGATAGCCCACCTCAGAAGACCATACCTGTTGGGAAGATTCCTGATCTCGACCAAAGACAGCAACACCAGTTTCTGTATAAATTGGGGCATAAGTACCAAAGCGTGGACGGGGACGGGCGTAAAGGATGCCATGCCCATCGGTGAGGAAGTAGCGTAACCCAGCATCCGCTAGCATCCGGTCTAAACCTTCATAGTAGGCGCATTCCGGCAACCAAATGCCTCTGGGTGCTTGTCCAAAGGTTTGTTCGTAATGTTCGCACGCTACCTGAATCTGTGCCCACACTGCTTCTGGATACATTTTCATCAACGGCAAATAGCCGTGGGTAGCGCCGCAAGTGATGATTTCCAGGTTATTACTGTCTTGGAACTTCTTAAAAGCTGTCACCAAGTCACCGTTATAGCTTTCCCATAGCTGACGCGCTTCCTTAAACTCAGTAGCATAATGTTCGGCTAAATAACGAAGATGCCCATTATTGACATTATGTTCTGCTTCTAGTTCTATAAGTTTTTCTAGTTGGGCTAAGTGTGCTTCATAGCGTTCTTGAAGCAGAGGATCGCGAAGCATCGACACTAGGGGCGGTGTCATACTCATCGTGATTTTAAAGTCGATACCGTCTCGCTTTAAGCCTTCAAATACTTTCAATAAGGGGATGTAGGTTTCTGTGATGGCTTCATAAAGCCATTCTTCCTCCAGCACGTAGTCACTTTCCGGGTGACGAACGAAGGGTAGATGTGCGTGGAGTACAAGCGCGACGTAGCCGATAGCCATAATGATTTTGGGGTGATACTTGTAAGTTGAAGGTCGAGAGGTTGGGCAGAAATCAACAATATTTTAAGACTTTATGGGGATCGTAAGGTAGATTTATAGCAGTTTTAAATTTAGTTAAAATGGATTTTCTATCTGACACCGTTGCCCTATCGCGGATGCAGTTTGCACTGACGGCAATCTTTCATATGCTATGGCCTGTTCTGACCACTGGGATGGGGATTTATCTGGTTATTGTCGAAGGAATGTGGCTAAAAACACGCAATCCTGATTATTACCACCATGCTCGTTTCTGGGCAAAGCTATATGTGTTGAACTTTGGCATTGGTGTAGCATCCGGCTTGCCGATGGAGTTTCAATTTGGCACGAACTGGGCACCGTTTTCGGAAGCGGTAGGCGACTTTTTTGGTAGCATTTTAGGTTTTGAGGCTTCGATGGCATTCATGCTAGAAGCCGGATTTCTGGGCATTATGCTGTTTGGCTGGGAACGGGTAAACCCGGTGATTCACTATTTTGCCACAATTATGGTTGCCTTTGGCGCAAACCTATCTACCTTCTGGATTTTAGCAGCAAACTCTTGGTTGCAGACTCCAGCAGGCGGAGAAATGGTAAATGGGAAGTTTGTTGTAGATGATTACTTTCAGGCAATCTTAAATCCCTTCATGGTCAACAGCGTCTCGCATATGTTTTTGGCCACGCTGGAAACTTCTCTGTTTGTGATTGGGGGAATTAGCGCCTGGTATATTCTCAATAACCGTCATCAGGCTTTCTTTGCGCGATCGCTCAAAATTGTCTTGGCAACTGCGATCGCTGTCACCCCATTACAAATCTATATCGGACACCTCAGCGCCGAGCAGGTAGCTGACTATCAGCCTACCAAACTCGCGGCAATGGAAGCCAAGTGGGAAACCTCTCCTGCTGGTCAGCCTGCTCCCTGGAGTGTAGTGGCATTGCCCAATAATCAGACCGAGCAAAACGACTGGGAAATCTCAATTCCCAACGGCTTAGGCTACATTTTAGAATTCAAAAAGAACCTCTCTAAACCCGTTCTCGGACTGAAACATTGGAAACCTGAAGATCGCCCCCGGATGGTGGGTTTGATTTATTACGCCTTCCGCATGATGAGCGGCATTGGCTTCTTTTTAGCTGGATTGATGGGCCTCAGTGTGATTCAGTGGTTGCGGGGTAAACTCTCATCAGAGGCGATCGCCCAGCAGAAATGGCTACTGCGAATCTGGATTTTGGCGGCTCCACTGGGCTACATTGCCGTCGAATCGGGGTGGATTGTGCGTTGTGTTGGGCGTCAACCTTGGGTGCTTTACGGGCAAATTCGCACGGCAGATGGAGCTTCCCATCTACCTGCTAGTGAGGTCTTAACATCTCTGGTGATTTTTGCTGGAATTTATACAGCCCTGTTTATTTGTGCCTTATTCTTTGGTAGTCGGATCATTCGTCAAGGCCCGAATCTGGAGCTTCCGGTTCCAGGTATTGACACTCAACCTGCGGTAGAAACTACTCCGGCTAAATTTGTTCCAGATCAACGCCCTGTTGAAGCAGAGCAATGAAGAGTGCTGTTAGCGGATAGCTAGGGTTTAGCCCGTGCTAAGTATGGTAAATCAATAGGTAACTGTATGGAGAATCTAGAACACTTTTTAGCGCAGGTCTGGTTTGTCATCTTGGCTCTGTTTTTATTTCTCTACGTCATGTTAGACGGGTTTGATCTAGGCGTAGGCATCCTATCGCTAACTAGTTCCAATGACGACCGACGCGACATCTTAATGACGAGTTTGGGTAATATTTGGGATGCAAATGAAACTTGGTTGGTATTAATGGGAGGTGCGTTGTTTGGGGCATTTCCTCTCGCTTATGGCACCATTCTGAATGCGCTCTACATTCCCATTTTTGGGATGATCTTTGGCTTGATTTTTCGGGCTGTGGCCTTTGAGTTTCGAGAGCATTCTACGAACAAAATGTTTTGGAATGTGGCGTTTGGAGTCGGTAGTTTCATGGCGGCGCTGTTTCAAGGATTTGCCTTGGGGAGCATTTTGGAAGGCATTACGGTGGATGAAGCGGGTCACTTTATCGGCGGCATGTGGGACTGGCTTGATTGGCGATCGCTCTTGGTTGCCTTGACATTGATCCAGGGTTATGTATTGATTGGCTCCACTTATCTGATCTTAAAAACTGAGGGAGAACTGCAAACGTCTCATTACCGCACAGCCAAACTCGCTGCCTGGACAACTCTGTTAGGTGCAATCTTAATCACGATCGCCACCCCTATTGTGTATGAAAATGCCAGGGCAAAGTTATTTCACCAGCCGGAAGTGTATCTATTCTCACTCATTCCAGTGCTAGGTGTGTTGCTGATTGGGTTATTGATTAGAAGTCTAAACCGCAAAGAAGAAACTACTCCCCTCGTTTGGACAGTACTGCTTTTCCTACTTACCTTTGTGGGGTTAGGATTAGTTGTTTTTCCCTATATCATCCCCCCAGGCATCACCATTTATCAGGCAGCCGCAGCACCTAGTGCATTAGTCTTCATGATTATCTTCATTGGCTTTCTTATTCCCATTATGTTGTTTTACAACATCTACAATTACATTGTGTTTCGAGGGAAAGTGGCAGGCACACATTATTGAAAATAAGTTTTCGCCAGAATTATCCAAAAAAACGCTGAACTCGAACACCAAAACCTGGTAAAAGTGGTGATGTGATTTCGTCATCAGCCAGCAAGGTTGCAATCAGTTTTAATTGGGCAGCTTCTCTGCGATAAACTTCTAGCTGCTGTAATTGCCAATTTGCAATCCAATATTCTTGAACTCCTGTGGATGAGTATAGTTTGAGCTTGGCTTCTGTGTCTTAGCGTTCGTTGGTTGTCCCAGGAGAAAGCACTTCTGCAATCAGTTCTGGCGCTCCTCTCAAATGCCCTTGGTCATCTAGCAATAGTGCTAAACGCTCATGACTAATCCAAACTACATCCGGTATGACATTATCCGCATCTGTAAAAATTATACCGGGAGCTTGACGGGTTTCCCCCAGCCCACTAGAGCGAGACCAAATTTGTAACTCTAAGCATATATTTCCCGTAGTCCCTTGATGTCTCCAGTGAGGCGCTCTAGTTACAAATAGTTCTCCGTCAATAATTTCATAGCGCTTCCATTCGTCAGTTGTGAGTAATTCTAAGTCTGAGGTTGTCCAACGGACTCGATCAGATATTGTTTGGTTCATAGCACTATTTTTCCATGCCTAGTTTAGAGATAAAATTCTATTTTCAGAATATTTGCTCAGGATCAATACCTGTGGCTCGTAAGCGTTCTGCCAATTTTTCAGCCCGTTGGCGTTCCTGTTCTAATTGTTGATTCGCTTGCTGCAATTGTTGATTTGCTTGTTGCAACTGTTGGTTTGCTTCTTCTTCTGGCAATATTACCAGCTGCCCATCTGGGGTAAAAAAGCGTAATTTACCAGACTCAACTCCTAAATACATATCTAACTGCTGACTCCACAACCAACCCAACTCAGTGGGAGCAAGTTCTTGATATTGGCCATCAACTATGTGAAATCCCTGCAATTCTAGGTTATTTGGATCAAACCAGAAGTAATCAGGAGTGCGAAATGTATTCTGGTATATTTGCTTTTTCAAACCTTTATCAACTGAGGCAGTGGAATCCGATAACATCTCAATTATCACATTGGGATATTTACCATTTTCTTGCCAGACAACCCAGCTTTTGCGGTCTTTTTTTTCTGTATCTAAAACCACAAAGAAATCAGGGCCTCGAAATTCTTCTGATTTTTTCTGGTTAGGGCTGAAATAGATAGTCAGGTTGCCGGTAGCATAAAAATCCTGGCGATCGCGCCACCACCATTTAATCAGGCGGATCAGTAAATCAATTTGTTCTCGGTGCAAATCAGATTCCAACGGGGGTTCGTCACTATAAATGTCGCCTGGTGGGAAAATTATACTCTCAGTGACAGCTTCTAAACTAGAGGTGGTGGCAAGGGGCAAAGACATAGAAGATAGTTTTTCTGTTTGTATCCATGCTATCGTGACAAACTTTTATATAGAAGTTCTCACTTGAGTGAGGTCAAGAACCCCACCCCCAACCCCCCTCCCCGCTTGCAGGGAGGGGGTTATGATGTACTAGGAAAGGAAACGCTATAGAGAAGTGCGACACCGAACAGCCCGTCGTAGACATCGCATTGCTTATTCCTCATCCCGATATAACTCTTGCAAGTCTTGTAACTGAGTCTTTCGGGAAATCCGGCGATACTTCTTACTTTCTAGCTTGGGTTCGTATTGACTCTGCCCTTTGCCTTTGCTTTTGCTTTTTAACTTCAAGCTGGATTCTGGATCAGCTTGTTGATGCAAATGAGTTTCATGAGCGATCGCAGCGTCCAAAAATTCTAAATAATGTTCATATCGTTCCCAGTCTCCGCGCACCGCACACTCAGGCTCATCTCGATGCACACAATCACTAAACCGACAGTTAGCAATTGCCAACCGCTTTCTGGCTTCCGGGAAATAACGGATTAATTCTTCTGGGTTACAATTCATGTCAGGCTGATTAAAGCCGGGAGTATCTGCAAGCAAACCACCTTCAGGTAACTCAAATAATTCTATATGACGAGTGGTATGACGACCACGAGCCAGTTTGCCAGAAACTTCTCCGACTCGCAGCTTGGCAGAGTCAATCAGCGCATTAATCAGGCTAGATTTACCAACGCCGGAAGGCCCAGCAATTACAGTAATTTTATTGCTCAAATATCTGGCTGCTTGCTCAGTATTTATACCATCTTGAACACTGATAAATATCGGTTGATAGCCCCAACTAAGTAGGCGATCGCTAATTTGCTGCTGTTCTGGCGGTGAAATTAAATCACTTTTATTCAAGCATAAAAGCACATCCAAACCAGTAGACTCAGCCTTAATTAGAAACCGACTTAGCTGGTAAGGTTCCAAAGGTGGATCGGCGACGGCAAATACCAAGAGGATTTGGTTCACATTGGCGATCGCTGGACGATCTAACTCACTTTGGCGGGGTAAGACATCAGCGATCGCACCCCGTCCCCCAGCCCAATCTGGCTCTTCTACCACAACGCGATCGCCCACCATCACCTGTTGCCCAATTTTTTTCAGGCGGGTTCGGCGAGTACACAGGAGAAGGGGAGTCAAGGGGGCAGGGGGGAAGAGGGGCACAGGGGCATTCAAATCCAGTTTCTCCTCTGCTCCCCGACTCCTCTGCTCCCCATCCTCTTGATCTAGCTGTACTCGGTAAAAATTAGCCTGTACAGCAACCACCGTACCCAATAACTGTCCAGTTGCGGTAAAATTTTCCCCTGTCATTCAACAACTGGACGGCGCACTAACAGAGAAAAATAACTAGTGTAGTCTGTAATTTGTTCCACCTGATAACCTGCCATTGTCAGACTATCGGGAACCTGCTCAATCGGCTCACCTGGGTCTAGCCAGACTTCTAGCAAACCTCCCAATGGCATTTTCTCCAGACGTAGTTTTGTCCGCACAAAATTAATTGGGCAAGGGGTGCCGCGCAAATCAAGTTGAGCATCGGGAGTTAAAACAGAAGAGGGCTTCATTATTACTTAAATAGATTTCCCAAGAATCCTTCTAGACCGCCTTTACCAGTGCGATCTCCCTTAATTTTAGCCAGCTTCTCCAACAGTTCCCTCTCCTCTGGGGTGACTTTGTTGGGAATATCAATTAATACGTTCAGCATATGATCCCCACGACTGACGGGATTACCCAAACGGGGTACGCCGCGATTTTCCAACTTCATCACCGTATTCGGCTGGGTTCCAGCTGGAATAATCAATTCCACCGGACCATCTACCGTATCTACCTCAAACCGACAACCTAAAATCGCTTGCAGGTAGCTAACTTTGATTTCCGAGAGAATATTAATTCCATCCCGTTGGAATTCCTCGTCCTCATTCACGAACAAGTAAACGTACAAATCCCCAGGAGGACCACTACGTTGACCAGCATCTCCTTCACTAGAAATCCGCAAGCGTGTGCCATTATCCACCCCGGCGGGAATGGTAATTTTGAGTTTCTTTGTAACTTGATTTGCGCCTTTACCATCACACGCATCACACTTATCTTCAATTACCATCCCTGTCCCATTACAGGTGGGACAAGTCGAGACTTGGGTGAAACTGCCAAAGGGTGTTCTGGTGACACGACGGACTTGACCCGATCCCGTACAAGTGGAACAAGTCCGAGGGCGGGTTCCAGGTTTAGCACCAGAACCGCTACAAACTTCACAATTTTCTAAATGGGAAATGCGAATTTCTTTTTCACCGCCAAATACTGCTTCCCGAAAGTCTAACTTCAGGTCTAGCCGCAGGTCATCACCTCTGGCAGGTCCACTGCGCCGTCTTTGTTGAGTGGGACTACCCATACCGCCAGCAAAGCCACTAAAAATGCTTTCAAAGATATCGGCAAAACCGCCCATATCGCCGACATCTTGGAAGCCCGCGCCAGCAGCACCAGACACACCCTCTGGGCCAAAGCGATCGTAACGAGCGCGGGTTTCTGGTTCCGAGAGTACCTCATAAGCGCGGTTAATCTCTTTAAAGCGATCCTCCGCCCCGGGTTCTTTGTTCACATCTGGGTGATACTTCCGGGCTAAACGGCGATAGGCTTGTTTGATTTCTTCTTTGTCGGTGTCACGAGAGACACCCAGGATTTCATAATAGTCGCGGGCCATATAGCAAAGGTAAAAGTTAGAAGGAAGAAAGCAGAAGGTGAGCCAGACGCGCAGAACAGGGGGTTTCCCCCATGAGCGACGGGCGTTCGCCCTTGGCGTGCCGGAGGCATCACCCGAAGGACAGTAGAAGGTCACTCACGGTCACTTGCTACCCTGTGGGAAGGCGTTATGCCTAAAGCTCTGGAAGAGCAATGCAGTGTCCTTCAGAGGACGGCTTGCCGGAGGTCAGGCAGAAGAGAAAATTAATTTTTGTTAATAACTGATTTTACCCTTTACCTTTCACAAAAATCACCGACAAATCTTGAGCAACAGGTGCTTTCCTCGTGGGAGACGACAAAAGCGATAGAAGTTAGGAACAGGGGAAGCCTCTGCTCAGACTTCTCACTGCCGAGTCGGCTGTCTCTTTTACAATTGTGCTACGTAGGAGAGGAAAACCTCGCCCATCAACCAGAGGGGCTAGCCGCACCATTAGGTGTGGAAAACCACCCATTGCTTTCGATTGCATCTGAACTGGCATAGTGCCTAGCCCAAAGTAATTTGCTTCTACAATCTAGCAAAGCGCTGGGGTCTTGTGAAACTTTGCTAAATTTATCGAAAAGTTGGGTTTAAAACCCCGTGCTAGAAGCACGGCTTTATATTTACGAGTGTTGCATTTGCCACTAATATATTAAGATACTAATTAGTACCGATGGACAGTCGGGAATCCAAAACGCCAATGCAGACGGTTTGCTCTTGTACTGAGATATCTCAGCGGAGCCGGAGACGCTCCGCCTCCGGTCTAGGTCAAAGTCGAAATCCTGTAAGGGAGTAACTAGGAAGTCTTTGAAGTGATTCTTTAGTTGCTGCGTACCAACAGGAAAGGAGTCATGTCACAATCAATATATTTTTAGCCAGCATAGAGACATAAGCTTTTTTCGACCAAGGAGTTAAGGCTTTGTCCTTCTTTCCTTGCTTTAAGTACAATTTTTTTGTGTAAATCAGGGTCAATTCTGACCATGAATTTACCAGAGAATGGCTTATCAGGCTCCTCTCCACGTTCTCTACAAAAATCTAAATAATCATCCACTGAATCAGAAAAAGCAAGCTTAAGTTCGTCTACGCTACTACCTTGAAAAGTAATCACGTCCCGAATATTAATTACTTCACCGTGAAAAATTTCTGCTTCAGCGTCAAATTCTACAATTGCCTCATATCCTTTATATTTCATCATTTTCAGTCCCCGTTTTTTTAATCCCCGCTTCTGTCAAAAATCGTCGCATCGACTTAACAACGCCTTTGTCAGTTTCTTTTTCAGGGTGTGGTCTGTGAAATGTGGCTCTTATATCATCAAGAGCAAATCGGACTCTTGACCCTCTTCCAACTGAAACCTCTGCACCAAGAGCAATTAATAAAGACTCTATATCACTCCAGAAAATATTGGATCTGGTGGGGTTTTGAAAAAGGGCATCAAAAGTTTTTTGCTGTTTACTACGTAAGTTCCATTTATATAGTATCACCAGATGATACTATATTTTACTAAATTTGTTACACTTTGCAAAATGTTAAAGATTAAGGTAACTGCCATTGTCCTTGCCAATGTCCAATACCCAATGCAGCCATTGGAAGGGAAGAGTGAGAGGTATTTTAGGGGATTGTGACACGGGTATAGGGAGCGTAGCTTGCCGCCGTAGGCATCTCGCCCGTAGCATTGATGTCAACTTAAGCGCAAACCCTTTTAAAACCTCGTTTCCAGCCAGAGGCTGGAAATGCTGCTCTTGGCGGCTCTGCCGCCAGCAAGGGAGGCCGAGCCTCTAGAATGGCGTTCCTAGTCGGAGACTCTTAACGAGACAATCTAAAAGCTGGTTCTAGGCAATGCAGCCATTGGAAGGGAAGAGTGAGGGGTATTTTAGGGGATTGTGACACGGTTACAGGGAGCGTAGCTTGCTGCGGTAGCCATCGCCCGTAGTCACCCCATGCCCCATGCCCCATGCCCCATGCCCCATGCCCCATGCCCCATGCCCCATGCCCCATGCCCCATGCCCCATGCCCCTAATCTATCGCCTCGTAATCAGCCTGTGCGGTATTTTCTTCGTCAAAATCAAAGTTGAATTGTGGTATTAGTGTGCCATTCATTGGTGAGTCCATTTCTGGGGTCAAGAGACTAGCTGAAGCCTCCTCAATCTCATCACTTTGGCTGTTAGCTCGATTGTAAACATCAGCTCCAATTGCCAGCAGGGTTTGTTGGAAGTCCTCTAAACGTTGCTTAAATTCCACTGTGGAAACACTGGAGTCAATCATGGCAGCTTGGAGTTGTGAAACTTTTTCACTGGCCAAGGTTTTCATCTGCTCGCCGATAAAGTTGCCATTATCCTTGATGGTGGATTCGTAACTGAACAACAGATTATCAGCTTGGTTTTTCAGTTCAACCAGTTCTTTACGTTTTCTATCTTCTTCGGCAAACAGTTCCGCCTCTTGGCGCATCCGTTCGACTTCGTTATTACTCAAGCCACCTGTATTGGTAATCCGAATACTCTGTTCTCTACCTGTACCTTTGTCTTGGGCAGAAACCTTCAGGATGCCGTTGACATCGATTTCAAAGGATACTTCAATTTGAGGCACACCACGGGGCGATGGGGGAATTCCTGCTAGCAAAAACTTGCCGAGACTCTTGTTATCTCGTGACATTGCCCGTTCACCTTGGAGGATGTGAATTTCCACCGAGGTTTGCCCATCAACTGCTGTGGAAAAAACTTGTGACCGACTCGTAGGAATTGTGGTGTTGCGTTCAATGATTTTGGTGAACACTTCACCCAAAGTTTCAAGTCCCAAGGACAGAGGGGTGATATCCAATAGTAAGAGATTATCGACTTCGCCACCCAACACACCTGCTTGAATAGCCGCTCCCAATGCTACCGCTTCATCAGGGTTGATCGAGCGATCGGGAGCTTTGCCATTGAAAAACTTAATTAGCGCGTTTTGGACTGCGGGAATGCGGGTAGAACCACCTACTAAAATAATCCGCTCTATGGCTGGTGGTTTGAGATCCGCATCTTTGAGCGCTTGGATCATTGGTTCGATGGTCGCTTCAATTAATTTTCCTGCGAGTTCTTCAAATTTAGAGCGGCTAAGTTCCATCTCCAGATGCTTTGGTCCTGTGTCATCAGCCGTGATAAAGGGCAAGTTGATGGAGGTATTCACTATGCTGGAGAGTTCAATTTTTGCCTTTTCTGCCGCTTCCCGCAGGCGTTGCAGTGCCATCTTATCTTGGGAAAGGTCGATTTTTTCCTCTTGCTGAAAGTGTTCCATCATCCAAAGCACGATCGCATTATCAAAGTCGTCTCCACCTAAGTGGTTGTTACCACAAGTTGCCTTAACTTCAAAAACGCCATCCCCAAGTTGCAGGATCGAGACGTCGAACGTACCGCCTCCCAAGTCGAATACTAAAATTAGCTGCTCTTGGTCTTGCTTTTCCAATCCAAAGGCTAAAGCCGCAGCTGTTGGTTCGTTGATGATTCGCAGAACTTCTAGTCCAGCAATCGTGCCAGCATCTTTAGTTGCTTGTCTTTGGGCATCTGTGAAATATGCGGGTACGGTGATCACTGCCTGAGTGACCTCCTCACCCAAGAAGTTTTCTGCATCCTGCTTGAGCTTTTGCAGGATCATGGCAGATAGTTCTTGTGGCGTGTAATTCTTTGAGCGAATTTGGACATCAACGGTATCATCTCGACCTTTGACACAGTTGTAGGGAACGCGATCGCGTTCTGTTTGAGTGTCTTCCCAACGCCGCCCGATGAATCGTTTAATACTGTAAATTGTGTTTTCGGCATTGGTTACGGCTTGGCGCTTTGCCAATTGACCAACCAAGCGATCGCCACTCTTCCCAAATCCCAAAATACTAGGAGTAGTTCGTCCACCTTCAGAACTGGCGATCACAAGTGGTTGACCGCCTTCCAAAACTGCGACGCAACTGTTAGTAGTGCCTAAGTCGATCCCAATAACTTTTCCCATATTTACCAGTATTTTTACTGAGTTTTTCTACTGTAATCTGTCGCGGACTAACTTTTTGGCATGAATCAAGGCTAGCGGATAACGTCTGTGAAACCCCTGTTGCTGGTAGCAAGAGAGAAGTTGAAACACAGAGAGTTATCCAAAGCCTTGTCTAAGTTTTAGGTACGCGATCCTCGTCCTTGCTAGAACCCAGGCACTTTTGGTCAGCGAGGCGAGCGATTACAGCTTAACTGAAGGCTTGACTCGACTGATCTTCTGGTGCAGCAGGGGTATCTTCCTTGGGAGCAGCGACTTTGACCATTGCATGGCGTAGCACGCGATCGCCCAAGTAATATCCGCGCACTAACTCTTCTAACACTGTTCCTTCAGGATGTTCATCCGTAGGTTCCCGCATTACTGCTTCGTGTAGGTTAGGATCAAATTCTTCACCTTCGGGACGCATTGGTGATACACCCAAGCGCTTCAGGCTATCTACTAATTGTTTGTAAACGCCTTGGTAACTTTTGTGCATTGTCATTTCGCCATCAGATAGCGGTTTGAGGTGCGATCGCGCCCGCTCAAAATTATCGACCACTGGCAGCAATTCCAAAATCGTGTTCCGCTTCATCAGCGCCTCTAACTCTTCTTTTTCTTTACTAGTGCGTTTCCGGTAATTCTCAAAATCAGCGGCAATCCGCATATATTGAGTACTACGCTCTTCTAGTTGCGTTTTCAGGGACTCGATTTGTTGAGTCAGTTCTGCCAAAGCTGCTCTTTCCACTTCAGTTTTCTCGGTTGCCGCGACACCATTTTCTGGATTGAGAGTAGCCGTATCGCCGGATACATTGGTTTGGGCTGCCACTTGCTCTGTCACCTCACTGCCAGATTCATTGAAATTAATTTGGGCTGGGGAGTCACTCTTCATTGCTTGCTTTACCTCTGTTGGTTCACCCAATTGCTGGCTTGTATTGTTTATCTGTTTATTTTCATCCATTATTGTCCACTCATTCCAGATGCTATTTATGGCAGTGTATCTCCACAGCTTGCAACCGTCGTCATCCACGACTTGCCACTGAGGCTGATTTTGTTGCCAACAAGTTCCTGGAAGTGATGTAACCGTTCTCTTATTGTGACAAATGGTGAACACGTTAGCCCAGACCCCACTAAGGTGGGAACCCGAACGAATAATTTTCGAGAATGGCGCTGAATGTGACTCGCCCCTGATCTTAATTTGAAAATGTCTTTAATGCGTGAATTTTGAATTTGCAGCAAAGCGACGTGACTTAGGACTTTTTTGGGAAATGAGAATTCTGTCTCACAGTCGGGGAATACTCTAAACAGAGGTTTCCCCAAATCAATTGCTCATTTATGACTTACTCGTCAGCACAACGGCGCAGTACCGCTCTAACTACCAGAACAGAGTTTTCGCCCTTCGGCAACAAGCTAGTGCTATCTGGCTATGTGAATACCGACCAGATGAGGCAGGCACTAATTGAAAGCCGTAAATCTGGCAGACCCCTAACGGAAGTACTAGAGTCAATCACTGGGCAACAACTATCACCTGAGTTGCTCAGGCAATATAAAAAACAGCAGCTATTTGAACTTAAAATACTATATGGTGTTGAATTCCTTGATCCGGAAGTCAACTCCTTTGGCAGCACGATGATGGCGAACCTAATTGAAACCCTCATCCCAGTGGATATCTGTCGTCGCCATCGTTTAGTACCACTATCGAAACACGAAGACCAAACCCCGCCCTCAGTTTTAGTGGCGATGGTCGCTCCAGATAATCTAGAAGCTTCCGATGACCTGAACCGCATTTTGCGCCCCCAAGGCTTAGTCTTGCAGCGCATGGTGATTACACAGGAAGACTACCAACAGCTAATCAACCAATACCTGGATGAAATGGCTGTTAAGCAAAAGCACCTGGATCAAGCAAAGTTTACAGATATTAATCAGGATTTAGAAAACCTCGGAAATCTCGATCTTTCGGATGCTCCTGAAGAAATGGAGGCTGATCTCGGGGCGGCGATGAAGGGTGCAGAGGATGCCCCAGTCATCAACCTAGTGAACAGAATCCTGGCTAAAGCCTTGCATGAGGGCGTTTCTGACATTCATATCGAACCCCAAGAAGAAAACTTACGCATTCGCTTTCGGAAGGATGGCATACTGGTCGAAGCTTTCGATCCCCTACCGAAAAAAATCATTCCGGCGGTGACAGCCCGATTTAAAATCATCTCCAATCTAGACATTGCGGAACGGCGTATACCCCAAGATGGACGTATCCGGCGGCTGTTTGAGGGACGTAAAGTAGATTTCCGGGTCAGCACCTTACCCAGTCGTTACGGGGAAAAGGTGGTGCTACGGATTTTGGATAACTCTTCTACCCAACTCGGATTGGATAAGTTAATTACCGATCCGGAGACTTTACAAATTGTCCAAGATATGGTGAGCCGTCCCTTTGGTCTAATTTTGGTGACTGGGCCAACTGGTTCTGGGAAAACAACCTCGCTGTATTCTGCATTATCAGAAAAAAATGATCCCGGTATTAATATCAGTACTGTGGAAGATCCAATTGAGTACAGCCTTCCAGGGATTACTCAAGTACAGGTGATTCGGGAAAAAGGGCTGGATTTTGCTACCGCATTGCGGGCTTTCTTGCGGCAAGATCCAGATGTGCTGCTGGTGGGTGAAACGCGGGATAAAGAAACGGCAAAAACAGCAATTGAGGCTGCTTTGACTGGTCACTTGGTATTAACTACCTTACATACCAATGATGCCCCAGGTGCGATCGCTCGTTTGGGAGAAATGGGTATTGAGCCGTTCATGGTTTCTAGTTCCCTAATTGGCGTTTTAGCTCAACGTTTGGTGCGGCGTGTATGTCCTGAATGTCGTATTCCCTACACTCCTACCGTCCAGGAATTGGGTCGTTATGGTCTATCAGCTTCCTCAGATATCGAAGTTACCTTCTATAAAGCTAACACCTTGACATTAGATGCGATCGCCGAAGCCAAAACCAAAAATCAGCTTTGTCCAAAGTGTAATGGTGTCGGCTACAAAGGGCGTTGTGGAGTCTATGAAGTCATGCGAGTTACCGAAAACCTGCAAACTCTCATCAACGAAGATGCACCCACGGAACGTATCAAGGAAGTGGCAATAGAAGAGGGTATGAAAACCTTGCTGTCTTACAGTTTAGACTTAGTGCGCCAAGGTTCTACCACCCTAGAAGAAGTAGAACGAGTGACGTTTACTGATACTGGTTTGGAAGCCGAGTTAAAAGCCAAACGCAAGATTGGTCTTACCTGCCTGACCTGCGATGCCACATTGAAACCAGAATGGCTGGATTGTCCCTACTGTATGACATCTCGGTTTCAAAATTAGTCATTGATCATTGGTCATTAGTCATTAGTCATTAGTCATTGGTCATTGGTCATTGGTCATTGGTCGATGGTTAGTAACTTTAAACAAATAACAAACATTAAAAGGAAGCAGAACTATGGAAATGATGATTGAAGACCTGATGGAGCAGTTGATTGAAATGGGTGGCTCGGATTTGCATTTATCCGCAGGTTTGCCTCCCTACTTCCGCATCAGTGGCAAACTCACCCCCATAGGTGAGCATGTAATGACAGCCGATCAATGTCAAAGGCTGATTTTTAGTATGCTCAACAATACCCAACGTAAAACCTTGGAGCAGAACTGGGAGTTAGATTGTTCCTACGGTGTTAAGGGTTTGGCTCGTTTCCGGGTCAATGTCTATAAAGAACGTGGTTCTTATGCTGCTTGCTTACGGGCATTAAGTTCTAAGATTCCTAACTTTGAAAAATTAGGTTTGCCAGATATCGTCCGGGAAATGACAGATAAACCCAGAGGACTAATTCTGGTAACAGGCCCTACAGGTTCCGGCAAGACAACTACCCTAGCGGCAATGATTGACTTGATTAACCGCACCAAAGCAGAGCATATTTTAACGGTGGAAGACCCAATTGAATTTGTCTACGAACCAATTAAAAGCTTAGTTCACCAACGGCAACTGGGTGAAGATACCAAGAGCTTTGCTAATGCCTTGAAAGCAGCTTTGCGGGAAGATCCAGATATTGTTCTGGTAGGGGAAATGCGCGATTTGGAAACGATTTCTTTGGCAATTTCTGCCGCAGAAACAGGACATTTGGTATTTGGTACGCTACATACCAGTTCCGCCGCCCAGACAGTTGATCGGATTATTGACGTTTTCCCCCATGAAAGACAAACCCAAGTGCGGGTGCAGTTGTCTAACTCGTTAGTGGCGGTATTTAGCCAAACCCTCGTGTCCAAGAAAAACCCTAAACCCGGTGAATATGGTCGGGTAATGGCTCAAGAAATTCTGATTGTCACTCCCGCTATTTCCAACTTGATTCGAGAAGGCAAAACAGCTCAAATTTACTCAGCTATTCAAACTGGCGGCAAATTGGGAATGCAAACTCTGGAGAAGGTTTTAGCCGATATGTACAAAGCCGGAACAATCTCCTTTGAAGCAGCGATGTCTAAGACTTCTAAGCCAGATGAAATCCAACGTCTGATCGGTACTGCGGCACCGCCGCAGGCAGTAGGTGCAAAACCCGGTGCAGCTGCCAAAGCGCATTAAAGGAGCTGGGGAGTGGGGGAGTGAGGAAGATTAACCAATGCCCAATGCCCAATGCCCAATGCCCAATGCCCAATGCCCAATGCCCATTTTGAATTAATTTATGCCAAACTACGTTGCCCGTGTGCGCGATTCTCAAGGAAAATCTCGCTCAGAAAAAATTGTTGCCGAATCCTTGGTACAAGCTCGGACTAATCTCAGAGATCAAGGTTTTGTAATCCAAGAACTGAAACAATCTCAAGGATTTCAACCAGATGTTGCCTTCAAAAATTTCCAGAATTCCTTAGTTAAGGTTTCTGTGAAAGACAAAGCCGTTTTTTCGCGTCAATTTGCCGTTTTGATGAATGCGGGAGTTGCGATCGTTAGAAGTCTGGGGGTACTTGCTGAACAGTGTAGTAACCCCAAATTGAAACAAGCTCTTGTGGAGATTAGCATTGATGTTCAAAGCGGAATGAATCTTTCAGAGTCAATGCGGAAGCATCCTGACTGCTTTGATGGATTATATGTGAGTATGATTCAAGCTGGCGAAGTTGGTGGTGTTCTAGACGAAGTGTTGAATCGTTTAGCGAAGTTGTTAGAAGATGTGGCCCGCTTACAAAACCAAATTAAATCAGCATTGTCTTATCCAACGGTCGTGGGTTTTATCGCAGTTGCTATCTTTCTCGGCATGACCATTTTTCTTATCCCCATTTTTGCCACGATTTTTGAACAAATTGGAATTACATTACCACCTCTAACGCAATTCTTGATGGATGCTAGTAAATTTTTGAGAAGTCCGAAGGCTGTCATCCTTCTCTTTATTATTGTTGGATTGAAAATTGCCTATGGACAATTCGGTAAAACTCCTGGTGGTCGCCTAACACTTGATCGTCTTTCCCTGAAAGTACCGTTGTTTGGCGACTTAATTCAAAAATCTTCAGTCGCC
Source organism: Nostoc sp. (assembly GCF_036917675.1). Classification (GTDB taxonomy): domain Bacteria; phylum Cyanobacteriota; class Cyanobacteriia; order Cyanobacteriales; family Nostocaceae; genus Nostoc. Next base: position 49,052 of record NZ_JBALCT010000053.1, on the reverse strand, counting down.
CGCTTTAGCAGAACTTTTGGTTCTTTGACTCGTTCAGGTGTGCCAATTTTAACTTGCTTAGAAATTGTCCGAGATACATCAGGAAACCAAGTGATTGCCAATGCCATAGATGCAGCCCGCCTTGAGATTCAACAAGGAGGTATGATTAGCATTGCTTTACAACAATATGAGGGCGTTTTTCCGGCCATGGCAATTCAGATGATTAGTATCGGAGAAGAAACTGGAGAATTAGATGCAATGTTGATGAAAGTTGCCGATTTCTATGAAGATGAAGTTGAGCAGGCAGTAAAAGCAATGACCAGTATTTTGGAACCAGTGATGATTGTAGTTTTAGGGGGAATGGTTGGAACCATTTTGCTAGCGATGTATCTACCTATGTTTAAAGTATTTGAAACGTTGGGATAGAGGATTAAAAGTTAGGAGTTAGAGACGCGATTAATCGCGTCTGTACAGGAGTTAGGAGTTAAAACTTGCATTTCTAACTTCTAACTTCTAAATTTTATTCTTAACTTATCACTTCTAAGTACTCACTATTTAATAAACTATGACTGTGCAAAAATCTCAGTACGAAGCGAGTTTGGCAGAGTACAGCAATCATCTAGCTGCGATCACCTTACTAAAGCAATATCGGCCATACTTGGAGATGATTCCCAGTTTGCGCCGTCCAGATGAAAGTGTGATCACTATTCCCTTGCCCATTGTCCGTCTTCGCAACACTGCTACAACAGCCCCACAAACGATTTCCTTACCCTGTGATGTAGCAATTTTGATGTGCGATCCTGAGTGGAAAATCAAAACTGAACCAGAAATTTTAGTCTTTATTCATCGCGCTCATGAAGACTTTTCTGATTTGTTAGGACGTTGGCGACAAACCCAAGTTTGGCTAGACAATGATTATGAGTGGTTGATGCCTCTGCGCCACAGTCATATTTTGAGTGAGGGAGCTAATACCATATATCCTCTATTTGTCGTTTTTAGCGATACTTTAGAACGCATCCAAAGAGGACTCGTGGGAGCCGAACTTCCATTTATTATGCAAACGCCAGATTTGCTGCTTGAGGAGAATTTCACAGATATTTTCTCTCCAGTAATTCCATCATCTTAGAAAAGTGAGGAGTTAAAAGTGAGGAGTTAAGAGTTTTCAATTGCAATTTCTGAACAAAGTCAGAGATTTTTAAGTCTCAAGTTTAGGTTTTTAACTCCTAATATCATGTCCGATGAATTGCCCATAATAAAAGAACCTCACCCTGATTTTGCTATGCAAAACCTGTCCCTCTCCTTAGTAAGGAGAGGGATTAAAGATAGAACAGGGTGAGGTTTTTCTTTTGTTTTAGGTAATTCGATGACTTGTGTGTATACGGTAGCCACTAGTAGGGGAGAGGTCACACACGAATCACAAGTAATTTACGGGACATGATATAACTCCTAACTCCTAACTATTACCTCACAAATTTGGGCATAATTTCGGCAGCAGTGAATATTCCATACATGCCGCGTTGGTGCAATTGCTTACCAGCTTTGAGATAGCCAAAAGCAGGGCCGCAGACATTGGCTGCCATACTAGTTTCATCTCCCAGAGTAAAGGTATGGGTGGAAATCTTCCCTTCAAAGGTGCGCCCTGTTACTTTAACGTTGGTGCTGAGGGGCTTTTTCGGATTGCGAGTGTCAACTATACCACCAACAGTAACGCGATCGCGATCGCAAATTCCCGCTACTTCTAACATCACATCATCAGCGTGTTCCATATTCGTCAAGGTAAGCACACCATTAGTTTTATCTAGTAGTGTTTCTACTTCTGCGTCAGTCATCGCCCTAGCGGTTTCCACTGTGTAACCAGGCATGTGGCCAATGTCTTCCCGAACGGTGGCACGGTAAGCTTCCCAGTTGGCAATTCCCACCCCGAAGGTAATTTCGACTTGATGAATTTCGGCGTAGCTTTGGGCGGCTAATGCGGCGGCGGCTGTTAACAATCCCGGTGTTGCACCACAGCCCGTCATGTACGTAATCCCGGCTGCTTGCAGTTCCCCTCTCATCGCCAGTAGTTGTTCTACAGCAGTGGTGCGCTTAATTGCATCCACTAGCACCCCACGCCAACCAGATTTGATAAACTGCTTGGCTACAGAGGGAATAAAGTCATTTGGTAGGTTGGGTAAAGCCAGAAAATACCCATCCACAGGTTGAGCTATTTCAATTACATCCTGAATACTTTGATTTGTTAACGTACCAACTGGCTCTAAATAACCTATGGAACCTTGGGACTGGTAGATTGCAATGCATTCTTGAGTATTTAAACCTTCAGCATGGTAAGCGTAACCTTTTTGATCTGCTGCTGCGACTAAAATCATTTCCTGTTTAGCAACAAGTACCTTGGCGGCGGCTTGTCCGAGTCCGCCGAAACCTAGTACTCCTATGCGTATCGCTGGCGAAATATTTGCTGTACTCATAGTCAATTACTTAAGTTGAATTACAAGCCTTCAAACTTTACCATCTCAGCTTGTGGCTGATGGCTGACAGCTTTTAGCTATAAAGGTTAATTATGCTTCATTATCCTGGTTTCTTCCCCAATCAAATCAGTTTTTTCACCAGAAATTCTTGCTGAGTGATTTAGGCTTGAGCAAATTTTCACGCGAAATAGCATCAAAAATCCAAATATACCTTAAAGCGATGCCTACGGCTGGCTACGCCTACGCTTTAGGGTAGTGATGAAAGCGATGCCACTTTTGGTCTAGGCTGGAGCATACTAAACAGTATCATCTTCATCAACAAGCTGTAAAACCCTCTTGTATAAAGGTTCAGCGACCCAGAATCCTGCTTGGTTAATTAGAGCATCTAAAAGAGGTTTCACAGCAGAAATTAGCCTTTGACTTTTAGCTTCAACCAAGATCCCTAAAATCCCTGTGTAACTAAGATTTAGCCTAGCTGCAACCATGCGACCACGACGTTCATCAATCAAAACTTGATCTGCTTTCATTTCCAGTGCTAGAGCGATCGCTTCGGCTTCACCAATATCCAGTTCATTACTGAGTGCCTCAACCAGTATACGATCTTGAACTGGACGAGTTTGAATCCAGATAAAAGTTTGTACTTCAGTTGCACCTGCAACTGGAAAGTTGGGATCAGTCAGTTCTCGGTAGACAGCTTCAGGAATTAGGACTGTTCCGTAAAGCTGTTGTAGTAAATGAACGTGGTTAATGGCGGCGAGGTTATTGATGGGCGAAGTATCACTGACAATGATCACAGTCTACCCATTGCCCGCAAGTTCTTGATATCTTGTTCAAAATCCTCGACCCCGTAATGTACTGAAATTTGACGACTTGCGAGTAGATGCTGAAATGCTATACGATTCATCCCTGCAAACCGGCTGGCTTGAGCAAGGGTTAACTTTTCTTTTTGAAAGAGCATCACCGCAATTTCCTGCTTCATTTCGCCTTCAGTCATCCGAGTTGCGGTTAATATTTCATTAGGAATGATGACGCTCATAATTACAATCCTCTCTATCATTACTATTCTAAGTAGCTTGGGCATCGCCAAATGATAATTAGGTAAATATTACAGTCAGTATTTAAACTATCCGCAGCATAAGTGTAGCCTTTTTGATCTGCTGCTGCGACTAAAATCATTTCCCGTTTGCCAACAACTACCTTAACGGCTGCTTGTCCTAGTTCGTCGAAACCCAGTACTCCGATCTCCGATGCAGATTATTTTGTTCGCTTATTCTGTATTCATAGGCAATTTTTTGAGTTGAATTCAAAGCCTTCAGTATTTACCGTCTTACCTGATAGCTATAAAGGTTTATTATGCTTTATTGTTAGAAGTTTTTACGCTATAAAATAGTTTTCTGAGTAGTAACTTTGGTTTGGGGATTTTGGTTTTTCTCATCACGTATGAGTAATAATACAGTTCCCAAACAATTAAGATATATATTAATATAAACAATGAAATGTACATTTTTTTATTACATCTATGTTTATTTTTTTTGAAAAAACCATTTATTTCTTCATGATTACTCTAGTTTTAACAGTCTGTTTAGAATTTACTTCAGTTCCACCTGCTTTTGCTTTTAATGTTTCAAGTTTTCCAGGACATATTCAGGAAGTATTCTCTAACCAACAGCTAATTAAAGATGCAAAAATATTTATGAATACAACACCAGAAACATTTTGTAGAGCTTATTCAGATCAATTGAATGGTGTTGATGGTGGAACTTTGGAAGCTATTACAGAAGGGGCAGAATCAGTTATTACAGTTGCTACAGCAATTACATCTGCTTCGACAGCAGGAGCAGGTTCCTTAGCTGGATATGCGGGAATCGCATCAGCTGTTTCTCACTTAGGATTAGGCGGTTTAACACAGGCTATTGCAGGGATGATGGGAAGTAGTGTTACGGGAGCAGCAGCAACGGCTGTGGTCACATCAACAGTAGGAGGCCCATTAGTTATGGCCGCACTACTCGTTGGTGGTACTAGTGTTGCTGCCTTTGGTACGTATGAGTTACGAAAATTTGCTGTTGAGCATTTGGCAAGTCTGGCAAAAAGCTACTGTAACCCTCCAATGAACGCTCTAAATTCATAATTACAATTATTTTCAGGTAAATAAACCGAACTGTATCCTTTTGTAAATCTTGTTCATGTAATAATGTAACGCTTTGTTTTGGTTTGGGAACCCTAAGAATAATACTTCAATGCTGAACACGGTTTGTATAGCAATAAAGGATCTTCTCGCAGATTTCGAGGGAGATGATTTCGTCACTCCCAGAATTATTCGCGCTACTCGCAGTTTTAATGGTCAAGGTATTTCACTTTATTACTATATTTATGGTAAAGATTCTGATGGGCTTGTTGCTGGTCTAAAACTAGACTTCTTTAGAGACGTTCGCTTCACTAACTTTAAGAAACCTCATTCAACAGAAAAATATAAACCTTATTTTGATAAATTCATTGCTGGATGGTATTGTAGCCACGATGATGTGTTGGAATGTTTTGCATCATCGAATTCAGTAGTAAAAGTCCAATTAGACAAGATGGCTAGACATTGGAAAATTCCTGTAGAGCGATTTACCAATACCTTGTTACTTGCATATATGTTGTTGGATGCTGAAGATTATGACTGGCTTGATGGCTCTGATTGGGACGGCGGAGATTTCAGGTCGAAGAAGGTTCTGATGTCCCAAGATTAACAACCTGCTATCCTCTGTAATATCTGGAAGTGATACAAGATGAATAAAAGTAGAATTGAGTTACTGGATGTAGTAGCACTGACAGTTGATCTACCTGAATACAACTTGTACCGTGGTCAAGTTGGCACATTAGTAGAATTATTAGCTGGTGGCGCTGCATTTGAAGTTGAATTTAGCGATGCCTGCGGCGGGCTACGCCTACGCAACGGCCACACATACGAATCTGTTGGTTTACGCCCAGAGTAAATTATGGTGTTACATTTTGAGCCAGCATCCCCTGATTCAGTCCCGGAGATGGTAACAGCCTAAGCGATAGTCCCCAGTGCGATACCAAGATAGATAAAAAATAAAGAGCGAAATAATGCTAAAAACATTCAGAGCTTGGTTGAAAGGAAGTCGTTTAGAGTGGATTGATGATGTACCTACATTGGGAGAGCAACAAATCCCAGTTCATGTTACATTGCTGGAAAATGAATTAGTCCTCGATAAAAAAGCACGGGGACGGAGAATGGCTGAGATATTAGAAAAAATTGCTGTGAGTCAATCTATGACTGATGTTGATCCAGTTATGTGGCAGCAAGAAACCCGTCAAGACCGTTCACTTCCGGGACGATAAAACGTGCTGATCGATAGCAACATTATTATATATTCTGCTCAACCAGAAAACGCCCAATTGAGAGAGTTAATTGCTGAATATGCACCTGCGGTATCAGCACTAAGTTATTTGGAAGTGTTAGGCTATCATCTGCTTAAAGAAGAACAACGCCCGTATTTTGAAGAGTTTTTTCAAGTTGCTCAAGTTTTACCAATCTCTCAAGATGTCTTAAATCAAGCGGTAATCCTGCGACAACAGAAACGAATGACTTTAGGTGATGCAATTATTGCCAGCACTGCTTTGGTGTATGGGCTGACTTTAATAACAAGAAATACAGATGATTTCCGTTGGATTACACAACTGAAATTGTGGAATCCGTTTGAGTCTGATAAACCCAGTTAAGACAAAAGTGCGATCGCATGATGGTAGTGATGAAAGCGATGCCACTTTTGGTCTAGGCTGGAGCATACTAAACAGTATCATCTTCATCAACAAGCTGTAAAACCCTCTTGTATAAAGGTTCAGCAACCCAGAATCCTGCTTGGTTAATTAGAGCATCTAACAGAGGTTTCACAGCAGAAATTAGCCTTTGACTTTTAGCTTCAACCAAGATCCCTAAAATCCCTGTGTAACTACCCTTTAAAATATTCTCTGATGAGAGTAATAGAAGATTAGAATTTGGGATTTTATTTAAATGTAGTTTAGTAGTACTACTGATTGAAGTGCGGAATGCGGGTTCAATAATAGCGATCGCCATCAGTCACAAGACAATTCCAGGACTTACGCAAAAAAGTTCTGAAGTAGCGGTAATTCATGAATTACCGCTACGACAAATCAGGTTTTTGAGACAATTTTGCGTAAGTCCTAAATTCAAAAGGCTCAAGTCTGAATAGTCTTCGCCGACTGGTTAAATAACAAATCTCGTGACTTATCTGGATCAAGCGCTTGAGTTTTCAGTGCTTCAGCTTTCTCATAGGCGCGAATTGTTGCCGGACGGACTTTAATTGTCTCAAACCAGCGCTTGAGGTGAGGAAAATCTTCTAGGTTTTGACTTTGGCGCTCATAGCCCACAATCCAGGGATAAGCTGCAATATCGGCGATGGAATAATCGCCAGCCACAAATTCTCTATCTGCTAGTTGCTTATTTAGCACTGCATATAAGCGTCCCGTCTCATTCACGTAGCGGTTAATGGCATATTCGATCTTTTCGGGAGCGTATGTACTAAAGTGATGATTTTGTCCCGCCATTGGCCCTAGTCCTGCCATTTGCCAGAACAACCATTCTAAAACTTGAGTGCGTTGGCGTAAATCTTGGGGGATTAATTTACCGGTTTTTTCTGCCAAATATAGTAAGATTGCACCAGACTCAAAGACGGAAATCGGCGCACCTCCATCTGCTGGTTCGTGGTCAACGATCGCGGGCATACGATTGTTAGGAGAAATCTTCAGAAATTCCGGCTTAAATTGCTCCCCAGCCCCAATATTTACCGGAATTATGGTATATGGTAAGCTGACTTCTTCCAAGAATATAGTGATTTTATGACCGTTTGGGGTTGCCCAATAGTAAAGTTCAATCATGGTTAGTTTTCCTTTTATTGAGGGTTTAAATTTTAACGCAAAGGGGCGCAGAGGGAAGCGCAGAGGTTTCGTTATAAATTTAATGGGGTGATTTGGCGATCGCTGCCCAAACTCTGTGGTGAACCTGAAGAATTGGTGTGGGATATTTTGCTTCGAGTAATGTTGCCAATTCTTGGTCAAATATTTCTACTTTTTCTGGTGTCAAGCTGGCTCCCACCCCAGCACTAGCACGAATTCGCCCCCGCCAATCTTCGTGTGTATAAGACACAAATACATCGTAAGAAAATGTGCGGATTTCTCGGAATCCTCCTTCTCCAATGTCTTTTAACCACAGAGGATACAATCCATTACCGCCGTCTAGATTCCACGCTGGATTATGAGCCTTGATCAGTTGTTCTGTTGCTTCCACCACATTACCTTTTAAAGGTATCCAATCAAAATGAGCGATCGCAAGCAAGCCATTTCCTCTCAATATTCGAGTAATTTCCTGGACGGCACGCGGACGGTCAAACCAATGCCAACACTGTCCAGCTGTTACCACATCCGCACTTGCATCTGGTAACTCGGTATTCTCGGCAGTTGCGACTCGATAATCTACTTTGAGTTGGGCAGATTCGCTTAACTGGCTTGCTTGTTCTAAAAGTGAAAGTGATGGGTCTATGCCAATTACATAAGCACCTCTATCCGCAAAGCCCCGCGCTAGTGTTCCTGTTCCTGTGCCAAGGTCAACAATGTTTTGCCCTGGTAAACCTATACCATATTCAGACAGTTTGTTAAATAATGAACTGGGAAAGCCAGCGCGGTGTTTTGCATAATCAGTAGCAGTTGCACCAAAATCAATTTTCATACCTGCAAAATTATTCTTGTAACAATTGTCTTGGCTAGAAGTTCTCTACCCAGGGACGTAGTTCTACTTCCCATGTCCAAGCACTGCGGGGTTGGCTGAGAATGCTGAGATAAGTTTGAGCGATCGCATCCGGGTCAAGAGTACTATCAGGATTATCTGCTGGATCTTGGCGGTCTGTGGAGCGGATTGCACCATCAATCACGAAATGTGCCACATGGATATTCTTTGGTGCTAATTCTCTCGCAATACTCTGAGCCAAACCGCGCAGTGCAAATTTACCCATTGCAAAGGGAGCAGACAGAGGATAACCCTTAACACTCGCTGAGGCTCCAGTAAAGAATATAGCACCACCGCCAAGTTGCAAAAACCTTTTGGTAGCAGCTTGAGCCACAAGAAAGCCACCATAGGCAGTTACATCTAGGGTTTTTGCCACCTCACCAGGGTCTAGATCAACAAGAGGACCCCTCACCCGGAAACTGGGATTGTAAATGACAATATTCGGGGAACCGACTTTATTATCAATATCTACAAATAACTGTTCTACTTCATCTGGCTTTGAGACATCAGCAGCGAAACTAACTGCCCCAATTTCACTGTTCAATTGAGTGAGTTTTTCAATTTGACGGGCCGCTAAAGCTACGGTAAATCCTTCTTTGGCAAATAGGCGAGCTAAAGAAGCGCTCAGTCCACTACCTGCACCGACAATTAAAGCTGTTGTTGCCATAAATTTAATTCTCCTAGTTAGGATAAACAGTTAAGGCTTGTTTTATTCAAGCGCCTCTTTTCTTGATCAAATTCCTTGGGCGAAACTTGCTGATCTTTAGACTTTGGCGGAGGGCAGCGCTCACAATATTATATTGGTATTGGTCGAGATGGATAGCAGATACGTTCTACGGTTGCTGATTAATAAGTTTTGCTTTGGCGATCGCTGATAATGTTGAAAGCTCTTAGTTTTGATTGTATGTCAACTTTCATCTTCATAAACCTTACTACGATGCCCTACTTTAACTACACTTATTAACAAAATATCGTCATATATTTCATAAATCACTCGCTACTCGCCTACTCGAATACGATAAGTGTTTTCTTGATTCTTTAATTTTGTAACCCCATTTGGACGGGGTTCTGTAGCTAAATTTAAAATTTTTGAATCGATGCGGTTTTTAATGTTGATTGGGAGTTTATTTAGTTCTTTTGTTGCACTCTTAGTAAATTAAATTTGATACATTAGGCAGTTTCTTTCTCATGCCCTTTATATTTCTTCCAAGACACAGTACCGTTGATGCTTCTATCTTCCCTAGCTTCTCTAACAGCTTTTATATCGTCTTCATCCTCTTCATCATCTATACGCTTTAATAGAGCGTAAATTTCCTCTAAAGTACTGTCATAAGCTTGATTAAGCAGTATATTGATATCTTTAATTAATTGTTCACGTTCGTGTTCGCTTTTCATTTTACTCATCCTCTGCAATTAATTTTTTTGGCACTTTATTAAATATCTCGTTCCCAGTCTGAGACTGGGAATGCCTAATGGGGGTTGCCGCCTCAAGACGGACAGAGGAAGCAGAATAGCTAGAGAAATATTTAATACATTGATGATTATCAATATAATACATACGGTTATATGACTCCAAAAAAATTAGTTAGCCTATTGGTAATTAAGCACAACTCTCAAACCTATAATCGAGCCGCAGGAGCGTGGAGATTGATGACCTCGATATGTACATCTTGTCCAGCCAGAACTTAACAGATGCCCGCCCCTATATACTTTAGAATACATATTAACATCGCTTAGGCTTAAACCTAATGTCTGGCAATGTTTTTTGAATTCTTCAACTGTAACCCCATGTGGATTAACCCAATTTGTATTCGGGTCATGGTAGTATTTGCCTGTGGTATCGTACCAGTCACTGCACCATTCTGATACATTTTGCCACATATCCAAACACCCACAGGGGCTTTGTTTTTCAAGGCAACATCCAACAGGTTGATTAGTCTTAGGATATGAGCCTTTAGTATTAATATTAGGATCTGGGTATAATAAAGCTATTTCTTCAAGCCAATCCACCTCTTGATTTTCCCAAGGATACAACTGTCCATTTTGTCCTCGACAGGCTTTTTCCCATTGCGCCTCTGTAGGTAAGGCATACGCACCACCTAAAGTTTCTTTCAGCCATTGAGTGAAGTGGTAGGCATCAAACCAAGAAACAAAAACTATTGGGTACATATCTCCTGGGGAAAACTCAGCTGCTAGGTTAGGCAATGACGAGTAGAAATCACGGAAAGATGCGTTCAAAGTTTCATTATCATACGACCAGTCATAACCAGTATCCCTCAAAAATTCCTGCCACTGACCCACTGTGACGGGGGTTCGTTGAATTGCATAAGTTGATAGCCATACTTCCCTTTGAGGCTGTTCTTCATACTCAGCATTAATCTCAACTTCAGGATCAGCGCCCATAAGAAAAGATCCTTCTGGAATTATTACCATATCAAGCATTGAGTTCATTACAACACCTCTCTTTAAAGTGCCATTCGATTAAGATATTTCATAGATTAAGGATTGAGCGTAACTGAAGATAAGCGTGAATTGCCTTTAGTGGGAGTTTGACCAATTTGCAGTACACAAACTGCGGCAATCAGACAGAGAACGCCTGATAAAATAAACGCTTGTAAATAACTACCCGTCCAAGTTCTCAACACTCCGGCTCCGAATGCTGCTGTGGCTGCACCGAGTTGGTGTCCTGCGACAATCCAACCGAACATAACGCCGATATTTTCTTTACCGAAGACGTTGGCAACAAGGCGTACTGTCGGTGGTACGGTGGCAATCCAATCAAGTCCATAGAAGACGGCGAAAATGGAAAGTCCATAGAAGGAAAAGTCGAAACTGAAGGGCAAGAAAATCAAAGACAAACCCCGTAGCCCGTAGTACCAACATAATAAGTAGCGATTGTTCCATCGGTCAGATAGCCAACCGGACATAGTAGTTCCAAAAAAATCGAATAGTCCCATGATTGCCAAAAGTCCCGCAGCTTTGACTTCCGGGATACCGTGGTCAATACAAGCGGGAATTAGATGAGTTCCAATTAACCCATTTGTGCTAGCGCCACAGATAAAAAAGCTACCAAATAACAGCCAGAAGTCGCGCTTATGCATTCCCAACCAAAGAGCGTTGAGGGTAGAGGCGATGGAATTTGCTCTAGGCTGAGATATTTCTACAATTTCGCTGTTGTCGCCAAAGGGTCGCAAACCGACATCCGCCGGCCGATCGCGCATAAAGGCTGCGATCGCTGGAATAATTAGAAGTGCTGCACCAGTCAGACCTAGAGCGGCAATTCGCCACCCAAAGCGCTCGGTTACTGAGGCCAGCATGGGCAGAAACACTAGTTGCCCCGTGGCTGTACTGGCAGTTAAGATGCCCAGAACTAGACCCCGCTTTTCCAAAAACCAGCGATTGACAACAATAGCACCCAAAACCAGGGCGATAACTCCACTACCACTACCGACAACTACGCCCCACAGCAAGACTAGCTGCCAAGAAGCTGACATCAATGTGGTTAAACCGACACCGAGAGCAATGACAGCAAGTGAGAACACCATCATCCGGCGAATGCCGATCCGCTCCATAACTGTGGCGGCAAAAGGGCCTATCAATCCGTAGAGTACTAAGTTAATGGAGATTGCCAAAGATATAGTTGCTCTACTCCAGCCAAACTCCTGTTCGAGAGGCACTATAAAAACTCCAGGAGCAGAGCGAATTCCGGCTGCCACCAGCAAGGCTAGGAATGTTAAGCCTGCGACGAGCCAGCCATAGTGGAACGAACGACGCGCTAATAAGGAGGCTAGGGACATGAGTGGGGGGAGTGGGGGGAGCAGGTCTTAAGAAACCTCACCCTGGTTTTGCTGTGCAAAACCTGTCCCTCTCCTTAGTAAGGAGAGGGATTAAAGATAGGACAGGGTGAGGTTTTTGTTTTGTTTTAGGTAATTCGATGACTTGTGTGTACACCGTAGGCTTGCGGGGAGGGGTGCAATGACTGTGGGAATTATAACTAATTTGCGGACATAATATCAGCGAGTATTAAAGACTCGTTATAGCTTTTCCTAATCAAATGAGGTACATCATAGCCCTCATCGCTTGCTCTTAGGGGGTTGGGGGTGGGGAACTTGAGTACCTCACCCAACTGAGAACCGCTATCACAGAGTTCAAAGACTCATTCACGGAGTTCAAAGACTCGTCAGCGAGTATAAAAGACTCATCTTCAATGCCCAATACCCCATTCCTAATTTAAGGAAAGCTACCCTGCATAAGGGTTGCCGATTCTATCTACAGAGACGTTGGAGGAGAATGGCAAACGACCTGGATTTAAGCGTGGTTCTGCTGCATAGCCAACAGGAACTAAAACTGCGATCGCTAAATCTGGATTATCGCCAGCCCCAATTACTTCCTTTACTTGATCCTCAATCCAACCATTCATAAAACAAGTAGATAATCCTAAACTTTCTGCTGCTAACACCAAATGGGTAGCAGCAATGATGGCATCTTTGATAGCATATTCGCGTCGCTTGTCGCCTAACCCAGCTTGAAATTGTGGGATGGCGGTTTTAAAGTAGTTTACCGTGCCTTCATTCCATGCTCCAGTTTCGGCTGCCTGCTCTATAATTTGGGTCAAGTTGTGTTGACCTGCGTTAGGATCGGCGGCAAACACAAAGGTTACAGGTGCTTGGATAATTTGCTGTTGATTCCATGAGGCTGCTGATAATGCTGCCTTTTGCGCTTCATCTTGCACAAGAATAATTTGCCAGGACTGGATATTAAAGCTGCTGGGTGCAGCCACGGTTAACTCTACCAGTTGCTTGAGTAGTTCTGGGGTGATGGGGTCTGTTTTAAAAGTTTTGATTGCACGGCGTTTAGCGATCGCACTGGGTACATCTAAAGGTTGAGTTTGGATGATGGAACTCATGAGATTCTCCTGATAGTTGAGTTATTGACCAAATAATTCGTAATGACGCTCTCTACGAGATGCTGCGCGTAGCTTGCTTGTATTGTAGGGATACACGGACTCGCTACCGATGGGCTAACGTAATTAGGGTACAAGCAAATGTATTTATTCATCAAACAAAAATAAAAATTATTACCTTGTTTCAGAACAAACGACTTGCCTACCAAACGCGCAACGAACAGTCGTAAAGTCATAATTACGAATTACGTTAGCGTAGCGGTAGCGAGTCCGCGAGCGTCATTACGAATTACGAATTATGAATTACGCCTTAGCTACCGGCTCGTTAGCAGTTGACCAAAATGGATAATCTGTATATCCCTTTTCATCGCCACCATAAAAGCTTGCTTGATTTGCTTGATTTAGTGGTGCATTCAAAGCCAAGCGTCGGGGTAAATCTGGATTTGATATAAATAATGTGCCAAAGGCAACTAAATCTGCTGCTTTGTTTGCCAGTACCGCATCGCCTTTTTCACGGGTATAACCACCATTGACGATGAGTGTACCTGTAAAGCGATCGCGTATATGACTGGTGGGTACAATTATCCCGCCATGTCTGATGTCTGCCTCTGTTGCCTCAAAAATATGCAGATATGCCAAATTAAACTGGTTCAAGGCTTGAGCCGCATAACCGAATGTCTCCAGGGGATTGGAGTCACCTATATCGTTAAAAGTCCCACTGGGAGAAAAACGTACTCCGACTCGGTTAGAATCCCACACACTAGTTACCGCCTCTGTCACTTCCAACAGAAATCGGGCGCGATTCTCAATCGAACCCCCATATTTATCTGTACGTTGATTGGTGCGATCGCGGAGAAACTGATCTATTAAATAACCATTAGCTGAGTGAATTTCTACCCCATCAAACCCAGCCGCTAAAGCATTTGCTGCTCCTTGACGGTACTGTTCGACTACCTGCGGTATTTCTGAAGTTTCTAAAGCACGGGGAGTAACAAAGGGTTTAGGCCCCTCATAAGTTGCAGCATCACCTTTCGGAGCGATCGCAGAAGGTGCCACAGGTAAAGCTCCATTCGGTTGTAAGTCTGGGTGAGAAATCCTGCCTACGTGCCATAGTTGTAGAAAAATTCTTCCTCCCTCCTGATGTACGGCATCGGTTACTAACTTCCATCCCTCCACCTGTTCTGGTGAATGAATTCCTGGTGTAGCGGGATAGCCTTGTCCTTCAGGAGTTACCTGTGTTGCTTCGGAAATAATCAGTCCGGCAGAAGCACGTTGGACGTAGTAGGTAGCATTAAGTTGATATGGTACGTTTCCTTCACTTGCCCTGTTTCGGGTTAAGGGTGCCATCACAATCCGGTTAGGGAGTTCCAGATTCCCTAATTGGTAAGAAGAGAATAAGTTGATATCACTAGTCATTTTGCTTTGCTCCAATTCAAAGTTTTTTAACCCAGGTCGGTGGGTTTTGTTTGTGTAGACGCGGTTTCTAACCGCCCTTTTAACGTTAAGTTGACTGTACCCCTACGACAGATGTGGTTCAAATACTAAACAATCGACCGAATAACACCACCATCTACCCGCAAAGCTGCACCATTAGTTGCTGATGCTACGGGACTAGAAAGGTAAACTACGATCGCTGCTACTTCTTCATTAGTTGCAAAGCGTTTAATTAGGGAAGTTGGACGCACATTTTGAAAAAACTCAGCTTCAACTTCACCGACACTAATACCGCGTTCTTGCGCCAACTTGGTAATAAAATCTTCAACTCCTTCTGAACGGGTTGGTCCTGGTAGGACAGAGTTTACCGTGACTCCAGTCCCAACAGTCATTTCTGCTAAACCTCGTGCAATGGCTAGTTGCGCTGTCTTAGTGGTGCCATAGTGAATCATTTCCACGGGGATTTGAACGCCAGATTCGCTGGAGATAAAAATTATCCTCCCCCAGTTTTGCTCTAGCTGCTTTTGCAGATATTGCCGACTCAAACGGACTCCACTTAAGACGTTAACTTCAAATATCTTTAACCAGTCTTCATCAGTAATATCGAAGAAGGTTTTCGGCTCATAAATACCGACATTGTTAATGAGGATATCAACGTGAGGAACTTTTTGAACGAGTTGCTCTACCCCTGATGCAGTGCCTGCGTCAGCAACAACACCAGAAACTTTCCCGTCGGGTGTACTTTGCTTAATTTTAGCGATCGCATCTGCTACTCGTTCTTCAGACCGACCGTTGACAATCACTGATGCACCTTCTTGGGCTAACCCTTGAGCTATCGCCAAACCAATACCTGCGGTTGAGCCACTCACCAGCGCGGATTTACCATGTAATTTCAAGTCCATTTCGCTCTTTCCCCGTTAGTTCAAGAAACAGAATACTCTGGGAGTGGCAACTGGGGAGGAGGGGGAGCAAGAATTTTAGATTTTGGATTAAAGAATTGAAATTTAATCCAAAATTTAAAATCCAAAATCCAAAATTGAATTGCCCCATGCCCAATGCCCTTAACTTAGATTAAAGATACTGTGCTAAGGTCTTATTCAAGGTGGTTTTTGGGACTGCCCCAACGACAGTATCTACCTGCCGACCTCCCTTAAAAACCATCAGCGTCGGAATGCTACGAATTCCATAGTGGCTAGCGACAGTAGGATTTTGATCTGTGTTCAGCTTCACAAATTTAACCTGTCCTTCGTATTCAGTAGCAACTTCATCGACTACTGGTCCCACCATCCGGCAAGGGCCGCACCAGGGTGCCCAAAAGTCCACTAAGACCGGAATTTCACTTTCTAAGACTTCTTGCTTGAATGTGGCTTCCGTGACATTTGTAATGGATGACATAAAATTGCCTTCCTCATTAATTCTATAATTCGATAATATCGAATAATAAAAATATATGCCACCTGATGAGATAATGCAAGTATGAGATTTCTTTATCATCCAGATCGAAAAAATATTTCTTTACCGGGAGTGCTGTATGCATTGGGCGATCCAGTGCGGCTAGAGATTGTGCGGCTGCTGGCGACTGAGGGCGAACAATGCTGTGCGAGGTTTGATTTTGCGATCGCTAAGTCTACCATGTCCAATCACTTCAAGATTTTGCGGCAGTCGGGAATAGTCTTGACACGGAAATCGGGGACACATCACATTAACATCCTGCGGCGTGAAGATTTGGAGGTGCTGTTTCCAGGGTTGCTGGATGCGGTATTGAAAGCCGCCCAACCATTGCCTGTTAGCCCCGCCAGTACTCAACAAACAGCTTCAAGAATTTAGGGGCATGGGGCATTGGGCATTGGGCATTGGGCATTGGGCATTGGGCAAAATAGTTCCGAGTTCCTCTTTTGCGAGTTTCGAGTAAAGAAGTGAGATTCCCCACTCAGCACTCAAAACTCAGCACTGATGAGGGGTATTGGGCATTGGCTCTACCTGTTTAAGAATCTTCTCGTTTTTCAAATTATGTTTCTAAATCAGCAAAGATATCATGTTGTTCTCGAAAAACCCTTGGAGTATGAGATAAACCTAAATCTGTAGAGAGTAAATCAATACCGTCGATAATTTTGGGTATCTGAGCTTGATCAACTTGCAGACCGAGAAAGCATTTCTCCCTGTAATCTGGTCTTCCCTGGAATAGTTCGACCGCTTTTTTCAAGGGGCGCATAACCTCATAGGCTTTTTCAGCCTTCTCAATTGATGCTTGAGGGATTGGAGATTGCAGCCTGAGAATTGCTAGATCAATTAAATCTCTTGCCTCAACGCTGTTATCCATGTAACGGTCAGAATTTGACAGCAGCTTAGAGGTAAAACAGTCATTGAAGCTTAAGCAGGGAATGAGTGACCAGTTTGGATATCTTGGTGGGTCTAGTTGAAAACGAGTTTCGGCAATAATTTCCGTTTTAATCGGCATATCATCCACAAAAACTATCATCCGAATTCCATACTGGTCAGTTGTGCTACGTCCAAGTTGAATTTTACTTAAATTCCGAAATAATGCTTCATGTCCACCCTCAAATACCACTGTACGCAGATATTTATAGCCTTCTGTACCAACAGAAGCAATAAAATCAATGTCCTTACTCCAGCGATATTCTTCAAACTCCAACGCAAGAAGGGTTCCGCCACCGAAGTAAGCCGAACCCTTCCTAAGTATGTCAGAATCTAAGCATTCAAGAACTGTGAGAATTTTATTATGGTGTTCAAATCTGAAGGTCATAAACAAACTTGCAACCAGGATTTATAGCGTCTGGCGAGTTCCTTAAGAAAATTGAGTTCTTCACCCTCAAGATTATTAAATAGGTTGCGATATTGCCAGCCACGCTCATAGCGACTCAGCATTTCCTCTACAGTAAACCGATATACATCGGCGGTCTGCCAACAAATTGATTCCAGAAAAGGCAGCTTTTTGGGGACAATAATAGGATTATTTGTTGATGTTGCGGTTGTCATAATTTTTTTATCAACCACTTTCGGCTTACTTTAATTTTATCCCAATTATAAATTATCCGAACTAGGGTAAACTCTTCCTTTCCAAGCGCCGCCGCGCCCTTGCCAGTGACGGAGTGCTGAGTCTATAGTCATCAGGGTATAGAGAAAAGCGATCGCTGGTAAACTAAATGCTAACCAAGGAGAACATTTATAAAAGCGGATCGTCGGGTAGTAAGCCAAGGACATTAACAGCCATCCTAATAAACCTGTAAATGCGATCGCCCAATTGCTCCAAACTGCACCCAGAATTACACACAGAGGGGGAGCTAGATAAATCAGAGGCATTCCCACCAAAGTTCCCACTAGTAGTAATGGAGAATAATTCAGTTGGGTATAGGCAGTACGAGCAACCATATCCCAAATCGTCGCTAAGGAATCATAGGGACGCAGACTGCAAGTTAAAGTACTCAATCCTAGCCAGATACGCCCTTGACTGCGGATTGGGCAAGTCGTGTTATCTCCCACTCCCCTACTCTTCTTAACAGCCTGAGCAAGGACGCAATCATCAATTAAAGCTTGGCGAATGACTTGAATACCGCCGATTCGCTCTAAAGCTTCACGGGCGATCAGAATAGATCCCCCAGCTGCGGCGGCTGTGGGATTGTTGGGATTATTCACCCAACGGAAGGGATAGAGTTTTTGGAAGAAAAACACGAAAGCTGGAATCAAAAGTTTTTCCCAAAAGCTTTCACACCTGAGTCGCACCATTACAGAAACCAAGTCTAAATCTTCCTCTACAGCTTTCGCAACGAGTCGGCGAAGATTACCAGGATCATGTTCAATATCTGCGTCGGTCAGCAAAAAATAGTCAGGTGCAAATAAACTCGCGCTGTTTATACCTTGCTCAACTGCCCAAAGTTTGCCCGACCAACCAGGAGGCAGTGAAACGCCAGAGATAATATGCAATTGCTGAGGTTTACCTACAGCGTGTGCAACCCCTTCGGCAAAATTTGCTGTCCGGTCTGTGCTGCGATCGTCTACTAAAAACACGTTGAAAGAACCAGGATAGTCTTGAAGGAGGAGCGATCGCAAGCTGGTTGAGATCAAATCAGCTTCGTTACGGGCTGGAACCACCGCACAAACTACAGGCAACGATTTTAGCTGAGTTTCTCCAATCTCTAATTGCTGGTCTACTCGCCAAAACTGCCCCCAAAAACACAGTAACCCCAACCAAATTGTTAAGGATAAGAGCATCAATCCTAATACAATTACACCCATGACCTATTGCAAATTCTGAGTAACTCAGACAGAATACTATGTCTAGCGATATAGGAAAAAAATTTTTACTGTAGTGCCGTGTTTATAACTAGTTTTAATTATGAATTACGTATTATTTGAGGTTGAATAGTATTTAATGCAAACACAAGACAGGGTAAAAGTCAATCAAGTCGCAACGGCGATCGCAGCCAGTCAACAATATTTGCTTTCGATTCAAAATCTGGCAGGTTACTGGTGGGCAGAGTTAGAATCTAATGTCACCATCACTGCTGAAGTCGTCCTTCTGCATAAAATTTGGGGAACAGACCAAGGCAGACCTTTACACAAAGTTGCAGCATATCTGCGTCAAGAGCAACAGCAGCATGGCGGTTGGGAACTTTTTTACGGTGATGGCGGAGAACTTAGCACCTCAGTTGAAGCCTACATGGCGCTGAGGCTGCTAGGTGTACCAGCAACCGATCCGGCGATGATTCGGGCGCAAGCCTTTATTCTCCAACGGGGCGGTATCAGCAAAACTCGGATTTTTACCAAGTTGCACCTAGCCTTGATTGGCTGCTACAACTGGCGCGGTATCCCCTCGCTACCAGCTTGGGTGATGCTGTTGCCAAAAGCTTTCCCCGTCAATATTTATGAAATGTCTAGCTGGGCACGTTCTAGTACTGTGCCTTTGCTGATTGTATGCGATCGCAAACCTGTTTTTATCACCGATCCAACTATCAACCTAGATGAGCTATACGTTGAAGGTGTTGATCAAGTCCGGTGGGAATTACCCCAAACTGGTGATTGGACAGATTTATTCCTCACCCTTGATCGGGGATTCAAGTTGGCAGAACGCCTGAATTTAGTACCCTTCCGTGAAGAAGGCATCAAAGCCGCCGAAAAATGGATTTTAGAGCGCCAAGAAGCTACAGGCGACTGGGGCGGCATTATTCCGGCGATGTTGAATTCAATGCTAGCTTTACGCTGTCTGGATTATGACCGAAGCGATCCGATTGTGGAACGAGGTTTGCAAGCAATTGATAACTTTGCCATTGAAACAGAGGATAGCTATCGGGTACAACCTTGTGTTTCACCCGTTTGGGATACAGCTTGGGTGATGCGTGCCTTAGTAGAATCTGGTTTTGCACCAGATGATCCGGCTGTGGTAAAGGCTGGAGAATGGTTGCTGCAAAAACAAATTTTAGATTACGGAGATTGGGCTGTCAAAAATCGCCAGGGAAAACCAGGGGCTTGGGCTTTTGAGTTTGAGAATCGCTTTTATCCCGATGTAGACGACTCGGCGGTGGTGGTGATGGCTTTACATTTGGCGAAACTCCCCAATGAAAAAATTAAGCAGGCTGCGATCGCTCGTGCGTTAAACTGGATTGCATCTATGCAATGTAAACCAGGCGGGTGGGCTGCTTTCGATTTGGATAACGATCAAGATTGGCTTAACTCTATCCCCTATGGGGACTTGAAAGCCATGATTGATCCAAACACCGCAGATGTTACGGCTAGAGTAATAGAAATGCTGGGTGCTTGTGATTTGTCAATTGATAGTTATAATTTAGAGCGATCGCTTACTTATCTTCTGCGCGAACAAGAAACCGAAGGCTGTTGGTTTGGTCGTTGGGGTGTAAATTATATTTACGGCACTAGTGGCGTTTTGTCAGCCTTGGCGTTAATTGATCCTCAAAGGCATAAACTCAGTATAGAACGGGGAGCAGCTTGGTTAGTGGGATGTCAAAACCCAGATGGTGGTTGGGGTGAAACTTGCCGCAGCTATGATGATCCCAGTCTAAAAGGGAAAGGAAACAGTACTGCATCTCAAACTGCTTGGGCTTTAATTGGGTTAATAGCAGCAGGTGAAGCAACTGATAAATTAGCTTTTGAGGCTATTGAGCAGGGAATTGGCTATCTAGTTGCAACTCAACAGCCCGATGGTACTTGGTTTGAGGCAGATTTTACAGGTACTGGCTTCCCTTGCCATTTTTATCTCAAGTATCATCTGTATCAACAATACTTTCCTTTAATCGCTCTGGGTCGCTACCAAACAGTGATTAAAAAAGGTTAAAAGTAATTTATATGTGTTTGCCCTACCTCCCCAATTCTCCCCTTGGTAAGAGCTACGGTGTACGCACAAGTGCTAAAAATCTAGGTTGATAAGGCTTTCCTCATTCTCATACAAAGCATTGCATCGACAGAAATAGCATTGTCAGTCGATGCAATGCCATTGTCAGTCAATGCAATGCCATTGTCAGTCGATGCAATGACCATTGTTAGTCGATGCAATGCCATTGTTAGTCAATGCAATGCCATTGTCAATCAATGCAATGCCATTGTTAGTCGATACAATGCTATTGCAGGTTTATAACAATACTTTCAGTTTAGAACACGGAATTTCAAGTTTAGACCTTTGAATCTTACTCCCTGACTATAGGAGAAAATCATGGCTAATTCATCATTTGATCTCTCTGACTTGAATGGCAGCAACGGTTTTACTATAAACGGCTTTAGTGGCGAGTCAGGCTACAGGGTTAGCAATGCAGGGGATATCAACAATGATGGCATTGACGACCTGATTATAGGGGCACCTTATACCAACCGCAACGGCAAAAATTTTGTTGGACAAAGCTATGTGGTATTTGGGGGGACGAATGTCGGCAGTAGCGGCATCTTCAACCTCTCTGACTTGAATGGCACTAATGGCTTTGCCATTAACGGCATTGCTGGAAGTGACTTCTCAGGGAGGTGGGTCAGCAATGGGGGAGACATCAACAACGATGGCGTTGACGACTTGATTATTGGGGCACCTTTTGCTTCTCGTGACGACATCGGTCAAAGTGGGGAAAGCTATGTGGTGTTTGGGGGGACGAATGTTGGCAGTAGCGGCGCTATCAACCTCTCTGACTTGAATGGCATTAATGGCTTCACCATCACCGGAATTGGTCAAAATAACACAATAGGCTGGTCGGTCAGCAATGCAGGAGACATCAATAACGATAGTGTTGACGACTTAATTATTGGGGGATATGGGATAAGCTATGTGGTGTTTGGGAGGACAAATGTCGGCAGTGGCGGTACTTTCAACCCCTCATCTCTGGATGGCAATAATGGCTTCACCATCACCAGCATTGGTGACTTTGACAGCTGGTCGGTCAGTAATGCGGGGGACATTAACAACGATGGCATTGACGACCTGATTATTGCGTCATATCGTGCCTCCCCCAACGGCAACGAGAATGCTGGGCAAAGCTATGTGGTATTTGGAGGGAAAAATGTCGGCAGTGGGGGCATCTTCAATGTCTTTTCTTTAAACGGTACTAATGGCTTTGCCATTAATGGCATTGCTGCGGGTAACGAATCAGGTAGCTCAGTCAGCAATGGGGGGGACATCAACGGTGATGGCATTGATGATCTGATTATTGGCGCACCTCGTGCCCCCGTCAACGGCATCTTTCAAGCTGGGCAAACCTATGTGCTATTTGGGGGTAAAAATGTCGGTAGTGGCGGCTCCTTCAACCTCTCTGACTTGAATACCGTTAATGGCTTTGCCATTAACGGTATTACTGAGAATAGCTTCTCAGGCACCTCAGTCAGTAATGCGGGGGACGTCAACGCTGATGGTATTGACGACCTGATTATAGGCGCACCTGATGCTGGGCAAACCTATGTGGTGTTTGGGGGGAGGAATGTAGGCAGTGGTGGCAGCTTAAACCTCTCCGACTTGAATGGCACTAATGGCTTCACCATTCCTGGGGATGGTGCCATAGGTCTTTCAGTCAGTAATGCAGGGGACGTCAACGCTGATAGTATTGACGACTTGATTATAGGCGCACCTTTTACTTCATCCAACGACAGCCCCAGTGCTGGGCAAAGCTATGTATTATTTGGGGGGCCAAATATCGGGGTCAACACTCCTAATCTTACAGGAACTCTTGGTGCAGATACTCTTGTAGACACAGCTAGCAACAACATCATTGATGGTTTAGCTGGTAACGATACCCTGACAGGCAATGGTGGTCAAGATAAGTTTGTGATTCGCCCTGGCGATGGCAATGACATCATCACTGATTTTGGTGGTGTAGGTAAAGGCAAAAATCCATCAAGGGCTGTGATTAGGAACGTGGACACGTTGGAATTTACAGGGAGTGGCTTAACAGCCCAAAATCTGCAATTAACTCAAAACGGCAATAATTCAGAAGTCACTTTTGAAAATGTAGCTGATAATAAAATCACCCTGCAAAACTTTCAGTTAGAAAATCTGGATAACTTGCCAATTTATCAAGCAAGACCTGCTATTGACAATATCCTGTTTGATGGGCAAACCACCATCACCGACAGTTTTGATGTCTTCGATGCCAACTCCACTCAAACTAACTTATTTAACAAAAATACGGTTACATTCCTCAATGACCTTAACAATAACATCACGGGTTTTTACAATTCTAACGATGTGATTAATGGTCAGGGAGGTGATGACATCATCGATGCCAAAAGTGGCAACGATTATCTCCGTGGTGGTACTGGGAATGATACCCTGATTGGTGCTGCAGGCAATGATACCCTTGTTGGTGGTGCGGGTGCTGACATATTTCTGTACAATACTAATGCTTCTTTTGCCAGTATCGCTGTTGGTCAAGATGCGATCGCTGATTTCCAACACTCCCAAGGTGATAAAATTATTCTGGATAAGACTACCTTTAGTGCTATTACTTCTGCTGTGGGAACAGGTTTTAGTAACGCCAGTGATTTTAAGATTACTTCTTCAGCAGCGACCAGCACGGCGAAAATTGTGTATGACGCTGTGAGTGGGCAATTATTCTACAACCAAAATGGCAGCGCGGCTGGTTTTGGTAGCGGTGGTCTATTTGCGACTCTGAATGGTGCGCCGACTTTGATAGCTTCAGACTTCATCGTTCAAGCGTAGTTGATTAATGGGACTTAGACAAAAAATACCCACAAAAGAACCGTAGAAGTCATAAACACCTCAAAGTAATTAACTACTTAATTAACTGAAAATTTTTAAGTGAAAATTATAATCTTGCCTGAAACCAGTTCGACTCTGGCTTTGCTAATAAATAGAACGAGGGAACATCACTTCATTTTGCGAATTCTCTTCTGTTAATAATAATTCACGTCAAAAAGACATAGATGATCACAGAGTAAGAATTTTAGTTTTGACTCTGTGGTTGTTTATCAAAAAAAATGAAGACGCCAGTCATCAAAATTCAGATTTATATTAAGCGACTGGCGGATATAGCAAGCTTTAAGTAGAGAGGTATAGATGCGTATACAGCACTTTGCAAGTAAATGAACTTGGTATAACAGCCATCCTATCCTCATTTGGAGGCTAAATAGATAACCTCAAGTAGCCTAAAAAGTTCAAAAGTGCTAAATTCCAGCACCTGCTTTTGCTTCGGCACCCATTGGCGAAACATAATCACGGAAAAGAGTAATCTGTTGCTCAAAGGCTAATCCTTGAATTCGGCCAAACAATGCTTTAGCTTCTGAAGGAAGTTGATAATCATCTGGTATAGGAATGATAGTGCCATTTTCCATACCTTGAGATAATCGATACCAAAATAGTAACTTGGTGGTATCACCCAAAGACCCATATTCACGAGAAATTAGGGTATCTACTTTATTAATCAAATCACGTTGAACTTGTAATTGTTGTTCGTGAGATAATTCCTTAACTTGATTAAATAAACCTTCAGCTATTTCTGGGGAAACAGTGCTGGCACCAGGGGCGGCTGGAGTAATTGAACCCCCCATTTCTTTGTAAATGAACCAAAACAAAGCAAGCTGTTGATCAACATCCAACTTTTGCCAAGCTTGAACATGTTCATGAATAGTTGGATCGTTAGTTTGCGTGTATGTCATTATTAATTCCCATTGCAATTCATCAGTATTCTTAACAACGTTATCAAATTTACAATTGCAATTTTACCCTACTGAAGACAGATGTATTGGAATCAGAAAGAAGAACAATTATAAACAAAACATAAATCTGGCGTAGTGTAGTCCTACATTAGAAAGATTATATTTAGATAAAAATTCTCCATCAAAAGCCAAAATAAATAATGCTTGACAAGGGCAAAGTGAATAATTTCGCAGTTGAAATGTGGTAAATTTGAGACATTATAGATAGGTAACTATTTCGGTAGATAGATGTTAGCTTTATAGGGACAGTACTTTTTCAAGCACTGCCCAATTCAGCGACATTAATTAATTTATTAACGGCGACATCCAATTTGTGAATATACAGATATACAGTAGGAATACGTCTTCTACTTTTATTTAGCTTATTCTCGTCGGTCTTGATAATCTTCAGAAGACTTTGGATCTA
Source organism: Nostoc sp. (assembly GCF_036917675.1). GTDB lineage: Bacteria > Cyanobacteriota > Cyanobacteriia > Cyanobacteriales > Nostocaceae > Nostoc. The sequence goes on along the minus strand of NZ_JBALCT010000053.1, from coordinate 23,877 downwards.
ACTCCCAGCGATCGCCATCACGATCCTCTAAAATATCGTTGGTATGCAGAAACTCGGAGTCATCCATTTCTAGCCCCACTGCTGCTTCTAGCTCCTCAGTTACATTTTGATCGGGATTAGAAGTACTACCACCAACAGCTTTATCCCCAACTGCATCTGCATCTTCCCAATAAGTATCAACATCCCCAGCAGTGAATTCAGGACTAGTTTCTGTGTACTCCTGTCTTTCTGCTGCCGTTGAGCGCCCGCCAACATTGTATCCCGACAAGTCCTTCACACCAGTACCGTAGGATTCGGTAATTTCCTGTGGCAAATCATTGGTTTTAATTTCGTCATGATTATTTTTTTCTGCCATGATACTCGTCCTTTTCTGCATTCTCACAATAACGTTTTCGTGTAACCAAGTTCTCTAACTAGAGAGGTATAGCTTTAGAAATAAAATAATCTATCCCCTTGGAACGAAGCTAAATTAGCGATCACGCCATACCATTAGAAATATGAAATCATGGTCAAGCAATTTGTAGTTGAAGTTTTTAGTGATGAGTTAGGGGTGATCAAACCGAAATTATTCAGTAGCCAACTTCTAACTTAATAACTAAACTAACTATATTTTATCATTGAGTAAAAATAAAATTACTCGCTGTTTAACTGTACCAATCGATGAATATTGTAGCTAGTTAAAAACTAGTAAAAATAAACAGGTAATAACATCTATGACTGACCATAACAATCATTCCAGTAATAAAAAAGTTGCCATCCTCATTGAACAGGCAGTAGAGGATGCAGAATTCACAGTTCCTTATAATGGACTAAAACAAGCAGGAATGGAGGTAGTAGTCCTCGGTTCCCGAATGAATGAAAAATATAAGGGTAAACAGGGCAAACTTAGCGTACAAGCTGATGCTACTACGACAGAAGCGATGGCAGCCGAATTCGACGCGGTAATAATTCCTGGTGGGATGGCTCCCGACAAAATGCGGCGGAACCCTAACACAGTACGCTTTGTCCAAGAGGCTATGCAACAAGGAAAATTGGTAGCTGCGGTTTGCCACGGCCCACAAGTTTTGATTGAAGGTGACTTGCTCAAAGGTAAACAAGTTACTGGCTTTAGCGCTATTGCCAAAGACATAATTAACGCTGGCGCAAATTATTTAGATGAGCCTGTGGTAGTTGACGGGAATTTAATTACATCTCGTGAACCCGGAGACTTGCCAATTTTCACAACAGCTATTTTAAGTCGTTTGGGTTATGGTGGCAAAGATGCTGCATTACCAAATGAGAAAGACATAACTGCTGAATGGTGGAAGCTGGCTGATGCTTGGGGTGGCTCAACTAAAGGTGATATTGCCAAAGGTTTAAATAGTGCCCTTGCTGGTGAACGTTATTCCCTAGAAGCATTTGAGAAGTACTTAGAAAAGGAATCAGATAGCGAAGTAAAATCAGTCTTTCAAGAAATCATTACTAATAAACAGCGCCACATTGGAAAACTGGAAACTTATCTTCAGCTACTGGACGAAAAACCCTCTTTAGGGGCAAATATTGCCAATCAGTATGCCAAAGTAAAAACTGCCTTAACCGGAAGTGATGATATATATCAGTTACGTTCCGCTTTGGGGGATGTGCAAACAGGTATTGGCGATATTGGTAATTTGTCTGCAATGTTCACTGACCCAGTAGCAACTGCTGTTTTCAAAGAAATTTACCATGATTTATTGAAATCTGAACAGCGATTGGTAGAAGTATATCGGGCGCGGATAGGTGTTAAGATTCAGCCTCCTAAGCCGACTACAGGGGCTGCTGTATCAATGTAAGGTTTTTTGAATATAACTGCACAGAGAAATCGGAGTAGCGGCTTTTGCCGCTCTGAACTTCGGTAGGGGCAAACAACACAGAGATAGAAAGAAGAAAGTATTTGCACCTCTGTGCTTAATTTACTTTGATGGAGATATAAAAAAGTGACTTCAACATCAGGCGATAAACTAAGTACAAGTCAGGTTGAAGCTAGTGAAGTAGAGCGTTGGGCATCTCTCATCGGTGGCGGTGCTATGGTGCTGGTGGGTTTAAGACAAGGTTCTTTGCGGGGAGCGTTGACGGCTTTAGCGGGTGGCGGTTTGATGTATCAAGGTGCAACTAAACAAAGCACAATTCAGCAAGCACAAGAAGCAATAGGGATAAACCAACCCATCAAAGTTGAAAAGACGGTAACAATTAATAAATCGGCAGAAGAATTGTATCGCTTTTGGCACAATTTTGAGAATCTGCCCACATTTATGAAGCATCTCAAATCTGTTAAGGTGTACAACGAAAAACGCTCTCACTGGATAGCCAATGCACCCTTGGGTAACAGCGTGGAATGGGATGCAGAAATTCTCGAAGATCGCGAAAATGAATTTATTTCTTGGGCTTCTGTAGAAGGTGCAGACGTCGATAATTCTGGTTTTGTTCGCTTCAAAAAAGCACCAGCTGATCGCGGCACAGAAGTTAAAGTTGTTTTGGAGTATAACCCACCAGGTGGAGCATTGGGAGCTACCGTAGCTAAACTTTTTGGTGAAGAACCAGAACAGCAGATTGGTGATGAGTTGCGCCGCTTCAAGATGCTAATGGAAGCAGGCGAAATTGCCACCACCGAAGGTCAACCAAGTGGACGGAAGTAGTTATTTGGCCAATGATGCCACATGATTAGTGCCTACATGATGGGAGCGGAAAAAGTGATCGCGATTGATCGCTTTCCCGAACGCCTGGAAATGGCGAAAAAGTTTGCCAAAGCAAAGTGATTAACTACGAAGAAGTTAATGCTGGCGACGCGTTGAAAGAGATGACTGGTGGTCGTGGTTGGGAGGTTCTTGGGGTTTTATAAGTAATCAAGCGGACATGATATAAGTGGTTATTTTAAGCGCTCAAGCGATCGCTACGAGCTTATTTTTCGTCAATGTATCTTTGCCACATCTGCTCATAAGCCTTTTCCATTTCGCGGGTAAACTGTTTGCCATTCCACAGTGGTGCTGTTTGCCGCGATGCTTTCAGCTTCAGAGCAACTTGCTGGCGTAAAGCCTCATCTTTCCCTAAGCGCACACCCCATTCTATATACTCTTCATCAGTCCAGGCAATGCCTTCTGTGATACCCGCATTTATCATCATGGTGTAGCTGTTACGCGCTGCAAATTGTTCACCAACTCGTGTCACCAAGGGTATACCCATCCACAATGTTTCTAGAGTTGTTGTCGCTCCGTTGTAGGGAAAAGTATCTAATACAATATCAGCAATCCCTAAATTAGCACGATGAACTGCCTCTGAATTAACTAGTGGTAAAAATCGTAACCGAGAACAATCTACACCTTCTTCTTCGGCAATTTGATAAAAGAAGCCTTTAATTGTTTCCTCCTCAGCAAGTCCTTTAATCAAAAAGTAGCTGTTAGGTACTTGTTTGATAATTTGCATTTGCCACTTTGTCGTTTCTGGATGGCGTTTATATCCTCTTTGGGCGCTGAGATATACAACGGCATCCATAGGGATATCTAAGTCATCGCGGCGGAGAGTTGGTACACCAACTTCAAAACCATCAACTGCTATGTAAGTTTGAGGTAATCGCCAGATTTTCTCTGTATAGTAATTTTGGGCATCATCTGGCAGTACATAAGGGTCTGCGATAAAGTAATCAATTGCAGGTAAGCCTGATGCATCCCATCCCAGCCAAGTAACTTGAATTGGGGCTGGCTTGAGTGCCATCACTTCACAAGTAACATCTAGAGTGATGCTATCAAGGTCAACTAAAATATCAATTTTATCTTGATATATCTGGTCAGCATTTTGTAGGCCATTCATACCTAATTTACAAGCTTTTCCTGGCTGATTTAGATACCAATCTTGGAGATTATCGTTTACTAATTTGTAGTTAATAAAATAAGTATGAATATCAAATTTATCTCGATCATGATGTTGAAATAACCAGCGAGCTAGCCAACCAACAGAATGACTCCTTAAAGCGTAAGATATATAACCAATTTTTAATTTATTCGGATGGTGTGTTAAAGATTGATGATGAATGATTTGATGATCATAGTTTTTTCCTTGTGATTGGCCAAGAGCTTGAATATAATTATTAAAAATCTCAGCTACTTGATTATGAATAGCTCGGAAATCAGCAGGAGCATCTTTAATGTGAGGTATCGCAAAAGATGGCATAAGCAACCGTAATACTCTTGCTTCTTCTATAGGAATTCGTTCAGCTTTAATAAACTGTTGAAACATAATTTCCAATTCTTGACAAGTTGTACATACCTCTTGCCAATATCCTCCTGCTGACATTAGACCCCTTAAGAGTAAATGGAGGGCAAAAATTTTATCAGCCAAGCTTTCTGACAAGGAATAACACAACCTAGCTGTCTCTATGCCCTGAGAATAATTACGAGTGTCTTGATAAAAAGCCGCTAAGTGCCGCAAAACTTCTACATTATTTGGTTCCAATTGTAAATGCAATTCTAGCAGAGATGATGCTAGTAAAGGCTGCCGGCAAGTATGACCAATTTCCATAGCAGCAGGAAGCAGTATAGAGAAGCATTGATGAGGATCAGAGAAATAAGGAAGACAAGCTTCTATTAAATTTAGATTAATTGGATGTAAGGGAACAGTATTTAAAAGTTCTTTTAAAAGTTGGATTAATAATTCGCTATTAATTTCTATATTTTCTTTTGCCTTTAAGCTTTCAATTAATCCCCACTCATTCAAATTCTCAATTTTTTCAAACTTTTCCAATTTGAGAGAAAGTATAAGAATTTGAAGCAAATTATTTATATAACTAGGATTAATTTCCCGCATATGCTGGCGAATTAACCAAGCTAGAGAATATTCCCCTAGTGTTTCACGCCTTTCAGCTTCTATTTGCAAAACTTGAAATAGTTCATTTGTCCAAATTGGTAACTGTTCTTCATCTGCCTCTGTCATTGGCAGCATCCAAGTCATTTGAGCTTCTGCTTCTTGCCCTTGTAATAGCAACAGTAACCCTAAATGCCAATAATAATAAAGAGTATTTGGTTCTATTGCTATTGCTTGTTCATATAACTGTGCTGCTTGCGAATATTTTTCTTGACTGAAGTATTGTTCAGCTTGATTTTGCCAATTATATATATCAGTAATCATTGTAATTCTCTGAGAAGATTTTATGAAAAATATAGTTGTGAACGACTTCATAGACATCTCCGAAAATGACATAGACACAATTCATGAATTGTGCCTACCAAGAATTTCGGCCAACGCATAATTAATTTCTGGAGATGTCTAATAGAAATAAAGTGGATAGAAGCATCTACCCACTTTGGAAACTATCTAGTTGAGAGACAATTTATATACTGTTTGTCCTTGGTTGCTTACTTAGCCAAAGAGATGAAGCTGGCGGGACAAGTAATTGCTCCAGCGACGTTGGTAAATGTAGCGCCACTTGCTGCACCAGTGGTAGACATGGGCAATGCAGCTTCACACAAAATAGCTATGGTAGTAGCATCACTGGTAGCACCTACGTTTGTCACCTCTACACCACCAACATAGGTTTTGAGAGGCGCAGTGCTTACATTTACTGCTGCTTGGTTGGTTACTATAGCATTAGCGCCTGTAGCACCGAGGTTACTTGTGTATTGGTAATTTACGGTTTGTGTTAGAATACCAAGTCCTAAAGCACCAATTGAACTTGTAAATGCAGTATTTTCTAAGTAATAAGCTTGTTGAGCGCGGTTCATTGAACCTGTATAAGTTTTAGCTTCTGACTGCTTGGCTTTGTTAGCTTGGTTCAAGAAAGAAGGCAGTGCGATCGCAGACAAAATACCGATGATGATAATTACTACTAGTAATTCAATGAGTGTAAAACCCTCATCTCCCTTCTTCTTGGCAAGGATGTGTTGGAGGAATTTGGCTTTTAATTCGGTTTTCATAAGTGTTTTCCAGGGGGTAGGAAGCGATTGTGTGTTCTAGATATAACTTACCCAACAGCGATCGCTTTCCTATCACCCTGAAAAATAAAGTTTGGGTAAATGCGGTTACACAATCCAAAATCCTTGCATCTAAAAGCCCCTGGTGTAGGACAGGGGCTAGATTTTCAGTTTAGTTTGTGAGAGTGCCTTATTCAAATTCAGGTGGCCACAGTTCTGATACCGCCAGTTCCCAACCTGGTAGCAACTCCGGTAATATAAGTGTGTCTCCATTTTGCAGCACTACTGGAGCTTGGTTTAATCGATAAACCATCACTGTCAATTTGTCAGGGTCAATAAGTAAGCCGACTACAGACCCAAGTTGCAAGAATAGCTGAATCTTCTCTTCAAGCGGTTTAATTCTGTCGCTTTTAGATTTAATCTCAACCATTAGGTCTGGAACTAACTCTACAAAGTCGCGCTTGGTTTTCTTCAATCGATCAGCGCGAACAAAAGACACATCAGGGGCACGTAGATTTCTTTTTTCCGAGTCGCCATCTTCTATACTCGGTATGATAAAGCCAGCGCTAGAACCAGTTATACGTCCTAGTCTGCGCGACATGACCCAGTTATTCAAGAAGGTAATGAGACGAGCGCCAATTTCCTCTGACTCGTAATCTGATGGTCCCATAACTATGATTTTTCCCTCTACCAGCTCCATCTGCCATTCTGGATGCTCGGTTTGTAGCTGCTCTAAGTCTGTAATCGCAAAGGACATAATACACTAAATAACGCTTTTATATCTATCATACGTACCCAAACCTCCGAAAGCTACAATATATTGTATTAAAATAAAAACCCCTGTATAGTTTGCCATGAGTAGCATCAATGAAAACAGATGTAATTTTTTATGAACTTATCAAGGAACTACCACAGATATTTTTTGAACTTATTGAAAAACCTGATACTAATCCCAATATCTATACATTTATTGCACCTGAAATAAAACAACAATCATTTCGTTTAGACGGGTTATTTTCTACTGTCAAGGGATTTGAAAATGAACCTTTATACTTTGTAGAATTGCAAACCTATAAAGATGAGGAATTTTACGAACGACTTTTTGGGGAAATTTTTGTTTACTTTCGTCAATATAAACCCGCAAACTCAGACTGGTATGCAATTGTTATCTACGATCGCCGCATTCATGAAACCCCACCTCACCCACGCTATCAGGTTTTAGTAGAACAACATCTACGCTGCATTTATCTGAATGAACTTTCTACTAGGGCTGAAGATTCCTTGGGGATAGGAATTGCCAAACTATTTGTAGAACCACCTACAAAAGCTACTTCCTTAGCCCAACAGCTAATCAATCAGGCACGAGAAGACTTTCCCGATGAAAATATTCAAAAGAAAGTGATAGCATTTATCCAAGCCATTATATTTTATAAGTTTCCCAATCTTGCTTTAGAGGAAATTGAAGCCATGCTCGATTTAGATGAATTCGTAAATACTCGATTGTACAAGAGCATCTTGGAAAAAAGTAGATTGAAATTAGCCCCAAAACTTAGTGATAAAGGTATGAGTATTCAAGAAATAGCAGAATTGCTAGAAATAGATGTTGAAGTTATCAGGAAATATCTGCAAGAACAGTCTTAACGGTCAGAAGATGTTTTAAAAGTATTATTGCTAACACCAAAAGCTCAGAAACCTAACCCCCCTAGCCCCCCTTCCCTATGAGGGAATGGGGGTTTCAAAGCCTCTCTCCGCTTCGGGGAGAGGTTTGGAGAGGGGTTTCTTAGCCCGCCTCAGAATGAATTCTGAGTCTAATAGCGAAAGTCGTCTTCAGACGACTGAGACAAGGTTATAGTCCAATACGCTTGGGTTAAGAAGAATAGTAGGTTGGGTTGAGCGTAAGCGTTACCCAACAAAGCCTTGATAATGTTGGGTTTCGTTCCTCAACCCAACCTACGCCTACGCCAGTTTTAGTTTTTAGCCTTAACCCAAGCGTATTGGGTTATAGTCCGTTTTAACGGACTTTAGCTAAAAGCCTGTGAACTTTAGTTCTGGGCGGTTTATGTTTAGAACGAAATAGCCCTGCTTAACGGTTAAGAGGATATTTGACAAATGTTGAGCGCATAATACTGTAGGCTTTTTGCGATCGCTTCCACCATGACGTAGCCAATCACAGTTTATTATGCTATATTAAGCGTAGTCGTTATGAGTTCATATATTGCCATGACTAACCCCACAGTAGAAAACTTAGTAATTATCGGTTCTGGGCCAGCAGGGTACACAGCCGCCATTTATGCCGGACGCGCGAACCTGAAACCCGTTGTATTTGAAGGTTTCCAAGCCGGGGGATTGCCTGGTGGTCAACTAATGACAACAACGGAAGTCGAGAACTTTCCTGGGTTTCCCCAAGGAATTACCGGGCCGGAACTGATGGATCAGATGAAGGCGCAGGCGGAGCGCTGGGGGGCTGAACTATATACTGAAGATGTGATCTCAGTTGATTTGAGTCAGCGTCCCTTTATAGTGCGATCGCAAGAAAGGGAAATTAAAACCAACAGCATTGTCATTGCGACTGGTGCAACAGCAAAGCGTTTGGGTTTACCCAGCGAACATGAATTTTGGAGTCGGGGAATCTCGGCTTGTGCGATTTGCGATGGTGCTACACCAATTTTCCACGGTGCAGAATTGGCTGTGATTGGTGCTGGCGACTCGGCGGCGGAAGAGTCAATTTATCTCACCAAATACGGCTCTAAGGTGAATATGTTGGTACGCACTGATAAGATGCGGGCTTCTAAAGCCATGCAAGACCGGGTTTTGAGCAACCCGAAAATCCAGGTACATTGGAACACAGAGGCTGTAGATATCTTTGGTAATGGTCACATGGAAGGGGTGAAAGTCCGCAATACTAAAACTGGTGAAGAGAGTAAACTGCACGCTAAGGGTTTATTCTACGCCGTTGGTCACAGTCCCAATACGTCTCTATTTAAGGGACAATTAGAACTGGATGAGGTGGGTTACGTTGTCACCAAGCACGGTACTGTAGAAACCAGTGTAGAGGGCGTTTTTGCTGCTGGCGACGTGCAAGATCATGAATTTCGGCAAGCAATTACGGCTGCGGGTACTGGCTGTATGGCGGCGATGTTAGCAGAACGTTGGTTGTCGTTTACTGGCTTAATTCAAGAATTCCATCAACAGGCAGAAACAGCAGATAATGAATTAGAACATCAGCCAGCCAAAAAGACTGAAGCCGAGGAAGAAGCTGGATTTAATTTGAATGGGACGCGCCATCAGGGAGGTTATGCTTTACGGAAGTTGTTCCATGAAAGCGATCGCTTACTCCTTGTTAAATACGTTTCTCCTGGTTGCGGTCCTTGTCATACCCTAAAGCCAATTTTAAATAAAGTGGTGGATGAATTTGACAGCAAAATTCACTTTGTAGAAATTGACATCGACAAAGACCGAGATATTGCTGAAAATGCTGGTGTGACAGGAACACCAACAGTTCAATTGTTCAAAAATAAGGAACTGGTGAAGGAAGTTAAAGGTGTGAAGCAAAAGAGCGAATACCGTCAGTTGATTGAAAGCAGTTTGTGAGAAAGAGTTTCTGCTTTCGCTTGTGCGATCGCCTGTTGATTATCTGTTCTACAAACTTGTTTAAACTTGTTTATAGAAGGCTTCTAAACCTAGTACACAGGCTTTATCATCAAAAAGACGATCATGATTTTGGCTCATTCTTTCCGCAATAGTGCCTCGCCAAGAGGGGTCTAGTCCTAATTTGACAGCAATTTCGATATATTCTGCTTCGTTTTCAGCGATGGTATCTGTCACCCCTAGCATTTTTAGAAAGCTGTCAGAATGACGACCCCGCATAAATTCTCCAGGACAGGTAACAATGGGGAGATTACAAGCGATCGCTTCTAAGGTAGTATTACCACCAGACCAGGTGAAGGTATCTAGATAAACGTCTGAAAGTAAGTTAATCATTAGATAGTCCAGTCGCTCTGCAATGCTGAGAAATACACAGTAATCCTCGCTGTTCAAACCGATAGCAGCAAAAGCACGCTTCAGGCGTGGCTGAAGTAAAGTACCACGCAAAAACACAAATTTAGCTTGCGGAATGCGATGAGCAATTTCTGCAAAAATAAAATCATATTGCGGTAGATACTTGAAAGGAGCTTGGCAGGATAAATAAACGACTGCATCATCTGGTAGCTGAAAATCTGAGCGGGTTTTGATGACTGGCGGAATATATGGTTTAGGGTAAGAAACGCCAATGTTGGGTAAGCGAATTAATTTTTCTGAATAATGCTCTTGGGCATTTTCTGGTTCCATTAACTCGCTAGATAAAAAGTAATCGATTGTGGGTAAGCCAGTTGTTACCGGATGTCCCCAAGCGACACATTGCACAGGCGCAAGCCGCAGACCTGCCATTTGCATAGTTTGGGGATTCATCCCAATTTCGGGGAAAACTAAAATGTGCAGCTTATCAGCAATTATCTGTTCACAGGCTGCTGAGAAATTATGAGGAATATGGTGGAAAACATCACTGTACTGTTGAAACTGTTGGGTAATTGGATCTGGCTCATTTCCTATGTAGTAACAATAGATTTCAAAGCTGGAGCGATCGCAATAACGTAACCACCCAGTTAACCAAAGTGTTCCACTATAAGAATGCAGGTAATGGGAAACGTAACCAATCCGAATTTTGTTATTAGGCTGAAGCTTAGGCATAGATAAAGGAACGACCCATTGTGGATAGTTAGCTGCCATAATTTCATGTACTAGCTTTCCATATTGGCGTTGCAAATCTATATCATTTTGTGCTTGATATGATAGGAAAAAGTTTGTGAGGCGACCTATACCTGCTAAAGCACTATGTTGCTGTTCTATAGTTTGAAGAGATGTTTGCTGAATTAAATCTTGCAATCCTTGAGTATAGCGTTGGCGATAAAAGTGAATTTCCCCTTGATTTTCATATATTGATGGAACTGTTAAATATTTTAGGAGTTGAAAAGTATAATTATCAGGGAAGCATTTAGCCGCATTATCTGCACTTACAATTGCTTCTTGAATACGTCCATTCTGCCGCAAATCGATGATTAATGAAAAATGTAGTCTTTCATCTGTAGAGTAAAGTTTAATTCCTTGTTGGAGAGTACTAAAATATTCATCTAGCAGGTTTAACTGTCTATAGCAATAGCTCAAATTCCAATAAATATCTAGATCATCTGATTTAATTTCTATGAGTTTTTGATATTGTGCGATCGCTTCCTGATATTTACCTTGAAGAAATAAGCTATTTCCTAACTTAAAAAAAAACTGCGCTATACTTACTTCTTTTAAATTTTTTAGAAAATATAAAGGAATTTGCTCTACTTGTTTACTGAGAATTACCGTTTGATTTTCATTTTCTAAACAAACTCTCGCATTGATAAGAGGAAGTAAAGTTTGCCACTGAATTTCAGTCAGATAACCAAGTAAAGAAATTGTTAACTCCTCAGTTATATCTATTTCTTCTTCCATCATTAGATTCATAGCTATAGCCGCTAGAAAAATATCGGCTTCTTCATCGGAAGTATCGCTGGTATCAATTAAAAGTGTAATTTTGCTCTTATCTGGGTGAGTAGCTATACTTTGAATAACGTGTTGTATTTCAACACCTAAATCGTCTTCATTTACTGACCAATCTGGGAAAATGACTATATTTATTTCCTTCAATTTCAAGTCATTTATAAAATTGCTGTTTTGGTGTTTTTCTGAAGCAAAATCTAAATTCAAATATTGAGATAATTTATTTAAGACAGGAATAAGAGAAGTTTTTCCATGAAATCCAAAAGTGTTTTCCCAAGAAAAGTTTTCAATTTCTTCTATGGGTTGCTCGAAACTAAATTTAACAGCTATTTCTAAAGGTGCAAATTTAATATCTTGATCTTTAAACCAGTCATAAAAATAATGGCAGATAATCAAATCTTCTGATAACGAAGATGTTTTTAGGTTATCAAATTCTAACTGTGAAGATACTTCTAGTAATTTTTTACTTCTTAGGGAAAAACCACCATTGCCTACTCTATTTTTAGTTGTGTCAAGTATATCTACAGTTTTACCTTGAGAATTAACTACTGGAGTTTGTTTACGCCAAGGTGCAGCAATATAATCATAATTGAAAAATTCCTCTGACCACAGTTGAGGATTGATAATAAAACCATCTCCTTGTGTAACTAAGCAAAATTCAGTATCTATAAATGAATTAAGCTCTTTGATAACAAATCTGCTATATTCAACTAAACTCCTTATCGGCTGAATTTTAATAATTTCTAATTTGGGGAAAAGTTGCAAATATCTTTGATCAATTTCCTCAGATGTAAAAAATAATACTCTATTGAAGGTTGCGTTTAAATTAGAAATTACTAAACTCAGTAAAGTGAGTTCTATATCTACAGAAGATATGGTTACTAAACTTGTATTTGGGAGATTTATTTTATTTCTATTATTAACTAGTAAATTAAGAGAATTATTCAATAATTCTGTGATATTAATAGCCTGTTCTTTTTTAGGTAAAGTTCCACTATAAAAAGTTTTTTCAGTAAAATTATCTGCTTGGGTATCTCTAATAATAAAAGGAGGATGTTCTACTGGAAACTGCATTTCCTCAATAGCCATATTAGCTAAGATACTATCTGCATCTTTTGTATGAGTTCCTTCTTGTCCAAAGCCAATATTAGAAACTAAATTTATATTTGGTAAAATAGTTAAACCTTGATTGAGCCAACAAGCAAATAACCAAGGATAATCCCAAGTATCAAATCCTTGATACAGACTTTGGAAAGTTGCTGACCAATATCTAAATACTTGCTCATCTTGAAGAATATCAAATAGCCAATTTTCATCTCGAACTTGAGGCCAAACCTCCATAGGATCATCATAATATTGCCATGCTCTTTTCCATGTAGCCCATCCCCAACAATGGTTATAGCGAGAAAAATAATAACTATAATTTCGTCTTTTTTGTCCAAACTGAAGATTTTGTCCAGAAATTAACATGATTCTGGAATTATGACGATACTTTTCTAATAATTCTTCACAAAAGCGAAAGAAGCTAGGGTGAGGAAGACAATCATCTTCTAAAATAATCGCTTCTTCAACTTGAGAAAATACCCAATCTAAACCACTACTAACTCTTTTTCGACAACCTAAATTAACATCAGAGTAATTAGTTAATACTTCACATTCCCAATCAACTTGACTAATAATTGCTCTAGCAGCAGCACACTTTTCTGCTTCACCAGCCTTATCTGTCCTTGATCCATCAGCTACCACTAATAATTGAGGGGGTTTGGCTTGACGAATTTTTTGAAAAACTTGCTCTGTTACATCAGGACGGTTAAAAATGATGAAACAAACGGGAGTTTTTAATTGCCATTCACTCATAAACTTTTATTTATTAAATTGCAATTACAGGACTGGTAATCTGAAAACAGGATCTTCCTAAACAAAAGCGTTTTTCACTAGCTAATCTTCCTTTTGATAACAGTTACGTGAAATTTTTGTTAGGTATCGAATTGATAATTATTTCATTTAATTCTTCTAACCTACAAGAAGAGAATTTCTCCAACTCCATTTGTATAATAAATTCTTCATTCTCATTCTCTAAGATTATCCTAGAGCATAAAACAGGAAGTAAACCTTTATATTCTTCTGGTGAATTTATTCTTACTAAATTTAATTCTGGGAAGTTATCATCATCTATATTTTCATTGGAGCAAAGATTCATTAAGACATCTGCCAAGAAAAATTGTGCGTCTTCTAGATTAATATTTTGGGTGTCAATAATTAAGCTTATTTCAGTACTATTTGGATTATCAATAATAGCTTGGCATAGATTTACCAATTCTTCAAATATTATATCTATAGATTGATTCCAATTTGGAAATATAATTAGATTAATATTTCTTAAATTTAGTTGATAACTCTTATCTTCTGGTTTTATAACTTTTAATACAGCATGAACATGAATAATTTGAAGTGCCGAATGCTTTTCCTCAATGCTAACAATACTAAATTCCCCCTTAAAACCATAATGACTTTGACAACCTGCTAAATAAGGAGGAAATTCTTGGCAATAATACATAAAAGAATTAAGATTCCAAAAACTGACATGGGTAGGATCTTGAAATGCTCCTCTTCCATCTGTTGACGGTACACTAATGTAAACTATTGCATCTGGTTTACAGATTCTCCATATTTCGTTCATAGTATGAATTCTATCTGGCAAATGCTCAATAATATCATGTGCTTTGATGAAGCCAACACTATTATCAGGAAATGGAAAATGACCATTTAAATCAGCAATAACATCAACTTGATCACCAGCAATAACATCAACTCCTATAAAACCTTCTTCTTTATGAGTTCCACATCCTAAATCCACACGAATCACTTTTGATGATGTAGATGAATTAGAATTATTCATAGTGTCAATTTCTTTGTTTTTATTATCAAGCTTTTGTTGATCTAACTTAATTAATTGTTTGTCTTCTTGCTTACTAGCAATTAATAACATACCATTATTCTGAAAACATTTTCTCCCAGGATATAATTGTTCTAATTTGCTTTTTATTTCTAATTCTATAGGGTGTATAAAAACTAGATTAATTTTATCAGTTGTAAAAAAACTTTGATTAATATATGCTAAGTAATCTTCTGTAAATAAGCGATTAATATGAGGTGAATGGTAAATATAATAAACCATTACATTCGCCGTTTCTATGTCAGTAAATTGACATAGATGGCTATACATTTCTGGTGGACTCATTAAGAGATGACCCCAAGGAGTTATGGGAGAGTCACCAAAATGGAATTTTCTTCCTTGTTGATCAACAAGATTAGGTAAATGATGTCCATCATAAGCAGACCAGATGGGCGAAAACATTGAAAATAATTTGCCTCCTGGTTTAAGAGCCAGAAACATTTTATCCAAAGCTAATGGTAATTTATGAATATGCTCAAAAGTCGCAATAGAAAAAATTAAATCGTATTTGTTATAATATTCTTCGGGTAAATCTTCAATATTTTCTAGATAAAAGTTGTATCTGTTTTGTGGTTTTTTATTAAACTTGTAATCAGAAATATTTTTAATATCTTTAATAATTGTGCCTGTGTGAGTTATTCCTCCGGTTTCTTGTAGTGATTTTTCATAATCCGGGGTTTCAATTCCTGTCCATGATTTCACACCGAGATAGTCAAAAACAAAATTAGGAGGTAAACTTCCCCCAACTTCAAGCACATCTTTATTTTCCAATCCCACTAATTCCTGACAGATATGGGCGAAATTTACATGATAACTAAGGTTGAAATTAGATTGGCATTCTTGTATTTGTTCTTGTGTTAGCATTTGTCCCTCCAAATATATTAATTTAAAAAAATTATCAAACTGCTGTAGATTTTCTTTTACTTTGCTCCTTGCCCTACCCTCTTCTTCACATCCTCCAACACAGTCTTATAATCCTGTCTATCAGGATGCAACTTCACCAACTTCTCCATGAGTGCCATCGCACCCTTTATTAATTTTGATTTTTCCCGTTAGGTAGTAAACCATCGAAATAACAAGGGTTTCACACCTAATTATTATCAACAAGCTAAGTCTAATGACAATAGCTGATGAGACAATAGGACTTTGGAATAGGGGTATCGTAAGCGATCGCTCCGCCAAAAAGATAACAGGAAAAGTCAGTTTATTAATTAGGCTTAGGCTGGTTATTTGTCTGAGAATTACTCTTTCCTTCTTGTTTCTTAATCTGCTCTAATACAACTTTGTAATCTTGCCTTTCAGGGTGTAACTTCACCAGCTTCTCCAAAGGTTCCATCGCACCCTTAGCATCCTTCAATTGCAACCGCAGCACAGACAGTTTCTCTAAAGCTATTTGGTTTTCTGGTTCCCGTTGTAAAACCATCTCGTAGCCCCGCGCCTGTTGCTGTAATCCTAATTCAGGATAAGCAGACGCACTTGCTGGCTTAGGTTGGCTAGCCTGTTGGATTGCTGGAATGACTCTAAACACCATAGAACCAAAAAAGAAAAACATCGACACTATGGTGATAATCTTTTGTCGCCGCCCAATCTGCTTTTTATGAGCAATTAGGTATTCTGCCTCCAAACTAGCCATGCCTCACATACTTGCTGTGGTAAATACTTAGATATCAGCAAAGCTCCTATTGTAAGGATGCCCATCTGCTCAACAGAAACTAACATCTTGGCTAAAAATTTTTTACACAAAATTCAAATGCTGACTCTGAAGACGAGAGAACTTTATGATAAGCCCATGCTGTACCGACAATTTTGCCATGCGATCGCTCCTATCGTTCAAAGCAAAATCCTCTCCTGCACCTAAACAGGGCAACCCTCCAAGTCTTATTCTCTAGGCAAAATATTAAAATTATATAAAGATTTGCAATTAATTTGCCGAATGGCAGATGTTTGCGATATTCTGAATAACGTTTAAAGAAACAGAAACAGTAGATATTTCTACTCAATTACAAATTTCCTAGTCAGTCAAAAACTTTCAAACTAACCCGTGTCCTATGGGTTCTTCAATAACCACATATATTTTTCGTGATTCAAACAAATAGAATTTTCCCAGTCGTCCTCATTAGTGCAACTTCCCAAAGGACTAGTTATTCTGCTCGGCGTCCACAATAGATATCTTACAAAAGGTACTGTCGCACTCTACTGGAGAAAGGGTAAAGGTTATGTACAGCTTAACCTCATCCCCATAAAGTACAGCTGTATCTCCCCTCTCCTTAGTAAGGAGAGGTGTTAGGGGTGAGGTTTTAATATCTACTTCATACACCTGGGAACCCCTATAAGAGAAAAACAAGACGGGGAAAAGTTAAAGGGAAAAGGGGAAACGTAAGCATCCCTTAACCCTTCGCCTTCAACCTATGTCTGATTTCTGCAAAAAGTTTCAGGACTGCTTAGTGGAATTAGAGTTTTGTGGTGGTAATTACCGTACAAAACCGAATTTACCAGTAACTTAGTAGAGTTTGTTATGGTATAGTTAGAAAGTTAAGACTAGCTTTACCGAATTACACCACTCTACGACCCGGCAACAATTGCAGAATGGGAAGCAGTTTTGATCAAGTATTTACCAACAAAACCTGAATTCAATCGAGAGTTATGACTCAGCAAGTGATTCACCCAATGGTGAAATTGCAGCGCAACGTGCAATCACTCATAGAATCGAATATTATCAAGCCAAGCGATAGCATCTGGAAAATCGCTTTGCTCTATGGTAATGAATGGCAGCACTGGAAACAGGAACTGCAAGACTTCGGCTTTAGTATGCAAGATCCAGTTAGTGAATTACTAGCTGTAGAAACTTGGGATGAGGAATAGGGAATAATATCATGTCGGTCAGATTACCCATAATAAAAGAACCCCACCCCCAACCCCTCCCCGCAAGCAGGGAGGGGATACAAAGCATAGCTTTGGCGGGGTGGGGTTCTTTGGGTTTAATAAGCAATCAAGCGGACATGATATAAGTCCGTGTGCGACTTTCTCTGAAACCTAACTCCCAACCCCTTACCTACTAGCGTTGCTACGGTGTACACACGAGCCTTTGGTGAGGCTATTTAAGATTTATCGCGCAGCCCCTGAGATACCTCACCCTGGTTTTGCTATGCAAAACCTGTCCCTCTCCTTATTAAGGAGAGGGATGTCCGATAGGACAGGGTAAGGTTTTTGGGTAATTCGATGACTTTTGTGTACACTGTAGACTAGCGTTGGGAAATAAGAATCAAAGCCTCTCTCCTTGTGGAGAGAGGAATGGAAGCGGGGTTCCAAGAAGAAGTTGCACATCGGGTGGAATAGTGATTTTCAATATTCCCCACTCTCTAAACTTTGCAAGCAGCTAAAGCCGCAGCTAGCTCCTTTGCAGTTTGATAGCGATCGCGTGGCAATGGTTCTGTAACGCGATCAATCACATCCCTTAATTGAGAACTAATGGTGGGAACTTTTGCCACATCAAACTTGAAGTTTCGCCCTCGTTGGTGGTAATACTTAAAGGGGTTTTCCCCTGTGAGCAGAAAAATCAGCGTTGGCCCAATTGCATACAAATCAGATTGAGTCAAAGGTTGTCCTCGTTCTTGTTCAGGAGCGCAATAACCTTCTGCACCAATTCGAGTACCGGGCGCTGTGCCAATTTCCTTAACTGCGCCAAAATCTAGCACCACTATGCGATTTACTGAACTTCGCACCATCAAATTGGCGGGTTTAATATCGCGGTGAATTAGTGGAGGGCTTTGGCTATGAAGATAGTCTAAGATATCGCAGGTTTGGATCATCCAAGCGATCGCTTGGCTTGGTGTCACTGGGCCAGTGGTATAGACACGTTTCTCTAAATCTTGTCCGTGGATTAATTCCATTGCCAAGTATTTTTTTCCGTCTTCTACAAAGAAGTCATAATACTTGGGAATTCCAGGATGGTTAAGGGATTTGAGCGTGTACGCCTCCCGCTCAAATAACTCTTGAGCCTTGGCAATTTTCACCATATCAGCATTCATTTGCTTCAACACCAGCAGTTGTGGCATACCCGCAATCAGATCAGCCGCATCCCACGCGAGATAAGTAGTACCCATGCCTCCTTGTCCGAGAATTCGCAATACCTGATAATGGCGAATTTTCTGTTGCACAGAAAGGGGTTGACCGCAGTGGATGCAAAACAGATTATTCGGGGAATTACCTTCGTGCGTGCAAGTGGAGGATGAATTTGCCGGATTTTTTGCTGAGTAAAGGATCTCAGCGGCGTTTGATTCAGTCCCTTGGATTTGTGGCGATCGCAAACCAGTTTCCACTACTGTTACCTCCTGAATTTGGAATTGCAGTATTGGGCCTCCCTGTGCCAATTGCAAAAGGGAATTATCTGGTAACGGACTCTGAATTACAAGGATACCGTTGAGAAAAGTCCCATTTGTACCCTGACTAATCAAATGCCAAGCATCGCCATTGCTAGGGGAACCGACTTGTCTCAGTTCTAGATGATGTCGGGAAACTAAACTATCAGTTAAAACAACCTGATTATCTGCCGCTCGACCAATCCGAATTATCGAGGAGTTCTCAAAGCACCACTGCTGGAGCGGCGTTTTCTGTTGCGGTTCTAACAGAGTCAGACTAACCACAATACAACCTAAAAGCTAAGAGGAACAGGGAGTGGAAATTAGGTATTAACCCAAGTTGCGGGTTATAGGTGAATAGCGATCGCTTTGCGGCATTGATTGCCACCATTTTCTTTAATGGTAATTAGAGTCAGGCTTGTGCCTATATCAAAGACCATAATTTGATGCCAAGAATGTGAGAAAAATGACGATGTTACCACTATTACATAGACTTTCCATCTTAATCAACGATTTATCGAGGAAGACAGGAGGTAGGGGGCAGTTCTTCCAGAGGATAAACTAAACTAACTTGCCTGTACTCTAGAAATGCTGCGATGCCTACGACGGGAAACTACACTAGGGAGCCAAAACTAGAATTCTTGACCCACTTGTGAATCTGATTAAAGACCAAAGATTATAACTTAACAATAATTATTTAATTTTTATTACGACTGTGTGTTATTACCTTACATTTTGTTGCAACTTGTGTGGTGTGCTATCTCCATCATCTGATCAAGCGATCGCTTACCACAAAATATTAAACTAGAAACTAAGATGCTCAGAATAGCCTATGAACGCCGCAACAAGCACTTCACCTTCTACACTCAAATTGAAAATTGACTTGACTGATGAGCAATTTTTTCAGATGTGTCAGAAAAACCGCGATTATCGATTTGAGCGTACAGCATCAGGGGAATTATTAATTATACCACCTACAGGTAGTGATACTGGCAACCGTAACTTTGATATCGTTGTTGAATTAGGAATCTGGAATAAGCAGACTAAATTAGGCAAAGGTTTTGACTCTTCATCTGGTTTCACCCTACCCAATGGTGCAGAACGTTCTCCTGATGTTTCTTGGGTGAAAATTGAGCGGTGGAATGCTTTAACCCCAGAACAACAAGAAAAATTTGCCCCGATTTGTCCTGATTTTGTAGTAGAGTTGCGTTCTCGTACTGATTCCTTGAAAGAATTGCAAGAGAAAATGCAGGAATATATCGAAAATGGCGCTCAATTAGGCTGGTTAATTGACCGCAAAAACAAGCGAGTAGAAATTTATCGTCCAGGTAAAAATGTAGAGATATTAGACAATCCTACTAGTTTATCAGGAGAAAATGTCCTACCTGGATTTGTGCTAGATTTACGGCAGATTATGTAGCTTTATCGAATAGAAGTTATTCATTCGAGCGATCGCAGAGTAGCGAATTCTATTCGTCCAATACTTCATCCTGTCTCACGATCCCTCTCCAATATATCGGAGAGGGATTGAGGGTGAGGTAAGCCAGGGACATAAATTGGATGTTATTTAATTCTTATTCCTAATTAAGTAAAGGCAAATATTGGCGAATTAACCCAATTGTCACTGCTGGCAATTCCAACTGCGGTGTTAACCCCACATCTTCCAACTGTTGAAAAAATCGGATCGCCTGGGGATTAATTTCGGCAAGGCGGCGACCAATTGAAGGTCCTGTAAATTCCGACCTTTGTCCCCAAATAATGGCGGTGGGAGTTGTTAGTTGTTGAATATAAAGAGATAAATCAAAGCACAAATCACCGCGTACAAAAGACAGCGCTGCATACTCAGCATTAGGCTGTTGGGCGGATTGTAAATAAGCATCAACAATTTCTTGGTAGACTCGATTAGACTGGGCAAATTGCCGTTGCTCTAGGAAACTGCGAATACCCCCACTCGTAGCAATTCCAGTGCTGTAAAGTAAACGGTCAACAATGGGAACGCTGACTACCTGGGCAAAAAAACTACGGGAATAGTCTTCGCCAAAATCGGAAAGTCCGGCGGGGGTAGTCAGAATTAAAGACTTGAATAAATCAGGATGATTTGCTGCGACTCGAATTGTAAATGCTGCGGTTAAAGAAGAAGCGATCGCTGTTACAGGACCCGTACAAGTCTGCTCGAAAAACTCCCGAATCGTGGTCAAATAATCCTCAATATTATAACTCCGCGCCGGATGCTCAGACCTACCCCAACCGAGCAAATCTGGCGCAATGACCCGATATTCAGCCGCAAAAGCCGGATAAACTTTCGACCACTCATAAGCAGAAGATCCGCCACCAAAGCCGTGCAGGAATACCAAAGTTTCCCGATCATCCTTGGCAGTTACATTGTCCAGCCAAGGTGCCCCAGCAGCAGTATAGTATGCCATTCTACCTAGTGAGGTATTTATGGAGCGTTGTTCAAATCCTAGTGGTTGAAACATAAGTATTTTTTGTTGACTGTAGTAATTAGTTGGCGCAAGTGACAAAAGCAAACCTGGGGATGCAAAGAGAAGTCTTAGCGTCGGCTTGCGGCTCTAGCGCAGCGTTACCGAGTCCGCGAGCGTCTGACTTTGCGACACAGAGAGAGTATTTGATAATTTCTCCGTGTCACCGCGTCTTCTTTAGTTATCCCAGAATACCTACCTATTTAGTTCAAACTCCCCACTCATTGTTATTATCGGCGAACCAATCACTTTAGGACTTCTTACTACCGCTAGATTAAGTAGATATAAAATTACTAGATTACTTGTAAAGATTTGGTGATTATTTTTTGATAATAAAAAATAATTTAACGTTGTAATTACTGTTTTATAAGGGTTTTCCGTGGTAGGGAGTATCACCAAAGCCGGAATTGAACATAAGTTTTTATGGTAGTCTATCAAAAAACTCATAAATAATTTTGAGCGTCAATAATAATTAAAACGCTCATTTTAATAAACTATTAATTCTACTTTTATATGTAGAATTAATAGCTTTTAATGTATAACTAATCTGATTAGTCTCTAAGTAATGGTAAGGACGAATGTCATGGTAAAGCAGGCTACTCTTCAATCAAATAAACTACCAACGATTGAAGACGCTAAATTTGCGCTTGACAACTTTGATATCCAAAATGAAATTACAGCTTCAGCTTGGCGGGGTCAGGTCGAACCAGCTATTGACGCTGCCAGAGTGACTGTACCTACTTGTATTTGTTTAGACTTAGAAGACTTAAAGTGTTTTGAAACAGTAGAGCGCCAGTATGAACGCTGGGGAGTAATTTTTCACAATTCTCTAGCAATACAGCCATCAAATCCAGCATTTCCAACCTATTTAGGGCTAACAGTCTTAATGGGGGCGCCTAAAAGCGGATTTTTAGAAGCTACTTTCTTGCGTCCGGTCAACTCGGTTAGCGCCTTTGTCACTAGTTCGCAACGGCTAGTGCTTTCCGCTTACGATCGCGATCGGCAATTGCTCGGTCAAACTGCACTACCAAGCGCTAATCTTGCCAATTCAGACTCGGCAATTTCCCCCAATACCTTATTATCTATAACTGTGAATAACATCTACAGCCTTACCTTCTGTGCCTTTGATGGTCAATTCACCCTTGATCACTTTCGTTTTTGTCTTTAAAAAGCCTTTATGCCTCACCAACTTGCTCCCGCACTCTGATCAGAGTACATAGAGGAAACGAACTCTTTTTCTGGTAGAATTGTGCATCTTGACCATCAATGCCGTAAGGGGTATCTTGTGGTTTGGGTCTTCACCTACAATAGGTAATTTTGTAATCAAGTAGGTAAACACTGTGGCACAGGCTTCGTCTTATTGGCAGCAATTGATCAACCAGATCCCCAAATGGAACTGGCGGCTGACAAAATTCAAGGCAAAGGGAGCCACAAAGCAGCAAACATTTAAGCGCTTCTCTGGACCTGGGGGCTTTCTTGGGTTCTTGACAATCGTCGTTGCCATGTTGTTGTGGAACTGGATACTGCTATTGGCTCTCTTAATCGGCGTTGGGATAATGGTATTGGTTTACTCAATGCAGGAGTGGGACTGGCAATTGCACTGGTCTAAGATACGTAAGTTCTTAAACAGTTCAAATCGTCGGTTAGCCTTAGCAGTTGTCAGTGGTGGTTTAGCTACTGTCAGCACTTACATGGCAGTTGCAATTTGGGTTGACTCTTACAGTCCCTGGATTGGAGCTGGTGCTATTGTGCAAGGTCTGGGAACCCTGTTAACTTTAATTTTATTGGTATGGCAAATTGTCAACTTCTATGAAAATCGAGAAGAAGACCACCTCGATCAGTTGTTGGTCAATTTAACAGAAAAAGATCCATTGAAGCGGTTGATTGCCCTACGTCAACTAACTAAATTTATCAGCCATAAGCGAGTTGATTCTTCAGTGCAGCAAGATGTTGTCGAATGCTTGCAACTGCTAGTCAGTGGAGAGGAGGAAGTTGTAATCCGAGAGGCAGCTTTTAAGAGTTTACAAGCTTGCGATCGCCTACAACTGCTACCACCCAAAACAGCAGCAACTTTCGTACCCGTATCGACAAAAGTCAAGCACCACGTTTATTAATTACGGCTCAAAAGCAGTATGAAAGAGAGTTTCAGGTCAAGTCATACTGCTATGCTGCTTGAATTTTGTCAGTCAACCAGGCAAGATATGTGTAAATAAATGTGGTTATTCAATATATAGTATGCCAAACTATAGCAATCCGATTTGATTCCTGAATTTACTTGCGTGGTAGGGAACAGGGAACAGGACAGAAAGGATTCCTATATTAGTTAAACATCAAAATCCAAATTTTATATCATGTCCGCATAATTAGTTGTGATTCCCACAGTCATTGCACCCCACCCGCCAGATGCTCCACTTGGGGAGACCCCTCTGAGCGCTGGCTCCCCTTAATCCCCTCCCCGCTCTTCGGGAGGGGAGACAAAGCATAGCTTTGGCTCTTTGGGGTTCTTAGAGGGTGTTTGAAAAGTCGGACAGATTGTAAAAAAGCTCTCTCGGTATACGCTGTGAATAGATAGTAGACAGCACCGAGAGAGCAACATG
>NZ_JBALCT010000052.1:0-130061 GCF_036917675.1 Nostoc sp. | reverse complement strand
CCTAAGCAAATAGCTGATATCAAGAAATCTGCTCTGATATTTCTATTCTCATCAGATAACTTCTTTGACTTCCTTGATTTCAAAATCCTATCAACCTTTTTAATTAATAATAGTAACTCTGATAACAATAGGAAAAATAAATGTTGAATGAATAGAGATATATTTAATGATAAATAGACAACTCTGTATAGATTTGAAAATATTATTACCCCTATATATAAGGACATTCAGCAATGTAAATAGACAGACTGTTCTAACTATAAATGAAGAGATAAATGATTGAGTCTCTCTCTTGATTCTGGATGTTTCACAAAGGAGAATCGGCGATATTTGCTCAACTCCAAACAACAGAATAACGCAATCATTGGCTTTGAGGCTCTCTAGCTGAGGCAGTCTGGTCTTGAGGGTTTCCCCCAGGAGGAACTGCCGTGATGACTAATTGTAACCACGAATACTCTTTGTAAATTAATTGGTCAGCGCAAGTAAATTGGCCAGATGTATGATATTCTGGATTTATAGGGAATCTAAACCACTTCACGCACAAAGGATCTCCAAGCACTTGCGCTGTAGTGAAGAAGCCAAATCCCATAAGTTAACCAATTGTTTGATGAACTGATGGTTTTGCCCCACAAGTCTCTGGAGGATTGTGGAAGTACTTAATCGGTAGCAGTTCCAAAGTTCGGGGGGACTTTGGTCTGCTTGCAGTTCATCAATCTCTTTTGGGATAACCCCTTTATTTTTTACAGATAGTTTTTTCTTAAATCCTCAGAAATCATCGAAGCTTTGGCGAATGAAAGAATAGAATAAGCAATCGATAATAGTGTTTATGATTTAACCAATTTGGTAAAACAAACTTAATTCAACATTCAGATGGATGAAATAGTCTGATGTTTAAAACGAATCAAAGAATAGTTAAAAGTGTTTTTTAATTTTCAATTATTGTTATTTTTTGCTGCTGATATATATTCTCACACAGAGTTAAAAACTATTTTAAAACCTGAATATAACTATATACTTATTTTTGACAATTACAGTCATAGAATAGCTATGACATAAAAGCCTAACAAAAATTTGAAATGGTTTGCACATTTATGCAGTCACTTTAAAGAGCTAGTTTAGTTTGAAGTTTAAACAATCCTAAACTTGGGAAAATCTTTGTCAGTATTATTGATGAAGCATTTAAAAGTTACACATTATTCAAGGATGCGATCTAAATGACTAAACCGAAAACAACCCGTAAATCTGTTCACGATCGCATCCTCACTACAGCATCAGGCTTGTTTTATCGAGAAGGAATTCGCAACGTCGGTATTGACAGAATAGTTGCGGAATCTGGCGTTGCTAAGATGTCGCTCTACAATCATTTCAAGTCTAAAGATGCATTGATTGAAGCGTGGCTACGACAACAGGATCAACAATGGTGCGAATGGCTCAAAACCACGATTGAAGAACGAGCTTCTAACCCATCCCAACAACTATTGGCAATATTTGATGCGCTACGGCAATGGTTTGAGGGCCCAGATTTTCGAGGTTGTGCATTCATTAATGCTTCAGTAGAACTAGCCAATGCTGACCATCCTGGACATCGAGTGGCATTGGAGCATCAACAATCAATCTACCTCTATATCAAGAGCCTAGCTCAAGCCGCAGAAGTTTCATCACCGGAACAGTTAGCTAGGCAACTGCTTCTGTTGGTGCAAGGTGCGATCGTGGTTGCGATGATGGAAGGAAGTTGGTCAACTGCTTCACAGGCAAAAAAAGTAGCAGCAACCCTAATCCAGACTGCATCAAAATCCGGCGTTACCGAAACAGTGCTGAGTGCTGAGTAACGTTGCTTGATTTTGGGGGTTGTTTTTCGTCTTCTTTATACCCCCTGAATGCTTGCTAAATAATACAGGAAATTCATCATAATTAGCAATTAATCACCCAAATTTAAAGATGACTTTAAAAATGATTTAATAGATATATTTTGTGAGAAAGTTAATACAAAGGTATATTCACTGATCTCAACTTCATGGATTCTTTATCTATTCATTCCTTACTTGAAGAGTTGAAAAACCCGGATGCCACAGTCCGCGAAAAGGCAACTAGAAAAATCTGGCGAATCTGGTTTCAGCAAAAGGGAATCTATGGGCTGGAAATAATTGATCGCAGTCAAAAGTTACTGGATGCAGGTGAAATTACCCAAGCCGAAACAGCGCTGACGGCACTAATCAAAGACCAGCCAGATTTTGCCGAAGCCTGGAATCGCCGTGCTTTCCTCTATTACAGTGTTGGTGATTATCAAAAATCTCTAACAGATTGTCAGATGGTTGTGCAGATAAATCCAATACATTTTGGGGCGCTTCATGGTATGGGCTTGTGTTATGCGGCATTAGGAGAGTATGGTGAAGCGATCAGAGCTTTTCAAGGTGCTCTAGAAATTCAGCCCTATTCACTAGTGAATCAAAAGTTGATTCTAGAATGTACATTTAGATTCAGCTACAACAGCAATTTATCCCCTTAGGTGCCGCAATTTTATTCAATACAGTTCTATCTGGATTGGTACTAGCGTCATTGCTGCTTGTACTAACAGCAACCAACCGTCAAATAGCAGTTTTCGGTTGGATAACATTACGTTTAGTACAAACTGGATAGCACAAGCAGAACAAGACGGATTTTACCAGACGATGGCTGCGGGTATCTACAAAGACTACGATTTAGATGTCACTCTCAAAATGGGTGTCCCCCAGGTTCCCAGTGGTACTTAATTGTTGATGGGGGTGCGGTAGATTTCTTCATCGGTTATGGCATTAAGTTTATCAAAAAAGTCATCTAAACCTGCAATTATTACTATTATTTGGAAATTAGCTGAAATAGAGGTGCTATCAATGACGTTGGCGCAGCGCGCTTCCCTGAGCTTGCCGAAGAGTCTAGTAGAGAAGGGTCGAAGTAGCACTCACGCCGAAGTCTTACCCGCCCTGATTATGCAACTTGAATGCCGATTAGCTTACTAACCGTTGTTTACCCTTGCATTTGTGATTAGATTATGCCTAGCCTACGGAATTAGTGAAATTTTACTATAAAGAGGCGATCGCACTGACTGTAATTAAAAAGATCAGCGATCGCACTCTCATGTCATTTAATAAACTTCTGTATGGGTCGCCCGGGATTCGAACCCGGAACTAATCGGTTAAAAGCCGAGTACTCTACCGTTGAGTTAGCGACCCTTTCAGTGCATTTCGCAACTTTGCCATCATAGCATAAACATCTGTAGATTTGTAAAGAAGTTTAGAAAAAATCTGCCGTTAACTTAATAGATGCCGAATAGCTAGCTCCAGGCGCTAATACAGTCAGATTTTCACCAGTGTTCAGGGAGTTACGGGTGGCGCTCCAAGGCTCTAAACAGTAGAATTCTTTGCCCTTAACTGTCCAAAACACCAGCCAAGTAGAAAAATCATCATAGTCTAGGTGAAGCTTTAACTTGCGACTGTTATCGATTACAGCCGCAGATTGGCCAGTTAGCTGTCCAAATGCAAAATCAATTTCATCTTGGCTAAAGTCAAATTTGCCGTTAAAGGAGTGAATTTGCTTGGTTTTATTGTCTTGATACTGCCCAGAGGGAATATTAACCTCTAGCTGAGTTTTATCACCACACAGAAAATAGGGATGGAAACCAGCCGAAAATGGCATTGGTGTCGATGACAAGTTTTTATATACCTGATGAACTTCTAAGGTATTACCTTGGAGTTCGTAGGTGAAAGCCAGTTGAAAATCAAAAGGATAAACTGCCTTTGTTTGCTCATTGCTATTGAGGACAACAGTCAGACTAGCTTTATCTCCAGTCTTTTGTTCTGTTGCTTTCCAAGGCAATTCACGGGCAAAACCGTGTTGTTTAAGAGTATATTGTTGCCCATTATGAGTGTAAGTATTATCTGGTAGATTGCCACAAATAGGAAACAAAATCGGATTCCCACCTCTGACACTTAAATCAGGGTGAGTAAAGCGTTCAGTGTCCAGGTAAAAAATTTCTTGCCCTTGAATCCGCCAACGGGTGATGATACCACCGCGTTCTGGTACGACTTCCAGTTGAGAACCAACGGTTTCATCTGAAAGGATGTAGGTTTTGTATTGTTGCTGTTGAATGGCGATGCTAAACACAAATTTTAGTCCTGAGTTTAGAGATAGTTAGGAATTAGGAGTTGTGAGTTAGGAGTTAAAAATTCATAACTTTTAATTCCTAACTCCTAACTCTGTTATTCGTCTTCTGCAAAAACGAAACGATATAACTCGCTAGGGTCTGGTTCGGGGCTGTCTTCGGCGAATTTAACTGCCTCGTCGATTACACCTTGAATTTTACGATCAATTGCTTTGAGTTCTTCCTCATCCGCCAAATTTTGCTCCAGCAAATAAGCTGCTAACTTCTTAATTGGGTCACGAGCGAACCAAAATTCTTTCTCAGCTTTGCTTCGCATTTCATCTGGGTCTGCTAAAGAGTGACCCCGGAAGCGGTAGGTAAGTGCTTCAATTAATGTTGGTCCTTCACCTGCACGGGCACGGGCTACAGCTTCTTGGGCTACGGCTCGTACTGCTAGAACATCCATGCCATCTACTTCCACGCCCACCATGTTAAATACACTGGCTTTTTTATAAATCTCTGGCTGGGAAGTCGCTCGCTCGTGAGACATCCCAATCGCCCACTTATTATTTTCGACCACAAACAGAATTGGCAGTTTCCATAGGGCTGCCATATTTAGCGTCTCGAAAAACTGACCGTTGTTAGCTGCACCGTCGCCAAAAAAGCAAGCTGTCACTTGGTCAGCATTTTTATCTCCCAGGACTTCGCGGCGGTATTTGGTTTGAAAAGCCGCTCCAGCTGCTACAGGAATTCCCTCAGCCACAAAAGCATAGCCACCTAGCAAGCGATGTTCGGCAGAAAACATGTGCATCGAACCACCGCGCCCTTTGCTGCAACCTGTGGCTTTGCCAAATAATTCTGCCATTACCTCTTTTGCTGGTACACCCGCACTCAGAGCGTGAACGTGGTCGCGGTAGGTACTACAAACGAAATCTTCACCCGGTCGCATTGACTGCACAACACCACTGCAAACGGCTTCTTGACCGTTGTACAAATGGACAAAACCAAACATTTTGCCCCTGTAGTACATTTCAGCGCATTTGTCTTCAAACAAGCGCCCTAATACCATGTCCTCATAAAACCGTAACGCTTCTTCCTTAGTAATATGCGTAGTAGCAGGATTAAATGTGGGTAAAGTACGCTCTTGAACCATTATTTTTGAGTATCCCTGTTGTACAACTTTAAGTTACGGTCTTTAATAAATTGGTCTGATAACACCTCAGCTTTTAACAGGCTAGCCTTTGTAAGACTCAACAATCAAACTTTATTTATCCACCAAGAAAGGGTCTTAGGGAATAGCTAAATTTTTAATTTTTGATTTTTAACTTTTCAGCCCATGCCCCGCGAGGATTTGACTCTAACGGCAGATGTTGCCATTTTGGGTTTTTCTCTCTCACTATTCCCCTTCATAGACTAGCAATCAACATGGACTACTTTCTGCATATCCATTAACAATTTAAAAAAAAAGGACGCAAAAATTTCTATACCCAATAGGTAATTGTAATTAAAGGTTAATTATGATATTATTTTTTTCTCCTGTTGTCAGGGTCAATCACCAATAGTAATATTTTTATTACCTCCTACTGGGAAAGTGCCGAAAAAATCAATGATCAATGGATTCTTGCAACCACAACATTTATGTGGTCACTAAAAGCGGTGGTTGTGGTTTGTGCTATGGAAGGCTGATAATAGTTGTGTTAAACAAAAATACTAAGAATTAAGACAAAAAACTCAAGCTTTCTAGGCGAAAGCAAAAAATTAGTACTAGAATATGATTCAAAATTTCGTATAAGGTACAAAACAAGTTGTTGCGATATACACTTGTAGAGTAAATTCTACACGACATTGTTATAGCGCGGTTTTACAGTCCTGGAAAGCTCTAGGTGAATTATGTTGATCACGGTGCAGGGGAAGTAGGCTGTGCGAATTCCGCTAGATTACTACCGAATTTTAGGACTACCGTTAGCGGCAAGTGAGGAACAATTGCGACAAGCATACAGCGATCGCATTGTCCAATTGCCACGACGTGAGTATTCTCAGGCTGCAATTTCTTCTCGTAAACAACTCATAGAAGAAGCTTACGTGGTTTTATCAGATCCAAAACAACGCAGTACCTACGATCAGCTTTATCTTGCCCACGCCTATGACCCTGATAACCTTGCTGCTGCCGCAGTAGCACTGGAAAATCGCACAGAAAGCACCAAAAGGGGTACTGGTATCCAGAGTCTGGGCATCGAAATTACCCAAGACGAATTAGTTGGCGCTTTATTAATTTTGCAAGAGTTGGGGGAATACGAACTTGTACTGAAACTAGGTCGTCCATACCTGGTAAATAAAAATAGTGCTACAAGTGCAAGAAAAGGCAATAATTTAGTAGACGAAGAAATAGATGAAAGTGGTGAACATCCAAACGTTGTTCTCACTGTAGCCCTTGCTTGTCTAGAATTAGGTCGTGAACAGTGGCAGCAAGGTCACTATGAAAATGCCGCCATATCCCTAGAAACTGGTCAAGAACTGCTAGCCCGCGAAGGGTTATTTTCCAGTGTCCAGGCAGAAATTCAGGCGGATCTTTACAAATTGCGACCATATCGAATTTTGGAGTTGCTGGCACTACCTCAAGAGAAGACTGCCGAACGACACCAAGGCTTGGAATTATTACAAAACCTTTTAGAAGATCGTGGTGGGATTGATGGCACGAGCAATGATGAATCTGGTTTAAATATAGATGACTTTCTACGATTTATCCAGCAATTACGCAACCACTTGACAGTCGCAGAGCAGCATAAGTTATTTGAAACCCAAAGCAAACGTCCTTCTGCTGTTGCCACTTACTTAGCTGTTTATGCCTTGATAGCACGGGGATTTGCTCAACGGCAACCGGCTTTAATTCGTCAAGCTAGGCAAATGCTCATGCGTCTGGGTAAGCGTCAAGATGTACATTTAGAACAGTCTCTGTGTGCGTTACTCTTAGGACAAACCCAAGAAGCAACTCGTGTTTTAGAACTTAGTCAGGAGTACGAAGCTTTAGCTTTCATTCGGGAAAAATCTCAAGACTCTCCAGATTTGTTACCGGGGCTGTGTCTATATGCAGAACAGTGGTTGCAACACGAAGTATTTCCACATTTTCGAGATTTAGCAAACCAGCAAGCTTTCCTAAAAGATTACTTTGCTAACCAACAAGTACAAGCTTATTTAGAAGCATTGCCAACAGATGCAGAAACAACTAATGAATGGGCTGTAATTAACCCCCAGCATTTTCCCCAGCCGCAGACAAATAATCCCCGTTTCCCCAACAATTCAACTAAGACTTCCGGGCAATTTAATCACAGCAGAACACCTGATCTAGATTTGCCAGAAACACCAACAAAAGAAACACCCGAATATTCAAACTTGTTATCACCCATGTGGAATTCATCGGGGAGTGTAAAATCAGAGGTTCCTACTGCCGAACGAATGAGCAGAGGCACTAATCAGCATTTGAACGGTTCAGGAAAGACTGCTGCACCCAGTCATAACCAAAAGCGTCGGCGGAGAAAACCTACTCCATCTGCTAGCCGACAGCGTGTACCAGATAATCGTCCTCATGCTCGTCGTCCCCGGCGGCGTCGAACTTTTGCTAACACCATAGAAGGGAAAACACGGGTGGTCTGGAGGGTGTTTATTTCTTTGGTGAGTATATTAGTTTTCTGGGTGTTAGTTACAACAGCTTTTGGATGGTTAAAAAATTTGTTTTTCCCTACACCATCTCCGCATGATTACCAGTTGTTTGTACAGATAAATCAACCACCAATATCTATTCCTGATCCAAAGAGTAAGCCACAATCATCAGATAGTCCTTTAACAGATGCAACGGCAGAGGAAGTCATTCAAACTTGGCTATCTATCAAAGCCGCAGCTTTCGGGCCGAATCATGCGATTAATAATTTAGAGCAGATTTTAACTGGTTCAGCTTTGTCTCAATTGCGGCAAACTGCTCAACAGTATAGGTCAGATAATCTCTACCGCAAGTACGGCCATAGCCTGAAGGTGGAATCTGTAGAGAAAATTGATTTATTTGCAGATCGTGCCGCAGTGGAAGCTACGGTTAAGGAAGGGTCGCAGTTATATGAAAATGGTCAGTTTCAAAACTCTTCTAACGATAATTTGCGAGTCCGGTATGATTTAATTCGACAAGGAGGTAAATGGCGCATCCAGAGTATATCTGTTGTCAATCAAATCAGATAAGTTTGAATTTTTAGGCGAGGACTTTTCAAATATTCTCTTAGTAGTAACCGTTGTCAGATTAGGGCTAATACTGTTCGATTAACGCAAGAGACGCGATAAATCGCCGTCTTTACAATAATCAGTCCTTCGTCCTGAGGGCGATTTATCGCATCTTTGGGATCTCAAAATTCGCCAGAACTTTCCAACACCCCCAACAAACTCTTTAACATTAAATAAGCAGAAGTCCCTCCCGGATCTTGATGTCCGATACTCCGTTCTCCCAGGTAGCTAGCCCGTCCCTTTTTCGCTTGCATGGGTATAGTTTCCTGCAACCCTATCTGGGCTGCTGCTACAGCTTGTTGCATAGCTTCCAGCGTTCCCTTACTTTTTCCTACAGCTTGCCCAAAAGCCGCCACAGCCGGAGATAGCACATCCACCATTGTTTTGTCTCCTAGTTGCGCTTTGCCACGTTGCAGTAAGCCGTCTAAGCCTGCTTGGAGTAGCTCTAATACATCTTGTTCTGTTAATTCTTGCTTACCAACTACTGCTGTACTGGCTCGTAAAAACCAAGTGCCATAAAGAGGTCCACTGGCACCGCCAATGGAAGAAATCAACGTCATACTCACAGCTTTGAGAATGTTGCTGATGTCCTTATCTGTAAGAGTTGGTAACTGAGTACTTACCTTTTTGAAGCCGCGATCCATATTGATCCCGTGGTCTGCATCTCCGATCGCAGCATCTAATTCTGTCAAATATGCTTTATTCTGCTCTATCTCGGTTGCAAATGCCTGCAACCATTGTAATATCTGCGCCTGATTCACCATATCAACATAATTCGTAATTAGTTAAATTCCCCAGCGCCAACTCGGCGTTTTTACTGGTGCATCCCATAACCGGCTCATTTCATCATCTAATTTCAGCAGGGTAATGGAGCAACCTTGCATTTCTAGAGATGTAATATAAGGCCCAATCAAGTTTCGCACAATTTGCAATCCTTGCTGTTGGCAGATTTGGGCGAGTTTGCGGTAAACAATATACAGTTCGGAAATCGGGGTTCCACCCATACTATTGACAAAAGCTAACAAGCGATCGCCTTTTGCAAATGGGAGATTTATGAGTTCTACATCTACCCATTCTCCTTTGTCTTCATCCCACTCGCGCAATGTGCGGCTGTATGCTGTATCCTCAATCAGCGATCGCGTCAAAATTTCGGTAATCTCATCTACTGATTTGATATTTGTGCGTTCTGTTCCTGGCTCACCGTGAATACCGATGCCTAATTCAATTTCGCGATCGCTCAATTCAAATGTTGGCGTTCCATTAGCGGGGACTGTACAAGATGTTAGAGCAATTCCCATACTCCGCCCATTCAGATTTACTCGGCGACATAAATTTGCTATTTGTGGCAAATCATACCCGATCTCTGCGGCTGCACCACAAATTTTCTCCGCCAGTATTGTTGTTCCCACACCCCGGCGTCCTTGGGTATAGAGACTATCTTTCACAGCCACATCGTCATCAATCAAAATATTTAGCACTCGAATGCCCTCAGCACGGGCTAACTCCGTTGCCATCTCAAAGTTCATGACATCGCCACTGTAATTTTTGACGATATAAAGGATACCAGAACCTCCATCTACTTGTTTGGCAGCTGCTAGCATTTGGTCAGGAGTAGGTGATGTGAAAACCTCCCCAGGACAAGCTGCATCAAGCATTCCTCTGCCCACGAAGCCAGCGTGCATTGGTTCATGTCCACTGCCACCACCAGAAATAATTGCTACTTTACCCTGTATAGGTGCATCGGCTCGATAGACAAAAGTGGGATCATAGTTTACTTTAATTAAATCGGAATTAGCCACCGCCATACCTTCTAGACTTTCCCGCACAAAATCTTCCGGCTTGTTTATCAGCTTTTTCATAATCCGTGTTTGGTTAAAAGGGTGGTAAAACCCAGGTTATAGTGCTTCTGGTTTGTATGCAATCAATATATAGCGGTTCTCAGTTGAGTGCAGTACAAATTTAACCCCCAACCCCTTGCCTAAATTTGTTATTTCGGCGTACCCATTTGTTATTTCGGGATACTCATTTGTTATTTCGGGATACTCATTTGTTATTTCGGCATATCCATTTGTTATTTCGGGATACTCATTTGTTATTTCGGCATATCCATTTGTTATTTCGGGATACTCATTTGTTATTTCGGCGTACCCATTTGTTATTTCGGCGTACTCATTTGTTATTTCGGCGTACCCATTTGTTATTTCGGGATACTCATTTGTTATTTCGGCGTACTCATTTGTTATTTCGGCGTGTCCATAACGCACCCTACGAAACTACTAGAAGAGTTGAAACCTATACTGGTCATACTTATGTGTACACCGTAGCCTAAAAGGAGAGATACTTTGAATTTTCCCCCTTCCCGCGTCGGGAAGGGGGTTGGGTTTTTCCA
Source organism: Nostoc sp. (assembly GCF_036917675.1). GTDB lineage: Bacteria > Cyanobacteriota > Cyanobacteriia > Cyanobacteriales > Nostocaceae > Nostoc. Next base: position 119,292 of record NZ_JBALCT010000052.1, on the reverse strand, counting down.
TATCGCGTTAGAAAAGTCAGTTATCTAATGTCAATCCAAAGATTCCATTAACTCAATACACTTGTGCATTTGCTGGCGCATGGTTTCCTTATCAGCATGAAATCTTCGCCCATGTCCTGGTAGCACCCACTCAAAAGAGTAATTAGCCAAGTTCCGCATTGATTTAGTTTGTTCTGACCAAGAATACCAACAGGCACCGTGGAATGCAGCCAGTTGGTGCAAGTTTTCTGACCAAGCGAGATGGTCGCCAGTGAAGAGGAACTTATTTTTATAAAGTAGAACAGTTTGTCCTTTGGTGTGACCGGGAACTGGGATAATTAATAAATCTGGAGTCAAAGTAAATGGTTCGGAACCAGTTAGCTGTATTTCGACATTGCGAGTATCCGCAGTAATATCATCAATGTGGAGGATGCGATCGCACTGAAAATGATCGGCAAACTTTTGATGATCTGCCACATCATCCTTATGAGTTAGGTACATATAACTAATTGATCCCAGTTCTTCTAAACGCTTGACTAAAGGAGGCGTAAACCGGGGAGAATCCACTAAAATGTTACCTTCTGGAAGTTGAATTAAATAGCTAGCAGCACCGTAAGATTTTTCCGAATGATAGCCACAGTGGTAAAGATTTTCTGCTACTAATATAGGAAACTGTTGTTGAGCAACTTTGATATCTTTTGGTTTCTCAACTGTGCCAATAGAACTGGTAGGACAAGCTAAAAGTGCTTCAAGTGCTGCTAATCTTTCTACATCATTGGTTGGTTGATGATAAACCGCCGATTGTTCATCAACATCATAAAATACCTCAGGAGCCATCCAGCGACAGGTATCACAATCAATACAGGTAGTATCTACATAAAAATCGCCGTTGACATTTTGGGAGCGACGCTGATTTAAATGAGCCATATTAATCCTTTTGCCTCCAGCCGCTTACTGGGGAGCGATAAACTCTATATTATTAAGCTAACAAAAGTTGACTTAAACTGGAGATACCACTAGAAGTAAATCTGCTCAAAAATATAAATACTCGTGAAACTTAATCAGCAGAAAAATTCACTTGTATTTACAGCCGGAATCAATTGAGTTAGCCCCTGGTGCGATCGCACGATAAATTGTTGTCTCATGAGCGCTCGTAAAATTTAGTAATTAAGGGAAGAGCTATGACTGAAATTGTATTTCTCGTTGAAGATGATCCAGATGGTGGCTATACAGCTAGAGCTTTAACCGAGTCAATTTTTACTCAGGCTGACGATATAGAAACACTACGGGAAATGATCCGTGATGCGGTTCACTGCCATTTTCCTAATGAACATAACCGTCCTAAAATCATTCGGTTACACATAGTCCGTGATGAGGTAATAGCTTCTTGAAACTCCCACGAGACTTATCTGGTTCAGAATTAGTTAACGCTTTAGCTCGTCTAGGATATGAGATTAGTCATCAAAAGGGTAGCCACATTCGGTTAACTACTCAACAGAATGGGGAGCATCATATCACGGTTCCTGCTCATGACCCTATTAAAATTGGTACACTTAACGCCATACTGCGAGATGTTGCTGCTCATGCTGGTTTAACTCGTGACGAATTACTTGCATTGCTTTTTCCATAGCGATAAATGAGTGAGTGTAATTAATGTTTAATAAATTCACTTATGACTAAAACTTTAGTTGCGATGCCGATAGCGAAGCGTAAAGCCTTCTCCTACGGAGACGCTGCGCGAACGGCATGGCTTTGCTTAGAGCGAGTCTTCTCCCAAGGGGAGATGCCAAAGGCGATAGCGTCACGAGCGTCATAGCCCGTCGTAGACATCACAAATACGCCAAACTCTAATTATTCTGTATATTTTGTAATTTCTGAAAATGCGTAGTTTACCGCCGTAGGCATCGCGCCCTTTTACCAACGCGATCGCTTGACTATTTAAAGCTTATACTCTACCTTCTCCGTCTTTACCGATTTTCTCAAGAAACTCAGGGTAATTATTAAAGTCATCCATTGAATTCAAAGGTGGCATTGTTACCCAATTTGCTTCTGTCTTAGACTTATCCATGTAAGCATAGAAAGCTTCATTATCGTCTTGATGAGCCAGCACATAGACTCGTAATTCTTTCAGGCTCATTTGATTAAAATTTGGTTTCATATTTTAAATGTCCATTTCCCATCACGCTGAATTGCTATCTCGGTTTCTTCACCAGCTATGATGACTACTTCGCCTGTGCGTTCATCTAAACGTACTAGATAAACAGGTTGATACATCATAGTTAATCTTCGGCAAAGAAAAAAGTACTGTAGAGTTTGTTCTGCTGTTGGAATAATTCAGTAGTCCTCAATATATTGTATTTATCAGTCTAAAACTTTAGAAGTAGCAGAGCAAGAGCGATTGCGCCTTGGAGAAACCGGGTTTTTTCCAAACCCGATTTCTGGAAGCTGAAATCCCCAGCTAAGAATTAGCCGATTAATAAATTCAGCTGATTAATCACCGCACTAATTAGATTATGGGTAATAGGAAGACTATCCACCACCATCCCCAGACACAACAGCATCATGTAGGAAATGGAATAGAGAAACAACTCTTTAGCTACAGCGCGATCCTCTGGATTTTGCAATAACCGCCAAGATTTGTAGATAAATAATCCTCCCAGAATTACGGCGATCGCACCATAAAGAATTCCACTTGCGCCCAAGGGATAAACCAATAACACGGTCGCAACTACCGTAAGCAGGGTATAATACCAAATCTGCTTGACAGTTGCCGTAGTACCTTCAATCACAGGTAACATTGGTATCCCAACTTTTGCGTAGTCATCTTTAATCATCAGAGCTAAAGCCCAGAAATGGGGTGGTGTCCACAAAAAGACGATGCCAAAAATTAACCATGCTGACCAGCTTAAAGTGCCTGTGACAGCAGCCCAACCCACTAACGCCGGAATTGCCCCAGCAGCCCCACCAACAACGATATTCTGGGTGGTGTGGCGTTTCAGCCAGTGGGTATAGACCAAAATATAAAAGACAATGCCAGAGAAGGCTAGTAGGGCGGCTAACAGGTTGGCAAATACTGCTAGGAGTGTAAAGGAAATCGTCGCCAGTGCGATCGCAAAAATTAGAGCATCGCGCGGCTGCACCTTACCCGAAGGTATCGGACGATGGCGCGTCCGCTCCATGTCATAATCAATATCCCGGTCATAGACACAATTAATCGTCTGGGCGCTTGCAGCAGCCAAGGTGCCACCAGTGAGAGTTACTAGCAACAGCAATGGGTCTACTTCACCCTTAGCAGCAATCCACATACTCCCAGCCGTAGTAATCAAAAGCAACGGAATAATCCGAGGCTTCGTTAGCTGGTAGTAACTTTGAATTACCTGTAAAAATGTTTCGTGGTGGCGAGAGACATTAGTCTCAATCATTTTGGCTCTGGTTCCTTATTTTTCAACAACTTAATGCAGCCCCCGCTCAAGCTGGCTCTTTCAGGCAAATGAAAACACAGATTTTCTACACCTGCGTGGGTCCGCATCATCAGTGCTGAGTGCTGAGTTATGAGTTATGAGTGCTGAGTGCTGAGTTATGAGTTATGAGTTTAATATTCGTCCCCTGCTTTCCCTGCTCTCCCATCTCCCCTACTCCCTACTCAGCACTCAGTACTCGTGACTCAGCACTGACTGACTTAGCACTAACTGAATCACGCAGTGCGAAAACTGTGAAAACCACCAAAGTACCCAGCAAAGTAGCTCCTATAGCTTGGTGAGAGACGGTGAGAGGCTCGACTTGGAGATGTAATTTGAAAGTGGCAAATCCCAACAAGATTTGTAAGGTCAACAACCCACCTGCCATATTTGCCAGTCGCCGTAAGGCTGGATGTAGTGCTGGTGTCCGCCAACAGATAAATACCATTGCCAAGGTTGTCACTGTTGGGGGCACCAAACCAGCAATATGGCTGTACATCACAGTACAAAGTTGAGAACCGCCAAGGCATTGGTGTACCGCCCAACGAGAGCCTACCAAAGCACCTAGCAGACTTTGCAGGTAAACCAAAACAGCAGCAGTTAAACTTACCCAAGGCAACTTACCAACGGTTCCAGTCCCCTGATAGGGTGTGAGTGCCGTGCCGATAATCAGGAGGGTGCTAAAAAATAACAGTGCCGTGCCTAAATGAGCGGTAACGATATCAAACCGCAACAGTTCGGTAACGGTGAGTCCTCCCAAAATGCCTTGGAAGACGATTAAAAACAGAGCGAATGTGGATGCCCAAGGCAGCCAAGAGGGTAAGAAACGACGATGCCACCAGGATAAACCGAAGAGTGCGATCGCGCTTACACCAATTAAAGCTGCATCCAATCTGTGAAACCATTCCAAAAACACTTGGAGATTCATTTGCTTGGCTGGCACCAGTTCGCCATAGCATAAGGGCCAGTCTGGGCAAGCAAGTCCAGCATTCATCACACGGGTGGCACTGCCTATTGCCATCAAAATTAAGGTGGCTATGCAAATTTTCCACACCAAGCGCCGAATCATTTCCTTGGGCTTTTGCTGCTCAACTGCCGCTTCATTTTGTTGTTGTAGGACAAATTCGCTCATGAAGGATACTTTCTGCCCGCTCTTGGTGGATCTGTTAAAATTTTCAATTTTCTTTTAGCGTCCTATCTTCACCCTAGCGTATAGGCAAAGGGTTTATAGATTAGCACTCACTTATACTTTGAATCACTCCAGAAAGGTTTTGCCTGAAGCTTTAGGTATTTTTCAAGATGTGAAAAATTGATTAGTGACAATTAATTTAAGCATTCTAAATTTTTCCTTAAATTTTTCTACTGATTCATATCTACTTTTGGCAGTATCTGATAGTCACCTTGTACTCAAAATTAGTAAAATAGTTAAAAAAATTAATAAAAATTTCAGACCTTTGGACTCTATGCCTTCCAGCCTAGACTACCTTAGTAAGTGAGCAGGTTTAAGATAACGTAGTAAATTCAATTAAGTAAGCCGTGAAGATTCCAAGTTCAATCTGGACATTACTGATTGGCATCGTACTAACGCTAGCCAGCTTTTGGTACGGTCAAAATCACGGTCTGTTGCCAGCAGCCGCAACGGATGAAGCCGTTTTGGTGGATGGTCTATTCAACACGATGATGGTTGTTTCTACAGGTATATTCCTGCTCGTTGAAGGTATTTTAATTTACTCTGCATTTAAATACCGTCGGCGTGCAGGTGACAATGAAGACGGACCACCAGTTGAGGGCAATGTACCTCTAGAAATTCTCTGGACGGCAATCCCAGCAATTATCGTTTTCGGCATTTCAGTTTACAGCTTTGATGTCTACAACGAAATCGGTGGCTTTGATCCCCATGCGATCCATGAAGCACCGATGAATCAGCAGTCGATGAAAATGCCAGGGCATGGAACCGCACTCGCGGCTACTTTAAGGGATACTCCTGGCAGCAGCGAACCCAACCTCAATCAAGAAAAATCTGATCAGGCAATGCAAGATCCAGCTACCGCAGAAGTTCGTAATGCTGACCAAATTCCCCAACTGCGGAATGCCCCAGGTGTAGGTAGTGTTGCTCCGACAATTGGCGGCAGTCCTGAAAAAGCAGGCAAACCAGCAGAATTACGGGTCAACATCACTGGTCTACAATATGCCTGGATTTTCACTTATCCTGAAACTGGTATAACTACAGGTGAAATGCATGTCCCCATCGGACGGGAAGTGCAAATCAATATGACAGCCAACGATGTCATCCACGCCTTTTGGGTGCCAGAGTTCCGCCTGAAACAAGATGCGATCCCTGGTAGACAAAGCGAGATTCGCTTCACACCCAAAAAAGCAGGCGATTATACTCTGATCTGCGCTGAACTTTGTGGCCCCTACCACGGTGCAATGAGAGCGCCAGTAGTTGTTGAGACAGAAGAAGCCTTTGACAAATGGATGCAGGAGCAGCTAGTTGCCAGCAAAGAAATGCTAAATCAAGCCGTTGCTGTTAACCCTGCCGATCTATCTCCAAATGATTTTCTTGCTCCTTACACCAAGGACATGGGAATTCAGCCAGAAATCCTCCATCAAGTTCACCATTAGTCAATATGTTATTTAGTCAAAATCCAATGACTAATGACTAATGACTGATGACTAATGACTAATGACTATGACCCAAGCTCAGTTGCAAGAAACTGCCAATATCCCCGCCCTTCTTGAGGAACCAGGGAGCAGAAAATGGCAAGACTACTTTGGCTTCAACACCGACCATAAGGTGATTGGGATTCAATACCTAGTCACTTCGTTTATTTTCTACTGCATTGGTGGCGTAATGGCTGAATTGGTTCGTACAGAACTGCGAACCCCAGAGGTAGATTTTGTCACCCCAGAAGTCTACAATAGTCTGTTCACGCTGCACGCCACGATCATGATTTTCCTCTGGATCGTGCCAACCGGGGCAGGGTTTGCTAACTATCTAATTCCCCTGATGATTGGGGCAAAAGATATGGCATTTCCTCGGCTGAATGCTGTTGCCTTTTGGATGATTCCGCCTGCGGGTGTGTTGCTAATCGCCAGTTTAGTAGTGGGCGATGCACCCGATGCCGGTTGGACTTCCTACCCTCCCCTAAGTTTGGTAACAGGACAAGTGGGTGAAGGCATTTGGATTATGAGTGTCCTACTACTGGGTACGTCCTCAATTTTGGGGTCGATAAATTTCCTTGTGACATTGCTGAAGATGCGTATTCCCAGCATGGACATACACAAAATGCCCTTGTTCTGCTGGGCAATGTTCGCCACTTCTTCACTGGTTTTGGTATCAACCCCAGTATTAGCAGCAGGTTTGATTCTGCTTTCCTTTGACTTAATTGCTGGGACAACATTTTTTAACCCGACTGGCGGTGGCGACCCGGTAGTATACCAACATATGTTCTGGTTTTACTCCCACCCAGCAGTTTACATCATGATTTTGCCATTCTTTGGCGGAATTTCAGAAATTATCCCCGTTCATTCCCGCAAGCCGATTTTTGGCTATAAAGCGATCGCTTATTCCTCTCTCGCCATCAGCTTTTTAGGGCTAATTGTTTGGGCGCACCACATGTTTACCAGTGGTGTCCCCGGTTGGTTGCGGATGTTCTTTATGATCACCACCATGATCATTGCCGTACCCACGGGAATTAAAATATTTAGCTGGTTAGCAACCATGTGGGGTGGAAAAATCCAGCTTAACAGCGCTATGCTATTTGCCATCGGCTTTGTTGGCACTTTTGTGATTGGCGGGATCAGTGGCGTGATGTTGGCAGCAGTGCCTTTTGATATTCACGTTCACGATACCTATTTTGTCGTTGCACACTTGCACTATGTCCTATTTGGTGGTAGTGTTCTCGGCATTTATGCGGCGATTTACCACTGGTTCCCGAAAATGACGGGACGAATGCTGAACGAATTCTGGGGTAAGGTTCACTTTGCCTTGACAATTGTCGGTCTAAACATGACCTTCTTACCCATGCACAAGCTGGGTTTAATGGGCATGAATCGCCGTATTGCCCAGTATGATCCCAAATTCACCACACTGAACGAAATCTGCACCTATGGTTCTTATATACTGGCAGTCTCAACATTTCCCTTCATCATCAATGCCATTTGGAGTTGGTTGTATGGCGAGAAAGCTGGTAATAATCCTTGGAGAGCACTTACCTTAGAGTGGATGACGACCTCACCACCAGCGATCGAGAATTTTGATCAAACTCCAGTACTGGCTACAGGCCCCTATGATTACGGTTTGGAAAGGGCTAAAGAAGGTGTACCTTTGTATGATCCCAATCCAGTCTTATCTGGTGGCCCAAACTCAGTATTAAGAGCAGAACCCGACCCAGCAGTTGCCGCCAATCCCGAAGACCGGAAATAAATAGGGCATGGGGCAATTCAATTTTGGATTTTGGATTTTAAATTTTGGATTAAATTTCAATCTAAAATCCTAAATCCAAAATCTAAAATTCTTGCTCCCCCCTTCCCCACTCCCCACTCCCCACTTATCAAAATTCATGCAAAGTCAAATAATTGACCCAGCTAAAACTGAACTAAATCATCACCAAGCGGCGGAAGCGTCCGTCGGTCATCATGAAGAACATCCAGACCATCGCCTGTTTGGTTTGTTTGTCTTTCTAATTGCTGAAGGGATGATTTTTATGGGACTGTTCGGAGCCTACTTGGCTTTCCGTGCTACCTTACCTGTGTGGCCGCCAGCCGGTACCCCAGAATTAGAACTATTGCTACCTGGGGTCAACACCATCAATCTAATTTCTAGTAGTTTTGTCATGCACAATGCCGACACTGCGATTAAAAAGAACGATACGCGGGGTGCGCGAATCTGGTTAGCAATTACCGCTATAATGGGTGCTATTTTCTTGGTGGGTCAAGTATATGAATATACCCATTTAGAATTTGGTTTAACTACCAATTTATTTGCTAGTTCATTTTACGTTTTGACTGGTTTCCACGGATTGCACGTTACCATCGGAGTTTTGGCAATTGTTGCCGTGTTGTGGCGATCGCGCGTTCCGGGTCACTACAGTAACAAAAAGCACTTTGGTATTGAAGCAGCCGAAATCTACTGGCACTTCGTTGACGTGATTTGGATTATTTTGTTCGGATTAATGTATTTACTGTAAGTATTAATTATTAGTTGTTCACTCCACGCGAACAACTTAATCAGCCTCCCTTTGGGGGCTTTTTTAATTAACAGAATGCTGCTATAGCAATCCTAAATCATTTGTGAAAATTACATATCTCTTTCTTTTTTCTTCTCTTTGCGTCCTTCTCTACGCGAAGGCGTTCTTGGCGGTTCGTTTCCTGATCTATATTTTTCACGACTCATTTAGGACTGCTATATTGCAGCTAGCTACCCTTAGCTCGACTTTATCCAAAATTAAGAACTCGCTTTTATTTATCCAGCAAAAACCCTAGCTTTTTCGCAAATACTTTTTCCACGTCACAGATTATCGATGAAGTAAAAAAAGTAAAACTCGTGTCCCACAAAGGTTTCAGCAATAGCGATTGCGTTGCGAAAAAAATGGATAAAGTCGAGCTTAGTTTTCATGGGATCTGAATGCTAAATGCAACTGAGTTATTGCAAGTAAAATAGATGCGAATAAAAGGTGGGAAAAGTCGGAAAAGTGGGATGTTTTGTAGAAATTATTGAATAACCACTTAATATCCTGTAAATTAATATGTTAAAGACAGAGTAAACCATTAACAATTCAAAATTAAAAGCATTTTCAGACGAAGTGAAAAGTGTGGTCTTCTCTCAAGGGGAGTAAGTGGCGTGAGACGCTAAAAGCGTTAGCGAGTGTCTGGCGATTTCCCCTATGAACAACTGCGTCAAGAAAGGTAAGCGCAAAAAGCAAAAGGCTGGACTGAATAAGTCTATTCTTGATGTTGGATTTGGAATGCCCAGAAGCGCCATTAAATATAAAGTCGAGCAAATTGGTGGTGTGTATTATCGAAGTTCCAGCACGCCAAGTAAAACCTTCTCAAACCTGTCCTAAATGTGCAAATCAGCACAAAAAGACACTCGATATTCGAGTTCATGAATGTGGTATTTGTAATTATGTTCAGGATAGGGACATCGCTGCTGCTGAAGTAATGCTTTATTGGGCGAAAGGTACTCTACCGGGATTGGGAATCAGTGTCGTAGGCGCAGAGTCGTCTAGCTCTACTTCACACACCCCAAAACTTGCGGGAAGTATGAAGCAACTAGGGGCGAAGAAGCATCAGAAATCTCAAAGTAACTTTGTCACTAACGACTTGGGGAATGTAGAAACCCCAATTTCAGGCGAAGCAAGATTGGGGTAGTTCATGTGATAAGATTATTGAAATATTCCAGAAATAAATTTATATTAAAATACCTATAAGGTAAAAGTATTAAATGAACTAGTTAAACAGCTAACCATAAAACTGCTCCAAAGCATAGGTAGCCTGAAAAGCTGACTGCCTCAAATACACAAATCTAGCGGCAAGTATTCATAAACTCACTCAAGCTCTGCTCTGAATGGTCAGCAAATTAACAAGTAGTATACGCCACATGAGCCAGAACCCTCTAGTCAGAAAAACACTTCGGAGTCGCTTTGAGACTGTCAAACTGCTCGAAAGCGGAGAATCTGGTGATACTTACTTGTTAACAGGTGCTAGACATAACAGATATCAACACTCTATCGCCAAAAAAAGACTTCGGAATCGCTTTGAGATTGTCAAACAGTTAGGAAGTGGAGGCTCTGGTGATACTTACTTAGCAATAGACCTGGATTTACCAGGACAACCCCATTGTGTCGTCAAACATTTCCACCCAAAAGATCCTAATCCTGCTATTCTACCCATCGCTAAAAGCCTATTTGATCGGGAAGCAGAAGTTTTATACCAGCTAGGCAACGACCACGATCAAATTCCTAGACTGTTTGCCCATTTTGATGAAGATGGGGATTTTTATTTAGTCCAGGAATTTATTGACGGTCATGCCTTGACTCAAGAAATTGTACCAGGTCAGCGTCTTAGCGAGAATGCAGTCTTAAATTTATTAAAAGAGATCCTGGAAGTGCTGGACTTCGTTCACCAACATAACATTATTCACCGGGATATTAAGCCCCAAAATTTAATGCGGCGGCACTCCGATCAGAAAATTGTGCTAATTGATTTTGGGAGTATTAAGAAAATTGGTGCTTTGGGAGCAGGCTTAACAATTGCTGTTGGGACTCCTGGCTATATGCCAAGCGAACAGGCTAAGGGAAAGCCAAAACTTTGCAGCGATATCTATGCAGTAGGTATGATTGGCATTCAAGCTTTGACAGGTTTAATACCTGAGCAACTACAAGAAGATCCTAACACTGGAGAAGTTATCTGGCATGATCAAGCACAGGTAAGTGACGCTGTTGCAAATATTTTAGATAGAATGGTTTGCGATCGCTATAACCAGCGTTATCAATCTGCCGCAGAAGCTTTGCAAGCGCTTAATTCTGATTTGGCGTTCTCACAGTCATCACAATCTGCTGACATAAAGCAAAACACTGATGATAGCTATTGGCTAACTTATAAAAACTTTCTTTTGCTACTAGGAATAGGGCTTGGTGCTACCACTAGTCTGATAGTAATAATTTTAATCTATACATTTATTAATACAGGTACATCGCCTTCAAACCAACCTACTCAATTAAATAATTCTATAGAAAAATTATTTAAGTCACGGTTTACTAATGTTAATGTGAATAGCCTAATAGCCCAATCAGCTACTAACAGAGGAGTCTATAAAAGCAATTCCACCATTACAAAGACTACCACAGAAAGAGCAAATTGAATCTCACTAGATTAGAAAGAATTAATCATGTATTAGCAATCATAAAACTGTCTATTAACTGGTTTATTAAACATTCACTTATAACTTATAATCTCTAGACATTATTATAGAATAAATACCTATAAATTCCTGTAAGATAAACACAATAAAGCACATTTAAAGGTATGGACAATACAAATCAAAAAAAAGCTATCATTAATAACGAAATAGCCCTCTTTCTAAGAGGTTTGATTATTGGTAAAGTGCTGACACTTATAGTTATTGGCGGACTGCTTTGGTGGTTACTCAAGCCGAATTTATTGTCCCGCGATAGCGTTAACTCTTCCTCTAATCAAAGTTTCAATGCAGGCTCTAATAATGTATCAGCTTTTCAGACAGTTGCTGATGTCCCCACTGGCTCATTTAATTACGGAGGCAGTACAGCTTGGGCATCTATCCGGCAATTGGTAGATTCTCAGATCCAGAGCGTTCGCCCTGAACTACAATTACGTTACGTAGACCCTGTTAATGGTAGCCCTGGTTCTAGCTCAGGCATTCGGATGTTGCTTGATGGACAACTGGACTTTGGTCAGTCCTCCCGTCCCCTTACAGATGAAGAACAAGCTATGGCAAAAGAGCGAGGCTTTAGCCTTGAGCAACGTCAGGTGGGTATGGATGGGATAGCAGTGGTAGTCAACCCATCACTCAATGTGTCAGGTTTAACTGTTGACCAATTGCAGAAAATTTATTTGGGGCAAATTACTAACTGGAATCAAGTAGGTGGGCCAAACTTACCCATCACACCTTTATCCCAACAACAAAAGGACGCAGATACAGTAATATTTCCTAGCAATAGCGACTTGAAAGATCAAGCACTTGGCTCTAATGTGCAGTATGTCTACTCTACTACAGAGGCAGTGCGCCAACTTAGCAAAACCCCTGGTGGTATATATTACGCTTCTGCCCGTTCAGTAGTACCTCAATGTAGTGTGAAGGCTTTGCCATTGGGTCAGACTTCTGGTCAGCTAATTTCCCCCTATCGCGAACCTATGGTGTCGCCTGAGCAATGTCCACGTCAACGCAACCAGCTAAATATTCAGGCTATCAAAAATCGCAGCTATCCCATTATCGCTAACTTGTCTGTGATTATTAAGCAAAATAAAGGTCGGGAACAGCAGATTGGGGATGTCTATGCCAAACTTTTATTAACTGACCAGGGGCAAAAGGCAATTGAACAAGCTGGTTTCGTTGGGGTTCGCTAGTAGATTTGAAGAACAATAGAAATTGATCAAGTCTCAAGTAACTGACGTGCAAATGCGATCGCCTCGGTTGGTGTTAAGACTTTTCCCTCAGCTTGTGCTACGGCAATTTCTGCCAACAGTTGGCCGATGATTGGCGAAGCTGGAATATTTAATGCTACGATCAACTCCTTCCCGCTCACTAGTGCAGTGGGATGAGCGACCAGATCATCAGGGTTCAAGTAGCGGTTGATCAAAGGTGCCAAGACTTGGTAGCCCCTTGCTTTAGTTTCCTCTGTTGTAGCAACTGCTGTGTGTAGTGGCTTGTCACCAGACATCGCCTCTACCAAATTATTAAGTGCCATAGCTAGCACTGCTATAGCGGGAAACACCATATCTGCATCATGGAACAAAAAGTATTGTTCTCGCAAGGACATATCAACTACTTGAACCTGCGGTAATAGTTTCAGAGCAGTGATTACACCCCGGATTTCGGCACGACTATAAGTTAATTCCTGTAGCTCTATTTCTGCTAATTCCGGATCTGGGTTGACAAGACAAGCAAGTTTGGCAATACCTAACCAAGTGGTTTTGATACTATCGCGGACATACTCTTGCAGTTGTGCGCCTAATTGTGGCCAATTTTGGCTGAGTAAGGCAGCTGCATTGTCAACTGCTGCGAGTTTGATCAAGCTTTCACGGGTGGCGTTTTTGAAGAAAGGGGCAAGTAAACCATCTTCCCAAGCACTTGTAATCCAAGGAGTACCCTGAGAATTTGCCAGTAGATAGCCAATTTCTACCCGAACTCGTTCGGCTGCAACTTTGCTAATATGTGATGTTAAAGAACGAATTGCGGCTTGGGTAGCTGGCTCAATAGTAAAACCTAATTGGGCGGCTTGGCGATAACCTCGCATTAACCGCAAAGGGTCATCTTTTAGGTTAGCGGGTGATACCATTCGCAAAATGCCCTGTTGTAAGTCTAGACAACCTTGCAGAGGATCGATAATTTCTTGCGTATGAGGATTATAGGCGATCGCATTTACTGTAAAATCTCGTCTGTGCAAGTCAACTTCTAAACTATTTCCTTCCTGTTGGGCAAAATCAGCTGTGGCGTGGGGAAAAACCACACGAGCAATTTGTCGTTTGGCATCAAGTAACACAAAACCAGCTTTGTAATGATGAGCGATCGCTCTCGCTACCTTTACCGCCTTAGATGGTATAACAAAATCTAGATCCAGATATTCGCGAGTTCTGCCAAGGATAGCATCTCGGACAGCGCCACCTACCATGTAAGCCGGTTGTGGCAGCCATTCCAAGCTAAAAGGCCAATTTTCGGGAGCTAGGGTAGAAAGAAATGATTCCTGCATTTTAATAAAAATCAACCCAGCAATTCATGAATAACAGTTGGGCTTAAGCTAGATTAACAATAAAGGCGCCTGGAGTTGGTTCTATTATGTGTATTTGCGTGAATTGCCACTATGTAGACAGCTGTTTTACCTATCATGCCGTAGAAGGGCAGCACCAACAGCCTCACTTGACCGAAACACCAAATTTTGATCCGAATGAACCTTCGATCAATGTCAACATTCGGACTAAAGAGGATGTAATTGAAATGGAATGGGATGTTGTTGGTTGTCTGAGCTTTAAGCGGGAAACGGGTAAGTGGTCGAAGTTGCGTCCTGGTGAATTAGTGCCGACTTGATAGAAAATGATCAGTATATCTTAAAGGTGACTACTGCACCAAACAGCAGTAGTCGTAGATATTTTTGTAGATAACTATAAGGGTAACTTTACCCACATTTTTCATAAGTGACAAATGCGGGTAAAAAAGTATGTACTCTCGTTTCCCTTCTTATATCATGTCCGCATAATTAGTTATTCTAACCACAATCATTACACCCCCCCTCTTAATCCCCTGCTTGCTTGCGGGGAGGGGAGACAAAGCGTAGCTTTGGCGGGGTGGGGTTCTTTGGGTTTACAGCTATTTTCAGGTAAATAGACCACGCAATAAGGGCACAGCATTGCTCATAGGTGTCAACTTAACGTGAAAACCAGTCTCTAACTACAATACCTTCGCCAATTTTTTAGAATGCCCGTAGAATGCGGGTTTTGGGCTATGGGTTTAAACCTCAATTCAAAAGCCTGAAACCCTTACTGTCTAAATAATTTAGCTTTTTTGTCTAGCTGTAACCCTCTAATTTTGGCGAAGGTATTGTAACTAGCTTTTAGATTGTCTCGTTAAGAGTCTCCGACTGGGAATGCCGTTCTAGAGGCGGAGCCTCTTGAAAAGCGGCAGAGCCGCCAAGAGCAGCATTTCCAGCCAGAGTCTGGAAACGAGGTTTTAAAGGGGTTTGCGCTTAAGTTGACACCAATGAGCATTGCTGTGCCCGTACGAAAGATGTGGTTCAAATAGATGAAAACTGCTGTAATAAGTAATTAAGCGGACTTGATATTATGCCCAGTCCATAGCTTCACTTAATACTGGCGGACATGAGCAATTCATGAATTAACTTTTATTTAATATTTGCTTAAGAATAGCTTAATCATTAGGCATACATAATGATTAAGTAAAAAAAATACAATGTCCCTCAGTAAATATTGCCCCTAGTAGGAATACTGATATGCTCAAGAGAAATCTCATTCTGTTCTTGTTAGCGTCATTTTTTGCTGCCCCCGCCGCCAACGCAGAGGTTAAGCTGATCGCAATTGGGAGCCTAAGCGGTAACATCAGCGATCTCTCCAGAAAAACCTCCGCTCCGCTCGAAAGCGGTGTTCCAGGAAACGTCCTCGGTGGTTTTGGGTCAGGACTGGCCTACGCTGGCCGTAACACCTTCATCGCTGTCCCAGATCGGGGTCCGAATGCCAAGGCATACAATAGCGCTGTGGATGACACAACATCCTACATCAACCGCTTTCAAACTATCAGTCTGAAACTCGTACCAAGCCACCTTGGTTCAGCGTTGCCCTTTACTCTTACTCCTTCTCTAATTGACACAACCCTGCTATCGAGCAAGAAACCTCTAGACTATGGGACTGGGATGGGACTGGGGCTGCCGAGCGGAGTCCCTGCCCTAAATGCCAAGAATACCTACTATTTCACTGGACGCTCAGACAACTTCGACCCCACCCAGATATCGACCAATCCCAATGATGCCCGCTTCGATCCTGAGGGCGTGCGTGTATCCAATGATGGTGAGTCCATCTTTATCTCCGATGAATACGGACCCTATGTGTACGAATTCAACCGCGAGACAGGTAAGCGCATCAAGGTCTTTACGCTCGACAGCAAGTTCGCAGTCAAAAACCTAAGTCCTGTTGGTGCTACAGAGATTAGCAGTAACACGTCTGGACGTGTTGCGAACAAGGGTATGGAAGGACTTGCGATTACCCCTAATGGCAAGACTCTAGTCGGCATCATGCAGAGTCCACTAATCCAGGATGGGGGTACTAATGGCGCTTACACCAGAATTGTTAAGATCGACATTGCAACAGGTGCCACCAAGGAATACGCCTATCAGTTAGATAATATCGGCACCGCAGCTAAACCGAAATACCCGACAGTAAGTGAGATTTTGTCCATCAACGATCGCGAATTCCTAGTAGACGAACGAGATGGCAAGGGGTTGGGCGATGGCTCTCAAGCTGCCTTCAAGAAAATATACCATATCGATCTGACGAATGCTCAAGAAGTAAGCAATATCACCGGGGAAAGTAATCTTGCTGGTAAGGCAGTTAGCAAGACTCTGTTCCTCGATGTAGTAGCTACGCTGACTCAGAATGGGATCAAAACAGAGGACATACCTGCCAAGCTTGAAGGTTTGGCTTTCGGATCAGATGTGGTTATCAACCGCGTAATCAAGCATACGCTTTTCATCACCAACGATAACGACTTCATTGGTACCATAACGCCGGACACTTACCATCCAGCAGGTATCGAGAACCCAAACAAGTTTTTCGTCTTTGCAATTGACACTACTGACATTCCAGGTTTTGTACCCCAGAAGATTAAAGGAGGGTATTAATATCCAGGGTTCCGGGAAAGAGAATGATCGCAATATCTCCTGTGGGGTGGGCATCTTCCCATTGGTGTTAAGTTAACAAAATTAGAGTCTTGTCAAATGGGGAAAACTCAACGTATAGCAATCCCATGTCCAGATCCCCGACTTCTTTTAGATGTCGGAGATATAAATTTGAAAAATTTTGATCCGAATAAAGCTTCTATACAATGTCAACATTCGGACTCAAGAAGATGTGATTGAAATGGAATGGGATGTTATTCGGTAAATGGGTAAGTGGTCGAAGTTGCATCCTAGTGAATTAGTGCCGATTTGACAAGTTAACAGTAGTATGTTATATTTATGCCCATTAATAACAGAACCTTGACAATTCAATACCAAGTTTCCTAGTGAAAGCAAAAATATTTATTTTGACTTTACACACGTAACTTTTTCGAGGGGGTATGGCGATCGCTCAAACCCTTATTCTTTCGTTGACCCCCTCGATAAGCTGCTGTGTAAGCGTTTGAGGGGTGTACTGTTACCTTTTTTGTCAATAATTTAGACTTATTGACAAATAAATTAGACCCCCTCGAAAATGACCCTTCAAAACCAGTCACAGTAAGGGTTATAAAAGGGTAGGGTTTCTTCAATCACTTCCCCTCACGGGGATGGAAACCTTTAGTAGCACCACCACTAATTGAAGAAAAAGCAGTTTCTTCAATCACTTCCCCTCACGGGGATGGAAACTTTAGCAAACGGACAACTAGCTGGGATTAGTTTGAGTTTCTTCAATCACTTCCCCTCACGGGGATGGAAACTCTATATTGAACTCTTGGGTTTCTGGAATTACAATCGAAGTTTGTTCAATCACTTCCCCTCACGGGGATGGAAACTCAAAATCTTGCTCTTTCCCATCTTTCGATGTTTTTGTTTCTTCAATCACTTCCCCTCACGGGGATGGAAACAGATAATAATCCCTTCCCAGAACATACCAGATAATAAAGTTTCTTCAATCACTTCCCCTCACGGGGATGGAAACCTAATCCAACTTTAAGTTCATGGATGCCACGTTTAGTTTTTTCAATCACTTCCCCTCACGGGGATGGAAACAGGTGTAAGTTGACCACTAAGGTCGAGTACATAAAGTTTCTTCAATCACTTCCCCTCACGGGGATGGAAACTTGACTATGATGTGGTTGAATAGATAAATCAAGTACACTCTAAAAAATCAATATTTTAATTAACTTTGACCACAGAACTAAAACACCTCACAACAAAAAAATATGCTTTATCACTGCACACCACCACTCCCGAATTGGGTTTGGCAGTTAGTAATTTTGCAGGTGAGACTCGCTCTCAAGTTTGGAATTTGGGGCGTGATTTATCTAGCTTAATACATCAATATTTAATTGAATTTATCAAACCCCAAACTTGGGCAGATTTGTCTTATATCGCAGTTGCAAAAGGACCTGGCGGCTTTACGGGAACTCGGATTGGTGTTGTCACTGCTCGTACTTTGGGGCAACAGTTAGATATTCCTGTATTTGCGATTTCAACTTTGGCTGCGGTAGCTTGGTCAGAAGCAGGCAAAAGTCAAAATCCCAAAACTATTGCTGTGGAAATGCCAGCACAACGAGGTCAAATTTTTGCTGCTATTTATCAGTTTGAGCCAGATGATTCTAAACTAAGAGCGTGTTTGTCAGATAGAGTTTTGACACCAGAAGCATGGCAGGAAACTTTAGCGAATTGGAACACTAATTATCAGCTGATTCAAGCTCAATCTGGGCTAGCAGCGACGGTGACAAGTATTTTGGAACTAGCTAATCTCGATTGGCAAGAGGGGAAGTGTCCTAATTGGTCAGAGGCTTTGCCATATTATGGGCAGCACCCAGTAGAAGTTTAAGCGATCGCATCGCATCACACCCAAATCAAAACAGCCACAGCCAAACTGGGAGAGTCACCAGCAATAGTATAGCCCCAGCAGCTAAAGCAGTTACTGCCAGATCGCGATCGAGATTGAATGTCTCAGCAATTACCAGTGTGGCGAAAGCTGGAGGCATGGCCATTTGTAGCACGATGACTTTTGCGATCGCCCCAGTTAATCCAAACAGTGGTAAAATACTCCCCAATATCAAGGGAACCAGCAACATTTTGATTCCCAAGCTTATCACTGCTTGTGGTAAGCTACGCCAAGACTTGAGCAGCGCCAGTCGCATCCCAATTAACATCAAAGATAAAGTTACGACACTCCAAGCAAATTTCTCTAACCAGAATTCCGCGACTGTGGGAATTGTCACCTCCCGAAACAGCAAGCCAAATCCGAAACCCCACAGGGCAGGATTAATTAAGATGGACTTAGCAATCTGCCAATGATTATGTACACCGCCGCCAAAACGCGCTGCTAGTAACACACCCAAGCCATAAGTTCCTGGGAATGAACCGAACAAATCGTAAAATAGCGCCCAAGCAAAGTATTCCTTGCCTACCATTGCTAAAGTAATGGGAAAGCCAAGATAACCTGTGTTACCCAACATTGCTGCTAATATCAAGCTAGCCTGAGTCGATTGTTGGGGGACGGTATTTTTAAAATAGGCTTGTCCTTTAATGGCTAGCCAAGCTAAAAATCCTCCTAGTAAAATGGCTAAGTAAGCGAAGGCAGGTGCAATCCAAATTTGCCCCGACAAGCTAGATCGATGCAAAAACGATACTATGCTTATGGGTACTCCCACCCGAAAAAGGAACTGTCCCAAACGTGTAGGAACTGTCACAGGTAGTTTGCGTCCCATAATAAAACCTACCAGGACTAATCCTCCCAGCTTGACGTATAGTTCTAAAAGGTTTATCAAGATTGCGCCTAAAAACCACAGATGTAAAATGCTAGCTGTTACGTCTACTTTTGTCCAGTGCAAAATCTGTTATGGCTATCCCACAGAAACAGGAGTTTACCCTTGAATAAGGCTGGGTTTTCTGGAAAACCGCAAAACTCATCGAATGACTTTGGTGATGATATTCCAGTGGCTGTACGCGATACCCCTGATGCAACACCTAAAATTTGGTTGCAAACTCGAATTGTCCTGATTGGCGGAGTTGCAGGATTTGTCCTGCTGGCTTTAATTAGCGGTTTTTTGTTTTTCGTCACTGCACCCAAAAAAACCGCCGATTCTCAACCCTCGCCCACTACTTCTGCTCCTGCAACTCCAGCAGCATCTACTAATTCTAGCGATACTGTGTTAGGGCATTTTCCATACCCAGAAGCCCCTGAATCAGAACTAGTAACCATCTTTGCAAATAGGGGCATTAGAATGCGAAAAGCTGCTGCCCAAAAGTTTGAGGAGATGGTAGCAGCAGCGCGGAGTGCAGGTGTAATTTTAGTACCTATTTCTGGCTTTCGCTCAGTCAAAGATCAGGAGCAGTTATTTTTTGCTGTCGGTGCCCAACGAAATCAGACGCCAGCAGAACGAGCTGCCCTCAGCGCTCCTCCTGGTCATAGCGAACATCACACAGGTTATGCTGTGGATATTGCAGATGGAGCAGTACCAGCAACTAATCTCCAAACTAACTTTGACCATACCAAGGCTTATCAGTGGATGCAAGCAAATGCAGCGCGTTTCAGCTTTGAAATGTCATTTCCTAAAGATAATGTTCAAGGTGTGAGTTATGAGCCTTGGCACTGGCGTTTTGTAGGCGATCGCAACAGCTTGGAAATGTTCTACAAAGCCAGAAATTTAAAACCCGCTAAGTTGCCTCAATAAAAGTTGATCTAGAAGACCGATTCAGTAATCGGGGAGCAAAAGAAAAATTAGGTGAAGTAAATAATGGAGACGAAAATAGACTAAAAGCTTGCCAGCCAATGCTTATAGCGATAAGTAAGATACTACCCGTCGTCCTGAGTGCAAACAACGGGCAGAATCTTGAAATAAGTTTTCTAAGGTGTTTTGGATGCGATTTGTGTTCAGTCCCCTATTTTACCTTTGGTATTTTGACACTCCCCGCCCTAAAGGGAACGGGGATTCTTAATTGAACAAACTTAACTGTTCAAATAATATCCGCTTTTCAGGCATTACCTTAGATGTACGGTTCCTGCCCTGATTCTGTTCGCCATTACTGGCAGAATCATAACTGACAAGCGTGACTTTCCGAGAGTCCCCCGGTAGGTTTTTACGTCTTATGCTGACGAATTTTAAATTGGCTCTACGCAAAATTGTACGAGAAGCTTGCGTATCGGCATGGTCAATATGACCACAGCTTTCACAAATAAATTTCTCGCCATCTCTATTGTCTTTACTAATATGATGGCAGTCCGAACATTCCTGAGATGTAAACTTAGGATTAACTGATAATACAGGCTTGCCAGATTTCATTGCTAACCAAGCAATCAAAGAATTCAGTTCACCCCAACTAGCATCAGATATGGAGCGGTTCAATCCACGTTTTGCAGATTGTCCATTAGCCATGAATCGCCCTTTCTCTCTTTTAGGTTTACAGCGACACTTCATAGCTTTGATATTTAGATCCTCTTGAACAATCGCAGTAGCACTATGAACAACTTTATTGGCTGCTTTCCATTGATAATCATTTCGTTTATCCGCAATCTTTTTATGGAGCTTGGCTACTTTACATCCCGCTTTACTGCGATTCTTAGAGCCTTTGATTTTACGATTAATCCGGCGTTGCCTAATTCTTAGCTGTCTACGGGTCTTTTTGTTGGTTGAGAATTTGGGGTTTTCAACAAAAGATCCATCTGACAATGAAATAAATTTGTTAATTCCGACATCAATACCTACAGCCGATTTGACAGTTTCAATAAGACTAATAACTGGTAATTCATTTACTAGATTAAGCAGTACGCTAATGTACCAGCCATCTGCTTTTTTTATTACCGTAACGGAACGGAAAGCGACATCATTGGGGATAGCGCGACTATCTAAATATCGCATATCCCCAATTCCGGGTAAGTAGACATGGGAATAGCAGTCTTTACGTTTCCCATTTCTGTCAGTCTTACCATCCCGCTTGATATCAAATTGAGATTGTCCCGGCTTGTACTGGAAACTATTAAAATTAGAGACTTTTCTGAAAGCAGGAAAACCGCGTTTATGCTGAAAGAATCCGTTGTAAGCCGTATCTAACTTAGCTAAGTTGCCTTGTAAAACATCTGAGTTAATTCGGGCATAGTAGGGATTTTCAGACCTTAACTCAGTAGTTCTTTTACTTTGAACATCTGCTGCACTGCCCCATTTTAAAGTGCCTTTACTGCTTTTGGTTAAGCCAGCAGACATTACACCATGCTTGACGACTGGACACGTTAACGGGCATGAGGCGCCGTACTCAGCACGAGTTTCAATATCAGAGTAAGCGGCATAGCCATACATCACGGGCTTCACTGAGTCTTGATTATTAGTTTCAAAACCGCGCTTGCGTTCTGCTAGACAATAGTTTCTATGTTTCCGAAGTGTTACAAGCCACTGACCCATAAGTGCTTGTTGCGCCTTATTCGGTTGTAGTTTGTAATTCCAACGGACTTGTATAGATAGTTTGTTGTTTGCTTTGTTGTTTGCTCTTAACCAATGATACACTACAAAGGTAGAACTTTATAAAAAAAGGAGGAAAACATCTTACCAGTATCGCCATTACAATCACTCGGTCGGGTTAGCGGTTGTTCATTTAGTTTGGATACCAAAGCGGCGCAAAAAAGTATTGATTGGAGATGTAAAAACCCGACTGATTCAAATCTTTCAAGAGTTGGCAATAGAAAAAGAATGGGCAATTAGGGCAATGGATATAGCACCTGACCACATTCATCTTTTTGTCGAAGTTCATCCTACCGATGCAATTAATCAAGTCGTGAAGGCTTTTAAAGGTAGGTCTGCTTACTTGCTGCGTCTTGAATTTCCAGAATTAAAAAAGCTGCCGTCTCTATGGACAAACAGCTATTTTTTCACAACTGCTGGAAACATTGCTGCTGATACTATAGAAAGGTATATCAACGATCCTCATCATGGTTGAGAATATCTGTAGGCGGTTAAAACGCGAAATGCGCCGGGGGAAACTTCCCCCGATCACTTTCGCCGCTCGTGTGCGTTTTCCTCTTCGGGCTAAAGCCACGAAGCTCCCAACGCTACCGCGCTTCTCTTGTGGGTTGATGTTGAGCTTTATATCATTGACATCCTCCCCACCTTACTTGGTAGAAGGTGGGGAGAATGTCAAGAGGGTTGATTTAATTTGGTCATGAGAGTACCTTCAGCTGTGTTTATAAAGGTGTCTCGATCTGGAATAATTGCTTGGGGTATTAAAGTAGTGGAGTGAGTGGTAATTCCTGGCAGCTTTTTGACAGCAGTGCCGATCGCCATAAACTCTATAATGCCACTACCTAACTGATAAACATAAGTTTTAATACCAACAACTTGGTCAGCTCCACTATTACGAGCATCAGTAGCGATGTGAGCAATGGCTTGTTCGCGTGCTTCATAAATTAATGTAGTCAATTCATTAATTTCACCACGGACAAATGACTTGAATGCTGATGTGATTCCCCCAACAAAACCAAGAGAATATACGGAAACACCCAAAAGCAACTTTAAAGGCATATAACCCAGGTTGATCAGGTTCCACATTTCTTGATTAGTTAAATCGCTGGTAATAGGAGTTTGACTAAAGGCTACTTTAAGGGCGGGATGGTAAGAAGCAGTACCAATCATCACCATCTCTTGCATCCCGGCAAAGGGAATAATTGATGTCTGAATTCCAACCACAGCATTAGCCCCTGTACTTAAGGCTTCAGACTCAATTCGCTTTAAGGCTAAGTGACGAGTTTGGTTGAATATTTCGGAAAATTCTTTAATTTCTCCGCGTTTTAAACTTTTGAGAGAGCCGAGTATTCCACCGCCTAATCCAATGGAGTAGGCAACATTGCCAAAGACAAATTTTTTGGGTGCAAATCCGGCATCAATTTGGCAATAGAGTTCCTGTCCATCGGCGGAAGTAGAAAATTCTAATTTTTCGGATTTTTCTTCACCTTGGTGAACACAGGAGCCAATAGAGAGGAATTCAACATTGCCGACTTGTTGCACTAAATCATTAGAAACGCCTGTGATGCCAATTCCGCCATGCTTTTGTGCTTCAGCCGACATCCGCGCATAAGCTTTTTGCCTTCCTTCATGAATCATGCTGGTGACTTCGGTGACTTCTCCGCCGACAATGGTTTTTAGTCCTGATGCAATTCCCCCAATTAGCCCCAGTGAAAAGACACTGTTGCCAATGACTAAATCTCCTGGATACATACCCTGTTGTCGAAGACAGAAGATTTCATTGCCAGAGAGTCCGCTGATTGCAACCATGCTTTTGACTCCAGTAATTAAGATGAGTGTATGATAACCCCGTTCCAAATGGGGAGTTATATCATGTCCGCCAAATTACCCATAATAAAAGAACCCCACTCCCAACCCCTAAGAGCCTGCGGGGAGGGGAGACAAAGCATAGCTTTGGCGGGGTGGGGTTCTTCGGATTTAATAAGTAATCAAGCGGACATGATATAGGACTAGTATTTGATTTTTGAAATACACGTAGGGTGTGTTAGCGATAGCGTAACGCACCAAACCCTCGATAATGGTGGGTTACGAACTCCGTTCTAACACACCCTACAATACTAATTTTGTTCAAAAATCAAATAGTAATCCTATATTAGTCATTAGTTATAACTCATAGCTGTTGAAGAAGGGTATATGGATTCACTCAATTTTTCCCTGTTTCAGGGCTTTACGGGCTAACTTGACATAAGTTTTCACTGTAGACTCTGGCATCTCTAAATCTTGAGCGATCGCCTTTAAGGATTCGCCTATCTCCCGTCGTGCTAAAATTGTTGCCCAGACTACCGCAATTTTATCAGTGCGATCGCCTCCTTTTCGTTTTCGTTGTGCAGTAAATAACTCTGTGAGTTCTTCAATACGTTCTGCCAACATATTCGTTAGCAACTCAACGGTTGTAGTTGATTTTTGTTCCACCCAATCTAAACGTGTTTGTCCCAGTCCGAAGGTAGTTTTATGTCCTGTCCCACAGTATGGAGCCAACTGCACCAAGCCATAAAATAACTCGGTAAACTCAGCATTTGCTAAAGCTGCTTTGCTTAGACCAAAAGACATAGCTCCGGTAAAACCTGTGACTGAGCCTCGCTTCCCGGCTGCCACTTTCATCGATTCCAAATGGTGCTGATGAATAATTACGCTTTCGTCTATCCAATCAAGGAATGTTTCTTGTTCTACTGGCAATCTGGAAAAGTCATTCCATCGCCGTAGGTAACTATGGAAAAGATTTTCTGGTACTGGCAAGGGAAAATGATGACCTTTGCGCCGAAAACTTGTGGGTGAAATAAAACTCAGATTTACTAACGATTGTTGGACTGATGATTGCAACAACTGAGCATAAGTAGTTGGAGCATGAGCGATATTCACCTGTTTTATCTGTAGGGATGCGCCACTCAATTCGATAGTTTTCGGTAAGTTAGTCAACCAAAGTTTTAGAAACTGCACCACCCGTTCAGACAGAGCATTCAGATGCCAGTGGTAAATTTGCTTGGCTTCTAATCGCAGTTGCTTGCCACTAGCAAGCAGTTCACCTTCTAATGCTGAAATATTGAAGGGTTTTTCTGATTCTCCATCATGTAAATATGCAGAAAGCTCTGGATCAATTTGTCGCACTTGGTCAAGAAACCAGGCATGAAGTCCAATTGTATATTGTGAGTAAAGAGAATTTGATGTGTTTGGCTCAAGTTCAAACACCAAGCCTACCAATTCAATGTTATCTGCCCATGTAACTGCTGAGGTGGTAGCCACTGATATAGCTTTCGGTTGGCGTCTGGTGCTTGTAACTGCTCTTGGCATCGCTTGATTATACTCAAACAGTGTTCAATATTTTAGGCCATTTCATCCCCTTGTGGGGAAAAGTTGATTGCAGGCTGGAGGTTCAAGAGGAACGGCGAATATCCATCTTTATTGTTTCAGTCCCCGTGAGGGGATTTTGGAAGTAGAAACATTAAACATCGGATTTATTGAGGGAGAAGTTGCTGTTTCAGTCCCCGTGAGGGGATTTTGGAAGTAGAAACCTAGGGAATAAAATTACTATTCCACCATTATGTAAACTTGTTTCAGTCCCCGTGAGGGGATTTTGGAAGTAGAAACAGTTTCTCCGTTTTGGCGATCGCGTTCCGTTTTCTTGTTTCAGTCCCCGTGAGGGGATTTTGGAAGTAGAAACTTCAAAAACCAATGTCTATCTTAATGGTAGTTTGATGTTTCAGTCCCCGTGAGGGGATTTTGGAAGTAGAAACCTCAAAGATTTCCGAACGTGAAATATGCGATCGGACATGTTTCAGTCCCCGTGAGGGGATTTTGGAAGTAGAAACTTTGAGCTTCCTATTTGACCTAAAGGAGTGTTAAGTTTCAGTCCCCGTGAGGGGATTTTGGAAGTAGAAACAGATTTGCAAGTGAGGAAGTTTCCAGATATTCACAAGTTTCAGTCCCCGTGAGGGGATTTTGGAAGTAGAAACATTACGGAAAGGGGCGATCGCACTAATAATTGTTTGTTGTTTCAGTCCCCGTGAGGGGATTTTGGAAGTAGAAACACAATAGCTGACATTAAGCCGGAAATCAAAAGTGAAGTTTCAGTCCCCGTGAGGGGATTTTGGAAGTAGAAACTTCTCCATTGATGTTGTCCACGAGTGGGAATACATGTTTCAGTCCCCGTGAGGGGATTTTGGAAGTAGAAACCGCTAGTGTTTTTATGCTTGCTGCTATCTTGGCTTAGTTTCAGTCCCCGTGAGGGGATTTTGGAAGTAGAAACTTACCCCTAGTTAAGCTATGGATTCTGAATTTATTTGTTTCAGTCCCCGTGAGGGGATTTTGGAAGTAGAAACTATATAGTCTGAGTAGCTTTAAGCCACAATCAAGGGTTTCAGTCCCCGTGAGGGGATTTTGGAAGTAGAAACCTTTGCGGTTTTATAGTTAAACTTGTATCCATCTTTCTCGTTTCAGTCCCCGTGAGGGGATTTTGGAAGTAGAAACACAATTCAGCATAGTTAGTATTTGATAATATAGTTAGTGTTTCAGTCCCCGTGAGGGGATTTTGGAAGTAGAAACCCGTGACCACCACAGCCCAAGTGGGAATTATGGAATGTTTCAGTCCCCGTGAGGGGATTTTGGAAGTAGAAACTTTTAAAAACTCGCAACAGTGCAAGTGCAACGGAAAATGTTTCAGTCCCCGTGAGGGGATTTTGGAAGTAGAAACCCAGGACAATCATGACTAAAATTACTTTAGCAGATGTTGAGGGTTTCAGTCCCCGTGAGGGGATTTTGGAAGTAGAAACCGCATTTCGCTCTCAACGCCGCACTTTCTCTGATTGTTTCAGTCCCCGTGAGGGGATTTTGGAAGTAGAAACCCATTGCTATTTACCACTTAACAATCCAATCCGGTAAGTTTCAGTCCCCGTGAGGGGATTTTGGAAGTAGAAACCAGGCTAAAGGAGTCGCTTTAAAGCTAAGTAGTGATTGGTTTCAGTCCCCGTGAGGGGATTTTGGAAGTAGAAACCAACCTTCAGGACGGGTACGATTTAAAAACCTTGCTTGTTTCAGTCCCCGTGAGGGGATTTTGGAAGTAGAAACTCCCTGATTACACAAAAGGTAGAATCGGCGGCATTATGCGTTTCAGTCCCCGTGAGGGGATTTTGGAAGTAGAAACCGCTCGGTGCTGAAACCTAACGAGAGCAAGCTTTCTGGACACGGTTTTGGCAGATCGAAAATTTTGGTCATTTTCAGCCTATCTTATTGCAAGTAATTTGCAATATCTGAAACTACTGAAACGCTGTAATCATTTACTTGTCAAGGTTCTGGCGATTTTGGCAGATCCCCCAGGGTTTTAGCCCCCGCTTCGACTTGCCAAACATCAAGCTGATACACCAATCATAATACTATTGTTTGCTCTTGTCG
Source organism: Nostoc sp. (assembly GCF_036917675.1). Taxonomy (GTDB): domain Bacteria; phylum Cyanobacteriota; class Cyanobacteriia; order Cyanobacteriales; family Nostocaceae; genus Nostoc. Next base: position 91,800 of record NZ_JBALCT010000052.1, on the reverse strand, counting down.
AGGAATTTCAGAACCATAAGTAATTGTTCGCTTGATTGCGCCAGCATCAAGTATATACAATCGTACCGAATCTTCTTCAGGTTTAACCAGTTTTTCAATCTTGGTTTGCAGTGTAGCAAATTGTATCGCTGTTAAAAAACACTCAAAAACGCTGTATTGTGTCCATTTCCCGTAACCAGACAACATCTTATGTAAACGAGTGCGACGTTTATTTGCGCCTTTATTATCAGGCAGATCGTAAATAATTAAATAAAACAGGGTAGTCATTGTCAGATTTTTTGAGAAATGATAATCAACGTAAAGCTAAAGCTTTATATGGAATCCCTTCTTGTAAATGGCGACTCAATAGCCGCGCTTGTAGTTCAATCGCTCGCCGATAAGTGCATTTGTACTCAAAAACCGGATGTTTAAATTCATCATTCATTTTGCGCTCGAATGCTTCTAAGAAAGTTTTTCTAGCAGTATCCTTGAGCCGATATGCACCTAAACTTTCGTTAAAATCGTCAGGTTGAATTTCATGTTTATGTAATACGGCTAATACTACATTGTCAGAAATCAAAGCACGAAACTCTTCCATTAAGTCCAGAACCATCGCAGGTTGTCCATGATGGACTTCATGCAAATATCCAATATAAGGATCTAGTCCAGCAACATGAACCGCAGCCGTTACTTGAACTCGCAACAAACCATAAGCAAAACTGAGGAGTGAATTCACGGGATCAGTAGGTGGGCGCCGATTTCGACCAGCAAATGTCCACTCTTTTCCAACCATCCGTGGCCAGCAGGCAAAATATTCTCGTGCAGCTAAACCTTCAACCCCTCTGACCTGCTCTAGAGTTTTTTGGCTTTTGACGAGACTTTTACGCTCTTTGAGAGGATTATCTCGCTCATTATGACGATACAAAACCTGATATTGATTGTGAATTTTCGCTATCACAATTGTTTTGACTAATTCTAAACGTCCGACGGGATCGTTATAAAGTTTATATTGTGCTAATCGCAATTGACCGTTGCGTGAATAACCCGGAAGCGCGGAACCTAAATATTTACCAAAGCTAGAAAGATAGTGAATAGGCATACCCAATTCCAAAGCATAAACTAGAGCATCCCCTGTAACTTGAGGGTTGCCCATCAAGACAACTTGTTCAACTGTTTGGGCTGCAACAGTCTGTTTTTTCCAAGAACCATCTGATTGTTTGAGAGCAACGTTAAAAGCTTCGTAATTCTTGCTTAAAACGGCATCAGCTTGAGTAACGTAAAGAACTGTCATTTTAGATTTGTGGTAATTATTGGTGGATAAAACTTATTAAACGCGATGTGAGACTTATAGTATTTCCCAATAACAGTGAAGTACATCTCAAAACCTCACCCCCAACCCCTCTCCTTAGTAAGGAGAGGGGAGATAAAGCCACATGAGGTACATCATAGCCCCCTCCTCGCTTGCGGGGAGGGGGTTGGGGGTGGGGTTCTTGTACCTCAAGCGAGAAACGCTATATAGTATTTCCCAATAACGTGAAGTACATCTCAAAACCTCACCCCCAACCCCTCTCCTTACTAAGGAGAGGGGAGATAAAGCTTATTCTTTATCGGGGTGAAGTTAAGCTGTACCTCAGTTGCTTAGGAAACGCTATATTCTTAAAACCTCTCTCAATATCGGAGAGAGGCTTTGATTCTTGCTCTCGATGAATTTAATCATCAGTTTCAGCAGTGGTTGACCTTCGTAACTGTTGAACTTCAAAAGGTAGACAAATCCCTTTTAAACTGCATGGAAGACATTTTTTAGTGTTGTCAATTGGTGCAGGCATAGTTCTTTGCTCTGCAAGTTGAGCAAGAGCGATCGCTTGCTCAGTCATTTGCCGTAGTTGAGGTGTAAGCTCTACCTTCTGTCTTCTGCGGTTAGCGTGATAAAAAATTTCTCCGTAGGCGATGCTGCGATCGGTACGTTCTTCTAAACATAAAGCAGCTGCACAAAGTTGGAAATGGTCGTTTAGATGGTGTGCCATCTTTCCCTTTTTATATTCCACTGGAACAAGCTGGCGATCGCATTCTTCAACAGCATCAATGATACCTGCAATTTTTAGGCGATCGCTCCACACCCATTGTTGCTGATGAATCAGCGTTTCCCCTTCCTGAATAGTTCCTTCTTCATTAATATTCCGGTGTATGTGGCGACCCAAGATAATATGTTCATTATCTTCCATTTCACCTAACACATATTCTAGATAAAATCTGCGTGGGCAATATTCCCAGGCATTTAAGTATGCCAATGGTAAGTAATCTTCATTCATTAAATTTCTCTTAATTACGAATTAACTAAACAGGTTTGACCCATTCCCATTGCTGTCTTGCGTCCAACTCCTGCAAAGTGGGCAAAATTAGCTAAAGTGGTAGCAATTTTCGCCTGTCCAGCTTCTTCAAAACGATATCTTACCCAGCCTTTAGCACCAATTTCTGAACTACTTTCTAACTTCAAACTATAAGTTTTCAGTTCATAAGCACAAACTAACCCTTTCCACTCCACAAATGGAAACTTCAGTTCTTCTGGTGCAAATATATTCCAGCGCCGTAAGAGACTACCAAAAACTAATTCTGGTAAAGGAAAAGGCTGAATTTCTCGCTTCTGTTTAAAACTTGTAGGCGACAAGAAATTGAGGGTGATGTCATCAGAGATTTTATCTGTATTTGCCAGAATCGCGTAATCTGAGAAATCTGCTAAAGGATGAGTTCCTGGCAAAGTATAGATACTGCGAATAACAAAGGGGCATTCTCCTAGAGACAGAGGTTTGTTACCCCATTGTTCTATACCATTCAAAAGTGGATCGATTAAATCACCATCAAGTAGAGAGATGCGAAAAGTAAAATCATCTCCCGGTTGTGTTCCTCGTTGGCGATAGTATCCCATCAATTCTGAGAGGCTGAAAGGAGTATCTTGACTGCGGTAAATAGCATCTGCTATTTGGGTATCTCCCAAACTCAACCAGTCCATCACTTGAGCATGGAGTCCCCAACTTATAGCAGGAATAATTTGCTGACTTGCAGCACCCAGTTGAATCACCAAAGCATATAAATTAGCAGATTTAGGAGGCGATGACAACACTGCTGGCTCCATAGAAAACTCCAACAGGTAAACAGGTTTTATCAGGTAGTTGCCAATAGTTACCAGACAGTTGCGCCTGACTAACTAAACTCACAGGCGGCATCACAATTCGGTTGTATAGTAACAGTCTGGATGATGTTGGCAAATCCAACGGATTTAAAGGATGCTTGGTGATGTACTGTCCAGTTCGCTCCTTCAAATCTGCAATTTCTGTTGCTTCAACTCGCACCTTAGCAGCCCATTTTCCCAACCTAATCCAACGGGGAATTTTGATAGATTCACGGCTGACAATATAGGTTTTATACTGACTGCCTACTGCTAATTCTTTAGCACGTCCATAATTAATTGGGTAATTGCGTTTTGCTCCGTCACCGCCAAATTGCACAGATTTACCATAATAAGCAACTTGTGCTGCTTTGAAGGTATTCACCTGATAAGACCAAATTAGAGGTAATGCCGGAAATACATAGATTCCGGCTTTGTTAAGATGCAAAAGATTTTGCTCTTGAGTGGCATCTAAGTAAGTGGGTTTTTGGGCATTTATTCCCTTAAGTCGATAGGCTTTAGGAATGTACTCAGTTTCAAATAAGGCAAAGCTCAATGCCCAATTGTGCAGATATTTTTCTGTTTCGTAGAGAATACCCATTTCACGAGTGGCAAAAAATACGTTGTCGTGGAGAGTTAACTTGCATTGGTAAAGAATCATAAGCTGGTGATGAGGGATTAGGAAAGTAGTGTAGGTGTTACCCACACTACAAAGTTGCTCTTGTTAACCTATTTGCTTTTACCTTTTTTACCAGCGCTCGCACCATAGGTTTCAGCGTAGATTTTAGTTTGCTGATACAGAGTTGTCAGTGTATCCCGCAAGCGAGTTTCATCTTGATAAATTGCTGTCACTTCACTCAATAAATCAGTTAATTGTGAACCACTAATTAGCTGAGTTTTACGAATTGGTTCTTGATTGAGTAAATTACTTGCCACTTCAGTTGCTTTGATGATAATATCTGCTATGGGTGCATTTAAATCTGATTTTAAAGCATCATAAAGTGACTGGGTAAAATGCAAATTACTGAAGATTTCACCATCACAACACACAATACCAATGATGTGATTTGCCATTGTTCCGGTGCGTGATTCCTGTGCGCCATAGCGACGAGTTCGCATCAAGTTACCCAACACATAAAGGAAACCTTCAAAGGTTGGGTCACGCAGAGTTTCAACTGTGGGAAAGGTGACTTCTGGCAATACATGATCTAGTTCATTGATGGCACTCCGCATTTCTCCTTTCTCGCTCATAGTCCCACCTTCAAAGGGAGCATTAAAGGTGAAACTACGGTGAGATTGTTCGTAGGGACTTAGAGAAAAAGCTGAATCTGAGTAAACTTTAGATCGTTCTGAGCCACTATCACCGATCGCAAAACCATAGATAATACAATCGGGACACTTTTTACAGGAGTTTTCGCCATTATATTCACAGAACTTTTCCTTATCGGCGATATTCGCACTAGTTAATTCTAAAGAACGTAATAACTCACGGCCTGAAAGACGTTCTGGTGTCACCTGCTTGCGCTTGAAGATTACCAAGCGACTTATCGGATCTGGGTTCTGTAAACCAGCTTGAGTCCGGGCTGTATTCAGGACTCCATCAGTTTGAAATACGGGAAAAGATTGGCTATGACGCACCATTAAAAAGTGGACATATTTACCAGATGCTAAACGGGGGAAGACTGTTTGAAATTCTGATTTTAAAGTGTTGATAACGCTCATGCTACTTCTCCTGGTAATTGAGTTTTTTCAGATTGTTTTTCTTGTAAAGCTAGCCAACGATAGGCAAATTCTGCACCAGATTTGATCCGGTTGCGGTTTTCTTGGAGTAAGGCGCGATCGCCTTTATAAAGTCCCAGGAATAACTCATCAACACAAGTAGTTATAAAGGCATGAATTGCCATTAATTCTTGTGCTTGTCGAGTCGGAAAATCTACTGATTTATCTAGTAAATATGGACGTGTACGATAATCTTGTCGTTCTAAAGCATCTTTGAGTTGTCCCGCCGCTTGTAAGATCAAGTCTTCCCGACCTATTTGCTCTGGAACTGTGAGAATCATCTCTAAAGCTTTAGAGATAGGTAATAAAACTGCATGACTAGATTCATGAACTTTCACTTGATAAAACTGGCGATATTCTGTTACCAGTCGCTCAATTAACTTCAATTTTTCTTGCATATTTACGTTTCCTTTTACCCAGATTTGGGCATAATTCCAAATTCGTTTGACATCTTCCTTACTTGGTTCACGTTTGCTTTCACGAAATCCCTCATTTGCGATCGCAAACACATTTAATACATCCGTTGCCAAATCCCTCACCGTACCATTCAGGGCTTGCCAACGATCCTTTCGTCGTGAACTGCGGCATTCTAGATGTAAGCTGTAAGTCACAAGTAGCTTCTCTAATGCAGGTGCTAAATCCTGCAATCTTAGGCAAGGGTTTACACCCAAAAGATTCCAAAACCCCGCCGGTCCATCGAGAATCACTGAGTCCGGGAATTCTTGATCGCTGGCATAAAGCGGATCGGGGCTGCTAGTAGCCACAACTTTTACACCGAGAAGTATGGGTAAAGCTAATGCCAAAAAAGCGGGTGCTACCCAAGCATCTGTAGTGGTTTTACCTCTAGTAGTTGTATAAGTTATTGCCAAAAACGGCAAGTCTTTAGTAGAGTAACTGTCTCCATATCGCCCCGTTTCTGCTTCATTTTCATCTCGCCAAGGCAAGTTTTGCAGTCCGTTGTAATTCATCCCAGCATCTCGCCACTGCTTGCAAACTTCCCGGAAGTCGAGTTTGTCTATTTTGATTTCTTTCACCAGTCGCCTCACTGCAACAGCAACTTGAGGTGAGTAGACATAAGCAGGAAAGATATAGAGAAAAACAGGCTGTAGTTCTTCTAGCTTTCCTGAAGGTACAGCCCAAAAAGCCTGACGCAACAACATTTCTAAAGACCAAATTTTTGAGATGCCGCGTTTAATTCGTCCTCCTCCCAAGGCATTTTTGTTACTGTATTGTTGACCCTTAAATAGCACCACAGTTTCTAGTTGATCCTCTGCATCTGACTCTCCTGAACTTAAAGAACAAATAGGCTGATTATTAACTTTTGCCCTCGAATATGCAGCTAATTGATTCTCAAACTGAGTGGGTTGATGGCAAAACCCTGAAACTTCCAAATACTCGGTTAAATAGGTAACTAAAGCCTCATGGATGGGGCTAGTTATTCCCTTGAGTAAATTATTTTGTTCCGCCCAAGTTGCCAAGCGATCCCCTAAAACTTTCAAAAAATTACTAGCCTGTTCTTGGTCTAGAGTGGCATGAGTTGCAATGTAATGAGCCGCAGTATGATACCAACCATAATTCACACCTCCAGATTGCACTTGTGTTTGTTCTGGAGATATTTGATTTTGCAATTCCAAAGCTGTCAGTATCCAATTTGTATATTCCTGACAACCTTTAAAAAACTTTCTCTGTGCTAGAACAATAAACTCTGCCAGCCGATCAGCCCGGATATCTGCACCCTGGAATAAAAATTTTTTCTCCGCATCAGTTAGGGTTAAATTCTTTGATTCCAACCGCTTGAGTGTAACTGGATCTTTAGCATTAGCGACTTTAATTTGCACCACGTCAGGAAGTAGCCGAATCAAATCAGCAGGGGTAAAAAGTTCTAAAGTTTGGGGAGCAACTTTGAGTCCATGACTACCACGGACAAAGCCGACATCGCCACTTTTAAAATAGTCCGCTAATCCCTTTTGATTATTTTCAGCATCTCCTTGGATGAGATTTTCCCATACAGCCGTTTGAATGTCTGCCAAGTCCGGCGTATCATGATTTTTAGGAGCCAAATATACAGCACCCTGAGCAAAATAGAGAATTGGCTCCCAATCAAGCTGACGAGCAAAACTCACGACTGCATTGTGGATTTGGTTGGTAATTAAACCTCGACAATCTCTTAGGCGATGGTAAACTAATTTTTTAGGAATAGTCAGCCAATCGAGATGATCTTGTAAGCGATCGCCTTTAGTAGTTATAGCAACATCTGCCGGATCGCCCATGTGAACCGCCACATCCCCAAACGCCAGTAAATGCCGTAAGACATCATTTAAGCGGCGATCGTCTAGAGTGAATTCTCGCTCGTCATTTTCCCAGTTAGAAATAATCGGATTGCTATCAATGCTAAATTGAGTATTCTGGGCTAAAAAAGCAATTTCTAATAGATATTCCTGCCATTGATGCCAAAATTCTTGAAAATTTAGCTTCTCACCTAACTCTCGACATAAGTTAAGAATTGCCTCTATCTCATGGGCTTTTGGCGGCGGTTGATCCTCTCCCTGACCACGCACATATTTGTTGTAGTCGTGTAAAGTTAAACCTAAACAAAGCAGTCGTTTTTCAACTTCTTGTAGTTGCAGATGTTTCGGTAAATGTGTACTCAAATTCCAGGCTGTTAATAGTCCATTGAGGACATGAACTAATAAGCTTTGGTCGGCTTTGGCAGCCCAGCGTTCGGCATTTTCTCTGGCATAGCGCTCGCCTTGTTTGACTAGAGTTTGATAATGAACTACTTCCGAACCGCCTAAAGCTGGTATTAATCCAAATTCCCGTTCCATTGCAGGTAGCACTGTGTTAATAAACGAATGCAAAATTGGATCTGTATCAGATGGGAGAGTTTCAACTAATAGTGTTTGTAGTAGTGTTGCCATAGTATTTGAAATGCAGAGTGTACTCAAAGTCAAGATAATTACGAATTATTAAAAGATGTAAGGTTTGGTGCGATCGCACCGGGGAATTCGCCATTTCAGGGCTTCCAAAAGTAAAGCATCTTGGTTAAAAGCGCAAGCATGGTATTGTTCATCTGCATCTTGGAGGCGATATAGCCCAAAGGTGGGGGCCAGATGGAGGGCGCGGCTAATATCCCAATGGCTGTTGGGTTGACTACGATTTACCTGCACTAAGAAAGTGAGTAGTTTTTGTTTACCCAGACAGCGACTTACTTCAGCTTGTGGGTGTCCAATAATGCTAAGTTTATCGATGAGACAGAGGGTACATTGTTTGAGTTCATCAGTACCGCGATCGCATACTAAGCTAATAGGAAATCGTTCATCTGACCATTGCCGAATTCTCAGGTAAACTTGAATATATTTCTCTGGAAATTCTGTAGCTGAATGATTCGCTTGTTTTGCAGCTTGTAAAAATCCTTCCCGGTCAATAACTTCGACTTCGGCATAAGGTAACAATCTCAGCAAATCGTAAGTATAAAAACGCCCTTCATCCCAGATAGCTGCTTGCAAATCCGAACCACCCCGAAACCGTAAAAGCTCCTCTTGGATTGCTTCACCGGTCTTAGTTTTATCTTGTCCGAGAGCAAACCAATGTCCGCGTTTTTTATCCAGTTGCTCACCGTAGACACGGCGTAAATCCTCAGCCATACTATCTTGCAACTGCTGCATGACTGCATTTTTCTTGGGACTCATGCTAAATAACATTCCTTGAGCTTGGAGAGCGCCCCAATAGCTGCGGTATTGCTCAAATTTTTTAGGAGGATCAAACGCTTCTGCAATTATTTCTGTTAAATCTAACTCTTCCTTTTGAGATTTAATGCGGCTGATAGTTTGTCCATCTTCTAGCTTTTCTTTCAGCCTCGCCATAATCCAAGGAGTCCGACTTGGTAGCAAGACAAATGCTTTGTAATTCAAAAAGCCAGGATGACGACCCAAGCGACCTAGACGTTGCATGAAGGTAGCAGAATCGCTAGTTTCAAAAATCAGCAGATGAATTTTGAAATCTACACCGACATCAACAGCACTTGTACCAATTATCAAAACAGGTTGAAGAGAATTCTCCAAATTTTGCTGTGCTAATGCTCTTCCTTGAGGGTCAATCCGACCGCTAATTTCTCGAACAATCACGTCAGGAAGTAATGCTTGCAGTTGACGCACAGCTCGACTAACAAGGGCTACAGAGTTGAGAATAATTAATCCTCGTCCTTTTGGTTGCAAAATAGCGCGAATGGTTTCTACTTGCTGGATTAACCAAGTTAGGGAATCAGTATCTTGGTCTAACTGAACAAACTCCAAGTTTACAGGTTGGGATATTTGCCGAAATCCTGGGGTAGACTGACTAACGTAATTTCCTCCGACCTCTGCAACTTTAAATCCAGAAGTTTTCAGCATCTTGATAAATTCTCGTTTAGAAGTAGCAGAAGTAAATAGAAACCGCATCGGACGTTTTCGGGGGCGATTATGGCGAATTAATAGCATAGCGTTGAGAATTGCGGCTTCTTGATGCACCCCAAAAATGTGAAACTCATCAGCAACGTATAAATCGGGGTTTCTAGCGAGGGTGAGCGGTAATTCCACGCCCCGATTGTAGGCGGGGTTGTAGTAGCGAAAGTGAGCCACTAAATGAAAGATATCTGGGTTTGTTAGAATAACGTGTTTTTGCTTAAATGATAATAGCAGTTCTTTAAATTTGTTACCTTTATTTGATGCCTCAACTCGACGGGCTAATTCGGCTCCATAAAAAGTGTCTACCGATGTAATCCCCTCTGGCTGAAACTTTTCATAGTAGCCAATAACTTGCTTTTCTTGGTCAGTCACCAGTTCAATCGTTGGATATAGCCCAATAATGCGAAACCCAGGATTGAGCAACGCCACCAAATAAGCTGCCAAGGATTTTCCATCACCAGTAGCAGAGGTATTAAATATAACTTCTGCCGTTCCATTGATAATCTCTGCATAAGTCTGCGCTTGGTGAGAAGAGAGGGGACAGTGAGAATCGGTTGCAAAGTTGGGAGCTTGCTGTTTTACCTTGCAAATTTGCGTACATCCGAGAGGACAAGCACCGATTCCAGGATTGAGTTGGGAATAGAGCGGCAGTATAGAAAGTTTCACAGTACCCTAGTGATGTAACTTTGCATCAATGTAACACTCGATAAAATAGAGATGTCATCAAAAAATGATGTTAACTCTAACCAATTTCGGTTTGCCCTAGAAATTTTGAAGCTAATAGCTGAAAAACCTCGAAAAAAAGCTGAGTTAGAAAACTTGTTGTGCGATCGCGGTTTTTACTGTGGCGATTTATCTCAGAAAATTACTCGCGTCATTGGTAAACTTAGAGACTGCGGTTTCGAGATTGAAGGTGTTCCAAATCGCCCTTATAAACTAGTGGAGTCCGTATTTCCCGTAATCCTTTCCGTAGAACAGCGACAAGCCTTAGCAATGGCAGCTGACTTACTTGCAGACTTGGGATTTTCTGCCCCAGCCAGCCAAATCTACCGAATTGGCAATTTCAGTAAAAAACCTCAATCTCACAGTCTGACGGTAGACTTTCATCCCCCTGCTGATTACAGTGAAGACGCGCTATCTGACATTGTTCGCCAGTTGCAACAACGCTTTCAAGAGAAACGCCGCTTTGTCATTTGGTATCACAACAACAAAGGGAAGGAGACAATCTGGGATTTAGACAAATCAGAACTGAGATTGCACAATTGCACACTTTATTTATTCGCTTTGGCTCCAGACTTTCGTAGCTATCATATTGAAACTAGGCCAAATATTGAGCAGAACTGTACATTTAGAGTTGATCGGATCACCAGAATTGGTGCAGCTTCCCAAACCCCTTGGACTTATAGCAAATTCCCAACCCTAGATATTATCTATCGACTGACGGGCGCTTTAGCAGCTTACCAACCGCGTAGACCTCATGAAACAATCATTTCGCCAGAAGGAACTATAGACTACGTTGATATTTTGACCCAAGATGACTGTATATTTTGGTTCCACCAAAGAATGCTGCAATATGGTTCCAGTGCTAGAGTTTTAGAGCCGCCTTGGGTTGCGAAACAAGTTAGAGATGTTCTTAAAAAAGCTCACGACAATTACTGTGGGTAATAGAGGTAGAGGGTGGGAGCGTGCAGCAGAATGTCTTGACCCTGGAAGATAGACGTATTTAACATAATAAGTAATGAAGAGTCATAGTTTCATTCTTCTTCATCTTTTAAATTCCAAGCGTTTGCAATATTCCCAAGCTCTTCAACTATTTGCTTAGTTTGCTCAATAATATATTCTGCACTTTGAGGATTTTTTCTAAATCCTGCATGAAGTACATCATTACGCAAATTTGCCAGTTTATAACTATTTGACCATAGGTTGGATAACTGAGTTCTTTTTTCTTGAGAGATGCTTGCTTTATACTGTTCAAGATATGATGAAGTATACCTATTACCTTGTGCATCTTTCTGCCCTATTCCTCCATTTAATAGGAGTTCCATTTCATTTCGATTAGGTCTTTCTATCTGGGGATCTATATTAAAGTAATAACATAATAGAGAAGGTAGCCATTCTCTTGCCATAGATAAAGCCTGAACTATTTGACCTTTTTGTGCATACCATTTCACGATTTCTAGTTGTCTTAATAAAGAGGCTTGAGGTTTTATAATATAATCAGTTGGATTTATTAGTCCAAATTTACCATAATCTTTTTCTAAACGAGTTAACAAAGTAATAAATGGTAATTCAGATTGTGATACCGTTGGTACCGCTTGAGCTATAAGTTTAGGCAAGAGAGCAGATTTTTCTAAAACATCCATTGGACGCAAAAGTTGTAAACCTTGGGAAATGCTGTCTATTCCTGAAGCTAATTCTTGTGATGCGATATTACCATTAAGTAATAAATTAGCTAAATATTGACCATTTCCTGTTTTTATAAACTGGTCTGTTGCAGTTAACCAATCAATCATAGACACGAATTCTGATAAATCAATTACTGGTGCGGGTAAATCAGTTTTGAAGTTACCTAGTTCTAATGCACCATAGTAAATAGCACCGATGGTAACATTTTTAGCAGCTTTTAAGTAAGCAGCAAATAAGAATACAAGAAAAGGTAAAGAGCGGAGTCCATGAGTTATATCAAAGATAACGTGATCATTTTCATTAACTTGTTCAGTGATAATCTTAAATGTTTCCCACATTTCTTCGGTAGTTGCACCTGTGGGAATATCAATTGCTTTAATGCGTGTATCTTCTAATTTTTCTAATACAGTAAAACTCCTTTTCTTTGCCTCATTTGTTACACATACCAACATAGAGTCGTATTCACAAAATTGGCGTAGTGCTTCTGCAAATACTTCTCCCTTATAAGTTTTACCTTTAAAACTATATGTAGTTTCGCGTGGATACAGTCCCAAAAACGTAATAATTTGTCTCATAGTTATTTTCCGTTATTTATTATTGTCTGTCCCATACCTAAACGCGTCTTCATCCCCGTACCAGCAAACTTTGCATGACAAAGTTAGTAATACAAAATCCATCATTCATTAATTAATTAATAAATTTCACACTTTTAATAGTCCCATCCTCCTTAAGGGCGGTAATTTTAACCTTTACTATCTGTCCCTCCTCTAGAGAAGCTGCTTTTTTCGGTTCTCTCTCAGTCAGCTTAATCCTTCCCAGCATCTCATAAGTTACTTTATTACCCTTAATGCTAAGTACAGTAGCATCTAAAACTTGGTCAATTTCAAACTTTTGTGACTGAAAAACTTCCGCAATTTCTGCTTGACGTTCAGATATTTGTTCAACCTGTGGACTTTGAGAAATGGATATTTCTTCAATCGGACTAACTTTGTAATACCGCATTAAACGCATCGCCCAGCCTAAAATTTTTAACATGGTCTGAGCGTTTGCTTCTTGGCTTTGCAGATATTGATTACAGGCGCGTTCGATATTGCGGTAATAGCCTATAGTTCGGCCACTGTGTCCAATTTGCCAACCGTTAGTAACTAAGGTTTTAAGATAGCTAAAAAATCGCCGTCCTGCATCTGGTTGATCTACAATACTACGCAGATATGCAATAACTTTTCCTACTTCATTAACATCTGTGTCTTCTTTAACCAAGGTTATCGCTAAATTGTGAGCAAGTTGAGATTCCGCTTCTGTTAAAGATTCTGTAGTCAACATTAATACATTCCTTCTGGTGGTTCGCGGTCGGTTGGGTAGCGTAGAACTTCAGCGAGTTGTTGGAGTTGGGGAAGTTGAATGAGTCGGGAATGTGCTGTTTTAATTTGGGTAGCAATAAATTCTTGTAGTACCTCTCCTGTGAGAAGATGATTGTTATCGGGGGTGTAAGTGGAGTAGTGCGATCGCAAATCATCAAAGTTTTGCAATATCCTAGCTTGGTTGACTTCTACAGTCATTGTTCCCATCCCGATAGGTTTACCACCACCAACTTTTAAAGCTATGGGGTAGTTAGAATCTTGTCCCAGCACAACAAATAGTGTCCCCAATTCTTCAGATTTGATGTTTTTAAATTGCAATTGAGTAGTAAAAGTGTATTCTCTTGCTGCTTGTTGAATTGCAATTCCTTGATTTTGTCCTTTTTCAATAGCGCGAATTGTATGATAATAAAACTTACGTCCAGCAACTTTTCCCCTTGCGTCAAAATATGCGCTTCCGGGTTCAGGGCGCGGACGATATAACGAAGGCATAAACCCCGTATTAAAACCTATATTTTCGCACTTAACATCATTAAACTCAATTAATCCTTGCCAATCTAAAGCACCGAATACTTGACTAGCGGGACATAATTGTTCTTTATTTCGACATGGTAATCTCTCGTTAGGTATCTTATCCCGAAATCTTGATGTGACTACTGCAAGGGTGCTATTCGTAATCGCTTCATAAACTGAACGAATACAACCTTTAAGGGAACTCCCTTGAATTAGAAGGTGTTTATCAATCCCCTGTACCATTGTTTTAATTAAAGGTACACGAGTTCCAATATCGTTACCAGGAATAACTATACCAGTAGAAACATGAAGTGAAGTTTTAACTTTCAGGGTTAAAAATAAAGTTCCATGTAGACAATTTTGATCAAATCTATGATGTCCGGCAGGATGTTCTAAGCGGGGTCGTTCTGGTGGAAAAGAAACAAACTTGTATGGTTTTTGTATATTACTTACCGCAGAATCATCACGAGATGGAGGCTGAGAAGGTACTGGTTTTCGTGGTTTAGGTTTTGGGATGTTGGTCATTTTCGTTAACCGTTAAGGCGATAAAATGAATAGTTGCAGTATCAGAGTCTTTGAAATATCTTTGCTTGATTGCTTCAGGCTTGATAGATTGATTATTTTCATATTGAAAAATGAAACCTTTAGGAAATCTTGTTTCTTCTGGGTTATGCCAATAGGCATTTCTATCAAAAATTTCCCAATTACCAGTTAATGTTTTAAATTCTTCTAAATTAAATTCCTGTTGACTGAGGATTAAAACTTCATAACCAGATTTATATTTTTTCCATCGAATTTCACAGATAGAATTAAATACTTGCCCTTCAATTTCTTCTCTTTCATCAGGCAATTTCCTACAAATTCCACTCACCGCATGAGAGTAACGTAAAAAATAATAACTTTGAGAGTTAGAGAGTTGATTAATTAAAGTAGCGAGTTCATCGGGTGCTACCAATTGCTTATGATATACATAGCCCAGAATAAATTCTTTTTTCATGGAACTAAAACCTTACTCCATGCACGAACTGAACGCATAAATAAATCTTTTACACCAGATTCTGTGTCACCTTCCCATTTAAGTTGAACACCAAAATCTAATTCCATAGACTCTGCACGAACTGGAGAATCTTGATAGTCAGGTTTAGGAAAACCATATTTTCCTGCTTCTTCAGGTAGTAAGAATTCTCCCACTCCAAGTAAAAAAGTCCAGTTCCATAGTCCTGAATGTCCTAGTTGATTAATTTTTCTTGTCTCAAGGTCAAGCTGACACCCTGGATACTGGACAATTGCACTATTGTATTGAACGCGAACCGTACCTAAACCGCGTGATTTGGCAAAACCTAACCCAAACCAACCATCATTTAAATCACGCAGTACCAAACCAATTAAACCAAGTTGCGCTAAGGTGAAATTCTTCAAATGGATTTTCGTATGAAATTGTCCAGCAGTGCAAACTTGATAATTGAAAGGGCCAACTGCAACAGAACCAAATACGCGGTCAATAGCGACACCGTTACGTTCTTCTAATTTAAGTTGCGTTAAGTCAACTGGATGTGCATCTTCAATGCGAATGCGGCTTGCTATTGAAGTATTACCAAACATTTGGTCAGTAAATGAAGATTGTTGATAGATGTCGTGACTTGCTAAATTTTTAGGTAAGTAATCACCTTTGGTCGGGTCACTTGCCCAAAGCTTCCTTGTGTTATTATCACCACCAACAGTGCGGACAATTCTTTCAGCATGGGCGCGAATTGCACCTTTTAAGCTGCTTCCAGGTAAATAAATTGACCACCCACCCCCATGAAAAGTTCTGACAAATTCCATATCAGGATTTGTAGGGTCTGCACCTTCACGTCCCGATTTAATCAGAATCGGGCCATCTGGGATGATGTTTAAATCAATAGTGCAATGGTTTACAAGTCGTTTGTGCATAGATGTATTTATTTCAAGAAATCTGTTTAGGCGGCGACTAAATTATTTAGCTGTAATTCAGATTGTTGAAAGGCAAAATTTACAGCAGCGAATAATTTATCTAATTCTTGAATGGTGTAATAAGTGCTGTTTCTGGTAAATATTTCACGTTCTAGTTTTCCAAATTGCCAACGTTCCCCATTAGAAACAATTCCGAAAATAATTATTTGATGTTCTCCATTTAATCTTTGAGCAGCAATCATTTCTGCTAAACATTGCGCCCAACCTGTTTCAAAGTTATCTTGTTTTGCTTCAACTAAAATAAAGTATGGTTTATCAAATACAACTTTACCTAATGGAGAGCGTTTCGCCAGAATATATTCAGGAAAACCGGATAATTTTTCATCATAATTTAGTGATTCATGACTCCATAAAATAAAATGTTGGCGGTAGGTTTTCCAAACTTCTTTAAGAACGGGATAAATCAGATTTTCACAGATAGCAAATTCTGAGTTATCAACTACAGCATCCCGCATCATCAGTTCTAAATCTTCGCGGAAGTAGTCAGGAATATTAAAGGGAATTTCGCTGATAAAAATTGCTTCTGTGTAGGTGACTTGAAATGCTTTGAGAACTTCACTGATGGTTTTGTAGTTACTGAAAGCCATTTTAACCTCTTCAAGATTGTGTGTGGGTTGTAGTGGTTGAATTTTTGGGTAGATTTTCTGTTAGATATGTGATGAGAGATTGAGTCCATTTTTGTTTGGATTCTTTACCATCTTGATGGCTGGGTAATTTATCACCTAAGTTGCTATTAACTAATTCTTGCAAGTATGTTAATAATTTTTCTGGTTTGTTGTTAACATCAAGCCAGTACATTTTCTCAATTTCTAGTTTAACAACTCCTAAACCGCGCGATCGCCCTCCACCCAGAGGAATTTGTTCTGTCTCAAACTGGTGTAACCCAATCATTAATAGTCCTAATTCGCATTCTTTCGCATTTTCCACCACTGCGCAAAACTCAAACTGTGTCCCCGCAGGTACTACTTGAAAATCATACAGTTTACCATCTGCTGCGGTTTCGGTGTCTCTATCAATGGCTACACCGTCTCTTTCTTGGTATTGTCCAAACCAAGTATCAGAGACTACGGTTAAATCTCTTACTTGGAATTTGCTAGCAATCCAGGGTGAACCAAAAAGGCGAGATGCTAAATCAGTTTCATTGATAATTTTATTTGTGAGTAACTGATCTCTTTTTGCACTGCGTTCTTCTTGTGGATATTCCTCAAGTTCTTTTTCTACCTCTTTTTTAATACCATTTTTTCCATTAAGACGTTCGTTTGTAATTGACCATTCTGCTTCTATAGCGGGATTAGCTGCTAGGCTGAAATCAATACCTCTGAGGAAACTTTCAAGGCGCGATCGCATTGCACCTTTAAAGCTAGAACCTGGTATTAATGGTTGTCCTAATGCATCTTTAATCACAGGTAAATCTGTTCCAATGGGTTCTGTGGAACGTCCGGCGCTAATTCTTAATGCGGTGATGGTGGTAAGTGTACCTGTGATTTCTAGGCGGTTTTTGAATGTGTCGAACATAGTGTTTAATTATTCTATTAGTTTATTTTGTCTCTTTTCCTTCAACATAATCATGTGTTCCATAATGTCGCAACTTTAGTCTTCCATTCACAACTTTGCAACTGACACGAAATTGTATTCCAACATAAAAATGATCAACACCTTCCTTATCTTTTGCACCTTGGTAAGGAGAATAACTAACAGTCTTTCCTAGAATTCTTGTATCTCCATTTGATTCTTCAAATTGATAAGATACTTTAGCCAAAGTTTCTTGTAGTTTTACCTTATCTTGTGTATCGGTAATTTTTTTATAATCTCTCCGAAACATATCTTCATATTCTATTTTTGGGAACTTTAGTAATTCTGGGGATGCTAAAAATTTATCTTTACACTCATTCCAAATTAGTTGTCCCCAGTTAGAAATAGTCATTCTCCCATCAATTTCTGCAACTAACGCTTCTTCAATTTTTTCAGCTTGTGAAGCAGATAAACTTGCGCCAGCATTAAGTAATGCCAAAGTCACCTCATGTTTTTTTATTCGTTCATAATCTATAGTAATTGGTAAGCGAGGAATAGTAATTAGCTGAGACGATGAACCTTCAAATACATATATAATTTTGTCAGCATAAAACATACCGATAGTATTCATACATCCTTGAATCGCTTTAAAACCACCTACTAAATTAAAGTAGATGTCATAACCATCTTTTTTAGCCTCTTTATATCTTTTTGAAAGCCAATCTATTAAATCATCAATCCCTTGTGTGAATTTTGAAGTATTTTCTACGGAAAGCTGATAAGGAGTATAAACTTCAATACAATTGACTTTTTTATGTAAAAAATCTTTAATTATTTTCGCAGTTATTTGACCTTGTGCTGTATCGGTAGTTATTAACCAATGATAATCTAGTTTTCCATTATCAACTTTGTCGTTATACAAGCTATATATACCATTTAGTTCTGCACTGGCTTCTTTAATTTCTAAAGTATTACCACTATCCAGCTTTTGTTCAGCCCTGTTTTTTAACTCTAAAAGAATATCTGGAACTTCAGGATAAGATTTATTAATTTGCTCTTCTGTTAAATGAGCAGTTTTATCAAGCAGTTCTTTCCAATTTCTTGGATCTGCTTTTTGACGTAGTTGATTAGTAAGTAAACTTGTTCCAACAGTTGATACAACAAAACGATGCATATTTGAAATCTCCTATTAATAATTATAGTTATTTAAGTTTTTAAATTCAATTCTCCAATCGAGGCTGTATGTTCTCTTGCTAAATAGCCTAGATATAGTTGCACAAGTTTCATGTGAATCTGTTTTGTCAATTGATGTCGGTTATTACTCTCCTCTATATACGACTCTAAATCATGACCTTTAGCAATACCTTTCTGTACATTTTTGACTATTGATTCCGCATCTTGCTTAAGATCATCCAGTTCTTTAACTAAAGCTACTGCAAATATTTCTTTATCTTTAGAAGTTGTCCAAATAGGACTTGAACCACGTCTACCAATTTGATAACGAATATAATTTTTGATAACTTCTATAGAAGAACTAGAATCAACAGAAACCCCAAGTACATTTCTAAATGGAGATTTTTCATCTTTTCCTGCTATTGCAAATCTTTTGGATATTTCTACCATCTTTCGGATAATCTCATCTATCTGGTTGGTGATACCTTTTTCAACTCTTAAAGCAAGTTGTTCTTTTAAAACATTATTTAGTTCAATCATTTTTAAAGAGCTTCCTCCTGAAATACATTATGAAACTCATTACAAATTTGCACTTGTCCGAAACCTTCAGAAGTGCGATCGCCTATTCCATAAACTTCCAAATCTTCCCAAGCTTTCAACCACAAATCCTTGTTTTCTGTACTGAATAAATACACACTTCCTCTATTTGTCACTAACTCTACATCTTTCATCAATCCCCAAGCAGCATTCCAACCAGAACGGTAATCATAGCTACTGTAAGCAGTATAAAGTTGCAAAGATGAATCATTCACCCCTGTAACCTGATGTAGCATTGTTTCAGAAATTACTGTTGTGCGTCGCCAATTTTCAGTTAAAATTGCATCTGCTTGTAAATCAATGGTGAAATAAATACGACTTGAGGGTAATTCGGAAGCATTGCCAAATATATTACCCCATTCATTCCAGCGTATACGTAATTTTTGATTAAACTGGTTAATTTGATTATCTACATTTGACTTAATATCACTTTGCTTTTTAGCTGTAATCTTGACTTTTCCTAAACCTCGTGAACTTGAACCTCCTAAACGAAAATTATGTTGATGATTGTCAATAAATGTGTGTAAAGAATCTACTAAATCATCAGGTACTAAAATTGCACTTGTATATATTGCTGGTTGCTTTTTCCGCTCTTTTGATTCATTTAAAACTTCAATGCTGTAAAGTACCCTTTCTTCAGAAGTAGCACGACGGCGATTTATACCAACTCTAGTTAATAAACGAGTTTTTGCAGATGGACTATAATATTCATCATTATGTTCAGCATAAAAACTACTAAAATTATCAACTCTTTCACCATACATGGTTTTTTCTATTGGACAATTTGGATGATAAATTTGACTATGATTTTCAGCGCAAAATCGGTCAATTAGAGTATCAAAAACACCATTATTACCTGTTTCTTCAGCTTCTTGAGATTTAAACCCTGATTTTCTTTTAGAACTGAGTACGGTAGTCGGTAAAACTCTAACATCATTTTTAATGATATCAATATCATCTATTTTTAAATTACCAGGATAAGCATTTTGAAAAAGAGCTGGATTTTCACTCAAAAATAATTTATGAAAATCATCACCTTCTTCAATTTGTTGATTTGCTTCCTTTAATATCTGACCAGCAACAGCACCACGAATTACTGAACCAGGAATAAAAGTTTCAGCTTCACTTATATTTCCTCCTGGTTTTTGTCGTCCTATTGCTAAAGGGGATAAAGCTTTAATTTCTAAATTAATCTTTTTCATTATTTCCCACTCCTTTAGCTAAAAAACCCCATGCTGCTTGTTCTACAGATAACGCGGGGAATTCCCAATTTAACCACCCCAAGCCAGCAGATTTACTCCCACCTAAAGCGTTAATGTGTCGCAGTCCCGCTAAAATTAACGCGCCTACGTAATCTGGGTTGTTAAATGGTGAGTTAGATAAACAAATATTCCCTTGAAACCTCAATTTTATATTCGCTGGGGATGTTTCTAGAAAATAAAGTTTACTTTCTTCCCCAGTGCGACGACGACGGTTTATTGTTACTCCAGGACGGATGATTTCTGGTAAATTTTCTGGTTCTTCTTCACAAATTAAATCATCAAATATGACGCGAGAACGTAAAACTGGATTCCCAAATATTTGACAAATTAAACAATGATGGTTTTTATCCTCTTTTGATATTTTATATTCTTCCCTGTCAAAATTCCCATCCAAACCTGCCCTTTGTGGACACATACTTTGTGGGTTGGGAGAATAGCAAATGTCCCATTGTAAACCTCTAGCTATTTTTTCGCACTCATGGCGTAAACGCCCTTTTAATTGTGAAGCAGGAATGAGTAAGTTTCCTTCAGCGTTGCGAACTATGGGTTTATCTGCGAGTGAACCGGAAGAACCTCCAGCACCTATACATAAAGCTGTGTCAATGATAGCGGTAATAGAATAAGTTTGAATTGAGTTCGGTAATTCTTGTAATTTAATCATGACTCAACCTCTACAGGTAAATTTTCTGATTCTTCATCTTCTGGTTCTTCCACAAATTCATAGATATCAACCATATCTCGCCAAATTGTTTCAAAAAGAGGATAGCCTGATTTATCATCTTCTAAAGAACCATCATCATACATCCAAGGTGCTAAATTACCGCCATTATTTTCATTTTTAGGTGGACACCAAGCTTTTTAAAAATCATTTTCTAATTCAGATTTACCCTGCTTGAGTCTAACTCGGAAATATCGATAATTGAGAATAGCTGTGTGTTTACCTCGTTCTAATAAGCTCCTAATTTGGTAAAGTTGTGATTTAGGAAATTTGGCTTTTTTTAAGGCTGCAATTGATGTTAATAATCCCCTTAATTCATGTAGAGTATAAGGTGCAGCATAGAGTTTTAAGTTTTGCGGACTTTTCTTAGTTAATGCTTCTTGACGAAATTCTTTAACACTTGATGCAATCATTGTCACGGATTTTAGTGTTAAAAAATCTACTGTTCCCCCATGATATCCCACCTTTTTTAATTTTTTAGCCCGTTCTTTAGCAGACTTGAGTAATTGATTTATTAACTCTTTAGCATAATAGATTGGTGTGTTAATAGCTGTAATTAAAACACCTATTGATGTACTAAGTTCACATTCAGAAGGTTTAGCATTTAATGGTTGGTAACGATGAATTTTATTTGGTTCAAATGGTTTATCAAATTTGAGTTTATAATTACCTAAAATGCATTTTTTTTCTTTTTCTTGAGGTTTAACTTCTACTAAATTAACTTCTTTGAGTAAAATTCCTTCAAATCTATCTGCTATCATTTGAGATATTTCTAAGGCTTTATTAGCAGGTACAACAATTAAAATATCATCACCACCAATGGTAATTATTTCAAAAGGATGAATCAAATCACCATTTCTCAAGTCTGATTCTTCTTCATTTAAACCTTTCAGCGTGTGAGGATGTAAATTTTCTGCTAATGCTTGATAAACTGCATATTGTGTTGCTAGTTCCACATCTTGACTAAATTTTTGATATTGCTGTGGAGTTTTGATTTGTTTTTGGATATATCCACCCATATTATTACCATCAGCATAAATATAGGCGATAAATCCATTACTAGCATTAGATACCTGGGTGAGAGTTTGGGCTATTTGTACAGTTTTGGGATTTATACCTCCATAGTATTTACTTTTCAAACTTTGATTTTTTTCTAAAAATACTTTATTAAATCTGTCTACCCAGCTTTCAACTATACCTCTACGCCATTCCAATTTACAATCAAGATACCATTGTGGTTCTTTTGGATCACCATCTTTAGCTCTATCACCAAACAGATATTTTCTAACTGATGGTTCAGAAAAAGAAGTTTCTCTAGCTAGTTTGTCTACTCGCAGAATAGCAGAATGGTTTTCGCCTCCATCTCTGACTAAATAAGGATGAGTTTCAAACATAGGTGGATAACGACGGGTGGTTTTACGTCCAGGAATATGATTACCGCTACGTCGTTGATTAAATAAAACAGCTAATTTGGTAGTAATTTCATTAAAACTTTTACGGGTTTTAAATACTTCTAGCCGTTCGTTTTCATCTTTGGGATATCCAAAATAAGCCTGAATTATTGGTTTTTGGTAGTTCTTGTGATACCACTCTAACCAAGGTGTATCTTCTATATTTTCCTTGAGTAAACCAAACCGGATTTCTAATAATCTAAATGTGTCCCCAACTGCACAAGAATTAGCTGTTAAGGTTTCGTAAGTATAACGCTTTTCAATGGCATCAGCTAAATGATGAACATAAGCGGTAGGACAAAAAGCAAGAATATTTCCACCTGTGGAATAAATAATTAGTTGGGGAATGAGAACTTCGGATAAATTGAAGTCTTGATGAAAGTTATCATTTAGCCATGTTCTGATATCTGTACATTGAGCTTGATAAAGATTGGGTTTATATTCTGGTTGATAATCATCATTGAAAAATGCTTTTAAATCAATCTGGTTGATTCTATCTAGTAAGCCAGATGCACCGCGTATTTCTTGAATCTTTGCCGAGTCAAATACATAGTTTTTAACTTTGGTAGCACCACCATAAACTAAACCAATTTTAGTAGTTTGATTCCATAAATTAGAGTATTGGTGTTTTAGCTCATCCAGAGTTGGCGGAAAATAATCATCTTTAATACTTTGCAATTCTTCTACCTGCTGAACAATTGCTTTAACCGCTTCTGGAACTTCCTTGGTATTATTCTTATTCAAAGCCTCCCGCATTTCTTGTAAAACAGTAATATCAAACTGCGGTTGACGTTCATTACCCCAAGCCAGACACCAAGCGATCGCTATACTAATAGAACTCATCTTATCCATTTTGACATTTACCTCAAATTAACTCCACTAAAACCCGCGCCAATGCTTGCACCATCGGACGACTAGAGAGATCCTCCCCACGCTGCAACCGATGAACACTTCCTCTAAGAATCGGCGTTTCCCCCGATATCGCATCACTTACACCTTCATAATCACTGTAAATAATTGCAACCACCTGTAAACCCAGAGACTTACACAACTCTTGCCAAGGTGCAATCTCACACTCATCTTTGACCAAAATCACCGCATGAGTCGCTTCGGCCATAATCAAGCGGTTATCGTCAGATATTCTTCCACCCACATCAAATATAAATATTGATGTATTGATAGCTCTGACTTCCTGCGCTTTCAGTTGAGCAAACTCTGGTGTAAATCTAGCTTTATATTCAGCTTTTAAATTTTTCGCCAAATCCAAATCACGCCGTGCAGTTTCCCCATACCAAGAACCATCACCATCTGGACAACCAGAGATGAAATAAGACTCTGGTGCATTGGGAATCTGCAATAACGCCTGTTTTAAACCATCCCGAAAGCAAGTCTTTCCTGTATTGGCAAACCCACACAGCACAACTTTGATACTTGACTGCTGTGGCGTTAGCGAAGCTCGCCGCAGGCATCGCACCACATCCAATGTATCCCCTACTTTATACTTAGGATGTCTGCTAATGGTGACTACATATCTATCCAGCCCTCTCTCGCCAATCTTAGGGTCAAAAAGAGCGATCGCATCATACAACTTAGATAATTTATCAGCTAATACCTGACTAACCAGTACCGATATGCGTCCGTTAATTTTAATCAGGGAACCACCAGGAAGTTCACCTGAAGCAATCATTGCATCCAACTGCGCCACTACATCTCGCACAATCTGGTCGCCTTTAGCAAGTGTTGCAGTAAATCCAACTTTTAAAATGTCGCCTTCCAGACTGATATGATACGTTGTCATAAAATTTTTTACTAGCTACACCCATATCTTTAATCAATCAAATATCAATCTATTAAGTCTCCTAGTTTATACGATGGATTATGTGTAATAGAAATCACATATTTACCTAACTTAGGATCGTAAAATCCTACTGCACCGTAAATATGAGCAAGTTTATGTGCTAGAACAAATGCTACAGGGATAGAAATCGGCCCATTAATTTTGAGTAACTGCCCTCCCGCCAGTTCACCTGATGTTGCCATTTCTTCCAATCGGCCTGCTGCATCACGCACAATCTGGTCATTTTGGGCAGGTTCGCCAAAATTAACACGTAAAATTCCGTCTTTTAGCTCGATTTTGTACGTACTCATGACCTTTAGCTTTATTTGATGGGTACATCATACACGCACCTGGAAGAAGTGTCTTCCAAGATGCTGTATCTTAAAGAAAGTTATTTTTATCGAGATTGGGCTGGTGTCTGAACTAGTTTTTCAAGATATTCCTGATGTAGAACTATTGCAGTGCTTAGGACGCGGATATCTTAAACAAAATCTCTTACGAGCAATTCGTTTGTGGGTATGGTTGCGTTCGTTATACGGCTCCGAAGGAGCATCACTTTACGGTGACAATCAACACCGTCTAATTTTAGATGACTCTTTTTCTTACGCAGACTGGCGAAATGCATTCTTCAGTCCCACACATCCCAAAGGAGAAGAAATTCCCCCCATACATGACTCTCATTGCCCCTGTGCCAAGACCGTAGCCCAATGGTTATTCAGTGAAAATACAGGAATAGTTGCTAGCCACTGGCAAAAATTAATCCTTGCTCACACAGGTCTGAATGAACCTGAACTGAATACTCTATTGCAACGGCGCTTATTTGGCGTAACTCGTCGTTCCCTACAGGCTGACTTGGAAACTCTGGCTAAACTCGGCTGGCTTGTGTATAAATACCAAAAATATTATCGGGTGTGCGAGTTTCCACCACGTCTCATAACTACAAGAGATGAGGGAACTACCGCCAAAGTTGGAGCCTATGAATTGAACTTCATGCATGAAGATTTAGTGGGGTTTGCAGAAAATCACTCCCAAAAAATCAATGGAGTACAACGCTTTTTCTTGAAAGTCGATTATGTTATACCCCGTAGTACCCTTGATGCGGTTGATGATTGGCAAGATCAATTAAGACAACTTTGGGCAAAAACTCCAGTTCCACCTATCAAGCTAACTTACAGTAGTGCAAGGCTTGAGGGTAACGTTGACTGCATCGTTTATCCAGTATGTATCTACTACGTACAGAGGGCAGTTTATCTGTGTGCATACGGCGAAAGTCCTCAAAAAGATACTAACTGGTATAATTTTCGCCTTGATCGGATTCAGAATTTGCTGACTCTAGAGTGGGTAAACTCTAAGTTGCCCTCTAATTTGCAACAGCAATATCAGCAGAAGTCTTTACCCACCCCAGATGATATTGCTCTGTCTATGTCTAAAGCATGGGGATTTGATTTCTACTTGCCTTCTCAACTGATGTTACTGCGATTTGACCGGGAGTTTTGCGATCGCTACGTTAAAGATACTGAACGCCATGACACTTTTGAAGAAATTAGCTACCAGCAAGTACAACGTTTGATTCAACGTGAAATTAAACCACCTCAACAACAGGCTTTACTAAAAGTTCTGGACAACCGTTCACCAAAAGACGCTTACTATCAAGTATTTATCCGATATCAAGATCATAAACAAAGGGATAATAACGTAGTCATGCGTTTACGAGCATGGCAACCAAAAGTCGAAGTCCTCATCCCTTGGGATTTACGACTAAGCTTTGCTGCTGATATCGCCACTCAATTTCAGCTTTATCACAATTCATAATAACTACAGCAGAATTCAGAATTAAGGAGTCAGAATTCAGAAGCAAAACAGGCTTGATGCTCGCCTTTGAGACTTAGGTTGTGTACAACACCCAACTTTAAATCTGCTGTATGAACCCATTTTTGCAATCTGGGAGGATGGCAGTTGTTGTTTCAGTCCCCGTGAGGGGATTTGGTAAGTAGAAACCCTAATTTTTCCTCTAAGAATTTATCATGACACCAGAACAGTTTCAGTCCCCGTGAGGGGATTTGGTAAGTAGAAACTTGTCCGCCACGCCGAGTTGATCTCCAGTATTTCTCGTTTCAGTCCCCGTGAGGGGATTTTGTAAGTAGAAACGTTAACGTCTCCTCAGTACCCATAACTAAGTTTTGTGTTTCAGTCCCCGTGAGGGGATTTTGTAAGTAGAAACGTTTGCATCCTCTCTCTAGTATTTGTCAGTGCCAGTGTTTCAGTCCCCGTGAGGGGATTTTGTAAGTAGAAACTTCTTGCATCTGTTTTAGCTGGATACGCGAACCCTGCTCAGTTTCAGTCCCCGTGAGGGGATTTTGTAAGTAGAAACTTGCGTGAGGCTTTGGAGAGTTTTCAAGAGGATAAGTTTCAGTCCCCGTGAGGGGATTTTGTAAGTAGAAACCTGGCGAATCCGCCCCGAATACCATCGTCCTCAAGGTATTGTTTCAGTCCCCGTGAGGGGATTTTGTAAGTAGAAACATCAACTTATCGGCTATATCAGCAGCATTGATCCAGGTTTCAGTCCCCGTGAGGGGATTTTGTAAGTAGAAACCTTGCTTTTATCTAAAGATTTGACTCAGTATCTGGATGTTTCAGTCCCCGTGAGGGGATTTTGTAAGTAGAAACATCCGTCGCCTGACTGTTCCAAAACAGTACCCATGCCTGTTTCAGTCCCCGTGAGGGGATTTTGTAAGTAGAAACACTTGCATTAGTTAAAACTATTTTCATTGGTGAGGAGAAGTTTCAGTCCCCGTGAGGGGATTTTGTAAGTAGAAACGCCTTCTGCATATTTGCGCCAATTGGGGACGACTTCGGGTTTCAGTCCCCGTGAGGGGATTTTGTAAGTAGAAACATTTAACCATAGAAGAAGATTTGTTGAATTGGTTAAGGTTTCAGTCCCCGTGAGGGGATTTTGTAAGTAGAAACCGCTCGGTGCTGAAACTTAATCAGAGCAAGCTTCCTGGGAGGGTTTTTGGCAGATCGAAAAAAAAGGTCATTTTCAGCCGCTCTTATTGCAACTAATTTGCAACTTCCCTCATGACTGAAATGCTGGAACTATTTACTTGTCAAGGTTCTGGCGATTTTGGCAGATCCCCCACGGTTTTAGCCCCCGCTTCGACTTGCCAAACATCAAGCTGATTCCATAATCATAAGATGTGTATCTATTATTGTCCAGGAGTTTGTGAAGATTTAATCTCCAAGCCGATATTCAAGCTCAATCAAACCCAACAGCTTCTCTTCCAAAGCTGTCAAATAACGACGATTCAGCTTACCGAGCATCTCCAAAAACTTCTGCATTGACTCCTCCAACGCACCCGAATATACTCGACTGATGCGATCGCCAATCTCCGCGGACTAAGAGAAAATCAGGCTTTTATAACCCACGGAAGTGGGTAAAGCCTTGTGTAGACGCGGTTTCTAACCGCCGATTTAACGTTAAGCTGACACCCATGAGCATTGCTGTGCCCTACTATATGTTGCATCCAAACGAGAATTGCTATATTCTGAGAATTTTTTGAAACCACTCTTCGGTGCGATCGCCCATAGCTTCTAAAGAGTATAAAGTTTCTGCTTGCTGGCGACAAGCTTGGCGATCAATTTCATCCAAATGCTTAATTGCTTCCACTAAACCTTGGACACTATCAGGTTCCACCAAAAAACCAGTTTTGCCTTCTTGAACAATTTCTGTTAAACCACCCCGACGATAGGCAATTAAAGGTACTCCACAAGCAAGCGCCTCTATTGCTACATTTCCAAATGCTTCTATCCAACGAGGGGTTACTAAGACTGCTCGACATTGCCCTAACTCCTTTTGTAACTCAACTGTTGGTAAAAATCCGACATATTCTATGGGAGCATCAGGATATTTTTGACAAATCTTTTCCCAGTAAGATACATCCTGTTTTAACCCGAATATTTTCAGTGTGATGCCGGTGATTTCTGCTGCTGCTACTGCATCTTCTAGTCCTTTTTCAGGAGCTATCCTACCTACCCACGCCAAGCTCTGAGTTGGTTTGGGACAAAATTGATAAATAGATAAATCCAAACCATTTAGCAGACAAATACACCGTTGTGCAAATGTAAAAGTTGCTGCCTGTGTTTGACTGTGAACACCAATACTACCGGGAAAAATGATTGCTACTTGTTCAATAATCTCATCCATTGCATCCGTCAAAGAACCCATGCTGATCAAATGTGCGATCGCACAGTTAAAAAATGGTGTTAAATACAATGGCAACCAATCATAAGCAAAATTAACAATCAAATCATAATCTCCTTGGACTTGGCGAGCATAATCCCACATATTCGCTAAAACAGAATTTTTATGCAGCAAAATCGGATCACTACGACTCTGATTTTGCGCTGGTATCTGTATTAGTTCTCCAGGAATTTCTCTAATAGGCAATGAATTGCTGATAGAGCCTTGCGGTGCAACAATTTCTAATTTATGTCCTCGCCGCAGCATCTCTATAGCAATATTAGATAGGGTCAACTCTACTCCGCCTCCCAATCCTGAACCTAAGGCACCCATTGGGGTAGACATAAATAATAATCTCTGGGACATTTTCACCGTTAATGTATTTTTATAAACATCATTTTTTCTACCTAAACAAGCTACTTTTGCTTCTTGCGAATTAAAATCTTTATGTCCTAAGTTTTTTATTTATTCTTGTTCTGCTGCTAACTTTGTCTCTATGGTTTCTGAATCTAAATGTAAAAAATCTTGTAGATGACGTTTGAAGTGAAATGAGTTTTCTAAAAAGCTACTTAAGAAACAATGGGTAGTAGAATTTACCATAAAATTTGTGTGGTCAGGAAATAAACGTATTATATTATAGAATAAATCTATACCAGAGTTATGGATAAAATCAATAATTACAATTTTGTGTATTTACACATCGATGAATTTATTTTTTAATTCAATCAAAACCTTGAACCAAAGTATTGTTTCACCTTAAAAAGTTGTATGAAAAGCACGCTTTTTCAATCTAAAATTCCGAGTTTTTCGCGCCAGTTGACCAATTCTGCTTGGCAGCTTTTGCTGATGGGAATTATTCTGAGTATATTTTTAATATTTTTATATGGTTGTCAAGGGACAGTCCAGAAAAATGACGGAGTAATTCATCTGAGTCTATGGCAATCAATCAATCCCCCTAGTAATCGGGATGTGTTTAACAAACTAGTAGATAAATTTAATCAGACTCATCCTGATGTTCAGGTGGAATCTATTTTCATCGGTCAACCCCAATTGCCAAAAATATTAACAGCAGTTGTGGGCAATGCACCTCCAGATATTCTCTCATTCGATCCTCAATTCACAGGTCAATTTATGGAACTAGGGGCAATTCGACCTTTAGAAGAATGGGTGGATAAATTGCCCTTGAAGTCGGAAATTAGCCCCAACTTATGGGAACAATTAAAATTAGACGGTCATCTTTGGTCAATCCCACTTTACACGAGCAATATAGGCATTTTTTATCGACCTAAACTTTTCCAAGCTGCGGGAATTACGCAAATTCCTCAGACTTGGGAAGAGTTGAGGGAAGTCGCAAAAAAATTAACCATAGACCGGAATGGCGATAATCGACCTGAACAGTACGGAATATTACTGCCTTTAGGAAAGGAAGAATGGACTGTCTTTAGTTGGTTCCCCTTTTTATTGAGCGCTGGGGGAGAAGTTGTGACAAATAACCGCCCGAATTTAACGAATACGGGTGCGATCGCAGCCTTACAATTTTGGCAAGACTTATTAAAAGATGGTTCAGCAACCCTTTCTTCCCCAGAGCGAGGTTATGAAGAAGACGCTTTTATTGCAGGTCGCGTTGCTATGCAGATCACAGGCCCTTGGACTTATATAATGAAGTCCAATGTTGACTTTAACGCATTCCCTATACCTACAAATGTGAAGCCGGCGACGGTGACAGGCACTGGAAATATGTATTTGATGAAGACTACACCAGCCAGAGAGCAAGCTGCACTCAAATTTTTAGAGTATGTCTTGAGTGAAGAATTTCAAACAGAATGGAGTATGGGGACGGGTTTTTTACCAGTTAACCTCAAAACTGCCCCAAGTCAGGCTTACCAGGAATTTATTCAGCAAAAACCTATCTTGAAAGTCTTTATTGATCAAATGTCTGTATCAGGTTCTCGACCAATCATTCCTGGCTATAGTCGTTTGTCTGACAGTTTAGGTCGAGCCATCGAAGCTACCATGTTAGGCGCTTCTCCAGAAACAGCACTCAAACAAGCCCAAGCAAACCTCGATTCAATTTGGGATTCCCTACCATCTAGATGAAATCTAAAATTCTACCAGCACCCCTCAAACCTGGTGACATGCTACGAGTTATTGCGCCCAGTGGTGCTTTACGAGAATTGGAGCCGTTTGCACGGAGTGTGGAAATTTGGCGATCGCACGGCTACCAAGTAGAAATCAGCCCAAAGATAGATGATAAATGGGGATATTTAGCAGGTACAGATGAAGACCGCCGTAACCAGCTAGCAGCAGCATGGCAAGATCCAGATTGTCGCGGTATCCTCTGTGCCAGAGGTGGTTTTGGTAGCACCCGCATCTTAGAAAATTGGCATTGGCAACAAAACTCAGAACTTCCCAAGTGGTTGATTGGCTTTTCTGACATCACCGCCCTTTTGTGGAGCCTTTATAACGTAGGGATTTCCAGCCTTCATGGACCAGTGATGACAACTCTCGCCGATGAGCCAGATTGGTCAATCGAGCGATTGTTCAATTGGGTGGAAGGGCGAGATATCCAACCTCTCAAAGGTTATGGCTGGGGTGGCGGGATTGCTACTGGCATTTTGCTACCAGGAAATCTGACAGTCGCAACTCATCTTTTAAATACACCAATGCAACCAAATTTCGATGGTGTGATTTTGGCACTTGAGGATGTCACAGAACCACCCTACCGTATCGATAGGATGCTGACACAGTGGCGTTTGAGCGGTGCTTTATCTAAAGTCTGCGGTATTGCTTTGGGGGGTTTTACTCGCTGTGAAGCCCCGCCAACTGTGCCTAGCTTTAGTGTAGAAGAAGTACTGCGCGATCGCTTGGGCGATTTAAATATTCCGATTGTCTCTAATCTACCTTTTGGTCATGATAGTCCCAATGCAGCATTACCAGTGGGTGTAGAAGCAACTTTAGATGGGGATGCAGGGATATTAGCGATCGTACACCCCCATTAAATTCAACTCAATCCCATTTACGGTAGCAGCGAGATGTGCTGTAATAAGGGTGAAAAATTTCTCAGAATTTGGTCTGAATCGTCCTGTAGAAAGTCTCTACTACTTGGGGGTCATCAATGTGAAAAGGGTAATCTTGATTAAAGCCTTTAAAGAAATACCAGTTCAGGATAGTTTTACCTTCAGTTGTCAGCGCTTGATGGAACTTTAATAACTGCTGGGTGGGATCTATTTTCGAGCCTGAACCTCAATTACCAAAAATCTTAACATCTGTTGTTGGTAATGTGCCTCCAGATATCCTGTCATTCCATCCTGAATATACAGGTCAATTTGTGGAATTAGGGGCAATTCGACCTTTAGAAGATTGGTTAGACAAATTGCCAATCAAGTCAAACATTAGACCGAACTTATTGGAAGAAATGCAGTTAGGTGGTCATATTTGGTCAGTGCCAATGCACACTAGTAATATTGGAATTTTCTATCGCCCTAAACTTTTTGAAGCTGCGGGGATCACAGAATTACCCAAGACTTGGGATCAATTGAGACAAGTGTCCAACAAATTAACTATAGACCGCAATGGCGATCGCCGCCCTGAACAGTATGGAATATTACTGCCTTTAGGAAAAGGAGGATGGACTGTATTTAGTTGGTTCCCGTTTTTATTTAGTGCTGGGGGAGAAATTGTAACCAATAACCGCCCGAATTTAACGAATAGGGGTGCGATCGCTGCATTACAATTCTGGCAAGACTTGATAAAAGATGGTTCAGTAATGCTTTCCGTCCCAGAACGAGGTTATGAAGAGGACGCTTTTCTTGCAGGTCGTGTTGCGATGCAGATCACAGTACATGCAGCCCACCAAGCATCTGCTGAAGAAATAGGTGTTTGAGTTACCTCGGTCTATAACAAAATCAATGGTATCGAAGCGAGTATTAATGGGGAGTTAGTCACAGAGGTCGCTGGACAAATGGAAGCTACAATTCGGCATCTGAACGCAACAATGCCTGATTTGCTACCAGGTTATCGAGTAAAAATTATTGATGGTAATGCGTAGGCGTAGCCCGCCGCAGGCATCGCAGCTAGTGAACATCGTTTAAAAGAACTGCGCCAAATCAATAGCGCTCCATTACCAGGGCAATCTTTGGGAACATTAATACACCTTGAAAGGGCTACTTAGTTAGGACTTACGCACTGTACAAAAGAATCATGTTGTGTATTTAACGTAAATACGTCGTTTCAGGTTTTTATTAATCATTCTTTGATAGTAAATAGACCCGCGCTGTAGGGGCACAGCAATGCTGTGCCCTTACGACAGATGTGTATTTATTCAAATCATCCATATTTGGTCTTTCCTGTCAATGCGTAAATCCTATTAGTGAGGCTTAACGAAGTTATCGCTCTCATTCAAACTTCGCAACATCGCCAAGCCGTTCATCTAACCACTCATCTGTAAACCAACCACAAGGCAAAACAAAGTATGCAGGAAATTTGGACAAGAATAGAATTCTGGCTCAAAGTTAATGCTCCACAAGTTCTTGATACATTGAACCTTGGAGCATCAGAGAGTCAGATCAAGGCAGATTGCTCTTTATTTCTATGCCTGTCTCATTTTCCATTTTTTTCTACCTAATTGTCCAAAAGAGCCACCACCTGTGGCAATCTGGGAAACAGAGATTTATCAAATCTGATATTTTTAGCTACAGCAAATTTACCTAATCAGGTTATGCAAACTCTGCCCATAGTAGATACTTCAAATACTACATCAGGTCAACCTACCTTTGATACAACTATCAAGCGGCGTAAAACCCGTCCTGTAAAGGTTGGTAATGTCACAATTGGCGGTGTCTACCCCGTTGTAGTGCAGTCAATGATTAACGAAGACACCCTTGATATTGATGGTTCCGTGGCTGGTATTCGTCGTCTGCACGAAATTGGCTGCGAAATTGTCCGTGTCACAGTGCCGAGTATGGCTCATGCTAAAGCATTAGCAGAAATTAAACAAAAATTAATAAAAACTTACCAAGACGTGCCAATTGTGGCTGATGTCCATCACAATGGGCTAAAAATCGCTGTGGAAGTCGCCAAGCACATAGAGAAAGTACGGATTAATCCGGGCTTGTATGTGTTTGAAAAGCCAAACGTCAATCGAACTGAGTATACTAAAACCGAATTTGACGAAATTGGCGAAAAAATCCGCGAAACCCTAGAACCTCTAGTCGTTTCTTTGCGAGATCAAGGTAAATCGATGCGAATTGGGGTAAATCACGGTTCCCTAGCTGAAAGAATGCTATTTACCTACGGTGACACCCCAGAAGGCATGGTGGAATCTGCCATAGAATTCATTCGCATCTGTGAATCTTTGGATTTCCGCAACTTGGTAATTTCCATGAAAGCCTCACGAGTACCAGTGATGCTAGCCGCCTATCGCCTGATAGCCAAGCGCATGGATGACCTTGATATGGATTATCCGCTACATTTGGGCGTTACCGAAGCTGGTGATGGCGAATACGGGCGAATTAAATCCACGGCTGGTATTGCTACCTTACTTGCTGATGGCATTGGCGATACAATTCGCGTCTCACTTACAGAAGCACCAGAAAAAGAAATTCCCGTCTGCTATAGCATTCTCCAAGCTTTGGGATTGCGAAAAACTATGGTGGAATACGTCGCTTGTCCTTCCTGTGGACGCACTTTGTTTAACCTAGAAGAAGTGCTGCACAAAGTTCGGGAAGCCACTAAACACTTAACTGGTCTTGACATAGCAGTTATGGGTTGTATTGTCAATGGACCCGGAGAAATGGCGGATGCTGACTATGGTTATGTTGGCAAAACACCTGGTTACATTTCTTTGTATCGTGGCAGAGAGGAAATTAAAAAAGTCCCAGAAGATAAAGGTGTAGAGGAATTAATTAACCTCATTAAGGCAGATGAACGCTGGGTAGAGCCATAAAGGGGCTAGGGGAGTAGGGAGTAGGGAGTAGGGAGTAGGGAGTAGGGAGTAGGGAGTGGGGGCAGGGGGAGCAGGGGAAGATGAGGGAGACAAGGAGAATGCCCCATGCCCAATGCCCCATGCCCCATGCCCCATGCCCCATGCCCCATTCCCCAGTCCCCAAATTCGCCAGATTGTCAAGTATTTTGTTTAAATTAGGGATACATATTCGGTCTGTACAGTAGTAGCCTGTGTTAGATTGAGCATACTGAAATATATATTTTCCCTCTGACCCAGCTGTCATTATGGTGATTACAAAAAGTAGGCTTGTTTTGGGTGCTACGGCAGTGACACTCTCCACGATCGCTGTTACTAGCCTTGGCATTCACTCACGAGGTCAGGCTTTATTTAAAGCAAGTCCCAAAGAATTGGTAGATGAAGTTTGGCAAGTTATTCAACGCCAATATGTAGACGGTACTTTTAATCAAGTAGATTGGCAGGCTGTTCGTAAGGAGTACTTGAGCAAGTCCTACAGTAATCCACAGGAAGCGTATAAGTCCATTCGGGAAATGCTCAAAAAGCTACAAGATCCATACACCCGGTTTATGGACCCAGAGGAATTTAAGAATATGCAAGTGGACACCTCTGGAGAACTAATAGGTATTGGGATCACGATTAGTCAGGATGAAAAAACGAAGCAACTGGTTGTAATTGCCCCAATCGAAGATACACCAGCCTTTAAAGCTGGTGTTTTGGCGAAAGATGTCATCCTGAAAATCGACGGCAAAGATACTAAGGGGATGGATACCAATCAGGCAGTATCATTGATTAGGGGTGAAGCAGGAACTCAAGTCAGCCTGACAATTGGGCGCGACGGTAAAACAAAAGAGTTTGACATCAAACGGGCGCGAATTGAAATTCATCCAGTTAAGTTTTCCCAGAAGCAAACTCCAGCAGGGAATCTTGGCTACATTCGCTTGAACCAGTTCAGCGCCAATGCTGGTAAAGAAATGCAAACTGCCATCAAAAATTTAGAAAGCAAAAAGGTAGCTGGATATATTCTGGATCTACGTGGTAATCCTGGCGGCTTACTTTTCTCCAGTGTGGAAATTGCCCGGATGTGGATAGATAAAGGTAAGATTGTCTCCACCGTTGAACGCCAAGGAGAGGCAGAAAAGGAAGAGGCAAACGGACGAGCCTTGACAAATAAACCCTTGGTGGTGCTGGTAGATAAAGGTTCAGCCAGTGCAAGTGAAATCCTCTCCGGGGCTTTGCAGGATAATAAGCGTGCTACTTTGGTTGGTACTCAAACCTTTGGTAAGGGACTGGTGCAATCGGTGCGTCCCCTGGAAGATGGTTCAGGATTGGCGGTGACAATCGCTCATTACTATACCCCTAGCGGTAGAGATATCAATCATAAAGGGATTGAGCCAGATGTAAAGGTGGATTTGACCAAAGCGCAGATGGAGGAGTTGTGGCTCCATGAACGTGACAAACTCGCTACTCTAGCAGATCCCCAATTCGCTAAAGCAGTGGAAGTCATAAGTAAACAAATTCCTGCTAAGGGCACGCCTACAGCAGAAAAATGAACAGTTAGGAATAAAGTTAGGAGTGAATAGTCAGGAGTTAGGAATAAAAACCATCATTGTCAATTTCAAACTCTGCCAATTTTGGATTTTAGACTTTTCCTTCAATCCAAAATCCAAAATCTAAAATCCAAAATTGAATGACTCCTAACTTAAACTGGTTGGCATTTTCCTGCCCTAATAAGTCCGACACGCCGAGCGATCGCTTCTTCTTGCGAACTAAAAGGACCCCACTGTTCTATAATCTCTAAATTCCCGTCTCCAACTTGATCGCTGGGGACAATTTTACAATTACCAGCAGAACGCTTGACAATATACCAAGTTTGTGCATTATTCATGCTTGAAATAAAAAATTTTTTTTTACAGTAAGAATTTTACAGCATACAGAAAAGATTTTCGCCCGTATGCCATGCCTACGGTGGGTTGTGCCAACGCGCCGGATATGATTTGGCTATAGACTACACTCATGAATCAATTCCCTAGAGTCATAAATTTGCTATTTGCCCTTGGCTACCCACTGATGAATTTTAATTAAAATATAAAGTGTATTTAAAGAAATAGATGAATTAATAATATATAATTTTTTTATAAAATGGATTTGACGAGTTCCGTGGGTTTAAGTTGCTTGAGATTCTATCAAGCGGCAATTTTTGTCACAGAGTCTAAATCCCTGTTACAAAAGTTAATTACGAATTACGAATTACGAATTATTTAATATGCGTTTACCGATCATTATCAGTGCCGGATTATTGCTATCTTTTGGTCTGAACCTACCAGTAATGTCCAAATCTCCCATAGAGATAGCAGAATCGCCAGCGAGTAATAACTTGAATTTAAAACGATTAGAAAAGCGATTAGAATTTAATCGCCGTTTCTGGAATCGGCAAAATATTTCCAACTATGACTATACTTTGAGCAATAGTTGCTTTTGTATAGCCGACGCTAGGGGACCAGTAGTCATTAAAGTACGTAATGGTCAAACAACTTCCATCACTTCTGTAGCTACAGGTAAACCAGTTAATCCAGAATTCTTTCAAAACTACAACACAATTCCTAAGCTATTTGATGTGATTCAAGATGCTATCAACCGTCAAGCCTTCAGCCTGAATGTACGGTACAGTGCTAGATTTGGCTATCCAACCCAAATTGATATCGATTACAACAGTCAGATAGCAGATGAAGAAAAATATCTCACAATTGAGAATTTTAAGAAAATTTAATAGGGGGATCTGACTTTCGTAGAAAGCCTAAACCTCACCCCAGCCCTCTCCGTGAGTTCGGAGAGGGGGCAGGAATCTTGTTTCTCTATCTTTCTCCCCTGCCTCTTCGGTCAGCCGCTCCTCACCCAATTTGTAGTAAACTAAACTATGAGATGCGATCGCAAAAATTGGATATCAAAGCTTTCTCTGCTTGATAGGTTGAGCCGGATTACCTGCATAAATAGTCATTGGCTCTAGTGAGCTTCCAGTCACGCCACCTAAAGTCAGTACTGCTCCCCGACCAACAGTAACTCCTGGACCAATTACCGACTTGGCAGCAATCCAACTACTCTCTTGAATATTGATTGGAGCAACAATTAATTTAAAATCGGGATGATTCCAGTCATGATTTCCAGTGCAGAGATAGACCATTTGAGATAGACAAACATGGCTTTCGATGGTGACAAAAGCGAGGTTATCTATCCATACATTTTCCCCAATCCAAACAAAATCACCAATGTATAACCGCCAGGGAAATTTTACCCGGACTCCAGGTTTGATGCGGACACCTTGACCGATTTTAGATCCAAAACTGCGGAGTACCCAAATCTTAAAAACTGAAAATGGTAGCCAATAACTTTCAACCAAAGGCGACCCAACAAAATACCAAAAAAGTTGCTTCCAGAATGTTGCGCCTGGAGTATAGTTACCAATAGTATATTGATCTAGACGCATATGGTGGGTAAGCAAGGTAGGTTGAACAAGAATTCAATCAGCTAAAAGTCAGAGTGTCGGAAACCAGCGCTCTGACTTTTCAAGATAGTGAGGGATATACCTACCACCAAGGATAAGGGTAGCGATCGCCTTGGCTCTGGGTATGTGAAAATCTGAAGTAATTATAAATAGGTGTTATATCTGCTGTTGCTAGAAAACCCTTACTAATGATTTTTTATTGCTTGTAATAAATCGGCGATATCTGCTGAAACAGTAAATTCGCTAAGGCTTGATTCCCTACCTCATTTGGGTGTATGCCATCTCGAAATAAGGTTTCCACTTTTTTACTAGGCAACGTTGACCACTCGGACTCAGCGTCAATTAAAGGAACCTGTAAAAACTTTAACTGCTGAATAAATTCCAATTTATATTTAGGTGGATTGTTGGAGGGAACTAAGTTAGAAAGTTCCGGTACGAACAATACAAAAATAGGAATTTTTTGAATACGCACTAGCTGTACTGTAGTTTTTAGGATCTGCATATTCTGTTGGAACTGGCGATCGGGTTCAACTGATGAAGCAGTTAACGGAAAATCAGAAGAGACAGAGCCAATTTGAAAAATGTTTAATAACCTTGGCCAAGTATACCGAGTCCAAGCTTCTTGAATTGCCAACAGTGGAGGATGAGTAGGAAAATTAGGGTCATTTCCTACAGGTGCGCTAGTACTTGTGGGTTGAGCTAAATCGTTTGTACCAATTTCGAGAATGACAACATCACTATTAAAAGTACCAAATTCACGTAAATATCCTAAGTGGTTGCCAATTCCCCAGGAACCAGCAGAGGCATTAAGGACTTCTACAGGATGTTTAGCAGCCAATAATTTAGACTTAAAAATCTCAGTAATTATTTGCTGTTGATCAGTAGGACTACCACCATTAAGAATGGAATCACCGATCATCAGAATTCTTACTACTCCTTGGGGCTTTTGGGGATTAATTGGCTCTGAACGCTGGGAGTACTGGTTATATTCTATTCTTTTACGAAAACGAAATAATTTTTGATTTGCTTGAAAGCGATAACCTGTATAAGGATCTGCTTGACTTAATACCGGATTACCTAGTCCGAGCAGAAGTCTGAAAAAAATTTCAGCAATTATTATAGCAATTATTATGTAAATGAGTGTTCTATATTTATGAAAAAATTTCTTCATTAATTTCTACGAACCTCGTTTTGATCCAATTTTTCATATTCAATCAAGCGTAATAATTTCATATATCTAGATTTTTGCACTTGAGTCTACAAGATATTCTGGTAAAAGTTTTCTTTCAATAATCGCATGATAAACAGAGGTAAGATTTTGAGCGATCGCTCCCCAGGAATATTGCTGTTTAACAAGCTGTTTGCCATTCTCGCCTTGCTGTTGTCTCAGATTAGGAGATTTGAGTAACAGCGCGATCGCTTCTGTCAATGTTTCAAGTGTACCCTCAACAACCAACCCAGCTTGGGCAGCAGCAACTTCTGGAGAAATTTGAATTCCTGGAGTTATAATCACAGGCAATCCAGCCGCCATTGCTTCAGCAACGGCGATACCGAAATTCTCGGAAAAAGATGGTAAAATAAACATATCTGACCCTTGCAGCAGCAAGTCTTTCTCTTGCCCCATCACAAAACCAGCAAAGGAAGTTTGCTGTGAGATGCCAAGGGATATTGCCAGGTTTTTTAGCTCAGTTTCATATTCTGGTTCCCCTGAACCCGCTACAATTAGGTGAAAATTATAGTTTTGTTCTACAAGACGGGCAAGTGCCTGTAGTAGTAGGTCTGGGCGTTTTTTGTAGTGAAGACGAGAAAGAAACAGTATTACGGGTGTTTCTGTAGAAATTCCATAAATGTGTCGTAGTTTTTGTTTGGCATCGGGTAAAGGGTGAGGGATATTCACCCCAAGAGGTAAAGTGAGAACGGGTGTTTTAACACCGAAGTTACGGATATCTTCTGCTTCACCAGCAGATGTAGAATGAATAACAGCCGCACGATTTAGATTATGATGCTCAATCAGCCGACTATAAACCTGTTTCTTCAGACGACTTTGAGCTAGTGCCCAAGGTGACAATTGACCCATTGTGCGAACTAAATAGGGGATTCCTTGCCAACGGGCGATCGCCGCAGCACAAGTAGGAGCATAGGAAAAAAGATAGTGAGTTTCCACTAGGTTATAATTTCCCATGTGTTCCCAAAGCCAAGGTGCTAACTCAGGGGAAAAGATATATTCTTTGATTCGGCGGGAAACACGGGGGAAAAACCAGATTGGCACTTCTTTATACTCAATACGCTGACGAAGAGGGACATCCAACAAAGTATTTCCATCATCATTGGTGGTGACAATTTCAATATCTAACTCACACTGGCGCAAGGCTTTGGCCAAGTTTATAACAACTTCAGTAGGCCCGCCCATAGTCAGACTGATGGAGGGTATGACTTGTAATATCTTCATCTATTTTTTAGGTTAATTTTGTTGATCAACTTCACCAGGTAGTCGGTAGTAGTTTAGTTTGAATTAACTCAGCCAGAGTTTGTTGGAACTGTTCAAATCCAAATCTGGCAATCACTTGCTCGCGTAAAATTTGAGGTTGATAGAGGATAGGGTGAGGATAAGTACCTCGTAAGATTTGAATCAGTGTTTGGGCGATCGCATTTACATCATCAGGATTCACCAACACACCTAACTCCCCATTACAGAGGGCATCAACTGCACCATCTTGATTCCCTGCTAAAGTTGGTTTGCCACAAGCCATAGCTTCCAAATACACAATTCCAAATCCCTCTCCTTTACTAGGCATGGCAAAAACGTGGCAGAGATTGTAATAGTCACAGAGTTCTGAATCTGGTATAAATCCTGCTAGCGTTACACAATCGCGTAAGTTTAATTGAGAAATTAGTTGCTCAATTCGGGGGCGATCGCTTCCTTTGCCTACTAAGATGTAATGAGCATTGGGAATGGCTAGGCGAATCTTAGGCATTGCTAGTAAGATTTGGTCGTAGCCTTTGTAGCGTTCACTATTGTCTAATCGAGTTACGGTCAAAATGATTGGCTGTTCAAGAGTTAAGCTATGGCGTTCTAGTAGATATTGCGGCTTCGGAGCAATTTGGAAGCGTCTAGCATCAAAAGTAACTGGTAAAAGTTCAATCTTATCTGGATCTAAATTATGCTCATTAATTAGGCGATCACGGGTATAACCACTAATTGAAATTATTTTTTCAGCAGTATATAACGCTTTTGTTTTCCATGTATTTTGAATTTCCCAAGCATCAACACCATAAACAATAATTCCATAAGGAATACCCGTAAACTGATGAATAAAAAATGCTAAAGGAGAAAAATTAATATGCCCACATAAAATAAAACTTGGACGATTGATTAATGTTTTTGTAATTAATTTAAAAGTAAAGTGCGCTGTTTGTAACACACTAGGCAAATGACCGCTAAAAGTAAATGAATAATTGTTTGAATTGAATTTATCTACAGGTTTATTTCTGTCTAGCTTATCTAAAATACATACAGATAAGTTGGGTAGTGCTTCTTGTATAGCCTGGAGAACATCCTGGAGATAAACCTGAATACCACCCTTAAATTCAAACAGGTTAGGAAACCAAAGATGCAGAGACTCTCGCTTTGCAGATTTTAGCTTTTCAACATTCATTATTTGCATATTTATACCTCTAAAATTTTATGCTTAGTTAAGTATTTAGTAATTGATAATTTCCTGAACTCGACTTGCCAATCTCTGGCAGTACATACCCCAGTTCAACTCTTCAGCTTTGCGTCGGGCAGATCGCCCCATTTCTACTAACTCTTGGGGATGAGAGTAGCACCACTCTAGTTTTTCTTTGAGTGCTTCCACATCTCGAATGGGAATAATAAACCCTTCCACCCCATCGGTTAAAATATCAGGGCCTGCTGTGTTAGGCGTGGTAATTACAGGAATGCCACAAGCCATCGCTTCTAGAAGTACCAGTCCAAAGCCTTCTACTAAAGAAGGAAACACAAACACATTGGCATTACTGTAATATTGATTCAGCGTAGTATGGGGTACTGATGGGATGTAATTAACTCCATCAGGAAGTTGGGAAAGCCAGGTTTCTGGAAATTCGTTCACTCCTACTAGCATTAACTCTGCCTGGGGAAGTTGTAGTTCTTCCCATGCTTTGACGAGGTAATGAACTCCTTTGCGAACACCGACGCGACCGACAAACAAGGCACGAAAAGTTTGATCTAGTTTGGGTTGGGGTTGAAAATAATCAATCGGTGCGCCGTAAGGGATAACCGTAATTTTGTCAGGACTAACCCCTTCCCTGAGTAAGGATTGCTGGGTAATGGAAGAGGCCACAAAAATATGATCTGCCAGCGCCACTTCTTGCTCCTTGCGTCTCAACTTCCAGTCAGGTTCTCGTACTGCTTGCAGTGATGCAGACAGTGCTGGGAACCGTTCAGCCTCCTCTTGCTGAATTTCTCGCGCCATGCGGTAGAACAGGATAGGCAAGTCGTACAGGCATAAAATTCCCTGTTGCTTGGCAATCTTAAAGGTAGTAGCAGCCCCATCTTCATAAGCATAAACTGCTGCCAGACCCTGGAGGTGATGCTTGGCAACATGGCGATCGAGAGAAGCATAAACCCAATCTATAGGACCTTGAGAACCGAAGCCAAAACGCCTACTGAGTCCAGTTTTTACTAAGATCATCCGCATTGCTTCACTCCAAGGGTGCGATCGCATGGCTACACCGTTTGGAGGAATCCAGGTACGCCGCCCTAGTTCATTAGCAATAGAATTACTAATTTGAGCCGGAAGCAGCTTTAAGTAGTGGCTGATACTTCCTTCTGGGTTATAGGCAATGGTTGTAATCACCTCCCGCAGCAGACCGACTTCTCCTAGTGCATTCGCTGCCTGACGGACGTTAGGATTACCTGTAGGATGTATGAGGGTGATAGGTATCTGGACCATTGAAGTATTCCTGTTGTTGTTTCCAGTTCTCTATCTGTTCGAGTCGGGGTAGAAGGAAAATAAATCCTGCTAGGAACCAGTAGTAGACTAAGAGAGTATGGTTGAACACAACCCGATCAGTAAATAGAAGCGCATGAATCAAAAAAGCTGACAGCGCTAGCTGTCGCAACAGAGGGCGCTTTAATTTCAGGAATGTGCGCCACAGTAGATAAATGAATATGAGTCTCAGCAAATACCACAAGAAAAAACCTATAGGACCAATTTCCAGAACTATTCGACCCATTTCCGACTCATAGTAGACAGGAATGGTCTCTCCTAGAGGTAAATTTAGAATCCTACGCAATACTGAAGTTGCTGGATGAGTTGCGCCTGGACCATAACTATCCAGTCCTTTTAACTTTATAAATTCAAAAGGCTCAATGAAGATTCCCGAAATGCGACTAGATACATCATGATTGGAATTGATGCGGAATAGTAAAGAATTGATAGCAGACTGAAACAAAGTGACAGTCACAACAGCTATGGTGATAATAGGCACTGTAAACTGTTTGATCAAGGGAACGGCTGTTTTCAGATTAGTTAGTAACTGTCCCCCAAAATAACTAATTAGAAACAGGATTTCAGTGAAAAAAAGACCACGAGCGCCGGTCATAAACGAGGTGCCACTAATTAGTAGTAATTCTGCGATTGTTGCCCAACGCCACCATCGAGATTGCGGAACTGCTAACAGGGGAACTAACAATCCAAAGGAAATAATTGCATAAACTGAATAGCCACTAATGTAGGAAAAAGTGCCTGTGACACGAACACTCGTGGAATTTCCATCTCCAAAAGTTGCAATATTTTGTTTTATATCTTGGGCATAGGTGTTGAGGGGACTTGAAGGGGGGCTAAAGAA
The DNA here is from genome assembly GCF_036917675.1 of Nostoc sp. Taxonomy (GTDB): domain Bacteria; phylum Cyanobacteriota; class Cyanobacteriia; order Cyanobacteriales; family Nostocaceae; genus Nostoc. The sequence continues at coordinate 48,064 of NZ_JBALCT010000052.1, read as the reverse complement.
CTGTGCTACTGCCAATAGCGCTACTGGAATGACCAACAGCAGGTAGGATCGTAGAAATCTATATAATTCTTCTTCTGAACGGAAGAGATTGGGTAACATCCATATTAAAGGAATGTATAATAAGTATCCTCTTATTCCAAAAATAGCAATAATTGGAGAACCCAAGCTGGGATTAAAAACTTGTAACAGACACCAAGCTGTTAATAGCAAAATCACCGAAGCGATAGTTTCAGCTCCCGAATTGCCTTTGATACGAAAGGTTTTTTCAGTAGATGAGAAAATGTAATAACGAAGATAAGCCCCTATAAGTACAATATCTTTCAAAAAATAGATGAACTGACTGGCTTCGGGTAGAACCCATTTCCGTAAAGCACCTTCAATTACCACTAAAACTAGTATAGTTTTTATAGAAGTCCGCCAGTTTTGAGCAGAAAGATAGAGAATAACTATAATGGCAAAGGGAGCTAAAACTCCAATATACTCTTTCACCGAATTACTGCCTCAATTACTTCTAAATTATTTTTCATAACTCTTATACAATGTGACGAATTAAAACAGTTATTGGGTTAATACCCTCTGACATTAACTTGTATCCAGTGTAGTCTACATAGTCTAGTTACTCGAAATAACTATATAGTTAATAACTGGTTATTCGTTCTGCAACAGTTAACAAGGAAGGATATGATCTTTTATATTTTCCAAACAATGCTGATAGCTTAATTAACTGCAAATTTGGAATTTGGGAAGCCATTGTTCTTAACAGAAAAGGATTATATAAGTAAGATTGATGAATTGGTCGCCAACCACAGTGAAATAGAAGGTTTGTTATATTTTGAAATGTCCAACATTGAAAGTGCTGGTCGGAATCAGGTTGTAAACTTGGATTCAAATTCGTTTCAATAGGTAAAATTAAAAATAATTTACTATTAGGTTTTAAGTATTGGTGGAATTCCTTCAAATCATTAGCGGGTTCTGGTGAGTGTTCTAGAGAATGAGAGGATATCAGGTAATCAAAACAGTCTAGAGGAATAGATTTTCGGTTACTTGTAGCATTTTTCCCTTGACGACGGAGAAAATCAACTGCAAAGTCTGATGGATCAAAAAAAGTTACATTTTTCAGAGAGGCAGTAACCTGTCCTAAACCACAGCCATAATCTAACGTAGATAGTTCAGGTGAAAAACCTAATTTTTGAAAAATTGCATATTTCCAGTAATTTGAAAGTATCTCATAATAATCATTGTCATTCAGGAGAAAACCGTAGTGAGATTTATAATAATCTTGATCATAAAAATTAAGGCTCTGCATAGTTAAATTTCCTCATAAAAAATGTTTGATCAACATGGGTATAACGCTAAGTTTAGTCATAAATTATCTCTAATTTACAATATATATATGTTTTTTTTATAACTACTTGCCCCTAATCATGAGAATAAATTTTAATATATTTCATGTATATTTATTAATTACTTGGGCATAAATTTCTACATATTTTTCTGTAAGTTTAACTTCATCAAATATTTCAAGCCTAGTATCAGATAATTTTAATTGTTGTTGAGCTAAACTTTCTTCAGAAAGAATTGTCTTCATACACTCATAGAGTGCATTAATATCTCCATTTTTGAACTTAAGACCAGCATTGCCAACACATTCTGCAAGACCTCCAGACTCAGAAACAATAACATTCTTACCTGCTGCAAGTAATTCTAAGGATACTCCTCCCATTGGTTCTTCATAAGCTGAAGGAATAATCCCAATTTTTGCAGTACTAATAATATCAGTTAGTTCAGAACCATACTTATGTCCTAGAAAAGAGACATTAAGCTCCAAGTTCAATTTATTAACTATTTCTTCTAACTTGGCTTTCATGTTTCCAGAGCCTACAATTGCAAGACTTTTATTTTCGTATCCAGGTGTTATAATTAGTAATTTAAATGCTTTAATTAAATCAGGCAGACCTTTTTCACTGACTAAACGGCCAACATAAATAAAGTCATACTTCCAGCTATTATTAATTTTTTTGGCATTTTTAAAGCGATTAATTGGGTAGGGTGTATAAGCAACAATCTGGTTTTTCAAGGGTTGCCGCTTTGCAACCCAGTAAGTTGCTGCAATGTTCAAATCTACGTGATTTGCAACGTAACGCCTTATCCCAAGTTTTAGAGACTCTTTTAAGCCATGAAATAAACCTTTCTTCCGAAAGTGGTAAGCCAGAGATGCAAGGGGAGTGATTGGCGCTGGTTCACCATCCACCCATCCTAATCCATCCACACAGCAAACCTGATATCCGTTGTGTGTCCAAATAAATGGTTTATTACTGAATTTAGCAAAAGGATACAGAGCAACGCTTGCACCGTTAGAGTGTACTATATCGAATTCACTAGTTAATGCGAGTCGCTCTTTCCAAGTTGGTTGTCGTATAACTTTATAACTATTGTGTTCATCAGTATTAGTAGGAGTTTCAGTGATAACTGTACATTCATGACCCAGCTGAATGAGATTTGCAGCTAATGTTGCACTAATAGTTTCAATACCACCCAGAGAAGGGAAAAAAACTGAGGAGTATAGTAAAATTTTCATAGTTGAAATAATTAGGGTTTGTAAGCAATAGTCAGTAAATTATCGCTGTAGCGTAAACCCTTAAGTAGTCCTCCTGAAATTTGTTGCCATTTAAATTGAGGAAGTTTGGGAATACCTCCAAGATTAGTAAAAACAAATGTTGGCTCAGAAAAGCCCACTTCGCCTAAAATGCGCCGAATATCTTTGCGAAGAAGCGCTGTAATGTGCGCTGGATAGCAAGTATCGCTGAAAAGTACAAAATGTCCTTGTAGGAGGAGAGCAATTAAAGCTCGCCAACTTTCATTATTAGGTGTGCTAAAAATTATAATTCCATTAGGACGTAGTAATCGAAACCATTCTCTGATAGTTGCTCTGGGATTTTCTAGATGTTCAATAACCTCAGCAGATACAATAACATCAAATTGTTGGCCAGGTATATCTAGTGATTCATTAAGATCCCAGCTAATCCACTTAATTGAATCATCTATCCCGACAGGACGCTGCATCATGTCAGCAGCAGTAATAGAATTAAAGCAGTCTCGACTTGGAAGCAGTTGAGTTAAATTTCCTATACCTGCTCCAAAATCAAGACAATCACCTTGAATATTTAAGTCCTCTATTAATTCCAAAAAATTATCATATATTGGTTGGCTGCTAATGCCCCCACTAGCTATAGATGCAGCCTGTCTTTTGTTTTTCAAATTCAAATTCATCTTAGCTCCTATTAATTAATTCAGTACTTAATTACTTATTAAGTAGTTCAGCAAAAGTTTTAACAGTTATTGATAGTCTATGCGTTTGATACCATAAATAAGCATTGTCTGCGATCGCCTGCATCTCCCCGTCATTTCCTAACTCGTTCCCTTGATGATTAGGAACCCAATAATGCTTACCTGATTCTATACCATCAACTACTGAGGCATTACCTTTCGCATTGATAGGTAATAGTCGGTGGGCACAGTAAGAAGCAAAAATAGTTGACTTAGCTAAAAAATCGGGGTTATAGTTTGAGAAAGCAGCAACAGAATCTGCCAAAATATCACTCACCTTTTCGGGAGATTGCTGTCCTATTTCTAAGATAGGTATTTGAGTAATTGAGGATAAATTTATTCCCATAGAAGTTCCTATATCCCAAATTTCTTGAATGTTTAACCTCTGACAAACGTAGTCCAAAATGGCTTGAGACTCTCGGTAAACTCTTGCGCGGTTGGCAATACCTCCAAAGACAACTAACCTCTGCTGGCGTTCTAACAAAGGAAGTACTTTATCTGGTTCACCAATATTAGAAAAAACTGGGAGGAATGAAATTTGATCATGCTTGCCTCGGCTAATATTAGCAATTATTTCAGCATAAAGTTGTTTACTAGTAATACAGCGATCGCTCATTTGTGCCAAACGTGCTGCTAAACTTTTTTGTAGGGATGATAGCCAAAAAGCACTTGTCCAGGGTGGGCCAGAAGCAGAAATTTCGTGGAACATGGTAAGGAGCGATCGCTTGGGAAATAAACTTTTCCATCGCTGTAACCCATCGACTAACCAAACTGGACAGCCTCGTTGAGCATAGCCGTAGCCTACATAATGTAAAAGGATGCTGGATGAGCGATCGGTTGATAATAAATTTAGCAGTGCATCAGGAGAGCGATCGCTAATTTGGCTAACAGGAAATCCTTCAATTTCTGCTGCACCAGTCCAGGTAGTATCACCTATTATAAAATCAGTTTGAATATGAAAGTTCTTGCGAAGTTGACGAGCTAAATTTAGCGCATAGTCTCCTACACCATCAATTGCAGGAGGCAGTCGAGGGACAATAGAGATTACATTATTTAAATTGACCATCAGATGCTTTTAGACCAAATTTAGAAAATTTTAGCCTATACTATAATCTTTTTATAAAAATCTAAAATTAATTATAGGGAAAAGCATATCAAATTTACTCAGTCGCTGGTATAAGGGTGGCATACCATTCTCCTTTACCGATTGGTTTAAGTTGATAGCCACAGGATAGGAGTAATTCTTTTGCTGTCTCTGATGAAAGTCCTAATGCAGACATCCGTACTTTATTCTCCTCAAAAAAGATATGCTTTATTCTTTTTTCTTTAAGTAGTTGAGATGCGCCTTCCAATACCCATGTATCGGCTCCTTCTGTATCAATTTTTAACACGTTAATCGTTGGATATGAAGTCTTTGCCCAAAATTGATCTAAGGTAACAACAGGTACATTAATAGTGTTAATTTCATCTTTAAGAGACAAACCTCCCCATTCTGTTTGCTCATCGGACATGAAACTAAAAGGTAAATTACCTATTTCCTTTCCTAATGCAATATCATAAATATCTACACGAGGCTGAATATGGTTATTGATAATATTTTTACGCAAAGGAAATATATTTCTCGGAGAAGCTTCAAAAGCTATAACTTGATTTTCGGAATTTGTGGCAGCCCATAAACAGGAGTAATATCCATAGTTCGCACCCACATCTACAAATAAACCACCTTGTTTACCTAATGCAACAATTCTACGCGTGACTTCTAATTCATAAAAACCACAGAAAGCTATCACCTGGTGTCCCACGTCTTTTGGTTCAAGTTTTAACCTTGTATTTGGGGCAAATTCTAAAGATATAGAGTCAAACAAATGGGAAAATTTAGAAAATTCTTTTGAAAAGAAGCGATAGTATAACTTTTTTCTTAACCATAGGGGTTTAATTTGCATGAAAAAAAGCTGATTGTGCATAAGATTTAATTAAGGATCATTAAAATACTCACTCATCCAAATCTTTCCTTGATTCAAACCCAGCACACGTTGTTGATTTGGTTGCGTTGAAGCGGGAATAAGAACCTATCTTGAATACAAGTGGTCTTGCTAATAAGCCCCTAATAATAACTTTACAGTGCCAAACTGTAAGACCATTTCGAGAATGAATAGCAGCTAGGAACATTTTTACACATCCTAACAACACTTTACTTCGTTGTCCTAATTGTAAAGCTGCTTCCATTTCATCATAGTAAGCAAGAGACTGATACTCTTTGCTAATTTTTTTGAGTTCATTTGAGTTTGTCCAACTAGGAGGTTGTTGAGACATTAAAAGAAGTTTATCTCCTAAATTATAGTTGATTTTAGCTAGGTGATAATACCAAACATCTGGTGATTTACTACCCATCATACTGGAAGTATGAACACGGTAAAAGGTCAATGCTTTATCTATGTTGATTCCATGTCCAGCCGATTTAAGAGGATGAAAAAAAATTTCATTTTGGACTGGTATCAAAGAAAGTGCAGCAACACGATTCAGGCATAGAGTACTAGTATTTCCACCCCCATGAGTAATAAAATCTATAGCCTTGCCATTTGGATCTATGTAATACGTATTATTCTCTATGTATAAGTAACCAGATATAATCCAAGGGAGAAGAGTCAGTATCTTGTTACTGCTAAAATAGTCATCCGCATCCAATAAGCAAACATAGTCTCCTGATGCTTCACGAATAGCTTTATCTAAACTAGAACCAAATCCTTGATTTGGAGAATGCAGTACTCGAATACGATTGTGATAACTTTGACAAACTTCTGGGGTTTCATCTGTAGAACCATCATTAATGACTAAAACTTCTAATTCATACTCACCTGGTTCTTGATTGAGACAACTATCAATTGCTTGAGCTAAGTAACGACCATAGTTATAGCAAAGAATAGAACAAGTTATTTTCATTTATTGTCTTTTAGAAAAGCATTTATATTTTTTATCCAAGTAATAATAAATTTAGGCATTTTTGTGTTTTGCCCAAAAAACTCCTGCTAAACCATCAGCAAAAGGGAACCATTGCTCAATTTCAAAGCCCCTATTTTTTAAGATTTCTAGTCCTAATTGTGGATTACCAAACTGACAAGTATGTAGTTCTCCAACGATATATCTAAATGACTCCAAAGATGATGCCTGCATGATTTCATATTCATAACCTTCGCAATCAAGCTTTAGCAAGCTGACTGGTGTCTCCAGCTTGGCTGCTATATCATCAAGACTAATTAATTCACACTCTTGGCTTCCTAAAAAAGAAATATCATTTTCTAAAGAGATATAGGAGGCACTCAAATCATCTAGCTCATTAAGAATAACTTTTCCTCTAGTATTACCAACTGCATAAGGGTAAACTTCAATATTAAGCCCAGTAACATTCATTTCTAGGAATAATCTCGATTGGATACTCGGCTCAAAAGCAAGTATCCTAGCTTTGGGAAATAGAGTAGAAGCATGAAGAGAAAATGTACCGATATTAGCGCCAACATCCACAATATTATCTAGGTATCTAAATCTTTTTAAGCCATATGAATCATTAATGACAACATCAAGTAACATACTTAAGGCTTGTTCACCTTCAACTGTGCGGATAATTCCATTAATGTTGTAAGTACAACCTCTTGGTATTTGTTTGGCACGAAAATACTTTCTAGTTAGCTTTATAATTTTGAAAGAACGCTCAATTCTATCTAGCATATTAATTTTTGATTATTTGTTAATAGCTATCTTATTCCAAGGATAATTTAGCCCTACTTCAACACAGCTTTCAGAAAATTTATAACATCTGAACTGTGTAAAATTTTAGCAAAAAATTAGTAAAGTTCATAAATTTTGCAGTATCCCTAACTTAAACGAGTAATTAATTATCTACTTTAGTTTTTAGATGCTTCCAAAAACTTATAGTAAATTTCTAACGTTTGTTTAGCAGTTTTTTCCCAAGAAAAGTTACTGGCAATCTCAAGACACTTGTTAGTTAGATAACTATAATTTTCTAACTCCATATCTAGCAGAGAAACTAATTTATGAGAAAACTGCTCAACATTTCCAGCCGTAATCAGCAAAGACTCATCCAAAAGTCTTAAGGTTTCTCTCGGTCCCGGTACGTCATAAGCTACAGTTGCTATTCCACAAGCTAGTTTTTCCAGCACAGCGAAACCAAACCCCTCAATATAACTTGGGAAAGCTCCTACTGTTGCTCCACTCAAAAGTCTAGGAAGTTCATCGCTGTCATAGCTGGGGATAATCTCAATCCAGTCACAAACTGGAATATGCAAATCCTCTAAAACTTTTTGAACACTAAAACCTGTTCCTAAAAAAAGAAAGCGAACCTCTGGAACTTGCTTTTTAACGCCCATGATGATTTCTCTCCAATCTCTAGAACCTTTGCGCGGTCCCCAGACACCTATGAAGACAACTTGTTTATTTGCCAATCTAACTTCGACAGACTGAATAGCTTCAATAAATACTTTTTGTCGTTGTTGCGAAAGTCCAAAGGGAAAAACTACACACTTATTACGTAGTTCTAGAATATCACGAATATAAGCCAATTCATCATGGTTTGGTACATTAATCAGATCGCAGGTTTGTAAACTCCAAGAGTATAAGGGATACTCACGTCTGTTCTGCCAAGACCTGAGCAGATTTCCCAACCTAGTTTTGATTTTTTGAGGTGCTTTTCTTGCGTTTTCTTGCTTGGTAAATTCATCATAAAAAGCATAAAGCCCTACTGAACGAGCAACTAGCAAACCTTGAAATCCTAATTCTTGCTTTAAAAATGGTAAATTTCCTTGATGAGCATCAATAATATCAAAACGATGGGCATTAGCTTGAACAAAAGCTTTTGCTTTTACTGAAAAGCTAGGACGAAATAATTCTCCTAAGCGAGCTGATTGATGTTTAGGGAATGCGTCATAGTAGTCAAACTTTTCTACCTCATGACCTAATTTCCGAAACTCTTCAGCTAATTCAAGTTGGACACGAGATCCCCCTAAATTTCGCTCCCAGGGCATGTGGAGAACCATAAGTATGCGGAGAAATTGATTCATTTGGAAGCAATCATATAAGTATCTACGTGTAAATTAAACATTTTTTCAGGCTTCTGTCCGACTACTTAGCGTCTTTGTAAATATCTAAATGTCTTTGCACTACCGTTAACCAACTAAGTGGATTTATCCACTCACGACAACGTATTTGATATTCTGCATATTCTAATGGAGATAAATTAACTATTTGACGCAAAGCAGTAGCGATCGCTTCCCCAGAATTTTGCTTAACTACAAATCCAGTCTTGGCATTATCTAAAAACTCATGCATTGCACCAGCATCTGTACAGATGACAGGAGTTCCGCAGGCTTGAGACTCTAATAAAGTAAAACCCATTAACTCTGGAACTGGGGTATAATCTCCGTAGCAATTAGTATGAACAGATGGTAAAACTGTTACCGTAGCTGTGCGATATTCTTGTATCAATCGCTGATCATTAGCATCGTGAACAAATTCCACATTCAGTCCTTCTGTTTGGTGTTTAATATCTTGATAGAATTGTTCACTGTAGACTCTTCCAATAATTTTTAGTTTGTAATCTGAACGATTAAGTAGATGGAATCCATCGATTAAATAGTTAATACCCTTGTGAGGTAAAATTCGGCCTACATACAAAATATTATTTTCCTTTTTTAAGGATGTATCAGGATAAAATTTATCTGTATCAATGCCTCCTTTAATCAAAACAGATTTTTTTTGAAGTTCAACAGGGATAAAATCTAGACCAAAGCGAGAATAGGCGATCGCATTTTTATAACTCCTAAATACGGGTAGCTTATGGTTCAATACCAAGCTTCCTCCACCGCCATAGTCAGTAACAAAAACTCGTTTACCAAGCAAACCAGCTATGAGACAGCCCAAATCAGAAACTAGAGTATGAATATGGTGTATATGTACTATATCAGCGCTGATAATTGAGCGTAGATATTGAAAACTTAATGGATTTATCTTATTCCCATGAATTAAGTGTTTAACTGGATAGGTTTCGATTTTGAGTTTACCTTGATTATAAGTTCTACGCACTGAAGAAAAACTTACAAGAGTAGTATCTACAAAATTCGACATCCAAGCAGCTAATTCTGTGGGATATCTTTCTCCACCACCAATGATTGACGACTCATCAAAATAGGTTGGAGTAATATGAACAATTTTCATAATGAAATGCTCAAGAACAGTGTTATTTAATAGCCTCTAACTCAAAATAAACATACCAAGCCGGAAACATCCAAGCCCATCTTTGCTCATAAATTTTAGGAAATTTGTTAGCTAATCTGCTCAAAATAGAACGGTTGAACCTACCACCTTGAAATTGGAGATGACGATATCTAATTCGGTATCTAGCTTTCGAGTAATATGACAAATTGTGGCTATTAGAGAAATAATCAAAAGAGAAATAGCTTAAATGCCATTTATGGGTTGGATCTATGTACGAATTAGCACAAGAAAAATGAGGAGTTGTAATCTTTAACACGCCATCTGGATGCAATATTTTATGAAAATATTCTAAAACTTTTGGGATGTTATTTAAGTGTTCTATAACATCAAAACATTCAATAATAGAGAAACTTGACTCATCAAAAGGATAAGGAAAAGAATTAAGATTCCACACTACATCGGGATTAACTTCTGGAGAAATATCCAGACGTATTACTCCAGATTCACTTTGACGTGAGCCGCATCCTACAGAAAGAATATTGCCTTGATTATTTACAGTTGGGTTCATAGAGATTAAGCCTTCAAAAAGTTGAGGAATAAATTTATTGTTATTGTATAGAATTATGCATAAATTTTTTAAAAGCGAAGTATCGTTTTTTGCCAATACAAGATTTGACAAATATTTTCCAAAAAATAGACCAACGTGCAAGGTTCGTGAGTAAGAAGCTAAATCATTTATACAAAACTATTTCAGTTTCTCCTCATATTCATATAAACCAAAAATATAGTTCCTAACTTTTTTTATAAAAAAAAGATTTCTTTCTCCTATTAACGAAAATATATATTTTAATAATAAAATAGGAGTGAGAGATCTGAAACTAGATATTGCAACTAATTCTGTAATGCGCTTCCGAAAAAGACCGAATTTTAATTCTGCAAAGTCATTTAAGCAACAACCACGCATACAAGATAAAACTTTTTCTTTAATATCTGCTTCAAGATTAGTATCTTTATAAAGAAATTTATATACTTCAAAAAACTCTTTATCTGCAATATCTTTTTGTGTATGACCTTTCGCTTTTGAATGTTGCCTATGACTAGCACTTATTGCAGGAATAAATTTAAATTGATAATTTGCTAAAGCTAGTCGCCAAAAAAAATCATAATCCATAACATGCTGTTTATCTTCATCTATAAAATTTCCATCTATAAAAATTTTACTTTTAAAAAAAGTTGCCTGATTCAATATGCATAACCAAGGTAACATTTTCTTAAAATCAAATTGGCTAATTTCAGCTTCAAATATTATGGTTCCGCCTTCATCAACATAATTGACGTTGCCATAAATAATATTAGCATCGCTATAAGTCACTGAAGCTTGTGCAGCAAAAAGAAAGGCTCCAGGGTTATAATAATCATCTGAATTCTGCCAGCCGACTAAATTACCTGTGCCTTTACGGAAACCTTTATTAAGTGCATGTGACTGCCCCCGATCCGGTTCACTAATCCAATAAGCTAAGTACGGCTCGTACTTCTTGATAATTTCAATTGAATTATCAGTACTACCACCATCAATAATAATGTATTCTAAATTAGTGTAACCTTGCAATAACACGGAGCGGATAGTCTCTTCGATAAACTGACCTTGGTTGTAGCTTGGAGTTACTATAGTAATCCTCGGCCATTCCAAACCATTAGGCATCCGTCTTGGAAGTGGTTGATTTTCTTCTGTCCAAGGCCAACCTGTTTTACCTTCCGGTGATGTAGGTAAATCTTTTAATGTCAAAGCACCGTTAACAATTGCCATTTTATTTAATTAATTTTCTCTACTGAATGTATAAATAAAAAGCTCCAGCGTAGCCGTCGTAGACATCCCTCCAGTCTAAAAATTGCGATTACATTTTATTCAGCAAATAGGAATTAGGGAATAGACGATCGCCTGTAGTGTTGAATCTAGTGAGTATCGCAGTATTATACAACACCATAAAAATAACATTTGCCTTTGACTCAAAAGCGATCGCCTGCCAATCAAGTTATAAATCATCTGGATCAACACCGAGCGATCGCAATTTTTATGCTAATCGTTCGGCTCGTTGACTTTCCTGTTCGGCTCGTTCCTCTGGTGTCACAATCCAATTACCTGTAGCATCGTACCAACGCAGCCATAAACCTTCAGTTTGCTGATAACTCCCAATCCATACCCCTAACCCTAATTCCAGTTCTCTTAACCAAAACTTTTGTTCTGGAATTTCTACCGCTTGATATCGTGTTGCGGTTGATTGAAACACTCGCAATTGATTTTGATAGCGGTCAAACACGATATAGTAAGGAATTCGCAAACTCTGTTCATACACCAGCCATTTTGTTGGCGGCTTGTTGGCATCTCTGAATGTTTGTCCTAAATCTTCGGCTTCGGTACCGGGTGAAAGTAATTCAACTACTAAAAATGGGGCGATTCCCTCTTGCCAAACAACATAGCTGAGGCGCATATCTTGTTGTTGTTGGGCACGAGATACACCTAATACCAAAAACCAGTCTGGTCTTTTGTGCCACAATCGATTGCGGGCATCGTAATACAAATTTAAATCTGTGCCAATAAACATTTCCCCAGTTGGGTAATTTGGGGGTTTACAGGTTTCGCGTAATAATTGGGGTTGGAAGTCGTGGAATTCGTCCGGCAAACCAGGCTCCTCTGGATCTTCACTAGGAAGATCATACATTGTCGGCATGGTTTCCCTTGGTGGACGAGGATGCATATGTTCCGGTAAGTCCATATCCTCTGGATCTTCACTGGGCAGATCATACATTGTCGGTAGGACTTGGCTGGGAGGTAAGGGTGGATCTGTTTGGTACATAGCTTCGTTTTTCACCACAATTGGCTAAAGTTATTCCTGTTTCTGCTGATGCCTCCCGACGAGCAGCTTACTACTTGTATTTTATAAGAGCGATCGCCCCATTCCAAGCATTGCGATCGCTCGACAATTTTTACCCATGCGATCGCAAATATCAACATCTGGCGATCGCTCCTCAAGGTTGAGATTATCTATTTCAAACCTTAGTGATCAAATTTTTTACCTCAAAATGACCAAATTATCAATTAGCAAAGGGGCTATGATGTACTTCATGTCATTAGGAAACGCTATACCTATTTTAATCCGAGCAACCTTTTATTTATCTCAGAGGATGTTTGAAAAGTATTTGGCGAATAAAATTCGCTACTACACAAACTCTCGTCTTCCTCCGTGGACTAACGAAAAAGTAGTGTTTTTAACCGATTCTCCCAATCTAAAGCTGCCACATCTCGATTAGCTAAGGCTGATTGCTGCTGGGTTAACCAAGCCAAAAAATCTTGCTCGTAGAGAGATGATTGAGACATGATATCTTTGCCAAGCTTAATATTGCTGATAGCTGACGGCTGAATGCTTACCTCAATTTTTATTGAATTTCTTCAGGTAGCCATTTTTCATCTAACGCTTGTTCAGGAGTCACAATGGATTCTAAAGGAAAAATTTGCGGTTCAAGTCCAGTTTTAACAATTGTAATATCTCTAGCATCTTGATAAGTTTCTGCAAATATTTCTAAAAAGAAAGGTTTGAGGCTAGGATTTCTTTTGAGAAGCTTTTTGATTTGTTTTCTTTGTTCTATAATTGTACCTTGCCATCCTCGAATGTTATAGTTTCTTTCTTGATACCAATAAGTTAGTTTGAGCAGATGCTCAAGTAAGACAAGTAGGCGGCTTTCTAATTGATGCTTTTGTTCGTTACCCAAGCCTTCTAACTCTTCTAATAAATTTTCCCAATCCAGAGACTTTAAATCTCGATTACGGATGTTGTGAATAGTAGTTTGTACCCACTGATAGAAATCTTGATTATATAAAGCATTTAACTCGTTATGTGAGTCTTTTATTATCTGATTCATATATCTGTCAATTCAAGACAACTATCTATATGCTACAACAGTCGCCAGTTCAAAATTCAAAGTAATATTATTCAAGGGCGATCGCCTTAGTATGGGTTATGATTCCCGATTACCTGATGACATTTTATACTTTACAAATATCCTTTAAGAGCAGTGTGCGATCGCAAATATTGACTTCATAATGCAAAAACCTTTTGCAGCCTGAGCTAGAAAGCCTTAGTTCTAGCAATTTCCAAAAAACTGTATCCAAATATTTTAACTTCTTCCCTATTTCTTGCCTGAGCTAAAGTTTCTTCCTCATAATTTGATCCAGGTTTGAGTTTTTCCCACCATTCACCAATTAAATCTGCTAGTTGTTGAGGGGAGTGTCGATCAAAAAATGCACTTCCTGGTGGGTCTTGCTCTAAGTGAACTGGAAAATCTGAGAGAATCATTTTCTTACCAAGACAACGAGCATCTTCTACAACCGTACTCCAACCTTCAAATAGAGAAGGCTGAATCACAGCAAGCGAACGACGCATAAGTTGAATTTGGTCAATTCTTGGAATTAGACCTAGTAGGTAAACTTGGTTTACTAAACCACAAGTATGAATAGTTTGTAAAATAGTATCTATGTAATCAGGCTTGCGATAATCATAAGGATGACCAGTAAATACAATTACTGGATAGATAGAACTGGCTTTTAGTATTTTTAGAGCTTCTAAAACAATCAAATGATTTTTGTGCTGCCAAAATTGATTGCTAATTATGAAAAATCTATCAGGTAGATGGTATTTGCTTTGCAAATTAACCGAATTTAATTCATACCAACTTAAAGGTAAAGAAGTTCTAAATTGTAATACTTTCGTATTACAATCTGAATTTAGAAAAAACTTTTTAAAGTCGGCTGCTGCTGTTTTACTACTTAATACAACTCTTGAACTTGAATTGGCTATTTTAGCAAATCCTCTATCACGTTCATCAATATCAGACTGTGTAAATAAATGAGGTAAATACTTATGTTGAAAGTCGTAAATCCAAGGACATCCTTGATAAGGCGCTTTTTCAGTATGAGGGACTAAATAAGGATAAACAAAATGAAATTTATTTTTTTTCAAAAAATTTGATGTACGAGGATCTGATTGCTTGAAAACTACCCTCTTTACTTTCCACTTCAAGCGGTTGAAAAATGTAAAAGAATCTAATTCTGTTTCTAGGTTGTAAGTATCCTTTAAATAAGGTTTTAATTGATTTTGAATATCCTGCTCAAAAGATTCTCCATAATATAATAAGCAAATTTCAAAAGTTGAACGTTCTTCATCTGGAAGACTAGATAATGCCAAGATAATATTTTTGATATACTCAACACCACCTATCCAGCCACGTCCACCTTGCATTATTAAACCAATTCGTAAAGGTTGATTCATACACCTACCAGTTCAGCACGACACCAGTTTACAAAGGTCTTAACTCCCCGTTCTAGCTCAACAGTTGGAGTAAAGCCTATCGATTTCAGCTTAGAAATGTCCGCTTGCCAATTGAGAGGATTACCTATGGGGACAACACCATCAAATTGCAGCTGACAATTTTGCTCTAATGACTCTAGCACTATCCTTGCTAGTTCAGATATTGTTACCTCTCTACCTGTGCCTAGATTATATATTTCCCCTTCCATTGGTGCTGATTCGACAACTACGCTTAATGCTTTAGCAATATCTAAGGCATGGATAAAATCACGGCTTTCTTGACCTGTACCTTGTAGTAATAAAGAACTTTGAGTAATTGCTTTTTGGCAAATATCCCAGAGAACCTGACGACGCAAACCAGGGCCATAAGCAGAGAAAATTCTCAAACTGGCTGTTGATAAGCCATAAATTTTTGTGAATTCGAGGCACAGTTGCTCACACATCAGTTTATGAAAACCATAAGGTGAAATAGGAGCGACTGTTTGTGTTTCCCTCACAGGTAATGACTCAGGATTCCCGTAAATTGCGGCGCTAGAGAGAAAAATAAATTTACATTTGGGAGAATAGATACGCAGTGCATTAAGGACTTCAAAGGTAACTATTGAGTTTGTATAAAAGTCTGATGCTGGTTCAGAGACGGATAAGCCTACTGAAGCCCTACCAGCACAATGAATACAAATTAAGGGAGAACGTTCCTGGAGTATTTCGTGTAAATTTGAATTCGGTAATTTAAGACAATAGTATTTTGTCAAATTTGCTAAAGGTGCATTCTCTGGGGGAGAAGTGCCAATACCAATGACAGACCAGCCTTGCTCTGAGAAATAACGGGCAACGTAGCGACCAAGAAAGCCAGTAACACCTGTAACTAATGCAACTTTATTACTTACATTCACGGCTTAACTGCTAGAAATGAATATAAACGACCAGGATTATTCAACTTTTGTGATATGTACCAGCCATAAAAATCTTGTACCATCTTAAATTCAGCCAACTTAGATCCTAATGTATTCCCGAAACGCCTTGCTAAAAAAGATTTGACTAAATTTTGATACTCTGCTTGAGTCATCGGAGCATAGTTAATAACACTCTCGAATGGAGCAAGATTTTGCAATACTTGTAAGCCTGCTGAACGAATTGCTGTAGTATATTCTTTCAAAAGATAAGCATTTTCTCCTCCGTACAGAAAATGAAGGGGATGGGAATCTAAAAAATCTTGTAAGTCCTCTTTTTTTGAAATGATATGTTCGCGGGTAGCAATGAAATAACCACCATGTTTTAAAACTCTCGATCCTTCTTTACATAGCTGGTTTAAGTCTTGTGCATGGTGTAGTACTGCTCTACCATAAACAATATCGAAAGCATGATCAGGAAATGGTAATGTTTCGCCCCAATCCTGTACCACTTGAATAGATAAACCTGTACTATTAGACAAATTACGAATTGCTACAGCACCTACTAAGTCACTTGAATTAGGCTCTAATGCGGTAACGGAACATCCCGCTTTTGCAAAGGCGTAACTTGAAATTCCTCTACCTGCTCCTATATCTAAAACCTGTCCCGGTATTTTGTGTTTAAGAAGTTTGGTCAATGCACTCCATTCTTCGCTTTCACTAAAGCGTTCAGCAGTAGAATATAGTGGATCATCATAATAGCAATGTTTAACAAGTTCGTGTCTTTCAGGCTGATTTCTTAGCCATTGGACTGCTTCTTCCCAAGTTAATATTTTATCGCTCATCTTCTGGAATCTCTCTAATTACTCGTGCTGGGTTGCCAGCTACAATTGTCCAAGGTGGAATATCTTTTGTAACTACTGAACCTGCTCCAATTACTGCACCTTCACCAATTGTTACTCCTTTTAAAATAATTGAGTTAAAACCAATCCAAACTTTGTTACATATTTTGACTGGTAATATTTTGACATAACTCCAGTCTTTTTTACCTACTAACCAATCAATAGCATCTTTCTCACGATATGAAAATGATATGGAATGAGAGTTATGGTCAACAATTGTTGTTCCCCATGAAATTAGTACATCATCGCCAATTTTTACGCTTTGAGCAACAATAACCGAACCACTTATAAATACACGCTTGCCAATTGATATAGAGGCATTTTCTTTATCAAAGATAATAGAGCCACTCACTTGAGTCTGTTCATCTATATTTACGGTACATCCATTTTTTAGAATAATATTAGACAAATTACATTTTGAAGATGGATGAACTTTAATGTTTTTATTAGAAAAATCGTCATTATTATCAAAAAAAACTTTTTCTAATTGAGTTGCTGTTTTATTTAAAAAAAAACTAGTTTTTTGAATGATTATTTTAATTGCATCTTTGTTCATAATTAATATATAGTACATATAAATCTGATTTTTGTAAAATTACTACTAATAGTGTAATACTCTAGTAATATTTACGAATATATATTTTTAAATATCTCTATTTAAATAAATTGTATTCTTCTTAATTTCTATTTGTTGGGCAAACTTCTTTCCAGGTCAAATTCACTAGTACAACTCCAAAAGCAGCACCACTATATACAGCCATGTTACTTCCTGTTTCTTCTATTTCAAAACTAATTAAAGATGAATAATGTGATAAAACTTCAACATTTGGAATATGTGCGCCAATATCAATACTATAAGTATCAGATACAAGTAATTTACCTGGAAATTTAATTTCCGCAATATAAGTACCTTCTCTAACTTCAGAGCTTAAAGAAGAAGAAGACCGATTTACACTAAAAATTGGTATGCCACTAGAATTATAAACTCTCATAGTTAGCTCTAAGTCTTTAACAAACTGTATTGAGCAGTATTCTAAACGAACTCTTATTGGTTGTCTTATATCAAAGACAGACGTAACTTTACCTTCTACATTTAACAATGATATGCGCTTAAAGCAAAAACGCGGATCTTGTCTACCTGTCTCTAAGCTTATGTCTCCTGATAATTCAGAACCATGAATTAAATATTTACTGGTTATCCAATCTGCATTTCCTTCTTGATGTATCTTACCATTAATCAACCATATTACACGTTGACAAAGTGAAGTTACTGTAGCCATATTGTGACTAACAAAAAGAACTGTACGTCCTTCCTTTCCTACATCCTCCATCTTTCCCAAACATTTCTTTTGGAATTGAGAATCTCCTACTGCTAACACCTCATCCACAATCAAAATCTCTGGTTCTAAATGTGCCGCCACCGCAAACGCCAAGCGCACATACATCCCCGATGAATACCGCTTAACTGGCGTATCTAAAAACTTTTCCACCTCCGCAAACGCTACAATTTCATCAAACTGACGCTTAATATCTACCCTACTCATTCCCAAAATTGCACCATTGAGATAAATATTTTCTCTCCCAGTCAACTCTGGATGAAACCCCGTACCCACCTCCAACAAACTAGCAACTCTTCCCTTAATTTTGATGCTTCCTTGCGTAGGTTCAGTAATCCGGCTGAGAATTTTTAAAAGTGTAGATTTTCCCGCACCATTGCGCCCAATAATTCCAACTCTGTCACCCTGTTTGATTTCAAACGATACATCCTTAAGCGCCCAAAACTCCTCCTGGGAATTTTGGATTTTGGATTTTGGATTTTGGATTAAAGTACCAAGGGACTTAACTTTATTAGCAATCACATCGCGCAGCGCAGTGTAACGTTCTTGCTGTTGATGCCCAATAATATATTTTTTACCTAAATTTTCAACTTGAATAACAGTATCAGACATTGGTTTTTCACTTATCAGTTATCAATAGGTATAATTATGTTCGCAGCGATGAGAAACGACAAAGCAATCCCAATCATTGCGAGCTACCCATCGGGAAAGCTTTATGACTCTTTCTTCGCATTTATGAATGATTTAGGATTGTGATAGTTTAGCCTCCACCATCATTTGCACCACCTGCTTCATCTTGTATTTCGCCTGCCATCCGAGCTTGTCCTTCGCCTTAACTGGATTACCTCTACCCACTGCCAAATCTGTAGGTCGCAGCAAGCTATTATCTATCACAACATGGTGACGCCAATCTAAATCTAGAGACGCAAATGCTGCTGCTACGAAATCCTCTAATAAAGAACTTTCTCCCGTAGCAATTACATAATCATCCGGCTGTTCCTGTTGCAGCATCAAATACATCGCCTCCACATATTCCGGTGCCCAACCCCAGTCACGCTGAATCTGCATATTTCCCAAATAAAGCTGCTCAGTGCTACCTTGAGCAATGCGACAAGCAGCCGCAACAATCTTTTGAGTCACAAATCTTTCTGGTCGCAAGGGAGATTCATGATTAAATAGAATCCCAGAACAGGCAAACAAACCATAAGCTTCCCGGTAGTTAGCAACTTCCCAAAAAGCAGCAGCTTTAGCTACAGCATAGGGGCTTCTGGGGCGGAATGGTGTTGTTTCATCAGCCGCAGTTTCGCCAGTATCCCCAAAACATTCACTAGAACCAGCATTATAGAGTTTGATTGGCACACCCAAAAAGCGAATAGCTTCTAATAAATTTAGAGTCCCAGTAGTGATACTTTCTAAAGTTTCTACTGGTTGTTCAAAAGACAAACCAACTGAACTTTGTCCTGCCAAATTGTAGATTTCATCTGGCTGAATTTTTGTCAGCACTTGCAATACACTCCGAAAGTCATTCAGAGCCATTGACTCTAATTTTACCTGGTCACGGATAGCTAAGTAAACCAAATTTCGGAAAGAGGAAATCTGGGCATCTCGTGAACTACCACACACGCTATAGCCTTGATTAAGAAGTAACTGTGCCAGGTAAGCTCCATCCTGACCCGATATTCCACAAATGAGAGCTTTCTTCATCAGCTTATTTTAGAGGATGTTTTAAAACTATTGGGCGAATATATAACGTTTCCCAACAAGAGTGAAGTACATCTCAAAACCTCACCCCCAACCCCTCTCCTTACTAAGGAGAGGGGAGATAAAGAATAAGCTTTATCGGGGTGAGATTAAGCTGTACCTCAGTTGCTTAAGGATTCGCTATAACTTTATATCACATCTGCAAATGTCCGTTCCACCTTCCGAAAATACCAAATCCCACTGATAAATAACAAAATTACTAATCCCAAAGACAGCAAAAAACCTGAGAGATATAACTTTGACTCACCCCCTAAAATCGCCCAACGGAAACCATCAATTACTCCTACTATAGGATTCAGGGAGTATAACAACCGCCATTTTTCTGGAACAACACTGCTGCTAAATCCCACTGGCGAGATATACAAACCAAACTGCACAATAAACGGCACAATGTAACGAAAATCTCGATACTTGACATTTAGAGAAGCAAACCATAATCCCGCCCCCATTGAAGCAGTAAAGGCAATAGCAATAAACAGTGGTAGTGTCAGAATTCGCCAACTGGGGACAAAGTTATACCAAGCCATTAACCCCAATAAAATCATCCCGGAAATCAGGAAGTCTACGAAGCTAACTACTACTGCACTTGTCGGTATAATTAAGCGGGGAAAATATACCTTTGAGATTAAGTTAGCATTGCCAATCAAACTATTGCTGCACTCCGAGAGTGAATTGGCGAAGAATTGCCAAGGCAACATTGCTGAAAAGACTAGAATTGGATAAGGCACACCCTGGGAAGGTAACTTTGCCAATTGTCCAAACACAATTGTAAAAACTACCATAGTCAAAAATGGACGAATCAGCGCCCAAGCAATACCGATCGCAGTTTGCTTATACCGTACCAAAATATCACGCCAAGCAAGAAAATAGAATAATTCTCTATATCGCCAGATGTCTTTCCAATATTGGTGGTCTGTGCGTCCAGCTTCAATCACTAACTCCTGTTGAGAGATAATTTTTGGATCACTCATAATTATTGATTGAAGATTAATATATTTAACAAAATGGCACTAATAACACTTACCTCACAAACTGGAAACCTTTAAGACCTTGATAACCAACATATCTGGCACTCTTGCGCGTAAACTCCCCAACAGAAGGGTTCCCCAGAGCATCAATCACTCCGCTTACTTGCTGCCATAGTTCTTGTGGTGCTACCGAAATTTCATAACTGCGATCGCCACACTTGTGAATATGATACCAAGTTGTTTGCTGACACTCTTCACACCAAAAAGCTTCTAACCATTCCCCTTCTATAGGCACTGTGGTTTGGTTAGATACTAACATCAAGGCATTCCGCCGACTCATCCCTCGTTGCTGTAATTGACCTGCTTGGTCTGCAAACATTTTATATTTCTGACTGACGCTATCGATATAGCAGCTATGAATGAGGCAATAAATAGCCCGTCGCTGGGAACGTTTCCGATTTCGGTCACACCTTTTCTGCAATTCCACCTCCTGTATAGACAAAAACTATGAGCAAGGAAGGCTATGTTGGAGGGACTGAGATCAATAAGACCATCGAAGCCCAACTCCTAAAAAAGTAGTGCGAAAATATGCAATTAATTCTAATATACTTACTTTACATCGCTTTGAGATATGGCTATTATTTCATCAGACAATAGTGCCTGCTCCAAAATATGTAAGTATTGTTGAGAGATAACTTTCGGTGTAAAGTGCGACGATCGCAAATACTGGCGACCTGCTTTGCCCATCTGTTCTCCTATTTGTGGATCTCGATTCAGAAAGCGAATAAATTGCGCTAGACCTTGACCATCTCCATTGTCAAATGTCCCACCACAGTTGGCTTCAGCCATTAGTTCTCTGAGATATGAAGTCTGTGAGCAAATTACTGCTATTGGCCGCTCAGAGGCTAGAGCTGAATAAAATTTGCAGGGAACAACTAAACCCTCTGTAGTTGCATCCACACTCACTAATGATAGATCGCAAGCTGTTAAAGAATAGGGTAACACTTGCTGGTCTTGATAGGGTAAAAACGTAAAATTGTTCAGCCCTAACCGATTTACTTCCGTGATTAATTCTTCGCGTTTAGCACCACCACCAATGCAGACAAACTGAATTGGCTCGTCTTGTAGTTGCTTTGCAGCTTCTAACATCGTGTCGATGTCATGGCAGCGACCCATATTGCCAGAATAGAGTACGGTAAATTTGTTAACTAAGTTATACTTCCAAGCAAACCAGTTTTCTCGTTTGGCAATCGGCACGATCGCTTCTGGGTTAGCCCAACTGTGAATTATAGAAATCTTATCAGCTACTTCGGGACAATGCGCTAATACCTGTTGTTTCATCACCGGACTAAGTACTATAATCCCCTTGGCTTTTAGCCAAACCTGTTTGTTGATCCCATGCCACAAGCGTACTAGCCAGTGACGCTTGGAAATTACGCCTAGTGCGATCGCAATATCAGGGTATAGATCATAGAGTACACACACATAGGGCAATCGGAACAATAAATAACCAAGATATCCGATAACTGGCAAAAATGGGGGAGCTGTAGTTATTAATAATATATTGTTGCGACGCCAAGCTTTGAGTAGATAGAGCATAGCGCGTAAAGTATATAGTACCCCATTAACAGCTTTACCACGAATTCTTCCCGTCCAAATTTGGGCAGTGCGCGATCGCTGAATTCTGATTTGGTCAGCCCATTCAACTGCTGGGGCGCGATGAGAGCTAAACGCATATCCTGGCTGACTTGTAAAGACTTCAATCTCCACCCCTTGCTTCCCTAACTGTTTCACTAGTTCTTCAATCAACTGCCCTGTAGCAGCATAATCTGGGGGAAAAAATTGGGTCAGCACAGATAATTTAATTGATTTTTGAGTTTTTACAGAAGGTTTATTCCTTGCATCTAACTCAGTAGAAATCGATGGCAATAATTGTTGATTAATCCATTGATTAAGTTCATTAAGTCTCATGAGTTATGTTCCTAGTCTAGAGTAGAAAAAAGCTTGTTTCTTCTCTCAATGTTTGAAAGGTTAAAGCTATGTATTAAAGTTTCCCTAAGCGGAACGAGTTAAAGCAAAAAGCCTAATCTCCCTTTAGGACTGAGACGCTTTACCAAGAAAGAATAAAGGCATCAATTGCCAGAACAAAGCCCAGCCCGCGAGCTTCTGAATAAAGGGGTTTAAGATCCCCACTAAATATGCATATATATTTAGTGGTCAACAATAAAGTGGTGGTCACTGACCAGTTCGACAGGTATTACAGTGGCTTTGTCGAACTGCTCACTGTAATACTTTTGCCTGCACTGAGCTTGTCGAAGGATCGAAGTGCGGGTTTGAATCCCCACTGATAGCGCCACGCTTTCTCGTGTCCGCGAGCGTCTTCATTCTGACTCCTGACTTTTGAATTATTCTTGGAACACTACGCACCCTGTGGCAAGGCTTTTCTACGAAAAGCTACCTAAACTAGAAAAATAATGATACAAAACTCACTGTTCAAACATCCTTAAGAGATTTAAAGATATCATCATTGAGTTTTATTTTTTACGTGTAACATCTGTTACGCCCCACCTTATCATGTTTCAATTATGAAGACCAAAACCTCATCAAAACTTTATATTCTCAAAGATATACTAGCAAAATTTTTATAAAACAAATATTTTTATTACTTACGCACTGTATAAATTGATTGGTATATATATACTACTTTTAACTAAAATAGGGCATTTCAGGCTTTTCTCAATCATCCTTTGATAAGTCGCCGAGGCATAGCCCAACCCTGTTATCGCTGAAAAAGCGTCGAAAAATCAAGTTTTAATACCTTAAACTCGTATTTGATATTTGGTATTTTTTGTCAATACTTGAGTTCTATTGTTATACTTTGAGCAAGCAAATACTAAGTAAGTACTGTAAGTTATACTTTTTACTTACTTTATTACGTGCTAGGCTCAAGAAAAAATACAGAGCTTTCATTAAAAAGAATATCAAATAATATTATACGTAGTATATATTACTACTTACAGTTCAAGAACCTAACTGAAAGTTTCAAAAGCCTTTTTACTGCTCCCGTTCAGTGCATTAGCAACTATTAAACACATGATAGAGAATTATCCTTCTCAAAATTCAAGTTCTAATCGCAGTAATAACTCTGTGCCTCCATTTCCTCAAAATCAACCTGTTCGCTGGGCTGAAGAACAAGAAGAGGAATGGAGCTTTCAAGAATTTATAAGTATTTTACGGCGGCGATCGCTACTCATGACAAGTGTAACGATTGCTTTGATGACACTTGTAGTAATTAACTTGGTGGTAAACGAGAAGCCCCCAGAATATGAAGGCAGTTTTCAACTGTTGGTAGAACCTGTAAATGATGATCCCAAAGTTGTGGATGTTGTCAAAGACTTGAACTCACAGAAGTCTAGTCTAGATTATGAAAGCCAAATTCAGGTTCTTAAGAGTCCTGAACTGATGAAAAACACTCTTAAACAGTTGCAAGCCTACTATCCAGAAATCAACTATTATTCTCTTGTCGAATCTCTGAAGATTAATCGATTGCAAGAAACCAAGATTATAGAAGTTCGTTATCAAAGTAGCAATCCAAAGCAGACTCAAGTTGTACTAGAGCGAATAGCAAATAATTACTTAGACTATAGTCAATTAAGGAGGCAAACCAAGTTACGTCAGGGGCTTCAGTTTGTTGAAAAACAACTGCCATTTATCCAAAATCGGGTCGATCAGATTCAAAAAGAATTGCAACTTTTTCGACAAAAGTACAATTTTAATGACCCAGAAAGCCAAGTAAGCCAAATTGCTTTACAAACTGTTGAATTCTCTAGACAAAAACAAGTAATTGATCTACAGTTAGCCCAAGTTCGTGCTAATTTTGCTATCCTACAAGGAAAAAATGGAGCAACGACAATACTGAATAATGCTCCTTTATATCAACAGTTGATTGCTCAAATACGCCTATTTGATCTTCAGATTGCTACAGAATCAGCTCGTTTGCAAGAAGAGAATCCCAGCATCCAAACATTGAAAGAGAAACGAGCTAGTCTTTTACCTTTGCTACGTCAAGAGTCAGAGCGCTTATTGAGTGTAGAGTTTGCCGAAGTAGCGACACAGTTTCAAACCTTAGAAGTACAAAGCCAAGAACTTGCGAAAATAGAACAAAAATTTGCACAACGACGCAGCCAACTGCCAATTTTAATCCGACAGTACACTGAATTACAGCGCAAATTACAAATTGCTACTGAAAGTTTAAATCGGTTTCTATCAACCCACGAAAATCTCCAAATTGAAATATCCCAATCGGATATTGGCTGGCAATTACTTCAAAGACCAACTACCCTAGATATTCCTGTTGATCCTTTTTCTACTCAACGCAATTTTATACTGGGATTCGTTGCAAGCATCCTCGCAGCAATTGGTATTGTTTTACTTGTAGAAAAGCTAGATAATACCTACCATACTGTTGATGAACTGAAAAAAAAGCTCAAACAACCATTGTTAGGAAATATTCCTTTTGAAAAGCAAGTTAAAACTAACAAAAACCGCACTTTTAATCAAAAAACTTCCTTAGCAAGTATCCAAAATTCTTCTTCTCAGGGAATTGCTGGATTGGCTGTTTTACCAGATCAAAAGTATGGTGACTCTTCTACCAACTTTTTAGAAGCCCTACGGGTACTTTATAGCAATATTCAACTACTCAGTTCCGATCGCCCGATTCGCTCCATAGTTATTAGTTCAGCGATGAGTGGTGATGGTAAGTCTACGGTTGCCCTCCATCTAGCTCAAATAGCTACAACAATGGGGCAACGAGTTCTACTTGTAGATGCTGATCTTCGTAAACCCACAATTCACGAGCTATCAGGTTTAAATAATCTATGGGGATTAAGCAATTTAATTTCTACAAACTTGCCATTGGGAGAAATAATACGACAACTACCTTCCATGAACCAATTATCTGTAATCACCTCTGGACCAATACCACCCGATCCGACAAAGTTGCTCTCATCTCAAAAAATGAAGCAACTAATGACAGATTTACATAACAGTTTTGACTTAGTGATTTATGATGTCCCTCCTTTGGTGGGATTAGCCGATGCTAGTCTGATAGTACCCCACACTGATGGGCTTTTGATAGTAGCCAGGATTCAAAAAACAAATTCCTCAATGCTAAAAGCAGCTTTAGATAACCTGAAAATTTCTCGGTTGAATATATTAGGCATAGTTGGTAATGGTCAGAAAAATACCAACAATAGTTATTATTATTATTAGTAAATAAATAGTCACGTCAGGACTCACACTAGCTAACTACAACCAAAGTGCGACTTTATTACCATAGGGGTAGAAAATCAAATACAGCAGATGGTCGTATTCCCAGTGGAAGGAACCAACGCCGAGAGTGAGCGATCGCAATCTCACTAAAAAGCAATGTATAATGTAATGTATACATTATACAAATTTTAAATTGTGTCGAGCAAAATTCGTAAGCAGATTTATATTGAACCACGTCAAGAGCATCTGCTAAAAGCGATCGCCCAACAGGCCGGTGTAAGCGAAGCAGAGATTATTCGCCAAGCCATTGACCTCCATCTTGGTGAAATAACTGCACCCCAAACAAATCTCGCAATCTGGGAAGCCGAAAGAGAATTTATTAACCAAATCAAAACTCGACCTGCTCAACTTGGAGGTCGGGATTGGGAGCGTGAAGACCTCTATGAACGGTAGGGTTTTACTGGATACTAACATTCTCGTTTACATCTACGATCCACTGGATACCGCAAAACAGGAACGAGCGATCGCAGTTGCTGACCAATTGATTCGTTCTGGGAAGGCGGTAATTAGTACCCAGGTGTTGGGAGAGTTTTTTATGGCCACAACCCGGACTCGGCGATCGCTTTTAACTCCTGCTGAGGCGCTGGTGCGAATGCGTAACTATTTAGCTGCTTGCCATATCGTTGATATTACACGGCTCATTTCTTTAGAAGCAATTCGCGGTGTGGAAACCCATCACTTCGGGTTTTGGGACGCGCAAATTTGGGCAACGGCGCGACTCAACCAAATTGAAGAAGTTTATACTGAGGACTTTGCATCAGGTGCGATAGTTGAGGGCGTGCGATTTACAAATCCTTTTATAGATTGAAAAAGATTCCCGACTTTTGAGAGAAGTGGGGAATCTGAGCTTTGAAATGATGCCTACGGCGGGCAAAGCCTACGCAACTTTACATTAATCCAAAATTACTTGCCGTTGCCGTTACCACCATTACCATTATTTTGAATGACACGTTCGGCAAGCTTTTCCGGCACTTCTTGAAGATGGTCATATTCCCAGTGGAAGGAACCAACGCCAAGATTGAGCGATCGCACTTGATAGCTAGTTGATGTATAATGTAATGCAAGTATGTCGTGGGGAATAAACCCTTCACCAGTTAGCTTTATTTGCGCCGACCTACTTATCCGGTTTAATGATAGATAAAAACTTTTGACATATTGGGCTAGCTACTTGACTAACAATAAATTCTTTATGTAAAGCCATCTCAGCATAACTTGTCCTGCTACCATCTATTTTAAGAGTAATAGTTCCTCCACAACAGCTATTACTATTAAGCCCTCTGGCAGGAAGTGTATTTAGATGTGTAGGCTTTGAACTAGGAAGACTAGAAGTACATTGTTGGGATAATTGAGTGCACAAAATATGAGCATCTGGAACTGAAGAAATAATACCGTCTACTATTTCTGTGCGGGGATTATTAAAACGATTACGATCAATTGAGAATATTATTAACTTTGGTTGAATAAAAGTACAAAATTGCTGGGCAAATCTTTTAGGATCTGCACTCCCTGGTTTTCCACCATGATGAGGAAAAACAAGTATGTCAGCACTCAAACTCTTTTGATCTTGAATCAAATTCTCAAAGCCTACATTATCAATATCTGCTGCTAGTATAGCCACTCTGTGAGAATCGTGAACTATACCGATAACGGCTGATATTGAGTTAGAAGTTAATCGCCTTCCCTGTAAGTCTGTTCCTCCAGCACCACCTAAAATCAATTCAGGTGTTGGCGCAAGGATTTCTATATTAACTGAACCAATATTCAAACTTCCCGTTTTTGTTGTTGTCAACTCTGATGAAACGTTAGTTCCAAAACGTTGGCGTGCATCTTTTAAAGCAATACGTAAATCTAACCAAATTGCAATTTTCTTAATTGCATCAGGGTTTATATGTACATTTTTAATTTTGATATCTTCATTTGAGAGTAAGTCAATCATACCTGCAATATGATCTGCATCAGAATGGGAAATGAGGATATGTAAAATTTCTTTAATAGATAGATGTTCAAGAGTTTCTGCCAACGTACCCCCAGGTGGACAGTCAATAACCATTAAATCATTTACATCTCTAATTAACGCACAATTTCCATGTCCAACATCTAAAATAATGAGTTCAGGCGAGTCCATCATCTTCATCTGGTTCAGGTGCTAATTCAAATTTTTCAAAATATAGGTCATCAGATTTTTCTGCTCCTGTGTTTACGTGAGCAAATAAACGGATATTTGGTTTTAATACAACTCTAATATTTTCTGGAATCAGAGAAGCTGGAAAACGAACAGCCTTATGGGGATTCCAACCTGGAACAAATGCATCTACAACAGGTTCATGAGATTCTTCATCAATATTAGTAATCCTAACTATCGTTCTACGAGGTTTTCTAGTACTCGGTATTTTACCAGAAAGTTCTAAGGTACAATCTTCTATTCCCTTAGCAATGCTTGAAGCATCGGCTTCTTCTCGACTCAATAGTACAGGTATTTTATGTCTCCATTTTCTAATCGAAAAAGATGTATCCATTTCTGTATACTGAGTTATTAACAATGATGGAAATTTAAAATCGTAAAGATTTGCAACTAATTCTGCTCCATAAAAGTTAGCAAATCCAGAATTACTCAATCGGTGATCGCACACAGCACCTTGAGCATTTTCTCTAATAAGTGATACCAAGTCACTGACATTGCCAAAGTGTCTATTGTCTAATAAAAATGGTTGATAGCCTGCTTCTTCTACTTCCCAAGCTATTACATCAGCTAGGTTTTTATCATCATCAATTATAGCTATTTTTATATTATTCAAAACTTGTGTCATACTCATAAAACTTACTCTCTAATAAGTGTTAATTCTACAATAAATTCTGCTCCACCTAATTCACCCTTTGCAATTGCATCTACCGAGCCTCCCATATCAGTTACAGAATCTCTCACAATTGTCAATCCTAAACCTGTACCACCTTCCCTAGTGGTTTTATCAGGTAGCCAAATCTCGTCTATTTTGATATTATGAATTCCTGAACCATTGTCTAAAAATTTAATTTTTAAACTACTTCCTTTAATTTCAGTTCTGATAATTAATTTACGTTCTTCTATACGTCCACCTTCAACATTAAAAGCATTTATAGCATTTGTTAAAAGATTTGTAATAATTGCTTCTAGCAAAGCCTCGCTTCCATAAATGCAAGGTTTGGTATCAATTTTTTCTTTGATAACTTGAATTCCACCTTCATCAAAAAAACTTTGAAAAAGTGCGAGAATCTCATCAATAACACTATGGACATCTACAACACCTGCACGACGTTTTTCTCGTTTCAACAGATGCAGAGGGAAATCAGAAAAGCGTAGTAATGACTTACTTACTTGATAAAGCTTTCTAACTGGTTCTCCGAAATATTGTTCATACTTTTCTCCCAGAATTTCTTTACCCTTTTTTTCTATTCTGTTAGCTATTTTTGCAATTGAAGTCACTGGTTTAGCAGATTCATGAGCGAAAACTGCTGCGGTTGTTCCCGCTGTAGCCAGACTACGATAAAGCTGAAGGTCTTCACGTAATACCTTGGTTTCACGTTCTGTTACAGTTTCGTATTGCTGAACAGCTTCTAAGACTTTAGGACGAGATTCTTGAGGAACTTCTGCTTCAATAACTTCTTCAATTCTGGCTTTAGCTTCTGTAATATCACGAGGAACTTGTTTCTTAACCCTTTGTCTTTGCGTTTCAGTAACTTTCAGCCTTTCTTTCGCCATCCATTCCAACACATCAATTGCGAAGCGTTTTAACTCTAAAAAAGCTTCATTTTCAATAAAACCAAGCCGATCAGTTTTTTGAAGTAACATATCGTCATGGTCTTTAACAATGACTCTACCAATAACTGTTTTAGTTGAAGGACGAACTTCTGGATTTCTTGCTCGTGCATAATTTAAGTTTAACCAATCATCGTCCGGATCTCCATAAGGTTTTACCCGCAAACCTCGATGGTAGAGACGAACATTTCCGACTTGAGCAAGCCATTCTCTAACTTGTGTGAAAGAAACAGAAGTCTTTCTAGCTGAAAAAGTTTGAGGATTTAGAAAGAATACCCACAGTTCAAATTTAGTTGCAGGTGTTTTGTAAGGCTCTTGAGAAATATCACTATGTTTTGCCTGAAAAATTACGTTATTCTGCCAGTCCAGCAAACTGGCTTCAGCAATCCCAAGTTCATTTATACTAGCTTGCAAATGATATTCGGCATCATCAAAGTAAGCATTGTTTACTTGTTTTTCAATTTCAGCAAATTCTAGAGCAATAAGTTTAAGGCGAAAACCTGCATGATTTTCAAATGGATCTGCTAGTAGTAAAAGTTCCCTAGCTAGTCTTTGGATATCACGTTTATTAAATATATTTTTAAGATTGCTGACGATAATATCAGTTCCATGCCGTTGATTTGTACTACTTTTTTGGACATTAAAAGGAACATCTTCTACTACATCAACTTCCTGGAAATCATCCCAATTAATCGTTAAAGAATATTCAACTCCTGGCTCATGTTTAGGTCTAGTTTTTAAGAATACTTGAGAACCAATCTGTAGAGCCGCTAACCTACCTAATCCTTTATTACCTACAGGTAAGCGACCTAATTGAGTGAGTTCACGATTAGCTTTTTTTGAGCGACCTAACACTAGCCATCCCTCGCTAATGGCATCTTTATCCATACCAACACCGTTATCTGAAATAATAAGCGAGCCACCTATGGTGCTAGTTTTGGTAAGTTCTACTGTGCATTCAGTAGCATCAGCATCATAAGAGTTCTTAACCAATTCGATGATTCCTTGGTCTGGATTTGGAATGAGTTCTTCTCCCAGCCTTTGCAGAATTTTAGGTGAAAACTTAAAATGCATCATTGTTTCGCTACAATCTGAATAATTCAATAATTTCTACTTGATTAATTTAATTCGCTATTATTTAGCAATAAAGTCTAGTTTTATCTAAGACCAATACTCAGTAAGGATAAACAGTTCACATAGTGAAGTAACCTATAGAGACTATTTAGCCTTGATTATCTACCTAAATTTTAAATCTTTTGCTTTAGCCTAGCAAACAAGACCCTCTGTTTGAGCGATCGCTAATATTCGCCTCGATGCAGGAATGCGGGGAGTTTTTTTGATAAGTGATTCAGCGGACATGATATTAATCCCTGCTTATCAATCGCAAACGCTACAAAAGAAGAAAAATCTGTATAAAATCAAGGACATCCACAAGAGATGTCCTTAAATATAAACTCAATGGATTCCCAACAAATCCCAAACTACTTGCCGTTGCCGTTACCACCATTACCATTATTTTGAATGACACGTTCGGCAAGCTTTTCCGGCACTTCCTGGAGATGGTCATATTCCCAGTGGAAGGAACCAACGCCAAGAGTGAGCGATCGCAGCTCTACAATAAAGTTTTGCATCTCTGCTTGTGGCAAATATGCAGAGACATTATCCCAGCCCGGCCAATCGTTTCTGCCTTCATAGCCTAAAATTTGCCCCCGTCTACCACTCAACAGTTGCAGCACCTTGGAGGTAAATTCGCTAGGTGTGGTAACATCCACCCGCAGAATTGGTTCTAACAGCGTAGGTTCCGCTTGAGGTATCCCCGTTTGCATTGCCAATCGGGCAGCTTGCTTAAAGGCTTGTTCGGAACTATCAACGTTGTGATACGAACCATTAGTTAGAGTTACCGCCAAATCCACTATTGGGAAGCCCAAAGGCCCATGTGTCAGAAATTCCCGCACGCCCATTTCCACGCCAGAAATGTACTGTTTAGGAACCACGCCCCCGACAATAGTTTCATTAAAGTTAAAGCCTGTACCGCGTGGTAAAGGCTTAATTTCGAGAAAAACATCACCAAACTGTCCATGACCACCGCTTTGATGCTTGTAGCGCCCATGAACTGAAGCCACCGTTTTGCGGATGGTTTCTTTGTAAGGCACTTGCGGTGAGTGCGTTGTCATCGGCAAGTTATATTTGCGGCGCAGTCTGTCTAGAGTGACTTGCAAATGAATTTCGCCTTGACCCCAAAGAATTACTTCGTGAGTATCGCCGTGTTGTTCCCAAGCAAGTGAGGAGTCTTCTTCTAACAACTTGGTGATGGCACTGCTGAGTTTAACTTCATCGTTACGCTTTTCTGGTGTAATGGCCAGAGCATAAACTGGTTCCAACTGTGCAGCTTTGGGTAATTCCATCGCCGACTGCTGTTCTATAGAGATTGTATCGCCTGTTTTGACTCCTTCTAAACGGCTCAATGCAACAATTTCACCAGCACTAACTTGGTTAACAAACTGCTGTTGTTGTCCCATCAGGCGGTAAATTCCCCCAGTGCGAATGCCATTGAGGACAATACCATCAGTTAATTTGCCCCGCCAAACACGCACGAGAGAGAGCTTGCCACCTTGGGGAGTGTAGTAAGTTTTTAATACCTGCGCTAGAGGTGTATCACCTTTTAAGTTTTTTAAACGACGTTCTGCTGTGGTTTCTGGTTCGGGGGCTTCCCGTAACAAGGCTTCTAATAGAGGTCTAACACCATAATCTTGTTCTGCCACACCAAAGAAAACGGGCACTACCAAATCTGCCCCTAATTCCATTTTTAAATCTTTGAGGATTTCCTCTTGGGGTGGCTCAATGTCTTCTAAAAGTTCTTCGAGTAAGTGGTCATCAAAATTTGCTAGGGCTTCGAGCATTTCTGCCCGTGCTGTATGTTCTTCTGCTTTTAAACTTTCGGGGAAGGGAATGGGGTCAGCAGGTGCGCCTGGATGATATTGATATGCCTGTTCACTCACCATATCAATAAAGCCGGTGAGTTGTTCCCCGTTCATGATCGGATATTGATGCGCTACCAAAGGACGGCTAGATACTGCTTTCAGGGCGTGCAACGTTTCCAAAACGTGAATATTTGCCCGATCCATTTTGTTGACAAAGATGAGGTGGGGAATTTCCCAATCGTCTAGGAATTTAAATAGAGGGGCGAGGGTAAGGACTCGCTCGCGTATCGGTTCGCAAACTACGATTGCCGCATCTACTCCGATTAAAGCATTGTACGTTTCTTGGGCAAATTCTACACTTCCCGGACAGTCAATAAAAGTGAAGCGAATGTCGTTATACTCAGTGCTAGCGGCGCTGACTTCTACACTCATCTGGCGATCGCGCGACTCGGCAGCACTATCTCCCACTGTATTGCTGTCCTTAACACTCCCTTTGCGGGAAATTGTCCCTGTGACAAATAACAAGCTTTCTAGTAAAGTGGTTTTTCCACTTAAATAAGGCCCGACAATTGCAACATTCCGCGAACCCGATTTTACTTTTTCGTTCATAAAACCCCCTTGCGGTAAGTCTTTTATAACCGCATTATTCTGCTGTATATGTCAGGGATAAAAAAATGGTTCTCTGGAGTCAAAATTACCCCTTCTTTAATTTGTTATTATCCTTCTTTTAATCGAAAGTTAATAAAATTGTAGCCTGTTGTAAAATTTAGCTTAAGAAAAGTTAAGTATCACAAACTTTCATGCCAAATAAAAAATTTTTGTAAAAAAGTCCTGATGAAGTAAATTTAACTGAAAGTATTGCGAGTCAGAAAATCAATGGGATTATCATTCTCTAAATATCGCATAGCAGGGTTAGTAAGTTTGACTTTGTTGGTTGTGAGTATTTCCTCGCCCTCTCTTTCTCTATCTCCTCCTGTGGCCTCAAAGCTGGCACAATCTCATGCTAAAACTGCCATAGACTGGTTAAATCAAGGCTTACAGGCAATTCAGGCGGGAAAAGTCCAAGATGCGATCGCAGCCTTTAAACAAGCAGCCAAGTTAGATCCGACATTGGCACCAGCGCACTATAATCTAGGGCTAGCATTCCGACAAACAGGAAAATTACAACCCTCTGCGGACGCATTTTATCGAGCAACCCAAGCCGATCCCAAATTTGCTCCAGCTTTTGCTAATTTAGGCGGTGCGTTATTAGAAGGTAATAATTTACAGTTAGCTAACGATTATTTGCAACGCGCGTTGGAGCTCGATCCCAAACTAGGATTTGCCCACTATAACTTGGGATTGGTACGAGAGCAGCAACGAGATTGTCAGCGAGCGATCGCATCTTTTAAAAAAGCCATAGAATATAGCAAAAATGCACCAGAACCTCCTTATCATCTGGGGATGTGTTATCTCCAACAAGGTAAAGTAGATCAAGCAAAAGATGCCTTTCGTAAGGCAGTAAAAATTAATCCGAAGTATCCAGAAGCTTACTATAATCTCGGTTCAATTTGGTTTATCCAACACAAATTAGAGGAGTCGTTAGAGGCTTTTAGAAAATCAGCCCAAGCTAACTCTAACTATCCCAACGCTTATTATGGTGCAGGGTTAGTTTTTATGCAATTAAAGCAATATGGAAATGCAGTACAAGTATTGCAATTTGCTAAAGATTTATACAATACTCAGGGTAATCCCCAGTGGGCAAAAAATGCCGAGCAATTGTTGCAACAAGCACAAAATTTAAATTACCAACCTCGCTGAGGCGCAAAAGCTTAATATTGCATAATATAAAACTATTGGGTTGACTCGCTGGTGTTGTCTGAGCTAATCCCGATAGGAATGAAACGTACATGCAAAAGCGCCTAAAGAGTCGATTTTTATTTAGCGATCGCTGGCTTGATCGGCACTCAATTGTTCGCAACATGGAAGCCTTTCAAGATTTAATTGTGATTGTTTTGTGTTTGGGTTTATTCGCCGTCATGCTGATCCAATTGTGGGGGATAGCTATTGTCCTCACGCAGCCACTAGACTATCAACATGTGACTGCAAAAATACTATTTGTGTTGATTTTAGTCGAGTTATTCCGACTATTAATGGTCTATTTGCAAGAACATAGTATCTCTGTGGGAGTGGCAGTTGAGGTAACAATTGTATCTCTACTGCGAGAAATAGTAGTTCACGGAGCGCTGGAAATTTATTGGGTTAATACGCTGGCAATTTGTGGATTGTTGTTTGTTCTGGGTGGACTACTTGTGGTGTGTGCTAAGACGCCACACATGGATTGTATGAGCGCTAACACTAAGTTTTGTCCGGTTGCGTATAGAGGAGGTAGGGAAGGGCAAAATGAGTTGGAATTACAGTATTCACGTCAATGTGATCAGAATCAACCGCTTGGATAAATTGTTATGAAAGGTGACAGCGATCCTCATTTACCAAGCTAGAAATAAACTTCGGTTTCCATAAAGGAATGCAACTATGGCGATCGCTCACTGTCGCCACACAATTTAATATAGTACTGATAAACAGAATGCGATCGCCTCTGGCGTTGGCAAAGCGATCGTTATCAGCTTCCACCATCAGATCATAATTGTTAGTTTTATGACCGCAAGCGATATCATCTGTGTGTGGTATTGTTATCTGCTCACTATAAATCACTGCGATCGTTTGAGTTAATGGACTAAAATTGTAGTGGTTGCGATCGCTACAACACTCATCATCCCCAAAGGATACAAAACTAATAACAGCCTAGTGTAGTCATTGTGAGAAACTTGAAGGAGTTTTTAGGACTTAGGAATAAGAATTAAATAACATACAATTTATGTTCCTGGCTTACCTCACCCTCAATCCCTCTGCTTATAAAGGAGAGGGATCGTGAGACAGGATGAAGTTTTGCATTTTATTTAATCCACGTTCCTTATTGTTTTTGCCAAGCCTCAAAAAATAGGGAGTTCATACATAAACTCACCCTCGTAAATTGGCGTTCGCGTAGCGTGTCCTTTAGGACAAGGTATTGGATTAAATAGTAATTTATTTGATCGGGCATTGAGCATTGGGAACAGAGAAAATAGTAACTCCTTTTAACAATTCTCCCTTGTCCCTTTTCCCTATGCCCCAATCTCTATTTAACTCCCAGCAATTCCACATCAAAATGCAGAATGGCGTTGGGCGGAATTACCCCACCAGCACCACGAGCGCCATAACCTAACTCTGGGGGGATGATTAACTGACGACGACCGCCTACTTTCATGGTGCTAAGTCCTTCGTCCCAACCTTTGATTACCTGTCCAACGCCAATTTTAAAGCTGAAGGGTTGGCCGCGATCGCGTGAACTATCAAACTTAGTTCCATCTTCTAGAGTGCCGACATAGTGAACTTCAACCGTTTGTCCAGGTTGAGGAGTCGCCCCAGTCCCCTCTTTTAACTCGACATACTTTAATCCAGAGGGGGTAGTTACGACATTAGCATCAGACATAGTATTACTCGCAATTAAGATATTGTTTTCAGTTACAGTTGTGGGCGCTGGCGGCGTTTGGGTTAACTGGGCAGCAATGGCAGTATTCTGTTTACTGCCTACTTGTCCCACAACCAAAAGCACAACACACACCAGCATGAAGGCCACGCTAAGAAAAATTGGTTTCAAAATCAGTTCTCCTTACTTAAGTATCCTGGCAAAAAGATTACCAACAGGACACAATTAGTTTAAATCAGAAAGGACATCTTAACGCCAAAGCTTATTTTCTAAATCGCGTAGTTGACGCTCTAAACGGTCAATTCTACCCCTGAGTTCGTCCACTTCCGACTGGCGAGCTACTCCCAAATCCTGCATCATATTTCGCATTTGCCGTTGCATTTGGACATCGAAATTTCCCTGTTCCGACTTTAACTGCTGGGCAATATCATCTATTACCGCCTTGGCTTGCTCAGGATTGAGCTTACCGTCTTTAACTAAATCATCGCTGACTTGGCGCAATTTTTCTGCTACTAAAGACGTTGTGCCAAGACCCACCATCATTAGCTGTTCCAACCAGTTGTTGCTGTCCATAATCCCTTCCTCTTACTTATTAACCAGCCGACCCTTGCACCTGAGTGTAGGCAATCAAGCTATGCTTAAAGCGTAGTTATTCTAGCCTACAGCTCTATTTTGGCAAATTAGCAAGCAGAGGGTTCAAAGGGCGTGCTTATAGAACTCCTCAAGTTTAAGGTTGCCCCGAATTTACGGGAAGATTTTATCCACAAGGATGCCCAAATTTAGACAACAGGGCTGGCTGAATATCCTAAATTTCTCAGTAAATAGGTTTGTATAAGTCCCAATGACCACAAATAATTTATCCTGATCATTCGTTGGGCAACGCTGGAGCAGTGGAAAGCCATACCCCAAGCAGATTTGCAGACTATTGAAGACAAATTCATCCCAGCACTGGCAGAATCCTATCCGATAGTGGAGTCAGCAGAGTATCAAGTACGGAAATTTCCCCATTTGTAGGTGAAAGATTACTCTTAACTCGTAGGACTAGATAGCTGTGCGTTAGTTAAATTTGTGTGCGCCATTTCTGAAAGGCTATCTCGTAATCCTCTGTTTTAGTCTGATAAACACTCCACCAATGAAAAAATAGTCCTAACCCCCATCCTAATACTGGGAAGATAGCCCAAAAATAACTAGGACTAGTGATTAAATTCAAGAGAATCAGGAATAAATTCACTGCTAGGAAGCAAACAAAGTGCGCCCAAAAACCTCTGCTTCGGAAAGTATTAAATGTCCGTCGCGAACTTTCCTCTTCTTGTTGAGCTAACCACTTTTGCTCAGTTTTTTCCAAAATATTAGAAGAAATACCTAACTCAGATGCCATTTCTACAAGCTGTTCTCGTGAAAATTCACCTTCCTGTTTATCAGTCAGTGCTATTTGAAGGATTTGTTCCACATCTCGGGAATCGTAAGTCATTTTAATTACCTTATAAGTTTGTGTGTAAATGCGCTTTTGATTTCACGAAGTTTTTAATAGGCTTCGTCCAATTCAGTTAATGAACGCCTCCACATTTTGCACCCAATACTTAGTGACCTTCACAACCTTATTATTTTCTCACAATCGATTTAGGGCTACTGTATTTGTCAATACCTCTATAGTGCTGTTAGGATATTAAGCCAAACATTATCTGAAAGTTGAATGCTAGTAGTGTCAGAAAATATTGACAATTGTAAAGGTAAAATTCTCCCTTTTGAAGGGGTTTTTTGATGTTAACTAAAAACCCCGGTATTTGCATCGGATTTGGATGCAATAGACACATCAATTTTAGATAAATAGTTCTAAAACCCTGTCTCGTCTAGATTTTAGTTTGTGTAATCTGACGATCGCCACTCTCTCGATCTGGGGAATTGGACACTCAAGTGCAATTCCCACTTATTCATGTGACTATGTGGTTTTTTGAGCTAATTCATCCGTCTAACAGCTTGCTACAAGCGGAAATTTAAGTTTATTGGCTGTAAATTGATCAGTAAAAAGCAAGTGCAACTCACACGTCCTATGAACAACAGCATTTTTAACCTAACCGTCTCTCCAGTTGCGATCGCCATTATTGGTGGTGGTTTTAGCGGTTCTCTGGTTGCAGCCAATCTTTTACGCAACGCAACTATACCACTATCTATCAAGTTGATTGAACGTAATTCGGAAGTGGGCAGAGGAGTTGCTTACGGGACACCAGTAGATTGTCACTTGCTGAATGTGCCAGCAGGTAAGATGAGCGCATTTGCTGATCAACCAAATCACTTCCTGAACTGGCTGCATAAAAATGGGCATGAACAGGTAACTCCATCTACCTTCGTGCCGCGTCGGGTTTATGGGGACTATGTGCAGGCGACTTTAAAAGCAGCACAGGAAAATGCAGCAGCTAATGTGCAGCTAGAGAAGATTGTGGATGAAGCGATCGCCATTGAAACAAAAGCTCACACCACAATAGTCTACCTGAGCAGTGGTCAGTGTTTGCATGTGCAAAAGGCGGTATTAGCGTTGGGCAATTTCCCGGCACTTCTGCCTGCACCGCTCGCCGTTTTAGACAACCGCTATGTTAAAGATGCTTGGTCTGCTGATGCGATCGCTGACCTAAATCCAGAGGATGCTATTCTGCTGGTGGGCACTGGGTTAACAATGGTAGATGCGGTTGTTGCCTTGCATCACCAAGGATTCCAGGGACAAATTCATACCGTCTCGCGCCACGGATTGATGCCCTATAGCCACAAATCAACAACTTCTTATCCGCCATTTATTGATGTCGAAACTGCACCAAAAACGGCGCGAGGACTGCTGCATGTGGTACGTCAAGAGCTGCGTGAGGCTCTTACCCAAGGACACGCCACTTCCTACAACCGGGGGAACCCCGGCAACGGACTGGCTCAAGATTGGCGGGCAGTAATCGATGCCATCCGCCCAATTATTCCCCAACTTTGGCAAGCAATGCCATTGCCAGAACAGAAGCGATTTCTGCGCCATGTCAAAGCTCACTGGGAAGTTCACCGGCATCGGATTGCTGAAGAAATTGCCGAAGTACTGGATGCTGCAATGGAGTCTGGTCAACTGATCCATTACGCAGGTAGGATTCAAAGTTGTCAGGAGTTTGAGGATGGGGTGAATGTGAAAATCTGCGAACGGGGGACGCACAAGGATATCGTTTTGCAAGTTAAGCGGATTGTCAACTGCACCGGTGCAAATTGTGATTACCTCAGATTGCAGCACCCATTGGTCGCTAGCCTCCAAGAACAACGATTAATCCGTCCCAACAGATTGTCAATGGGAATTGATACTGCCCGAAATGGGGCGCTGATTGATGCAGATGGAAATGCATCTCAAATGCTGTACACCTTGGGGACACCGCGCAAGGGCAATCTTTGGGAAACTACTGCTGTTCCAGAAATTCGGGTTCAGGCAGCAAGTTTGGCACAGGAGTTACTGAAATCTCTCAATCCAAAACCCGATGCTACTACTTTCGTGTTGAAGAAATCTGCTATGTTATTTCGTCAACTATTCGATAAAGAATCTTGTACTTATACTTATCTAATTGCCGACCCAGAAAGTAAAACAGCTATCCTAATTGATCCTGTATTGGAGCAGGTTGAACGTGATCTTCAGATATTGCGACAATTGGGGCTGACTCTGCGCTACTGTCTGGAAACCCACATCCATGCCGACCATATTACTGGGACAGACAGACTCAGATCACTTACGGGTTGTTTGGGGATTCTGCCTGAGAATGCAGCCGCTACCTGTGCAGACCACTACATTGCCGATGGGAATATGTTGGAATTAGGGAACGTGCAGATTCGGGCGATCGCTACCCCTGGTCACACTGATAGCCACATGACATACTTAGTCAACGGCACTCACTTATTAACTGGAGATGCGCTATTCATCCGGGGTTGCGGTCGTACCGACTTCCAAAGCGGCGATGCTGGATCACTCTATGATGCCGTTACTCAAAAGCTATTTACATTACCTGATGATACCTTGGTATATCCTGGTCACGACTACCAAGGACAGACAGTATCCACCATTAACGAAGAAAAGTGCTGGAATCCTCGGTTTGCTGGACGCAGCCGCAACCAGTTCATCGAACTAATGAAAAACCTCAACTTACCCCAGCCGAAAAAGATGCTGGAAGCTGTACCTGCAAATCAGCATTGTGGCAAAGTTTTAGTTGCATTAGACTATCAAATTTGAACTTTATTTAGCTATAAAAAGGGTAAGGCGATGTCTACGATGGGCTACGCCTTGACACCTTTTCCATTGAGATTGTATGGTGTCTGTTGTTTTCCAAAAGTGATAAAAAAGGGCAATTATTTCTAGCTAATGGCCTTCTTTTTCTTCAACCATATTCCCAATAAACCGGCAACTGCAATTCCTCCAATAGTTGATGACTCAGGCACAGGTTTTACACTCACATTATCCAAGTATAAGAATGCGTGTCTATCCACAGACCCAAACTTTAACTCTGTAGATGATGCATCTGCCGTGAAATTGAACTTATATGGCGTGTATCCTTGATAAGAAATGTTTTTTTGATCAAAAATTTTATTTCCATCTACAAATGTCTGAAATTGATTATCAAGGTCAGGGACTCCATCTATAGATGATAAATAGTAACTAAGTTCGTATTTCTGACCAGGTTGTGTAGAAAGTGTCTGTGATATGTAGCTGAGGTCTACAAATCCACCAAGTGATAGGCCATGATTACCACTTTCAGGAAAATTGCTCATTTTAATCAATGATGTATCCATCGGATCGCCAAACTTAGTCCAATCTGTAACATTAGGATTTGTAGTGTTGAGATTGTTAGGATCTACGAGGGGATCGAGTTCAAATCCTCCATTTCTAACAAGTTCTGCCGCTTGTGCAGCAGTATTATAAGTATTGGTAATCACAGCAGTGCTAACAAAGGTTGTGGTAAAACTCAAAACAATAATTGGAAGTTTTTTAGTTAAATTCATGAAATTTTACTCCAAATAATTCAAAATTCTGACAATGTTTAAAACCAATTGATTGTTACTATGCTGATTCTCAGTAGTGTCAATAAAACTAAACACTTGATATCGATTTAGAAGAGTTAGCTTTATTAAACTCTGTAGAGACGCGAAATTTCGCGTCTCTAAAAGCTGAAAATTCTCACCAACAAACCTTAACTGAACTATATTGACTTATAGGTGAGTTCGGACTTAAGTCTAATTATTGGCATGGTGGCATTCTCGACACTATAAAGCCAGACATCGCTTGGGCTTCTAATAAAATGAGGATTAGCTTCAATACTGCTCGGTTAAGAATATTCGTAGGTTGGGTTGAGGCAATGCGTTACCCAATAAACCCCGCAAAATGTTGGGTTTCGTTCCTCAACCCAACCTACACATTTTTATTTTTTAGACTTAACCGAGCAGTATTGCGATTAGCTTGTCATCTGTGGTTTATTCATCTCCATCATCTATCGCTTCGTCCCGACAATTTTCTCCTTGATGTTAAGGTGTAGCTTTAACACTCACATCATCCAAATATAAAAACGCAAACTCGGCTTTGGAACCAAACTTTATCTCTGTAGATGTTGCTTCTGCTTTAAAATCTAACGTATATTGCCTGTAGTTCTGAAAGGGAATATTCTTTTTAACATCAACTTCCTTTTTACCTATAAAAATCTCAAACTTATTATTCAGATCAGGTACTTGCTCTGTTGATGCTAAATAGTAAGTAAGTTGGTAGTGTTTACCACGAACTGTAGGGATAGTCTGTGATATGTAGCTAATCTTTGAAAATCCACCAAGCGATAAAGCCTGCTTACCAGTTTTAGGAAAGTTGCTAATTTTAATAACTGATGTATCTATCGAATCGCCAGACTTAATCCATCCTGTAATATTAGGATTTGAAGTGTTGAGATCATTAGGATCTACGAGAGGATCGATTTCAAATCCCCCGTTGATAATCAGCTCTTGTCCTTTTGCTTGTGCTGCTGATTTATAAGTATTGGTAATCACAGCAGTATAAAGGAAGGCAGTGGTCAAACTACAAACAAGAATTGAGAGTTTTTTAGTGAACTTCACAAGACATTACTCCAAATAGTTCAAAATTCACGACAACGAGTACTTAATTGATTTACTTTGTGGTGATTAAGGCAACTTAAATTGATA
This sequence comes from Nostoc sp., assembly GCF_036917675.1. Classification (GTDB taxonomy): domain Bacteria; phylum Cyanobacteriota; class Cyanobacteriia; order Cyanobacteriales; family Nostocaceae; genus Nostoc. Next base: position 5,552 of record NZ_JBALCT010000052.1, on the reverse strand, counting down.
ACTTTTGAAAATATTCTTGGCATTAGTACCACTTAAGTAAGTAGAAAAACTCTGTGCCGTTGATTGAACTGTAGTTCTGGCGAGTATACCCAGTGGATAGACAATCGCAGCACTATCTGCCGGGTTGGCAGTTTGTACGACTTTTACCTTGTTAGAAATGAAAGCATCGGTTGTGTAAACAAAACCTGCGCCAATAGTTTTATTTACACCTCCAACTGCAAGAGTTTTATTTTCAACAGCAGTTAAGACGTTACGTACATTGCTAGCACGGTATAATTTAGGACTAAGAGTGGTGAAAATACCTCGGCTAGTAAGAACTTGTTTGGCATAATTTCCTGCTGGCACAACTGGAGGAGTACCTGTGTAGTCACCTATAGCAATACCAGTAATGTTGGCGTTGGTTAAACCATTGATGCTAGTAAGATCAGCACTACCAGCACTAATGGGAGGTGTCGTAGGAGTAATCAAAACTAGACTGTTTTTAACAATGTTCTTACGGCTACCTGCCACTAATTTACTTGGGCTTGAATTCTGCAAGACATCTATTTGGTTGGTGGCAGCAGAAATGAAAATATCTGCTGGAGCTCCTGCTTGTATTTGCTTCAATAAGGTACCAGAAGCACCAAACGTATAAACAACGTTGACACCTGGGTTAGCATTTTGGTACTGAGTCTTAATGGCATTCAGCGCGTTTGTTAAGCTGACAGCCGCATACACGTTAAGTGTGGTTACGGATCTTGCTGGCGAGAAATTGACAAACTGCAAGCCAATTACCAGCATGATGCTGGTAACTGCCGTAGCAATCCAAGCAATAAGTCTTCTTCTTTTCATGAAAGTTATAGTTTGGGGAAAATATTACCTAAAAGTCTCATTGTTGACATACCTAACTTACGCACAGGCATCGGAAAACCAGCCACAGAGATGGCAGAGGCTATGGACAAATGCGAGTTTGAGAAGGTTTTTGCGTAAGTCCAACGTATAATCAATTCTGGAAATAAACGGCCAATCACAATTGCTAAAAGCATTAGTGTGATGGAAATTTATTATTTCCAAGTAGGATTACACAAACAGCGAGTGAAATGTATTTAGTGATGAAATAATATCAGTTAAATACGCGCATTACCAACATTTTTGGTGATAAATTCATGACAAAAGGCTAGGATAAAGGAATATAAATGCTGAATAAGCTCTGCATTGCCTGTTTCGCAAGGATATTAAAAATTTTCAGATAACTCTTAAATAGCTAAAAACCTGATTTTATACCAATTTTGTAAAAATTAAGATGCTTTTACCATCTTTTTAACTAACTTTTTTGGTAAAAAATGCTGTGTTGATACTAGTGAATAGGCACATTGGTGTCAACTTAAGCGCAAACCCTTTTAAAACCTCGTTTCCAGCAAGAAGGCTGGAAATGCACCTCATTGCGGCTCTGCCGCTTTTCAAGAGGCGGAGCCTCTAAAACGGCATTCCCAGTAGGAGACTCTTGACGAGACAGTCTCTAAAAGCTAGTTATAGACTGGCTTTCACGTTATTTTGACACGTATGGAAGAGGCGATCGCCCCTACCACTTTCTAGAAAAAGGAGCGATCCGTATCCAGGAGTACCTATAACTCATCCACGCAGACAATGTACATATAATTCTTTATTTGTATAAAAATATATATAAACTTTTATAATATCAATAAAAATTTTTATTTAACATACACCTAACGATAGATAGATTTTATTAAACAAATAGTTTAGGTTTGTAACAGGTTACACAGAAACAGGTAAAGAACATGGCCAACATAATTGACACTGCCACTAATAATGGTTCTTTCAAGACACTAGTTGCAGCAATCCAAGCAGCTGGTCTAGTAGATACACTCAATGGTTCTGGTCCATTCACCGTTTTTGCACCCACTGATGCAGCGTTTGAAAAGCTTCCAGCAGGTACAGTAGACGCATTACTCAAAGATATTCCTAAGCTCAAGAAAATCTTGACCTATCATGTTGTCTCAGGCAAAGTACTAGCTGCTGATGTAGTAAAACTGAAGACAGCTAAAACAGTTGAAGGTTCAGATGTAAAAATTGACGCTTCTAATGGCGTTAAGATCAATGATGCAAAAGTTGCAACAGCAGATGTTGCTGCTGATAACGGTGTTATCCACGTAATTGACACAGTTTTGATTCCTGCATAAGCAAACCTCAGAATAGCGAATGCTATTTATGGGGCGGCGACTACCTATAGTCGTTTCTCCATTACAGTCTGGTTGAATATTTTTTAGTAAATACCAACTATCAATAAATCCATCTAGACAGTATCTAGATGGATTTATTGTTTTATGCGTGTAGAAATATTGCAATGCAATGTCTCTGTAATCAGATGTAATCAAATTTTTAGTTTTGCCAAACCCAAATAACGGATACCTTCAGGGGAAATGTCAAAACGGCAAGGTAAGACTTCTAAACCAAGAGCGATCGCATCCCGTAATAATTTACCATATAGAGGATCTGTGCGATCGCCAGGAGAGAACTCAGTACAATCACTGCGATTGATAAAATAAAGCATCACCGCACGAGTTAGAGGTAGCAGCGCCATTAGTTCTCGCAAGTGCTTTTGTCCTCTTGTAGTCTCCGTGTCAGGAAATAGGGCTAATCTACCCTCAGAGAAAGTTGTATTTTTTACTTCTAAATAAATCGGGCGTTCCTCATCACTCCCCGTCAAGAAAAAATCCACTCGACTTTTTTTATCTAGTCCATAAACCACTTCGCCCTTGATTTGGCTATAGTCGCCCAATTCTGGGAAAAGATGTTTCGCTAAAGCCAGTTTTACCACCCGATTGGGCAAAATTGTATTTATACCTACCCAAGTCGGCTCATTGTCATGTACCTGAATTAGTTCTAAAGTGTAAGCCAATTTGCGGTTAAGATTATCGCTTTTGGAAAGCTGTACCGCACTTTCGGGAGTCGATACTCCAGTCATTGGCCCTGTATTGGGACAGTGTGCTGTCACTATTTCGCCAGAAGTAAGTTGAACGTCAGCAAAAAACCGCTTGTAGCGTTTTAGCAGAATACCTGGATATAAAGGTGGGTACTCAAATACAAACATTAGCAGCACTCCTAGCTCTTACTACCTTAATAATGCTCACACAATGCTCAAAATAGCTATTTTGAGAGTTTCAAGGTACTTATCAGGTATAAATTACTACTCGGCAACCATGCTCAAAGGATGCTCACATTCTCAAAGGTAAATTTCTCTATCTATACCTCAAAGTTGTCTAACAAGTTGTTGAACAACTTTGAGATACACTCTCTAGCATACAAAAAAACCAGTACCTATTAATTGCGTTTTGGGTGACTGGCTAACTGGAATCAATTTATTTTCGTGGGTCAATTATAACTTCCCCCCCCGGTCACCACCGAGCATTCCATCAATGTGTATAACCCGAACTAAACTAAAATCCTATCAGCCAAATATACACATTGATGGAATGGTGAGCGGTGGCAGGGAAATAATTTACTCTTTTAGCGCTTGTTTCAGTTCACCTAGTCGCTGGGCAACGTATTTGTACCTCTCGCTGGGTTGCCCCCCGGCACTCTTCCCCTTACTCTCATCTACCTTCCCTTCCCAGTTCTCAAGTATGGATTCTACCGTCCCTGTTGACTGTTGTGTTCGCAATTGTTCCTCAAGTGCCTTAATCCTTGCCTCTGCCTCGTCAAGCTTGCTTTTCCCTACCAGTTCCCCTTTCAGCCATTTACTCACCATCTCATCAATCCTACCAGAGACGTTGTTACTTCCTTCAAGCCATCTTTTAGTCTCTGGCAGTATCGTCACATTGCACCTGACCTTCCCCTGGTTTCTAGCGATCGCTCCCATTTTTAAGTTCTCTAGAGATGCCGGGTTCATATTTCTCTCTGCCACGCTGGTTACTTCCATTAGTGTGTATGTATGGAAGTAAGCTAACATAGCTTACTTCCGAATGTGTGTATAGATAGAATGCTCGGCGCTGGCACAAGAAAAAAGAGAGGTGTTTAACCTCTCTGGTAAAATATCTGTGGTTGATTTATTCCCCTAGCAGTTCGACTACCTCCTCCAGCTTGTGTTTAGCTCTGTAGAGGTTAATTAGTCTCTCCTGTTCCCACCTCTGAGGTGCTTGATAGCGTTTACCTTCCAAGGTCAGCTTAATCAGCGCTGCTTGCTCATCAGTGGGTGAATTCATCTCATCCAGTGCGGCTCCCAGGTTTTGATAAGCTTCAAATGACAGCTTCCTTAATCCCATGCCTTTCTCTAACTGACTGAGTGCTATAGCAGGGAAGGCAATCAGGGAAGTGATGTAGCTTACTTTGTAGCCAGCGTTGCAAGTCGGCTTTAGCCCGTACCGTCTACATAAGTCTCTCAACTCAGTAATGGTTTTGATTTCGAGTTCTGACCTTGTGAACATAAAATAGAGTTACCTCTTGCAAAAGTGGTATCGGTAGGTAGCAACTTTCTCAGGGTTAATTGCCTACCGATTTAAAACTCTATTCGGTTGTACACAATCATATCAACCTATATTTACATCTCTCAACAATGCCTAACCCTAAAGGTAATCCTCAAAATTTAGAACCTGGGCAGCGCAAGGGAGATGAGCCGTTGACGACTACTATCAGTTTTCGTGCCACTGAATCAATGAAGGAAGAAGTTAAAGCACAAGACGACCCTCCCGAATTCTGTAGAGAAGCTATTCAAGAGAAGCTAGATAGGAGTAAAGAGAAGTAGTGCAAAATTACTTGGAGTAATACTTGGAGTAAATAAAAAACCCTCTTTAACGAGAGGGTAAATTATTGAATCAGGCTCTTTTCTTGTTTGCCGGGTACTGACTGTACTTCTTCACTAGCTTGTGAAACTGAGCTTCACAATCACATAACCGCCAGTAGGTGTATTGATTACTTACTACTCGATGTCTTCCCCATACTTCTACAGAATAAGCGCATTTTATGGGGACTCCTTTGACAAACACGGTACAAATATCTATTACTACCCTGTAACCATTGGGAAGAGTGCGCTGTCTCATACTATCACCTTCCTTCTTTTAACCTTTATTCCCGCCAACTGCCTCTATAGCTCGTTCTATGCGTTGATCGACATTCCCGGTGCGGTATCTGGCAAACTCCAACTTCACTCTAGCCACTTGCTGCAACTGTTCAAGATTTTCAATGTGATTTAATCCCACAGTTGGGTCGCAGCCTTCAATCACCTCAAGCTCCCTTAGCTCCCTAGCTGTCTTCCCGCACACCGCAGTGGTGATTTTATCGTGTGCAATCGCGCAGTGAAAAGTGTTAGCCAGACAGCAATTAGTGAAACTAGCATGGGCATCCTTGAGAAACCCTCTAGACTTCTCCCATGTCTGTCTATTAATGGCTGCTTCCTCTTCATATTCTTTCTCAGTCTTCCCTAGTGCAAAAGCCTTGTCGCATCTACGCTCCAATGCTTCCTTACCCCTCTTCTGTCACTCTCCGGCGTTAGCAAGTAGTAACTAAGTGAAATTATCCAGAAGCATAACAGGGTTTAAATTGATTCATTTCACTAA
>NZ_JBALCT010000051.1:0-239313 GCF_036917675.1 Nostoc sp. | reverse complement strand
CTCATTTGCTCACGAGGTGCTGATGTCTTCAAATTTCAGCTTAAGCCTTGTGAGCTTTCTTACAAAAGCCCCCACTTTTAAAACATCCTCTTAGACCCAAGATCAATTAGTCGATACTGAGCGTTCGACAATAGTATGATTTGCCGAAATTGTGGAGACGATAATTTTTGAAGTGCTTTCGTTACAGACGAAGCAGAACACTGAGCATGAACCAAAAATTTTTTATCTGATAACACATTTCAAAAATCGCGTATTATAATTGAAGTATGAAGTGCATGGGTCCGTCACGGTTTCGACAGGTTGGCGAACGCTGCTCTGTGATTCAGGTCGAGAGTGAGTCTCCTCTCGGAAATCAAAGGCTCGAAAAAAAAGTAAATGCGAACAACATCGTTAACTTTGCTCGTCGGGAAGCTCTAGTAGCTGCCTAAACACCTCTTATAGGTTCGAGCGTCTTTAGTTTGACTCCGTTAAGGACTGAAGACCAAACCCCAACGGATGCTCTAGCAAGCGTTCTCTGGTTGGCTTGTTGGCTAAGATTAAATCAGAGCATCCTACGTTCGGGATAATGAACGATTCCCGCCTTGAGGGTCAGAAAGGCTAAACCTGTGAATGAGCGGGGGGTCAATACCCAATTTGGACAGCAGTTCGACTCTGCTCGGATCCACTAATGATAGCTAACAAATCCACCAAACACTTTAATGTCTAGGTGGATTTTGTTTTATCTAAACAGAATTCAGTAGTCAGGAATCAGAATTCACAATCAATTGGAGTCCGATGGTTACTGAGCAGTTTGGCAGAGCTACCTGTAGGACTTGCATTACCCTGAGCTTCCCCGTAGCAGGGTGGTTTCATACAAGCAGAGAAAAACTAAAACTGGGTTTCAAAGCCTCTCGACCTTTCGGGGAGAGGAATGGAAGCGGGGTAAAAAGTCATGTTACAAAATGAGAATCAAGACTTATGTATTTTTCTTTCTTCGTATGAAACCACCCTGCCCTGAGCTTCCCCGTAGGGGTACGCGAGCGTCTTGATTCTGACTTCTGAATTCCTCTTCAACAGAGTTATTCAACAATCAGCTAATTCTTCTGTTTCTGGGGTTGTGTGCGTGGATTTTCAAACCTCCTTCCCCTTTTTTTTAGTACCCGTCGTAATCGGTCTGCACTCAAGCTTACTTGACGCTCAGATGCGAGTTTTTTTGCCAGTTGTTTTGAGTTATAAGTCTGTCGCTCTTGAGCTAAACAATTTTCTAGATAAACCAAATCTGATTCCGAATATCGGGGTTTTCCTCCTCGACCAGGAGCATCCCACAAACCTGCTAAACCCATCTTTTCCCAGCGATGAAGAGTTTGACGTACTGTTGAAATTGCCCAGTTTAAGCCTTTAGCAATATGCTCATTTTTTAAGCCGCGAGCATTCAGCAATAAAACTTGAGCACGATCCTTGGTACGTTGAGGAACATCTTTGGCTTTTCTTAACTCTTCTAAAGTCAGCTTTTCTTCTTCATTTAGAAAGACTTTCAATCGGCATCCCATAAACGATAACCTTTCACATAGTCAATTTTTGGTATTCTTATATCTATTCACGCCTCTATATTTACTACGACATGTATTTAATAATACACTTGTAATTTGAGTAACAAGTATTAAGTATGCCGAAGTCTAGCCTTATGGCTGTTATGCGCGAAGTATTAGGTTGAGAACATTGTTAATATTGGTAATTTATCATCGGTAATGAATTTTCGTAGAAAGTTAGGTACACAAAAAACGACACCCTTAGCCTGTATGGGCATATACATTGGATAGCCAGACGCTGTAGCTTATGGCTATGATGAAAATAATTTGTTGGCGTTCTTTTGATTAGTGCTTAGGTTGATAATAAAGAAACTGTATCATCAAAATTATTAGATTATTCGTATTTTTACGGTCATTCATCGAAACTTTAAAAAAGATTTTTAGGCTAGTTTATACTTGAATAAGCAGAAAAAGGTATACAGTCCCAGTTATTTTTATTCAACTCGTCTCAGAAACTTGCTCTTGATTACCTCTAAAAAGACATCTATTTTCTCGACTTTACATAAAATTTATATTTTACGTAACAAGATTCTTGCTTGAGACAACAACATATTTAATGCCCATTGGAAAAAAGAGTAGGAACATCTCATTTGATGGATATTTAAAATCTGCGAAAAATTTGTCATACCTTTCATACTTAGTTATAAGAAAGGACTTGAAAAAAACTAACTTTTTCTATTCTCTTAAGACATCGATTTTGCGATCGCCCAATATTCTACACCACAATTATAAAGTTTCTTTGTAAATCCTGGTATGTACTTAGCATTCATACGTCATTTTCAAAAACAAACGTTAGTATAACAGTGGTGGAGGTGTGATATTTCTTTTAAGTTTTTATTGTTAAATAATCTGATGAACATGATATTTTTGAATTAGGATAAAACCAGATAAATAGGAAAATTAAATACTCAGTAATTTTCTCGAAAAAAGTTAATATTTAGTATATTTTTTGATTAATGTTTTTTTATAAAAAACAGCAATAATTGATACAAGTTAAATTTTTCAAAAACTGATATTCATTACAACTTAAAAAGAAAATAATCGGGACAATGGGGGCAGAAGAAAAACCTGTTAATTTGCGCTCGGAGACGAATAATGGTAGCGATGTCTACGACAGGCAATGCCCACGCAGAGAACGTTCAACATCGGTTAACTATACAAACTGTAGAAATTGCCCCTAACACAACGGCGATTCGCTCTCTTGATTGGGATCGCGATCGCTTCGATATCGAATTCGGACTCCAAAACGGTACAACCTACAATTCATATCTAATTAGGGGTGAACAAACAGTTTTGATTGATACTTCTCACCAGAAGTTTCGCAATCTGTATTTAGAGACTCTAAAAGGTCTTGTCAACCCCAAAACAATTGATTACATAATTGTCAGCCACACAGAGCCTGACCATAGCGGCTTAGTAGAAGATGTCCTCCAGTTAGCTCCTAGAGCTACCGTCTTAGCCTCAAAAGTTGCGCTTCAGTTTTTGGAAGGCTTAGTACACGATCCTTTTTCTAAGCGGGTTGTAAAAACTGGCGATCGCATAGATATTGGTAAAGGACACGAAATGGAATTCGTGAGTGCGCCTAACCTGCACTGGCCAGATACAATCTTTAGCTTTGATCGCAAAACCCAAACCCTTTACACCTGTGATGCTTTTGGGATGCACTTCTGTGACGATCGCACCTTCGACGAAGATTTAGAAGCGATCGAAGCTGACTTTAGATTTTACTACGACTGCTTGATGGGCCCTAACGCTCGTTCTTTGGTGAATGCCATGAAGCGAATGAGCGAACTAGGGAAGATTAATATTATCGCCAACGGCCACGGGCCATTATTATACCACCATCTAGATGTTCTAACTGGGTGCTACGAAAATTGGAGCCAAAAACAAGCTAAAGCAGAAACCACCGTTGGCATGTTTTTTGTCTCAGATTACGGGTATAGTGAGCGCATTGGCCACGCAATTGCCGAAGGTATACTGAAAACTGGCGTTGGGATAGAAGTCCTGGATCTAAGTACTGCCCAGAGCCAAGAAATCCAAGAACTAGCTGGGAGAGCAGTTAGCATCATTATTGGTATGCCCCCTACTACAAGCGCCGCCGCCCAAGCTAGTATCAGTTCGCTGCTAGCTGTTGCCAAGAACAAGCAAATGGTTGGGCTGTTTGAATGTTACGGTGGGGATGATGAACCCATTGATACACTCCGCAGAAAATTTCTCGACTCTGGCATCAAAGAAGGCTTCCCAGCGATTCGGATTAAAGAGGCTCCCACCGCATCAACATTCCAGTTGTGTGAAGAAGCGGGTAAAGACTTGGGACAATTGCTGGTGCGCGATCGCAACATCAAGCAAATCAAGTCCCTCGACGTCGATATGGAAAAGGCGCTGGGTCGGATTAGTAGTGGACTGTATATAGTCACCACTAAAAAAGGAGATGTGTCAAGTGCAATGCTGGCATCCTGGGTAACGCAAGCGAGTTTGCAACCATTAGGATTCACAATTGCCGTTGCGAAAGACCGCGCCATTGATTCCTTAATGCAAGTAGGCGATCGCTTCGTCCTCAATGTTTTGGAAGAAGGCAATTATCAAGAATTGAAAAAGCACTTTCTCAAGCGCTTGCATCCCGGTGCTGACCGTTTTGCGGGAGTGAAAACTCAAACCGCGAAAAACGGTTCTCCGATTCTAACTGATGCTCTGGCATACATGGAATGTGAAATACAGAGCAGTATGGAATGCAGCGACCACTGGATTTTATACTGCACCGTCCAAGAAGGTCGTGTCTCCAAAAACGATGGACTCACAGCCGTTCGCCATCGCAAAGTAGGTAATTACTACTAAGAAATGGGGAGTAGGGAATGGGGCATGGGGCATGGGGCATGGGGCATGGAGTATAAGTTATCTCAGAACTTGCACCAGTCCCTACAACCGCCTCAGAATGAATTCTGAGTCTGATAGCTAAAGTCGTTCTTTAGAAGACTGAGTAAGGTTTGTAGTCCACTAAGCGTGGACTTGCGCTATTAGCCTGAGAATTTATTCTCTGGCGGGATATGGGGCAGGTACAAGATATGAGATAACTTATTTCTCCTCATTCCCAATGCCCAATGCCCAATGCCCAATTCCCAATGCCCAATGCCCAATTCGCAATGCCCAATTCGCAATGCCCAATTCTTAACTTTATCCAACAGCTATGACCAATTCCAAGCCACGCGACGTACAAGTTCTACCAATTGCTACAAATACTAAGGCGATCAGAGCGCGTAGTTGGTCACGTCTGCGGTTTGAAATTGAATACGCACTTGGAAGAGGTACTACCTCCAATTGCTATTTAATTGAAGCTGATAAAACCGCACTTATTGATCCACCGCCAGAAAGCTTCACCGAAATTTATTTAGAGGCATTGCGCCAGACTTTAGATTTGACAACTTTGGATTATATCATTCTGGGTCATTTTAATCCCAACCGAGTTGCAACCCTGAAAGCAATTTTAGAACTGGCACCACAGGTAACTTTTGTCTGTTCTCTTCCCGGTGCGAACAATTTGCGTGCTGCTTTTTTAGAGCAAGATTTGAAAGTCTTAGTGATGCGGGGGAAAGAAACTCTGGATTTAGGCAAGGGTCATGTTTTAAAATTCTTTCCCATCCCCAGTCCACGTTGGCCGGAAGGACTTTGTACCTATGACCAGCAAACCCAAATTCTTTACACAGATAAGTTATTTGCAACTCATGTCTGTGGTGATGAAGTGTTTGATGATAACTGGGAAGCGCTCAAAGAAGACCAGCGTTACTACTTTAACTGCCTGATGGCTCCCCAAGCTCCTCATGTAGAAGCAGCTTTGGAGAAAATATCAGATTTGCAGGTGAGAATGTATGCCGTGGGTCATGGTCCCTTGGTACGCACCAGCTTAATTGAACTTACCAAAGCTTATGGAGAATGGAGCCGCGCTCACAACGATCGCGAGATTTCTGTTGCTCTACTTTATGCTTCAGCTTACGGGAATACGGCGACTTTAGCGCAAGCGATCGCTCTGGGACTAACTAAAGGTGGAGTCGCAGTCAAATCAATTAACTGCGAATTTGCCACCCCTGATGAAGTTCGCATCAACCTAGCACAGTCAGATGGTTTTATCATCGGTTCTCCCACCATTGGCGGTCATGCACCAACTCCCATTCATACTGCTTTAGGTATTGTGCTATCAAGCGGTGACAACAGCAAACTCGCTGGCGTATTTGGTTCCTATGGTTGGAGTGGCGAAGCCTTTGACTTAATCGAAGGTAAACTCCGGGATGCTGGATATCGCTTTGGCTTTGATACCCTAAAGGTCAAGTTTAAACCTGATGATGTTACTCTCAAATTCTGTGAAGAACTAGGCACAGACTTTGCCCAAGCACTGAAAAAAGCTAAAAAGGTACGCGTACCACAACAAGCCGCTACTCCAGTGGAACAGGCTGTTGGCCGGATTGTTGGTTCCGTTTGCGTGGTGACAGCGAAACTTGGAGAAGTGTCTACCGGGATGCTAGGCGCTTGGGTTTCTCAAGCCACCTTCAACCCACCTGGACTAACTGTGGCGATCGCCAAAGACCGAGCGATCGAATCTTTAATGTATCCAGGCGGGAAGTTTGCCTTAAATATTCTACCTGAAGGCAATCATCAAGATTACATGAAGCATTTTCGTAAATCTTTCGCGCCTGGGGAAGACCGATTTGCCAACTTTAATACAGCAGTTGCGGATAACGGCTGTACCGTCCTTACCGACGCATTAGCATATTTGGAATGCTCAGTCAACCAACGTTTGGAATGTGGCGATCATTGGGTTGTGTATGCAACTGTCGATGAAGGTAAATTACTCAAGCCTGATGATGTTACTGCGATCAACCATCGGAAAACGGGCACTCATTATTAGATAGTGAGAAATTGGGGACTGACAAATAAAAAAATATCCAATTATTTATTGTGGGGTGGGCAAGATGCTCATCCCAGTTTTTTTGTCAATATCTAAATCTTGATTTTCTGGGCAGATTATTGTGATCTGTCCAAAACCCCAACGCTCTCAAGGTTTAATAATTTTGCCGTTTAAGTAATTTGTGTATTGCTAATGGGAACAATAAAGAATAAATGCTTTTACATTAATCATTAATGTTTAACCGCGCAACGGCTCTCACCCCATCAGAACTGAAGTTTACGATCGCCCGTAATCTCCTGATAGTTAAACCGGATACGACGGTGATGGACGCGATCGCCCAAATGATCAGCGTGCGGGCTACAGATAATACCACTAAAACTGCGGATGAGCAACTGGATGAACTCTATCTAGAGGCAGAATCAAGCTGCGTGTTGGTAGTGGAAGACGGGCGGTTGCTAGGTATTTTGACAGAGTGGGACGTGGTGCGCCTGAGTGCCCAGCAACGTTCTCTGGAAAATCTAGCGATTCGGGCGGTGATGGCACATCCACTTGTTACCCTGCACGAGTCTGGTTTTACCGATTTATTTTTTGCGATTAATCTGCTCCAGCAGCATCACACTCGCTACTTACCCATCCTGGATGAGCAGGATCGCCTGGTGGGGCTGGTGACTGATGCAAGTCTATGCCAAACGTCCCGCCCGATGGATATTTTGCGGTTACGGCTGGTGTCTGAGGTGATGACGAGTGAGGTGATTTGGGCCACGCTGGATAGTTCCATGCTAGCGATCGCCCAACTCATGCTAAAGTACCGCGTTAGTTCGGTGATCATTGTGCAAACTGGCAGCCAAGCTGAACCTCTGCAAATTCCAGTGGGGATTGTTACCGAGCGAGATATTGTCCAGTTTCAGGCATTGAGTTTGAACCTAGAAACCTGTCTAGTAGACACGGTGATCAGTACGCCGATTTTTTCCGTGAAACCCAACGATTCGCTGTCGGTGGTACAGCAGTTCATGGAACAAGGCTCAATCCGCAGGTTAGCGGTAACGGGAGAACAGGGTGAACTATTGGGCATCGTCACCCAGACTACTTTGCTGCAAGCCCTCAACCCGTTGGAGCTAAAAGGTGCCGAAGCGATCGCCATCTACCAGATATTTGCAGCGCGAGCCGCCGCCGAATTGCAGCGTCAAGTAGCAAATAATGCACTACATCGCTTGAATCAGGACTTGGAAGTGAAGCTAAAACAGCGAACTCAAGAACTACAAGCGCGAGAGGCACAACTCCGGGATCTCTTCGACAACGCGACCGATTTGATCCAAAGCGTTTCACCCGACGGTCGGATTTTATTTGTGAATCGGGCATGGAAAGAAACCTTGGGATACAACGATACCGACCTGGAGCAGCTGTCCATTTTCCAGGTTATCCATCCCGATGACCTTGTATATTGCCAGACAGCGATCCAAAGCCTATTTACTGGCGCACTCAGTTTAGATATCGAAACCAGATTCCTGACCAAAGATGGCAGAGAGATCAGCGTCGAGGGGAATATCAATTGTCAGTTTGAAGATGAACAGGCGATCGCCACGCGGGGCATCTTTCGGGACATTACCCAGCGCAAACAAGCCCAAGCGCAAGTCCATAAACTATCGGAACGCCTCGCCTTGTCGCTCAAATCTGGGGCGATCGGCTGTTGGGACTGGGACATTTTACAAAACACCATCCTTTGGGATGAGCGGATGTACGAACTGTATGGTGTCACGAAACAATCTGATTCCCGTGTGTTCTACGACATTTGGGCAAACAGGCTACATCCCGATGACCGCACCTTTGCCGAAACATTGATCCAGCAAGCCGTTTTAGAACAGGTAGAATACGATACCGAGTTTCGGGTCGTGCATCCCGATGGAAGTATTCACTTTATTAAAGCCTATGGGGTGGTGGTGCAAGATGCTCAGGGCAATCCCCAGAGCATGATTGGGGTCAACTTTAATATTAGCGAACGCAAACAAGCCAAGAAAACCATTCGCCAACAGGTCGAACGAGAACAACTACTGCGAGAAATCACCCAGAAGATTCGTCAATCCCTAGACCTCCAGACCATTTTCGACATCGCTTGCCAGGAAATCCGCTCAGTGATTCAGGCCGATCGGGTGTGCATTTTCAAATTTAATCCCGAATCCAACTTTGATGAGGGCGAATTTGTGGCTGAATCAGCTGTAGAAGGGTTTTCCTCAGTGGTGGCGATTCGGGTACACGACTACTGCTTTGGCGAAAACTATTCATCCCTGTATGCCTTGGGTAGGTCTTATGTTGTCGATGATATTTATAACGGTGGGATGACAACCTGCCACACTGACATCCTGGCTCAGTTTCAAGTGCGTGCCAATCTGATTATGCCGTTCCTCTGCGGTAATAAGTTATGGGGCTTGCTGTGCATCCATCAGTGTGCGACAACCCGCCATTGGCAGCAGTCTGAAATTGACTTTACCCTACAACTTGCCAACCAGTTGGCGATCGCCATTCAACAAGCGAATCTCTACGAGCAAATCCAGTCGGAACTGTTGGTGCGGCAGCAAGCCGAAGCCAGAATTGCCCTGGAACTGCGACGACAACACGCCTTGGGGGCGATTATCCAAAAAATTCGCCAGTCGCTAGATATCAACGAGATCCTGGCAACGGTGACTCAGCAGGTCAAAGACGTGATGCAGAGCGATCGCGTCATCGTGTTCCAGCTCTTTGCTGACGGCAAAAGTCAAATTGTCGAAGAAGCCTTATCTGGTGAGTTCCCCGCCCTCAAAGACTGCCACTGGGATGACGAAATCTGGTCTCCAGAAATTCTCGATTGCTACTGGCAGGGTAAGCCCCGCATTGTCCCCGATGTGATGAACGATATTTGGACGGATTGCCTGGTGGAATACTCAATCGTTGGTCAAATCCAGTCCAAAATTATCGCACCGATTTTACAAGACGTGCGAGGCAGCGAAACCCATCGCTGGGTTGCCCCCTGGAAAACTAACAAGCTCTGGGGGGTTTTGGTTGTCCATGCCTGCCGAGAAAAACGAGTGTGGAAAGACTCCGAAGCGCAACTCCTGCGACAAATTGCCAACCAGTTGGCGATCGCCATTCAGCAAGCGAGTCTTTTTGAGCAATTACAGCAAGAACTCGCAAAAGGACAGCAGGCAGAGGCAAAGCTAACCGAGAGCAATCAACAACTGGCAATTTCTAACCAAGAAATCGCCCGCGCCACCCGCCTCAAGGACGAATTTCTGGCGAACATGAGCCACGAACTTCGCACCCCCCTCAATGCCATTTTGGGCATGACCGAAGGGCTACAAGAGGAAGTCTTTGGCATCGTCAACGAGCAACAACTCAAAGCCTTGCAAATCATTGAGGGCAGTGGCTCTCATTTGCTGGAGTTGATCAACGACATCCTTGATGTGGCAACAATTGAAGCTGGACAGATTAAACTGGACTGCACCTCAGTTTCAGTTGCTGATCTGTGTCAATCCAGTCTGGCGTTTATCAAACAGCAGGCATTCCAAAAACGGATTAAGGTTGAAATCAAACTTCAGCTGAATCTACCTGACCTGCTCGTGGATGAACTACGCATTCGGCAAGTGTTAATTAACCTGCTTAACAATGCGGTGAAATTCACCTCAGAGGGGGGACGCATTACCCTAGAAGTTGTTCAACTTTCCCCCGACATCACCACTACCGATTCCTGCTTGCAACACTTGCTGCAAATTGCCGTGAACGATACAGGCATCGGCATCTCGCCAGAGAATATCAAACAACTATTTCAGCCCTTCATCCAAATCGATAGCGCCCTGAACCGTCAATATCCGGGTACAGGCTTGGGACTGGCATTGGTGAAGCGAATTGTCGAACTCCACGGCGGTAGGGTGGGGCTAACCAGTGAACTGGATGTGGGCAGTTGCTTTACGATTGAGCTACCCTATACTCCCCGTTCTCCCTTCTCGCCGGAATTGACGGCAGGTAATCAACCCTCTGCTATTCTGAAACTGGATTTCCCTCCTGCCAAGGAAACCGCAAACTATGTCCCCTTGATCTTGCTAGCAGAAGATAACGAAGCCAATATCAGTACTGTTTCTAGCTACCTCGGTGCCAAAGGCTATCACATTCTGTTAGCAACAAATGGTCAACAAGCAATCGACCTGGCCAGAACTCACCACCCTAACTTAATTTTGATGGATATCCAAATGTCGGGAATGGACGGTTTAGAGGCAATGAGACAGATTCGCCTCGATCCTAACTTGATTGAGATTCCGATCGTTGCCCTGACGGCCTTAGCGATGACGGGCGATCGCGATCGCTGTTTAGAAGCAGGAGCCAACGAGTACCTAACTAAACCCGTGAAACTCAAGCAACTAGCCACCACTATTCAACAGCTTTTAATTGCAACAAATGCTAACAAATGAATATGCCCTCTATTTTAGTAATTGACGATCAACCAGATAACTTTGATGTGATTGAAACCCTCTTAAGTAAGCAAAATTATCAGCTGCACTATGCTGCCAGTGGTCAAGAGGCGATCGCATCCCTCAAGCTATTTCAGCCAGATGTGATTTTGCTAGACCTGATGATGCCGGGAATGGATGGGATAGAAGTGTGCCAGCGAATTAAAGCCATGCCGCAATGGCAGCCAGTTCCCATCATCATGGTGACGGCTCTCACCGCCAAAGAAGACCTCGCTCGCTGCCTAAAATCAGGTGCAGACGACTTCATTAGTAAACCCGTTAATGCTGTCGAATTGCGGGCACGCATTCATTCAATGCTCAGGATTAAGCAACAGTACGACAACATCCAAACTTTATCGAATATTCAAGCAAGTACCATCAAAGTCTTGGAAAGCACACTGATTCAACTACGCGGCAACTTGGTTTCTAGTTTACCCCATGAACTCAATACACCACTAAATGGCATTGTCGGAACCATCAGCCTACTCATCGAAAATATTGACGACATGGATAGTGCCGAAATCCGTGAACTTTTAGGCATGGCAGATCAATCCGCCCGTCGCCTAGAAAAATTAACCAAACAATTTTTGATCTATTTAGAACTAGAGTTATCAACACATCAGCAGTCAAACATCAAACCTCAGTCAACTCACTTTTCAATGGTAGCGATTGAAGCGGCTTTGCAATCCCATACTGAAAGTGTTAATCGCAGCAAAGATTTCATATTTGCAATTGAGGAGGCTGATGTGTCAATATCGGATCGATATCTAGCGATTATCCTCCATGAATTAGTTGGTAATGCGCTCAAATTCTCCCAGAGTGGGACAGCAATTAAGATCAGTAGTCAGGTGGTGGCAGGAATGCTAAATGTCTCCGTGCATGATTTCGGATGGGGCATGACAGAAGAACAGATATCTAAAATCGGTGCTTTCATGCAGTTTGAACGCAAAACCTACGAACAGCAGGGCACAGGCATGGGCTTAAAGCTTGTGCAAAAAATCCTCGAACGTTGTGGTGGGCAGTTCTCAATTTCAAGTGTCTATCAGCAAGAAACAACGGTACATATTGGAATGGCACACTTGAAAAGCCGAAACACTTGTGATTTAAGCAGTTTGCAATTGCTGACATAATTCATGACAGGTGAGTGCGAGGCTTCTTTTGGTTCAAGCTCAAAAATCTTTGCAACTGATGAATCGGCTGTAAAGGCGTACATCTGTAGACCTTTTCCAACATATCTGTAGGAATTTCCTGAAATTGTATGACTTTTCACCGGATGTAAAATAAGTATTAAAGCGTAAACAACATAAATTCACTTGCTAAAATTCCGCAATTGCCACCAAGACAATTCCAAAAACACAGTGTAGCCTTTAACTAGAAAAACAGTATCAGGCAGTTCCTAGACAAAATGTTAAGTATTGTCACTAAACGTTTATAATATTTTGTTGTTCTTATGGCTCCAAAACACACCAAGATTAAATTTCCCCTTTGGCAATATCTGAACCAGCCCTTATTTAGTCACGATCCTAAATTGGTATTGAATCCCCATCGCTTTGCATTGCTCTGGCGTCTTCGACTTCTAGAACGCTGCTGGACTAAAGAATGTGATGCCAAAGGGCCTCAACAGCATTAGATTATCTCAAAAGCTGCTGCACTCAACTAAAAGCTGGCAAACTAAGCCTCGTCTACAGAACGGGGCTTTTTGCCGTCAAGTAAAGCACTAACAGTCATATCTCCCATGACATTAATCGCAGTGCGGCAGCGATCTAGAAACCAGTCTACAGTAACTAGCAAAGCGATGTACTGGGTAGGTAAGCCTACAGAAGTGAACACCAGTGTCATCGTTACCAATCCAGCATTGGGAATATTGGCCGCACCTACAGATGCAAAAATCGAGGTAAGGATGACAATTAACTGCTGTCCCAGATTCAGATGTTGTCCAATTAGTTGGGAAATAAACAACGCAGACATTGCTTCATAAAGGGCAGTACCATCATTATTGAAATTTGCCCCGACTAATGCCCCCAAGGCAGCAGAAGATTCCCTTAAACCGACTTTTGTTTGCAAAACCTCAAAGGTTACGGGCATTGCCGCCGCAGAGGAAGAAGTTGAGAAAGCTGTCAAAAAGGCATCAGAACCGCCAGCGAGGAATTTTAGCGGGTGTACCCAAGAACCAAATTTTACTCTAATTAGGTAGTAGCACGCTTGCAATACCAGTGCTAACAGTACCGCCAGGATAAATGCACCCAAAGATTTAAAGGGTGTAAATCCTTGCATAGCAACGGTTTTGGCAACAATCCCAAAGACGGCGAAAGGCACTAAGGCAATTACCCAGTTGAGGACACCGACTACCGCTTCAAATAAAATCCCGATCACATCCTCTATCGACTGGTATCCGTTCTTATCTTGGGCAATTTGTTCAGATTTTAATCCCCGCAGGATAATCCCAAAACTCAGGGCAATCACAATTAGTTGGATGACATTATTATCAACTAATGGCTTGAGGACAGATTCCGGTACAGCATCTTTGAGTATTCCCCAAGGGTCAAGGTTC
This sequence comes from Nostoc sp., assembly GCF_036917675.1. Lineage (GTDB taxonomy): Bacteria > Cyanobacteriota > Cyanobacteriia > Cyanobacteriales > Nostocaceae > Nostoc. The sequence continues at coordinate 225,822 of NZ_JBALCT010000051.1, read as the reverse complement.
TGAGGAGTTATTTGTGTATTTGTTGAGGTGGCTACATTGCCCCAAGTCCCAGGATGCAGAACATTCGCTACCAAAAGTCCCACCAAAATAGCTACGGTAGTGTTAGTTAAAAGTAGCACTGCCAACCGCCGTCCGGCTGTACCAGGGATGTTGGTAGTCATCAAGGTATGCAGCACCGCTACCAGAATCAGGGGCGTAGCCAAGGCACGGAGAGCCTTTAACACCAATTCAGCCGGAATTGCCAAATTGTTGATTAAGACGGCATTGCTGGGATTGGGATTCCCCGCACCAAGGGCAATTCCGACGCTAACTGCGGCTACTAAGGCGATGACAATTTGTAAAGTCAGAGGGATACGCTGCCACCAAGGGCTAGCTTTGGTTTTAGGCGAAGTATTGCTCTCTGTTTGACTCATTGGCTAGATACTGGTTAAGTGCTGTAACTATTAAAACTTCACTTTCGGAAGTGAAAATTTCGGAAACAAGTTAATCTAAGATCCCATTGCTTTCTAAAATCCGGCTCGAAAGGGTATGCGACTGGGTAGACCCCTAGAGTTCAGTTGATTAGCATTGAAACTGTATCTGATCAGTAGCTCTAATGCTTGCGATCGCTCTATTTTTTAATTTTTAATTAGCTTATGTCCTTTGTACCTTTACATATTCACAGTGACTATAGTCTACTCGATGGGGCAAGTCAGCTACCAGAGTTGGTGGATCAAGCGATCGCACTGGGGATGAAAGCGATCGCTCTTACTGATCATGGTGTCATGTATGGCGCTATTGAACTGATCAAAATCTGCCGTAGTCAAAATATTAAGCCGATTATCGGCAATGAAATGTATGTAATTAACGGCGATATTGGCAAACAAGAACGCCGCCCCAAATATCATCAAGTTGTTTTAGCTAAAAATACTAAAGGTTACAAAAATTTAGTCAAATTAACCACAATTTCTCACCTTAAAGGTGTTCAAGGTCAAGGAATTTTTTCTCGTCCTTGTATTAATAAAGATTTACTAAAAGAATATCATGAAGGCTTGATTGTTACTAGTGCTTGTTTGGGTGGAGAAGTTCCTCAAGCGATTCTCAGTGGTAGACCAGATGCAGCCCGGAAAGTTGCTCAGTGGTATAAAGATGTATTTGGTGATGATTATTATCTAGAAATTCAAGATCACGGCTCCCAAGAAGACCGAATTGTTAATGTTGAAATTATCAAAATTGCGCGGGAGCTAGGGATTAAATTTGTTGCTACCAATGATTCGCATTTTATTTCTTGTTTTGACGTTGAAGCCCACGATGCTTTGCTATGTATTCAGACTCACAAGCTAATTATTGAAGATAAGCGGATGCGTTATAGCGGCACAGAGTATCTCAAATCTGGTGAGGAGATGCAGCAGCTATTTCGTGACCATTTGCCGGATGATGTGATTATCGAAGCGATCGCTACCACTGAAGAAGTCGCTGATAAAGTTGAGCCTTACCATATTATGGGTGAGCCTCAGATTCCTACACCCCCAATTCCCTCTGGTCATACTGCTGATACTTACGCCGAAGATGTTGCATGGAATGGACTTTTAGAAAGGTTAAACCGTAAATCTCGCCAGGAAGTCGATTCCGTCTATAAAGAAAGATTGGAATACGAACTGAAAATGATTCAGCAGATGGGTTTTTCCAAATACTTTTTAGTTGTCTGGGACTACATCAAATTTGCTAGAGATAATAATATCCCTGTGGGTCCCGGTCGGGGTTCGGCGGCTGGTTCATTAGTTGCCTATGCGATGCGAATTACTAATATTGACCCTGTGCATCATGGGTTACTATTTGAGCGTTTTTTGAACCCAGAACGCAAATCTATGCCTGATATTGATACGGATTTCTGTATTGAACAACGGGATAAAGTTATTGAATATGTAACTGATAAATATGGTGCAGATAGAGTTGCCCAAATTATTACTTTTAACCGCCTAACTTCTAAAGCAGTTTTGAAAGATGTCGCCAGAGTATTGAATATTCCCTACGGGGAAGCTGACAAAATGGCGAAATTAATTCCTGTGGTGCGGGGGAAACCAACAAAACTCAAGGTGATGATTTCTAAGGAAACCCCAGAACCACAGTTTAAAGAGAAATATGATAAAGAACCCCATGTTCGCCATTGGCTTGATATGGCGATGCGAATTGAAGGAACTAACAAAACCTTTGGTGTTCATGCAGCAGGTGTGGTAATTTCTGCCGATCCCCTTGATGAAATTGTGCCACTACAGAAGAATAATGACGGTTCTGTAATTACCCAGTATTTCATGGAAGACCTGGAATCAATGGGTTTGTTGAAAATGGATTTTCTGGGTTTACGGAACCTGACGCTGATTCAAAAAACCGTTGATTTAATTCAAGAAACTAAAGGATATCGTATTGACCCCGATGAAATTCCTCGCCAGGAGAGAAAAGCCCAGAAGATATTAGCTAAAGGTGAACATAGTACTCTCCCAAAAGATGTCCAAAAAACTTATGACCTATTAGAAGCAGGTGAGTTAGAAGGGATATTCCAATTAGAATCTTCTGGAATGCGTCAGATAGTGCGAGATTTGAAGCCTTCTAATATAGAAGATATTTCTTCAATTTTGGCACTTTATCGACCTGGGCCATTAGATGCGGGACTAATTCCGAAGTTTATTAACCGCAAACATGGTCGAGAAAACATTGATTATCAACACACCATTCTGGAACCAATATTAGACGAAACCTATGGAATTATGGTCTATCAAGAGCAAATCATGAAAATTGCTCAGGATATGGCTGGATATACATTAGGACAAGCTGACTTGCTGCGTCGGGCGATGGGTAAAAAGAAAGTTTCTGAGATGCAAAAGCAGCGAGAAAAATTCGTGGATGGCGCAGCAAAAAATGGTGTTCAGAAAAAAGTTGCGGATGAATTATTTGAGCAAATGTTAAAGTTTGCTGAATATTGTTTAACCTATGAAACGGAAATATTGACAGTAGAATATGGATTACTGCCGATTGGGGAAATTGTAGAAAAACGCATTGAATGTACTGTATATAGCGTTGATAATAATGGAAATATTTACATGCAACCTGTGGCACAGTGGCACGATCGCGGACAACAAGAGGTGTTTGAGTATTGTTTGGAAGATGGTTCATTGATTCGGGCAACAAAAGATCATAAATTTATGACTGTTGATGGTCAAATGTTGCCAATTGATGAAATATTTGAACGGGAATTGGATTTAATGCGGGTTGAGGGTTTACCGGAATAAGAAAAAAAAAGTAGGGGGAGAATAACTAATAATAAATGACAGGAGCGATCGCTTTGAAAAATGATTCAACAAAATTTTATGGGAGTTATGGGTTATGGTCTTTATTCTTAACTCCTAACTTTTTTCATGCCATCCAAAATCTTACCATCGCCCCTGAAACCCGGTGACTTACTACGAGTAATTGCCCCTAGTGGTACTTGGCGAGAATTTGAGGCATTTGGGTGGAAAAATTTGGCGATCGCGTGGTTATCGATTAGGAAACTATCCCCAGATAGATGACAAAGAGATTTCTCTTGCGTGAAAAGATAAAACCTGCCGTCACCAACTAGCAGCAATGAGCCTGCATATTATCCCTATAGGCTAGAAGCATGAGGCTACACTTAGTGACATGATCAAACCAGGTGATGTTTTTATGTTGTCCTATGAAGATATTGGTGCTGAATGCCGGATCGAGTACCCAAAAAAGTTGTCTGTATGAGATTGCAGATGAGGCTCTACCCACCCAAGCAGCCCAACCCCTTTGGGAAGGCAAAATCAACTGGACTCAAGATCGGAGTGTGGCAGAAATTGAGGTAAAAACCACTACGGGTGCAACGCTAAAAAAATCAATCTCTGGTGATTCCCCAGAGGCACACCTCACCTATATGCTGCATACACTTACTTATGATGCTACCAAGGTAATTGATCAGTTGTCAGAAATCGATGTGGTGGGGCATCGAATAGTACATGGTGGACAGGATTATCGAAATAGTGTGGTAATTACTGAGGATGTCAAAAAGGCGATCGCACGTCTATCTAACCTCGCTCCAGCCCATAATCCAGTCGCTTTAGAAGGTATAGAAGCAATTGAAAAAATCTTAAAAGATGTCACCCAAATAGCAGTATTTGATACCGGATTTCATGCCACTCTACCCGATGCAGCAGCAATTTATCCCGGACCCTATGAGTGGGTAGAGCAAGGTATCCGTCGCTATGGGTTTCATGGTATAAGTCACCAATACTGTTCTCAACGTGCTGCTCAAATTCTCGGTCGAGATGTCCCACCTGAGCGGTTAATTAACTGTCATTTGGGCAATGGTTGCTCTTTGGCGGCGATTAAAAATGGCCGCAGTATTGATACCACAATGGGATTTACGCCCGTAGAAGGATTGATGATGGGTAGTCGTTCTGGTTCAGTTGATCCGGGGATTCTGATTTATTTGTTGCGATACTGCAATTACTCCGTCGAAAAGTTGGATGAGATATTAAATAAAGCTTCTGGCTTAAAGGGAATTTCGGGTGTATCTAGCGATATGCGTGAGGTGAGAGAAGCGATTGCTCAAGGTAATTCCCGCGCTCAATTGGCCTGGGATATCTACGTACATCGCTTGCGTTCTGCGATCGGTGCAATGCTTACCAGTTTGGGCGGATTAGATGCTTTGGTATTCACAGCAGGCGTGGGTGAACACTCTCCAGAAATTCGCCAAGCTACCTGTGAAGCCTTTGGATTTATCGGACTGAAAATAGACCTTGAGAAAAATCAGCAGCAGCCTGTAGATAAGGATATTGCTACACCCGATTCAACAGTACGGGTATTAGTTATTCATACTCAAGAAGATTGGGCGATCGCTCAACAATGTTGGCAGTTATTAAAAAATAGTTTTGAAGAAGAATTCAGGAGTCAGAATTCAGGAGTCAGAATCAATTAATTTGGAGATTCAGACCCGCGACTTTCTTCTTGACCAGCAAGTTTTCTTGTTTTGTGGAAGTCTTAAACCCTGTTATTCAGACGCTCGCGGACTCGCTTTTCGCGTCGCTATCCGCCAGTCATACAGAATTCATTCTGAATTCTGACTCCTGAATTCTGTTTCGATAAATACTCATAACGACAGGAACCTACGTATAATAAGTCTCCAAACTCGCGGACTGATAAAACTTAAAATGCACTCTACAAGTTGTGGAGCGATAACCGACAAAAGCGGTAATAATAAGGCATAAACATTACTAAAGCCACTAGTAGCACCAACAACAACGCTAGGGATGAGACAAATCAGCGTCCATATCAACCTATTTATAAATTTAGAGTTGATGGAAGTACCTCTTTGAAGTTGATTAACAAGTACATAGCGGGTAGTAGCAAATAATATAGTTAACCCGATCCAAGCAAATATTGATATCATTACATTTGCTAGATAGAGATTGTAAACTACAAAACCAGCAGGAAAGAGAGAAGCTATCTCCCAAACTAGCAGATTTAGATTAGTCCGAAGATAGTTTAATATTTGTTCAATAAGCCAATAATGCAGATAAGTAATATTTAAACACTCAGGATTTTGGATAAAATCACTCCTAATTTTGTGAATTATATCGCCATAAAATAAGATATTACTTTGCAAAACAATATCTTGTTCTTTCCAAAAATATAAAGCTGATGTATCTTCTCTATAATAAAAATTAAAAGTAAGTCCATGCTGTAACGTCGATTTATTTTGTAATGATTTACTCCACAATAATTTAATAAAACTTACTATAAAAGTATTCTCAAAAGGTTTCAATTTTTTTTTATTAATTACTAATTTATTGTATTGCACAGGATTATTACTAAAGCAAATATTATCGCTAAAGCAGTTGTAGTACCAAAGATAAGCTAGTAATTTTGGCGGAATATAGAGAGAGCAGCCTATTTTTCGGGCTTGCTCAATTTGTTTTAAAACTGCCATATTTAGATAAAAAGTATACTGTCCTGGCTCAACCTTAATTTCAAGTTCAATAGGAGTGCTTTGAGGGATTTGCACAAAGAAAGAGAGTTGAACATCAGCTTGATAATCTGTATGTGTTTGATAAGGGTTCATTGTCGGGATAATTTAGCGAAACTTTGTACAATACTAATTAGAAAATCTAGTGTTCCACGCCACTGTTTTTCTCCAGCAACTATCCCTTCATTGTGTATTTTTATGATTAAATCTCTATCACCTTCAGGTAATTCAAATAGGTTTTTATGGTAACGGCTGATAATATCTCCATCTAACTGCATAACAGTTTGAGCATAAATAACATCAATATCTACGCTTTTAATGTCACCACTATCAAGTGCAGCTTTAAGTTCAGACATTTTTCGCAGAGTACGAATAAATTTACTATTATTCAAAAGGGTTTCAATCTCTTCCCACCTTTGGCGCAAATTTTTTTGATTATCTTGTTCATTTACAAGAGGAGCAGGAGCAGGCAATATTGGTTGAGCTAGCTTTATGTATACCTGATCAGTTTGAACAATATTTGCTTGATGTTCCACTTTATATTTAAGACGCTCCTGATATTGTATTATTCTGGGGTCTGGCTCACTAGTATCACTACTTTGTTCAAGGAGAATGTAAAAATATTCTCTTTCAAGCTGTGAAAATAGACTTGTATAACGCTTGCGTAGCTCTTGAGCTTGAGTTTTTTCTGGTTCTGCTAAATTGTCAGGATTTGGAATTCCTTTGCTATCAAAGTAGTCTTTGTCATTTATTGAATAAATCTGTTCATATCCTTGCCAAGCATTAAACTTTGCGCCAGTAATTTGCTCCACAACCATCGTATTCACTTCTAAAGCTGTAATATCATCGACTAATCCATGTACAGATGAGACTAGTTTCTGTAGCAAATCTGTGGCTTGTTCTTGAATTTTGTTAGACATAGTAATAATTTACTTAATTTGTCTAAAGCAAATTAACCTATAGATTTGGCCAGGTTCCTATGCTCTAGGTATTTTAGTGTGACTATTAAAAAATAACGACTACTATGGACGGGATGGCGATTGTTGTAAAGTTTTGCGAGATTTCACAATTTCTATAAAAAATCCATACAACTTCTGCAAAGTTTCTAGATTTTTTTGCATAATCTCCCGACTTTCTTTGACTTGACTTAAATGAAAGTCACGAAGTTCTGTATATGCTCCACTCCCAACAAATTGACTACCAACTTCATTGTTTATATCACCATCAATTAGATTTATTGTGGTATACATTCGATTACCTGGTTTAGCAATTTGTTGCCCTTGTAGTTCTTCAAACTGAGTAGATGAGTCTGGAACCCAAGTGGTAATTTCTAACTCGACAACTTCAACTATTGCTGTTTTAATAGCATCAATAACGTCATCAATATTGAATCCTTCCCCCTTAGTATTCATCTGATTAACTTTTCTTTTAAACTCACTACTTGGCTTACCAATTTGACTATTATTTTCTCCATTTTGGCTAGGTTGACCATTACTTTTTGTGTTTTCAGCAGTAGGATTTACCATGACATTTTATTTTAGAGGTTAAAGACTTCACTATAGACACAACTTTAGGTTATGTCAAAACTTTCAAGGCTTTTACTTAATAAAAGTAACTAAAGTAAAAAAACTTAATAATTTAAGAAGCTTTTTATAAATAAAAGTAAAAGTCGTGGTCGTGATTTCTCAAAGCTAAATTTATTTTAAACAAAGGATAATACCCCATTATAGATATTGGAGCCACTGCGGGTAAGTCCAGCACTACGCTAGGAGTTCTCCCCGTTGTCCTAAGTGGTGTAATTCTGAAAGAATTATTTAATTAGCTTTTGGGCGCTTCGTTCTCATAGGTATAAATTAGCTACTACTTGTACAAAAAAAAACATTTAGAATAAAGAGAGTATATAAGTATAACTTAAGACTAGTAATTTAAATAAATTTATTTTAGTTTACCTATTTTCTATTTGACCTAGCAAAGCTTAAACGCGCAAGTGCTGGCCGACTTTTCCTATATCACTATGTATACAATGATATGACTATGCGGATAAAAATCAGAAAAATATGTTGTTGTTATCGCGTAATGCTTTTGCTACACCTTTAGTAGCTTGTCTATGTATTTTAGGAGTTGGCTTAATTCAATTCCCCCAATTGCAAAAACTAATAAATAGCAAACAATCTGCCTCTTTAGAAACTCTCCAGAAAGAAATAAAATCTGAAAAGCTCCGTCTTAATTTTCTCCAAAAAATGCCTAGTTTTGGTTATGATAACTTCATTGCAGATTTAGTATATCTCGATTTTTTACAATATTTTGGAGATGATGAGGTTCGGGATAAAACAGGTTATAGTTTAAGTCCAGAATATTTTGAAGTAATTATAAAACGTGACCCGCGATTTTTAGCAGTGTATCGGAGTCTTTCTATCAGTACTTCATTGTATGCTGCCATGCCAGAACGCGCGATCGCATTGTCAGAAAAAGGCTTAAAATCACTATCTCCCTCAGTTCCCGAAAAGTCTTATTACGTATGGCGTTATAAAGGAGTTGATGAGTTATTATTTTTAGGCAATGCTAAAGCTGCCCAACAATCTTTTGCAACGGCGGCAAACTGGGCTAGTAACTTTTCAGATGCAGAGAGTCAGGTTATAGCTAATACTTCCCAAAGAACTGCTGAATTTTTGAGTCGAAATCCTAACAGTAAATATGCTCAAATTTCTACCTGGGCAATGGTTTTAAATAATCAAGTTGATCAGAGAACTCAAAAACGTGCAATTAGGGAAATTGAAGCTTTAGGAGGAAAAGTAATTACAACTCCTGAAGGGACTAATAAAATTCTATTTCCGCCAAAGGATTAAATGATATTCATATAACGGTTCCCAGGTGTATGAAGTACATATCAAAACCTCACCCCCAACCTCTCTACTTAGGAAAGAGAGGGGAGATAAAGCACAACTTTATTGGGGTGAGGTATAGCTTAACCTCACTCTTATTAGAAAACGCTATAGCATTTTACTACAACAAAAAGAAAGTTTTGTGAACTTGCGATCCTCTCGATAGCTTTGGAAAGTAAGATGAACACAAGCAACATCATTAGGAGCAATAGTGATGTCAATACAATTGGCAGAATCTGACTTTCAAATATTAAGGTGTTTTCCTGTTATCTCCCAGTTGGGTCGTCACCTTGAGCAGGCTAAGTTTGTAGAACAAGTTCGATATCAAATGAAAGAAGGATATAAACTTGCGTTCATGGAAGTAGAGCAGCAAGCTGTGGCAGTGGCTGGATTTCGCATTTCTATGTGTTTAGCATCAGGAAAGTTTTTATATATTGATGACTTAGTTGTTGATGAATTGAAGCGGTCACAAGGTTATGGTCAACAGTTATTTCAGTGGCTAATTGAATATGCAAAAAATCATCAGTGTGAACACCTGAGTCTAGATTCTGGTGTTCAGCGATTTGCCGCTCACAGGTTTTATCTCATGCAGCGTATGAGCATTACAAGTCATCACTTTTCAATGGAGTTGTAGCAACAAGCAATTTGGTTGTGACAAATAATATTTTTTGGTATGACGGCAAATTAATTCACTCTCAAACCCTAGAGTTAGACATTAACGATCCAGGGTTACTTTATGGGGCAACTGTTTTTACAACATTGCGGGTTTATCAGAACTCCCTAGATAGTAGTTTAACCAATTGGCTCTCACACTGCGATCGCTTACTTTTTTCAATACAAACTTTTGGTTGGCAGCAACCCGATTGGAACCGTCTGCGTCAAGGCGCCCAAATTATCCTCGCACACTTCCCCGTTCTCAGAATTACCCTTTTTCCCGATGGACGCGAGTGGATAACTGGCAGATTCTTACCACAAAATTTGACAGAAAAACAAAATCATGGTAGTTTGTGTGCCGTTGCTAGTCCTGAATTTTATCGCTCTCTCCCCTCTCATAAAACCGGAAACTATTTAAGTGCTTGGTTGGCAAAAACTAGCTTAGATGCTGAAGAAGTAATATTAGTCGATGCCCAAGGAAATTGGCTAGAAACCAGCACAGGCAACCTTTGGGGATGGTGCGATCGCAGTTGGTGGACGCCACCAAAAAATGCCGGAATTTTGCCGGGAATTTTGCGATCGCAACTTGTAAACTGGTTACAAAACCACCAGCAGGCAGTGCGGGAAGAAACTTGGAGCGTCGAATTAGTCCAGAGATTTGAAGCGATCGCCTACACTAATAGTGTGGTAGAAATTATTCCGATTCATACCGTTCATCAGCCTACAGGGTCGCTACAATATAATCCCTACCATCCTAGTTTTCAGCAAATCAGGGAGCTTTTTGCACCATGAAAGCTACGCCACTTTGTTACACTTAAGATAAGTTAACATAATTCTTAATAATGACCTTTCCGAGCAGAGACGGTAAGCGATGGCGCAAAGCGCCCGCTCAACAGCTAACGCGCGAAAAATACAGGAGGATAGACCTTAGTGAATAAAAAATGGAGAAATGCAGGGCTGTACGCGCTGCTGTTTATTGTCGTCATTGCGCTGGGAACAGCATTTTTTGACAAACAACCCCAAAGCAGAGAGACATGGCGATACAGTCGCTTTATTCAGGAAGTTCAACAAGGCAGAGTAGAAAAAGTCAGTTTGAGTGCAGATCGCTCTACAGCACTAGTTACACCCAAATATGACCCAAATAAACGGATTGTTACCTTAGTCAACGATCCAGACCTGATCAATACTCTGTCTTCAAAAGGCGTTGATATTTCTGTTTTGCCCCAAACCGACGAAGGATTTTGGTTTAAGGCACTAAGCAGCTTATTTTTCCCTGTATTGCTTTTGGTTGGCTTATTCTTCTTGCTACGTCGCGCTCAAAGTGGCCCAGGTAGCCAAGCAATGAACTTTGGCAAATCCAAAGCCAGAGTGCAAATGGAACCACAAACTCAGGTGACATTTGGCGATGTCGCTGGTATTGACCAAGCCAAGTTGGAATTAAACGAAGTCGTAGACTTTCTGAAAAACGCCGATCGCTTTACCGCCGTTGGTGCAAAAATTCCTAAAGGTGTACTCTTAGTTGGCCCTCCTGGTACAGGTAAAACCCTCCTCGCTCGTGCCGTAGCTGGTGAAGCAGGTGTACCCTTCTTCTCGATATCTGGTTCGGAATTTGTGGAAATGTTCGTAGGTGTGGGTGCATCCCGCGTCCGCGATTTATTTGAACAAGCTAAGACCAACGCGCCTTGTATCGTCTTCATCGATGAAATTGACGCGGTAGGTCGTCAACGGGGTGCAGGTTTAGGCGGTGGTAACGATGAGCGGGAACAAACCCTCAACCAGTTGCTCACCGAAATGGACGGCTTTGAAGGCAACACTGGCATCATCATTATTGCCGCTACTAACCGTCCTGATGTCCTTGATGCAGCGCTGTTGCGTCCTGGTCGCTTTGACCGTCAAGTTGTGGTAGATCGTCCTGATTATGCCGGACGTAGCGAAATCCTCAAAGTACACGCCCGTGGCAAAACCTTGGCCAAAGATGTGGACTTGGATAAAATCGCCCGTCGTACCCCTGGATTTACTGGCGCAGATTTATCCAACCTGTTAAATGAAGCCGCAATTCTGGCAGCACGCCGGAATTTGACTGAAATTTCGATGGATGAAATCAACGACGCGATCGATCGCGTATTAGCTGGGCCAGAGAAGAAAGACCGAGTAATGAGTGAAAAGCGCAAAACCTTGGTGGCATATCACGAAGCTGGTCACGCCTTGGTTGGTGCTTTGATGCCAGACTATGATCCTGTGCAGAAGATTAGCATCATTCCTCGCGGTCGCGCAGGTGGTTTAACTTGGTTTACCCCCAGCGAAGACCGGATGGACACTGGTTTGTACAGCCGCGCTTATCTCGAAAATCAGATGGCAGTGGCTTTGGGCGGTCGCATCTCTGAAGAATTAATCTTTGGTGAAGAAGAAGTGACCACTGGTGCTTCCAACGACTTACAACAAGTAGCCCGTGTTGCCCGTCAGATGATCACCAGATTTGGGATGAGCGATCGCTTAGGCCCAGTTGCCCTTGGTCGTCAGCAAGGTAATATGTTCCTGGGACGGGATATTATGTCAGAGCGCGATTTTTCTGAAGAAACCGCCGCCGCCATTGATGAAGAAGTCCGCAAACTTGTAGATGTAGCCTATACACGCGCTAAAGAAGTGTTGGTGCGTAACCGCCACATTTTAGATCAAATAGCGCAAATGTTGGTTGATAAAGAAACGGTAGACGCCGAAGAGTTGCAAGAAATTCTCTCGAATAACGATGTGACAACCGCCGCCTTTGCCTAATTAATCAGTAGTTAGGAGTTAGGAGTTAAAAACAATTCCCAACTTCTAACTTTTAAAAATTGGGGTAATTCTGGGATTTTCCAGAGTTACCCCAATTTTTTTTAATTCCTTGTCAAAAGCCCGGCCATGATGACCGGGCTTTTAATCCGAAATGGGGTTATATTCCCCGAAGGTTCGTTATAGAGTTTCAGTATAAATCGGTAGTCTGATAGATACTACCACCTGAGCATAATCAATTCCGGAAAATTAGAAAAATTTTTGTAGTCACAGTCAATAACGAGTATCAATCACTGTCAGTAAATCCTGTTTGGCTACCAGAGGTAGGTTTGGGAATTGGCATAGAACGACGTTTACTAACGCTGGAAGAACATGCCAAAATGCTGGCACAAAGGTAGGTAGCGCAAACTCGGTATAGATCCTGATTCTCTCCCCTGAAAACTAGAAATCAGGGTAATTGGGAGATTTTACGAATTACCCTGATTGTGATCAATGCAAAGGAATCTATGCATTCTGTGGCGCACCCCTTATGGCGATCAAATAGATAACTTTCTAAATCTTTATCAGACTAGCGTGACTTGATACTCAACCAGTGGCCAATCTTAAACTCTAGATGTCGGTTTCAAAAATAGCCACGCCACAAAAAACGTAGCCGCCGTAAATAGTTGCGTTAAATCCAAAGCCGAGAGATAGCCATCCGCAAATGAAGCAATACTGCGATCGGTAATGCCAAATACCCAGGATGACAGCCCAAACAGCCAAATCCCATTCTTGAGATTTCCGACGAATTCCTTAGAGTCTGATGGTTCTTGGTCTTTCATAATCTTCTGTTCCGTTGGTGAAGAATTTGGTGATTGATGCGAAATACCTGCCATTAGGAATTTTTTCGGACTCCTGACGCTGAATTTACACTTGCTATTAATTATATTAATAAATATTTCACCTACTTGACTTCATCGACCAAAGGTACATCTCCTAATCTTGACATTCCTCCCTTGGTTCTGTCACCTCTGATAGACGGCAAGGCGTTGAGTTATCTGCATTACAGCGTCGAGTTTGAATGCTGAGATTACATCATCTTTAAATAACTATATAAATATTTATTTATTTAAATAAAAAATACTCCATAGGATAGATGTATTTTAAAAAATGATTTAGATTTAAATTACCTGGATACGTCGCAGTGGCGCACAGATGTGCGCCACTGCGCTATGAGCTAGATTTATGGGTCAACTAAGCGGGTAGTGGGACGACTCTGATACAAATCTTGAACTACTTGCCCAGCAGAAACTACAGCTACAAGAGCAATGACTGTAACAGGTAACAAATTTTTGCCTAAGATGGCGATCGCTAGCAGCACAAATGCACCCCCAAGTCGATACTGGGAACGGATTTTGCAATAACGGATCACCCCAAATCTGTGGAGAATGCTGACAGCTAGAGAGCATAATCCTACTGAACCACAGATGAGCCATCGCTGGGAATCGGGTAGTGCTAAAGTTGGCTTACTCAACAAAATTTGTTCTACACCAACTCCAGCAGCAGTAATTCCAATTACTAGCGGTAAATGGGTGTAGAGCCAGAGATTGACAACACCAACTTTTCCATGTGTTCGCGCTATCTGAATGGGTGTGCCACCCAGATTATCAAAATAGACCCACCACCAGCTAAAAGCGATAATTAGACCAAACACGCCAGAAATTACAGTTAAAGTATCCCATTTCTGCTCAGAAACACCATTGACCACCGCAATCACTGCTTCGCCCAAAACAATAATGGTAAATAGCCCGAAACGTTCCGGTAAGTGTGAGGCGTGGGGGAGTAACCTGATCTGAAACTTATGTCCTATTAAGGGTGTGGCAAAGTCAATAATGATTCCCAGTGTCCAAAATCCGAAGCGCCAAGGAATGGGTATAGATGCTGATATTAACCAAAGGAAGGCTGCGATCGCAAAACCAATAGCATAGCGAGTGGTCAAAGGACGCGCTGAAGGGATATGTCTTCCAGCCCGGACGTACTCTATTACAAGCACAATCCGACCGAGAGCATAGAAAATGGCAAAACCAGGGGAACTCTCACCCAGACCGTGGTGGATATTAATAGCCATTGCTGCTGCTGTCAGCATTTGTATACCAATCAGCAGTCGATGTCCAACATCATCGCTGTCAAAGCGGTTGGCGTAGAATGTAGTACCAATCCATGACCACCAAACTGGTATAAATAGGACTACAAACCCAAACAATCCTGATAGAGAGATATCCTCGTTGAGATTGTGGGCGAGTTGAGAAATTGCAACTACAAAAACCAAATCATAAAAAAGTTCTAGCCAAGTGGCGTGTCGTTCTTCTTCAGTGTCTTCACCAATGCGTAACCTTGGCGGTTGGAGAAAATTTGCCATAGTGCTAATTGCGAATCGCTAATTGTTTTTTACCATTAGCTGCCATCAATTGGCGAGTACCTAGATGCTTGTGCGTAAATTGTTAAAAAACTGCTGATAATACTATTAAATTGGGAGTCGTTAATCCTGTCGACCTCGAAAAAGCGATTGCAATTGCCTCGACAAAGTATGGTCTTGAATTTAAACTCCCTGCTGCTGAAAATTCCCATCCCAATAGAAATATCAGTCTATTGAACATCGGCGCTTGATCGGCAACCTGTAGTATATGGAGTGTAGTAAGGATGCCCGCAGACTCTAGACCCCTAGTGAAGTCTGGCTCAACAAACTTGTGAGCAACTATACCAACGGCAGCAATCACATAGCTAGCTTAGGTTCTGATTTGAAAGCGGGCGATGGGACTCGAACCCACGACGATCACCTTGGGAAAGTGAGATTCTACCACTGAATTACACCCGCGAATTGCTGCTATAAAGTTATGGCTAAAATGAAGAATACCACTATATAAACTAGAATATACACAGTTTTCACAACTGCTGATGCATGAATCCTGTCGCTGTTCAGATTCTAAAGAACAATATCCTCACCTCGCTCGGTGAAGCGAACCTCTTTAATATTCCATTGGGTATTACTCGTTAGAGTTTTACGGAGACTACCAAATAGAGCAAACTGTTCACAACTAGAAAGAGAAGCTATTTGCCGCTTTGACTCAGGAGATATTCGCAAATCAACTGTAGCAATGCCATTTTTTATATTGACACGATACCCAGACAAGCTAAAGTCGCTTGTATCTCGTTTTTCTAAAATTTTACTCACTACATTTGTCACTGGTTCCTCGGCTGGTACTGAAACCTTTTCTGGAATCAGTTCTTGACATTGGGTATCACTCGTATATAGATTAACACTGGTAGTTTTGCTAGTGGCAGCTTTAGAAGTTGATGAGGAAGGCGTATTTTCCTTAGGAGATTCTTGATTAGGAGATTTTTCTCTCAACTGAGCGACGCTAGAAATTTGGCTGGGAGTCTGAGACGATGACGATGGGCTATTCGTCAGTGTTGTAGTGGGGGATGGCGTTCCATTGTCAATATTACGAGCGGTGGGGTTAGAACTACAACTGCTGATGCTAACAATCATTGTCAGAAAAATAAGGCGTAAAAAATATCTCTGGGTTGTATTCATAATTTTGCTGATAAGTGATGTTGCTGCTATCAACTTCAGTGCCTCTGGTATCAATTCCGCATAGATTTGTGAATCTTCAGCCAGTCTATAAACTGTCAACCCGGTATCTGTAAAAGTCCAGGGTTATACTAATAAACTGAAATATACAACATCTGCGGTTTAAGGAGCGATGTCTGACGACAAGCCGCTCCGCATCTACGCCAACCTCAAAAAAAGTATCTTCTTCTTTAACTAGAAACTCGCCAAGTATAACGGCATCTGTACCAGCTTCAGCTACAAGGGATAAATCAGCAGGTGTATACTGACAACGATAATGTCTAAGCTTTACAGTTGCGATCGCCTAGCCGCCAGTAGTTGCCCAGTTGCTACTGAGCATATAGTCAGATTAGTATCTATTGCTGAACGTATACACGTATTTATTTACAGAAGCTACTTGATCAAACTCAGGCTTTATTAAAATTTCATATACTTTCTGCTTTAGTTAGTTAAATATGCGAATTAAGAGTTGATTTTCTCTAAATCAGCTTTTTAAAAAAGTTCAGTAAGATTCCTCTTTTAGTAATAAGTTAAATCTAACTAAAATATTAATAGTTGTGCTGGCTTAGTTGATCAAAAAACGTCAATTATTCCAGGTGTATGTATTTGCCAACTCTCTAGAACACTGATTCAGTAGTGTTAAAATAACCGCTCTCTTTTTACGAAAGAGAAGTTTACTTTCCCCTTGCTTTGCAGGAAAGGTGATTGAGGAAGGTTCGGCTTTTGTTAGCAAATTAATGAACTAAGCGCTGGTAGTCTATTCATTTGAAAATCGCTGTATTCAGGTTTTATTGAACAACAGCGTGATGATTTATCCTGGAAAATTGCGGTTTTACTTCCACCTAATAACAAACACAACTTCTTTAAGCTTTGAATATTTATCAACCCATTTTACCAATCCCCATGCAACAATATATTTCTCATTTGCTCATACTGGTATTAGCAACAAGTTCGACTCTCATCGTTACTCCATCTCAAGCTGAAACTCCGGTAAAAACCAATAGTCAAAATACTGATAATATTAGTTCCATATCTTCAAATTCACCTTCTGCTATCCAATTGAGTGATTTTGCCAATTCTACTAATAGCAAACCACCTATTCTCGCTGAAGCAGTTAATAACTCTTCTGTTGCTAATGCCAATATAACTGCAACTAAGCCTCAGCCAAGGATTCCTATATTCAGCAGAATTTTTTCCAGAGCTTCGATGCGGCAATAATTAGCCGCTAAACATTTAGTTTACTTGCTTAGGCTAATAGGGAGCAGTCACTCATGGGGGAAACCCCCAAGATCGCGCTGCCTCCCCGTTGTAGCAACTGGCGTAAAGGGCTGTTTTTGTTAGGTCTATATTGGACTCAACTGAGAACCACTATATATGTGAGACATACCCTGATTTGCTTTATGCTTGCAGTTGACAGAGGAGTAAACCAAACCATTGATTTGGATCTGTCCACACATGAAGAGGTAATAAACCCTGTGCGGTGAGTTGCTGCTTGATAGTATTAAGGTCGAATTTGCGAGAGATTTCGGTGAGGATAGTTTCACCTAGTGCAAAATTAACCTTGAGGTTAAGAGCGCGTAATTCTACAATTTGCGATCGCAGACTGCGTAAATGCATTTCTATTTGATGCTCACTTTCATTGTAAAACGCCCAGTGTTCAAACTGGGTGGTGTCGAAATTCCCCTGAAAGCGCTGATTTAAATGCTCCAGCATATTGAGGTTAAATGCTGCCGTCACTCCTTGGCTGTCGTTATAAGCTGGTTCCAAAATCTGTTTCGGCTTTCGTAAATCTATCCCTAACAAGAAATACTCACCTACTTGTAGGGCTTCGGTAATTTGAGAGAAGAACACATCACACTCATCAGGTCTAAGATTACCTAGACTGCTACCAATAAAACAAATCATCCGACTGGGTAATTGCGTCGGTAGGAGTTGTGCAAGGGCTAATTCATAGGTTCCCGCTAGTGCATAAACTTGCAGTAAGGGATAATCTTCTAATAACTGCTTGGCGCTACTTTCCAACATACCTCCAGACACATCAATTGGTAGATAGTGCAAGGGATAGCCTAGATTCTGGTAGGCATCTAATAAAATGCGGGTTTTGCTAGAACTGCCACTACCAAGTTCTACCAATTCACAAGCGCCAGTTATCTTGGCAATTTCACTAGCAAACTGCTGTAAAATCGTTGTTTCTGTGCGTGTGAGGTAATATTCTGGTAAATCACAGATTTGCTCAAACAGATCAGAACCACGGTCATCATAAAAGTAAGAAGGGGGTAGAGATTTAGGTGTTTGAGTTAATCCCTTAACCACATCGCTCCCAGCACTAGGTGCAACTATTTGAGTTGTTACTACCAAACGCTCTATCTGCAAGCGTTTTTCAACGCTGTTTTGAGAAGTAAGATTGCTGGTAACAGCTTTAGATATCGACATGAAACCTCCGTTTGCTTGGCGTAATAGGCTACCTTTGATGGCAGACCTTTATCCCAATCAGTGAAACACATAGCCGTAGCTAATAAAATCATGCTTGAGCTATATTACTCAAGCTTTAGAGCTATTTTTAGCGATTTGCCTATTCAAATGACAGCAAGTAAGCGCTTAAGTACTATTGTTAGCCTCTTTCACACTAGATTTTATCAATTTGGATCTCACAATCTGCTCCCACACTAATGATGCTATTTTCTGGGCAAGCAATCCAATTACCTATAAATAGAGGTTCGGACGCAATAATTACAGATTTTGGAAAAGTCGGATCGTCTCGTATCCAGTAAAGAGATGGAGGCGGTGAAGTGGTAGCAAAACGAGAGGCTATTAAACAATGTCCATCACTAAAAATTACATTGAGTGAGGCTTCTACTTGATAGCGTTTTGCCATCTCTAAAAGCGTTAATAATGTGTTGCGTAAAGCATATTCTGGAGGTCGATGTTTGTTAATTTGACATTGTGAAAGTAACAATGCAAAAATGTGTTCTGAGTCAGTACTGCCATTAATTTTTTCGTAAAAATCTTGGGTTAAAGTGCTGCGGATTTTTCTGTATAATGTTTTCCGAAAATTTTCGATTCGTCCATTGTGAATAAATAGCTTTTGTTGATGATTAAAGGGCTGACAATTAGCAAAATCTAAGGCTTGTCCTGGTATAGCACTGCGGACATAAGCAAGTACACACTTGGATTCAACGTAACGGCTGAGACTGGGTAGGTTTATATCATTCCAAATAGGTAGGATATTTTTGTAGGTAAAAGGTTCGATATCTTTTTGACTATGATACCAACCCACACCAAAACCATCTGCATTTATTACCCCAGAGGTCATTTCGCGGGGTTGATAACTCTGGACTACCAGTGAGTGTTCTGGTTTATACAGAAGATGTTCTAAAGAAACAGGCGAACCGAGGTAAGCAAGTAAACGGCACATTATGAATATTCCACCTTCTATTAACACAATTATTGGGCAACAGCCTTACCCGCTTTTATTCACCATCATCAGTGGTTCCCACTTATATGGTTTTCCGTCACCTGATTCTGATTATGACTTACGTGGTGTGCATATTTTACCAGTTCAAGAAGTGGTGGGATTAGAGACTGGGAATGAAACTATTGAAGTTTCAGAAGTTCGTGAATCTTTAGAAATTGATTTAGTGACTCATGATGTCAAAAAATTCTTTTTGATGCTACTTAAAAAGAATGGTTATGTCTTAGAACAGCTATATTCACCTTTAATATTAACAACTTCACCAGAACATGAGGAATTAAAATTTATTGGCAAAAATTGCATTACCCGTCACCATAGCTACCATTATATTGGTTTTGCTGCAACAGAATGGAAACTTTTTGATAAAGAACATACGCATCGAATCAAACCATTACTTTATGTTTATCGAGTTCTATTGACTGGAATTTATCTAATGGAAACAGGAGTAGTTGAAGCTAATTTAATTAAGCTCAATGAAGTTTTTAATTTACCATATATTCCTGATTTAATCGCCCAAAAATTAGCAGGTAGAGAAAGGTCTATTTTATCAGATATTAATGTAGATTTTCATCAAAGAGAATATGAACGTCTGCGTAATAAGTTGCAGGAGTCCTATGAATCTAGCCCATTACCTGAAATACCTTCGGCGAAGGTAGCTTTAAATAATTTGTTGGTACGTCTGAGAGTCAGGAGCTATGAATTATGAGTTTATAACTACTCGCTCATAAATTTTTTAAAAAACAGAAGTTTGGTAATTTTAAATTCTGCGTTCACTATAAATAGCGGTACTAGTTTGCTTGTGTTTTAATAGGTAAAATGATTGCAAACTCTGTCCATTGTTCAAACTCTGAGATTACTTCTATTTTACCTTTGTGTTTGTCAATTATCTGATAACAAACACTTAAACCTAAACCAGTACCTTTACCCACTGGTTTAGTTGTGAAAAAAGGGTCAAATAGTTTGTTTTTAATCTCTGGTGAAATTCCATGCCCGTTATCTCTGATTCCTATTTTAATATAAATATCATCTATCTTTAATGTATCTATAATAATTTGTTTACTTTTATCTGAATCAGCTTTTTGGTCTAGTATAGCATCGATTGCATTACTTATAATATTCATAAATACCTGGTTGAGTTGTGCTGGATAACACTCAACTAAGGGTAAATCTCCATACTTTTTAATGACTTCAATTTCTGGCTGAAGTCTGTGATTTAAAAGTAACAGTGTATTATCAATTCCTTCATGAATATCTACCTCTTTCATATCAGCTTCATCTAATCGGGAAAAGTTCCGCAAAGATAACACAATCTCCCGGATGCGCTGAGTCCCAGTTTTCATAGAAGAAAGTAAGAGTGGCAAATCTTTATGAATAAAATTTAAATCAATTTCTTCAATTTTTTCTTCAATTAACCAGATGGGATCTGGATATTGTTGCTGATATAAACTCACTAAATTAAGCAAGTCTTGAGTATAGTCACTGGCACATTGAATATTACCATAAATAAAATTAGCAGGATTGTTAATTTCATGAGCTATACCTGCTACCATCTGCCCAAGAGAAGACATTTTTTCGGTTTGAATTAATTGCCCTTGAGCTTCTTTTAAGTCTTGTAGGGTTTTTTGAAGTTCTTGGGTTCGTTCTTCTACTCGTTGCTCTAAACTTTGGTAAGCTAGCTTAAGTTCCTGGGTATAATCTCCTACCCATTCCACTAATTGATTCAGGGAAGTAGCTAATGTCCCTACTTCATCGTTGCTTGTGACATTAGCTCTAAGTTGAAAATTTGACTCTTGCGTGATTTTTCTGGCAACGTTAGTAACTATTTTTAGGGGACGCGCAATTAACCTACTGGTATATACTGCTAGTATAGCTGCGATCGCAGCTGATAACAGCATACTTCCAATAATAACTTGAATTCGCAATTTTTGGGCACTATCAAAACTAGTATTTGCTTGCTTTTGTTGAATTTCGGCATGTCCTATAATCCCAATTAAATCGTCTGAAAGTTTCTCAAACTCAACCGAGATATTAGTTTCTTCCTTAAAAAACACTAATAGTTGTTCCTGATCAGCTTTTCTGGCGTTTGCTGATAATTTATTTTGTTCAATCTGCCGCCAAAACTTTTTTACTATTTGAGTATATATTTCCGTGTTAATTTTATACTTTTTTAATAAATTCAACACATCGATATTATTTATTGTCGAATCATCAGGATGGTTATTTATAAATATTTGTAGTTCAGCTAAACGCTGATTAACTTGACTCATTTCGTCTAAAAATCTGTTTTTTTCAAATTCTAACCAAATAGAATTTTCTAATACAGTAACTAACCTTTGGGGATGTAGCCTCACTCTAGTTATTGTATTTTCTAAATCTTTTAAGAGAAATTTTTGTTGATAAGATAAATTCAACTGTTGCTGGGCAAGGCTTTCATAGCGGTATGCAATCAACAAGCCACTTGTCGTACCGATAAAAGCAATACTAATTGCCAGAGTATAGCCATAACTAATTTTTTTAGCAATGCTCCAGTTATCGCTTAAGTGAGTAAACAAACTAAAAATTCTTTTAAAATAGTTTGTCGGATTAACTATCATTCATTTATCTCTGTGATTAGCTATTAAGCGCTTACTACAAACCTTATTTATTTTAGATTAACTTACTTATGCTACTACAAGAAATCTCCTTGCCCGATTTTTTTATAAACTTCACGAATCATATTATAATCAGCATCATTTACTAGAGCAAATTTGCCTCCTTTATACTTTTGGTTCGCTTTAGCAGTCAGCAAACTTTGAATTAGTTTATCCTGATCCTTAATCATGCGCGATCGCATATCTGCTATAAAGCTAGATGCCAACTGGTTACTAGCAACAAATACATCACCAGGAAGTAATGGACCTTGCAAAATTATAGAGAAATCCTTCTCAAGTAAGCCCTCAGATTCCAGAATGTTTTTGTATCTGTCAGATGCAGTCGCCCAAGCATCTACATCACCTTTTTTTAAGGCTTGTACTCCCTGATCACCCAACATGACAGTTTTGAAGTCAGTTTTTGGATCTAATCCAGCATCTATTAGTAGCTTTGTGGGAGCAAGATGACTAGCAGTTGAGCCAATTTTTCGCATGGCAATTGTTTTGCCTTTCAATTGAGATAATAATTTAATTTTGCTATCTGCACGAACTACAATAATAGAACGGTAGTTCGTGCGCTCAATGGCAATTATCGGAATAGCCTTTGCTCTAGAATTTAAAATCAAGTATTCTGATGGTCCTGCAAAGACAATATCCACCTCTCCCGATAACAGTGCTGGTGCTGCTGCTGTGGGATTTTCTACAGGAAAAAACTCAATTTTTATACCTAATATCTCTTCTAATGTGGTGCGAAAAACGCCATAATCTCGTTGCAAATCTTTAATTCCAGTGACATCTGTAACTGCAAATTTGAGATTTTTCGGTGTATTTATTGCGATCTGATCTGAGCTATTATTAGTAAAATTTGCTCCTGTTGTACAACCAGCAGCAAACAGTAGCGAATACCAAAGAAAGTTGCGCCGTTTCATAGGTCTGAATAATATTACAAATGTAAATTTTTTAGGTGTTATTTATTAATACGCCTGTTATTTTATTGCTTGTTTATATTAATAGCTTCTGTAATATTACGGAAATAAGTTTTATGAATTTGGCAATCCTATTTGTTGAAAAATATTGTTGTTGATTAATTATTACTTTTTATACTTCATCCTCCCTAATCTCCTTAAAAAGGCTTGTTAACTTTTCCAACAAACAAGAACCAGATAATTTGATCCAAAAATCGTCTCTGTGGTTTCACCAATGCCAATCTACCGACTCATCTGCTAGAGATTTGAAAGGTTTACTCTTATATAAGAAATGCTTGCTAGAGTCTGGAGTGCATCAATTGTGGGCATCGATGCCGTGAAAGTAGGCGTAGAAGTCGATGTGTCAGGGGGATTGCCGGGAATTGTTGTCTTGGGACTGCCAGATTCAGCGATTCAAGAATCAAGAGAAAGAGTTAAAGCAACGCTGAAGAATGCAGGTTTTGCCTTTCCTATGCGAAAAATTGTGATCAATTTAACTCCGGCAGATTTACGCAAAGAAGGACCCTGTTTTGATTTGCCTATTAGTGTGGGAATTTTGGCGGCTTCTGAGCAAGTTAGCGCTGATTTGTTGGGAGATTATCTATTTTTGGGCGAAGTCTCTCTGGATGGCAGTTTGCGTCCGGTGACTGGTGTTTTGCCGATCGCAGCAGCAGCCCAAAAGATGGGAATTGCAGGTTTAGTTATCCCTGCTGATAACGCCCAAGAAGCGGCAGTGGTTGAAGGCTTGGCTGTTTACGGCTGCAAACATCTGTCTGATGTGGTGGATTTTTTAAATAATCCGGGGCGTTACAAACCTGTGCAGATGGATGACACAAGGGAGATAGCAACAGTATCCTACCCTGGCGCAGATTTGCATGATGTCAAAGGACAAGCTCATGCGCGTCGGGCTTTAGAAATTGCTGCTGCTGGTGGGCATAATTTAAAGTTATCTATAGCTAAATGCCTACAATCTTTGTTTAGCGGATGTTCTACTTCGTTTATATGTCAACAAAGTGAGTGATAAGTAAGCTTGAACTGCTTATTTTACAAATTTCTCCTCAGTAATCATAAAATAAAAGCAACATTCTGACTACTGGGAGATATGCTGGATTATAATAATTTTTATAAAAATATAATTTTTCACATATTGATCATTAGCAAAGGCTCAGAAACTTTACAGATTTTATTTACCACTTGTAGTAAATTAATGACAGTAGTATAGAAAATAAGTTATAAAAATGTAAATAAAATTATTTTATACCCAAAAATCAAAAGATGACCTATTCAAAACACTTTCCAGATGACTGTCCTCCATCACAATGCGATATTGCATCAGGTGAGTTTTACAGGTTTATTAAAAACGCTCATGAAAAACCGCAACCAAAAGATTTTTTATCTTGGCGGCAAGAATTTCCAGACAAGGAATGCCCTACAGGGCTATCTGAGTGTCAAGCGTGTGGAGTTTCAATTCATTCGTCGTTAGATGATGCCAAAAATTTATCTCTTAGAATACCCAAGTTGAAGAAGATGAAAGTTACAAAGGGTTTTTTAAAGGATGAACTGGGAAGGATAAAACACACTCCATCGAAAAATGAAAAATCGCACCATACTTGGTGGATAACAGAGGAAAGTGAGCCTTGGAACTTTTTTGAAATAATTGTTGTGAAAAAAGAAGATTCTACTAAAACATAAAGAATTATAAATATGGGTTTTTTGCCGGAAAGGACAATACTAGGATATCTTGAAATCATAGAAGTTTATGACTTTTATGACAAGCCAGTGTTGTTTTCCTGTAAAAATAAATCTGGATTAATTTTTATTGTACTTTGCGTAGATGATTCTGACTTGTCAGAAATATGGCTATATGCTCCAATCTCTTCATTTCGATTTAACGACATAGTACAGGGTAGGGTTGAGCTTAGAGATATATTTATTAATGCAGAAGATGGTTTTGTCTATCAGGTAGAAGTTCCTTATGAGAATGCTTCTAATGCTATTGTTAAAACTGTTGATTACAATGAAATACCAGACGAATATTTGCCCGAACTAGGACAGGTAATTCAATCTGAAAATAATTTTCTTAATAGTAATATTGAAACAGTTTCTAAAGAAAAAAGAAGAGAAATTATAGACTTTATTTTACAGTTTTCAGAAAAAGAGATTTCAGAAGCTCCCGTAGGTGATCTAGGGTTAGTTTTATATTCATTACAAGGAACAATTGATGCTATAGGACAAATAAAGCTAGGAAAATCAGAAGGACACATAATACAACAAGAAGTAAAGCAAAAGACCCAAGTAGTTATGTCTAGTGTATTTAGTGGTTCATTTGGTATGCGGCTAGAAGGAAGTGTATATGAAGAAGATACTTTAAGTTTAGGAGAGTCTTTTTTAGGACAATGCTTAAAAGAATTTATACAGTTAGTAAACATTGGAGCAAACACAGAAGAATTACCAGCAAAACTGAATATATTAAAAAAGAAAACTGCTTTCAAATATACTGAATTTTTAGAAGCTTTAGCTAGAATTGGAATAAGTAAATTACATATAGGTTGGGCTTCTCCTGATAAGAAAGTACAAACTGGAGAAATAGAGCTAGAAACCGTATTTAAGGCTCTCGATGTTATCAAACATACTAAGCTCAGAGCTGAAACAGAGATTTGTGTAAATGTAAAATTGACTCAGATTAGTTACAGTAGTAGAAGAATAACTTTACAAGAAGTAGGTTCAAAGAAAAAATACAACAGCTTTATTGCAGACTCGGCTATGAAAGACGTAGAAACTATTAGTAGAACACAGGTTTATGTAGCAAGCATTCAGGACTATGTAGTATTATCTCCTGCCGTTGACAAAGAAAAACACGAGTACGAATTATTAAGTTTAAAGTTGCAAACAAACTTAGAAAGTAATGATAGTTTGTAACTAACTAAGTCGTAAAAAATTAGCCTTAAGACAATATATGTTTTACCTTAATCTTTAAGGAAAAATGACAAAAAACTTTCTGGGAATTATCTTTAGCCAAGATAGAAAAACATATATTAGTTAGGCTTGTAACTTTGTAGACATATAGCCGATGTAGTTCATTTTATTCTTCAAGCATAAAGCAATCTTTAGATGCTAATTCTGCTAGCTTTGAGCGCAAATCCTTGCGTAAATTTTTTGCCTGTCTTTGAGTTAGCACGCTAGGCAAGGATTGCTCGAATAAACCAATGATTCCAGAGTGTCCTTTTGCTCCTAGACGTTCGTCTCTTACAGCTTTTTCCAGAAATACCCATATAACATCCAATAATCGTGGATAGGTTTTTTCTGTGTCAGCAATCCCCACAATTTCACGAATTTCATTAACTTGCAGGCGAAGAACCAATTTTTTGTCTGAATTAGGTTTCTTTTCTCGTATAAAATTATATGCTTGCTCTGGTGTTGTAAGAAATTCAACCCAAAAACTCAGATGAGGGGGCTTTGACTCTTTATCTTGAGTTGAAGGCTCCAATTGTTTATCTAACTGAACTGCTAATACCTTTTTCTTTTCTGAAAAATCTTTTGGCACTTGAGCAAGGCGTATAACGTGGCAATGACCTGATACTGATTTTAAATCTTGTACCAAATCCAGCATCATACACAGATCACCAAGCAAATAGTGCAATCTTGTCAATAATTGCGGCAGAGAACTCCTGTTCAACTTTTATATCTTCTCCCCAAATCTCACCATTGTTGCGATAAAAAAACTCCACTTCTCCAGTGCCGAAAATTTCACATTCAAGATAGTGGTCTCTTTTTGACCAAACATACATGAAATTATCTTGGCATCCAGGACAAGCATCTGGTACTTCCAAGGATTTACCTTTTAACGAGAAAACGCTTCTTAGATTTTCCCAAACCTGCTCGGCTTTTTCAAGAACTGACACTGTAAACTCGGTTTCACCGCTAGCAACTATTTTAGAGCGCAGAGATTGGATATAATCCAGAAGTCTTTCATGTTTTTGCTCATTCTCTTCTTCAAAGGATCTTAAAAGTCTTTGAATTGATTCATCCGTTTTAATCTTGTCTGAGACTTCATGAATTTTACGGTCTAACTCCTTTCCTTCTTGCCCCTCAAGTGGAAGCAGCCTTTTTACAGAATTACGAACAAAGGAGCTATTCGGTGATGTCAAAGTGTATGCAGCCATTATTTTAACAACTCCCTAGTTTTGTCAGTAATGCAAGCTTCAAATATTTCGTTTTTACGAATACGAAAGGCTTCTAATAAATTCCAGTGGTCATCTTCAGTGCTAGAAAAAGCAACATTAGAAAATAAATCTATATCTAATAACACAGAAACCAAATCATCCTTAGAAGGGGGAATAATTGCCTCAATCAATACTAGCGTTCCTCCAATATCTTCTTGAGGAATTTCCAATTGCATAAAATAATCACTAAGAGCTTGAGATAGCTTAGGCGAGATTTCTGGTGCTGTTAACAAATATTCTTTGAGATCATTTAGAGGTAAAGGTAAATTTAGCCGATTGATGTAACGTACAGCTACTCTAGTAACAGTTTTTGTATTAGTGGCAACTTGATATAGATTCCATAGTCGTCGTGCCTCATCTCTAAATATTTCCCATTTTTCGTAAGGCGCTAGTCTGATGAGTGAGAATCCATCTAAACGTGCTTGAACAATTTGTCTATTGTCAGAAGATAAAAAGCGATACCCAAAAACAGTCTGATTAGCAGCTACAGAGGTTCCGTCCTGCCCAATCTGGATTTTATTCTCAAGGTTAATCAGGTCGCCATGTTTGGAGTATTCGCCCTCTATGAGATGCCCAAAATTACTAAGAGATGACACCCCTCCCTCAAAAGATATGTCAACGCTCAAGTCAATAACAGCCTCAGTAATTGGTGCTTTTGTGTAATGTATTTTGTCCTCCATGTTTTTACCTGTTTTACTGTGCTGCGTTAAAACCCACAGTGCCGCTAGAGCGATATCATATGCAATAATATCACTCTTAATAGATGTTTAGATGTGATTTGAATAAACAATTTATATTTACAGGTTAAGAGCTTTACACTAGATCGACTCATCTTGCCAACTGTATTTGTATTACGATAGTTTCAGAGTTGTGGACGGCAGGGGAATCGAACCCCTGGGAGCCGAGATTAGGAGTCCTGCCCCGCGCCAAGCGCCGCCCATGAGTTTACCAAGCGGTGAGAGTAATATCTCACCGCTTTTGGTTTATGAGATTCTTGATTTTATTCGAGCTATTAGCTTTTCCGCCTTTGACCCCATTAGTTTTCGCAATTCTTGCTCAACCTTATCAACTTGATCTATTAAAGCCATCAATTCATCGAGCTTATCTACTGCCTGTTCCAATTTTTCAGATCCTACGCTTGCATCAAAAGCATGAGCAACTGATTGCTCCTGGAAAGCTTCTTCGCTCATAACTGCCTCTTTATTTTCTTGACTCGTATCTACTTTGTTATGAATTTCTGGTGGATTAAGCCCAAAAAGGCTAAGACTGGTTGGGGTCACATCAATAAATAGTGCATTTATTAATTCACTATTTATGCCAGACGAGTGAAAGTAAGCGTATCCACTTCTTCCTTTACCTTGAGATGCAGCTATTTCTCTAGTAAGCCAGCCAGAGTCTAGAAGGTACTGGAGATGTTTATACGCTGTTGTGGAATCGCATCCTAGTATTGCGGCAGCCCCAATAGATGTAATGCCTGTATCGGGAACTATCTTTAAGACTTGTTGAACTTTTAATGGTAATGCGGTAGCACGTTCCTTTAGACGGGTAAACAAGACATCTAGTTCTATTGAAGAATCCTTGTCTAAAGAATTGCTTAAAAACAATGATTCTAATACAGAGTCTGATACCTTATTCTTTTTTTTCTTTTTGTATTCAACCGCCTCATCAATTATCTCTACAGGAAACTCATCTGTAAGAGAGAATATGTATGTTGGTTTGATCCCTGTTTTTGCAGTTTTGATTTCTTTTTGGACTACGTATTTTAAATCAACTAGCTTTTTAGAGTGACTTAAGATCGAAGACCTAGATAAATGAACCCTCTCTCCAATGGTTTTTGCCCCAGATTCTCCTCCCTCTTTTAGAGCTTGCAAAATTTGCAGTTCCTCTAATGGCAACTGTGAAAGCTCAATGACTTTTGGTACTTTCTCTACAGTTTCTTGAAACAAGTTGATAAGGATCGGGGGTTGACTTTCCGCAGCAGAGGGTTCTAGACTTAAACCATTAAGCCTAGACATATAAAACTTCCTCTTTGTAGGTAGGGGTTATGGGCTTCACATCTAAGTAGAACAAGTGTTGTGGCTGTCGAAATTCACGTTACTTGATCTGCTTAAAGTGAAACTTCATTTTGAACAGTAAAGACCCTCTTGTATTCAAGAAGGGTCTTTACTCATTACAATTAATGATACACATAAATCTAAAAAAGATCGTAAAAATTCCTAAAAAGAGCAAGATAAGTTTTGTTTACTTTGTATTAATTTCGGCTCAACGCAGGATTTATGTTTACCTCACAGTCTTTGAGCGCAAATACTTAAAAGTCCATTTTGAGGAAAATTCCTCAAAAGGAAACCACTGACCAGTATTTTCTTGAACCCAGATAGAGTCATCGTCTTCCTTGCGACTGCCCATTACAATACCAAATTCTCTAGCCAAGCCATACCATTCACTAAACAGGTCTGCTGGATTACTCTCAACTCCTTGAGGCTGATTAGGTTGCCATGCATCATCAATTGCGGTAGCTAGCCATCCTCCAGGTCTTCTTACTTCTCCATGTTGCAGTTGCTCTTTTAGGGCTTCTATTGCAGTTAAAACTATTTCTTCAGTGGAGCCTCGTATCTTGGAAGCAAGGGTACTAGTCAGCTTAATACCCAAAACAGCTAACTCATTTCTAATGGTGTTGCTAATCTCCCCTTTTGGCTTTTTTGTTAAAAGAGGTGCAACATCTGACTTCTTAGAGATTGGAGGCGACTGTGACTGAGTAAGACACATTTCTAATTCAACATTCAGCCTCTTATTTTCTGCTTCCAGTCTCTCCAATCGCTGCTCTATTTCAGATGCTTGAAGGATACGTCCATAAATTGCTTCATGCTGGTCACGCAACCCTCTATTCTCGGCTTCAACTCTTTTAATTCTTTCCTTAAGCGTTTTAATGATTGCATCTTTAGAAGCATCTGAGCTTCTTTGTTTTGGTGGTATTTCCTTAGCTTGTGAGTTATTTTCCCTGAGATGTTCTATCCGAGCTTTAATTTCAGGCTCTTTATAAAGCCAAGCCTTACTCAGTCCAGAAGCTTTGGCAACAGTATTAAAGTTTATAACTCGTTGCTCTTTAATGAGCTTCTGAATTCCTTGCTCAACTTTCTCAAATGCCTCTTGGCGCTTCCTTTGAGCATTACCACGCAACCCATCAACATTGCGTTCAAGCGTCATTTGCATCTACCTCCAATACAGAAATGATGTTTTCTAGATTGGTTTTGAGCTTTTGGTTCATCTCGATTTGGCGCACCCACCCATTGGCTTCAGCTTTTTGGATAATCTGATTGGTCTGCTCTAACTGCTGCTTGTGTTCTGCCAAATACTCAGAAGTAGTTCGGAAATGAGTGCAGGTTAAACAAGCATTAGCGTGGGGGCATCCCTGAGAAATCGTAGGCAAGGCACAAGAACCATTAGGCAAAGCCTGAGCATGAATGTTTTTCTTGAACCACTGCAAATCAGCTATATCTGCCTGTAAATCATTGGGTTCGACAACCTGCCCCGCAATATTCACAACCTTGCCTTGAAACTTGGCAATTTCTTCTTTCATTGTCTGGTCGTGAATATGTGCATAAACTGATGTCATGTTAGGACTCTCATGACCTAAATATCTCTGAACAATGTGCTGAGGAACACCATTATTTATCATCCGTGTTCCCACTGTGTGACGAAACTGGTGGGTTTGAAAATGCCATAAATTACCAGAGTTGACGCAAATATTTTTTCTTTTAGCTAAACGGTTAAGATGATTGGGTAATGTTTTTCGTAGCATTACATGAGGGGACGGGACAAAATCAGGTCTAACTGCCCCTACATTTGCACAAAATAAATAGTTAAATTCCTTTTGAGTAAAATGCTTACGAATGTATCTCTGTTGTTCTTGAATGACTCTTGCAACCTCTCTAGAGATAGGTATAGTAATTTCCTTTTTCATCTTGAATTGGTAGTATCTTAAAAACCAATCTCCAGACTTATCCTGCAACAAACAATCAAAGCTAAGATTTACTAGTTCTGAAATTCGCATACCACACTCTTGCAATACCAATACCATTCTCATTATTGGCTCCGCCACATCATCCAGGCATTGATTGAGTTGCTGCATTACCTCTTCTGGAATGTAGCGAGGGAGTCTTTTTTCTATCTTGGGAAAATCTTCAGGACGAACCAAGTACCTTCGGACATCAAGCCATTGGTATTGATAAGCAGCATCAAAAAATAATTTTGCATCGCTAATGCACTTATAACGGGTACTTGATGCTAGTTTTTGACTTGCTAGATATATTGTGTACTCAGTAATGATATTGCGGTCTATCTCTTCTGGAGTAACATCTGGGTAGTTTTCTGACAAGAATTTCGATAATTTTCTAATTGAACCAAGCTTTTCTTGTACAGAAGCAAATGTGATAGAACTCAAACAAACTTTTAAATAAGTCTTTGCTGTTTCTTTAATCCAGTCTTGTTTTATAGGCAGAAAATTTAGTTTATAGCTAGATTTTCCTACACCTCCGTCAACTCCCAATGCACGGCAATCCCAAACATTTTTAGAATACTCAGATTTAGGATTTACATCTATTCCATACTGTTCTTGAGCTAAATTCCGTGCTTCCGGTGTAAAAGTTTTATTGCACTGCTTGCATATATAAATTTGAGTGCCAGATTGGTTTTTCCCATTCTTTCTAAAACTGGTACTTTTACACTTTGGACAATTAATAAATTGAGAGACTTTATTCTGTATCTGAATTACCTGCTGATTCTGCATCATATCTATTGTCCAAATATTTGTTGTATTCTCTTTTCATGTCTTCATTGTTAACATGAACATAGGTATCGATTGTGGTTTGAATACTTGCGTGGTTTAGTCGCTTCTGGACATAAGCCATTTCCATGCCTTCACGAACTAGTGCTGTAGCGTGTGTATGTCTAAGCATGTGGGGATGAGCAGCAATCCCAGTTTTCCTTTTGAGGCGATTGAACAGATCCATAACATTGTTGTATGTCATCGCAGAGCCAATCTCTCCATCCCAAAGATTTACAAAAACATAGTCACTGAGGTCATCACCAAGTATTTCCATGAATTCATCTTGTAAATATTGGCTATAAAGTCCCATTAATTCTTTTGTGACATCGACATTGTAGGGACAGTTGCCTTTAGCACGAGCGCCATTAGCATTGTCATCTCTAGGGATAACTTTGATGAGATTATCCCAAGACTGAATATCTTCATGCCTTAGACCTAGTGCTTGCCCAATTCGCATACCGCTTTCATGCAGCAAACAAATCAAAAATTTATCCCTAATTCGATTGCAAGTTTCAACAAGTTGATTCACTTGCTCAAGCGAAAGTGTTTTTGGAAACCGTTTCGGTTCCTTGAGCTTAACTAAACGAGTTCTAATCGGTTTGCTCTTGGTAATGTGGTGTAAAAAACTTTTGTATTTCCTCCCTGGCATAATTTGTGACCGATAAAGAGGAATATGAGGAACTTTACCAGTTTTCTCGTGAAAGTCGTAGAGCATACAAACCGAGGTCAGAATCACATTTACAGTTGATTCTGTACGCTTGGCAACCACTTCTTGAATTGATACAATTTTTTGAGGATTAGGATTTCTAAGCCATGCCATAAATTCGGCAAGCTCAATTACACTAACTTGTGTCCAATCTAAATCATAGATTTGAAGATATTTCCAATAAAGACTGAGATGGTGAGCGTAAGACCTAATTGTATTTGGCGATCGCTCAATGCCTTCTAAATAAGCTAAGTACTGCCGAATTGGTTCTATGGGTAAATAATCATCCCCTAGAACAATCCAGGTTACTTTCTCGCTCTTGGGAATGCGTACCCTCTGAACTTTCATAGCGCTTTGTAGACTTTATTGACTATGTAGAATTGCTCAATATTAAATAGTCTACATAGTGTAGATGCACTTGTCAAGTTGTTGTTGTTTACTTTAAAGAATTGTTTTTAAGAGCTATATATAATTAATTTTTGTCGGGCCGCCTGGTAGTGGAAAAACCATGTTAGCACGGCGCTTACCAGGAATTTTACCGCCCCTGAGTTTTGCCGAATCTTTAGAAGTGACTCGCATCCATTCGGTGGCTGGTTTATTGAAAAATCGTGGTTCCTTGGTACGCGATCGCCCTTTTCGCAGTCCCCACCATTCAGCATCGGGGCCTTCTCTTGTCGGTGGCGGTAGCTTCCCTCGTCCTGGGGAAATATCATTATCTCACAGAGGTGTGCTTTTTCTTGATGAACTCACGGAATTTAAACGAGATGTTTTAGAATTTCTGCGTCAGCCTTTAGAAGATGGCTATGTGACAATTTCGCGCACCAAACTATCAGTAACGTTTCCCGCGCAGTTTACTTTGGTGGCGAGTACTAATCCCTGTCCTTGCGGTTATTATGGCGATACCATTCAACAATGTACTTGTTCTCCTCGTCAACGCGAGCAATATTGGGCAAAACTTTCTGGGCCGTTGATGGATCGAATTGATTTACAAGTTGCGGTGAATCGCTTGAAAC
Source organism: Nostoc sp. (assembly GCF_036917675.1). GTDB lineage: Bacteria > Cyanobacteriota > Cyanobacteriia > Cyanobacteriales > Nostocaceae > Nostoc. The sequence continues at coordinate 192,072 of NZ_JBALCT010000051.1, read as the reverse complement.
CAGAAGAAATCACCCAACAACCTACTGGAGAAGCATCAATATCAGTGCTACAACGAGTGCTACAAGCAAGCGATCGCGCTATTACCCGCTTTCAAGAAGAACCAAATCTGCGTTGCAATGCCCATATGCAAAGTCGTCATCTCCAGAAATGGTATAAGTTAGATGATGCTAGCCGCAATTTATTAGAAGTAGCAATTAGAAAATTAGGTTTATCGGCAAGAGCAAGCGATCGCGTTCTCAAAGTAGGACGGACTATTGCAGATTTAGCGGGAGACGATGAGTTAAAAACCAATCATGTAGCGGAAGCGATTCAATATCGCACGATAGATAGAATGCAGTAGCAATCTTGTTATGATGGCTTAAGTCTGTTTAGGGTTGACGCAGATAGTTTGTGTTACCAGCAGGTAGAACAGCAAGGCTAAAGCTATGATTTTAATAAATGAGTGAGAGTCCAAACTTTTTTCCGCTTCCGTAATTTCAGACAATCCTTCATACCACTCTGGAAAAAACTGCTGGTCTTCAACACGGACAAAACAGAATCGATTTTCTGCATCCTGAAGAGTGGTAATGGCTTCTGTAATTGCTGCCTTCTGTGTCATTCCTTCTAGGTAAAAATTGCTTTGCCACATTATCAACATCACCACATCTTTATTATCGCCAATTAGCGCGACGCCGAATAGCCCGTCCTAGACATGGTATTGTCATCTCACTATAAAATTCTAAATTCATCCTCCAGGACGCTGCACAAACTCCCTTGGATGGATGCCGTTACCTAATAAATAAGTATCAAATATATCATGAAGTAAGCGATATACTCTAAGGAGACTGATTGGATGAATTTGCAGGCGATTTGGAAGTTATTACAAGAGACATTCAAAGAATGGAGTGAGGATAAAGCCTCACGGTTAGCGGCGGCGTTAGCTTATTACACGATTTTTTCTATTGCCCCGTTGCTGATTATTGTAATTGCGATCGCCGGGGCAGTATTTGGAGAAGAAGCCGCAAGGGGTCAAATCGTTGGACAAATTCAAGGTTTAGTCGGTAAAGATGGGGCACAATTTATCCAAACAGCCATTCAGAATGCTAACAAACCACACACAGGTGCGATCGCTTCTATCATTAGTGTTGTAGTTCTGCTCGTAGGTGCTACTGGTTTATTTACCGAGTTACAAGATTCTCTCAATACAATTTGGGAAGTAAAGCCAAAACCCGGACGTGCCATAAGTAACATTATTCGCCTACGCGTTTTGTCCTTTGCAATGGTGATCGGGATTGGCTTTTTACTTTTAGTTTCTCTGGTAATTAGTACGGCGTTAGGAGCATTAGCAACATACTTTAGCAACTTGATACCAGGTGTAGATTTCCTCTGGCAATTTCTCAATTTTATCGTCTCTTTTGCCATCACTACGTTCCTATTTGGACTCATTTTTAAAGTCCTACCAGATGTCAAAATTGCTTGGAATGATGTTTTAATTGGAGCGGCTCTCACCTCCTTTTTGTTCTCTATTGGGAGATTTTTATTAGGACAGTATTTAGGTAATGGCAGTTTTGGTTCAGCTTATGGTGCTGCTGGTTCATTGGTAGTCATTTTAGCTTGGGTTAACTATGCTGCACAAATTCTTTTCTTCGGTGCAGAGTTTACCCAAGTTTATGCCAGAAGGTACGGAAGCGGCATAACCCCAACTAAAAATGCCATACCTCTCTCTGATAATACAAAACATAATGGTACGAATCCAACGGAGCAATCAAAAAAGCCATCTTCTCGCTTTATTAATCGCTTATTCCAGTCTTTCAAAAAGCCCAAGCGCTTAAAAGAAAAAAGAAAAAATCAGCGATTTTAATTACTCATTATTGGGAATTTAGGTTTGTAAATCTGATAGATGTTGAAGTATTTAACCTCTAATAAAAGTCAGTTTTATGAAAAAATACCACAGATAAATAAACTCATACTGGATTTTTTCCAGAAGTCTATTGAAAAAGGAAGAAAATCAGTACTAATGGAAAAATGGTTTTTCATCAATTGGCAAGCAATCTTTATTCCTAGCATCAGCGTCTTTGAGTTGATTATCCGTGGTTCGCTGGTCTATTTAGCGCTGTTCTCAGTGCTACGCGTGCTTCCTAGCCGACAACTAGGAACACTAGGAATAACTGATTTACTCGTAGTTGTGCTATTTGCTGAAGCTGCCCAAAATGCTATGGCAAGTAATTATACATCAATTACTGAGGGCGGTATCCTGGTAGGAACTGTAATTTTTTGGAGCTACTTGCTAAACTGGTTAGGCTACAAAATACCCCAGTTCCAACGTTTTATGAATCAGCCACCTCTGCTATTGGTAAAAAATGGTCGGATGATTCAGCGTCATTTGCAACGAGAGTTAATTACAGACGATGAGTTGATGAGCAAGTTACGTCAGCAAGGTGTGGAATTTTTAACAGATGTGAAGTTTGCATATATGGAGGCTGACGGTAGGATTAGTATCATCACCCTAGATTCAAAAACTAGTCCCGTCCTTGAGCAAAAAGCAGCACTAAAAAGTGATCTACATTAATTAGACTGTAGAATATGACGGTTGTATTCTGTGCCGAACTGTGATTGAGCGTTATACTTTGCCCGAAATGGCTAATCTGTGGAGTGAAGCCTATAAGCTAAAAACTTGGCTGCAAGTCGAAATTGCTGTTTGTGATGCTCAAGCTGAACTGGGTTACATTCCATCTCAGGCGGTTGAGGAAATTAAGGCCAAGGCAGATTTTGACACCGATAGGGTGCTGGAAATTGAGGCTGTAGTTCGCCACGATGTGATCGCTTTCTTGACAAATGTCAACGAATATGTTGGAGATGCCGGACGCTACATTCATCTGGGTTTAACCAGTTCGGATGTTTTGGATACAGCTTTAGCATTGCAATTGGTTGCCAGCCTGGATATATTATTGCAACGTCTGGAAGATTTGATTCAGGTAATTCGCCAAAAAGCACGGGAACATCGTCATACAGTGATGGCTGGCCGATCGCATGGTATTCACGCTGAACCGATTACTTTTGGTTTCAAGCTGGCTGGCTGGTTAGCAGAAGTGTTGCGACACCAAGAACGCCTGAGAATACTGTGCCAAACGATCGCTGTGGGTAAGATTTCTGGTGCAGTGGGAACCTATGCGAATGTTGAACCGCGTATAGAAGCGATCGCTTGCCAAAAACTCGGACTTAAACCCGATACGGCCTCAACGCAAGTTATTTCGCGCGATCGCCACGCCGACTATGTGCAACAATTAGCTTTGGTAGCGGCATCCATCGAACGTTTTGCTGTAGAAATTCGCAATCTGCAAAAAACAGACATTCTGGAAGTTGAAGAATTCTTCGCCAAAGGTCAAAAAGGTTCCTCAGCCATGCCACACAAGCGCAATCCCATCCGTTCTGAACGGCTAACGGGAATGGCGCGACTCGTCAGAAGTCATGCGGGTGCAGCTTTGGAAAACGTTGCTCTCTGGCATGAAAGGGATATTTCCCATAGTTCTGTAGAACGAGTGATTTTGCCAGATGCTTGCACTTTGACGCATTTTATGTTGGTAGAAATAACCGACTTGGTGAAGAACCTGTTGGTCTATCCTGAGAACATGAAACGAAATCTCAACTGTTACGGCGGCGTTGTGTTCAGCCAAAAAGTGCTACTGGCTTTAATAGACAAGGGAAGCAACCGAGAAGAAGCTTATGCGATCGTTCAAGAAAGCGCTCACACCGCTTGGAACAAGCCGGAAGGTAATTTCCAGGACTTAATTAGCAAAGACCCTCGCGTTACCGAAAAGTTGTCCCCAGCAGAACTAGAGGTATGTTTTGACCCCCAGCAGCATCTGAGGCATTTAGAAGAGGTTTACCAAAGGTTGGGTATTTAGGATTAATTTGCTTGTAGTGAGCGCTCAAACGCTCACTACTAAGGAACGTGGATTAAATAAAATGCAAAACTTCATCCTGTCTCTAGCTTCCCTCTCCTTTATAAGGAGAGGGATTGAGGGTGAGGTAATATATGTTATTTAATTCTTATTCCTAACCTGTTATCCAACAAATACGCAAATTTTTTAAAATACCATAAATCTTTAATATTCCATTGCTGAAGACTATCACTTTGGTGCTGGAATTTTTGCCAGGACTGGGTAGTATAAATAATAGATATTTACTTGTTTATTAGTGCTTCGAGTGCCTTGATGATTGAAATCCTAGCCACACTTTCAGCCTCTGCGGCAGCAGGAATGAGAATAGGTACACCTCTGCTGATCATTGGATTATTGCAGGGTAGTAACTTGTGGTCGCAAGTTCCAATTTTATCTCACATTTCTCCACCAATATTATTAGGCTGCCTCACCAGTTGGTCGTTAATTGAATTATTAGCCTCAAAAAAGCTCCGGGGGCAAAGATTGCTACAACTAGTTCAGTTATTAATGTCTCCCCTCGTGGGAGCAATTATGGGGTTAGCAGTAGCTACAGCAACAGCAACGCCAGACTGGGTGATTGCCTTAATTGGAGGTTTGTTAGCTTTAGTACTCCAGTTAGTTCAAGTTGGTTGGTTCTATCGCTTACGCGGATTACCGTTGTGGGCAGTCTTTCTTCAAGATACCTTGTGTGTTGCTCTAGTACTTTTTGCCTTTGGCGCTCCCTGGCAAGGAGGATTAATTGCTTTAATACTGCTCTGGTTTGCAGTTCGTAGCGCAAAGCAGTGGTATGACTGGTATCACAAAGGGCGCAGGGCATAGGGCATGGGGCATGGAGACAAGTCTAAAAGATCGGACTTCCTTAAATGGCTACGCTATCCTCAACGGGGTACAGAACTTCTCCTAACGGAGACGATATACGAACGGTGGGACAAAGTAAGAGGAAGAGTTTTCCAATGCCCAATGCCCAATGCCCAATGCCCTTTACTGTAAAAGTCCAATCATGTGCAAGAAGCCGTGACCGGTAATCAGTTCTATGATTAAGGCAATGAAGCCCAGCATAGCAATCCGACCATTCCAGACTTCAGCACTAGTAGTCAGACCCCATTCCCAACGTTCTTGGGGGTACATTTTCACCCTTTTTTTCATTTGGGCAGCTTGCGAAAGCTTGAAACTGGGGTTTTTCAACGCATCAATCACTAAGTCTGCCAGTGCATTAATAAATACTGGATGGGTATTGGGAGCAGGTACGCGACGGAAGTTGTGAATTCCGGATTTTTCGGCTACTTCCCGATACTCAATATCAATTTCTTGTAGTGTCTCAATATGCTCTGAGACAAAACTGATAGGTACGACAACCAAATCTTTTACGCCTTGTGCGCCTAGTTCTTTGAGCGCATCCTCAGTATAGGGTTGGAGCCATTCTACTGGGCCAACCCGACTTTGGTAAGCTAAGGTGTGGGCATTGGGTCGATTGAGGGTCTGCATAATCAGAGCAGTACACTCTTCAATTTCTTGCTGATAGGGATCACCAGCCTCTTCAACGTAGCTTTTAGGAACGCCGTGAGCGCTGAAGAATATATGAACCTCGTCTGGATTAGGAAACTGTCCGAGTTCTTGGGCTACTAGTTCGGTCATTGCTTGCAGATAGCCTGGTTCTTTGTACCAAGAAGGAATGACGGTGTAATCAATGGGTTGAAGTTTTGGATCTTCTTGCCAAAGCTTTTCTAAAAGCCGGAAGCTAGAACCACTGGTACTGATCGAAAACTGGGGATATAGTGGTAAGATTACCAGGTGTTCTATATTATCTTGGGTGATCTGTGCGATCGCCTCTTCTGTATACGGATGCCAATAACGCATTCCCACGTAGATATTAGCTTCTTGTCCCAAATAACCCAACTGTTCTTTTAAAGCTTCCCCTTGCGCTTCTGTGATCCGCCGCAGTGGAGAACCGCCACCGATTTGCTTATAATTTGCTTGAGATGTTGTGGTTCGCCGCGAGGCAATAAACCAGGCTAGGGGCTTTTGCAACCAGCGAAACGGTAGGCGAATAATTTCCGGATCGGAAAATAGGTTATACAAAAACGGCCCAACATCTTCTAGCTTATCGGGGCCACCGAGATTGAGTAATAAGACGCCTACACGACCCATAGCAGTTACTTTCCCCCAATCTTTTCAGATTTTTTACTAATGTTAACAATATATCTTTATTAAATATAAAGCTTAATAGCAAGGAAATATGCAATGGCAACAATTTTAAGGGATTGGAGTTATCGTTACCAGTGGTTGTATGATGGTATTTCGCGTTTAGCAGCCTTAAATGTAGGTGGTGAAGCCCGTTTTCGGCAACTTGCTTTGCAAGGCTTAACAATTCACTCAGATAGTCAGGTCTTAGATTTATGTTGTGGTAGTGGTCAAACGACCCAATTTTTGGTAAAACTTTCACAAAATGTAACAGGATTGGACGCTTCACCTAAGTCTTTGCAACGGGCGCGGTTAAATGTACCATTAGCTTCCTATGTCGAAGCTTTTGCCCAGGAGATGCCATTTCCAAATAATCTGTTTGATGTGGTGCATACCAGCGTCGCACTACACGAGATGGAGCCTCAGCAATTGCGAAAAATTATTAATGAAGTTTATCGGGTGTTGAAGCCAGGAGGGATGTTTACACTGGTGGATTTTCATGCTCCTACAAATCCGATATTTTGGCCTGGGGTATCACTATTTTTGTTGTTGTTTGAGACGGAAACAGCTTGGCAATTGTTGAAAACTGATTTGGCTGGATTGTTAACTGAAACTGGGTTTGAAGTGGGTAAGCTAACTTTATATGCAGGTGGTAGTTTGCAAGTGATACAGGCGAATAAATGAAATCAGATTAGATGTTAGATGACTATTCTTTAAAATTTGTTGATTGGCTAAATGATAGTTTTAAAGAATCTAATATTGCCTGGAAATAACTTTATTCTTTATGAATAAATATTACCTCAAACCACCCAAACTTTTACCCAAAAGAGTCGGGGAGTAGGGGACAAAATTTTACGTTGTCTCCCTCATTCCCCTTGTTCTTGCGTCAGTCTCAACCGATCAATTTCAACTTGATAGGCTACTGATGGTGGGAGCGATTTCTGCATCTGTTGATGTTTCGCCCACGCGGAGGATTTTAGCTCCCAATTGCTGCAACTTCACATCGAGTCGATCATAGCCGCGATCGAGGTGCTGTAATCCCTGAATTGTAGTTTGTCCTTCTGCCGCCAGTCCTGCTATGACTAGCGCTGCCGATGCCCGTAAGTCTGTGCCTAATACTGGTGCGCCAGACAATTTTGGTACTCCCCGCACGAAAGCAGCGTTGCCTTTGACACGAATATCTGCCCCCAAGCGATTCAACTCTGAGGCATGACGTAAGCGATTTTCAAAGACGGATTCGTTAATCACGCTGTCGCCTTCCGCTAATGTCAGCAAAGCCATGAACGGCGCTTGCATATCTGTGGGAAAACCTGGATGGTATTGAGTTTCAATATCCGTTGCCTTGAGGGTTTCCGCAGGCAGGATGCGTAAGTGTTCAGGCTTGTCCTCAATTATTGTCACCCCAATATCCCGCAGCTTGGCAATCACTGGTACTAGATGTTCTGGAGCCACCGGCGAGAGGGTAAGTTCTGAGCGGGTAATTGCTGCTGCTAACAAAAACGTCCCGGCCTCAATGCGATCGGGAATAATGCTGTAGTCAACAGAATGCAACTTGGGGACTCCTTCAATAATAATCCTGCTAGTTCCCGCCCCCTTAATCTCAGCTCCCATCGCGTTACAGAAGTTAGCTAAATCAACTACTTCCGGTTCTCTGGCAGCATTTTCGATGATCGTTTCGCCCTCTGCCAGGGTCGCCGCCATCATCAAGTTTTCTGTTGCTCCGACGCTGGCGATGTCTAAGTAAATCTTCGCACCTTTTAATCTCCGGCTGCTGCCAGGGACGTAGGCATTACAAATGCCATGCTCAATCTGCACTTCAGCTCCCATTGCTTGCAGTCCCCGGACATGCAAATCAACTGGTCTTGCCCCAATAGCACAACCGCCTGGTAAGGGCATCTGTGCTACTCCCAATCTTGCCAGAATCGCACCAATGGCAAAAAAACTCGCCCTCAACTGGGTAACTAGTTCGTAGGGAGCTTTCGACGTTTTAATTTCGCTGGCGTTGATGTCTAAAATGTCACCTTGGCGTGTCAAGCGTACACCCAAAGCCAATAACACCTGACCCATCCGCTCTACGTCCGCCAATAAGGGGACATTGCGGATGCGACAATCGCCAGGACACAGCAAGGCTCCAGCCATGATTACCAGTGCTGCATTTTTTGCCCCACTAATTTTCACATGACCTCGCAAAGGATGCCCACCCCAAATTTGCAAGACTGAGGAGTCTGCTTTTGGAGCAAATTTGGCATCTGGTAAGCTGGTAGAAGGATTAATAAGCCTACCTCCAAAAGTAATACGTATTTTAGATGTTTGAAGTTGGTTTTGATTCTACAGTAAAGATTCAATTTATCCACGTTTTAGGGCAACATCTGGCAGAAAAAAATTGTTTTTTGGGTGAAAAATCCGGGCTGAAAACAAGCAATAGCAAGCTTTTTGAGCGTTTGAAAAATTTAACAAAAAATAACAAATCAGTAGTATCTTTAAGCAAAATTAAATACTCAGTAAAATAACTTAAGTGTTCTCTAAAAATCAATGCTATTGTGTTGAGTTAATATTTTGATTCGACCCAATCCCCTGAAAGACTCCTTTGCAGTTTGAGACTTTTAACGAAGCGTGATGTTTTCACTTGACAAAGGTAAAAAATTACGCAATAATAGGAAGTTGTGATCAAGATAATTGCCTGCGGAACTGGCGGAATGGCAGACGCGCTAGATTCAGGTTCTAGTGCCGCAAGGCTTCCGGGTTCAAGTCCCGGGTTCCGCATATTATTAAGTTAGGAGTTAGAAGTGAAGAGTTATGAGTTGAAAGAAAACTAAATTAACTCCTGCACAGAGGTGATTAATCGCTTCTCTACTCCTAACTCCTAACTTTTTGATGTTGACCAGTTTACAAAATTCTTTAGTCAAGCAAATCCGCAAGCTACACTCCACGAAGGAACGGCACAAGCAGCAGTTATTTTTGCTGGAAGGGACGCACCTGTTAGAAGAAGCTTGTGCGGTGAATTACCCACTAGAAACAGTGTGTTGTACCCCAGAATGGCAAGCAGTCCATCTTTCGCTGTGGGAGCAAGCTTGTAGCCGATGCGATCGCGCCGAAATTGTCAGTAGAGAAATCTTGGATGCGATCGCTACTACAGTCCAACCGGATGGTGTGGTGGCAACGGCAAAGCGAAGCGTTGGCCAAACTCAACTACCATTTACTGGTTTAGTACTAGCTTTAGAAACGGTGCAAGATCCCGGAAACCTGGGTACGATGATCCGCACTGCGGCTGCGGCTGGAGCATCGGGTTTGTGGGTAAATGGAGATAGTGTAGATTTAGACAGCCCGAAAGTTCTCCGGGCTTCAGCAGGGCAATGGTTTCGCCTAGCAACAGCCGTAACCGAAGATTTAAAAGCGACAGTGCAACAAAGTCAGCAGGCAGGAATGCAGGTAGTGGCAACCTTACCCAGTGCGACTTTAACTTATTGGGAAGTGGACTGGCGCAAACCCAGTCTGATTTTACTGGGAAATGAAGGTGCTGGTTTATCGGCAGATTTAGCAGCGATCGCAGATCAGCAAGTCAGAATTCCTTTGAGTCCTGGGGTAGAATCTTTAAATGTGGCGATCGCAGCCGCTTTAATGTTGTACGAAGCTCGGCGGCAAATGAGTTTTAACAGACGCGATTAATCGCGTCTGTTAAAACTCATGACTTTTCTTTGGTTTTTGTTTTTTCTTCGAGAAATTGTTCAATATCAGCAACTGCGTCCTCAAGAGCCGCTAAATCAATATCTATCAAGTCTTGATCGAGTTCGACTTCAGTGACAGTGCTAGTATGCAGTTGGGGGGTCTCTTCTTCCTCAATGGAATTTTCTTGTAAGATATCCTCCAACTGATCGAGGGATTCTTGAAATACCTGGTCAGCGACGCGGCGCGGTTGTGGCTGAATTTGCTCCATAATATTGACTTGAAAATCCTGATTTAGTGACTTAATTTTGATTGCAGTTCCTAGAGATTTAAATTTTGCACTAATAACATCATAGTTGTGTGCTGTATCAACTTTAGCAGTGGTTATCAAGAATATCGAGACTTGGCTTTGGTCGCTTTTGCCAAGCTGTCTCAAATTGTTGGGACTTGTCTTTTTGCAAAGACTATGAGGTACACACACTCCCGATCTATTTTTTATACGTGGTTAAGGCAACATTAAGAATTCTCTCAAAATCGCCAAATTTCGGAGTGCAAACACTTACGTATGGGAAAATCAAGTTAAGCATCAACAAATATCTTTTTGTAAATTTTTGTTTTTTTAGATTCAGTAATGCGTTGAGACACACATCTGCGTAGGCGTAGCCCATTGTAGGTATCGCTGTATGGATTAATTTACAGCGTTTTTCAGGTAAATGAGGTACACACGTAGGGGCACAACAATGTTCATACGTGTCAACTTAACGTGAAAGCCAGTCTATAACTAGCTTTTAGAGACTGTCTCGTTGCCAGTCTCCGACTGGGAATGCCGTTTTAGAGGCTCCGCCTCCCTTGGTGGCGGCAGAGCCGCAATTGATCTGCATTTCCTAGCAAGAAGGCTGGAAACGAGGTTTTAAAAGGGTTTGCGCTTAAGTTGACACCAATGAACAATATTGTGCCCTGACAATAATCTGTACAGAGGAGCTTGTTGCAATCTGCTATAAATCTCTGTTTGTTAATCTCTGGGAGTCAGCAAATAAAGGCTGATAGTTAAAACAATTTTCATAAAAATTGGAGGTTAAAAAATGGCAATTCGGAATAATTTAGTCAGCAATTTCTGGCAAAGAGTACAAAAAGATTCAGTTAGTTGGGGATCGTTAGCACTTTGGATTAGTGCATTAGTTGTTTTATTAGTAATGCTTACAATGTTTTCTAACGCTTAATCTTGGCAAGATTATTCTAGTTCCTGGGCGACAGCCTGGGAACTAACATAGGGTAGACTTTATATCAAGCAGGCGATAAAAATGATATGCATCAAATTGTGCTAGATGCAAAAAGTGTGTTATTTGGCATCTAATGGTATTTTTGCCTTTTGAAACACCTGCTCAACACTAAATTCCAATCCTTCAAATAAAGAATCTGTGAGTAATTCTTCTCCCATATAAGTTTGTGGTGCTGCATCTAGATAAAAAACAGTAATACTTCTAGCTTTACTGTCTACCACCCACACCCGCAGCACTTTAGCATCCAAATAGTCTTTGGCTTTAGCTGCCATTTGTCCAAAGGTTTGTCCGAGCGAAATAATCTCAATCACCAAATCGGGAGGAACAGGACAAGCTTCATCTTCGTCCCAATTGGCGGGTAAACGTTCATTAGAGATATATAAAATATCTGGAATTGGCATCCAATCTCGCCCCCGACGGGTTAATGCAACAGCCCATTCCGGGCAAACTTCTCCTTTCCCGTCACACCACTGCTCAATCAAATTGAGAAGGACACGGGTAAGTTTTGCATGAAAAAATTTGGGTGACATTTTAGGAATTGCTTGACCATCAACAAGCTCATAAGTTATATCTCTCTCACCTAGTGGAAGATTTAGGAACTCTTGCAAGGTTAATTGATTCTTTGCTTGGAGTATCATGGCTCAATAATTTGTAATTCGTAATTTTGAATTGTTTACATTCTCTGCAACACTTGCCGAATGATATCCGATGGCACCTCATCGGTAACTGTCACTACACCAATCTCCGTTGGTAAAACAAACCGCACTTTCCCCGCTTTGACTTTCTTATCTAACTGCAACGCCTCAATAATTGCTTCAATATCCACCCCAGTTGGTAACTGAGTCGGTAAACCCGTTTTTTGAATTAAAGCATTTTGACGTTCCGTGTCTTCCTTTTGCCACAGTCCCAAATCCACAGCAATTTGACCGGCTGCTACCATACCAATAGCTACCGCTTCACCGTGATTTACTAAACGATAACCAGTCAAACTTTCCACTGCATGACCGATGGTATGTCCATAGTTGAGAATTGCCCGTAATCCGCCTTCTTTTTCATCTTTGCCAACAACATCAGCTTTAGCTTGACAAGAGCGCGTTAATATGTAGTTTATCAAGTCAGGTTTTACATAGCGGAGTTGGTCGAGGCGTTTACTTGCTTCCAACTGGGCAAACAATTCGGCATCCCAAATCACACCGTATTTAATAACTTCTGCAATTCCGGCACGAAACTCGCGCATAGGAAGAGTTTTTAACACATCTGGGTCAATCAAAACCAAGCGCGGTTGATGGAATGCCCCAATCAAGTTTTTACCGTGGGGATGATTCACCCCAGTTTTGCCACCAATTGCCGAATCCACCATCGCCAACAGAGAGGTAGGCACTTGGACAACATTAATACCGCGTAGCCAAGTTGCGGCCGCAAAGCCAGTCATATCGCCAATTACACCTCCGCCCAAAGCTACCATAGTAGAAGAACGTTCTAGGCGATTTTCCAAGGCGATATCGTAAAGTTTTTGGATGGAGTTGAGGGTTTTGTAGCGTTCTCCAGGTGGTAGGATGCAGCTAGCAACTTCAAATCCAGCAGATGTCAGGGATGCGATCGCTCTTTGGCCAAAATGTTTTAAAATCGTCTGATTAGAAACCAGCAGTACCTTCTTGCCTAGCTTGAGACTGGCCATCTGTTGACCGAGCTCATCTAAACTCGAAGGTGCGATCGCAATCTCATAAGACTGCTCTGGTAAATTTACATTAATTAAAGTCATTGCCCAACCCCAAACAAGCGCCCGTGGGCAGTATTCTATCGCAATCTGGGAGCAGAGGGGAAAGAGGTAATTTTAATTCTCCCCCTTGCACCATGCCCGAATAGTACTAAGAAAAGCGGAACAGTGAACCTATATCTGATAATAAGGACTTAGCCATAAGTGCCATTTGGCTTTTATGTAGAAAAAATAGTTTTAGCCGACCTTAGATTTGCAAGATTTGGACTATATGACACTTAATGAAATTCGTATTAACCAAAAAATTACTACATCAGATATTAAAACTATGGCTAACTTTATCACTGAAAAATTATAAAATATCAATACTAAATTGACTATTATAATGCCTATAAAAATTAAACGATTAGCAAAAGGTGAAATCCTTGAGAAAAATTGAAAATTAGATATTTCTGCTTCAGATTTCAGCCCTTCAGGTTGAGAAATGATGCCTGTAAAAATATACTTAATAATATTGGTATGATTACCCTCCTCTACAGGTTTTCCATGATCTCCATTAAAATAGTACAACTCTTTCAATCGTTGATCTCCCATCAAAAAACCATCAAATCCTCCAGTTCCAATATCTACCATTCCTACTCCTCGTAAACCACTACACAGAATTCCAACTGGCCAATCAAAACAGCTACGGGCATTGCATAGCTTCTCTACCTGTTTCTTGTCAAATATCTGTTTCCAGGGATATTCTCGTGGTAAAACACTACCAGCCAAGTAAACTCGTTTAAACTTCATTCCAGGTAATCTCTTTAAACTTTCCCCTAAAATATAAGTACCATTACTATGTCCAATGAAATGGAAATCAGTGCTAGGATATTTAGCAAAATAGTAGCTATATTCATCTTGAAACCAGTCAATATTAATTTGACGAAGACCAGGAAAAATAAAGTTAAATGCTGAAAAGTAACCGTAGGAAGAGGTGATAACTTCTGTATCTGGATCTTCTTTAAGTATTTTATCTCTTAATTGGTCAACCCAGCCACTATTACTAGCTCGAATTCCATGAAGAATAAATACTACATTATTTTTAACAATTAACCTCTCTAAATTTTGATTTTCATATAAGGATCTTTCGCTAAGAATTGCTTCCTTAATTAGCTTATATCTTTCTTGCCTATCTTCTGCTTGATCAATGAGGTGAATATTCGTATGTTCGGCATCAGAAACATCTATATGAAAAGCATCAGGTAACTGCTCTAAATCAATACTGTCATCACGAGTTATCTTTCCATCTTTTGCCCCCAGTAGTTGAACGACAGTTATTGGATAATAAGGTTTTGAGAATGAGAAATGTCGAATCCAGTCAAGTCTTAAATTGGTGATAAATGCAGAACCTCTAACAAAGTCTTGTAATGGCATCAATCTCCGTAAGGAAAAAGATGTAGCTTTCTCGAAGACCATTGCCATTTGCCGAGTTAGAGATTGAGTAGGGTTCAAACCGCGATTGAGTGAAGCGAAAAGAACAAATCGCCTAACGTATTCATACCAAGGACTTTGATTATAATTGGGGTACATACCAGATGCTAATAGGTAAGTCTGCCGAATGAGAACACCACCTAAGCTATGCCCGATAAGGATAACTTCGTCAAAAGGACCTTTGTCTCGCCATTTTGCGTCTATTTTGCCTTTTAGCTGTCCGCATAAGCTTATGCCTCTCTGAAAACTCCAATCATTAAGATTATGCTGATCCCAAAGCAGCCATTCACTTTCAGTTAGGCTAGTTTCTTTTTTAAGTTCTTCAACTAATGGCTTCCAAGTTTGAGTATCTTGATTTTCAGAAGGAACAACAACAATGAGCCGTTTTAAGGAAGTTGAGCTAACAGAAGTAGTTCTAGTCTCATATTGACTGGGTGTTGTCGTTCCGCCTGTCCCTCCCCAAGCAAGTCCTACAGGCTGTTCCTCAAAACTTGCTTTGATTCCTAAGTTTTTTTCTATGTACTCAGCCAATAAACTAGCATTTCCATCTTCCGAACTGTAAGTAATAACAAAAGCTGGTTGTACTGCTTGTATTAGCGAGACTACTCCGTTCAAATAAGCACTATTAGAGTCAAAATTGTCTGATTTTACATCTATAACCAAAACATCTATTTTAGGGAAAGAAGCCTCGAATAAACTCGAAGACCAAGAAAAATCCGATGAATATATTACGTTAATGCCATTTTCAGTGCGAATCACTGGCATAACTGAACCAGTCATATAACCCGATGGGAACAGACATATTTGAATGTTCTCGACTGTATGACAGCTTCCATCGGCTGGAAGAACTTCAAATTGCCCACGTCTAAACTGTATATCTGGAGATTTTTTTAACAATTCTTCATAAGTTTCTTGGCTTAAGACAATCTTTTTTTGCTGTCCTTTACTGGTACTGAAATCATTAAGGCGATTGATATTAGTCTATATGCGAATAGAACGCTCTGGAGCAAATCCATCACAAGTTACAGTCTGACCAATAAGAATACATCCATCTTTGCGA
Source organism: Nostoc sp. (assembly GCF_036917675.1). Classification (GTDB taxonomy): domain Bacteria; phylum Cyanobacteriota; class Cyanobacteriia; order Cyanobacteriales; family Nostocaceae; genus Nostoc. The sequence continues at coordinate 176,777 of NZ_JBALCT010000051.1, read as the reverse complement.
ACAGTAGCTGCACCTTGAAGATTATTCATTGTTGCTCCTTTTCATCAGTAAATTGGCGACAAAAGCTTCGACCTTCTGAGGTGTAAGATGGGGAGCAACTTTAGGATTTTTAGTAGCTGATTCGGTTAATGTAAAGCTAAAACGGCCATTTTTGATGGCAGTAGAAAGAACGTTTTCCTCATGTACTAGCTTAGATAACATAGCTCGAAGCTCAAAACTATACTGTTCTTCCCATTGACTCCCATTAGTTAGAGTTGGAAGTTTGCCCAGGAAAACATAATGGTGAATAACCTTGGTTCGAGTCGAGTCAATTGTTTCTATACAGTGAGTTAAGCTTCCTCCTCCCCGCAGGTTGCATTGAAGAATCGCACGAACTTCTTCTTTGCTTCTCTGATTCTCAAGTGCATCTTTAGCCAAAATGTTAATATTTTCAGACTCTTTAACCCTCGAAATTTCAGATGCTACGGAAAAAGACAGATAGCCTGGTGATGTTCCCCAATTGACAAGAGGTTGTATTTCAGGCGGGAGCGATAATAGCAAAAGGAACCTACGCAAAATAGAGGAGTCTTTTAATTCAAGTTCCTGGGCGATTTGATTGAGGGAAATTTCCTGAATTTGATACAAGCGATTTAATAATTGAGCAACTTGTATCGGAGATAGCCTGCGATTTTTCTTATGCGTTCCAATAGAGAGAATTAAATCTCGCCGTTCCTCAGACGAAAGTGAATCTAACATAAGTTTTTTAACTTAGAGATAACCCCGTTCAGAAAGCGCTGCTTCAAGAAGAGTTATAACCGCATTATTCTGGTCAATCTCCTCATCTTGTGTAAATTGATTTAAAGCATTATATAGTTTGTCACCAACTACTACTCTGAGATTTATTTGCTGCTGCCGTCTACTCCTTTGTATAACTTCTTTTGGAGGTATACTTGGCTCTTGAATCGCAACTTTCTCGATTTGTCGTTGTTGAAGACCACTCATTTTTTGCATTTCTTCGGCATAAATAATAGCAGCTTCGTTATTAACTTCTTTACTAGTTGAGTCTGTCGCTGCTTTTTGCGCCCGAAGTGCAACATCAAGTTTTAAACCGCTTTCAACTTTTTCTTTTAATGGTGTAATTAGTTGCTCATACTTAACATACTGGCTTACCTTATAATATGGAAGTCCTAATGTGTCTGAAATCTTTTTAATAGACCCATATTTTCTGTATAAATCTGTACAAGCATCAATGTAGTCTTTGGTTGACAAATTTTGCCGAACCATATTCTCCGTTAGAGAAATCGCCTTTGCAATTTCTGGTTCTACTGCTTTAGCAAGTATTGTGGCGCGTATAGTTTCATGTCGTAAATACTGATGTGCTAGAAAACGCCTTTGACCTGTGACTACTTCATATCGTTCTTCCGCTTTTGGAGAAACAACAATTGGCTCAAGGAGTCCTATTTTTTCAATGCTGGCTGCTAATTCTTGAATACCTTCGTCAATATCGCTAGTACGAACTTGAGACAGTCCGATGTCAATTTTATCAAGTGGAATTTCTTTAACTACACTATTCTCAGTAATTGTCATCTATACCTCATAATTAACCATTTTCTATTTAAATGATTGAATTAAAAATTTGTACTTTTTTAATTCTGATGTTGGCTATTTTGACATTCATCTAGCCTTGATATAGGCGTGTAACAAAATAGTTACTGAGATAAGTATGAAAAGCGTACTATTTATCTTTATCCAAGAACTTCATCAGCTTTTCCTCAACTTGCTGGCGATACTCCTCAATATAAACCTGTTCTCCCTCTTGTCCCAATGCAATATAACCACTGCTAGCACTGATTTCATTTCTGACCACCTTGGAAAGTGTGAACTGTGCCAATGCTTTACGATAGAAAGTCTAGCCAACGAGATTGCAAACGTTGAATAAGGGCGTTAACTTGACGACGATAAGGTGAAATTACTCCAATTGTGTTGTCAGAGTCAGGAGAATTTAAGCAATAACTCCTCAATCAACGCTACTAGCACATCAACTTCTGCTCAATTTACGTTGTTTTCCAGTTTACCTTCCACCATGCTTAATGCCCAATCTTCAACAAGTAATGATTCAATAGATTTAGGAAGTATTGTGGAGAAAAATAAATGTTTGCAATTGCAGCTTACATCGGCTTTTTAGCTTTGTTCTTTGGTTTATCTGTCGGTCTGTTGTTCGGTCTGCGGACTGCCAAAATAATTTAACCAAGACTTTTGTGGGGCGGGCATTGGTGTAAACTTAAGCGCAAACCCTTTTAAAACCTCGTTTCCAGCCTCTGGCTGGAAAAGTTTTTTCATTGCGGCTCTGCCGCAAGTCTTGAGGCAGCAGCCCCCCCATAGGCATTCCCAGTCAGAGACTGGGAACGAGACAGTCTCTAAAAGCTAATTATAGACTGGGTTTCACGTTAATTTGACAGCAATAACATCTGTGCGCCCCTACGAATCACCTATATTCCACCTTACGAAAATCTCAGGTTATGAAATCTACATTACTTAGTAATGATTCAGGTTAATACCAGCTTCTTTTGCCATTGCTTCTAACCCATTAATTTGTAGGGTTTTGATTGCTTTGGTAGACAGCTTTAATCTCACCCAGCGATTTCCGCCTTCCCACCAAACACGCTTGTTTTGTAGATTAGCGTGCTGAAGGCGTTTAGTACGGCGGTGGGAGTGGGAAACAGCAAAGGCATTATTTGCTTTCTTACCAGTTAGTTCACAGCGACGGGACATAGCAAGTATCTCCAGATTGTTATTTTAATACAGCCTTTCCATTCTAGGTCTTAGGGGAGAGAAGTGGGGAGTGGGGAGTTAGGAGTTAGGAGTTATAAGAATTATTTCCCAATGCCCAATGCCATGCCCAATGCCCCATGCCCCATGCCCAATGCCCCATCCCCCACTACTTACTAGCTTGTTCCGTCAGCTTAGTGAGTACCTCATTCGATCGCTCGACGAAAGATTTCATTCCCTCAGCGTCAAATCCTTTCTGAGACATCAGCGCTAAATCGTAGACGTGTTGGCAAATCAAATTCACTAAATGATCTGTAGGCGATTGACCATCACCTTGAATAATACTACCTTGGTTAAGATTTACCAGATTTTGAATCAGTGGGTGAGCAGTATTCACCAGCAAAATGTGGTCTTCAGGAAACTCTACTGACTGCTGCTGCATCATGGCGTTCATTTCCCGCATACGCCGGAGAATCTCTGGTAAAAGCACGATCGCAGGTGGTGTCCCTTGAGGATCGTCTGATTTCAACGCTTCGGTGCGGATGTTGAGTTTGGGTTTGTTGAGGGATTTCTCAAATAACTCTTTGATCGTCTCACTCCGGGTTTTGTTCGTATTAGGATCAACAATTTCCGCAGCTTTGTCTTGTTCCAGCAGGGTATTATCTAAATCTGAGTCTACCCGCGTAAATTTGACATCCTGATATTCCCGCTCTAGGAAGTTGATAAAGTGGGTGTCGATGAAGGAGTCCATAAACAGGACTTCCAAGCCTTGATTTTTGTACAGTTCTATATAAGTAGCTTGGGTTGCTCCATCGGTGCTGTAGAAAACCCGGTTTTCGTGGTGTTCTTTGTTGCGTTCTAGATACTCTTTCAGCGTGGTATAAGGAGCGGTGGGTGCTGAGTTCTCAGAACTGGGCGAGGGAGGAGTCACATCTTGCCAAGCATCCCCCTCTGAAGACTGGACTTCAACTGCTGGAGTTTCAGCAGCAGGTTTTTCTGTCAACTTGGCGGTGGTGCGGAAGACAATGATATCTTCAATTTGTTTTTTGAATTTCTCATCGTTGAGAACGCCGAATTTTACAAAAGTACCAAGATCCTTCCAGGCGCTAATGTATTGTTCACGATGATCGCGGAAAAGTTCTTTAAGCCGATCGCCTACTTTTTTGGCAATATAATCACCAATTTTCCGCACGGTGCGATCGCCTTGCAAGGCACTGCGCGATACGTTCAGAGGAATATCAGTGCTATCAATTACACCGCGCATCGGCATCAGAAATTGCGGGATAATTTCTTCGCAGTTGTCGCTAACAAAAACTTGATTACAAAATAGCTTGATCTGCCCTTTTGTAACATCTACATCCGGCCTCATTTTGGGAAAATAGAGAATGCCATTGATGATAAAGGGATAATCAGTATTTAGATGTACCCACAACAAAGGCTCTTCCTGAAAAGGATACAGGTAGCGGTAAAACTCTAAATAATCTTCTTGACTCAGATTACTCGGAGAGTCTCGCCACGGTGCTTTTTGCTTATTTAATACTTCACCTTCAAGTTTTATCGGTACTGGCAAGAAATCGCAGTAGGTCTTGACAAGATTCTTAATCCGTGCATTTTCTAGAAATTCCTCCTCTTCTCCTTGCAGGCTGAGAGTAATAGTAGTACCACGAGTTGTTCGGGGCGAATCTTCTAGGGTGAAAGCTGGGGAACCATCGCAACTCCAGTGAACCGCCTGCGCTCCTTCTTGATATGAAAGAGTATCAATCTCTACCTTTTGCGCCACCATGAAGGAGGAATAGAAGCCAAGACCGAAGTGACCGATTATGGGTTGATCTGACTTGTCTTCATACTTGTGAATGAATTCTTCAGCACTAGAGAAGGCAACCTGATTGATATATTTCTTAACTTCATCTGCGGTCATCCCAATACCGTTATCGGAGATCGAGAGAGTTTTGTTATTTTTGTCAATGGCGATTTCAATTTCCGGTTCGCCGATATCTCCAGCATAATCTCCGGCGCGGGATACCATTTTCAGCTTTTGGATGGCGTCTACCGCGTTGGATACCAGTTCCCGCAAGAAGATTTGGTGATCTGAGTAGAGCGACTTCTTGATAATTGGGAAAATATTCTCAGTATGAATACTGATAGTGCCTTGTTCTAGCATGATTGGTAATCTTCAATGTTAGTATCTGAAATGATGATAGTGGCTAATACAGCCTAGTCGTCTATTTTCCAGGATAAACCCGGAGAACACAGAAAGACGTGATACCAATTAGGATTTTAACTAATCGCGGAAGTCCCCGTCTTAGGGGTACCTTGAAGATGGGGATTGTGAGCCAAGCTTTGAGGATTGCATCTGGAATTGATTTTTTGCTTTGCAAAAACAAATTCTGGATGCATGACGAATCCCCAGGATTTTCTGGTAAGATATGCACTGTCTTGACCATCAATGCCACAAGCGAAAACCAAGCTAACAGGTATATGTTGCAAGAAAAAGATTTGGGTCTTGGGAACCAGGACTCCTGACAAGAGGAGGGAATGTCAGACTTGTCTTTTGCTACGGAGTAATAGATGGCTATTCCCGATGAATTGGGAAGCCCCGCCGTAAGACGGCGGGGTAGTTCACAAGATAGCTTCGGCGATGTCTACGACGGGCTGCGCCTACGCACGTTTTTTAAACATTGTTTGCCCCCATTTTCTGATTCGGATTTCCCTACTTCCGACTCCCGATTTTGAACGCAGGTCTAAACGCCAGTAGTTGAAACTACTATCTAAAATATTACTGATATCTTTTCTAACGCCAAACGATCATAGTACGGTTTGGTGCGATCGCTAACTTTTTGCTGCCTAATGCGAGGCTCCGCCCCTTGAAAAGCGGCAGAGCCGCAATGAGGAGCGTTTCCAGCCAGAGGCTGGAAACGAGGGTTTAAAGGAGTTTTAGCTTAAGTTAACACCAATGACATCTGTGCGCCCCTACAAATGTTCTCTGTTTCACGCAATTGAGAACCGCTATAACTATGTAGCAATCTGTGGTACTGATACCTTCACCAGCACTTTTTTGTTAAAAGACAGACCGTTTTCATTTTTGTCAATGATAATCGTGTCTCCAGAGATAAAAGTATTTTCCAATAACTTGGTGGCGAGGGGGTTTTCTACTTCTCGCTGAATTGCCCGTTTGAGTGGGCGGGCACCATAAACTGGGTCATAACCTGATTCGACAAGGTAATCACAGGCTGATTGCGATATTTCAAACAAGATTTTTTGCTCGCGCAAAAGACTTTCTACCCGCTTCAGTTGAATGCGGATGATCTGCCGCATTTCTGTGCGATTTAAGGTATGGAAGAGAATAATATCATCGACGCGGTTGAGGAATTCGGGGCGGAAATGCGATCGCAAATTTTCCATTACTCGCTTCCGCATCGTTTCATATTTGGAATCATCACCGGATACATCCAAGATATGTTCGCTACCAATGTTACTGGTCATCACAATAACGCTGTTACGAAAATCTACCGTCCTTCCCTGAGAGTCAGTAATTCTCCCATCATCTAATACCTGCAATAAAATATTGAACACATCGGGGTGTGCCTTTTCCACTTCATCCAGCAGCACCACTGAGTAGGGACGGCGGCGAATCGCCTCGGAAAGTTGACCGCCTTCTTCATATCCTACATATCCTGGAGGCGCTCCCACCAGACGGGAAACTGAGTGTTTTTCCATATACTCAGACATATCTAAGCGCACCAAGGCATCATCAGAATCAAAGAGAAACTGAGCTAAAGCGCGGGCGAGTTCGGTTTTGCCCACACCTGTGGGGCCCATGAACATAAATGAACCAATGGGACGCGAGGGGTCTTTCATCCCCGCACGGGCGCGGCGAATTGCGGCTGCTACCGCTTCTACAGCTTCCTCTTGCCCAATAACTCGTTCATGTAAATGACTTTCTAGTTGCAGTAATTTTTGCCGTTCCGATTCCAACAAACGATTGACGGGGATTCCTGTCCATTTGGCGACGATTTCGGCAATATCGGCTTCAGTAACTTGTTCTCGCAGCAACGTGGAACCTTGGTTTTGAATTTCTAAAAAGTTCGCTTCTTTGGCTTCGCGATCGCGTTGTACTCCTTCCAATTTGCCATACTTCAGTTGAGCAGCTTTATTTAGGTCATAAGCGCGTTCCGCCTGTTCAATTTGCACACGCAAGGCATCTTCTTCTTTCTTTAAGGCGCTTATCGCCTCCAATAGCTGCTTTTCACCTTGCCATTGCTCATTAAATGTGTGCTGTTTTTCCGTTAAATTAGCGATTTCTTGCTCAATTCGCTGCAAACGTTCTCTCGTTTGGGCGGTACCCTTTTCTTCGCCAGCTAATGACAGCTTTTCCATTTCTAACTGCATGAGGCGGCGATCAATGGTTTCCAATTCTGCTGGTTTAGAGGTAATCTCCATTTTCAACTGTGCTGCTGCTTCATCTACCAAATCAATCGCTTTATCTGGCAAAAAGCGATCGCTAATATAACGTGCTGACAGGGTTGCTGCTGCTACCAAAGCCGAATCAGAAATTTTGACATTGTGATGAACTTCATAGCGTTCTTTCAATCCCCGCAGAATGGAAATAGTATTTTCCACACTTGGCTGATCCACAAATACTTGTTGAAAGCGGCGTTCTAGGGCAGCATCTTTCTCAATATGCTTGCGGAACTCGTCGAGGGTAGTGGCACCAATGCAACGCAGTTCTCCCCGCGCCAGCATTGGTTTGAGCAGATTTCCCGCATCCATCGCCCCTTGTTGATTGGAACCGGTGCCGACTACGGTATGCAGTTCGTCAATAAATAGTACGATGTCACCGTTAGATTCCGTAACTTCCCGGAGAACAGATTTCAGACGGTCTTCAAATTCACCCCGGTATTTTGCCCCAGCAATCAAACTACCCATATCTAAAGAAATGAGTTTGCGGTTTTTCAAAGATTCGGGAACGTCACCATTTACCATTCGCTGTGCCAAAGCTTCGGCGATCGCAGTTTTACCCACTCCAGGTTCACCAATCAAGACGGGGTTATTTTTGCTACGACGAGACAATACTTGAATTACCCGCCGAATTTCGTCATCCCGTCCAATTACTGGGTCGAGTTTCCCAGCTTTTGCCTGTTCTGTCAAATCTCGGCCAAATTTTTGTAATGCTTCATAGCGGGATTCTGGGCTTTGATCTGTCACCTTTTGGCTACCGCGAATGGTTTTGATAGTAGTTTCTAGTTTAGCTGTATCCGCACTGAAGCCTTTGAGTATCTTTCGTCCAATGCGATCGTCTTCAGCAAATGCCAAGACTATGTGTTCCACGGAAATATGGGAGTCTTTCATCCTGGCTCTAGCTTCCTCAGCTCGGTCTAGTAAAACATCTAAATTACGGCTAAGGTAAAGCTGATCACTTTTACCAACTTTCGGCTGACGTTGGGTAAAGGCTTCTAGTTGCTGTTGCAACCGGATTGGATCGACCTCAGATCGAGCCAGGATACGTATTGCTAGACTAGTGGGTTCTTCTAACAGGGCAATAATTAAATGTTCAACATCTAGTTGCTGTTGTTGATAAGCACGGACTATATCCTGAGATTTAACAATTGCTTCCCAGGCTTTATCAGTAAATTTATTCGGATCTGTAGGTTGCATCTTTAGAATTTTGGAATTTTGATTTTTAGTTTAGGGATTGGGGATTATTAAGGGAGCGGGGAGTGGGAGAGACGCGATTAATCGCGTCTGTACGGGAGTGAGGAAGCTGGAGTCCCCTCTGGGGATAAGGGATAATGGGGAGTGGTTGTAACCCTACTCCTTAGTACCCAGATAATTATCCAAACATTCTCAGCGTATATCCGTGTGTATCTCTGGTGGCAATTTGGGATTAGTAATTGATGATAGTTTGATCTATTACCTATTTTCTAATTTAAAACGAAAATACAGTTCTGAGCGGACTTTGGCAGATGTACTATTGGAGCGATCGCTTCATCAACGACAGTATGGGGGTAATACTAATAGGATTTACGCAAAGAAGATCCCGTAACCCGCCTAAAAAGGGGAGGCAAAAAGCGAAAAGTCTCGCCTATCTGGGTTTACTGACATGAGAAACCTGTTTGCGGGAAGAATCAATCTCCCCGTATGTAGCTCAACTTTTCAAGACATCGGTGTAGATTTTGCGATCGCTCTTAAGTAAAACTTACTGCCGAGATCCCCGAATTCTTGAATAATTCAGGGATCTAAATCCAGCTTAAGTAAGTGACATTCCACCCTAGGGGATGATTTATTTTTTGGAAATCCCTTATCAGAATTATTGACTCACAAGTTGCTCTTGTGATTCCTGTTTGACTGCTGACCCTTGATTTCCCAGTTGAATCAGTTCAACTTTATACCCATCTGGATCTTCCACAAAAGCAATTACTGTCGAACCATGTTTCATTGGCCCTGGTTCGCGCACGACTTTACCGCCCTGATTGCGGATTTCTTCACACGTAGCGTAAATATCATCAACGCCAAGGGCAATGTGACCATAAGCAGTACCCAATTCGTACTTTTCTACTCCCCAGTTGTAGGTTAGTTCGATCAGCGCGTTATCGCTTTCATCGCCGTAGCCCACAAAAGCTAGGGTAAATTCTCCCCCTGGATAATCTTTTCGGCGCAGTAGTTTCATTCCTAGAAGTTCACAGTAGAACTTTAAGGACTCTTCAAGGTTGCCCACCCGCAGCATTGTGTGTAGTAATCGCATATTGACCTTTTCTCTGTAATTGATTTAGTGTTATTCTCTGCCAACATTTTACCTAGCTGAAAGTCTTAAGGTAAAAATGCGATCGCAGAAAGAATTAAAAGGTAAAGGACAGGATAAACATTCCCTTACCCATTTTTGGCATTGATCCCGATCCCTAATAATGGAAATCTTCTTTAATCTCAGCCGAGAAAGCCTCTTAACCGCCTATGCTAACGATTGGGTTAGGCAACTGGACTATATGCGTAACACACTCGAATAAAGGATAAAGTACAGATGAGTAAATTTCTAGATACTGCAATTGTTGCGATCGCAGCCCGTGAAATTCTTGATTCACGCGGTAGACCGACAATTGAAGCTGAAGTGCATTTAGCTAACGGTGTTGTCGGACTGGCGCAGGTTCCCAGTGGTGCCTCTACTGGCACTTTTGAGGCTCACGAACTGCGTGATGGCGATAAAAGTCGTTATGGGGGCAAAGGCGTACTCAAGGCAGTACAAAACGTTAGAGAAGCACTTGCGCCAAAATTGTTAGGGTTAGATGCCCTCAACCAAGAACTGCTAGACCGGACAATGATCGCCATAGATGGTTCTCCTAACAAATCCAGTTTGGGGGCGAATGCGATTTTGGGAGTTTCCCTAGCAGCAGCTAAAGCTGGCGCTGAATCTCTAGATATTCCTCTATATCGCTATTTGGGTAGCCCTTTAGCGAATTTGCTCCCAGTGCCATTGATGAATGTGATTAACGGTGGCGCACACGCATCAAACAACGTAGATTTTCAAGAGTTTATGATTGTCCCAATTGGCGCAACTTCCTTCCGGGAAGCATTACGCTGGGGTGCCGAGGTGTTTGCTACCCTCAGTCAAGTATTAGATGAAAAGGGTTTGCTTACTGGTGTGGGCGATGAAGGCGGTTTTGCCCCTAACCTAGAATCTAATCAGGTGGCTTTAGAATTACTAGTTGCTGCCATTAAGAAAGCTGGTTATAAGCCAGGGGAAGAAGTAGCTTTGGCGTTGGATGTGGCAGCTAGTGAGTTTTACAAGAATGGTCAGTATGTTTACGATGGGAAACCTCACGCCCCGGCTGAGTTTATTGATTACCTCGCGCAACTAGTTGATCAATACCCAATTGTATCAATTGAGGATGGCTTGCATGAGGAAGACTGGCAAAGTTGGCAATTGCTGACCCAAAAGTTAGGTTCGCGGGTGCAGTTGGTGGGAGATGACTTGTTTGTTACCAATGCCACCCGCTTGCAAAGAGGCATTCAGGAAAAAGCCGCTAATGCCATTTTGATTAAACTCAATCAAATTGGTTCACTCACCGAAACCTTGGAAACAATTGATTTGGCAACTCGTAACGGTATCCGTTCAGTAATTAGCCATCGTTCTGGTGAAACAGAAGACACAACGATCGCTGATTTAGCCGTAGCAACCCGCGCCGGTCAAATCAAAACAGGTTCCCTCTGTCGCAGCGAACGGGTAGCAAAATATAATCGCTTGCTGCGAATTGAAGATGAACTAGGCGATCGCGCCGTTTATGCTGGTGCTGTAGGTTTAGGGCCGAAGTAGAGACTGGGGACTGGGGACTGAAGCAGAATTCTTCCCAATGCCCCATGCCCCATGCCCCATGCCCAATTAAGGATAAAACCCTAACTTGGGCAACCCCAAAGTTTCATCCCAGCCCATCATTAGATTCATACACTGAATCGCTTGGCCCGCCTGTCCTTTAATTAGGTTGTCAATTGCTGACATCACAATCACGCGACCTGTGCGCGGGTCAACTTCTACACCGATGTAACAAAGATTGCTGCCGTTAGCCCATTTGGTTTGGGGGTAAACGCCGCTACCGCAGACTTTTACCCAAGGAGAGTTGCGATAGAAGGCTGAGAAAATTGTGATTAAGTCATCTCGCACCAGACCAGGGTCGCTCAGTGTCGCATATATCGTTGCCAAAATACCGCGCACCATTGGGATTAGGTGGGGTGTAAATTGGATCATGAGTTCGTGACCGGCTAAGTCACTGCAAATTTGCTCAATTTCTGGAGTATGACGGTGACGACCGACATTGAAAGCTGCTATGGAGTTGTCTGCTTCAGCTAGTAATAAGTTGGTTTGAGGTTGCCGTCCACTGCTAGATGTGCCAGATTTGGCATCGATAATCGCTGTTTCTGGTTTGATTAAGCCTTGCTTTAAGAGTGGCAAAAGTGCCAAAAGACTAGCAGTGGCATAGGAACCAGGACAGCCAACGAGTTGAGCTTCGGCAATGCGATCGCGATAAAGTTCTGGTAATCCATAAACTGCTGTAGCTGCAATATTGCGATCGCTTCTCTCAGTACCATACCAATTTGTATAAGTTGTCAAATCACTGAACCGATAGTCTGCACTCAAATCTAGTACTTTACATCCTTTTTCCAACAGTTTAGGCGCGATTTGGCAAGCCAGACCATTTGGTAAAGACAGGAAAACTACTTCACAGCGATGAGCAATTATTTCTGGTTCTACACCCTCTATTGGCAGGTTAGCCGCATGAGCCAGATGTGGGTAGATATCTCCAAAGGATTTCCCGATACTGCTCTCACCGCCTAAATAAACCAGTTCGACTTCTGGATGATCCATGAGTAATCGTACTAACTGTACTCCGCCATAGCTCGACGCGCCAACAATCCCAACGGGTACGCGTCTAAATTTGTCCATGATCTGAAATCCTTATCCCATGAATGGTTAATTCGTTCTCAGCTATCAACAATATCAGCGACTAGCGCAGCCCACAAAACGCCCAAACCCCTCCACTTGGTTTTGGGGAGCCAGAGTCCAAAGTCAAGAGTCCAAAGTCTATATAAAATTTAGTTAATTGACCCTTGACCCCAATTTTAATGGCAAAAATTTTTGCCACGTTATCAAATCATTGCTAGTCTAATTCTCTGCCTTGTAAAGGAGCTACAATTTAAAAGAGGAAATTGTAAAAAAAATTTACGTTGGTAGCTGGAAATCTTTCTGTGTCACAGCCTAATACTACCCAAGCTTTTAAATTTGATTCGATTGATGCCGCTTTAGCAGACCTAAAATCTGGTCGTGTCATTGTAGTGGTAGATGATGAAAATAGGGAAAATGAAGGCGACTTAATCTGTGCTGCCCAATTTGCCACACCCGACACGATTAATTTCATGGCGGTGGAAGCTAGAGGACTGATTTGTTTGGCAATGACTGGCGATCGCCTAGACGAGCTAGACTTACCATTGATGGTCAGCAACATTACAGATACTAACCAAACTGCCTTCACTGTTAGTATTGATGCTGGCCCAGAATTGGGCGTTACCACAGGCATCTCAGCAGAAGACCGCGCCCGCACTATCCAGGTTACTCTCAACCCAGCCACAAAACCTACAGATTTACGTCGTCCTGGTCATATTTTCCCGATTCGGGCTAAAGAGGGAGGCGTACTCAAACGCGCAGGACATACAGAAGCAGCCGTGGACTTGGCTCGACTAGCAGGGCTATACCCAGCCGGGGTAATTTGTGAAATTCAAAACCCCGATGGTTCAATGGCGCGGTTGCAGCAGTTAGTTGAATATGCTAAACGTCACAACTTAAAAATTATTAGTATTGCGGATTTAATTAGTTATCGTCTACAGCACGATCGCCTAGTGTATCGAGAAGTTGTTACTAAGCTGCCTAGTGAATTCGGCCAGTTTGAAATTTACGCCTACCGTCATACTGTGGATAATACAGAACACGTTGCAATTGTCAAGGGCGATCCAGCTAACTTCAAAGATGAGCCGGTGCTGGTGCGGATGCACTCAGAATGCTTAACTGGTGACGCTTTGGGTTCTTTGCGCTGCGACTGTCGGATGCAATTAGAAGCCGCACTGAAAATGATTGAGGCTGCGGGTCAAGGTGTAGTTGTATACCTGCGCCAAGAAGGACGGGGAATCGGCTTGATTAACAAGCTGAAAGCCTACTCATTGCAGGATATGGGGCTAGATACAGTAGAAGCAAATGAGCGTTTGGGATTTCCCGCCGACTTGCGAGACTACGGGATGGGGGCACAAATGCTCATGGACTTGGGCATCAAAAAGATCCGCCTGATTACCAATAATCCCCGTAAAATTGCTGGAGTCAAGGGTTATGGGTTGGAAGTAGTCGATCGCTTGCCGTTATTGATTGAGGCAACCGATTACAATTCCTATTACCTGGCGACAAAGGCGAAAAAGCTGGGTCATATGTTGTTACAGACTTATTTGGTGACAGTAGCAATTCACTGGCAAGATGACCCGGAAGCGGTGACGGAACGTTATGAGCGCTTAGAGAAAATGCGACACTTAGCGAGAATTAATGATCTATTGTTACAGGAAGAGGCGCGTCCTTTAGCGATCGCCTTATTTGACGAGCCATCTTTAACAGTACACTTAGGTTTTGATCAACCAAAAGTTGCTAGCTGTGATTGGTATCAGCAAAGTGGTCATCCTTATATACAGGCAATCTTCCAGATTTTGGACAACCTCGCAACTTTGCCTTACATCCAGAAACTAGAATTTATGATTTCTTCTGGTTGCGATCCTTTGAGTAATTTACAAGTCCAACTAGATCGAGAGACATTCCCGGATGGTACACTGCCTTCATCGATTAGCGATCGCTTGGAAAAGCAGCAAATTTATAGCTTTAGCAAATAGCTTCAATAAATTTTATAAGGTGTGTCATTGCGTAGCGTAACGCACCTTACGAATAAATTATTTACTTACTCTATAGATTGGTCTGACCTGACGATAAGTATTAAGTAAGTTGAGAAATTTATGACCATCAAAATTTATCGGGTCAACTTTTTTACCAGAACGGTCTACTAGACGGTGGGTAGTAATGCGATCGTCTCTTACTTGACTTTGAGCAATTAACCAAGCAAGAGAATGATATTGAGCCTCAGTATAGCCGCTATGGGTTTGTTGGCTGCTACTGTCATAACTATCTGGCGGTGTTTCCAAAGAAGCGTGATAAGCAAAATTATTCACAGACGGAGGCAAATGTGGATTAGTCTGCACAGTTTCCACTCCATCAGGACTATCAAATACGGAGTTAGCTGCACCAAAAGCTCGCTTTTCTGGCGGTACTAGATAAACCACCGTTCCGTCTAACTTGATTAAAGCGTGGTAACTTGCTTGCACACTTTCATCGTTATGGGCTACTTGAAAGAAATTAACGGCACTGGAAGCAGAATAACCAGTTTCATGGAGGACGATAATCGGTTGATTGCTGACACGAACACCGTTAACATCTAGGGCGTACCGTTCTCCATAGTTACTTGGGTCAACTGAAGCAACTTGATAATTAGGTCTGTAGCGTGCAAAAGCTTGAGTAGTTACGTATCTTGCTACAGCCTTATTAGTCTTAACTGGGGACTTGAGAACACGTTGAGATTTCTTCTCTGGCTCTTTCGCTGATTGGAATTGCGCCTGTGGATATTGACTCCAGGCTGTAACCTGTGGCTTGGATCTATGGTATGTTATCGGATTATTTTGTAATTTTGCCGTTCGTCCAATTAGCAGCACTACAATTAAAGCCATGAACATCAGCGAGATTACTAGTACTCTAGTCGCCCAGTCTTTAAACCTCATTTTTCTAATACCAGTAAAACGGTAGATATTAACTTATAGCTAAACTCGCGTGTCCTTGGTAGGGGCGTACATCTGTGCATTGGTGTCAACTTAACGTAAAAACCAGTCTATAACTAGCTTTTAGAGACTGTCTCGTTCCCAGTCGGAGACTGGGAATGCCGTTCTAGAGGCTCCGCCTCCCTTGCTGGCGGCAGAGCCGCCAGGAGACGCATTTCCAGCCTCTGGCTGGAAACGAGGTTTTAAAGGGGTTTGAGCTTAAGTTGACACCTATGACATCTGTGCTATCCTACCGCAGAAGGTATCCAAACGAGAATCACTATAACACCTTAATTCTAGTCAAATATACGTTACTAGTATATGTTGGAATGCTAAGTAATTGTTTTAGATGCTTCCTCTGTCTATGGAGTTATTTAAATGCTCTTAAAACCATTGCTACTGGTTTAAGGAATAGTTGATGAATTGTGTCTCTACAATTCAAGATCGCGCAGAAGCTTCAGGGGAGATTAATGTTTTATTAACCAACGTGATGGATGATTAATCATATTCACCAGACCAGATAAAACTTTGTTGTAACTTCCGTGAAGTTCTCTTCCTCTCTGCACATCCATGTAGTTGCATTTGACGGCAAATTCAATCCAAGTCTGAGTTGCAGATACTTCGACTTCACAATCGTTTAATTGAGCGATAAATCCTGTCTCATAACGCCGTTTCTGCCAAGCTTCTGCTATTTTGGCACATACAGAACGTGAAGCACGACGAATTTGGTCAGTTAAAGAATACCGTTCATGGACAGGAAACTTGTTTGATATTTCAAAAATTTTCATTGCCGCTTCAAAGGCAATTGTATAAATTTCCAATTTGCACAATTTACTTTCTAACCTTTCTGGAGAATAGGCAAAAATAGCCTGAATTTCTGGCTCCTCTAAGCTTTCTCTAATATAAGTGAAAATCTCCTGAACTCCAATTCCTTTTTCACAAATCTCAGGTGGGGGCGAGGTCAATTGTGGATTGAAACGAAGGGATAACTTTGTCAGGTTAGAGAGTTGGCAGATTTCTAGCGGCAGGCTGCTCAGTTGATTGTTACTCAGGTCTAACTCTGCCAGGTTAGAGAGTTGGCAGATTTCTAGCGGCAGGCTGCTCAGTTGATTGTCATCGAGGTATAGTTCCGTCAGGTTTAAGAGTTGACTGAATTCTGGCGGCAGACTGCTCAGTTGATTGCTAGAGAGGGATAGGTTTTTTAGGTTAGAGAGTTGGCAGATTTCTGGCGGCAGGCTACTCAGTTGATTCTCATTGAGGTATAACTCCGTCAGGTTGAAGAGTTTGCAGATTTCTAGCGGCAGGCTACTCAGTTGATTGCCCCATAGGTATAGCTTTCTCAGGTTGAAGAGTTGGCTGATTTCTGGCGGCAGGCTGCTGAGTTGATTTTGATTGAGGTCTAGCTCAGTCAAGTTGGAGAGTTGGCTGATTTCTGGCGGCAGGCTGCTGAGTTGATTGTTAGCGAGGTCTAGCCTTGTCAAGTTGGAAAGTTGGCTGATTTCTGGCGGCAAGCTACTCAGTTGATTGTTCCATAAGCCTAGTTTTCTCAGATTGGAGAGTTGGCTGATTTCTGGCGGTAGGCTGCTGAGTTGATTGTGATTGAGGTATAGCTCTGTTGCCTTTTCGTGGGCAGCTTTTTCAATAATTTGCAACAGTTTTTCGTTTGTCATCTGCAAACCTCACCAACTCTCTAGTCATATTTACCAGAGTAGTGTATCGCAGGTTATGGGGAGTAGGGAGTGGGGAATGTGGCTAGATGCGTATGTTGTATCTATATAAAAACTGCTGTAATGTTCAAATTAGCTGGGTGCGTAGGACGCAGTATTTGCCGTAGGCATCGCTTTGAGAATTAATGATATTCGGTTTACGATTCTTAAAGAATTACCATCTTTTTGAATTACGGCATTGGACATTAGTTATTCTCCCCCTGCTTCCTCATTACCCCTAATCCCCAGAGGGGATCGCCGAGTTCCTCACTCGCAACTAGCTATTAACTCTTAAACTGGGCAGTGGAGATGATTGATGCTGCTTAAAATCGGCAAAGTCACAGATTGAATTAAATGGGCAAAAACGGCAGTGAGATCCAGGATTTGGAGGAAAAATTTTACTGAAATTACTATTTTCATCCTGATATTTTTGTAAATCGTGCTGGTGCTTGTGGGCAACATTAGCTAACTCAAATTTTAAGGATTCTAACTCACTATTATTATTAATACTAATTAACTCAGACTTTTTAGATATTTCCAAATTATAAAATGATGCAACAGCTTTTCGTCCAGGGTAAAGATAACGAGCAGCTAGTAAATAAACTAATGCCTGTCGTCGGTCAAAAGCCGATTTACCAGTTTTAAAATCTAAAATATGTAAAGTGCGATCGCTCTCAATGAAAATGCAGTCCATAGCTGCATATAAGCGAAAGCAATAATCTTCTTGTTCAATTAAAATCGCTTTAGGAAACCCTTCATCACCCGGAGTTAATTGGATAATATCTTTATCCAAAAGCAACGGAGCATCATGATATTTTTTCAAAATTTGCAGCACGCGTTGCTGGACTTGCTCGCTGGAGTTGGCTAATTTAAGTAGCTGTGCAACTCTTTCTACACCATCTGATTGCTTCAACAGATGCCTGTGATGATGAAACTCATAAACGCCTTTTTGGGCAAGTATGCCAATTCGCTGGGGTGCGGTGGCTTGCGCTAAAAGCGCTTTGACTTGTGGTTCGTGTTGCCGTGCTTTGATAAACCCCCGTCTCATCTGGCAATGCCAGCGTTCTTGCCCAGTCGCTGGGGCAACTAGAGACCAAAGGTGATAACTGGCAAAAGGTCGATCGGGGGTTGACATTGCTCAGAAACAGTGAGAGAAAATACGGTAGGGAGAAGTTTCAGTTAAGGCTTCCTTAGAAAAGAACTTCGGGGGATACTTGCTGCTACACACGCTTTGCGCGAAGCTTTTATACTACTGATAATGTACGGGAGCAAGTGGCAAAAATGTCCAGCAAGATAAAATTTGGCACTGATGGATGGCGAGGAATTATTGCCGATGACTTTACTTTCCTGAATGTGCGGAAAGTGACAAGGGCAATTGCCACTTACTTGGAAACAGCCTATAAAAAAGACAGACCAGTACTTATTGCCTACGATACTCGCTTTTTAGCTGACGAGTTTGCCCAAACAGCAGCTCAAGTACTGGCAGACTTAGGTTGGACTGTCAAAATTACTGATCGAGATTGCCCCACACCAGTAATTGCTTACAACGCCCGTCACTTAAATTCTGCTGGGGCGTTGATGTTTACTGCTAGCCATAATCCAGCACCCTACTGTGGAATTAAATATATACCCGATTATGCTGGGCCTGCCACTCCAGAGATTACTGATACTATTGTGGCAAATATAGAAAATGCATCGGATGAGTTGCCTGGGAGCAGCCCATCAGGTTCAATTTCAATTTTCGATCCGAAACCTGATTACCTACAATTTATCTACACCCTACTTGATGTAGAACGGATCAGAAGCGCTAATTTAAAGGTAAAGTACGATGCCCTCTATTCTACTTCTCGCGGCTATTTAGATGAAGTTTTGCAACATAGTGGCGTTCAGTTAGAAAGTTTCCACAATTGGAGGGATGTTTTATTTGGGGGTGGAATGCCAGAACCCAAAGGAGAACAATTAGTTGAGTTAGTGGAAGCAGTACTTCGCGATCGCGCTGATTTGGGTTTGGCGACGGATGGAGATAGCGATCGCTTTGGGATTGTTGATGAACAAGGAACCGTTCTCACACCCAATACTGTGCTGTTAGTTCTAGCACGTCATTTAATCAAAAACAAAGGTAAAACTGGCGCTATAGTCCGCACTGTGGCAACAACTCACTTGCTGGATAATTTCGCGGCTAAAAATGGGCTGCAAATTTATGAAACACCAGTAGGTTTTAAATACATCGGCGAAAAAATGCGCGAAACTGCTGTATTAATTGGTGGAGAAGAATCAGGCGGTTTGAGTATTATTGGGCATATTCCCGAAAAAGACGGGATATTAGCCAATATGCTGGTGGCAGAGGCGATCGCATACGAAGGCAAACCCTTAAGTCAACTTGTCAAAGAAGCGATCGCCCAAGCCGATGGTCCTCTTTACAACAACCGCCTAGACTTGCACCTCACAGAGGCGCACAAAACCGCGGTCATCGACTCTTTTACCGAAAATCCGCCTACAGAGGTAGCAGGAATTAAAGTCAAGGAAGTGGGGCGTAAAGACGGTATTAAGCTCTATTTAGAAGAAGGTAGCTGGATTTTACTGCGTCCTTCCGGTACAGAACCACTGGTACGCGTCTATTTAGAAACCAACACTCCCGAAAAACTCACCCAAATCGCGCAAGAGTTAGAGAGTGTCATTGCTAAATTAGAGGCATAACAAAAAGGAGTTAAGAGTTGTAAATTAACAATTCTTAACTTAGAACTCCTATTAACAGTTATGAGTTCTAAATTAATAACTCCTCACTCCTAACTCCTAACTCTTCACTTCAATCAAAGTATGAAAACTTTAGCTCCTTTTTTCACATCTTTAGTTGTAGCGGTTTGGATAATAGCGATCGCAATTATTTCAGTCCAAAATGCCACACCCGTATCGTTAAAATTCTTAACATTCCAATCGATTCAGATACCAATGGGTTTAGTGCTGGCTTTTAGTGCTGGTGTAGGGTTAATTGGTATGGCACTGCTGCAACCTCTGTGGGGACTTGCTGGTATTGGGCAGGGTAATTCTCGATTGGAAGACGATGCCGAATTTTTTGTTGACGATGAAGATTTTTGAGGACTGAAAAAAACATACAGAAATACAGCTATCCTACAGAGCAACTTGAGGAAAGTTATCAAAGGGCACGTCACCAAGCAGCCAAGCAAACGGGGATGTTAATTTCTGTGTTTCCAGAAAAGTGTCCATATTCTTTAGAGTTAGTGTTGGATGAAGACTGGCTCCCGGAAACAAGCGATATTTGATTTCTGCAAGCCACACACTCGTGACTTATAGTCATGAGTTAGGCGCTCCATATTTGAGTGACTTCGTGTTAGAATTAAAATGTATTTAACGCATTTAAAAAGTTGTCTTACATCCAGAAAGCATTTAAAGTTACACTCATTCCTAACCACAGTCAAGAAGTCTTAATTAACAAGACTATTGGATGTGCAAGATTTGTGTATAACCGCTTTTTGGCACTGAGAAAAGAGCTATACAGCGCTGAACAAAAAACGTTAAATTATAACGCTTGCAGTCAGCAGTTAACTTTACTTAAAAAAGAGATTGAATGGCTCAAAGAGGTAGATAAGTTTGCTCTACAAAACTCGCTCAAGAATCTAGAAACAGCGTACAAAAACTTCTTTTCTGATTTAAAAAAATCTAAAGGCAAGAAGGGTGTAGGCTTTCGTAAATTCAAAAATAAACACGGATGCAAACAATCTTACAAGACCAATTTTACCAACAGCAACATTCAACTAATAGAGAATCGTTTAAAACTTCCAAAGCTAGGATGGGTAAGGTTTCACAAATCCCAAGACATTATTGGTAATGTTGTAAACGTTACCATCACTCGCACGAATAGCGGTAAATACATTGCTAGTATTTTGTGCGAAACAGAAATACAGAAATACCCTCAAGTTAGTCAAAATATTGGCTTAGACTTGGGAATTAAGTCTTATCTCGTTACTAGCAATAATGAAACAGTAGACAATCCCAAATATTATAGAACTCAAACTCGCAAGTTACGCTCATACCACAAAAAACTATCCCGCAGTGTAAAAGGTAGTAGTAATAGAGTCAAAGCGAAAATCAAGCTGGCTCGAAGCTACGAAAGAATTACGAATTTGAGAGATGATTTTCTGCACAAGCTGTCAACTCGTATAATCAAAGAAAACACTGTTATCTGTATCGAAAATTTACGAGTTGCCAACATGGTTAAGAATCACAAATTAGCCTTGAGCATTTCAGACGCTAGTTGGTCAAAATTTATTACCATGCTCGAATATAAAGCTTTGTGGCACGACAGAATTGTGCAGAAAGTTGGTACTTTTTATCCCTCATCTCAAACTTGTAATCATTGTGGTTTTATTAATCCACAAGTTTTGGATTTAAAGTTGCGTGAATGGTCTTGCCCTAGTTGTGATAACTACAACTTGAGAGACGTGAATGCAAGTTTAAATATTTTTTGTGAGGGGTTGAGAATTTTAACAGCCACCGTGGGTATCCCGGAGGCTCTAAACGCCTGTGGAGAACTTGTAAGACCTGGAGCAATTCAGGCAGAGATCGTTGAAGCAGGAATCGCGTGACTTCTAGTCATGCGAGGTTCAAAAATGTAATTGTGGCTATGTGGTATAAAGCGCGTAACGTAGCCACTTAATATATATTGGTTAGTCTGGCAAAATTTGAATTTTGAATTTTGAATTGATTTGTCTCCCCTACCTCTTCACTAAGGACGCAACTGCCCCCGCCGTTCGCCGTAACGCAATAGCCTTTCTATAGTTACAAGCCGATTTTCCCAAACTTTGACTTGATAGGAATTTGACTTAACCTCTTGGCTCATCAATACCCGAAATTGAGACTGGAACCGAGTTAAAGAGGCTCTCGCCACTATTAACTTACTAGGAGAAGGGGAAGCAGCAAGCTGATTTAAAGCACTGCCTAAAACTTCTGCCTGGTTGTTAAAATCTGATATTGTCTGAGCAGGTCTTTGTAGTTGGTCATTTTGGAAAACAAATTTCCATTCCCGTTGCAGCGCGGTGTAACGGATGGCGGCAGTTTGAAAAGGCTGGCGGTGAGGAATCGGTTCACTTCTTGTGGATTGAATCCTACCTTGGGTGCTAATAAAGAGTTTTTGTAGCTCGTTGTTAAAATTTTCTGCGGCAAAGAGTGCATAACCACTAACTGGCAAATCCCTTACCAACTGGAGTTGATCGAATGCCCCGATTGTTGGCAAAGAAAGTAAGCGAATTCCCGGTACTAACAATGTAGCTCCCAATTCTTTAGAGGCAATCCAGGGTTGGGCTAGTCGTTGAAAGCGAGAAGTATCCAGAGCATAAGTCATGGGAACGATTAAATCTACATCTCCCCGCCGGGCCCAAGTTTCCCAATTTTGTTGAATTTTCTGAATCCGCTCTAGTTCTGGCAGAGGAAATACTGCAACCGACAAAATCAAATTAGGTCGTTTTTGTCGCAACTGCTGTGATACTTGGGCAACAAAGCTATCAATTTGCGCGGTGCGAAATATCGTCCACTTTTGCCACAGTTCTGGTTGGCTAGGGGAAATATTTATCGGATCTACACCAGTAAGTTGCTGAAACTGCGCTCTTGCAGCTTTGCCATAGCCGTAAGTTCGACCTGCTGATGGGTCTTGAAAGGGGTAGCGAATGTAGTCTAGCTGTAGACCATCGACGTTATAGTGAGTGACGATTTCCTCATACAGCTTGAGCAAGTACTGCCGCACTTCGGGGTTGGCTGGGTCAAAAAATGGCTTAGTCTGCCCAACGGGAATCATGTTGCCCAGGTTATCGTAGTTTGCCCAATCGGGATGAGCCGCCAGTACAGGCCCTGGATAATTAGGATTAACGTTGATAATTTCATTGTGCCGTTGGTTCCCAGCAGCAAAAGTCCAAACCCAAGCGTGTAATTCTATGTCGCGTTCATGGGCTAATTTCACTGCTTCTGCCAGTGGGTCCCATCCACGAATTAATGGGTTTTGTTCTTTTGCGACTTGGCTCGGATAAATGGTATAGCCAGCATTAACAGTTTCAAAGAAGACGGTATTAATCCCAGCTTGGGCTAGGCGATCAAAAATCTGTGCCAGTCCCGCCTTGCTACCAGCGCGAACAATCGTCCCCCGATCTAACCAAACTGCCCGAATTTCTGGTTGAGCCTGCCTCCGATCAACAGGAAACTGCTGCCATAAAATCGTCTTCGCTACCAGCCACTGCTGACGAGCCAGAGCGTAGTTTTTTTGGGCAATCAATATGGGTAAGTTTTTGGCAATTACCCTTACCTGTGCCAAGGTTTGATCTTTACTTCTGACTAGCCCTCCCAATTTAGTTGAGGCCAATTGCGTCGGTTGCACCTTGACAGATTGGGGGGTGTAGGTGTCCAGATTCCTAGAGGACTGCTTTTGCTCAGATATTCCAACGCCTTCATTAGCAGCATCAGCTAATACCGCTAAATTAGCACTTTCCACCCGACCAATCAGATTTTCTAGCTCCTGCTGGAGAGCGATCGCTTCGTTATTATCAATCGGCTGATTGGAGTTGGGTGCAACATCCAGACGCACCGCTTGTTCCAACTGATCAATAGCCTCGGAATTTGGGGGTTTGACTGTAATCAGCGCTCTAGGTATGGGAGCAGTCGCAGTTTTAGCAGGGAGGGAGGGAGAGAGTGGCAAAGTGGCGGAGTAATTTTGAATTTTGAATTTTGAATTTTGAATTGTTTCCCCCTGCTCCCTTGACGCCACCGCCACCGTTGTAGAGCAGTTTTGGGAACCTCCTGCTACTTTTTTCATGCGATTCGATGGCGCTGGCGCTGTCAAATAGTGGTTGAGAGCAGCTTTTAACCAGGCATTATCTAACTCGGCGCCTGAGGCTGTATTTGTTCCCCAGCGCCAGCCCAAAAGGGTGGAACGCTCAGTTGTCACTACTGCGGCGGGATTATCTTTGGAATTCCAAACAGCAGGAGATTCACTGCCCATATCATTAGGAATCATCACGCCGCCGCGCACTTTGCCAAAGAGTTCAGTTTGATTTGCCCATTTT
This sequence comes from Nostoc sp., assembly GCF_036917675.1. Classification (GTDB taxonomy): domain Bacteria; phylum Cyanobacteriota; class Cyanobacteriia; order Cyanobacteriales; family Nostocaceae; genus Nostoc. Next base: position 152,878 of record NZ_JBALCT010000051.1, on the reverse strand, counting down.
GGAATATCGGTTTTTGCGGGTTTAATCTGTTCTGTATCACTGAGGCTGAATCCCCAATAACCTCCCAAAAGCGATCGCAATAACTGGCGCACTCCTGGCGATGAGAGATTACCTACAGGCCCACTAGCAATCAACCGCCCTCCCCTACTCATCCATTCTTCTAGAGCGATCGCTTGGGTTGGCGTTAATGTCTCGACATTTGGCATAAATAATACCCGGCGATCGCCCCAATCTGCCGCACTCTTGACATCATTTAGGGGAATTACACAATATTTCACCCCGATTGCCTGTAAGCGATCGCTTATCCCTGTCCATTGATTTGCATTTTCTTGGCCATACACTACGCTCAATACAGGTTCTTCAGTCGCCGCAGTTACTGGCAAAATACTAAAATTATTTAAAATTAAAAAATTTAAACTTAAAATGAATAATCCGGCTTTTTTTATTTCTGAATTTACCTTTTTACGAGATTTTTCCTGATTCTTCACTCCTGACTCCTCAGTGGATTATTTATTAAGCATTACTTCTTATTTATCATCCAGGATAACAATAAATTACCTCCGAGAAATAACTGAACTTTGATAACTAAACCTGAACAGAATTGAAAATACACGTTTTAATTAAATCTTCAACTCCTGCTACTGGCAAAATTTTTGTATTTAGTCTCTCAGCTAATTCCTCAATACTCATATCATCTAAAAAGACTAATTCACCATTTTTTAACATGATATTCGGTAGTAAAATACCATCACCTAAATCTTGTCCTTCTAAATTTAAAAGCAAATCATGACCAGTTAATAATCCGGTTACACTGATAGTTTGTCCCCAATAATCACTACATAAAGCACGCATATTGACTTCTAAACCTTCAACAAAATTTAAGCGTTTCAAAATCGGTTGAAATGCTTTTTCTACGGCGTTGCCCACTACCCAAGTTAATTTCCTCTGAGGATAAACTTTTGGCGGTAGTAATTCTGCCGCAACGGTGGCAAATTGTTTGAGAAATAATTGAATTGAACCAACTCCGTTATCAATTTGAGGATATTCTTCATATTCAGATTCACTGGGTAATTCCTCACCTGCAATCAAAAACCACTCATCGGCTAACCAAACAACGCTGGAGGCGAATTGTTGGCGAAATTGCTGTGAGAGCGATCGCACTTGGGAAATCACTTCTTGGGCTTTTTCTCTAGTTACGGGTATGAGTTCGTCTTCTGGAGGCCGGAACCGTGTCAACCCAACTGGCACAACTGCCACTGATGCCACCGCAGGCACTTCACTAGTATGAAAGGACGCTAAATCTTTGAGAGTTTTTTCCAGATGTTTGCCATCATTTATACCAGGACAAACAACTACTTGAGCATGAATTTGTAGTCGCCTTTCTTGAAACCACTTGAGTTGTTGCAAGATTTGTCCCGCACGCGGATTTTTTAGCAGTCTAATTCTAACTTCGGGTTCGGTGGCGTGAACAGAAACATACAACGGAGACAAGCGCATTTGTTCAATGCGCTGCCATTCTCTTTCTGGTAGATTCGTAAGGGTAAGATAAGAGCCGTACAAAAAGCTCAGACGGTAATCGTCGTCTTTTAAATACAAGCTGGTACGCTTACCTGGTGGCTGTTGGTCGATAAAACAAAATGGGCAACGGTTATTGCACTGAATTAAGCCATCAAATAGGGCAGTTTCAAATTCTAGCCCCAAGTCTTGATCGTAATCTTTTTCGATTTCCAAGCTATGAGTTTTACCAGCAGCGTCTAAAACTTCTAATTCCAAAACTTCATCAGCACACAAAAACTGATAATCAATTAAATCGCGGGGACGTGTACCATTGATAGCAACGATCGCATCCCCCGACTCAAAGCCAATCTCTGCGGCTATTGAGTCTGGAAGAACTTTGGTAATTCGGGCAGGGTTAATGGTAGTCATTGGTCATGGGGCATTGGGCATTGGGCATGGGGCATTAGTCATTTGCTTTGGACTAATGACTAATGACTATTATGGAATTATCCTTTCCAACCTGCTGCGATCGCAGCTAAAATAGCACTACCGAATGCTAATCTATACCAAACAAAAACCAAAGTGTTTTTGGTTGCTAGGTATTTGATCAAAAATGCAATTGATAGGTAGGAAAAAATAAAGGTTGAAATAATCCCTACAATTAACAATCCAACAATGTTATCTGGCAACTGGTGGGCTTGAAACAACTTGAATATTTTCAAACTTTTATACAGCGTAGCAATGGTAAGAGTTGGAAACCCTAACAAAAATGAGAATTTCGCTGCTGTATCGCGTTCTAATCCTAAAAATAAGGCAGTCGTCAACGTCGAACCAGAACGAGAAACGCCCGGAATCAAAGCAAGTGTTTGTCCCAATCCAACTAAAATCCCATCCCGAATCTGTAATGACTCAAAACCTCGCTTGCGAGTGCCAATTTTTTCTGCCAAAGCTAGTACAAGTGCCATGATGATCGACATGATAGCAATAATTAATGCACTCTCCGGTAGAACATCTTTCAAAAGAAAGCCGAAAATTAAGGCAGGCATTGTTCCTACTACAATACCAACAAGAATTTTCCACTCCTCACGTTGCCAGTCTTTGTCTTTTATTGCTTCGATTCCACCTTTGACAATACTGTAAATCAGTGACCAAAAATACCCCAAAATTGCGATAACACTGCCAAATTGAATTGCATCAACAAAATCTTTAGAACCTAATTCTTTCCAACCAAATACCTTGGTAAAAATTATAAGGTGGGCAGTACTGCTAATCGGTAAAAACTCTGTAATACCTTGAACAATGCCCAAAATAAAAGCTTGAATAAACTCCATATGCAATTAATACCTTTTTCCTGTTCTAGACATGATTACGAGCATTGTTTAGCTGATGATGTTACTTTATATACTCTCCACTGCACCCAATCTTGTAGAAAATTCAATTTCACTGATCAATAACATCATCGAAGACGCTGACCATGTTCTTACACCCACCTCAATAAGTCAACGCAATTTTGCCAATTCATCAAACTTTAATATTTAACGTGAGTTCGATGAACCTCTCCCTGACTTAAACTAAAGTTCAAGTCTGTCCCTCTCCGAGTCGGAGAGGGACGGTTTTACTATGTAAAACCTCTAAGAGATTTCAATATTTACGCTAATTAGGCGGTTACTACATGATCTGTCGAACTCACCTCTCTGTATTACCCCATTTACAAGGGACTACAAAGGTGTTCTGTAAATAGCGCAACTTTAATGGATTAATCTGCCGCAGAATGTTTTGTTTGGTTTGCGCCAGCGCTCCCCGAAATTTCAGTATAATTACAATGCCCCTGGGGGGGATTCTAAAATGTGATATCTTAAATAAGATGAAGTTTAGTAACAAATATTAAAAACTTTGATTAATAATACACTATCCTCCTACACTGCTTCTACCCCTTCTATTGATACCGAGTTGGATTTAGCTGATATTGGGCAGAAGGGGATCAGGCGATTGGAATCTACACTTTCCTCTTCTCTCTCTGTTCCCTTATCTATTTCTAAGAGACAAACTTGGTTAGTGTTTGCTGCGGCGGTGTTTTTGGTAACAGTGCCAGTATTTGTAGAAGCGCCAATAGTGCGATCGCTACCAAGTCTAAGTTTAGCGCTGACAGGATTTTGGGTGTGGCTAAGTTTTAGGTTAATGTCACGTCCTGCAACTTATGTATGGGGGGATTTGCTCTTCGGGTTTAGCTGGAGTTGGTTAGCAGGAGCGATTTACTGGGGCTGGTTACGTTGGGAACCTTTATGGCATCTGCCAGTAGAGTTTATCGGTTTACCGTTTGCTTGCTGGTGTTTGGCGAAGAATTGGGGCAAGGTGGGTAACTGGTTTTATTTAGGTTCTTTACTCGGTACAGTTTTAACAGATGTATATTTTTATATAGTAGATTTGATGCCCTGTTGGCGGCAAATTATGAGAGTAGATGCAGATTTAGCACCACAAATCTTACAAAATGCCTTAACGCAAGTACAAACGCCTTGGGGACAAACTTGGGCTATAATTCTCGCCTTAGTGCTGTTGACAGTCGGGATTTTACCTTTAGGTCGAAATCAAAGACACTGGTATGCCTTTAGTGGCGCAGTTTTAAGCACAATTTTGGTAGACAGCCTATTTTTATTAGCTGCGATCGCAGCGTAAAGAAGGCAGGAGGTTGCATCTGTTACCGAAACTTTTCCCAGCCCAATCTACAGCACATCAAGAATGATCCTGTAAATGATTAATCAGTTAAGAAATATTACATAAGAGTCCATCATCATCAAGTCTTTTTTGGTAGAGTTTTCGGTATTAGACATCGCCAGAATCAGCCATCCCGGAAAGATTTCGTCTAGCTGTAAATGCTACAGAATCATGGATGCAACGCTATTGCAGCTATGTAAGCACTCTAACCACGATGAAGATTTTTGGCAAAAGTAGAGTCAAACCCAGTAACGGCAAATATTGTGGATATTAATACGCTGTATATTAGTTTTTGATGACTGCTGTGTTGATTAAGCTATCAGGTTTTGTCCTTTGTCCTTTGTCCTTGGCGCTCTCACGAATGACTAATGACTAATGACTAATGACCACTGTTAGCTTAAAACTTTTATTTCTGTTTGATGGAAAGAGGTAGAAAAATCGTGAAAAGATTAGCGCGTTTATTAACAGTGTTTAGTTTGTTACTTAGTTGCTGGGGATGGTTAGGAACCACTCAAATAGCCCAAGCTGCTAGTTTCAACAGTTTTGCTTTTCCCCAAGTCCCCGTTCTAGCAATTGAGCGGCAGAATCGGGCAGACGCTAAACTAGGAACGGAATTTGGTAAAAAAATTGATTTGAATAATACCAACGTCCGAGCTTTTCAACAATATCCAGGGCTTTATCCTACCCTGGCTAAGAAAATCATCACCAATGCTCCTTACAAAAATGTAGAGGATATATTGGATCTTCCAGGATTGAGCGATCGCCAAAAACAAACCCTGCAAACCAACTTCGATAAATTTACCGTCACAGAAGTAGAGCCTGCCTTCAATGAAGGAGACGATCGCTTTAACAACGGTATCTACAGATAACTGAATTACAGTTAATGTAGCAAATAGCAGCCCACTCCTAATTCTAGGGAGTGGGAGAACTAGGAGTTAGGAGTAGAGACGCGATTAATCGCGTCTCTACAGGAGTTAAGAGTTAGGAGTTAAAAATTCAAAACTCCTCACTTCTAAATCCTAACTTCCCCCTCCCACAGACGCGATTAATCGCGTCTCCTGTTGTACAGACGCGATTAATCGCGTCTCCTCACTTCCCCCTCCCCCATTACCTTGCCTCAGATAGATATTCCTAGCCAATTTGATGTTTTAGTAGTCGGCGCTGGTGCAGCTGGACTATACACAGCGCTGTGTCTACCAGAGTCCTTGCGAGTCGGCTTGATTACCAAAGAAACTGTTGCTTTGTCCGCCAGTGATTGGGCGCAAGGTGGCATTGCCGCAGCAGTTTCCCCGGAAGATTCTCCCACGCTGCACATTGAAGATACGATCCGGGCTGGTGCAGGTTTATGCGATCGCACCGCCGTAGAATTTCTCGCCCAACTTGCCCCTAACTGCATTCAATCGCTAGTTAACTTGGGCGTTGCTTTTGACCGTCATGGCCAAGCCTTGGCTTTAACTTTAGAAGCTGCCCATTCTCGCAACCGCGTTCTCCACGCCGCCGACACCACAGGCAGGGAAGTTACCACCACCCTCACCGACCAAGTATTACGTCGCCAGAATATTCAAGTTATTCAGCAAGCTTTGGCTTTGAGTTTGTGGATTGAACCCGAAACTGGTCGCTGTCAGGGAATTAGCCTGTTTTATCAAGGTAAAATCACCTGGGTAAAAGCTGGTGCTGTGGTACTGGCAACTGGCGGCGGCGGTCAGGTATTTGCCCAAACCACTAACCCGGCCGTAAGTACGGGTGATGGGGTAGCGATCGCATATCGGGCTGGGGCGATCCTCCGCGATTTGGAATTTGTGCAATTTCACCCCACTGCCCTGACTAAACCTGGTGCCGATCGCTTTCTGATTAGCGAAGCTGTACGCGGCGAGGGCGCACACCTTGTCGATAACGAAGGGCGGCGTTTTGCCTTTGACTACCACCCTGCGGGGGAACTAGCACCCAGAGATGTGGTCAGTAGAGCAATTTTCAGCCATTTACAACGTACCGCCCTTGATCTGGCGACTGCCCATGTGTGGTTGGATATGCGCCCCATCCCCGCCGACAAGATTCGTCACCGCTTTCCAAACATCATCAAAGTTTGTCAGCATTGGGGCGTTGATGTCTTCCATGAACCAATTCCTGTAGCGCCAGCTGCCCATTATTGGATGGGTGGAATTGTCGCGGATCTGATGAATCGCACAAATATCCCCAGTTTGTACGCCGTGGGTGAAACCGCTAGTACTGGGGTGCATGGGGCAAATCGCCTTGCCAGTAATTCCCTGCTGGAATGTATTGTGTTTGGGGCCCAGATGGCTAATATTGAGTTGGAAAGTATTGGGCTGCCATCAGAAACCCCAGTGCTGCCATTACGAAAATTTAGTGTTGATGCCAGTGAGTGGCACATCCAGCAAGCACAGCTAGAAGCACTCAGGGAGAAGTTACCGCGTCTAGTATGGGAAAGTGCTGGTATTTGTCGGGAAGAATCAGGGTTGGAAAGTGCGATCGCTACTATTGAATCTTGGCAGCAAGATTTCGCTATCTTGCCTTTAAGTCAATTCTTGTTTGCTTTACGCCCAGCAGAACCAGCTAGTTTTGACATACCAGATGTTCAACGGCAATTGGGACTTTGGGCAGAAACCCGCAATTTATTAGATGTGGCTGATTTAATTCTCAAAAGTGCTGCTTTTAGAACCGAAAGTCGAGGCGGACACTACCGTTTAGATTATCCTCAAGCAGACCCAAATTGGCAAGTCCACACACTTGTACAGACAGATCATTGGTGGAAATCTCCACTATGATTAACTTCACAAAACCCTTGCCTAGCTGCTGATTCATTCTCTATTTCCTATAGCTATTAATTATCTAACTAAAATGGCTCAAGCCGAAGCTAAATAGAGTTTATAAGAGTTCTTTCAACTCATAGCATTTATGTTTGAAGATGCGCCCATAAGACTGATACAAAACTACAGGCTGTAGGGGCAATTCATGAATTGCCCCTACGTGAATAAAGCGCAGCCTCATATAGAATTGGTATCAGCAAGATTCTTCAAGACATCGTGGTATTTGTGATGTTTTACTATACAGCGTTTTTCAGGTAAACGAGGTACACAGGTAAGGGCACAACATTGTTGTGCCCTTACAATAATCTGTACAGAGGAGCTTGTTACAATCTGCTGTTAAGGCCAATTATCTGACAAACTGCAACTGGGACTTTTGTGGCTATCAGTACATATTAATAATTACATCCCCAGGTAGCTCCCAAGTGTTGTAAAAATAAATCAAAGTATACGCTCTTAGTCATGCTTTTGTTCAATTCCCCTACTTAACCTTGGGGGCGATCGCAATGGTAAGGATAAAGCCACTTACACTTGAAAAGTCCGTGTGTATGTTTTTCAAAAAAGGTTCCAGCGTGGCGTTCAGGTAAGATGTCGATCCCAGCCTTGGTTTTAATTTCGTACAGCCAAGGAAAGGCTACTACTAAAACAGCAGTGACAGCGAAGATGTAGAAAATTATGGTTCTAATTTTGGGCAATCTTCGGGAATTGCTGTTGTGGTTTTGAGACATAGTAGAGGTGAAAAATTAATTATCAATCTTAGCCTGTCAATTACTTGAAATACTTGAAGTTACGAGGTCCCGTGTAACCAGAAACTTTCGCTAGTTCCTCTAAGCTTTGGACTCCGCTATAGCTTTTACCATTGACGATCCAAGTGGGGAAGCCTTCAATTTTTGCGGCTTTACACAGTTCTGTTTGAGCTTTGAGTCCATCGGGAGCGCACTCTACCCTAACATCATTGTTGATTATTTCCTCGGCTTCTTTACCAAAAAGCAGCTTTTGTTCATGGCAGTGAGGACACCAGTAAGCAGTGTATTCCTTCGCGCCTACCTTTGCAAGCTGGCGTGCGAGAGCTATTTCTGCCTCACCAGAAGTAGTGGTAACTTCCCAACCGAATGCTGGGTTAGGCTCTACCTTGGGAATAAAGTTAATCTGTACGGGTTGTCCAGGAGTTCCCGATGTAATATCTGATTTATTCACGCCAGCATATACGCCTAAAGTACCAATCAGCGTCACCATCCCGACAATAATGGCAGTAAAAAAGATTTGTCCAATATCCTCCCAAGTCCGACCGATAATCGTCAGTACCAAAAGACTCAGAGAGAACAAAGCTGAACCGATACAGTAAGGACAAATAGCTTTAATTTGAGATGCCAGCACGTACATTAAGTAGCCGCTAAAGACAGACATAGCGATCGCACCCGCCAGCAGCAGCAACCACGTCCAATTTTCCAATTGTTTGCGGCGATTGTTTTCCCCGGAGTTGAATACCAAGGGAGCCAAAGCAAATATCACCATACTGGTGTATGCCAAAAACCCAAACAAGGCTAATGGCTGGCCAAAAACCGTTGCCCAAGGACTGGAAAGCACATCATTACAGCCCTTGACACCAGCCTGTGCCACACAAGCTGCATTGCCTCCTGTTAACTTTTCTATGGTGAGATAACCTGTTATCAGGGCACCACATCCAGCGATCGCGGCAATCAATGGACGTGACCATTTATGAATCCAAGGAGTAGAACGGCGGCGAATCATAAACTGTTATTGGTTATTGGTTAATGGGCATTGGGCATTGGGCAATTCAATTTTGGATTTTGGATTTTAAATTTTGGATTAAAGTTCAATCTAAAATCCAAAATCTAAAATCTAAAATTCTTGCTCCCCATGCCCCATTTAAGAATGTAACTTTACTTGTTCTGTTGATTTGCTTTCACCTTTGGAGTTCCAATTGCGACGGGCAGCCTCAACAAATTGACTGACGCGAATTGGATCAATTGGTTGCTCTATGCGTCCGTGACGTTTCAGGGAGCTGGAAACTATTACACCATCTGCTGCCTGCATCAATGTATCAATATTTTCCCAATTAGCCCCACTACCAATGAATACTGGCGTGCCATTTGCTGCACCACAAGCTAGTTCCAAATCTTCTAAGTTAGGAGGGCTACCAGTAGCCCAGCCAGATAAAATAACTCCGTCTGCTAAACCCCTTTCAATGGTGTCTTTGACGGCGACTGTGAGATTTGGAGAACTCAAAGGACGGGCGTGTTTCACCAACACATCGGCGAGGATTTTAATATCGCAGCCTAACTCTCGTCGATAGCGGAGTAATTGATGGGCTTCTCCCTCAATTAATCCCTGATCGGTTGCCATCACTCCTGTGAGAACGTTGACGCGGATAAATTGCGCCTGCACACAGCTAGCGATCGCCATTGCACTTTTGCCATCGTTTCGCAAAACATTTAAGCCTATGGGCAAAGTCACCAAATTTTGTATCCGTTGCACCACGATGGTCATGGCACTCACAACCACTGGATCGACTTGGTTTTTGGTAAACGGCGCGTCGAAAAAATTCTCCACAATCAGCCCGTCAACCCCTCCACTTGCTAGGGCTGCGGCTTCTTGTTCGGCACGGTCAATCACCGCTTTTAGGCTACCTCCCCAACGGGGTGAAGTAGGCAGCGGTAGCAGATGAACCACGCCAATAATCGGTGAGCGAGTTTTAAATATCTGATATAAGTCCACTTCTTTAATCCGCCTCGCGGAGTCCAGAGTCCAGAATTTTTTGACTATTGAACGCCAATTCAACGCTACTCCCCTTAAGGTCGGGAAAATACGCACTTGACTGGCTCCTCTTAACCCTTGACTCTTGACTTTTCATTAATTAGTCAAATGTGTTTTATGATAGTTGGTCTACTGCCTCCTTCCTCAGATGGAAATTGGCGTGAAACCTCCCATAAGATATGTTAAGATAAAATCTGGCTACAAGAGGAGTTTGCCACTCATTAGATGCAAGGCAGCTTTCCGTGGTTTAGGCGTCTGGTCCGCGCACCGTCGTAGGACTTGCCAATCGCCAGGGTAGCATTACTGCTTTATAGGCGTAGTCGCTTTCGTCGATTTCCCTGAGGGTAGCGACTTCTCACAACAAGCCCTTTGGGCGGCTCCCCGATGGGTAGGTTAACAACGCACACGCTGCGGTAATCTAAAATACCAATAGGCGAACTGTTAAAAAACATTACAAGTGTCAAATGTACCCAAAGACACTTCAGTTTACCCTGGGGAACAGATTGATAGGAATATCATAACATGGCCTCTATTTTTATTATTGATAGGGTCATAAGTTGACGGACAGTTGCTGACAGTGGGAATTTGCCACTGTACTGTTTTGATGAGGATTCTGATAGCAAAAAAGCAAAGTTAGCGCCAGAATGTTTGACTACAAGAAAAAAATGAAGATATATTCAAAATATGGGTGACAAGCCAACAATTGCCATTTCTCACCTGGGCTGCGAGAAAAATCGAATTGATACAGAACACATGCTAGGACTGCTTGTAGAAGCAGGCTACGGTGTAGATACAAACGAAGAGTTAGCAGATTACGTTATTGTTAATACATGTAGTTTTATTGAAGCAGCGAGACTTGAATCTGTCAGAACTTTGGTAGAACTGGCAGAGGCAAACAAAAAAATCGTAATCACTGGCTGTATGGCGCAACACTTCCAAGAACAACTTTTGGAGGAGTTGCCAGAAGCAGTCGCCGTTGTGGGTACTGGCGATTATCACAAAATTGTAAATGTAATTGAGCGTGTTGAACTTGGCGAGCGGGTCAAACAGGTTAGTATTGAACCAACCTACATTGCCGACGAAACTACACCGCGCTATCGCACGACAACCGAGGGCGTAGCTTACCTGCGGGTTGCGGAAGGATGTGATTATCGTTGTGCATTTTGTATAATTCCTCATCTTCGAGGGAACCAGCGATCGCGTACTATTGAATCTATAGTCGCCGAAGCGGAGCAGTTAGTTAGTCAAGGGGTAAAGGAAATTATTCTAATTTCCCAAATCACCACTAATTACGGTCTAGATATTTACGGTCAGCCAAAATTAGCCGAATTACTTCGCGCTTTGGGGAAAGTAGATATACCGTGGATCAGAATGCATTACGCTTATCCCACGGGACTGACCCCAGATGTGATAGCGGCCATCCAAGAAACACCCAACGTCTTGCCTTATCTGGATTTGCCCTTGCAGCATTCTCATCCAGAGATCCTCCGCGCGATGAATCGTCCTTGGCAAGGACGTGTAAATGATGGGATTATAGATCGCATCAAAACGGCGCTACCAACAGCCGTATTGCGGACAACATTTATTGTTGGTTTCCCAGGAGAAACAAGCGAGCATTTTGAGCATCTACTAGAGTTTGTTCAACGGCATGAATTCGATCATGTTGGTGTCTTCACCTTTTCCTCTGAGGAAGGAACCCCAGCTTATAAGTTACCAAATCATTTGCCCCAATTGGTGATGGATGAGCGCCAATACCAACTTATGGAACTCCAGCAACCGATTTCCCAAAAGAAAAATCAACAGGAAGTAGGCAAAATAGTTGATGTCCTGATTGAGCAAGAAAATCCTGAAAGTGGTGAATTAATCGGTCGTTCAGGTAGATTTTCCCCAGAGGTCGATGGTCTGGTATATGTCAAAGGTCAGGCAAAGTTAGGAACCATCGTGCCAATAGCGATTCACCACGCTGATACATACGACCTCTATGGTCAAGTAGTCAATAACTAAATTGTCATTTGTCTTTTGTCAAATGACCCTTACGGGTTCGCCCTTCTGGTGAAGTATTTCCTCATGGAGGGTTTCCCCTAAGACTCTGCAGGCTGACTAATGACTAATAACTAATGACTAATCCAAAAATCCTTACAAAAAATTTAGGAGAATTAATGACTCTTTCATTTCAAGAATTAGGCATTTCCCAAGAACGTGTCGAACAACTAGAAAAAATCGGTTTTACCGAACCGACTAACATTCAAATACAGGCAATTCCCCAATTGCTAGCTGGTCGTGATGTGGTAGGCCAATCTCAAACTGGAACAGGTAAAACGGCAGCATTTTCACTGCCAATCATAGAGCGGCTGGATATTAATCAAAAAGCCGTGCAAGCTATAGTTTTAACACCAACTCGTGAATTAGCAATGCAAGTTCACGATGCGATCGCTCAGTTCATCGGTGATGAAGGATTGCGGGTGTTAGCAATCTACGGTGGTCAATCAATTGACCGCCAAATGTTACAACTCAGACGTGGCGTTCACATGGTAGTGGGCACCCCAGGACGGGTGATCGATTTGCTCGATCGCGGCTGTTTAAAGCTCGATCAAGTGAAGTGGTTTGTGTTGGATGAAGCCGATGAAATGTTGAGTATGGGCTTTATTGACGATGTGGTGAAAATCCTCTCTCAAGCGCCCGTAGATCGCCAAACAGCTTTATTCTCAGCCACAATGCCACCATCGATTCGGATGTTGGTGAACAAATTTTTGCGATCGCCTGCAACTGTCACCGTTGAGCAGCCAAAAGCCTCTCCCAACAAGATTAATCAGGTAGCTTATCTGATCCCCCGCCACTGGACAAAAGCCAAAGCTTTACAGCCGATTCTGGAAATGGAAGATCCAGAAACAGCTTTAATCTTTGTCCGCACCAGACGCACAGCCGCCGAACTCACCAGTCAGTTACAATCTGCTGGTCATAGTGTCGATGAATACCACGGTGACTTGTCCCAACAAGCGCGGGAACGCTTATTACTCAGATTCCGTAACCGTCAAGTCCGTTGGGTGGTAGCAACTGATATTGCTGCACGAGGGTTAGATGTCGATCAACTCTCCCATGTGATCAATTACGACTTACCCGATAGTGCAGAAACCTACGTCCATCGCATTGGTCGTACTGGTCGTGCTGGTAAAGAAGGAACAGCAATTTCTTTAGTACAGCCATTTGAGCGGCGCAAGCAACAAACATTTGAACGTCATAACCGCCAAAATTGGCAAGTGCTGACGATTCCCACACGCGCCCAGATTGAAGCAAAACACATTCTGAAATTGCAAGAACTGGTGAGAGAAGCTTTGACAGGTGAGCGTTTGGCTTCATTCTTGCCGATTGTCAGCGAACTGATTGAAGAATATGATGCTCAAGCGATCGCCGCAGCTGCACTGCAAATCGCTTACGATCAAACTCGTCCCGCTTGGTTGAACTCAGACGTGGAAATTCCCCAAGAGGAATCTTCCGCTCCCAAACCCAGACTGGGTAAGCGTCGTGAATCTTCCAGCGATCGCCCCCGTTCTGCATGGAAATCAGATAGCAGCAATGGTGAAGAAAGACATGCTTCTCCTAAGCCAAAACTGCGGACAAGTGGACACGAGTCTTCTGCATCCCCTAGTAAAAAGCTAGGTTCACCTACAGCTAGGGAATCAGCTTCTTAGTTAACAGTTAAAAGTTAATCAATTTTGGATTTTAGATTTTTAGATTTTTTCTTCAATCCAAAATCCAAATCTAAAATGGGAGAGTTGAGAGTTAAGAGTCAATATTTTGACTTTGGCTCTTGACTTTTTGGCTTTTTGGGTCACTTTTTCTACCAATTTATAGGACAATACGCTTGGCTTAAGGATAATCGTAGGTTGGGTTGAACGAAGTGAAACCCAACATTAAGCGTTAATTGTTGGGTTTCGTTCCTCAACCCAACCTACGCAACTTAAGGTTTTTAGGGCTAACCCAAGCGTATTGGTTTGTAGGAAGATCAATTAAAGATGCATTCTTCGTGGTCTTATGTTCACTATCCCAGACCTAGAGCAACTGCAAGCAGAGCATCCAGAATGGCAGATGGAGCTTGTAGACGGAAATATAGTTGTTATGGGCCCATCAGATTATGAGTCAGAGGAAATAGGTGCTGAGTTTGCACGGCAGATGGGTAATTGGGTACGCCCACAGAGACTAGGATGGATAACGGGTTCTAGCGCGGGTTTCATTTTGCCTACCTTAGAAACTGAAAACGGCAAAGAAGCTGATAACGAAAAACGAAATCTCCGCGCTCCTGATGTATCTTTTGTTCGGGCTGATAGACTAAAAACAAGCAAGCGCGACTTTGTGGAACTGGTGCCTGACTTGATGGTAGAAATAAAATCTAAGTCAGATCGCATTAAACCATTAGTAGAAAAGATTCAGCTATTCTTACAACTTGGAGCTACGGTTGGTATTTTGATTGATCCTGACAAATTGACGCTCACCGTTTATCGACTCAACCAAGAACCAATAGTTTTGCAGGACAACGACAAACTGACACTACCAGACTTATTACCAGGTTGGGAGCTAGTAGTGTCAGAAATTTGGCCCCCTGTGTTTGAGTAGTTTAGAAATTATTACAGCCAAGGACGACTAACTAGTTCTAACTGCCCAATTTCATCCTCGTTTAATCTCCAGCCCAAAGCACCAGCATTTTGCCGCACTTGTTCGGCTGTCTTCACCCCAGCAATGGGAATAACGTTACCCTGAGCAATTAACCAGTTGAGAGCAACTTGGGCTGGGGTGCGATCGTATTTTTCCCCGAAGTTGCGTAACAAAGATATGACTGGGGCAATTTTTTGCAGACCTTCTTTCTTAAATCGCGAGTCTATTTTCCTCGCACCACTGGGGATTTCAGCACTATCAATACTGTACTTACCTGTGAGTAATCCCTGTGCTAAAGGACTATAAGCCAAAATAGTCACACCTAAATCACGGGCAGTTGTGATAATACCTTGGCTTTCAATTTGGCGACTGAGTAAAGAATAGCGTACTTGGTTCACAGCCAAAGGCACTCCACGGGCTGCCAATATTTGATGCGCGTCTCGCATTTGTTCTGCTGAGTAATTACTCACACCGACTGCGGCAATTCTGCCGAGCTTCACTTCATCCGCTAGGGCATTCATCAAGGTTTTTTGACTTAAAAAGAAGGCAAAAGGCCAATGCACTTGGTACAGGGCGATTTGCTCTAATTGTAAGCGTTTGAGGCTTTGAGTTAAAGCATCAGAGACGGATTGGGCTGTAAATCGCCACGGTAGGGGACCAAATTTTGTGGCAATTTGTACAGGTTGTTGTGTCCGTTGCAAAAATTGCCCCAAAAATTTCTCGCTCTTTCCCATTCCGTAGACTTCGGCAGTATCAAAGAAGGTAATACCAGCTTCTAAGGCTGCTGTAAAGGCTTCTTGTAACTCTTCTGGGCCGTAGCGATCGCCATAATTCCAAAATAGTTTATCACCCCAAGCCCAAGTGCCTATGCACAAGGGTGTAACAACTGGGCCATTTTGCCCCAATGTGATATTTTCCACGGTTGCAAAATTTAATTTATTTATATTTCTTTACTTTTATAGTGTATCGTCACAGACAAAATTGGGTATGGAGCATTGGACACCATAGCTCAAACTGACAATGTTTCAACTTACCTGTGTAATGAAGCGTCTGGAGGGGCATTTTCCACGATTTCTGCCAGGAATAGTAACCTTAAACCATTTTTGGGGCGTAACTTTTCTGCCAATGCTGCCTGTACAACACTTGATGGGTTTTGCTCTGGGTGATCTTTTAAGTATTGGTCAAATTGTTTCCACAACTCATCAGGAATATAGAGTGTTCGTTTCATTTTATCAACCTCTGGAGGTAAAACTAGTGTTGTACTCTCATAGTATTTACTGGAGTGCGATCGCCTACCTCTTAAAATTCGGTTTCAGTAACGACAGTATTAAATAGGTAATGTCTGCCACTGCCAAAAATCTATTCTGTCGAGCCAACCAATTTGTTGCAGGCAGAGAGAGAGAGGCAGACACTTTGCTGTCGTCGGCTATTTATTAAGAGTTACTGAGATTTTAGGAATCCTATAGATAGATTTATGAATTAGATGATTTCTCCTGCTTGGCTTTTTTGATTAATTCCATGTAGATATTAATCTCACTAATTTCTAAATCATGCTCAACTCTGGTTACTTTCCATCTCTCCTTTTTTAGGTAAACTTCCTCTCCTACTCTGGGAGTAAATTGGAGATCGTAGAACTTTTTGAGAAAATCTTTTTGATTTTCTTCCCATAATATTACTTTGACTACTTCTTTGTTCATTACCTATGCCTGTTTTTTTACTAAATGAAGGCAAGTATTTTGAGGACATACATACAGCAAGTTTATCTTACTAATTCAATATAATAGCGTAGTTAAAACCACATTTTCACATTGATATTTTTATGTGGCTTGATTGCATCTGATAAAATTACAGAGCAATACTATAACTATAGTAATTATTACTTTTAGCTTTATAAAATATTTTTCCGTGTATTAGAGTTTTATGAAATACAAGTATAGTGTATCAAACCAAGAGTTATTACAATTGATTTATACTGATTAATACAGTCATTTATTTAGCACATCCAAAATTTTTATACTCCCTAATATACTTAAATGGAAAAGGGATTACGGTACTTTGCCCTGTGCGGACAAAATCAACATCCATAGTTTGAAGAAGTTGTCTGAATATCAGTTTCGATTTATTTAACGCAACGATTTGACGGAGATGACAGGCATCTTTGAAAGAATAATCTTTTACATTTCTATCTGCCACGAAATAATATGCTTCTTTTTCAGTTTCACCGAAATATTTTATATTGAGAGAAGCGTCAAATAAATCTTCAATATTTTCCTTCTGTTTTGAAAAAATCAGCCTTATGTTATGTTTGTTTAGAAGATAGTTCCGTAATTCAGATGAAATATTTGAACTCTTTCCTAGCCTTTGATTCAGAAGATTTTTGAAGCTTTTTTTGTTTTGAAATTATTCTTCAATGCTTCTATAATAGGTTTTCGGAATTTTGGCTCAATATTTTTGCGAATTTCTGTTTCAAGGCTATCTTTAATTTCTTTGGGAAGTTGCCTATATTGGAGTGTTTTTATATAAAATTTTAATTTTTTATAAACTTCTGTTTTGAATTGATCAGGAATTTCATCATCAACAGCGAATAGATTTTGAGTTACAGTATCTATATTAGAATCAATAAAAAGAACATATTTATTAAAAGTATCTTCTTTTGCATCAGTAATAAAACGCTCTTTAAGTTCGGAAATTGGCAAATTTTTCTTGAGGTTGGTAATAAATAGGATTTTTCTATTTTGAGCAGCAAATTCCTCGTAATTAGAATAGATAAAGTTGAGGACATTGTATGTTTTACCAGAACCAGTCGGCATACTCAGGAGAAGCAGCCCAGGATTAAATTGTTTACAGTATTCGTTTAATATTTGTTCCATATCCCTGATAACCTTAATAAAGTTTGAGATGCTTGGATGTCAATGATATATCTATATGGCGATCGCTAACTATGAAAGCAGTATTAGTAGCAAAAGTAGAAGTAGGCAACTATCTCAGTTAAGCCGCACCCATTTGTCTTTTAGCCCGACAAGACAACTCTGGGCGCGAACTTTACTCGTATAGCCTTACAAAGAATTTTTTCACCTGGGAACTGGTACTTGATTAATTACCGACGCAATTACCGCATCCATTTGTAAACCATCCAACATTGCTTCTGGTTTCAAAATGAGGCGATGACGTAGCAGTGGCGATGCAACTGCTTTCACATCATCTGGCGTGACAAAATCTCTTGCAGCTAACCACGCTAGGGCTTGAGATGTCTGCAACCAAGCACCGGCGGCGCGAGGCGATGCGCCCAAAGTTAAATCAGGATATTGACGCGATGTTCTCACCAACGCCAACAAATAATCAACGATCGCTTCTGATACTTTAACTTCTTTGACTGCTTCTCGTGCTTGCAAAATCTCGGCGACTGTTGCTATTGGTTTTAAACGGCTAATATCCAAACGCCGTGCTGCAAAACCCGCCTGACGATTGAGTAACATTTGCTTTTCAGCAGCTTGATCGGGGTAATCTACCACCAGCTTAAATAAAAATCTGTCCAACTGCGCCTCTGGTAAGGGATAAGTCCCCTCAAATTCCAGGGGATTTTGAGTTGCAATCACCCAAAATAAATCTGGTAAGGGCAAACTTTCACCATCCAGCGTTACCTGCATCTCTTCCATCGCTTCCAGTAGCGCCGCTTGTGTCTTGGGAGGAGTACGATTGATTTCGTCTGCTAGCAGCACTTCGGTAAATATTGGCCCTTTTTTCAAAGTGAAATTGCGGCTATTCAAGTCAAAAATATTTGTGCCAGTAATATCTGAAGGTAAAACATCTGGTGTTAGTTGAATCCGGCGAAACTCCCCTTTGATTAACTGCGCCAACACTTTTACTAGGAGAGTTTTCCCAGTTCCCGGTACTCCTTCCAAAATTACGTGTCCACCCGCTAACAGGGCCACTAAAAGTTGTTGTATTAGGCTAGATTGTCCGACAACTACTTGATTAAGACCTTGACCAAGGCGAATTAAGATAGAATGGGTTTCGCTCATATTTTTTATTGATAAATAACTAACGCAGAAATATTATGCTTAATTCCAAAAAATTAATTACGAATTACGAATTAGCCTGATGCTTCGCCATTTCCCCAACCAGCTTAACAGCTCTCGTTCACTGATGGGTTCTTTGCGAGATTGTAGCTTTAAAACTGCATCTAGTTCTGCTGCACTTGCACCTGTTTTTTCTATCCAGAAATTGATCAAGGCTTGACGTTCTAAAAGTACTTGCCCTAATCCCAAGGCTTTTTGGAGTTGTAGTTGTTCTTGTTTACCCACCATCTGTAAAACAAAGTCGGTGGTATCAGCTTTCTGCAAGACTCCGGCTAAAGCTTGGATGTATGCCTCGCTGTTATCTACAACTGGTGTATCTAAAGCTACTGGCTTACCAAAGCGGCGATTCTGCGCCCAAATTAGCACCAATAGTAGGATACCTACTTGCACTAATATTGGAAATAAGGGAGTTTTTATAAAAAAGCTAGATAAATCTCCTTCGCTTTCTTTCTTCCTGACATCGGCATCTTTATAGCCGTGGATGTATTCATCCACAAATACTGTGTTACCTTTTTGCGTTACTAAGCTCGCTAGATACTTGAAATTACTTAAATAATCTTGGTAGGCGTTGGCGGCTAAATAAGGAGTGGTAGAAAAAATCACCTTTCCCTTTTTGTAATTTTCTTCCCAGACAACAGCACCAAAGCGATCGCCTAAATCAACTTGCTTGGAGTTAGCTTTCTGATATCGTCTACGTGTATCAATTTTGATATCACCTTGGGGAGATTTCTGCATAGTGCTAAACTCTGCTTCTGTAACCCGCGCCCCTGCACCCAAAATTATCAAAGTATTCCCTTTTTCTACCCATTCACGCTCTTGACTATCCAGTGTCGTCTCCCTTGGATAGCCGCCTACCTGTAGGATGGTGAGTGGGCTATTTTCTTGAATATCACTAAAAGGCTTTTGCCAGCGCTTGATAGAAATTCCCTGCTGTTGCATAAAAGCATACCAAGCACCATAGCCATCAGAGGCACGATTATAAGTAGAGCCAGTGTTAAGTTTAGTATTATTGGGAGCCGCGATCAAACTAAGTAAAACGATCGCTGCTAGTGCGATCGCTCCTATCCAAGCAAGGCGATTTGAACGTTTCATTTTCGACTTTTAGTATAATCACTTGGTTTCAGTATCACTAGTGTTAATACTTACTTATTTTTCAGGTAAAGTCAAAAATATAATTAATTTTATCTCAGTTTCCCAGCCCTACGCGCTCTCTATATGTGACTGCAATCTATGACATCTTACGGTGGTAAACCACCTTGCTGAATCTGTGTAATAACAGCTATCGAACAAGTTCCTTTCGGAATAGGACTACCAATGATAATCAACACAGCTAGTTGAGTAGCATCCATATCTTCTTTGAAGACGCTCTTACGTTTACTTGCGGCAGCAGCCCAATAAGCAACATTTTCAGTCTCTGGCTGGAAATTAGGTTTGAAAAGGGTTTGGGCTTAAGTTGATACCAATGAGCAATGCTGTGCCCCTACCGCGTGGTCTATTTATCTTAGAGGATGTTTTAAAAGTTGAAACCAGTCAAATATTTGTCTATTTTATTTTCTGGAAGTCCATTTCTTGAGCGCTTGTTAAAAAATCATCATCCAAAACTTAAAACAAAGAGAGTGATTGACTCTAAATAAAAGCCCTTACAACGCTTACTGTAAAGGTATTTGAGCTATTTCTTGCCTGGAGAATTTTCTCAACTCCAGTAAAAATTGTGAAAAGTTCTAATTCTGCATCACCAGAAGTTATTTACTTTTGAACAAATGGGTACAGACTTAGAGTTACTCTACGACTTATTCTCAAGGTTGTAACCTTTAACTTAAAAGCAATCAAGGACGATGATAGTATTTAACGTTATAGACGTAGAAGACAATATATATTACCTAAAGTATAAAGAAATCCAGGAAACAAAAGTAGCGGATGAAGGTAAAAACAATGACGATTACCTTGATGCTAAATACTTTCAAGTTATTTTCAAAAATGGAGATATAATCCTTCTGGAAATGGATAAACAGAATGAACTTAGCCAAATGCTTCTTTACCGTTTATTAATGCGTGGAGAATAGTCATAACCTGTCCTGATATCTGATTCGTAAAGAAAATCTAAACAGAACTAAATCTAGCTTTACTCACGTTATAGGCTAAATCGAGTATAGTTATTTTGTTGTCGATGAGCCGTCTACCCGCGACCCTTGAATCCGCATTGCAAACTATACCGAAGTGGTTTAAGCGATGCCGAATGGTTAATTATCAAGCCTCTTCTACCGCGATCGCTCCTATTCGACCGCAACGTTCAATTGACAGAACTCGAAAATGTATTACATTACCTAGACATAACCTTATCGCAATAAAAACTTTCGTCTCAGACGCGAGATTCTCTATACCCCTAAGCGAGTAGAATTCTCTAGCAAATTAAGGAGATGAGTCGATTGCAAATTCGCCAAGATGACCTGACAGGTAAAAAGATCGCTGATTTTATACAGGAACATCTCCAAAGTATGCATGAGATTACCCCGCCTGGAAGCGTTCATGCTTATGATTTAGAGGCATTGCGCTCACCCAATATTATTTTATTTTCGGCTTGGGAGGGGGATGAATTACTCGGATGCGGGGCATTGAAAGAACTTTCTTCAAAAAGTGGTGAAGTCAAATCAATGCGTACCGCTAAGGCTCATCGTCGTAGGGGTGTCGCCTCGAAGATTCTGGAACACATCATCAAAGAAGCTGAACAGCGTGGTTATGATCGCCTGAATTTGGAAACAGGGGCAATTCCAGAGTTCGCCTTAGCACGAGCCTTGTACACACGGTACGGGTTCGAGTATTGCGGCCCCTTCGCTGACTACATTGATAACCCGAATAGCGTATTTATGACGAAAAGGCTATTTAACCGCACATAATATTACTCAAATTGCACAAGCGATCGCCATCGCTCCTATTCAAACAAGGCGATTTGAACGTTTCATTATGCTAAGGCTGAGGAAATTCTCATTCCGATACTGCTTGAGCCACTAAACCTTCAATAAAAGTATATATTTTGTCATCGCTCTTAGTAGCATTACATATTAGATAGGGAATGTTTAATTTGTCCTTGATGTACTCAGCATAATAAATTTCTTGTTCTTGAAAAGAGCGTAGCAGAGCTAGATCATGTTTAATACTGTCTCTTGAGCTTAAACGAGTATAAATATTTTCAGGTTCCTCAACCAAAACAATAATAGCACTAGGAAAAATGCCTTCATATGTGGAGTATGGAATTTTAGTGATTTCATTATCCTTGTTTAAGAGGCAAAAATGCCCATCAATTAAATATGTTTTGTCATTTTTTAAATACTTGTTTATTGCTTTTACTAAAATGTCTTGATTTTCGGCAATATTCTCAACTTGTTTGTTACAAAGATGTTCCTCTGCCTTTTCTCTAGTAATCAGATTGCTTGCTGAAAAATGTTCGATATTAAATCTTAATTCTATATTTTTACAAAGGGTTGTTTTACCAACACCATGCACTCCACCGACGAAAATTATTTTACGTTTTACCATATTGTTTCTTTCTTAAAAAATAACAAAAATGATGAGCTTTAAATCTAAATAACGATTTGTTTACTCGTCAACTCTAAAAAATTGCTCCCGCGATCATTTCATTTAGTACCGAAAGTAGAATAAAATTAATATACTCTATTTATTGCAATGCAAATAAACTCAACTGTTCACTTAGTCTTCCTTCCTGCATTAACTGATTTCTTCCTTTATTAAGTGCATCAATCCATTCGGACTGAATGTACCAATCTTTACGCCAGTTGATTGTGGCTTGTGGTGGTGTGAAATTTGGGCATCTTTCGTGTATTTCTTCCAGAGAAATTGAAGGAAAAATAAAGCTTTGATATATAAAAGTCCCGTATGCAAATTCACAATTTTTAAAATATATATCATAGAACTCTTTGTCTACTCCCAGAATGTGGCGATACTTACTCCACATCTTTGAAACAGGTAAGGATATAGTTTTATCCGCCACAAAACCTCCCCTTATAATAGAATCAGGTGTTGTTTCGTACAAAAGAATTAGATCACCTAATTCCATCCCAATTGAGCGTTTTCGCAACTCAATTTTTTTAGTACCATCAATAATGCGTTCAGCGTAAATTCGCTTTATGCTTAGAGCTTTGATGTATTTAACCTGCATAAAAACCTCCAAGTTCAACGGCTATTCTATAACGTTCTATACCAAGGCTGTGCATTGTTTGTGGTGGGCCATTGAGAACACCATTACTGAGTAAGTCATTTAGATGAACTACTTGACTAAGTGGCATTAGGAAGTCGAACTCAACAGCCTGTCGTTCTTGTTCCTTACTACCGATCTCTTCTAAGGTGAGAACACCCTTCATACCGAAATCACTATACAGTTTAGTGGGTGTTCCAATGTATCGATTAACAATTCTGGCGATCGCTACTATACCAGATATAGGATGGCTGGCATAAAACAATATTAATGATCCTCTCATGTCATCTTGTTTACAACTACATCGTCCATAGTAAACCGTCTTGCCAGCTTGAAATATCTGAATCAAGAATTGAGGGCGAATTGGTATAACATAAGCTGTTTTAGGAGTGTAGACTGACTCTGCTGGATAAGTCAAGTTTAGCCAAGAATCGAGAGGGAATTGATTAATTAAACTACCATTATAAGCACTTAGCTGAACTGTTGCATCGTGAAGCTGAATTTGTTCAACTTCTTCTCTACCAGCAGGATTATAAGAAGTCGATATTATTGATGGAAATAGAATCTTTGCCTTATTTATTGCGTCCAAACTACTCTTATCAGATTCGTAAAAGAATAGTTTCGTTAAGAACCATTCCGGTTGATGAGCTTCACGTTGGTATATTTCCCGCCCTATACCTTCTACCCAGAACCCATAACGTTCAAAGAATTTAACGAGTTCGACTCTGGCTGTGGTAACAAAGGCTCTTCTAATTCGTTCTGATTTCCATTGCTCAAAACAAGTTAAGATTAAGTTTCTTCCAATACCACTACGTCGATAATTCTCAGTAACAAAAAGAGTTGATAGTTTAGCTATTCCATTCCCTTTCGGCTTCCAAATAGCAACTCCAATAGCTTGTCTATCTCTATAAGCTACGTTAAAAACAGCATCTGAACTGCTCATTGTTCTATCGAACCATTCAGGAAAGCCTGGATAAAGCGGAGATAGTTCATCATCAAGGACTCTGACTAATTCGATCTCACGCCTAAACTCCCTACCATTAAGCTTTCTTACCCCAAATGCAGAAACGATAGAATCGAATGAGTCTCCTTCAATATCTCTTCGTCCCCCACCTAATTCTGAGAAATCATCAATGATTACAGCTCGATAAATCCTATCTAGGAAATCCTGTAATTCTTTTTGATTGGGAAATCTAAACCACTCGATTCCAGGTGCTTCTGAAATATGATATCCCTGAATTCTCAATTGGGAATGAATTGTTGTTTCCACCCACTCGCCCGGAACTTTGACTGCACCCAATAATTTTGGTTCTTCTGCATGTGAAGTTCTAATCTGTCCACGTATGCGCTGCAATGCTAATTCTTTAGGATCAGCATCAATACTCCCAGAAGTTCTGCCAATTTTAACTCGTGGCTGTTCCCGCAGATACGAGGGAAATGAATAAATGTAAAGAACTATCTGAATCTCCATATTTTGTGAGTGACCAACATAATTCTGCCTTACTTGACTGAGTAGAAATACGCAAAGGCGTTAGGCTACCTATTATAACTAACTCACGAGTTTTAGCTGCAATTGTCAACTGCTTACGTTAATTTAACCACAAGTGTGAACGATAACGAGAATAAAAACCCATCTAACCCCTCTTTGCAGGCGGGGTTAGCGTGGGTATTATTGCAGAGACTATATTACTCAAATTGCACAAGCGATCGCCCAGATACAATAATGAAACCCACAGAATCAAGCCTCAGAAGCGGCTGGCGAATTCCCTCTAGAATGGCTGCATTTAAAGCAGTTTCTATTTTTAATTCTTCAGCTAATGCATTATCCCAACTTTGCTGATTCAGGCGTAGGCGTAATTGTTCTACTCGATTGGCTAATTTCTTTTGGGCAACAGTAGCAGAACTTTGGCACAATTCAATAAAATCGGGACGATTGGAGAGCAATTCCGAAGAAGTGTTACGCACTTGATAGCAAAAATTTTGCCATTTACTAGGGTCAACAAAATCATCAATAATTCCTAAGCGTTCTTTTGCTAGATTGTAATCTCGTCCTTGATTATTGTTTTTATCTTTATATGGACGTTGCAGAATACTTAAGATTGCTCTATCCTCAACAACACGTATTTGCTCGTTGCGACCATCAACATAGATAGTTTCTATAATTGGCGGAAATAGAGCATCAACACGTCGCTGCAAGTTTTTGAATTGAGAATTATCTAGTTTGTTATCTAGTAAAACTTGTTTGGCAATTCTTAAATTTGCCTCGACTACATAATTGCATTGGAAACCGAACCACTCCATCCCTTCTTTAGCATCCCAAGAGGCATCAGTGCGCCACATCGCAAAGGCTTCCCCTCGGTCATCCCAGTTTATATAGTTCAAGAGTGCTTCTACAAATCCTTCCCCAATCCGAAAGAGTTTAATATCAGAATTCTGATTTGCTACCCGGCGATTATAAGTACCAAATTGGTCTAGATAACTATCAGCAAAACGGTTTTTTAACTCATTTATGGGAACCAAGGTACGCGTCGTCGGTTGATAACGTCGCATCTCTGATGAATCTGGGTTATTTTGTCCCCTGAATCCCAGCGCGTCACAAATCCAGCCTTCAATTGCTCGCTTAATTTCTAGATGACAAGCATCGTAATTATCTAAATCTTGAAAATACTGGGTGGCAATTTCATCATTAGCGTCAATTTCATCTAGAGTATTTTGTTCGCTAATTTTTACTATTTCCGCTTCAATTTGCGACTGAATTGGCTCAATCATCTCTAACAATCCAGCCGCTCCTGATTGAAACAAAACTGTTTCTAATTCTGTAAGTTTTTCATCCACATAAAACTGGAGACTGGCAATTGATTGTTGGAAAATACCAAACCCATCTTTTAATACTTTATACCAAGCATTGTGAGGGCTATCTGGCAAATAGGGGCCAATTAAGGCACAGGATTGGATGCCAATTTTGCTGCCAATGCGGTCAAGTCTGCCAATTCTCTGTTCTAATTGATTAGGCGACCAAGGAAGGTCAAAATGAATTAACCAGTCGGCAAACTGGAGGTTACGTCCTTCTTCTCCAGAGCGATCGCATACTAAAATAAAGCAGTTTGGGTTATTCTTGAACCTATTTATGCCTTCCTCAACCTTGTCAGGTGATTCTCCAAATTGATGGCTGCCTACTGTCTCTGCACCAAAGGTATTAGACAAATACCGGACAATTTCGGCACAAGTTTGCCCAAAACTGGTAAATACAATAAATTTGGGTAGAATATCGCCAGTAATTGGCCTCCGAATTCTCTGCTGTATTCTCGTTAGGAATTCGTTTTGATTCTTCCGAATGTTTGCGGGAATTTTGAAGTAAGTACCTAGCTGATTCAGCAGCACAGTTTTCAAATTTTCCGTCCGTTCTCCGTCCTCTTGAGGTTGACGAATAACTTTTAGTAAGGATTGCAGAATCTCTTCTTCCCCTGAGAATTTGGGGGTTGTATTTAATAGGCGAAGATCATCTTCTTTAAACTCCTGGATGAGTTTAGCATGAGGTTTACCAGTTAAACGGGCGGCAATTACCTGCTCTAAAATGCCTAACCAAGTACCAGCAGCTAGGAATAACAGCAGAAAAATTCGCTGATACTCCAATTCCTGGGGAGCAGCACTACGCCATTGATTAATCAGTTCGTGGATATCAGGCGATCGCTCGTCTAAATCATACTCTTCTTTCGGCGTAAAATTGCGGTCAAATATCACATCTTCCACCGCAGCGCGACGGTTGCGAAGCATTCGCCGATGTAGTCGATAGGTATCGCTGACGTGGATGCGAATCCCTTGGACGATTTGCTCTTGGTTACTAGAATTTGCTTGTAAACAATTTTCTAAATCATCCGCCAGCTTCAGTAAATACTTATCCTCAGCAAAGAGGTTTCGCAATTGCTGCAAGTTGCTTTTGAGAACAAGAGGCTCCGCACCTTCTTTAAAAGAAAGCAGAACTTTCCCAATTTCCTGACGGCTTTCAACTTTGGCACGAAAACCTGCTAAATCATCAAGTTTATAGGTTGTCGGGTCGAGCAAGTGCAACATTGCCAGAAAATCTTGCTCATGATTGAGAACAGGAGTGGCGGATAATAAAAGTAAGCGATCGCTCTTATGAGCAAGTTCTTTGCAAGTCTGAAAACGCTGGCGCACTGTTGCATCCTTAGAGGTTGCCATTGCTGCGATGTGATGAGCTTCATCTAAAATTAAGCAGCCTATCTTCGCTTTCAGGTTGATTTTATGGATATCTTCAACCGCCAGGACCGCTACCCGTTTGCCAAAATGGGAGATGTAAAACTTGTTTTCTAACTCAGTCCGCCATTGTTTGAGCAAATATTGCGGAACTATTACCACCGCACCTTTTTTTGGTTCATCAAGAAGGAACTGACGCAGAATCGCACCCGCTTCGATAGTTTTTCCTAGTCCCACCTCATCTGCTAGCAAGTAGCGTTGAATTGGGTCTTCTAGTACCCGCCTGACTACTTCAACTTGGTGAGGATAAAGATTAATATTTGCCGAAATCAGTCCCGTCATCCCCCGACTGACAGCGCGTTGCTTAATCAAGGATTTCATGAAAGCCAATCTTTTGTCGTGGAAGTAGGGCGTTTCATGACCCTTCATCGCCAGAGTTTGGATGGGGTCTGTGTTGGGTAAATTGCAACGAACGTAAATTTCTTCTTCAGTAACAATTGCAGTTTTCTTATCTGGTAAATCAATTTGATACATTTCTGTATCTTCATCCCAGATGAAAATTCTGCCAACTAGCCATTTATCCTGGCTTTCGGACTTGATATAGCATCGAGACTGGGGTTCAAGCTTGACTTGAGAGAGCGAATTTAAAGGTAAAGTTTTTTGGAGACGTTGCCCGATTGAGCAGAAATACTCAACATTTGCATTGGTATCAGATATTTCCATAACTTTTCCGATACCCAAAGAGTTATTCTGGGACTGTACCAATAAACCAAGCTTAATCATAGATCCAGTCCCCTGAACACACTAAAAGAACCTTCCAGACTAGTTTGTTAATCCATATCTGGCAATTTTGTAGATCAACATTATAGATAATAAACTGGTATTACAGTTTTGTCATTGCGATTTCTACGATGGTCACTGAGCGGCTGGTGAGCGTAGCGTCTCGTAGAGAAGTGCGGGCTATTCGGCGTCGCTCCACCACAGCCAATTAGTAAAATCAGCAATTTTCAGGTAAATAGACGACGCCCTACGGGTACAGCAATACTCTCAGACATAGCTTTGTACTGGGTACATGACGCTCGGCATTATAAAAAGTTACGACCGAATCTACCAACTATTTACATTAATTTAAAATTTTTTGAATAGCAGTAGATTTTCCTCGCTAAAATTCATCAATTTGTTGAGATTGGAAAAAGCTGCCATTTTGAAATCAGGGCAATTTCTGATAAGGATGAAAGTTGTTGCTGTAAATTTTTCAGTAACAAGAAATTTTTTTCATAGGTTGTAGTTTCTTCCTGTTG
Source organism: Nostoc sp. (assembly GCF_036917675.1). Taxonomy (GTDB): domain Bacteria; phylum Cyanobacteriota; class Cyanobacteriia; order Cyanobacteriales; family Nostocaceae; genus Nostoc. Next base: position 124,614 of record NZ_JBALCT010000051.1, on the reverse strand, counting down.
GGCAAAGTATTTAACCGCTTTTTGTAAGTCTGCGATCGCCGCTTGTTGGTGACCAAGTTGATGGTAGGCTATACCCCGATTAAGATAAGCCTGAGCATTGGTTGGGTTCAGTTTGAGTGATTCAGTAAAATCCCGAATGGCACAAGAGTTATCGCCACTTATACCACAAGCACAACCCCGATTATAGTAAGCTCTGTAGTCATTTGGATTGATAATATTAGCGATCGCTGCTTCGGTTCTTAGCGGTGCGATCGCCAGCGCTACCGAATATACGTTTATGTTTATCATTAGTGCAGCCTTGAGTTTATTGAGTGTATTACTAATAACCAACCTGCGGGCATAGAAGCAACATATTCACATCGGATTGGGTAAAAGCCTTGACCAATGCTCCTTCAATTGCCAGAAGCAATTCTCCCATCAGCAAAACACGACACGAACACACATACGGTATGTTCGACTGTTTTTAGTACGGCTTGCCGTAATTTTTCTTTATGTCAAGTATTTGCAAAAAATGTTTACATATTGTTATGATCTATCTCGGAAAGAGGGGGTATGCCTATGCCTAGTTTATCTTCGACAAAAACCAATTTTTGAAATATTAGGCTTACTCTTTGACGTTTCCAAAACGAAAGCGAATGATGCCTTTAATTATTGGGTAGAAATTTGAAGAAATATCTTATCTTTACCTTGATAACGCCACGATACAATTAAGGTGATGTAGTTTTATTTACTATGAAGAAAATTAGAGACAACACAATTAAGTTAAATCAATTTTTAAAGTTGATGGGTATAGTGCCAACTGGAGGGCAAGCCAAGCTGATGATTCAAGGTGGCGATGTCCAAGTAAACGGTATGCTGGAAACCCGACGAGGGCGGCGACTAGTACCGGGTGATAAAGTGACAATAGAAGGACAGACTTTAGAGGTGGATTTGAACAACAATGAAGACCAAGATGTAGTAATAGATTTTCCTGAACAAACCGAGTAAAGGATTTTTATCTCAAATTTCAAAGTTCCTCTTTTGCCTTGTGAGTAATGCTGCAAATTTCCAACAAAGTTATTATTCCACAGAGTGATATTGAAATTAGTGCGATTCGTTCGCAAGGAGCGGGAGGCCAAAATGTGAATAAGGTTTCCACTGCGATTCACTTGCGCTTCGATATTGTGGCTTCATCATTACCAGATTATTACAAACAACAGCTTTTAAAGCTGAATGATCGACGCATCACCCAAGAAGGAGTTGTGGTAATCAAAGCACAGGAACACCGAAGCCAAGAGAACAATCGGGAGTCAGCGTTGAGACGACTTCAAGAACTCATTCAAAGCGCAGTTATGGTGACGAGAAAACGCAAACCTACTAAACCGACTCGTAGTTCTCAAAGAAAGCGGCTTGACTATAAAAGTAAGCGCGGACAGGTTAAGTCTAACAGAGGGCAGGTGACAGATAGTTGATTTAGAAATTAAACTTTGGTACTCAATTTTGTTGCAAAATCTAACCAGAGAAGTAAGACTAATTCCTTCTATGGAGTGTGATCAAGTTCATGACTTAGTTGGTTAGCTTGAGAATAGCAACTCTTAAAGGTGAAAAAAGATGAATAAGACTTTACTAACGATTTTGATGTTTGCCCTGTTACTCTTATTCATCATCTCTCCCTTTGCTGCCCTTGCTAGTTTAATGCTATTAGTGTTAGTTTCGGCATTTTTCTCTTTACTAGGAAACTTGTTCCAAGCAATAATTGGTCGTGACACCATTTCACACAAACCCTGATATATATAAATTTCTCGTAGGGGCACAGCAATGCTCATGAGTGTCAACTTAAGCCTTGGCGAATGGAATAGAGCCTCCGGCACGCTGACGCGAACGCGGCTACACAAACAAAGTCTGCCTACGCGTACTAAGGAAAAATGAGTGTGTGAGTGGACGAATAAAATAATCCATGAGTCAAATTTAAGATAATTTACTGAGTGGTGTTGCTAAACCGTCAATGCTAACAAGATTTTTTTGCTGTTGATATTCCCGAACTCCCTCTTCGCCTTTTTTACTAGCCCAGTTTACTAAAGTCTGGCGCTGACCTCGATATTCATAGAGTGGTACACCAAAACCACAGGAAATCTGTATTTTTTCAATGTCGGCGACGATAATTTGACGAGTTCCAGGCATTGGCAAAAACAGAGAGTACAGAGAGTCCCAATCTGGAGAACTCGGTAAAATCGTGCTTCCTTGACCGTAAAGACGCAGGATACACGCGGGTTCCTCAAAGGCGCAAAACATAAAGGTTATCCGCCCGTTTTCTTGCAAATGGGCTGAGGTTTCGTTACCACTGCCTGTAAGGTCTACGTAAGCTACTCGGTGGGGAGAAAGGATGCGAAAGCAGCTTAGACCTTTAGGAGACACGTTAACATGACCCATAGGACTCAAGGGTGCAGAGCCAACAAAGAAAAGGTGTTGGGCTGCAATTAAGTCTTGCATCTCCTCAGTAATAGAGTCAAAAAATTTAGACATAGACTGTCTGATTTATATGGGGAGTGGGGAGACGCGATTAATCGCGTCTGTACAAAAATTAGGAGTAGAGACGCGATTAATCGCGTCTCTACAGGAAGGAGTTAGGAACTGTTACTATCTCATATACCGACTAGCCATCTGGATGGCATCAGCGATATCGACATTACCATCGCCGTCAGCATCCAAGAAGGAATTCAGTACCGGATTTGGGCCACCTTGAGGATTCTGAGTATTTGCACCTGATTGTAAAAAATGTAGTACCAAAGGTATTGCTGAAGGGAGCAATTGTTGAACTATACCAGCATCCAACCCAGTTCGCTGGGCAGCAATTTCAGCTACCTGCTGTTGTATCTCAGGAGAAAACAGCGAATCGACGGCTTCGGGGTTAGGTGAAGTACCAGCATATTGATTCACTAGAGTTTGTGTGGCTTCATTACCATCTGTGGCTTGCTTGTCTTGTAAAGCAGAACGCACTTGACCACCCACTATTGACAAAACTGATTGGATGGTTGACGGATCTGTGCCTGTGCGCTCGCTCAACTGCTGTACAGTGTTAACAATACTTCCCAGTTGACCTAAGCTACCCTGTTGATTAGGATTAGCGATCGCACCAAGAATTTGATCGAAAAGTCCCATAAGTTTGTTTCTCTCTTTATTCTCAAAAAGCTTGCCAAAACGTACCTGGATTTAACTCAGATTGGCAAGTAATTTTACCCTGATGTTTTTCTACCACAATCTGATATGCGATCGCTACGGCGGGCTATTCGGCGTCGCTAGCCCCAAACCAGTACCATAACGCATCTTATCTTTTCGCTGTTCGGCTAAAAACTCGATAGTATAGCCATGTACTAGTTTCCTTTAAGGGAAACAGCAGATAGGTAAGAGGATTTATTGTCACAATAATATTTCGGAAGTCGCGCCGTGCCCAAAATAAGATCCCACGAGCAACTTGCTGTGCAGACATCACTCCATAGGGATTCAATTGACTCTTAAATGGCCCAAGAATTAACTTGCGAATTACACAATCCCCGTCTAATCGCTTCAGGGTAACAATATCCCCTAGCGCTCGTTTGCTGAGTTCATAAAGCGGACTCAGCGCTGGAGACACCTCAGCCTCAGAAGTATTCACCCAGATTTCTTTAGTTGCTTTTGCTTGTGGTCCGGTTACAGTTGTCAAAAATATATCCATCAACCGCAATGCTGAAAAGGTATTCACCTCATAGGAGGAGTTGATAGCCTCCGGTGTGCGGCTGGTATAGACATTGACTCCGTGGTTGATAATTAAAATATCTACTTTCTCTAAACTATCCCTCAGATTGGCTTCATTGCCCAACTGCCAGGGAACCACTTTCACCCCAACTTGCTCTACTAATTTTTCTGGATTAGTAGTTAATCCCACGACTTTAGCATTATTTTTTACAAGTTCAGCCGCTAACGCTTGTCCCAGCGCTCCTGACGCTCCGGTTAAAGCCACGGTTTTACCCTTGAGAGATAGTCCTGTGCCAAGAATTTTATCCACCAAGGGAAAGACACCACTGTAGTAAGCGTTGACATCATCAAAATGATGCCGCCAATGGTAAGACCGATTCACCCACCAAATGGATGGAATTGTTTCTAAAGGTCCGGGTAGGTGGTTATAGTCGGTATCAATTTTTCCCTGGAAATACCGTATAGACGCGCCATATAAGAAGGTGCAAGCATAAGCTACTCCCAGCCATAACCCCATTTGCTGGACAATTAAGGCAATGACTACCAATACCACCAGCAGTAGACTCGACTCTAAAATGTCGTGATAGAGTTGGGATTCTTGATAAACTTTCAGGGAAACTATTGATAAATCGCGGCGATAGGCCATGTGGTGCTTGTTGTGCCATTTAGCAAGCCAATTGACTTGGTGACACAAAGCATGGTAACTGTCTCTCAATATCTCAGCAAGTAAAAGTGAAATAAGTCCCCAACTAGCAAACTGTAAGCTGGCATTTAGCCAAACCCAATTAATTTGTAATCTTGTCTCAATTCCCATTAAGTTTTCAGCTAGCATTTTTATCATCTTTGTCTATACTCGTTTTTCTTAATCATTCTTTATGATCTAATAAAGGTGCGTTAAGGTCGAGTCTAGAATAACCAATGCCCAATGCCCAATGCCCAATGCCCAATGCCCAATGCCCAATGCCCAATGCCCAATGCCCAATGCCCAATACCCAATTACGAATTAGTTATGATATGCCAGTTGACTTTCAGATAACCAGATTCAATGCGGGTAAGATGTTTGCTCAAATGCTGATGTGCTTTTGGTAGGGCGTGGAACGGAATTGATGCATACAAATGATGCTCTGCATGAAATGGCATATTCCACATGAAAAATCGTGCAGGCCAGAGGGTTAGGGTTGTGCGCGTGTTTGTAAGCAGATTGGCATCGAGAGTGCAACCTGTATGTTCTGCTAGCAGAATAAACCGGAGAATCGGCTGACCGACAAACAGGGGGAGCAGCCAATAGAGTAAAAACCAAGGCTGACCAACTAAAATTGAGAGAGCGATCGCACCAGCATAAATACTTAACTGCCAACGTGTAGAACGAATAACTTCGGCTCGTGCTGCTTCTGGCACAAATGGAAAATCATCAAATTGACCAGTTGCAACCTGAAAATGCCCATCTATTTTACCCCACCACCACAGTAAACCGCTAATGATCAACAAGTATTTACCCAGGTTGCTCGGTTTGAGATCAGTTAGTTCCGGATCTTTGTCAGGAACGCGAGTGTAGCGATGATGCCACTTATGATAACGACGAAAAAACGTGCTGTTGTAAAATGAGAGCAAGCCGGAAAACCAAGCTACAGCATCATTCAACCGATTGTTAGCGAAAGCTGTTCTGTGAACGCATTCATGCATCGGTGCAAACATCGAAGCCAGACTGAAGCCGTAGATTACCAGTGCTGGTATAGCCACCGACCAATTACCAAAATTCGTTGCCCACAAGTAGCCACTGCAAACCATAACAGTGAGATGAAAAGCCAGTTGAACTAGCCCTTTGCTGTTGGAGCGATCGTTTAGAAGACTTAACTCCTGTACACTGAGAATCTGACAGAGGTTTTGCTCGTTATCAGCTTTGCCATCCAATAATTCAGATTGAATAATTGCGTCAGACATAATTGAAATTCTAGATAGTGTTGCTGAAATTAAGTATAAATTTATTTCTTTGATAATCCAAAATTTAAAATGGTATTAGCTGACCACACCAGCGCGAAAAATTTGTTCTGCGGTTAAATTAAACTCTGGGAAAGTTGGTGATTCGATGCGGTCATTACCTCGAAATTTATTAATTAGATACTCATCTTCCTCCAAACAGCAAACCAAGATAGTAGGTTGTTTTGGCTTACCAATGAATTCCCTACCGCCCAATGCGGCATAGTCCACAATCCAGTATTCGGGAATTCCCATTTGTTCATAGTCAGCGTATTTTTTGTGGTAATCATCACGCCAATTAGTACTCACTATCTTTACCACTAAAGGAATGGATGCGGCTTGACTTACAGTAGATGCTTTTTTCCATAGAAGTTCATTTATTAAATTAGGCTGATTTAGTATAAGCACATCTGGTGAATAAGCTGATTCGTTTTCAAGTGGTTTGACGAATACTGTTTTGGGGATGAGATAGGGAAGATTTAAGCGGTCAAATTCGACACTCAGTTTTCTGACCAAAAATCCTGTAACCTCTTCATGGTCGCCTGTTGGTTGTGCTATCTCAACAATTACTCCATCATGGAGTTCATAATGTCTTTGTGGGTTGTCTGGGTACTGAGTAACAAATTCATCGAATGTAACTAGTTTGCGTAAAGCTTGAGTCATGGCTTTATTTCTCTAAGCAACACTGATATGAGCATGAAGGAGGCAGGAGTTAGGGGAAGCGGAGGGAGAAAAAAGACTTATTTTAAGCGTATTGCAATTCTAAGGCTTGTTCAGCCTTTGAACTCCGTTAACGAGTCTTTAAACTGGATGAATCCACCTTTGATACTCATTAACCTAGCTCTTGTACGGAATATTTTACTTCCTTCATTCTCAAGTGTCACACTACGGCTCTTCGATGTTTGGAGATTGGGAATTTGCGATCGCACCAAGCACCCAACCCAGGCGATCGCAATTATGGGAAACTAAAATGAAAGGAGTCAAGAGTTAGTGATTAAAAATTAACCTCTGCCTTGACGTTTAGGTGTTTGGCGTAGTCTGTAGCAGCTTCTGCCTTCCCTGTAGTAACTTCAGCCTTGACGTTTAAGTGTTTCGCGTAGTCTGTAGCAGCTTCCGCCTTGACGTTTAGGTGTTTGGCGTAGTCTGTAGCAGCTTCCGTCTTCCCTGTAGTAACTTCAGCCTTGACGTTTAGGTGTTTGGCGTAGTCTGTAGCAGCTTCCGCCTTCCCTGTAGTAACTTCTGCCTTGACGTTTAAGTGTTTCGCGCAATCTGTAGCAGCTTCTGCCTTGAAGAAAGCTACGACTATTAAATAGCTGGAGGTATTCGTAAAAGCGATCGCAGTTTGTCCTTAAGCCAAAATATAGCGTTTCCTAATGACATGAAGTACATCATAGCCCCCTCTTCGCTTGCGGGGAGGGGGTTGGGGGTGGGGTTCTTGTACCTCACTCAAGTGAGAACCGCTATAAATCTTTTGACTCAGAGATTTAAGCGATGCTTACGGCGGTAAACTACGCTCTCAACTGAAATTTAAGCAGCACAAAAAATCGGGGCAGGTGACAAACCCGCCCCGATCGCTTCTGATATACTGCGCCCAACGGCTAGGGCTACAGGCTTTAAACTCTCAACTAAATGCACCATATCTTCTAAAGAAAGTGCTTGACGGGCATCAGAAACAGATTTTTCTGGTTCTGGGTGACATTCAATAATTAATCCATCTGCACCGCAAGCGATCGCCGCCCTCGCCAGAGGTGCCACTAGTTCCCGTTTCCCGACGGCATGGGAAGGATCTACAATCACAGGCAGATGAGTTATTTGTTTAAGTGCTGCCACTGCCCCTAAATCCAGGACATTACGGGTGTAATTATCGAAGCTGCGGATACCTCTTTCGCACAACACCACATCAGGATTACCGTGGCTGAGGATATATTCAGCAGCCATGACGAATTCTTCAATTGTCGCTGCTAAACCACGCTTGAGCAGTATTGGTTTACCAGCTTGTCCCAAAGCTTTCAGCAAATCAAAGTTTTGCATATTGCGGCTACCAACCTGAAGCATATCAGCGTGGGCGGCGACTACTTCAATTTGGGAAATTGACATCACCTCAGTGACAACTGGCATATTGTAATGCGATCGCACCTTAGCCAAAATCTTCAATCCTGACTCTCCCATACCTTGAAACGCGTAGGGAGAAGTGCGGGGTTTGTAGACACCGCCACGTAACCCCTGAACGGATGCAGTAGATAGCTTTTGGGCGACTATCTCCATTTGTTCTAAGCTTTCAACGGTGCAAGGTCCACCAATAATTACCAGTTCTTCGCCCCCAAAAGCGACTTTTTCTGAAAGTTTAACGATTGTCTGGTGGTTCGGATGAGATTGTGCAGCAAGTTTGGCATTAATCATGGTTTTATTCTCCTAAAAAATTAAGTATTGGACATTGGGCAATTCAATTTTGGATTTTGGATTTTAAATTTTGGATTAAATTTCAATCTAAAATCTAAAATTCTTCCTTCCCCACTCCCCACTGGCAACAAAAAAGCCCGGAACCTTTGAAGAGTTCCGGGCGCGTTCTGATTCATTGGCATGACGCTATTTACCCGGAACTTACTCTAGGCCAAAAGTAAAAGCCATAAAACCAGCTACTGAAATAAGTCATGACCATGAAATTCTCCTTAAAAAAACAAAAACCGCAGAGTTGGCTCTGCGGTTCACCGGGCGGTTTCCGTTAGGAAACTCGATTCATCCCCAGTGAACCACCCTAAACCAAAAATAAAAGTAGGAATTTGTGTTAAGCATTTGCGGAGATTTTGCTGGAAAACTTAAGAAATATACCGATATTATGTAATATAAACAGGAAGAGTAGGCGGTGTCAAGACCCCCACAAACGATAAAAAAGCGATAGACTCATTACAACTGTGGGAGTCAAGACTAGTACTCTGTCAAGTTTAAATTGATGGTTAAGCAAGTTCGTAGTAAGCACTAAAGTCCTGACTACAAACTCTTCATTACTAGCTTGACAAAGTAGTAGTAACGCTTGGCCCAATTCAAAATCACGCCTTGTTCTGATTGTGTGCTGAAGTACTAGTTAGTTGTTTGCCTAGACGAAGAAAGTGACTTGTCATTAGATATCACCATAGTTATATAAGTTAACAAATATTGTTGTGTCATGACTAATGGATAGTGTAAATCCTCAAAAATCAATTATGAAAAATCTAAAAATTCAAAATATGACCATTCTTTAATGAATAGAATACAGCTAACTCAAGGTAATCAGAGAAAACTGTAAGCGGTGACTTCCGTCCCTGAGAAGTTCAAAAAGCCAGCATTGAGAAGTTAAAATTATAATTCTCCTGACTTGTCACCTCACCTTGCGAAAACTGATTGCAGACAATTGCCGATCGCCATATATTATTCTTACCCAAATCTCATTGACCAGATCAACTTTTTAGGATCATCAGTTTCATTATGCCCAGTTCCAAAATCTTAGCCCAATCTTTGGACTATTATGGAGTTTACCCCTGCCCAGTCTGTCGGATCGGTAAGATTTCTCATATGCCATTGATGGAAGCTATGGCTTGTGACTTTTGCCACGAGATTTTTACAGTCAACCTAGAATTAGAGCAAATCAAGATGCCTTCTAGGCAACCACCCTTAAGTTGGCGTTGGAATGGTTTTAGTTGGACAGAAGGCCAGTTGGAAGGTGTGGAATTAGGTTGGGGTTATGGACTAGCAGCAGCAGTTTTTATAATTCTTCCCACTACTCTAATTGGCATAGTAGCTTACTATTTTCCTGCTAATCTCAAGGAACCCATTACCTGGATGCCATATATTTGGACGATATTAACTTTTTTATCACATTTAGCAATTATTGTTTGGATTTTTATTGAAGTCTATCAAATTCCAGTTGGAGCATATTTGAGAGCGATCGCTCGATGGAGAAATGGGGAGATAGGAAGATAAGGCAGCAGTTCTTGAGCAGGAAAAGTGACAAAAGATCCAGCGAAAAGACGGCTCCATCACTGATAATTAAGTTGATTGTCCACCAAAATATCGTATGAGCGATCTGGAGCAGTACTATAGAGTTTTGGAATTAGAGCCTGGGGCAACACTTGAGGAAGTGAACCAGGCTTACAAAGATTTAGTTTTTGTTTGGCATCCCGATCGCATTCCCAAAGACAATCTCCGTTTACAGCAGAAAGCACAAGACAAGCTGAAAGCCATAAATGAAGCTCGTGAAAAATTGCGCTCTCTAAAAACCAAACATCAAACCACACTCAACTCACCGCCACCTCAAGAAGAAAAACCATCTCAAACAACCCAGCAATCAGCAAAGCCAAATTCAGACTTGAGTGGCAAAGACTATAGTCGGGCCAATTTGAGCAATAAAGACTTATCTGGCAGAAATCTGAGTTATGCCAATTTGAGTGGTGCTAATCTCAGCGATACTTTTATGCACAAAGTCAACCTCAGAGGGGCGAATTTATCTGAAGCAAATTTATTTCGGGCAAACCTACTTTTAGCGGATCTCAGGGAGGCGAATTTACGTGGTGCTAATTTGATTGGAGCGGATCTCAGTGGAACAGACTTGCGAGGAGCCGATTTGACAGGAGCGCGGATTCGCTCTGGCGATCGCCTTCTGGTTAAACTAATTGGTGCTAACTTAGCTGGGGCAATTATGCCTGATGGGGCAATTTTCCAATAACACAGAGTTAAACAGTGTTTGAGAAAGCAATATAACCCGATGTGCGACTTAATATTTCGCAAAATACTAAAACCTAGTCATAGTCAATATTCTGTCAATGAGTGTTTTGTCTTGATCTAAATCGCTCATCTTTAGAATGCTTGTGAAATAAGAGTTTTATCAAAAGGAGTCAGAAGTCAGAATTCAGGAGCGGAGCAAGGAAAGCTCCGCCGAGGCGTCAGAATACCCCATGTCTGAAGTCAGGGGTTTCAAGCTCTTTAATTCTTTTTTTCTCCTGCACGACTGAAGTCGCTTGCTCGCTTACCATGATTCACCCAGTTTTTCATTCAGAATTCAATTCTGAATTCTGACTCCTTAATTCTGAATTCTGCTGTAGCAGTTTTCGTTTGGATACAACAGATGATAGAGGCAGAGCATTGCTTATGGGCTTATACTTCTATAGTGAGATTCAAAACCTCAAACCAAAAATTGATTGATGCTAGTTCAAAAACTTCAAGACTGTCCAGAATTCATCGCCGGAGATAGCACCATCCTGCGAGAACTGCTACATCCAGATAAGCAACCTCTGTCATTGCGCTATAGTTTGGCTCATGCAACACTGCCAGCAGGAAAAACCTCTCAACCCCACTCGCTCGCTACCTCAGAAGTCTATTATATTCTCACTGGCACGGGAGAAATACACATTGATGATCAAACCCAGATAGTTCAGCCGGGAGACGCTGTGTATATTCCTCCTAATACGCGTCAATTTATTTCTAACTCTGGCATCGAACCTCTGGTATTTATTTGTATTGTTGATCCAGCATGGCGTAAAGAAGATCAAACAGTTTATTAAAAACCACTTACAGTCATAGTCTCAAAGTAAGCGAAAAAAACTCAGCATTTTTCAACGATTACTCACTTTCAGGCGTCAATTTTGTTTAACCAAGTAACCAAGTCATCTGAGTCAAGTGCTATCTCGCTTCCTAATGTTTTGATATAAAGAAGTCCGTCGCTAATAATTAAATCTCTAATTGGATACCATGATTCTCGTTTTCTAATCAAAAGTTCCAAGGGAATTCCTAGTCTCGAAGCATACTTGCGATATTTCCACCAAGCTCGCCATAGAAGTACAGATTTAGTACAGTGCATCTCATAGCCTTTGGGAATTTCGCAGTATTGATACTGATAGAAACCCCGACTATCTACTTCTCCTTTGAGAAGATAACTAGATTGTGCTAATGCCTCATTTATCAATTCCCACTGGGATGATTTTGGAGAAATCAAGAATTCAGATAGGGTGTTAGATAGTTGGGCGGTGGCAATTATACCTTCAGATTTCGCTGTTAGTTGGTTGATACCATACACTGTTTGCGCTGTCAAAGAATGATTTGACAACAAAATTTCTTTTTTCTGGATAGAGTTTTGCACAAACTCTCGAATTAAATCTAGATTAGACAGCATAAAAATTATTTATACTATATTAAGCAGTGTAATAGAAGCTACAATCCTACTTAAATTATCAGAATGCTCCGATTATCCTAGCTTTATTTATCGAAAAGTTGGGTTTAAAACCCCGTGCTTCACGCAATGCTTTATATTTACCAGCATTGGATTTGCCACGAATATGTTAAGATACTAATTAGTACCGATGGACAGTCGGGAATCCAAAACGCCTATGCAGACGGTTTGCTCTTGTACTGAGATATCTCAGCAAAGCCGGAGACGCTCCGCCTCCGGTCTAGGTCAAAGTAGAAATCCCGTAAGGGAGTAACTAAAAAATCTTTGAAGTGATTCTTAGAATCTCCGTACCTTCACGTCGGAGTCATGTCACAGTTGAGTTCTGTATAGTCATCCAGAAAAGGTTGAAATACCGGAACTAATTCTGGACGACTGACAACAAGGGTGGGAAAAGAGCGATCGCTATAATCTTCTCCTGATGATAACGGAAACGGTTCTGACTTGAGCGATCGCCAAACACCGCCAGCTGCTTGGACAATTACCCAAGCCCCCGCTAAGTCCCAAACTTTTGGTGTCGCCTCAATACCACCGAGAGTAGCCCCAGTGGCAACCATCAAAAAGTTATAGCTAGCCACACCCAACATCCGAATTTTGCAGGGAAAGCCGTTTTGGATGACTGCGGTGCTACGGGAACAGAGGTTAAAAAAGTGATTGTTGCTGGGATTATCTACACTGGTGTGGATGGGGTGGTGATTGAGAAATGCTCCTGTTGGCGGTGTTAATCCAGATGAACCTGCCCAGAAACCATGAAAAGCTTGATTCAATATTGGTGCGTAAACATAACCAAATATGGGTGTACCTTTATACAATAAACCCAGAGATATTGTCCAGATGGGAATGCCGCGTGTGAAGTTGGTTGTACCGTCCAGAGGATCAATTACCCAGCACCACTCAGTACCGGGAAATGACTGTTCGCTTTCTTCGCTCAAAATGCCGTAACCAGAGAAACTAGAAGCGATGGCATCCCGAATTTCCTGATCTGCCCATTTATCTGCTTGCGTCACCAAACTACCATCAGCTTTTTGCAAAGCCTGTACTTGCCCAAAATCTTGTATTAGCTGCTTGCCGACTCTGGTAGTGGTAGCTTGGGCAAAATCAAGAATTGTTGTCCAAAAATCATTCATTGGTTAATTCTCGCGCAAAGGCTTTTCTGAGCCAAGATTAGGTAGATTCGGGTTGAGTTAAGTTTCTAGTTTAATCTAAATCGCTTTCTAAAACCGAAGCGATCGCAAGCTTGGTATTTGTTTGAAAATCCGCTACATTCACCCGGTTGAGAAACCAAATTGACACGATCATTCCCACAGCTTCTAAAGCAAATACCAGTCCATAAGCTAAAACTAAATTGGGTAATAGCTTACGACCTACATCCAATAAAGTACCACCTAAAACCACTGCCACGCCTCTAGAGACAGACTGCGCTAACCCCCAAGCCCCAATAAATGTACCTGCGGCTTCTGCGGCGGTGAGATCCAACATTAAGCTAACTGCTGCTGTAGTTAAGACACCAGTGGCTAAACCGAAGAAAATTAAACTTAGCTTCAGGAAAGCTGGATTAGCTGTGAAGCCTGATATCGCAAGTAATGCTGTACAAAATGCCACTAATATGCATCCTAGTCTTGCAGTTCTTTGCTTACCTAAACGTGGCACAATCAAAAAACCACTCACACCATAGGCAATCAATATACCTATTCCATAAAAAACGTTCAGTTTAGTACTTTCAGCCAAAGGCATTTTAAATACCTGACCCGCGTAAGGTTCCAAAATTGGGTCTTGCATAAACAAGCAGAGAGTCATCACCAGTAAAAAGGTGAAAAATATACCTGTTTGCGGACTAGCTGTCAAGATTTCCCAAGCCTTGCCCAGAGTTATGCTGTCTTCCCGGTTTACCAGTGTGGAACGGCTTAAATATTGAGAGTACTTTTTTTCTACACCCAATGTCGCGGCGATCGCCAAACCAAATACAATTGCTGGAACGATGATAAACAGCCTATTGATCGCCGCCTCCAAGGTTGCTGTTGTTGCTTCTGGTGTTAATTGTTTCAGCAAACTTGCACTAATAATCGCCCCAATAATAATCCCCACCATCAGCATCGACCAAACCACACCGACTACTTTGGAACGGTTATCTTCTTCAGATATATCCACCAACAAAGCAGCAAAGGCAGTGCCGCTAGCAGAAATTCCTAGACCGTATATAGCGAATATCAGCGATAGAAGCGCTGTCCAGCCGATTGTTTGGGTTGTCCATGCCCAACCACCTGCACTACTTGCGGCATTATTAAGCTGCCACATTACTTGTACAGCTAAAAAGGCTGCGATCGCAAATATTGCCGCTCCCACCCAAACATAAGCTGTGCGGTGGTATCCCCATAACGGCTTGGCATCCGAAATCTGGCCGAACCACACACGGGAAGGAGCAACAAATAAGGGCAGTGCTAGAACTACTGATACCAGCGTCGCCGGAATTGCTATTTCTTGAATCATGACTCTGTTGAGTACACCCAGAGTCAAAATGGACATCATGCTCAACCCCATTTGAAATAAACCCAGGCGAAACATGGTCAGCAGGTTTACTTTTGGCACAGATAGGGATTTTGCTTTGGTATCAAATACTTCACCGCTTGCCATAGCTACTTTTTCGTATAGTTTGTCGGATTTAATATCTCTCTTTAAATAAAGATAAACCCTACCCGCTCCAAATCAGTGAACCAAAAGTGGAAGTTGCGTTAGCGTAGCTCACCGTACCCCTTCTCTTAAGCAAGCTACGCGTAGCGTCTCGTAGAGAAGATATCGCAATTTGGCAATTGGCACGGTCAACACCTCGATGAGCATTGCTAAACAAAAAGTTTTTCTCTGAAGATCGAACACCAACAATTTTGTGCGTATTTCTATGACAAATTTTAGATTTCAGATTGGGGTTTTCATTGTTCAATCCCAAATCCAGCATTCAACATCCAACATAGATTAACTTCTCATCCAAGGCAGTAGAGTGAATGTACCTCGCTCATACATAATGAATAGACCCAAGCCAATTAACACAAAAGGTACGGCAGCTTGACCGTAGCGACTTAAAATATAAGCAATGGTAGGTTGGCGACTTAAAAAATAAGCGATCGCACACCAAACCCCTACCATGACAAAAAATATACTTAAAATTACTCCCAAGCTGGTAAGATCATGACCAGCGAATAACGGAATATATATACTAATATTGTCACCACCATTAGCGATCGTTACTGCTGCAACTTTATAGATTTGGGGGTGCAAAACACTCAAAATAAAAGATAATACGGGGTTAGTAGGTGTGGACTGACTAAAATCATTGCTGACTGTCTGAACTGTTGTCGTTTCTTCTTTTCTATATATTAATTGTTGAAGACCAATTACTATTGGTAGCAGTCCTAGCAATCCTATCCATTCTCGCTGCACGACCAATCCACCAAAAAATCCTGGTAAGCTAGCGATGATAATGACTGCAAAACCCAGATATTGACCGAGTAAGATATGCCGGGGGCGAAAATTAACATTTACCTGTGAAAAAAATATTAACAACATTATGATGTCATCTATGTTAGTGGCTATGAAGGCAATTATCCCTTCACTGAAGGCTGTCCCTAACTTATTCATGCTGGATTTTTAGAACCTACGATTTATCACCATACCAAATTAACTAATTCGTAATTCGTAATTATTGGATTTAAGTCCCCCCTCAAAATTATATTTCTTGGTGGTCTAGAAGAAAGTTGGGGTCGAAATTACTAACTAATTCAATTACGAATTATTTTAACCTTCTGGTATCACTAAACTTTAAAATGACAAAGTAATTACTTAAACAATAAACCAAGTTTTAGTGATAAAAATATCCAGGAACTTTTCTTGTATAAAATAAAATATGAACGAGTTACTTACTGCAATTACTACAGGGGCAATTGCATTCATTGCCACCAATATTGATGATATTGTCATTCTATTGTTGTTTTTTTCTCAAATAAATGCTAACTTTCGCCCCCGGCATATAGTTGCTGGTCAGTTTCTAGGTTTTACGATTCTATTAATCCTTAGTCTTACTGGTTTATTCGGTGGATTAGTTTTATCAAAAAGCTGGATTGGATTACTTGGTTTACTCCCAATGTCCATAGGTATCAGTAGCTTAGTGAATCGGGAAGAAGATTCATCAAAAGAAGTTATAACTACAACAGAAGAAACTGAAGCATCAACAATTACTAGTTTTTTTTCTCCCCAAGCTTATAGTGTGGCAGCCGTTACAATTGCCAATGGTAGCGATAATATTAGTGTCTACGTGCCTTTATTTGCTAGCAGCAACTTAGAGACTTTTTTGGTAATTCTCGGAATATTTTATCTCTTGTTAGGAGTTTGGTGCTACGCTGCATACAAATTAACTAACAACAGAGTCATAGCTGATATATTGACTCGCTACGTTAATAATATTGTGCCTTTTGTTCTGATCGGATTAGGCGCTTTTATTATATTAAAAAGTGAAGCTTTGAGCTTAATCAAGCTAGCTGCTAGTTGCTTCTGTTTGATGGTTTTGGTGAAAAATAATGAAAGTGCCGATGAAATTGGCGAAAATTCTAGTAAATAACAAAGCCAATTTGAGATTTTGATTGCCTACCTTTAACAAGGGGATTTTGCCCCTTGTTTCAAACATCCTTTAATATCATGTCCGCCAAATTACCCATAATAAAAGAACCCCTCCCCGCTCTTCGGGAGGCGAGACAAAGTGTAGCTTTGCCGGGGTGGGGTTCTTGGGGTTTTATAAGTAATCAAGCGGACATGATATAAGAGGATGAATCAACAAGTCGTAAAGTATACTAGAAACCCCGCTTGCATTCCTCTCCCCCACTCCTGAGAGGCTTTGAAACCCCCCAACGCTGGTAGGGAAGAGGGGGGCTAGGGGGGCTAGGGGGGTTAGGTTCTTAATGCTTTGATGTTACCAAAAATACTTGTTCATTCATCCTCTAAGGGACTGCCAATTAAAAAATATCCAACCATATAGTCATAGGGTACGTTACGGCGTTAAGCCTAACGCACCGCCTAACAGATAATAGTGCGTTACGCTGTCGCGTTAACACACCCTACGCGATAATTTATTTTTTGTCAGTCCCTAAAATCTCAAATTGCTATGCGGAATCAAACTTTACTCAACCACTCATTCTCCTCTGGGTCTTTGAACAGTGAGGTGCTGAGGTAGCGTTCGCCGAAGCTAGGCTGGATCATGACGATTAGGCGACCGGCATTTTCTGGCCGTTGTGCCACTTGAATAGCCGCGTATAAAGCAGCGCCAGTAGAAATCCCCGATAGTAATCCTTCTTCTTTTGCTAGGCGACGGCTGTAAGCGATCGCCTCCTCATCTGCTACCTGAATCACTTCATCTACCAGTTCTGGACGGTAAATTGCTGGGACAAATCCCGCGCCAATACCCTGAATTTTGTGAGGTCCTGATTTACCACCTGTTAATACCGGGCTGTTGCTTGGTTCAACTGCGATCGCTTGAAAACTCGGCTTCCGCCCTTTAATAACTTCTGCAACTCCGGTAATCGTCCCACCAGTACCGACTCCCGCCACGAGAATATCCACCTGTCCATCGGTATCATCCCAAATTTCTTCTGCTGTGGTTTCGGCGTGAACTTTCGGGTTAGCAAGGTTGCGGAACTGCTGCAACATATAAGCATTGGGCGTTTGAGCTAAAATCTGCTCTGCACGACCGATCGCTCCTCGCATCCCTTCTACCCCTGGCGTTAACTCTACTTGAGCGCCATAAGCTTTGAGCATTAATCGTCTTTCCTGGCTCATTGTGTCAGGCATCGTTAGAATAAGATGATAACCCTTAGCCGCCGCCACCATCGCCAGGGCAATTCCTGTGTTCCCAGAAGTCGGCTCTACTAAAACAGTTTTTCCGGGGTGAATCAAGCCTGCTTCTTCGGCCGCTTCTACCATACTCGCACCAATCCGGTCTTTTACAGAAGATGCTGGGTTCATGCTTTCTAGCTTCACCACAATCTGAGCAACCGCTCCCGAAGCTTGGGGAATCTTGTTTAATTGAACTAAAGGAGTTCGTCCGATTAACTCTGTGATATCTTTCGCTATCCGCATATCAGTACTCCTTGGTGACTAAATATAATACATCGGGCTTTGCTGTGCGCGAGTTTCCCTTTCCTGGCACAAGTCTTGGAGCGTATAGCGACCCAAAACTTCAATTGAGGCAGCGTTAGCTTGATCCCAAACTTCATAAACCAGAGTCTTTTCCAAAGTGCAAGAGTCAGAAGTATCTTTCTCTTTCCGCTCGCCTTCGACCAAAGTGACAATTTCAAGTATTGTAATCTGCCAAGGTTCACGAACTAAAACGAAACCTCCTTTAGAGCCGCGTTGACTTTGCACTACACCAGCACGCCGGAGGTTGGTCAAAATTTGTTCCAGGTAGCGCTCAGGTATAGGTTGCTTGGCGGTAATCTCGCTCATGGTCAGGGGAACTTTTTTTCCATAGTGGCTTGCCAGTTCTAAGAGTGCTAGCAGCGCGTATTCCACTTTGGAAGACAGATCCAAAAGAGCGTAATTTTGGCTATTCAAGACTGTAATCAACATACTACGGTGAATTGGGGTATTGATCGCGGTTTATGAGAAATTAATTTTTCTCAAAGTGTTGGATGTGATAGCATCCCATTTACTACCCACAAAAACACTATATCCTATCGATTTACCGTAGATTATTATCTTACACAATTCCCATGAATGACTTAATGTTTTTGTGGAAATTATCCTGAGCTTCTGTTTTCAGAGCCTTACGTACCAACAAAAATCCTAACAGAGTATGCTACTAACTGATTTGCGAACCATTTTTGAGCGTGACCCAGCAGCCCGTAACTGGCTAGAAGTATTGTTCTGTTACCCTGGACTTCATGCCCTAGTGTTTCATCGATTGGCACACTGGCTGCATAAAATGGGGATTCCCTTTATACCTCGATTTATCTCTCATATTAGTCGGTTTTTAACCGGAATTGAAATCCATCCTGGGGCATTAATTGGTCAGGGAGTATTTATTGACCACGGGATGGGAGTAGTGATTGGTGAGACAGCGATCGTGGGGGACTATGCCCTAATTTATCAAGGCGTCACCCTTGGCGGGACGGGGAAAGAAAGCGGCAAACGCCATCCTACTTTAGGCTCTCATGTAGTTGTGGGAACGGGTGCGAAGGTTTTAGGAAATATTCAAATTGGCGATCGCGTCCGTATTGGAGCCGGTTCTGTGGTGCTGCGAGATGTACCCAGTAACACCACTGTAGTCGGGATTCCAGGGCGCGTGACTCGTCAGAACAACTCGGTTACAAATGTTCTGGATCATGATAAAGTACGCGACGTAGAAGCTGAAGTAATCCGCGCTTTATTTGAACGCGTCAAGGCTCTAGAGAAACAGTTCGAGCAGTTGGAAGATCAATCAAGTTTGTCCCCAACTGAGCTTGGCGACGAACCAACCGACAAACCTAAGAGCGAAAATTCTGATGGGATGATTGAAGATTTTCTTGATGGTGCGGGAATTTAGAGAATGGGGCATGGGGGAAATAATAACTCTTAACTCCTGTACAGACGCGATTAATCGCGTCTCTCCTAACTCCTGTACAGACGCGATTAATCGCGTCTCTCCTAACTCCCCTCTTTAAAATACCCATAGGTTCTTAGAACCTGATATAAATATAATACTACGGTTAATTTATCGGAGAATAGTCTTATATAGTATGGTGTCTTTGTACACAAGCTTATCTAGCTCAACTAGTAATAATACTAAGCATATTTTTGCCCGTAGGTCATTTTTGCCAGAGCATAAAAATGGACTTTGGAAGATTGAAACGGGTTTTGTTAGGACTTTTACCTATCTGGAAGATGGTACA
The DNA here is from genome assembly GCF_036917675.1 of Nostoc sp. GTDB lineage: Bacteria > Cyanobacteriota > Cyanobacteriia > Cyanobacteriales > Nostocaceae > Nostoc. The sequence continues at coordinate 104,823 of NZ_JBALCT010000051.1, read as the reverse complement.
ACCGTCGCTCTGGGATTGTGGGGTCCTGGAGATGTCGTTGGCAAGGCTTTGTCAAAATTAGAACCTTATCAGATGGAATGCCTAACTAAAGTGGAAGCGACAGTTTTACCTTTAGAGGAGTGGACTCAACTAACAGAAATTCTACTTGCCCATATCCAACAGTCTCAAGAATTGATGATCATTCGTAGTCATAAAAAAGTCGATACTATGCTCATCAAGCTATTGGCATGGTTATCCAAAAAATTTGGTTCGGAAGTTGAGAAGGGACGTTTAATAGATATGCGTTTGACTCATGAAGACCTGGCGGAAATGCTCGGTTCAACTCGTGTCACTATCACTCGTGTTCTTGGGCAGTTTGAGCAAGAAGGCTTGATTAATCGTCTCTCCCTGCATCGAATTGTGTTGCGAGAAGAAGAAATTTGGTGCTACGAAATTTAGATTATTTCAGCAAAAGGAGCGATCGCTGTCACGTCGCTTTTCTACGAGACGCTGCAAGTAGCTTGCTTAGAGAAGGGGTACGCTCCAAATTCAAAATTCACAATCGTTTTGATTCTGAATTTTAGCTTCTGTATTATTCTTCAAAAATTATTTGGCTAGCGATCGCTATAAACACTAGACAAATCCAGCCAAATCGGTAAGCCCAGTTTTTCTAAATAACTCAGGTTAGAGTAGAGTTGCTTTGTTCTTTTGAGTGAGAAAGAAAAAGTCTGCTATCTAAAATTAGAGTTGAGAGCGAAAAGTGGATTTATGAAAGAAGATATTATCAAGATCACTGGTTTTCACGCTCATGTTTACTTCGATACCGCAAGTCGGGATGTAGCTGCGCGTGTACGTGAAGGATTGGGTGCTAGGTTTGACCTGCAACTCGGACGCTGGTTTGACAAGCCCATCGGGCCTCACCCACAAGGGATGTATCAAGTTGCTTTCTTACCAAATCAGTTTGATAAAGTCGTTCCTTGGTTAATGCTCAATCGTGAGGGATTGGATATTCTTGTCCACCCTGAGACAGGCGATGCTGTGGCAGATCACGCAGTTCATTCCCTATGGTTAGGAAAAAAGCTAGATTTGAATATTGAGTTTCTTCGACAGTTTAGCTCGACTTTATCCAATTAAAGCAAGTAGCTCACTTTATGAAGTTCTTTACTTAAACCCTTTAATTCCAGATAACTATTTTAGGACTTACGCAAAATATCTTTCAAACTCTGATTTCTCTGTGTCCTCTGCGCCTCTGTGGTTCGTTATTCCGTAACTTGTGCGTAAGTCCTATATTTATTAATGTGAGCTTTGCTAATAGAAATCAGGAATTACTTTCACACAAAGGTTATGCTGTTGGTCAGCATTCTCATAAAAAGAAACTTTTCCATGAAAAATACCTCTGTGAAGGAAACAAGTGCAGGCATTTCCCGATTTGGCAACCCTAATTTCAGAGTCACAAAGAAACAAATTTTATTTAGTACCCTCATCCTATGCCTTGGTTTACTGGGACTGAGTGGTTTCTGGTTTAAATCCAGATATAAATTTGATAATCAGATGAGTATAAAACTACAAGAATTATCTAATGTTGATTATCCAGCAAATCCCGCGCCTTTAGGCAAAAATTTTCAAAGATATTCTAATCGGAAATTAACAATTATTAAGAGAGATAATACACATTTCGATTTTGTGCTTGAGCCAACAGACAAACAAACAGCACGAATAGTTATAAAAAATGTTGATTTAGAGCTATTAGTTCCTAAAGCACCCGAATGGGTTAAAAAAGATCAAGGTTTAGAAATAATCGCTTTGACAGACCGCGAGTGGAACAGACAACAGGTTAGTTTTCCTGCTAATTCAAAAAATATAGAAATTGTTGGAGGAGACGGTTTTGAAAAGCAAAACCTTGTAGAGGTCGCTTTGGCTAATAATTGCTTAAATGCAGGATATTGGGAGATTTTACTTTTCACTAAAGAGGATGGTAATAAATCCCTTTATTATCAAAGTTGGTTTACCTTCCCGATGGGACATTACAAAAATATTTTTGAAAATATTAATAAAATTTCTTATTGGCAGCATTGGTGGAGATTAGAACACTGGCAAGATCCAAGTGGCACAATAGTAAAGACTAGTCTTCTGAGAAACGTAATTGATGAAAAAGAAGTTGCTGCTCAGTTTCCCCTTGATGAAAAGATAATTGTATCGGGAGAGCAAAGTCGAAAAGTTAGAACTACGCTAGCGACCAATATTACAAAATGGAGAGATTTTTACGACGCTAACAATGAAGTTAAATTTGCAAGTTTTCGATCACCAGGATTTTACGATCAAAATAAGCCTTGGGGAAATCAATACTGGAGAATAGGCAAATTTGACAAAGCCATTTTAAGAAACATTAAACCGATTGGTATTGAACAAAATTTGCAGGAAATTGAGTTAGTATTCACAGATACTAAAACTAGTGAACAAAATAGATTATTCATTAGTGGGATTAATCTGAAAACGCTTCCTCAATTGCCTGTAGAAGAGTATCCTAAAGGCTTATATATGCCGATGGGAATTGGGATACCTCCTTTTTATCAAAGCTACGATGAATTAACGAAAAATCATCCAGATGTCAGCCCCTACTTTAGTTTTTTACTAGATTCACAGGAGCGTTGGATAGATCATCACCACTTAGCAGTTGATGGTTCAGTGATGCACCTTGATAAAGATAACCCAAATCTCTTGCATATTTACTTGCTATCCTACGAAAGGAATACTTTAATAGCTCATTTTTTGATCAACTTAAAATAGATACAGCAGATTGCAACTTGGTGAGGTAGAGATTATTGTAAGGGCACAACATTGTTCATAGGTGTCAACTTAAGCTCAAACCCCTTTAAAACAAAACCTCGTTTCCAGCCTGTGGCTGGAAATGCTACTCGTTGCGGCTCTGCCGCAAGTCTTGAGGCGGAGCCTCACATAGGCATTCCCAGTCTCCGACTGGGAACGAGATACAGCAGATTTCAAGTTGGGTGTTGTACACAAGCTAAGTCTCAAAGCCAGACATCAAGCCTGTTTTGCTTCTGAATTCTGACTCCTTAATTCTGAATTCTGCTGTAAAGCTTGTTCTAGGGAGGTTTTTACGTTAAGTTGACACCAATAAACATTATTGTGCCCCTACCTGTGTACCTAGTTTACTTGAAAAACGCTGTATATAGCGGTTCCCAGGTGCATGAGCTACAGCTTAACCTCATTCTTATTAGGAAACGCTATATCACTTCTTTTATTTGTCTAGTAAGAGAAGGAGAATCTTCACATATCGAATTTAAGTAACTGGTTGATTTTAATATTTACTCAACAAGTACTTGCTTGAGTAAAGCCATCCACATATCAGATGGATCGGAGTAGTAATCAATTTCTTCAACTTGATATTGATAAGATTCACTGCCTTTTAGTAAAATAATGCGATCGCCGGGTTTGATGCCTTTCCCGATTCCAGTCATGTAGCCGCTCGTTCCTTCATTGAGACGCTCAAATACATAGTCACTTCCCCAAACTTGTTGGCTGTAATCGTGTATTTTATAGTTCTTTTTTAATTCGGTTGCTGGAGAGTTAACCAGAACTATTTTCTTTAAAAAACTAAAGCTCAAATTCATACCTGTTCTGATTGAAAATAAGGTACTTAACAACAATTTAAAAATCGAACTAATAAGTGAAAGTTCTGGTTTTTAAAACATAATTATGAGATATTAATGTTGAACTTATACTAAATTTTGTCTTCTGTGAAATAAACTATTGATGTTATTAATAATGCTATATGCATCAGGTAAAAATTCCCTGTTACTAATACTATTAATTACTTGATTACCTTCAATCTTGAGTATCTGATACCACACCAGAGGTGATAAGCTGTTCCACATTTAACTTGCATAATTAGGGCGGCAAGATGACCACCCCACAAGCAATACGGTTCAGTTAAGATCCCCCCGCCTGCGGCGATCCCCTAAAAAAGGGGGTAAAAGAGGTTTAGAAGCCCCCCTTTTTAAGGGGAGCGACTGGCGTGGGTTGGGGGGATCTTCGAGGAATAAATACGTTAACCGAACCGTATTGACCCCACAAGAGTTGTGTTTAATTCGGTTATCCAAATTAGATGTTTTTCAGCTTAATAGCTTTACTATTCACTTAAATTTACAGTACTATTAAGCACAGCTTCAACTGTAAAACCACCGAATTATTGAATAATATTTGGTCAGATAGGAGTATTTTTTAAAATAAATAGGAGCTATTCCCTACTTCTGGTTTTTAGAGCTACATCTACGTGCTCTAGCAATACTTCTAGGGTGGAGGAGTTATCTAAAATGACATCTGCATGAGCCACTTTTTCTTCGATAGATAATTGGCTGTTGATCCTAGCTCGTGCTTGTTCTCTATTTAAATGGTTTCGTTGTATCAACCTTTGTAGCTGTTGCTCTTGGGAACAACGCACTACCCAGATTTCTGTAACCAAATCAGTCATTCCGGCTTCAAATAATAGAGGCACTACTAACACCAGTATTTGTGAAGAGGATTGGGCAATTGCTTTGAGGAAGCGATCGCGCACATCAGGATGAATTAAATTCTCTATCCAGTTGCGTTCATCTTGACGATTAAAGATAATTTCGCCTAGTTTTTGGCGATTGAGGCTACCATCTGGGAGTAAAATTTGTTCGCCGTAACGTTGAGCGATCGCACCCAGAATAGGCGAACCTAAAGATACTGCCTCTCTAGCATAAATATCTGCATCCAAAATCGCTAGGTTATAAGCGCTAGCTAAATAATTGGTGACAGTGGTTTTGCCTGTAGCAATACCTCCGGTTAAGCCGATTATGCGTTTAGTCATTTGTCATTTTTCATTTGTTATTTTTCATTTGTTATTTTTCATTTGTTATTTGTCATTTGTTATTAATTATTCTCCTCCATCCTTCTGTCCCTTTGCCCCTCATCTAAGAATTGCTTGCCCATGTTATCAGTGCTTGGGTTAAACCATCTAAAGTATATTCTTCAGCTTCTATATCCACACGTCCGAATAAAACATGACAAGTTTTGGAGGTTTGGGGACCGATAGAGGCAATACAAACTCCTTCTAAGAATTGGCTAACATCAGAGTTGCTGGGAAATATGTTGTTAGTAAGTTGACAGAAAAATTGTACAGTTTTAGAACTGGCAAAGGTAATCACATCTACCTTGCGGTTTTGGAGAGCTAACTCTGCCACAGGTGGAATAGCACTAGGACAACAAGATTGATATGCGGCAACTTCTATCACCTTTGCTCCCTTGGCAGTTAATTCCTTAACCAAAACTTCTCTTCCGCCGCTTTCAACTCTGGGAAATAAAATCTTTTTACCATCCAGTTGATCTGGGAAATTTTCCACTAAAGAATCGGCAACAAAGTTAGGGGGAATAAAATCTGGTTGGAGAGAGTGTTGTTTGAGACTATAGGCTGTTTTCTCGCCAACAACGGCAATTTTGACACTTGCTAGGGCACGGGTATCTTTACCTTGGGCGATTAGCCTTTCAAAAAAGTAGTCTATACCATTGGTAGAAGTGAGAATTAACCAGTCGAAGTCAGATAAATGAGCGATCGCATTATCTAATGCTTCCCAGTTGGAGGGCGGGCCGATTTCTAAAGTAGGCATTTCGATGACTGTTGCACCTGATGCGATCAGGCGATCGCTAAATTGGCTCGATTGTCCCACTGAACGTGTCACCAGGATTGTTTTGCCAGTCAGGGGAAGAGGTGATGAGGGGAAGTTACTTAACATAAGTTGGGGTGTGGGAATACTCTCGTTCGTAGGTTCCGCCTGGGAATGCGTGATAATTTCGTCTAAATCGTCTAAATATATATTCTCAGGTTGTAAGTACTTGCGTAGCCCAACAACTTCGCCAATCACAATTACCGATGGAGAAAGGGATAATTCGGTGGTTTGTTCCAGAATATTACCCAGTTGCGCTGTCCAAATTTGTTGATCAGGAGTTCCTGCCCAACGGATGATGGCAATGGGTGTTAAGTGCGATCGCCCGTGCCCCACCAGTTGATGTACAATCTCTGGCAGATGTCGCCCTCCCATCAAAATTACCAGTGTCTCTAAGCGTGACAGTGCCTCCCAGTCTAAAACCTCTGGTTCATGAGCTGTAAGCACTGCAAAAGTGCGACTCAACACCGGATCTGTGAGGGGAATTCCTGCTAACAAAGGTGCTGCAAGGGCTGAGGAAATTCCTGGTACTAGTTCAAAATCACAACCAGATGCTTTCAACGCTTCAATTTCGGAAGCGCAACGCCCAAAAATTAACGGATCGCCTGATTTGAGCCGTACAACTTGTTTTCCTTGATGGCAATGCTTTACCAGTAACTTGTTAATCTGTGCTTGCGTTGTACTGGGTTTACCACCGCGTTTCCCGACATCCAACTTCAAGCAATCAGGTGGTACGCACTGCAATAATTGAGCATCTACCAGGGCATCGTAGACTAACACCTGAGCAGCAGCTAAGAGATTGTAAGCTTTTACTGTTAGGTATGCCACATCTCCAGGTCCAGCACCCACGAGGTAGACTTTGCCCCTTTTTTGAATCATGGCCATTTGTCATTTATCAATAGTTCTGCTTCCCCCAATGCCCCTCATCAGTGCTGAGTTTTGAGTGCTGAGTGCTGAGTGGGGAATCTCACTTCTTTACTTGGAACTCGGAAAAGAGGAACTCGGAACTGTTTTGCCCAATGCCCCATACCCTTTATTCAATTTGTTTGCGGATTAATTTTTTGGATTAACTGATCAACTTGCTCAACCATCTCCTTGTTTTGGGCAGCTTGGAATAACTCTCTAGCTTTTTTGAGATTAACGATCGCTTCTTGTGGCTGTTGTTGTCTTCCCAAAGTGATTCCCAAATTATAGTAAGTGAATGCATCATTTGGTACAAGGCTAATGGCTTTTTTGTAATGTGCGATCGCCTCTTGTGGTTTACCTTGATCGTCCATCGCATTTCCCAAACCTGCGTAAGCTTGTGCATGTTTGGGATCAAGGCGAATCGCTTCGTTATAGTCGGCGATTGCTTCTGCTAGCTTGCCTTGAGCGTAAAAAGCGCTTGCTAAATTATAGTGAGCATCTGCATCGTTGGGAACGAAGCTAATGGCTTTTTTGTACTGGGCGATCGCTTCTTCTAGTTTGCCTTGAGCGTAAAAAGCATTTCCCAAAGCATTATAACCTGCGGGATTTTTCGGTTCGAGGCGAATGGCTATTGTATATTCCGCGATTGCTTCTGCTGGCTTTCGTTGAGCGTACAAGGCGTTACCTAAGTAATAGTGAGCATCTGCATAGTTGGGATCAAAGCTAATGGATTTTTTGTACTGGATAAGAGCTTCTGCTACCTTACCTTGATCGTACAGAGCATTTCCCAGATGCAGGTAAGTCTGTGCATAATTGGGTTTCAGGCGAATCGCTGTTCTATATTCGGTGACTGCTTCTGTTAGCTTGCCTTGAGCGTACAGAACATTTCCTAAGTTATAGTGAGCGTCTGCATAGTTAGGTTCAAGGCTGAGAGCTTGCTTATATTGGGCAATCGCCGCTTCTAACTGATTCAGTCTTGTGAAAGTCAAACCCAAATTAAAGTATGCTTCAGAGTCTTTAGGATCGAGGCTAATGGCTTTTTTGTAAAGTGCGATCGCTTCTTGTGGTTTGCCTTGATCGTCGAGAGTATTTGCCAAAGCAATATAAGCTTGTGCAAAGTTCGGTTGCAATTCAATTGCTTTCCTAAAAGCCGCCTCTGCTCCTTTTAAATTTCCTTGTTTGTAGAGATTGGTTCCTTGCTTAAAATGAGCAGCTGCGTTTTTCTTCTGAGGAACTGCGGGCTGTGCGGAGTCATCAACTTTTGATAAAAAAACGCCAACATCTTTACCAAAAGCAGTACTAGCATTGCTCAAACACAAGCAGATAATAGCTGCTACCAGTAGATTCTTATTTTTCAGCATTTTTATTACCTTATCTGCTTGGTTTACGTGTAATATCGAGTTCGGCTAATTGCCATCATGAAAGGGAACTCTTAACTGGGAAAACTAAATCTCCCACAATTGGACTCGCTTTCTCTCGTTCCCATGCAAAGCTAGAAATGGCTGATTAGAGGCTCTGCCTCCAGTCACACATTGAGTCAGCAGCCCACATGAATGCATTCCCATACGGAGACATAGGAAGGAGCAAAAAAAACACCCCAGCCCCTAATAACAAGCTCTTAGGGGAGTAAAAGCGTAGCTTTGCCAGGGTTATAGCAGGAATTATAAGTGATTAACCTAACTTGATACAAGTGTAATCTCATCTAAGGGGATTTAGACAGAAGAGGGGAGCAAAAAAGGGTATAATGCTTTCTCAGACTAGCTTTCACGTCAAAGTAACCTCCAATTAAAGAGACAATTCCCGCCGCCATGCCCCCATGCTTTGAAAAATGGTGTAAGAGGTTTGATGATGTTTGTCGTCATAGGTGTGAGTGACATGGGTGTAAATGAAGATATTAGAGAAGAACCCGTATCTAGAGTGTGATTTTTGAGACAATAGCTTAACTCAACGAGCAGTATCGATTGCAGAGTGTTTGTCTGTAAAAGATGGTGAGCCATTATCAAAAGTATTTAAAAGTGCCAGCGATCTCAAACGCGGTTACGAATTTTTCTTTTTACCCAAAACAACATTTTCTAAGTTGACTCAACCCTCTTTTAAACAAACAGCACTCCAAATAAATGGCATACCAGTTGTGCTAGCGGTAGGGGATACGAGAAATTATTGATAGCGTTCCAGTTGAATCCATTGAACTATAGCAATACTAAATGAGTTGTAAAAATGGAATTAACAAACCTGAGTTCGGTGTCATTTATAGAAGATTATTGACATCATCTTACGCGATCCTAATATTGCTATAAAATTTACTGTGTCTAATTTTCAGGCTTTTTTTACATAGAACTCAGGTTACTCTGTATTAAGTATCGCCAATTTGTCAATATGTGAGTAATATTATCGACATAATACTTTCTAAGAGTATAAGAATATATTCTTATTTATAAGGAGTTGTGTTAAATATGATTCCCCCTCGTGTGTTTCTTAAGTACCGTAAAGTAGATGTTCAGCTTGCAAAACTGAAGTTTTTGGAATCAGCAAGGCTTTTATTTTTTCGTTTTTCAGTATTATCACTTACCGTAGGTATGGGAGCGGCAAGTATGGCGTTCCTGGGTACTAGCCTGGGTAGCGCGTTAGCGCAGCTCGCCGTTGGCAAAAACTCTCGTAGAGAAGGCATCGCTCAGATTCCATTGACAGCAAATTCAACACCTCTGGGTGAGAAAAGAAATTCTCAGGTTAATGTGCTGTTTGTTAACCCAAGTGTTGGTGATGACAAAGCAGGCAATGGCAGCGAATCCGCTCCTGTGAAAACGATTACTCAAGCGTTGCGATTAGCTAACGCCAATACTGTAATCATGCTCTGTACGGGTACTTATAGCGCCGAGACGGGCGAGATATTCCCCTTAATGCTGAAACCGGATATTTCAATTCAAGGCAACCCTAGCAATCAAGGTAAGGATATTATCATTCAGGGAGGTGGTGATTACCTGAGCCGGAGCTTTGCCGGTCAAAATGTCACAATTGTTGGAGCAAATCAAGCCTTGCTCACTGGGGTGACGGTGACGAACTCCAACCCCCGTGGTTACGGTTTATGGATTGAATCTAGCAATCTGGTAGTCGCGGAAAATACATTTACTGGCAGTACCCAAGATGGGATTTCTGTCAGTGGTAACGCTGCACCCACCATTAGCAAGAATTACTTCGATCGCAATGGAGCCAATGGCATCACAATTGCCGGTAACTCCCATCCTCAAGTCAAAGAAAATGTCTTTCACCAAACGGGTTTTGGCATCAATATTGCCCAAGATGCCGCTCCTGTAATCATCGGCAATCAAATTCAGAACAATAGAACCGGAATTGTAGTGCAAGCAAATGCTCGTCCGATTTTGCGGAATAATTCTATTCAAAATAATAAAGAAGATGGTTTAGTTGCGATCGCTCAAGCAATGCCAGATTTGGGTAGTGCATCCGAACCTGGGGGTAATCAATTTCAAAATAACGGCCGCTACGACATTAACGCCAGCGCTGCTAAACAGATGATTTCTGCTGCTGGTAATAACCTTGTGAGCGATCGCATCACTGGTAAGGTAGATATCAACGGTACAACAGCACTAGCAGCCCCAACTTCTCAACCCGCCCCTATCCCCAACAATGTGTTACCAAAAATACCACCAACTGGGGAAATCACCTTCTCGGCTCCCGAAGTCTCTAAAACTACCAACGGGCAAACCAGCAATAGCATTTCAGCAAATAATCCTGTTCCTGGACAATTAAACAGTCAGCTGCTGCCATTATTCCCAGCTAATATGCCACTTTCCGTACCCATATCCAATCAACAGCAAGCCACCTCTAAAGTTGTCGGTTTTCCTACTCCTAGTAGCTTATCAGCTAGACAACTACCAACTGACACTTCAAGAGTTGCAACTTCCAGTCCCGCAGAGCCACCTAATCCGCCACAGTTGAATTATGTGCGGATCAATCCCAATACAATTGAGTTTACGGCTCCTGAGTATCCATCCAATTCAGTTGCACAGCCACCAGCCCCAAGTATCAGGGAGCAAACACAGCAGCCATTACCAATACTAGAAGCTGCTTCCCCAAATGCTGAAGCACTTTTACCACTTCCTGATCAAAATATCCCCATTGATAATACTCGCAATATGCCAACAAGTTCTGCAACTATGCCTGATGGCGGGAACTCTGCGACACAGATCCGTGTACGTTATCGCGTGGTAGTTACACTCTTGACTGATAAAGATAAAGATTTAGTGCGATCGCTTGCTCCTGGTGCGTTTCCCACAGTTTGGCAAGGTGAAAGAGTTATGCAAGCAGGAGTATTTAGCAGTGAGTATAACGCTAAAGAAATGCTCAAAACACTCTCTAAAAATGGTTTAAGAGCCATTATGGAGCCGTTGAATTGACTAGGGAATTGGGCATTGGGAATGGGGTATGGGGCAAAAGATATGGAATTAGCGAGAAAAGCACTTCAAAATGAATATTGATCCACTTGAGAGAGCGATCGCTTTCCTAATGTGGGGAGGCATCGCTCTTTTTGTCAAGGGGATGATCGTATTTTGGGAAGTAGGTCAAAAGGCGATCGCGGGTCAGAATGAAATCAATCGACTTGAGAGAGCGATGCACCTCAGAATGAAATCAATCGACTTGAGAGAGCGATGCACCTCAAAATGAAATCAATCGACTTGAGAGAGCGATCGCTTTTCTAATGTGGAGGAGGCAATCGCGGTTTCATCAAAGGAGCGATCGCACACCTTTATATCTACGCTGATTTGGCGACTTGCGTCTGGATACAGCAGGCTCAGTTTTTTCTGTTTTACCAACTTTCGGTGATTGGGGAGCGGCTAAGGTATCCAGGGCAGACAAATGACGAAACTCGACGCAACAAAAGTTAGCGTTACCGCTAGGGCTGCCAGATTTTTCTTGTTTTACCAACATTCGGTTATTTGTTGGGATTTAAGTTCTATCTTGATCAATAAGCATCACTGTAACTACTGTTACAATGATGCTTACTATGAAACGTAATTATAAAGGTTTCAGTCGGTAAATTTGAGATCCCCTTAATTGGGATAATTGTTTTGAGTTAGAGATAATTCACTCTTGAAAAGTATGCTTCAATGTAGCATAAATCAGATGAATCTATTACGCTGCCATGAATGAGGCGCCCTCTACTACTCATTGCTAGCTTACCGCGCTGCTTACAGCACCCTTAAGGGCTGCAATTCCCTGTTCAATGCTAGCCCAGATACCCATGTCAGGTTCCTTACCGGCTATCTCTCGCGTTCCAACGAAGTAAAGAACGCCTTTAAGAATCTCTTGGTGAGCGCGATTTTCAAAATTAACTCGGTTGAGCGGTTCCATCACATCTTGAAGGTCATCATTCAAGGACTGGGCAACCTTGTGTAGAACCAGGCCGGTCATTGTCTGTTGATGCTTTAGCAACTCAAGCTGTAAGTACTTGTCATACAGAGTTAGCTCGGAGCCGCTCATCATTTGGCTTACCTTCTGGGCATGTTGTTGAGTAATGTCACGAGGTTCTGCTGCGTTGCCGTATCTAGAAATAGCTGCTTCGATGATGCCGAGATTTTCGCGATCACTCTTAATCATTCCTTCGAGCCGCTCGCAAATCGTATTGTCGTCCGTCTGTGCTATTAACTTTTGCTCAGTTTCCAACAGAACATTCTGAAAAAGCTTTAGATCAGCAAGCTTAGTCGCTATATTTGTCACATCGGTCATTATTATTAACTCCAGACTACAGGTTTTATCGGTTATCACAAGCAAACTCACTTTTTCCATCTTCTCGTGAGGTTTAAGTAAGTCCGTCCCTCTTCAGAAAGATTTATATCAAGTTCGTCATAGCAGGCTATCAACGCTAAATGGCACGAAGAAAAGCGGAAATCCCTACCAGATGGAGATTACAGCTTTTCATGAATGAGTAGTGAATGAATAGTCAGGCGATAGCCCTTGGTGGGCACTCCGTGCCATCGCGCATCCCCATACCTACGTTGAAGAGGAGACTTGCGCCTGGAAACAGCAGGTTCACTTTTTTCCGTTTTCCCAACAATGAGTCATAAGTTGGTATTTGAGTTCTGACTGGATTAATTCGTAACTATGTACTAAAAAATATCTAGTGAGTTTTTTTCACGCAATCAAATAGGACTCCTATATTGCTTTTCTAATGTAGAAGAGGCAATCGCGGTTTCATCAAAGGAGTGATCGCACAGTTAGCAAAGATTTGTATAGGTGTACAGGACAAATGACAAAATTCGACGGAACAAGGGGTAGCGTTACCGTCAGTATGCCAGATTTTTCTCGTTTTACCAGCTTTCGGTTATTTGTTGGCATTTACAAAATATTTTTAAGGGCGTTTATTTTAATTGCCATCATGATAGCGGGTTATTTTAGACAAGCAAGGTGCGCGAACCATCGAAAATAACCCGTTCAAGGGGTGTGTTCCACCTTTTAGCCCAAAAGTGGAATGCAGCCTAAATTAGGAGTTTAAATAATAAGCTAAATGAAGATTTTCTTCTTTAATTGCGAAATTTGGAACAGAAACCATGTGGTAATAGTACAATATGATGCCGCGCTTAAGAGGTAGTAGATGGAGCCATTAACTGCTGGGGATTTTATCAGTGTTTTCTCACGTATCAAATAGGATTGCTATAGGGTGAATAAATTGTTGACCGGAAAGCAGCATTTAAGACTGGGCAAGGAAGTTCTACAAGATTGTAATCTTGGAGATATTACAGACCAACAAGTTCAGGAATTGAAGCAATCTCTCTGGGAACATGGGGTTATTGTTGTCAGAAAGCAAAAACTGACGGCATCCCAGTTAAAGGACTTTGCCATCCAGACATTCGGTGACTCAACCATCGGTCGTCGCCCCAAGCCTCTAGATCCCGAAATTGCTCCAGACTTACAAAGTCCTGGAGTCTCCATTTTAGGTAATCCCAAGGGGCTTTCTAGTGAGGTCGTGGGCAAATTTGCTTGGCAATGGCATCACGACAAAGACCATCTCCCCAAAACAGAGGGACTGGATATGAATACCCTCTATATCGTGATGCTTTATGGTGTAGAAATCCCGGACGAAGGAACAGATGGACAGCCTCACACCACTGAGTTTCTCGACATGGTGGAAGCCTATAACAATCTCGATCATCAACATCGGCAGCAATTAGAGCAACTGTGGATGTATCACCTGTCATTTATCCCCCAACAACCAGGGGTGGAGATTCCTCGAAAATTACATCCAATTGTCTCAACTCACAAAGTAACTGGGCGCAAAGGATTATATTTGGGTTCAGACACTTCAATTCTCAAGGGGCTAGAAGACCAACCAGAAGTGGCCAAACAGTATTGGCAGGAATTGTTTGCGGCAATTCTTTCCTGCACGCCAGTTTATGCCCATATTTGGCAAAGAGGAGATATTGTGTTTTGGGATAACTCTCAAGTCATGCACACAGGTATGCCCTACGATGCAAGAAAGTATCAGAGGATTGCCCTGCGTGTTAGTGTTGAAAATATACTAAAAACGGTTAAAGATTAGACTTTGCTTGCTCTGGCGGTTATTAAATGCCCGTTGGTAGTCCGGTAGACGGAGTAAATTGCAGACTAGGCTTGGATGATTCATCTAAAAGCGATAGCTTAAAAGCTTATACAGTAATAGTTTCAGGCTATCTTGTCCCTGGTGTCAGCTAGGCTATATTTACCCCCAGTTGAGCGATCACATTCAACGCCTCTCGCATTGTCCGCCTTAAACCCTCACCAAGACTGTTAAGGTAAACTTCAGCTGGGTGCAAAGTTAGTGGAACTGGTTCGGTTAACGCCAGCGATTCTGGGTTGAAATTGAAATTAGCGATCACACGGGTATTCACGGGCAGTGAAAAGAAGCTTTAGGATCAATCCTCCTCTAAATGTGCTGCAACCACAACCCTTTCAAGCCCCCCGGATTGCGAGAACAACATTTTTCTACACTAAAGAAGCTGGCACTTAATTTATAGACCCGTGCCAAGTGCTGACGAGGAAACTTTTACAAGAGCCATGAGGCATTGGCTGAGGTAGAACCAGTTTAAATTGCCTATTCCACTTTTGAGCCATTACGTAGAATAGATGGCGAAAAGTATTGATTTCTCGTGCTTGTGATGGCGGCATCAAGCCTTGGGTATTTTACCAGCTTTGGGTCATAAGTTGATATTGCGCGATCGCCTTCGCTGTAAGTCCAGTTGAGCCGAAGAAAACCATCCTCTAATACTCCGACACGATTTAAAAGTATCTCAACATGACTTGGAAGTACTCCAACACAAGTTTCAAGTACTCCAAGACGATTTCAAAGTACCTTGACATGACTTTGAAGCATTCCAACACGACTTTCAAGTACCTCGACATGACTTTGAAGCACTCCAACATAACTTTCAAGTACTCCAACATAACTTTCAAGTACTCCAACATAACTTTCAAGTACTCCAACACGACTTTCAAGTACTCCAACACGACTTTCAAGTACTTCAACACGACTTCGAGGTATTTATTGCTAATATTAAGTAGCTTTTTTTACAAATAAAATAAAAATTTAAGTATAATTCACTAAAAATAATCAAGTCGATGTCAATTTGCCTTAATTTTTCCGAATAATTTCTCAGAGAAGTTTATGGTTGCATTGGCTAGAGTAAATGCAGTAACCCCTAAACCTCCTTCAGGAGCGCATTTCATGGCACGACTAAAACGCAGTTCACCCACTCTCGAAAAAGCTCTACGTCGAATTGCAGGAATGCGATCAATTAGCTCTACGCTAGAATTTGGCAACGGATTGAGTTTGACAGACTACGACAGCCGCATCCTAACTTTACAAACTCAGCTATCAACCTACAACACTTTACTCTCTACCCTGGATGAAATGACAGGTCGCCTTTCTCTCACTGAAGAAGAATTGCGCGGCTATTCTGAAAAGATGTTAATGAGTGTGGCTACTCATTATGGTAAAGACAGTTTGCAATATGTCCAGGCGGGAGGCAAGCAACGCAAAAATTTATCACGCCGTTTGAGCAACACCCAATCCTTATCCGAGAGTACAGCTACACTCTTGAATGGTGCAAACAACAATGATAAAGAAACCTCTGTTGTTTTACCCTAATCGTTTAACTGCATCATGCTGATGATCGCTCCTTTATCTGGTTACAAATAGGGCGATCGCTTGACTATTTTTCTTCTTCAGTTTTGTTTAAGTCCCGTTATTCCCCTTATCTACCCATCTCCCTCATCCCCACTCCCCTATCCTGGTTTATGATCCAAACGGGTGGCTTGCTCTAGAGCGGCTTTTTCTCTGGCTCGGCGGGCATAAGGTTGTAATTGGCTGCGATCGCAACCTGTTAAAATACTCAGGTTTTCCAAGCTGATCCCCCGCATCAACATTTCTACGCGCCAGGTTTGTTGTGCCTGGGCTATAGCTGGCCTTTGTGCTTGGGGAGTTAACAGTCCCTCACTCCATACTTGCCAACGTGTCTGAAGCTCTGATTCTGAGAGCGGTTTGCCTGTTTCATTCAAAAACATGGCTGTTTGAGCATCTTTACGGCTTTTCAGCAATTTGATTAGAGGATTATTAGTATACGAGCCATAGCGTTTGCCCAAAATCCACTGATTCACAGGTACTTGACGGACAAATCCTGGGATTGTGATTTGTAGGAAGTGTCCTTGAGTCTCGTTGATTTGGTGCGATCGCTCCAAGCTAATTATTTCTGTGGCCGATAACCCAGCCCCAAATAACAGATAAGCTAAGGCATAATCTCGTATTCCCAAAATCCTTGCTTGTTGCAGAATTTGGTGAACCAAACTAGCTGGTAAATCAACTACTTCTGTGGTGATAAACCCTTTTTGTAAGCAGTTGGTTGCTGATTCCTCCGAAGATGACATGGCTCCATGTAAAAACAACTCCATCAAATTTTCCAGAAAATCATCCCGATCCTCCCAAAGTTCGTGAAATTCGCTGGTAAACTCAATTACGGCATATCCCAAGATCATCCCATTCAGCAAACTGGCTAATTTTTCTGCGGGTAAATAGGTATTTAAGTGTCCCTGCTGGATTACAGTAGCTAAATACTGAGCTACATAACGGTTTGCCTCTGTTACTCCCCTGCCTAGTGCGCGGCGATTTTCTGCCGGGAATTGGTCGGCTTCACCTACCACAGATCGGACAAACTCTGGCACTCGTTCTAATGCATGTAAGCTGTCACTTGCATAATCTTTAAGAGCTTGGTAGACATTGCCGGGAGGCGTTGCTCGTCGCACCAGCGACTCACCTAAATCCTTGAAGGCTGCGGACTCTTCCAGCACAGCCAAAAGCAGCCCATGTTTATTGCCAAAATTCCGAAATAGAGTTACTTCGTTGACTTCGGCTTTTTCAGCAATTTGGCGGGTTGTGGTGGCGCTAACTCCCTGAGCAGAAAACAACTCAAGTGCAGCTTGAATCAGGCGTTGACGAGTGGAAATGAGGTGAGACGACATAGAAAAATGCAAGTGGCACTTGCAGGAAAATTAGAGTTCTGCTAGCATAGCAAATGTAAGTGATACTTGCTTTCCTCTACTCTAACGAACTGGTCTACAAGACGGGTAAATCCCTGTGGGATTACGCCCGATAAAAAGTAAATCGCTTTATCATCCATCAACAGGAATTTTTATGACCGCAAATTTTGGGGCGATCGCCAAAGGCGTTGGCAAAACCATCGCCCCTGACAGAGGCAAATCACCTCGACTCAGTTGGACCAATGTAGTATTTTTTGCTACATTTCATGCCTTAGCACTTCTGGCTCCTTGGTTTTTCTCCTGGCCAGCATTAGGTTTGCTAGTGTTTCTCCACTGGTTATTCGGGAGCATTGGTATTTGTCTGGGATATCACCGACTACTGAGCCATCGGAGTTTCCAAGTTCCTAAGTGGTTAGAGTATGCGATCGCCCTCATTGGAGCGCTAGCTCTCCAAGGCGGGCCAATTTTTTGGGTAGGTGGACACCGCCAACATCACGCCCACACAGAAGATATTGACCTAGATCCATACTCTGCCCAAAGAGGATTTTGGTGGAGCCATATACTGTGGATTTTCTACCCCCGTCCAGAGTTCTTTGACTATGACACCTATAAAAAATATGCCCCTGATCTAGCAAGACAACCCTTTTATTGCTGGCTAGATCGCTACTTCTTACTGTTGCAAATACCCTTCGGGCTGCTGCTATATGCCTTAGGAGGATGGTCTTTTGTGTTCTACGGAGTGTTTGTTAGGTGTGTCTTGCTTTGGCACTCAACCTGGTTTGTGAATTCAGCATCACACCTGTGGGGTTATCGCACCTTTGATGCCAATGATGGCGCTCGTAATCTTTGGTGGGTATCCATCGTCACCTATGGAGAAGGATGGCACAACAACCATCATACTTATCCCCACATGGCCAAATCTGGGTTGTCTTGGTGGGAGATTGATGTTACTTGGTGGAGCATCCTAGTTTTGCAGACTTTGGGTTTAGCCAAAAAAGTTGTCTCGCGTCCCCCTCAAGGTGCAACTCACGGCTAAATTGCAACTGAACCATTATAAATTTGCCAGGCCGACTGCTAATTTGCCGTCGGCTTACTAATTTTTATCAATAGTATTTCCCGGTAAAATCGCAACAGATCAAACCTCAGCAATACATCAAGCGTGAAAACTGACAGCATTTTTTATCGCCTTTTTCAAGAAGTTCCTGGCATCTTTTTTGAATTAATAGGTAATCCACCCCAAACGGCAGAGGCTTATAAATTTTCCTCAATTGAAATCAAGCAAACTGCATTCCGCATAGATGGCGTTTTTCTCCCAACACAAGGGGAAGAAAATCCGATTTACTTTGTCGAAGTCCAGTTTCAAACCGATACAGAAATTTATTCGCGCCTAATTTCCGAAATTTGTTTATACTTACGCCAAAATAAACCTAAAAATTCTTGGCGAGGAGTAGTTATCTATCCCAATCGCAGTCTAGATACAGCAGATATCAAGAATTACAGTGAATTTTTCACTAGCAATCGCGTCAGTCGCATTTATCTTAATGAATTAGGTGAAACTGCATCATTGCCAGTTGGAATTGCTACGATGAAATTAGTTGTCGATGAAGAGGACACAGCAATTACATCTGCTAGGCAGTTAATAGACAGAACTCAGCAAGAAATTAACATTGAACCATAACGGCGGAAGTTACTAGAATTAATAGAGACAATTTTGGTTTATAAGTTTCCGACGATGAGTCGAGAGGAGATTGAAGGTATGTTTGGGTTAAGTGATTTGAAACAGACGCGAGTTTATCAAGAAGGCAAGCAAGAAGGCAAACAAGAGGGCAAGCAAGAGGGCAAGCAAGAGGGCAAACAAGAAGGAGCGCGTGAAGAAAAGTTTAGAATGATACCTTTGTTGTTGAGATTGGGATTGAGTTTTGAAGAAACAGCAAAAGAATTAGGTTTGAGTCTAGAAGAGATTCAGCAAGAAATGCAAAAACAGCCTCCAAGTTAGGATACGTAAACTACAATTAGCATTTATCGGAGATACTCCTAAATATTTCTGCTATTTTCCATTCCCATAATTTTTAATTTTTTGTATGATTTCGCTCTCTCCCATTCTCCAAGCTAGACTCTCCCAACCCTTAAAAATTGGCTCGTTTGAGGTAAAAAGTCGGGTTCTCCAGTCACCTCTATCTGGGGTGACGGATATGGTGTTTCGCCGTCTCGTGCGTCGCTATGCACCAGATTCGATGATGTATACCGAAATGGTGAATGCTACGGGGTTGCATTATGTCAAGCAGTTACCCAAAATTATGGACGTAGACCCCAATGAACGCCCAATTAGCGTTCAACTATTTGATTGTCGTCCCGATTTCCTGGCAGAAGCGGCAATAAAGGCAGTTGCTGAAGGTGCTGATACTGTTGATATTAATATGGGTTGTCCCGTTAATAAAATCACTAAAAATGGTGGTGGTTCTTCGTTGTTGCGACAACCGGAAGTGGCAGAGGCAATTGTGCGAGAAGTGGTAAAAGCTGTTGATGTCCCTGTGACAGTAAAAACCCGTATTGGCTGGAATGACAACGAAATTACTATTCTCGACTTCGCCAAGCGGATGGAAGATGCAGGGGCAAAAATGATCACAGTACACGGACGCACCCGCGCCCAAGGATACAATGGGAATGCCCGTTGGGAATGGATTACCCGTGTGAAAGAAGTGCTTTCTATCCCAGTGATTGGGAATGGAGATATTTTCTCCGTTGAAGCGGCGGTGAGATGTTTAGAGCAAACTGGCGCTGATGGTGTAATGTGTTCCCGTGGAACTTTGGGTTATCCCTTTTTGGTGGGAGAAATTGATCACTTCCTGAAAACTGGGGAGATATTACCACCACCAACCCCAATTGGGCGTTTGGAATGTGCAAGAGATCATCTACAAGCCTTATGGGAATATAAAGGCGATCGCGGTGTGCGTCAAGCCCGCAAGCACATGACTTGGTATGCTAAAGGTTTCGTTGGTGCTGCCGAACTCCGAGGACAGCTAAGTTTGGTTGAAAAAGTAGATCAAGGTTTGGCAATGATTGACCAAGCAATTGAAAAACTGGCTAATGGTTATGAACTAGAAGAAGAAGCGCAAGGTAGTTTGGTAATGCTTTGAAAAATGAATATTACTAAAATTTCCTTTATTACTCTATACATTGTGTATTTAACTAATCAAAGTGGAGGTTTGCAATGTTAGTTTCCAAACACAACGAGATTGTATCCATCCCCGAAATCTACTCTTTAGAAGACTTCATGGCAAATCCTCCAGACGGGATGGAGTGGGTAGATGAGCAATTAGTAGAAAAGACAGGGATGACATTATTCTAAAAGATTGCATACCCCGGCACTATTACAAGACATCCAACCAGATGAAGTTCAACGAAAATGCCCTTTATTTCGTGAACTTTATAACTATCTTAATCATTTTTGTAGTTGTTCATAAAGTTGGTAGAATTTAGCACCAAATTTACCCTCATCGCAAGCGATGAGGGGTTTGCAGGAACTATTGGTAATCTAAATTTACTAAAATCTAACTTACCAAATCAGGGAATACTTCTTGTACAGCAGGATGCACTAAGCGATGATTCTGCACGTTCACACCCTTAGCTAGTGCTGGGTTAACTTCCAGTGCCATAATTCTCAAATTCGCCAACTGGACAACATAAGGTAATGTACTATTATTGAGTGCCTGAGTTGCTGTCCAAGGTACTGCTCCTGGCATATTAGGAACGCCATAATGCACCACACCCTCTTCAACATATACCGGATTTGTGTGGGATGTGGGGTGTAAGGTTTCTATACAACCACCTTGGTCAACTGCAACATCAACGATTACAGAACCAGGACGCATTTGTTTGACCAATTCGCGCGATACTAATATTGGTGCCCTACGTCCTAACACTAAAACTGCACCGATGAGCAAATCGGCTTCTTTGACGGCAGTTTCAATATGAGCAGAGTTGCTGTAAACCAATTCAACTCTAGAACCAAACAGGGTTTCTAGGTAAGATAAGCGATCGACACTCACATCTAAAATCTGGACGATCGCACCCACGCCTACGGCAATTTTAGCTGCTTCTGTACCGACAACGCCGCCACCTAAAATTACTACTTTACCTGCTTTGACTCCAGGTACACCGCCCAAAAGCACACCTCTACCACCTTGCTGACGTTCTAGGAATCTCGCCCCAAATTGTACTGCTAGCCGACCGGCAATCACGCTCATGGGGGTGAGCAGAGGTAGTCTGTTAACACCAGGTTGTTCTACAGTTTCGTAGGCGATCGCAGTTGTGCCACAATCAATTAAATGCTCTGTCAATTTGCGATCGGCTGCTAAATGTAAATAAGTAAATAATATCTGCCCTTTCTGCAAAAATTTATACTCAGATGTCAGAGGCTCTTTGACTTTAACAACCAATTCCCGATTCCAAGCCACTTCTGATGTGGGGACAATCTCGGCTCCAGCACTTCTGTAGTCGTCATCTGAGAATCCAGCACCATTACCTGCTTGCGTCTCGACAAAGATCCTATGACCATTTTCTCGCAACACTCTTACACTAGAAGGACTTAACCCTACTCGAAATTCTTGATCCTTATTTTCCTTGGGAACGCCGATTTCCATATACCGCCTCTGATAATTTTTTTGTTTAACTGTAGTCTGCCAATCTCAAGCTTGCTATTTCTCTATAGGGGATAGCTGTATTAGAGATAGCTAATCTCTGTCCTAAGTTTCTCAATTTAATCTGAGTAGCCCCAAACTCTTACCCTTGACTATTGCCCCAGTATTTATGCAATATATAAAGAATAGTAACAATTTCTTAAAAGAGCGATTGTATAGCTCCCTACTAGGAAGCTTTTGCTGAATTTCTCAAGTCATCTTGGCATTCAAGCACTGCAATCAGCTCATCAGCTACCAAATCTAGAGTAAAGGTTAAGAGGAAAAGAAGGAGTCAATTCCTTTAACGTTTACCGCTTATCCCCACACTTCCCCGACAACTGCTGCGAAGTCTCATATCAAGTCCCGTTTGCCGAAAAAAGGTTTCTTAAAAATGACACAAACACAACCAACGATTACACCTAAACTACAGGAGCCTAAGTTTGGCTTTAACGAATATTCTGAACGCTTGAATGGTCGAGCGGCAATGATTGGCTTCGCTTTGATGCTGGTAATTGAATATGTCACCAATCAAGGGGTGCTATCATGGCTGGGTCTGAAGTAATGCCACCAACAAGCACATGGTGAAAGTTGTAAGCTACTAGTTATAAGAGTTTTAACCGGCTGGAACAACCAGTTGGTTTTGACTTTAACAATTGATAGCGAAATACTTCGCCCTAGATCCTTTAATTATACTTAATTATTCGGAAATTATTGTCTTAGAATGTAAGCAAGAGAGGAATCGAAATACCTATTAGTGATTGAAATATCAAAGACTTGCAACTAGTACACGCAAGAGGATTAATGAGTAAACTTCCTCTTAAATTCCTCCGTGGGGATTTAATAAAACCAGTATACGCAAGACGATTAATGAGTAAACTTCCTCCCCTACTAAAGAAAATCATAATTAGTGTCTGCCTTGGATGAGAAAGGCAAATTACGGGTGAGGTATTCTTGGTAAATATACACTTAAAGATGAACTGGAACCAACCAAGCTGTGATGAATGCTGTATTACCTCGTTTTTTGAAGTCAACCTACCGAAAAGAGCCACTAATCACTATATTGATTACGATGGGCGTTATGGATGCCCTGATTGGCGGATTTAATGATAGCTGGTCGTTGTTGGCTTTTGGTTTGGGAACGACAGGAATAGCGCTAGCCTTTAAGTTGTGGCGTTTCCAGCAGCGTCGTCCTATACCAGAGGAGCCTGTAGCGCAACATTATTTGCCCTCTCGTTCTTCTAGTCCGCCTTTACCAATGTTAAGCGTTTCTAAGAAAAAACCACCTCTTTAAGAAGTCCAGAGTTATTACTTAATAACTCTACAAAATTGATTGGGCTAACCGGATCTATAAAAGTGAGGAAAAAGAGTGAGTAGTGAGGGAAGAGGTGGGGGTAATTTTCTGCGGCCATATATTATCCTGGCATTTATGGCAGCTGTTGCCCTTCCAGTGACTATCTGGGAAGGGTTTTACATTCATGAAGCTTATGCGGCCATTGAAGTAACGCCAAACTCCCAAACTACCAACAGCTTTGCTAATGCCCAACTACTTTACACACTCAAAGGACATAACGGAACCGTTAAATCCCTTGCTTTCAGTCCAGATAGTAAAATTCTTGTGAGTGGAGGTGCAGAAAACGAGGGTATAATTCTCCTGTGGAATCCAGCAAACGGCAAAAAGTTGGCGAATATTACCAAAGCACACAAAGCAGCCGTAGAATCTTTAGTGATTTCGCCAGATGGGCAAACCCTAGCTAGCTGTGGTGATGACAACACGATTAACCTCTGGAACCTGAAAAATTTAAAATTTAGCCGTTCTTTTGTCGGACATACCAGTAATGTATTATCTTTAGTGGTGTCTCCTGATAGTAAAGTTCTCATCAGTGGAGGTTTGGATGGGATTCGTCTATGGGATTTGCTACAGCAGCGCCCTCTAGGGACTTTAGTACAATTTGATAATTTGATTTATACCCTAGCCATTAGCCCTGATGGACAGACCTTGGCTAGTGGTGATAATAAAGGTGTAATCAAGCTGTGGAATTTGAGTACTGGTAAATTAATTAGTGAATTTGTCGCTCATTCTAATGTTGTTAGCGCTGTTATCTTTACACCAGATGGACAAACATTAGTTAGTGCTAGCCGCGATCGCACAGTCAAACTGTGGAATATTAATACTGGAGAATTAGTCCGCACCTTTACAGGACATAATAACTGGGTGAATGCGATCGCTATCAACCCCGATGGACAAACCCTTGCTAGTGCTGGTAGAGATGGGATTAAGTTGTGGAATTTAACTACAGGTGAGTTAGTAAATACACTGAGTGGACATACAGACTGGGTAAGTGCGATCGCTTTTAGTCCAAATGGTAAAATTCTTGCCAGTGGTGGATTTGATCAACAAATCAAGATTTGGGGAATTCCACCAAAACGTAAATAACAGCGAACACCATATCCCCGACTTATTTAATAAGTCGGGGTTGTGATTGACGTGTAGACAAGGTGATAAATATATGAATATTGAGCAAGCAGTTTTGGAAAAATTGCGCCAGCTACCTATAGATAAGCAGCAAGAGTTATTGAATTTTGCAGAATTTTTGTATCAAAAAAATACTCCTAAAACTCCCTTACGTAGCGTCAGAGGGTTATGTGCTGATTTAGCAGTGGATATTACTGAAGAAGACATTACTGAAGCTCGTCAAGAAATGTGGGGGAATTTTCCTAGGGATATTGTTTGATGACATCAGTAGTTGCAGATACACACGCTTTAATTTGGTATATTTTTGAGTTAGAGAGACTATCAAAAACTGCCTTAACAGCTTTGGAACAAGCAGTCAACGATGGCAATCCTATTTATGTTTCAGCTATTTCAGTGGTTGAAATTTCTTATTTGGTTGAGAAGGGACGCTTTGCAGAAGAGGTATTAACACGAATTTTAAATGCTCTGGATGACCCTAATGTGGGTATTGTATTAGCACCCTTAGATCGTAATATTTCGGGCGCAACGAGACAAATTAACAGAGCAACTGTTCCTGATATGCCAGATAGGATCATAGCAGCTACTGCTTTTTGTTTAGGTCTTCCCCTAGTTACCCGTGATTTGCAAATTCAAGCATTAACAACTATTCAAACTATTTGGTAATAAATTGCGAAACCTGATACCAGTCGCTCATGGGATTTTCCCAGACGTTTGTTCGCCGTTAACGTTTCCCCTTCTTACATTGGGAGAAGCTAGCACCAAGCCAGAAGAGCGTGCTGGCTCATCGTGCGACTTCTCCGTTGTAGTGACTACCATCCAGGTTTCTAGCCTGATGGTGATTTTTAGATTGTTTGCTAAAATTTAGTCTTGCCTTTTTAGAGTTGTTATAGTAAAAAATCAACTAAAGCTCAGCTCCATTTTTGCCAGAATTAGCCAAAATCAATGATGGTAGCAACCAAGAGCGATGTCTACGACGGGCTATTCGCGCCGCCAAATGTCGAATAACTGTGAATACTTGATGAAAGTACAGCCGAGCTAATATCTTATCCAGCAAATTACTGTAAGTATAAACATAGGTAATTCCAAATCATCTATGCAGCTACTTGCCCTCTAGAGCGGAACAATTCCTGAACTTAGACAATCTTAGAAATGGTCATCCTCAGTAAATGCACTCAGGTAAAAATTACGATCTTGGCTGAATCAAAGGTTTCCAACGCTTAAGCGCTACTAGCAAGGTAAGACAACTTGCTACTTAAATAATGTTTAATTTTCCCGAACTGCTTTTGATCCCCATTTCGATAGAATGAATGACTAGGCAGAACCCTAAAACTCAAAACCGCTTTTGACTGCGACGCCCATGAATCAATTGAACAATGGTTTTACGCTATTTCTAAGTCTGCTAGTCGAGGCGATGCCTTTTTTGCTTCTTGGGGTTTTATTCTCCAGTTTGCTGCTGTTTTTTGTTGATGAGCGCAAATTAGTAGAAAAAATGCCCAAAAATCCACTGCTGGGTGCTTTAGTTGGCAGTATGATCGGCTTTTTATTTCCGGTGTGTGAGTGCGGGAATGTACCGGTAGCGCGGCGGTTCCTGATTCAGGGAGTACCTACACCAGTCGCAATTGGTTTTTTGCTAGCAGCACCAACAATTAACCCAATTGTAATTTGGTCAACTTGGACAGCATTTCGAGATCAGCCGGAAATAGTGGTCTTACGAGTCGTATTTTCCCTAGTAATTGCCACAATTATCGGGTATGTTTTCAGTTTTCAAAAGGACTTAAATCCTATACTCCAACCTGCGATCGCTCGTTATATGAAGTTTAATCCACCCGCGCAGCCTGAAACCAAACGCCGTGGTAAACATTACGAAGTACAACAGGAAGCAACAGTACCAAATATCTTGCAATCCGGGACTTATATCTTAGGGGGAAAAGCGGGTATACCTCTGCGGATAGATGCTAATTTGATACCACCTACCTCCAACTCTACTTCTAATAAGCCGCTTGCAGATAAACTGCGCCTAGTTGTAGATAATAGCATCCAAGAATTCCGAGAACTGGGCGGAATCATGGTTATAGGAAGTGCGATCGCTGCTGCTATTCAAATCCTAGCTCCCCGTGAATGGATTCTCAGTTTGGGTGCTGGGCCAATTACCTCAATTGTGGTCATGCTGATATTAGCAGTAGTGGTGTCAATTTGTTCTACAGTTGATTCTTTCTTTGCTCTATCTTTTGCTTCAACCTTTAGCAGTGGTTCATTGTTGGCATTCCTGGTGTTTGGGCCAATGATTGACATCAAAGGTATTGGTTTGCTGTTATCCATTTTTAAACCGAAAACAGTTTTTTACTTATTTGCTTTAGCAGCACAATTAACATTTGTGTTCACCCTTTTCCTGAACTTGCACGTCCTTTAAAAAATTAGTCATTTGTTAATCACCAATGACCAATGACTAATGACTAATGACTCTTGATTAATGAATAATAAAAATCCCAAATCTAAAATCCCAAATCTGTTACTCCCTTGGCTGGATGCTATAGCAATTACAGCTTGGGGCGTTTTGATGTTGAGATATTGGCTAACTAACAAGCTGAACCTGTTGATTCACCCAAATTACATTTGGTTCGTGGTCGTGACTGGTATCTGCTTGATCATTATTGGTTTCTTCAAGATGCAGGAACTTTGGCAACGGCGTCGCCGTGATGTGACGTCAAACTCCCCGCATATTAGTTTATTTCCCCCTGGTTGGGGCAGTGCTTTGTTGTTGACCACAGCGATTCTAGGTTTTATCATTACACCACAAGTTTTTGCTAGTGACAAAGCACTCCAAAGGGGTGTGACGGCTGATTTATTAGGAAGCACACGAGTCAAACCCCAAGCCTTTCGGGCTACTGTTCGTCCAGAGGAGCGATCGCTTGTAGACTGGGTACGCACCGTCAACGTCTATCCAGAACCAGATACATACACAGGTCAAAAAGTCAAGGTGCAGGGATTTGTCATCCACCCATCGGATATAGGAAAAGAATATTTGTTCTTAGCACGATTTGTCTTAACTTGCTGTGCAGCAGATGCTTACCCTGTGGGATTACCAGTCAAACTCCCAAACAATCAAGAACCTTATTCCCCTGATACCTGGCTGGAAGTCGAAGGAAAAATGGTGACAGAGAATTTGTCAGGTAAACGCCAACTTACCATTGCCGCTACCTCTCTCAAAAAGATTCCTCAACCACAGAATCCCTATAGTTATTAGTCATTTGTCATTTGTTGATGACCAATGCCCCTCATCAGTGCTGAGTTTTGAGTGCTGAGTGCTGAGTGGGGGAGCAAGAATTTTAGATTTTGGATTTTAGATTGAAATTTAATCCAAAATTTAAAATCCAAAATCCAAAATTGAATTGCCCAATGCCCAATAACCAATGATTAAATCTAAAGCATTTATCCAACCACTTGATCGTATCGCGATCGCACTGATGCTACTGCTGAGTGTGCTAATTGGGTTGATGATATTGCAAGGTGATGTGGTAACAGCTCGTGTCCGGGAATTTACCTGGCAAAATCAACAAATTGGGGCAGAAGATAACTCCTTTACCGTCACCTTCAGCCGCCCAATGGAAATAAAAAGCGTAGAGGATAACTTAAAAATCGAGCCACCTCTAGCAGGGAAATTCAGTTGGGCAGGTCGGCGGATGGTTTATACACTGGTGACACCAGCACCCTATGGCACGAATTATAAAGTGCAGTTACAGGGAGCCAAAGATAAGTTTGCCCAGCAAGAAGGCAAAAATCGGGTGATCCAGCCCTTTGTTGGTAGCTTCCGCACACGCGATCGCGTCATCCTTTACATTGGAACCGATCAACAAGAACAGGGACGGTTAGTTCTTTACAACTTGACCCAAGAGCAAAAAAGAGTACTTACCCCCAAAGACCTGATAGTAATTGACTTTGAATCATTTCCTGATGGGGAGAAAATTTTATTTTCTGCTCGCGCCGCAAACAACCAAGACTTACTTTCAGCCCAACTATACACAGTGACAACAGGCGTTTCTGGTAAATCTGCAAAAGAAGTAGAACCAGGAGGCAAAGTTGATCTGACTTTAGATAGTAAAGATTATCAAAACCTGAAATTTGACTTATCACCTGATGGGCAAACTATTGTCATCCAGAGGGGAAACAAAACTAATCCCGGCGACTTTGGACTATGGTTTATGCCAGCAACCAGCGACGGTTCAGGAGAAAAACCCGCACCGAAACGCCTGAAAAGCCAACCTGGAGGAGACTTTATGATCACGCCAGATAGTAAAGCCGTAGCAGTTGCCCAAGGACAGGGAGCAGCGATTTTACCACTGCAAGGTGATGCCAGTAAACCCCTAGATTTTCTGCCGCAGTTTGGTTTGGTACAGGCTTTCTCCAAAGATGGCTCTCAAGCAGCGATGGTAAAGTTTAATACAGATTACACGCGAGATTTATTTTTGGTGACAAACCAAGGTGTGCAGAAACAACTTTTAAAAACTACAGGGTCAATTCTCAGCTGCCAATTTGACATCGCCTCACCCACCCTCTACTGCTTGCTGACACAGCTAATATCCAAGGAACAATATATAGAACAGCCTTATGTGGTGGCAATTGATCTGAAAACCGGGCAACAGAAACCACTGTTAGTACTGCCGCCCGCTCAACGGAATGTGCAAATGAGTTTATCTGCCGATGGTTTGGGCTTGTTATTTGATCAAGTAGTACCGCAGACAAACCCCCCAGCATCATTACCCGCAAACACTTTGAAAACTGATGATGGAGATACGATCGCTACCAGTAGTCTGTGGTTAATGCCTTTGTTACCCATCGCTGATGCTGCGACAGTTGAAATTAGACCAGAACAACTCCCCTTAGCCGGATTTCATCCCCGATGGCTACCTTGATCGAATAATTCGTAATTCGTAATTCGTAAGCTCAGTTAGGGTATCGCCACCTTAACTCGAGTTGAACCTAATGGAGTTCAGTTCCATCTTTACGGAGCAGATAGCGATCGCTAATCAATTTTAAGACTACTCTACCTATTTCTGGATGCATTTTCTCAATGACTGGTTGCACAACAACGCCTTCCATGATGCAATTGGGACTGACTACACTATTGGCATTATTGAACTGAGACACCGCTTCCCAAGTGTAAGCACCGATATAAAGCGCAGGTACTTTCGGCAAAGCAAATTCTTCGCAAAAAGCCACAAAATCGCTGTAATTGAAAAAATAACTGCCGCGACGCACAGCAAATATAGCAATTCCAATATTGCCATTATTCAAGCCGTATTTGATATCTTGTACGCCGTAGATTTCGCCAAAAATCTGAGTTCCTGGCGGAAGTTTCTGGAAAGCTTCGTTTTCGTTGTAAGCACGAATATAAACTAATGTTTTGTTTACTTCGCTGTTTTTCCAGAAGTAATTATGGCTGCCAATTTTAGTTGTGCCATCAGCATCAACTAAAACAGTGAAGTTAGTTCCGTGCAACTTCTCTGTTACAACAACTTCTTCACCTTCAATTAGGATGTTTTTGTAACGTTTCAGGTTTTCTGGACTGGGGAATTTGTAATATCCAATAAAACTTTCCACTTCCCCGCTCATCCCTTGAGGAATTGGATATTCGTACTTTGTTACACCAAAATATTCCGTGTAGTCGTCTCCGACATTTCCCATAAAGTTATTACCAACGGGAATAAGCAAACCCTCAGAAAAAATTCCGCGAAGTTTGGCAGCACGCAGTTTTTTCGAGTAGTAGTTACGAATACCAAACTGATCTAAAAAGTTTTCTGGAATAACACTATCAATAGGAAAGTAAAAAGCTAAATCACCAGACTGAAAGTTACCTTTGACTATAATTACTTGATATCCCATACCTTCAATAGAGGCAATATCTAGCCTATCAGCATTAGGATGAGGATTAATGCTGTTGATTTTGACAACTTCAACTTTAAAAATACTCATAGCTCACCTCTTTTGAAAAAAATAGATTTTAGAAAAACTCTAAATTTACTACACAGTATGGGCGTACAGCTATAGGAATCCGATTTGATTTATGAAAAAATTTAAGTATTTGTAGGGTGTGTTAGACGGAACGTCGTAACGCACCAGAAGCTTTGGATGGTGCGTTAGCGTAGCGTAACGCACCCTACGTGTATTTCAAAAATCAAATATGAGTCCTATAGCTGTGCATACGTGTCAAATTAAGGCTGAAACCCCTTTGAAAATTTAGACTTTGGCTATCTTGTAGTGGCGTGGCAAGGCTAAAATAGTGTAATAGCTAAAGACTCATATAACAATCCGATTTAATTTTTGGACAAAATTTGGTATGTAGTATGTAGGGTGTGTTAGAACGAAGTTCGTAACGCACTATTATCAAGGGTTTGGTGCCGTACTCTCCTTGCTAACACAACGCCAGTTGCTACAACGGAGGGAACCTCCCTTCGGGTTCGGGGGTTCGCAATCGACGCCAAGCGCCAAGACTGCGACCCCCTCACCGCAACGCACTGGCTCCCCTACGTAGGGCTTGCTGAAATCAAACCGGATTCCTATATTACGAATTAGTAACTATTTGTTGATAATTTATCCAAGCTTCCCAAAAAATATAAATTGATAGTATTCCTAAGAAAATACGAAGCACTAAACTCACAGTATAATCTGGTAGTTTTGGTAATGTGCGAGTACTCATTTGAACGCCTAAAAGACCACCACATCCCAAAACTATACCTTGAACAAACAAAATATTTCCCTCTAATGTATGTCCTGTGCAGGCAGCTAAAGCAGTGATGACAATCACACCCAAACTAGTCTGAATTGCTACTTTAATATCTTCTTTTAGTAGCAACATTTGCAGTGGCACCATAATCGTACCGCCACCTAAACCAAATAAACCTGCCAAAATTCCTGCTGCTCCCCCAGTACCAATTTTAGAAACTAATGGGTTAAATATTGGGGCTGTATTCTCTATTTCCTTAAAGGCCAGTTGCTTGCGAAGCTCAATCAAATAGATATTAGCAAGTAGGATGATGCCAAATGTAAAAAGTATTATATAGGATGGAATTTTATTGGCGAAATATACACCTATTCCAGTAGTTAAGAAAGCTGGAATTCCTAAATAAATTACTCGTTTAAAGTCAAGATAGCCCATCCACCAATTCTGCAAACTTCCAGAAATTGAAGTAATCACAATAGCAAGGCTACTAGTAGCGATCGCCTGAACGGGAGTATAACCTAGTGTGACTAAAAGAGGAATTGTGATAATACCGCCACCTATTCCTAAAAGTCCAGCTATAACTCCAGATATTAAACCCCCAGTCACTAAAATCAACCAGCTAAAATCAATCATAAATATAGCAATCCGTGCAGGGGTTGTGAAAAATAGTTTTTTAATCGAACCACAGAGACGCAGAGAACACGGAGAGATCAGAAATAGAGATTTTCATAATTGATTTAGGACTGCTATAGGTCTTTTTCTAGAGAACTGATTTGGTGTGATTAACCTTGTACTGTCACTGGATGGCTAACAACACCTCCGTAGAGCAATCCAGAATCATTCCACGGAACTTTAGTCGGTTGTGTGTTACCTAAATTGTCAGTAGCACTAGCTTGGAGAAAATACTCGCCAGGAACTGGGTTCCATTCAATGTCCCAACGTACCCACGCAAATGGAAAATTTGGTTCTCTCAGTCGTGCAAATTGCCAAGTTCTGCCGCCATCCAAGCTGACTTCCACACGGTCAATGTTTCCTTTCCCAGACCAAGAACGTCCACGCAATAAGTGGGTTCCAGCAGAAAGTGTCGCTGGCCAAGCCAACTCAAAAGCGCTCTTAACATTTTGATAGGTAATCAGCTTACCTTTATACGGTGCGATCGCTGGGTAGTCTGCACCAACCAACACCATTTGCTCCATCACCCACTGGGTATATATCGGCGTTTGGGAAACCTCAATCCGCTCAATCCATTTAACGTTGGCGTTTCCTCCCCAACCAGGGAATAAGGCACGGCATGGCTGACCATGATCTGGAGGTAATGGTTCTCCGTTCATTGCATAGACGAGGAGCGAGTTATCTGCTAATGCCTTGCTAATCGGAACTACACTACTGAACTTGGATTTATTTGTCTCTTTTGAGTCCAGCGAATCCAAATCTGCACCCTCAACGAGTACATCTTTTGCTGTGGATTTCAGTCCAGCTCGCTCTAATAACATACCAAGTGGTACACCAGTCCACTCAGCTACACCAATCGCCCCAAGCCTCCACCGTGTTCCAGAGAGTGTTGTGTTATAAGCTTCTTCAAAGAAGCGCCGACCATTAGCAGCACACTCAATAGCACAAGTGACTGAGATGGACGGCATAGCGATGATTTCATCGTAAGTGAACTCGCAGGGGGCAGAAACGCCAGTTCCGTGAATCTGCAAACGCCATGTAGACGGGTCAAAAGGGGGAGGCGTACTCCGGTTATGAACATAGAACCAATCATTTGGTACTAAATAACCACGCCCATACATCGTTTCCCAGTTCATCTCTAATGTGCCTTTGCTATGAGAGATATACCCTGGTGGCAATGGCTTAAGTATTTTACTGCCCTTGGTTTTAACACCTGTCTGACTATGAGCAGACGCAGGTTTAGCTAACGCTCCGATCGCACTTCCGCCTACCATAGTGGCTAGTATTTGCAGAAAGCGTTGGCGCGAAATACCTGCATCTGTACTTTTTTGCCAGATGCACTCATCAACCCGTGCTTTTAGATAATCCTCCTGGTTAAAGAGGTTTTCATCGCTCAAGCTATTACCCCCTTTTAATTCGTAATTCGTAATTAACGTGAGTTCGATAAACCTCTCCCTACCTTGAACGAAAGTTCAAGTCTGTCCCTCTGGGAGTCGGAGAGGGGCGGTTTTGCGTAGTAAAACCTCTCTAGAAGTTTCAATATTTACGCTAATTAAGCGATTACAACATAAGCCGTCGAATCCACGTTAATTAATATACAAAGTATAAGGCTTGATGAAGGAGCAGGGGAGCAGAGGGAGATGAGGGAGAAGAATTAATTAGCAATGCCCCATGCCCAATGCCCAATGCCCTAAAAAAACTAGCTGTCTATGACTGTCCAAACACCAGTTGTCTGATCTTGTGTGTAGTTGGGCAAATAGTGGTCAAATCCGTTTTTAGCTATTTGAGCGATCGCACTTATAAAGCGATCGCAATCTTCCAATGTATTATACACAGCAAAGCTGGCTCGGATAATACTAGGAATGTTGCGCGTAATTCCTCTGTCTACTTCCTGAGCAATCTCGCAGTCTTGCTCGTCTGAAATATTCTTAAGTTTGCGAATATATTCATAAGTGCAGAAAGCCCCAGCCCGAACCCCAATGCCGTATTCTTGTGCCAGAATCTCTGCCACTAAGCGTCCATCAAACCCATCAATATCAAAGGGAATAACATGGGCTAAATTATCTCCTGGGATATGTAATTTGACGCCAGGAATCAGCCCAAGCCGTGTATATGTGAATTCAACTAAAGAGTGTTCATACTGAGCAATGTGATCGCGTCCTAAAGCTTCGATAATTTCAATCGCCTTGGCAATAGCGATCGCACCCATTGCGTTTGGTGTTCCAGGATCATGGGCGCGTTCTGTATAAAAACGCTTGATCTCTAGATTTCTGGTGATATAAGGCAGGTTTCCACCCCCGATTTGATAAGGGTAGGAGCTATCAAAAAATTCCTTCGGCCCCAACAAAACCCCTGTTCCATAAGGGGCATACATCTTGTGTCCAGAGAAAGCCACAAAATCTAAATGACATGGGTGATCATCTGCATGCATATCGACTCGTTCATGCTGAATTAACTGACACACGTCAGCAAACATCTTGGCTCCATACCGATGTGCTAAAGCTGCAATTTCGTAAATCGGGGGTTTGTAACCTGTAATTGTCGAAGCACCTGTAATAGTTACTAACTTAATTTGCTCGGCTTTAGGGCGATTTTGGTGTGCCTTGAAAATATCTTCAATTTCTGTGATACTGACACTTCCATCCGGCTGGGTTCTGTACTGCACAACTTCGTCTTTAGTAACCCAAGGCAGCAGATTGGATGAATGCTCAATATCAGAAACTAAGATTTTCCCAGGTTTTTTTGCCCAAAGTGTCGCCGCTCCATTAATTGCTTCTGTTGTATTTTTCGCAAAGATTACATAGTTGTCTGAAGATGACCCCACAAAGTCCCGAATAATGTTGCGGCTGGCATCATATTCTCGTGTAGTGACGATGGACTTTTGCCCAGAACCTCGATGCACGCTGCCATAGGTGTCAAGCATCTCGTCTACATGCTGCTTAAGGCTTGCAAAGGGAGTAGTTGTCGCTCCATTATCCAAGTTGACGTAGTTGACATACTTTCCGTTAAGAGTTTTCACCTTGAAAGATAGAGACTCATTTGTAAATAACGGTCTGATTTCTTTGTTCCAAAAGCTGTCACAATTTTCTACAAATAGCGGTAATTGAGCAGCTTCTTGCTTGATTTTTGCATCCATTGAAAGTATGTCAGTCATTTTTAGCACCCCTATTTAAAATTTGGATTTTTTAGACAAGCCTAACTGCCACAACGCTTTATTTCGCGCCACAATGATCATCTGTTGGACGTTTAACTTGCATATTACCTAGAAGTAAAAATCTTGTGGGGTGGGCAACATGAGCGCCCTGGTTATGCAAATTAAAAGTACATTAGCTGATCAATCGCCAGTAATCATGGTCTTTATAATTACTTTGTTCCTAGTAGAAAACCCGGCTATACCTATTATTATTTAATAAAATAATTAAAATTCTAACAGTGTTAATACTTAATTAAAGTCTTAAAATTGTATTTTAATATACAATATAAAAATTATTAGCAAGTAGTCAAGTATACTTTAAACAACCTTCTTGCAGTCATTAAACAAACTTCACGGATTGAAGGCAAGCTCATAGAAAAAGCTTCTGATTAACTAAGGCTGGAATTGCTTACTAGGACTGTATTTGCCGAGAAAAAAGCCTGTACTAAGTTGAGATTACTCTTTAAGAAAGTTTTATTAATTCACTTAGATATATTATTACTTCTTCAACAATTTTTTATGCGTATTTATTCGTAGTTGGCAGAATTTCCTAACATTGCAGTTCTGACAAAAGCTCTTAGTTGTTTGCTGACATTAAATAGCGATCGCTCAAGATTACAGAATTATGAATAGTAGATACTTGTACTTGTATCGATCCTAAGTAATAAATGAGTCAGTATAAAAACGTATTGGAGAAGACATTTTTAATTACAATCTTCAGACAGATGCGATTATAAATAATAAACTATATAATTATGCAGTTTTTTGATCTAGAAAAACTTCATCAGCCAATACAGTTTAGTTTTTAAGTATCGGGTTTCTCCTCTCTCCCCAAAGGTAGCCCGAGTTAACCTTTCGCCTCTTCTTGACGGAGAAGAGGATCATAGTGTTATAACGGCATCAGTCTAAATCCAAAATGGGGAACACCAATTGATAATTAATTGCTGGTGCTTGGAGAGAGTTAAACTTAGCTTTTAGAGCAAACCCTGATTAGACATAGTTGATAAGCAATGCTAATGCCAGCACTGCTGAATATTTTTAAGCAGGTGAGTCAAGAGTGATGAATGAAGCTGACACCTCAAACAAGGGGGCTGTGATCGAATCCCTAAATTCTGCTAATTCGCCACAATCAGAACAGGCGAGTTGCCCGTTTTACTCAGTTGTGCCTAATGACAATATGGCAGTTAGAAAACTGCCACTCCTCATGCCAGCTGAAGATACACAATTTTCACAAGACACCACCCAGCAGGACTGGGTTGCAGAGCCGGAAAGCGGCAAACAAGCACTTATTGACTCGGAATTTCAGAACCTGCTGGCATTGAACGAAGAATTGCGTGCGGCTAACAATAACTTGTATGAACAAGTGGAGCAGCTAAAAGACAATCTAGCTGAGTCTGAAAAGGTTTTGCAGTGGCAGAAAACGCGTTCTAGCGTTAGTGAGTCGATGCTCAACCAACATACTCAGGAATTGGCTGCGGCTCAAGAACAGATAAAATCCCTATTTCAACAATTAGAAACTGCTGTACAAACTGTTCAACGCCAGGAACTTTTTATTGATAGTTATAAAGCACAGCTACAAATTAGCCAACAACGCCTTGCCCAGTTAGAGCGAGAATGTACGTTGCTACACACTCACAATAACGAACAGTCTCAGCAGCTATTGCAATCAGAAAATGGTTGTCGGGAGTTACGTACTAGACTTATGCGACAACAACGCCAGACGCTGCAATTCAAAGCGGCTCTGGAAAAATGTCTAGATACATCGGTTCCTAGCTATGACTCCCTAGAAGATACTGCAAAACATCCCAAAGACATAACCAGTGGACAAGGAAGATTCTCTAAAAAAGCTCGGTCTTTGTTTCCTAACGCACAGCCAATTCAACCTTGGTCAACAGAACCAGAATCCTTGACTGATAATCTAGATAATTCTTGGGGCGAACCCTCAACACCACTCCCATTTCAAAGAAATGAAGCCACTCCGACAGCATCATCTTCTTGGAACTGGACAGTTAAGAAGGACACGCCAACGCCAGCACAACCCAGCGCCTCGCCAGAAATTGATGATTCCCCAGATACACCGGAAGTTGTTTCACCTTTGGGTTCATCAAACTTAGATCAGCAATTAGATAGTCTAATCCAAATGTTTTTCACCTCCCAGCCTGCATCTGCATCACCACCACCACCTACTGCGAAAACGGATGTGAATAGTAATCCGCCTATCTGGGATACTTTAGCAACAATCTTAGAAGACGATGAAGAACTAGAAAATCCACAGGAGGAGCAATTGGAAGCAGAAATTAATCCCCCTACTACCTCAACTTCTTGGACGACAGATTCTATGCTTTCACCAGCCGATAATTTACCAGTTTCCTATACTTCACCTCACACCGAGACACCTGTTGAAGAAACTGAAGATTACTGGTCAGATGTTTCACAATTGACACAGTTAGAACTATCGGCTACTGATTTGTCCCCAGAGTTATCAGGTGATAACACCAATGATGCGAATTCACCTTCACCGGTGGTTTATCCCCAGCGTCCACCCAAGGGGCGTAAGTCATTGGCATCGGTGGAACTGCCAAATTTTCGCCCCTTGGGTCAATAGGAGAGACGCGATGAATCGCGTCTGTACAAGAGTTTAGAGTCAAGTGATCAATGCCCAATGACTAATGACTAATGACTAATGACTAATTAAGAATCCTTGCTTCTGACTTCGGAATTATGGCTTCTGGGTTGGCTTTTGCTACTTGAGCGCGCGATCGCGGTTTGCCTGTGGCGATCGCATAATTAATCGTCAATAACCACAGCCATAATCCCGGATTCCGGGGTTCCACCCAAAAACCTACCCGATTTAAGAAGCGTCCAAACCAAGGACTCAGCAAAGCACTAACCAGGGCATGACGACCGAAGTTGAAATAACTACCAAGCCATCTGAGTAAATCCCTAGGCCCAGCAAGTTCCCAAATCCATAAAAGCAAGGCAGGATTTTTACTAGCTGCTTTGAGTGCTAGGCGGTTAAAGGTTAACCAATCACACCGATCTTTGATGAAGTTATCTGCCACTTCTACCGGTTCGTCTGCTAACAGCCCAAAAAAGGTGTTGAGCATAGAGTTAATCCGTTGCGGTGGTAAAAATTTCCCTGTGGGCACCATCATGCCTTTGGAAAATAGCCAAGTTACTGAAACGTTACTTTGGTAGGCGCGAATTTGGTTCAAGTGTCGGAAACTCAACAAGTCATGTTTGAGAGCAGTATCCAACAGTGTTGTTAAGCGCTCTAAGTTGCGAACTAGAGAACCAAAACCGGTGAAAACCAGGGGAGACTGGAGTGATGCGGCATCACCGATCGCAATCAATCGATCAAAGGCAACTGTGCGATCGCTACTCCCCACACTAAAATGCCCCGGTATATACCCAAATGTCGGCTTCTTCCACACCAATTTGTCCATATCGCACCTGCGATACTCTGGCAAAATCGTGAAAAAGTCCTCGTACATCTCCAGCAAGGAACCGGGATTTTCAGCATTGACTTCGTGGTAATGAAATAAATAAATCGTCAGTTCATCATCTGCTCCCGGAAACAGTTCCCAAATCAGCTGCCTTCCCCGCGAAATATCCCCATGACTGTAAAGAACGTCTCCATATTGGGAATCCCACACCCCAGGCTCAAATCCGCTCTCAATCGCCGCTCCCACTGTCGGACATACACTATCAAAAGCTCGACCACCATTTAATTGCCAAGCGATGGGGGATGCAGTTCCCATTGCATCTATTAGCAGTCGTCCACTTACTTGCTTCTCGCTTTGACTGGGTAAGTGCTTGACTTTCAGAAGTACTTGTGATACATCAATATCTGCACGGATAAACTCTGTTTCATCCCAAATATCACCGCCTGCCGCTTGCAGTTTTTGCCCACACATTTGGAGCCATTTTTCGGAATCTAAGCCTAAATTTAGGACTGTGGGTGTGTGGAGGACGGGCGATCGCAGTTTGGCTGGATTATTAGCATCAAAAAACTTATTGAATCCGTCTTTGTATTCCCTGGCAATGATGGTTTCTAACTCAGCGGGGGTGACTAAACCCAGGTTAACTAAACTTTGAATCTCATCGCGGGAAATATTCCATTCTCGGTTCATCCGCCCAAAGGGCATTCGTTCCACTAGCAGAACTTTATATCCCAGTTTTGCCATCAGTGCTGCATGAATCGCGCCTAGTGCGCCACCGATATAAATGATGTCGTACTGGGCATGGGGCATAGGGCATGGGGCATTGGTTGTTTCCCCCCTGCTCCCCTGCGAAAACAGAACTTGACGCGGCTGCTGCGGATTCCGTACCCCTTCGCGCCATCGTTGTTCCCACCAATAGGCACGCGTTAGGTCATATTCACCGTTGGGCATTTTCTGAAAATATTTGACCGTGAGGGGGTAAACAGAGCCTAGTGCTGCAAAAATCGATTGCTGGGATAAATCAATCGCTGGCGGTTCTGGGTAATGATGCGGAAAACGGCTTCTGATTTCTTTGGTTAGGCGTTGCAGAATTTGTCCTTCACTGGGAAAGGCTTGTTCTGCCCAACGAAACACTTTCAGATAGGTAGTTCGTTGCACCCACCAGACAAATACCGAAAGTTCCGCAGGCAAGTTTTCGGAAATAGCCCCGGTAGCAGTTGGAGTTGCTGTGGGGATTTTGAGGCGAAAGCCTTCCGAGGTAAGCACTTTTTCTCCATTTCCGGGTTCAAAATCTGTTTGTAACCAGCTACGCACAGTTGCTATATCCGAAGTTGGAACTTCTAAATAAAGAATTTCTCTCATCGTTTGCTGACATCTCCGTTCAATCTACTCACTAAGACAGATTTTATGAAGGCACAAAGTAAGGTAAACTCCGCCCTATTAGTTTCGTAAAGATTCAGTGAAGAAATTTTAAGAGTTTGTCAAAGTTATTGTTCATTTTGTATTTCTGTAAACCCACGCCATGAATTATCCCATTCCAGACAGTCCCCAAGAAATTGTTGCCCTGCGACAAAAGCCGATTGATGAAGAACTAGTTGCCAGTGCGATCGCTGGAGTAATTAAAATTGTCCGCGCTCAGGGTCAATCTTTGGAAGAATTAACCGCTCAGTTGCTAGCAGATGATCCACTGCTGGATCAGCAACAACGTCGCTGGTTGAGCCAATTAGTTGCCCAATCCTGGGAAAAGTTCTCCTAAACCTTGCATAGGATGAAGTTTTTGTCGCAGCATTAGATTTCTAGATATGCACCTAAATATTAGCGATGCCTGGGTTGGGCTGCGCCTACGCATTTTAGGTATAGGAGTAACAATAATTGCCAGTATGGGATTGGCAATTGGGTTGTTATTTTTGCATTCATGGCACAGAAGCCACTAACTTAACCATATCAGCACTGGGCGCTAGTACCGCCGTGAATTCAAAATTCACGCATTCAAAATTCAAACAGGTATACAGCGTAAGGGTTTCATTGATTTGGAATGGGTGGTTTATTTATGCCGTGCCGTACTAGTCAGGCAAAAGGTAAAAGGTAAAAGTAATTGTTTAAATATCCTATATTCAGTTTTCTGGCTGCTAAAAAATATTTGTAACGCTAATTGACCTTGAGCCACGATCGCACAAAAGTGTTGCACGATGATGGGAGGCGATCGCCTCCCATCTCAACGAAAAGCCTAAAATTTCATTACACTACATAGTGATTTTTGTCAACCAGAAGCTTTCAAAGCTGCTGACCCTTGGGATTGCAACAACAAACCGTATTCCAATCCTTCCACCACCGCTTGATAGGAAGCCGCCAAAATATTGGTAGAAACTCCTACCGTCGTCCAGCGTTGATGGCCATTGCCTGATTCCACCAACACACGGGTTTTTGCCGCAGTGCCCGTATGTCCGTTGAGAATCCGCACTTTGTAATCTGTCAAATCAAAGCTTGCTATTTGGGGATAAAAGTTCACCAAAGCCTTGCGTAAAGCCGCATCCAAAGCTGCCACCGGACCGTTACCTTCCGCCGCCTCCAAAATATTTTTCCCCTCAACAGCGACTTTGACTGTAGCTAGGGCATTGCTAGTTTCCTTCCCCTCAATCAAGTCACAGTGGACTTGGAAACCTTTGACTTCAAAAAACTGCTGACGATCTCCCAAAGCTTCGTGCATCAACAATACAAAACTTGCCTCTGCTGCTTCAAATTGAAATCCTTCACTCTCCAAATCTTTGAGACGCTGGAGAATTTCCCTGGCCTCTGCCTTTTGTTGATCGAGTTCAATGCCAAAACTACGGGCTTTGGCTAAAACATTGCTGAGTCCAGACTGTTCCGAAATCACAATGCGGCGAGAATTCCCGACTTGTTCCGGCTGAATGTGTTCGTAAGTTAGGGGATTACGTTCTACGGCTGATACATGAATACCGCCCTTGTGGGCAAAAGCTGAACGTCCCACAAAGGGGGCGTGTTCATCTGGTGCAAGGTTGACCACCTCACTGACAAAACGACTAGCTTCTGTAAGTTGTGTGAGCTGGTCTTCTGTGATACAACTGTAACCCGCCTTCAGTTGTAAATTGGGAATTAACGAACAGAGGTTAGCATTACCGCAACGTTCACCGTAACCATTAATTGTCCCCTGTACCATCTTTGCCCCTGCCATCACGGCAGCTATTGCGTTAGCAACCGCCATTTCCGAATCGTTATGAGTATGAATTCCAATTTGGGGCATTGGGGATTGGGCATTGGGGAGCCAGTGCGTTGCGGAGGTTCCCTCCGTTGAAGCAATTGGCGTCATTGGTGATCGGGTAGATTCTTTGCCCATGCCCCATGCCCCATGCCCCATGCCCCATTCCCCAGTCACCCTTACCACATCTTGCACAATTTGGCTAATTTCGTGGGGTAAAGTGCCGCCATTGGTATCACAGAGGACTAGCCATTCAGCACCAGATGCGATCGCCGCCTCTAATGTCTGTAAAGCATAATCTCGATTGTGCTTATAGCCATCAAACCAATGTTCGGCATCGTAGATAATCCGACGCCCTTGAGAACGGAGATACTCAATTGTGTCCCTAATCATCGCCAAATTTTCTTCTAATGTCGTTTTGAGTCCGGTTGTAACGTGTAAATCCCAAGACTTGCCAAAAATCGTTACCCAGCGAGTTCCCGCAGCCAAAATATCCTGTAGCATCGGTTCAGTTGCGGCAGTGGTGTTGGGGCGGCGAGTCGAACAGAAAGCCACAATTTCAGCTTGTTTTAGCGGATTTTCTTGGAGTTGCCAGAAAAATTGTACATCCTTGGGATTAGCACCAGGCCAACCGCCTTCAATGAAGGGAATTCCTAGTTGATCGAGTCTCTTGGCAATGCGTAACTTATCTTCTATCGATACTGATAGCCCCTCGCGCTGAGTGCCATCCCGTAGTGTAGTGTCATAGAGCCAAAGTTGAGGCGAGGAATTTGTGGTCATAAAACTGGGACCGACTATACAACTTTCGAGGCAATGTGTCAATATACAACAAATTGCCAGTTTGGCAATTTAAAAATGCCTAAAATACTAGATCAAGGTAAAACAATTGAGTGCGGACAGAGAAGCAATCTTGGAAAAGTTTTGCTGCAAAATGGTATTCACCTCTACAATGACGGTGCTAAGGTAATAATCTTTCGCGGCATTGGCAGTTGCGGTATCTGTACGGTTAAGGTAAAGAAACTAGGACACTAGAGATTAAACACAGCTTTGCTTTACCCTGTCTGGGCGCGGAGGGTTCTGGAGCCGACTCCACCCGATGAAACGTCAAATAAACTAAGGATGTCTAAGGATGTCAAGAGTTTATGTAGCAGAGCAAAGTATCAGCAGCGAATTGGCGTGATCGAGCACGGCGTTCGCCTAAGCGCATTCGCTTCCTCCCCATTCTCCTACAACAGACATACGTTTAGCCTATCAAACTCTAGTTTTAGGCGATGTGAAAGTGACAAAGTTTGATGGATTTTGGGGACAAGGTTCTCGAATAGTGTGGACACCAAAAGGTTAAAAAGGAGTTAAGACAAGATGGGTAGATGGACACCCTTAATTTTAATGGCTGGAGGTTTGGCCATTCTGCTTGGTACATTACTGGGCATCAACTTTCCAATGGGCGTACAAAGCGCTAACGCTCCCGGTGACAAAAAATCACAAGTCCTGCCAGCGAATATCAATGTTAATAGCAGTGCTGGCAGCAAGAATGATGAAACTGCAACTGAAGGAAATGAAACAACTCAAACAAACCAGACCAGACGCAGTATTGTAGCCCCAAGACTTGACAAGAGAAGTAGCGTTGCCCAGAATCCTAGCGATGACTCAACATCACCTGCTGACAGTACAACAGATGGCAGTACAGATACCTCAGGAACAGACACGCCATCCAGCAATACAAATCAAGGCAACGAACCAATTCGCGCCTTGTGGTAACGATAGATCCGTTTTTAGTTACGAGTTATAAGTTATAAGTTATGTACTAATGACTAATGACTAATGACCAATGACTAATGACTAGTGAGATTGTAATTATTGGTGGCGGCGTTATTGGTTTAGCGATCGCCATTGAACTAAAACTGCGCGGGACAGGTGTTACCGTGATTTGTCGTGACTTCCAGGCTGCCGCTACCCACGCCGCCGCCGGAATGTTGGCACCAGATGC
This sequence comes from Nostoc sp., assembly GCF_036917675.1. Lineage (GTDB taxonomy): Bacteria > Cyanobacteriota > Cyanobacteriia > Cyanobacteriales > Nostocaceae > Nostoc. The sequence continues at coordinate 61,327 of NZ_JBALCT010000051.1, read as the reverse complement.
GGAAAACATCCCAAATGGGGCAATGCGTTCCTTGTGTTGGCGATCGCGTGCTTTATATCCCGACTGGACGCGCAAATTAGAAGAAATAACTGGCTTAAATACTGGGTATCGGCCTTGCGGTATCCTCGCACCCGTCTTTGAAGAAGAGAGGGGCATGGGGTATGGCGCATTGGACATTGGAAAAACTCCTCCCACTCCCCCCTCATCCCCGGCTTACTGGTTAAACAAAGAGGCAATTCATCAATATCAGCCAGGATTGGGAGCAGAGGTAGTTGGTGGCTGGTGGTATCCTGAAGACGCGCAAGTTGATAATAAGGCTCTAGCTCATGTATTGTGGACGGCGGCTGAGTCTGTTGGTGTTGAACTCAAAGACGCTATTACAGCAGAAGCGTTTTTACAGCAGCAAGGACAAGTGGTTGGCGTACAAACCAATGCTGGAATAATTCGCGCCGCGCACTATGTTTTAGCTTCAGGTGCTTGGTCAAATGAGTTATTACCACTACCCGTCCGCCCCAGAAAAGGACAAATGCTGAGTGTGCGGATACCAGAATTTGTACCAGAATTGCCCTTAAAGCGGGTTTTGTTCGGACAAGATATTTACATCGTACCAAGACGCGATCGCCTCGTTATTGGGGCAACAAGCGAAGACGTTGGCTTCATCCCCGACAACACCCCAGAAGGCATTCAAACATTATTACAAGCTGCCATCCGGCTATATCCCCAACTAAAGAATTATCCCATCCAGGAATTCTGGTGGGGATTTCGTCCAGCCACCCCTGATGAGTTACCCATCCTTGGCACAAGCCATTGTCAAAATTTAACCCTTGCTACTGGTCATTACCGCAATGGGATTCTACTTGCACCCGTAACAGCCGCATTGATTGCCGATTTAATCTTGCAACAAAAATCTGACCCCCTACTTGCTGATTTTCACTATTCACGCTTCCAGTCCAAGCCATCTACCTCCATCCCAATGCTGACTCACTCTGCCAATTTCTCCAACGGGCATCATCCTGCTATATCTCCCCAACACTCCCCACTGATTATTGCTGGCAAAACTTTCCAATCACGCTTGATGACTGGAACTGGTAAGTATCGCAGCATTGAGGAAATGCAGCAAAGCATCGCCGCCAGCGATTGCCAGATTGTCACCGTAGCAGTACGACGGGTACAAACCAAAGCTCCTGGACATGAAGGTTTAGCTGAAGCCTTAGATTGGACGAAAATTTGGATGTTACCCAATACCGCAGGTTGTCAAACTGCTGAAGAGGCGATTCGGGTAGCGCGTTTGGGGCGAGAAATGGCGAAATTGTTAGGACAGGAAGATAATAACTTCGTAAAGTTAGAAGTAATACCTGACCTTAAGTATTTACTCCCAGACCCGATTGGGACGCTGCAAGCAGCAGAACAACTAGTTAAAGAAGGCTTTGCAGTATTGCCCTATATCAACGCTGACCCCATGTTAGCCAAGCGCTTAGAAGATGTAGGTTGTGCGACAGTCATGCCTTTGGCATCGCCAATTGGATCTGGACAAGGGCTGAAAACAACTGCTAACATCCAAATCATCATCGAAAATGCAGGTGTGCCAGTGGTGGTAGATGCTGGTATTGGTTCACCCTCAGAAGCCGCCCAAGCAATGGAATTGGGAGCAGATGCCTTGTTGATTAATAGTGCGATCGCTCTTTCTCCAAACCCAGCAGCAATGGCTCGTGCCATGAATTTAGCAACAGTCGCCGGCCGTCTAGCATACCTTGCTGGTAGGATGCCCATCAAAGATTACGCCAGTCCTAGTTCTCCTCTGACTGGGACAATTACTAGTTAGGAAATGGGGCAATGCCTAATGCCCAATGCCCAATGCCCAATGCCCAATGCCCAATGCCCAATGCCCAATGCCCAATGCCCAATGCCCAATGCCCAATGCCCAATGCCCAATGCCCAATCCCTAAATGTAACGATTTGTCTAGCAGTTTCAGAGCGGATTTAGCATTTATGTAACATTAAATGAACGATAAAGATAAAGGAATTAATTCATGCCCTATACCAATGAAGAAGGCGGCCTTTTAAATAATTTTGCCCGGGAACCAAAGATTTATCAAGCAGAACCTCCCACGGAAGGGCAAAAACGAACTTATCTTTTCTTAGGAATCGCCGCTACAGCTATGGTTGCTGGCTTGATTCTAGTCGCCTTCTTTGTTTCTAAGATTAGTTGAGCATAAAACATCTTAATAAAATTTTATCTTTTATAGTTTAGTTTTTCAGGTTCCGATTTTAAGAGGGGCCTGCTTTTTTATTTTTTGCTAAAATTGAGTTAGCGATTAAAGTATAATTATATACTTTTTTATTTTTATAGACCTGAAGGCTCAATTTATCCTAAGCCGCATAACATCCACTTAAAAATCATTTTTATTATGAGTTTAGCCCACTTTGATGCGCCCAGAAAGGTTATATCTACTGTGTTTTGGCTCTTTAGCCGCCATGAGCGTGAATGATACTGCACACAACGATAATTTTGCTTGGAATCGGCAAGTATACCAGCGCCTGAAACTTGCCCTAAGTCTTGGCTTACGACGACAACTTTTTTTAGCTGTATGTGATGATTTACACTTAAGAAACCAAGTAGCAGCCCGTTTGCATTCTACATTGGCTTATCCTGTTGGACAAGTGCTATATCAGTCATCAAATTCCCAGGAAAATAGCACTCCAGCTTATCCGCGATTAGTGACGTTGCGTTTGAATTTAAACGATCCCAATCCCATCGTTCAGATAAATCAATGGTTGGCAAATTATCCACCGCCAATTGTTGGAGCTTCAAAAGATACTCCAGGAAGACCTTTTCCAATACCAGCATTTCAAATTGTCGGCGTGGAGCAGCTAACTAAGCAACCAGTGGCAACACAACGGTTATTTTTGCACTACCTCCGCTTAAGCGAACAATATTTCTCTACACAAGAATCTAGCCGATTTCTAGAATCTAACTTGCTGCTGTGGATACCGCGTCCTTGGCTATCTGCTATCAAGCAATCAGCACCACAGTTTTGGCGTTGCCGTACTGGCCTATTTGCGTTTGCCGGAGAACCCACACCAGCGACTCAGAATTCGGGCTATCCAGAACGTTTTTCACGTTCTGGAAGCTTGGATTTAGGGAATGTTGAGCAGTCGATTCTAGATGAATCAGTTACCCAAGCAGAACTCAGAACCGCAGCCAGCGAGTTAAAGTTTGAAAATAATTCCGATTTTCTGGCAGAAACACAAGTACACGAAACTCAGGAAGCTTCGCCGTCAACAGTCGATTTATTGAAGACTGCGCCACAACAGCAGGAATCTACTAATAGGTCTGCTAGTGGGAGTAATAATCAATCGCTGTCGTCTTTATCTCATATTAGTAGGGAGTTAACGGAGCTAGTAATCGCAACAATCAACACAAGTATTGCTCAAGATACAGAGAATTATTTACAACCGCAGCAGATTTTGTTGGAGATTGAAGAATTACACCAAAAGCAAGTTCCAGGGGAGGTACTGGCAGAAGCTTATCATCGCTTGGGCAGCTTATACCGCCTTCGCATTGAGCAAAGAGAGTCAACTTTAGAAAACCTGATGGTGGCAATTATTGCCTATGAGGAGGCAATTAGCTATGACGAAAGCTCACCGCAACTCCCAGATATCTTAAATGATTTGGGTACACTCTACTGGATGCTATACCGCACACCACCGAATTCTGAGGAGGGACAAACTTATATAGAGCAGGCAATAGAATTTTATCAGTTGGCATTAAAGATGATTTCGCCTCAGACACATTCGGAAACTTACGCTCGTGTGCAAAATAATTTGGGGGCAGCTTATGGTGATTTAGCTCGTTTTTCTCAACCATCTGAAAATTGGCAGCAAGCAGTTTTAGCTTACAGTGAAGCACTCAGCTATCGTACAGCCGATATGGACTCATTAAAGTATGCGGCTTGCCAGAATAATTTGGGTACTGCTTACTGGCATCTAGGGCAATACAATCAACCGATTGTGCATTTCAAGAAAGCGATCGCAGCTTACAACGAAGCACTTCTACACTACAACCCCGAAGAGGAGCCGCTCAAATATGGCATGATTCAAAATAATATCGGTACTGCCTGTTGGAATCTGGCACAATACGAACAACCTGCCCAAAATCTCCAGCTAGCGATAGATGTTTATAGCGAAGCTCTTAAGTATCGCACTCCAGCTAATGTTCCCAGTGCCTGTGCTGCTACACAAAATAATCTGGGTACTGCCTACTGGCATCTAGCAAACCTATCTCAGACAACTAAAGAGGCACGGCAAAAGTATCTGCAACTATGTATCAGCGCTTATGAAGAAGCTATAGCCTTGGCTCACTCACTTAGCGGTATTCCTTTAAGTTTTGATTTGTTTGCCTCTTATAATAATCTGGGACTAGCCCATTATCAGCTAGTAATAGATAAGTCTTTTAATGGCGACAAAGCAACACGTTCTGAACACTTAGAAGTAGCATTAGATAACCATTTGCAAGCCTTAAACGGATTAAGTAAACAACCAGAGGCTTATCAAACAACCTTCACTTATGTGGTGAAAACTATTCGTGCTTTTCATAATGAATTAGGGATAGAGGGACAAAATCTGGCTTTATCTAAAGTTCCTAGTCAGTTGTTGCCAAAGATTTTGTCAAAGTTATAACGTAACCAGAAAGGAGTAACTTGATATCAACTTGACAATTAATCAGGTAACCAACTAAGGTAGCGATGTCTAAGACGGGCTATTCGGCGTCGCAATTACTGTTTTACCAATTATAAAGTAGTGAAATATTTGAAAAACCCATAAAGTCAGATTCATAAATATAAATTCTTCATCAAGATATTTTTGTATATATATTATAAAAAGTACAATAAAATATTGGCGTATTTTCCGTAAATTTACTAACGTAGACTGGAAATCTAATTGAGAGAAGCTCCAGGATGAGAATTGAAACCTAAGTTATGAAACTAAGTTTGGTTTTTGCTACTGCTATATCTAGTTTTTTTGTGAGTGCGATCGCAGGATTTGGTTTCTCTAATCAAGCAAATGCTCTCACTTTTTCTGGTATCTCTAGTGCTACATGGGGAGAACCTACTCCAGGAAGTATAGATACTGATCCCATATATACAGGTGTCGGAAGCAACACATTTAATTGGGGTGATTATAATGTGTGTCCAGCAAGTCCAAATACTCCTAGTGGATGTAGAATAACAGGCTCAAATAAACTAACCTTTAATGGAAGTTCATTTTCAACTGACATTAACTCTGCATTCAAAATAGCTGATTTAACTTACTTTAATGGAACGGTATTTCTAGGTACAAGCGTTGAATTTGTACCTTTAAATATCAATGTATCCTTCAGCCTTCCCACTGAAATCAGCGAAGTGTTTGACTTCAAGTTCCATCTAGAAAATACACTTAATGAAGCAACAGATCCTGAAAAAAGTGCAGACTTTGTATTTATAGACACAAATTTGAGTAATCACAGTTTTACCTTTGAAGGCAATAAATACACGCTTGAGCTAACTGGCTTTAATCCAGATGTTAGCCAGATAAGTATTAAGGCTCTTGAAGGAGCCACAACTACAACAGCTATTTATGCCAAAATCAAAACCGTACCCGAACCTGCAACAGTCGCGGGTTTATTCCTGCTAGGGATATACCTGATATCTCGGAAAAAATTCGGCCACGTTGATGAAACACAAAGGCAGCATTGATTGCTGCGATCGCATCAAAAATTTGTAGGACTAAACCTTTCAAGGTGACTCGTAAAATCTCTTGAAAATTAAAACCCGCGCTGGCGGGTTTCGTTTTTATGGTTGTGCGACTTCTAATTGCCAAGATATAATTCGAGTTTGGCTAGTTGCGTAGGCGTAGCCCGTCCTAGACATCGCGATCGCTTGACCTAGACCGAGGTATCAAAAATTCAATATATGTACCTATAGTAAATTTTGTTAAATCTAGAAATTGAGGGCGACTCTTCTCGTCGATAACTGCAAGTGTGAGAGAACCAATCACCGTAATCAGCATTACAGTAGCTAACACTTCATCTCTAAAAGGAAATTTCTTGGATAACATTGAAGTACCCCAAATCGCTTGAATTACTACATTCCTAGCTTTACAGGCGGGTGGTTGTTGTAGGCTTAAATACAGGCTTATGATATGAGTGACTTATGTATGCGATGGGGATGAATTGCCAAATTGGCAGTTAAAATCAGCAAAAGTGTAGTGGTTAGCTTATGTCCGGGCGATCGCTTTGCAGTTCTCCAGAAGGTATCCAAAAAGCAAAAAAAGCTTTGATCCGCTGTTCCTTAACTCAAAAGGCATTAGCTGAAGATTTAGGAATTACTCGACAGCCGATCGGAAAATTCTTTACAGGTAAACCTGTTGACCGCAATTTCTTTGTCCAGATTTGCGACAGGCTAGACCTAGAGTGGGAAGAAATAGTTGCTGAACCAGTTAGTGAACCAGAGGTAAATCAAGACAACAGCATTGATATTGATGCGATCGTGCAAGAGGTGCGCGAAAAGATAAAATCCCTCATTCAAGAACGTTGCGGCACAATGCGGGGGCCAGCGATGAGTCAACCCATTGGATTGAATGACATTTACACCAGCGTCAATATATTAGAGAAAATCACTGAGCTACAACGGTTAGGAATTAATGAATTATTGCAACAGTGTACTAGCGAAGATTTTGACCGCTTTGGACTGGGCAGAATTACTCAACAACGAGTACCAGGACTAAAGGCTGTAGAAAAATATTCCAAGTTGATCATTTTGGGTAAGCCAGGGGCAGGTAAAACCACGTTTTTGAAGTATTTAGCAATTCAGTGTATTGGAGGTGAATTTCAGGCTGAACGTGTACCGATTTTTGTCACCCTCAAAAATTTTGCGGAAGCTGCAAACGAACCCCGATTGCTAGAATACATCACCGAAGAATCTATAAATCCTATCTCTTCTATCCGAGATGTAATAACTTATGGCAAGGCATTAGTGTTACTCGATGGGTTGGATGAGGTTAGAGAAGAGGATAGTAACCGTGTATTAAAAGAAATTCGTGAGTTTTCTGATCGTTTTCCAAAAAATCAGTTTGTCATGACCTGCCGGATTGCAGCACGAGAGTATATCTTTGAGAAGTTCACAGAGGTGGAAGTTGCTGATTTTGACGATGACCAAATTTTCAACTTTACCAATAACTGGTTTAAGGATAAAGCTGTAAAACCAGAGATTTTTATCAAACGTCTCGAAGAAAATAACCGTATCAAACAACTTGCTGCAAGTCCGCTGCTGCTGACGTTACTTTGTTTAGCATTTGAAGAGTCAGGGGATTTTCCTGCAAATCGTTCTGAGTTATATAAAGAAGGACTGGATGCGTTATTGAAAAAATGGGATGCCAAGCGGGGAATTCAACGCGACCAGATTTACAAAAAGCTATCAGTCCAACGCAAAGAAGATTTACTCAGCAAAATGGCGTTGACTAGCTTTGAGGGGAGTGACTATTTCTTCAAGCAGAAAGTAGCAGAACAATACATTACAGAATACATCCGCAATTTACCTGATGCTAATACTGACGCAGAAGCATTGCAAGTTGACAGTGGGCAAGTTTTGCGTTCAATTGAACATCATCATGGACTAGTTGTAGCAAGGGCAAAAGGGATTTACTCATTTTCCCACCTGACATTTCATGAGTATTTCACAGCTAGAGAATTTGTGGTTGTAAGACAATCATCAGAGGAAGCGTTGCAAAATCTTGTTAGCCACATCACTGAGAAACGCTGGCGGGAAGTCTTTTTACTTGCGGTTGGAATGTCGCCAAATGCGGATCGTGTATTGTTATTGATGAAAGATCAAGTCGATTCGCTTTTAGCTAATGATGAGAAATTGGAGCAGTTTCTAAAGTGGATAAGTAAAAAATCTCTTTCAGTTAACGTTCCTTACCAGTTAGCAGTTATTCGCGAGTTTTACTTTGCTTTTATACTGGGAGGTAATCTTTCTCTTGGTAATAGCTGTATAGGAATCGACCTTGATTTTTGTCTTATCTCTTACCCTGGAATCTGGAAAGCCATTCATAGCGACGATACTAGAGATTATTTTGAGTGTAATCTGGTACTTAGTCCTAAACTTCAACTTTGTTTTAATTTTAAGCAAAAAAAAGATGATTATATTAGTAAATTAACTTACAGTCTTATTTCTGGTCTAAAATCAGCATTGCTACCACTCATAAACCAACTACCTGAAACAAAAACAGATTTCGATATCCATAAACAATGGTGGAAAACAAACGGTCAAAACTGGACTCAGCAATTAAGAGCAGTAATAATGAGCTATCGTAGTATTGATAGTGATTGGCAGTTTAGCAAGCACCAGAAAGGATTACTTAACAAGTATTACCATGCTAATTTATTGTTGGTAGATTGCCTAAATAGCGATTGTTATGTCAACCGTGAAGTACGAGAGCAAATAGAAGACACCTTGCTATTACCGATCGCAGAGATTAAACAGCGCCAGCAGCAATCTTAAATACACATATAGCAGATAGTTGATCTTTCAGTCCCACAGGTAAATCATTCGTTAAGAAACCGAAAATATTTCCCAAGTCCTAGCAAATAAATCTAGAATAGAAGCAAGAGTTTGCAGTCAGCCCATTCGCCTCTATTCAGTGGTGTAGATATGTGAACGTAAACAATGAAACAACTCTGGAAACTATTAGACTTATTTTGCGTCACGTCAGGATCTCACCCTCTATTTGCTGACGCACATTAACAGGATACAAATTCTGAGCAGCGAGATATCCGATAGGCGTAGCTGCAATAAATACTCCACGTCGTATAAGCACCTTTACCTTCGGAATACGCCTATAGACAGGTTCAAAAACAATCAGAAACAAACTCAGTGAATCCCCGTCATTATATACATCACATACACAAAGGATAACCCTCTTATGAGTCGCCTACATCAATGGAAATTTGGAACTGCTGCACTTATGGCAATGACCGTTACTACAAGCGTCATTAGCCCCCTATTTAGCTTGGCTCCTGCTAATGCACAATATAGAATTGGGCAAGACAGAATTGGGCAATACGGAAACACGACCATTCCTTCTGGGGTTTCTTTTCCTGTCACCTACGAAAAAGAAACAATTACGATAGCTCCTGGAGAAACTAAATCTCTAACCTTGAGAATAGCCAACAACATTCTCGACAGAAATAGAAATGTCTTGATTCCTGCTGGTACTAAAGTAATTGGACAGCTAGAATCTGTTGACTTAGATAATAGTTATTCAAGAGATACAGATGATAACAAAGGAAAAGGCGTGCGGTTTGTAGCTCAAGAATTAGAATTTTCCAATGGTCAGCGTCAGTCGATTAATGCAACTTCCCGGACATACACCACAACTGAAAGAGTTTCACAGGGTCCCAGTACAAATCAGGTTTTAACTGACGCAGCTATTGGTGGGGGTGCTGGTCTTTTAGGTTCACTAATTACTGGCAACCACAGAATTGACGATTTAAAACCTGTTATCGGTGCGGCTGCGGGTGCGGGTGCGAGTGTGCTGTTACGGAAAAAACAAGGAAATGCCTTTGTCCTCAGACCTGCACAGGATTTAAAGATCACACTGAATTCTAACTTGAATTTAGTACCACAATCCCGCTACTAAATTTAACTCAATTCAAATCGTGACTTTAATCACCCATGATCGGCGATCGCCACTTTAACTATAGTGTGCGATCGCCTTCATTTTTAACCCAAAAAATTCTATTTTCCAGCAACTATTCTATTTCTGTATCGTCTGACTCGATATCGATATTTATGGGAATACTTATTTAATTGTGCTATGGGGGCAGATAGGAAAGTCGGCTCTATTGTAGTCTCTATCTAAAAAAGTATTCAAAATTCCTGAATATCCTGATATTTTGATTGAAGAGTAGCGATAAAGGAGTATTTTCTTGTGGTAATACAAGGTTTAAGTTTCAGTGCATATCTGGCAATTCCCGTGGCGTTAAGTCTTTTGGCTGGGGGAGAAAGGATAAAACCATCTTTAGTTGAAAACGTCCGTCAGGTATCCACTACCAGCCGCGAGCTAATCAGCACTAATACGACTCCGAAAACATACTATGTTAGTGGTACTGGAAACGACAAAAATAGTGGAGTTTCTGCTTCATCCGCCTTTCGGACAATTCAAAAGGCAGCAGATATGACTAACCCTGGCGACACAGTATTGATTATGAACGGAGTATACACAAATTTACCCAAAGCTGGGAGTGTAGTAAATATTAAACGTTCTGGAAATGCCAAAGCATGGATTAGTTATAAAGCATATCCTGGCCATTTCCCAAAAATTCAGCACAATACATGGCACGGTATCCTGGTTTCAAATGGAGCTTCATATATCGAGATAAACGGGCTGGAAGTCGTCGGGAACAATGCCAATGTAACCCTTGATTATGCGAGGAGTCAGAAGACTAACAAAGCAAACCCACTGACGAACGGAAACTGCATAAGCATTGAGGGACGAACCAATGGTCATGTTCATCACATCCGTATTCTGAACAACAAAGTGCATGACTGTGGAGGAGGAGGTATCTCAGTGATTCAATCGGACTATGTGACAGTAGATCATAATGTGGTGTTCGATAATGCCTGGTACTCAGTCTATGGTAATAGTGGTATTTCGATGTTGAGCAATTGGAATTCTGACAACAATCAGGGATACAAGATGTTTATTACCAACAACAAGACTTACAACAATCGGATGTACATCCCTTGGATTGCAGTCGGAAGGATCACAGATGGTAATGGCATTATTATCGATAGTTCCAAAAATGGTAATAACCCCCAATTGGGTGCATATACAGGACGTACTTTAGTAAAAAACAATCTGACATTTTATAATGGTGGTTCAGGTATTCATGCATTTTTTAGCGCTCATGTTGATATTGTAAATAACACTGCGGTTTTAAATAATCAGAGTCCAGAAATTAAAGGCGCGCAAATATATGCTAATGCATCAGATGATGTCAAGATTCTAAATAACATTCTCTATGCGTATCCTGGCAAGGAGATTAATAGTAACATAAAAAATCAAAACGTTATTTATGATTATAATATCTACCTCAATAGTTCTAAGATAAGTGTTAAGGGTCCTCACGATATTGTTGCAGACTCGGAGTATTTAAGTAAGCATCCCACTCTAGAAAAAACATCTGACGATTGGACGCAGGTAGATAAACAAAATCCGCCAACGCGAACTTATGTAAAGCCTAAGTTGACAGCTTTTGTTTGTGATCCAGTGAGTTATAGTTTGCAAGAGAAACTCATCAAAGTGGGATGCTCCCCGCAATCTTCTGCTGAAACGGCTCAAACGACTCCAACTACTTTTTCTGATGTTTCATCTAACTATTGGGCAGCACCATTTATTCAACAATTGTCACAGCGAGGTGTAATTGTCGGATTTCCTGATGGTAGCTTCCGCCCTGAAGAACCGGTGACACGCGCTCAATTTGCCGCGATGGTCAACAAAGCTTTCCAAAAAGCACAGCAACGGCAGGCAATCAATTTTACTGATGTACCCAGCAACTATTGGGGATTCAGTGCCATTCAGCAAGCTTATACCATTGATTTCTTATCAGGTTATCCTCATAATCGCTTTGAGCCTAACCAAACTATTCCCCGCGATCAGGTTTTGGTTTCCCTCGCTAACGGTCTGAAATATGCTGCTGGCGGCAATACCGAAAGCACTCTGCAATATTTCAACGATGCCTCTAATATCCCTAGCTATGCCCGTACCCCGATCGCCGCAGCAACCCAGAAGCAAATTGTGGTCAACTATCCGAATGTCAAGTTACTAAATCCAACTGCAACTGCTACACGCGCCCAGGTAGCAGCTTTTATTTACCAGGCGTTGGTTAGTTCTAATCAAGCTTCAGCAATTAACTCGCCCTACATCGTGTCAAACCTCAGCAATTAACTGCCCGACATCAGCAAGTGGTGACTTTAATCACCCCTGATCGGCGATCGCCACTTTAAATATAGTGTGCGATCGCTTTCATTTTTAACCCGAAAAATTCTATTTAACAGCAACTATTCTATACTCTATATCGTCTCCCCCAGTATCCATATTTATTAGAATACTTATTTAATTGTGCTAAGAGATAATACGGTGGCTATACTACTTCTATCGCCTAAGTCAAAGGGCGTAAATAATCAAAGGTTTATCTGAGGAATTTAGTCCTCACTTGAAAGCTGAAACCTTCACTACAAAATAATTTCAACACTATTTATATTACTTAATATACTTTGTTTTATTCTCGCCTACATGCCTCCTTCCTTTGAGAGATATTTTTTGCTCATGTCTGTACGTCTAAAGTAATGCTTTTTACAATAAGCGGAAATAATTGGGAACTTAACACCTCAGTAAATGTCTAGTTAAGTAACACCAAAAAAAGTAATTGTACTGGAATAAAAAATAATGTTTACTTTAAATCGTTGGCAATCTCGAACAGCTGCACTCATGGCTTTGACCGTCACAGTGGGTACTGTAGCGCCTTTGATTACAGCTTCGCCATCTTTGGCTCAAACTACTTTTTCTGATGTTTCATCTAACTATTGGGCAGCACAATTTATTCAACAATTGTCACAGCGAGGTGTAATTGCCGGATTTCCTGATGGTAGCTTCCGCCCTGAAGAACCGGTGACACGCGCTCAATTTGCCGCGATGGTCAACAAAGCTTTCCAAAAAGCACAGCAACGGCAGGCAATCAATTTTACTGATGTACCCAGCAACTATTGGGCATCCAGCGCCATTGAGCAAGCTTATACCATTGGTTTCTTGTCAGGTTATCCTGGAAATCGCTTTGAGCCTAACCAAGCTATTCCCCGCGAGCAGGTTTTGGTTTCCCTCGCTAACGGTTTGGCATATAGTCCCATCGGTAATACCGAAAGCACTCTGCAATATTTCAACGATGCCTCTAATATCGCTAGCTATGCCCGTAGCCCGATCGCCGCAGCAACTGAAAAGCAAATTGTGGTCAACTATCCAAATGTGAAGTTCCTGAATCCAACCGCAACTGCCACTCGCGCCCAGGTAGCAGCTTTTATTTACCAAGCATTGGTTAGTTCTAACCAAGTTTCAGCAATTAACTCGCCCTATGTCGTGGCGGCTGTCGGGTCTACTACCCCAACACCTGGATCAGTCACAATTCCCCAAGGGACTGCTATTGCTGTGAAGTATGACAAAGCACAAAAAATTCTGGTTACAAAGGATGAAACAGCGCCTTTGACATTGACAGTATCCCAAAACGTGGTTACGCAACAAGGAACTATAGTGATTCCTGCTGGTAGTCAGATTATTGGTCAACTCAAACCTGCTACAGGCGGTTCTCAATTCGTTGCCGAGAAACTAGTTTTGGCCAGTGGTCAAGAGTATCAGCTTAACGCTACTTCTGAAGTGATTACCAAAACTGAAACCGTTAAGAAGGGTATTAGTACTAGTGCAATTATCAAGGATACTGTATTGGGTGCAGGTGCAGCAACTGCGATATCTGCTGTCACTGGCGATCGCGCCATTGCCACAGAAGAAGTCTTGGGTGGCGCTGGTATCGGTGCATTGGTTGGTCTAATCTTAGGTAGGAATAGTGTTGACTTAATCGCCATTGACCCAAATACCGATTTACAAATGACAATCAATCAAAACTTGTTGGTTTCACTAAGATAGTCATTGGTCATTGGTATTTATAAAAGACAAATGCAGGGCTATTTCATTCTCATCTAGCCCGCCTCAGAATGAATTCTGAGTTTAATAGTGAAAGTCGTCTTTAGACGACTGAGACAAGGTTATAGTCCGTTTTGACGGACTTTAGCTATAAGCCCAGAACTAAAGTTCTGGGCGGTTTATGTTTAGAACGAAATAGTCCTGGGACAAATAACCAACTCTTAACTTCAGTTATTAGCCATTATGACTAATGACTAAGACTAATTTTTAACTTCCGGCAACCAAATAATAAACGTAGTCCCCGGCGCATCGGGTGAAGTTAGCTTAGAGTTGATTGCAGGGCTGAAAACCTCGATTTCGCCCTGCATTTGCTCTATTAATTGTTTAGCGATCGCTAACCCCAAACCTGTACCAGGGATTTCTGTTTGCGCTTGTACACCCCGATAATGCCGTTCTCCAAGATGCTCTAAATCCTGGGGTGGAATGCCTGGCCCGTTGTCACTGATGACAATTCCCTGAAAATTAGCTTTTTCTAATCCCGCCTGAATCAAAATTTTACCACCACTAGGAGTGTATTTCAAAGCATTATCGATGATGTTAGTTAATACCTCTCGTAATGCTTTGATATTGGCACATACTAGGGGTGAATTATGTTGAATTTCAGTTATTAGTTTTAGCTTTCGCTCTTGGGCGATCGCTTTGGCTGATATTAATAATGGTTCTAATATATCTGCTAGCGAGCAGTCAACTGCTTTATCTCCCGTTCCCGGCAATAATAACAGTGGTTTAGCGGATTTTTGGATAGTTGCTTCTACAAATACTTCATTTTCTGCCAGATGTAGTGGTGCTAAATCTGCCTCTGTCAAGTCGATTACTTGATCAAATTGTTGCAGCAATTCTTGGAGGCGATCGCTTTCCCGCACAATACTATTTGCCACATCCCGGTTCGGATCTGCTGGTTGAAGTCGTTTCAATAGCAGTTTGCCAAAAGTCCGCAACGCCGTTAATGGGTTACGAAACTGATGCAACAAGTTATCCAGCAAATCGCGCTGTTTTTCTTGAAGAATTTGTTGCTCACGTAACTGCTGCTCAAACCATGCTCGCCGTTGATCTAAAATACAAGCGATCGCTAATGTTTGGGCTATCCGTTGAATCTGACTTTCCTCGTGTTCATTCCATGCGCGATCTTCCCTACCTGTCACCAGTAACCCCATCATCACACCCTCATAAATCAGAGGTAAAACAATTTGGTTGCCACTAAATAAGTATTCCTCTTTTAGATGGGGCCCAGACGCATCTGGAATCTCAGACTCGCGTGAGGAAGTTGCAGATTCTGTCCCTGCTGTTAATAACCTTCTCTGACGATTGGGTAATACAAACACATTTCCAACTTGAAGTTGCTTGTGTACCGTCACTTCAGCAGTCTCCTCTCCTGGCGGTAATAATGCTGTTTCTGGGTAAATCACCACAGGAATCAGTTTGGCATCACCTGAAGGAGTCTCTACCAATTCTTGTGTTAGGTACACAATACTTAATGTTGCTCCCAGCCCTTGGGTTAGCAGCGCTATTTGCTCTCGACACAGAGCAAGAAAATCGGAACTGGCAGACATTAACATTTTTTAGCTCTTGCTCAAGATTACAGATTTTGAGGCATGATTAAGAGAGGATACTTAATTTTTACCTCACTCATTTAATAAAGCTTAACTAAAATCTTCTTCATGATGGTTTGTACTAAGAGATTATATTTGAATACTAATTTTGTTTTCTCTATCTTCAAAGATATTAACTTTCTTATATTAAAAGGTAAAAAACTATTGATATTTTGAACTAGAACCTATATAATGGCGACGGATTTTGTAGCTAACACTACAATCTATAGCTTGAAAGAGGAGGACAATAGATTGGCAAGGAGACGCAAAAGGAAAAGTCGTCGTCGTCAGGAAGGACGGCGAATTTTGGAGCATGTGCCTCAATATAGCATCGAAAGTGGCGAAGAAAAACCTGTGACAGCAGCGAGAAGATTCATTCAAGCTGAAGGTATTTTGCCACCGGCGTTGCTACTTGTAAAGCGAAATGAACACACAACAGATCGTTATTTCTGGGCAGAAAAGGGACTGTTTGGTGCTCAATACGTAGAGGAAAACCATTTCTTGTTTCCTAGCTTGAGGGTGTTAGAACCTTCACCAGGTCAAGAACCTCAAGCTTTAGCTAGTCGGTGAACCAGAGATGGTCATCTTACGCATTGAATGTAGCTCCTGACTACCATTAACTGGCAAAATTGCTAAGTTTATGCAAAATTTAATTTTTTTTTAGTTTGGAGCTGATTTGCCAGTAAATCTAGTCCAGGTAGTTGGAAAGTAAACTTCTCTCAAACCACGCTAGATTGAATGGGTTGATGCTATTTTGATATGCAGAAGGGAGTAGGTATAGAGCCAAGCGCGTCCAAAAGCGCTAGTGAAATTGCACTCTTATGCCGTAGCTTGTTAAGCAAGCTCTGTCAACAAATTTAAGTTAATAAATTTAAATTTTTCCCCACGGCACAAGTTGTGGGGAAAATTGACAAAGCAGCATTATTGATTTCCTCCTTCCTACTTTCCATTGCCTAAAGAGTAGGTCAGGTCAGAAGTCTGCATATCATAGTTAAAAGATGGTCACAAAAATCAAAAATTATTCACCAGGCTTTAGCTGTAGAGTCCTCTGTAACTCACTGAGTTCATCTCGATGGGCAACTACAGTGATCTTACTTGAGGAGGTTTGTTCGCTCTGAGTTGTTTCGACTTTGAGCGACACCTTCTCAAGTCTTCCAGATTTCTGCCAATAAAACAGACCGCTTAAAGGCGACAGCAGTACCATAGCCAGAACAAGGGTACTGAGGCTAGGGAAAAGCATGGACACTACTAATGATAGACAAACAATACCAGTAGCTGCTAGTAGAGTTAGAAATATAGCTAAGAACCAGCTGGGGCGAACATTACCTTCAAAAGTCACCTGGTTTTTTTCTCGATCTACCGCTACCACTCGGTAAGACCGCGATCTAAAATACTCTTTTAATTGAGACATTAAAGCAGCTTCACCTTGCTCAGATATCAGTTGTGCTGTTTCTGTACGGTCTTTAGTCGAGGCACGTATAAAGAAAAACAGCCCAACCGATAACAACAAGGTTAGCAGGAACGTAGATGGCAGAATAGCAGTATCCATAACTAATTGTTAGTGTTTGACTGGAGGAGACTTATTCATTTTGAACCTCCCATGACTATAAGTCACGCGATTCCTGCTATTCGTTATACCAATTTGAACAATGATTGCGACAAATGGAGCGCCACTGCGATTACCAGGGACTCTTCCACAATCTAAAATCTAAAATCCAAAATCTAAAATCCAAAATCCAAAATGGTATTACTTTGTCCTCCCGTTGATGTAGTCTTGCCAAAGCAAAGCTAAATCCTGCGCTTGAACTTGCCATTCTGGAGAAACTTGGTACATCCGCCTGGGGCGTCCCCGTCCTTCGAGTTTCTTCCAATATCCACTGATTGCCCTTTGGTCTTCCAGAAATTTGATTGCACTATAAAGTACGGTATCCGAAAGCCTATAGGTGGAATATTCAGTTTCTAATTGCTCAATCAACTCGGTTCCGTAGGATTCATTTTGTAACAAAACAGACAGTATGTAACAAACTGCTACTTCCTGACAAAGGTAAGTTGGCGGAGGATTCTCAAAGAATTGATATATATCCTCAAGTTTCATGGTTAGTGAATGGCTAAAAAAATGCCTTAGGGTAAGTATACAATCCTTGTAGTCAGTATACAGTGGTACTGCTCAATCAGTAATATATATAAAGCTACTTAGACTAAATTGCCAAAGCGTAAACACCAAATAATTACCCACGTCTGTGAAGTTGTGGGACGAGTTTGCGAGTTTTAGGGGCACAAAATAGTCTACCCCTATCCAAGCTCGATACGGTGTGGTGAGAAGCGAACAGACGGTGGCGAAGTCACTACCTTGGTGTTAAGTGATGCCGATCTGGTTAGAACTGCTTAAGCAATAAAATGCCATCGAAGAAATTTTACAGGTAAAATGCTATTTTGTCTGCAAAAGTTAATAAACACTTTGTTTTACAGTAATTTTCTCAATGCAGATTCTAAAAGCTTAGGCTAAAGAATATGTCTGGGTTAAAGCTGCTACGCCTATGGACACACCTCAGCAGTAAGCATTTCTGATTTCCTCAACCAGAGAATCTCTTGTCTTATTTGGCAAGTGTGATAGTAAATTTATCAAAGAAGACGCAAAGACTAGGAAAGGGAGAGACGCAAAGTGCGATACATCTCAACAACGCTTTCCGTGTCCCCCGAAGTTCTGTTCGGCTGACACCGAACAGAACTTCTCTCTGTGTTTTTGTGTCCTTTGAAAGCGCCCAGCAAATTGGTTCACAGTATGTCACAAACTCCCGATACCCCATCATCTTCCTCAACTCTCCGGGCAATTGCCCAAACTTTTCGTCTTACAGGTTGGATTAGCTTCTGGATTCAGCTAGTACTAGGCGTTGTTTCTAGCATAATTGTGCTGCTGTTCGCCGTCTTTAATCAAAGAACTGGCAGTCCTAGTAATAATCCTGGGACTGGCTTTGGTGTATTTTTAGCAATTTGTGGACTGGTTGTTTTGGGTGGGGGCATTTATTTAGCTTACCGTTACACTAGAATTGGCAAGCAATTGGAATCCTCCAATCCCAGCAACCGCCCTCGCAAAAGCGAGACTGTGCAAGTATTACGCTTAGGGCTGTGGGTGAATTTAGGAGGAACGCTGGTGACTCTTTTGGGGGCGCAAGCGATCGTTGGTACACTGGTAGCAAGATCCATATCTCCTCAAGCTATAACTACCCAACTTTTTGACCCTACCCGGATTATTAGCGGTCTAGATATGCTTGTGGTACAGGCAAACACCAACACTGTCTCAGCGCACTTTGCAGGGCTTGTGGCATCGCTTTGGCTACTTAATCGTATCAACAAACCTTAATATAAGCGCAGAGTCGGGGAGAGTAAATAGTTAAATTTATATTGCGTAAGGGACTGACAAATAAAAAATACTCAACTACTTATTGTGGGGTGGGATCTTGCCCGCCTTTGTCTATGGGCGGGCAAGATGCCCACCCCACAAGATTGGATAATTTATTTGTTGGAAATCCCTAACATAGTTTGATTTATTCTTGCCCACTTCTTTACCAGTTGATGATTGGTTAAAATGCATTATCTGCTTTCGTCGCCCTGGCAGTGATGCTAGGGTAAAATTTTGATATAGGTTAAAACTGATTTTTGCAATAAACTTTGTTTTTCCAGTCATGGCAAGCCAAAATCAGTATATGCTGATGTGTTAGCAGGTAGATAATAGGCTAAAAACTGAGAAAAATCTGTGCTGGATATCAAGCAAATACGGGAAAATCCGCAATTAGTTCAAGAACGATTGAATAGTCGTAGTGGTAAATACGACATTGAACCGATATTACAGTTAGATCGGCAACAACGGGAAATTGAGGGAACACGCAGTCAACTCCAAGCCCGTAGCAACGAAATCGGTAAAATTGTCGGGCAAAAGATTAAATCTGGGAGCAATCCTCAAGACCCAGAAATTCAAGCTTTGCGCGATGAAGGTAACTCTGTCAAAGCTACGTTGAGCCAACTGGAACCCCAGGAAAAAGAACTCAAAGCTGAAATTGCCCAACTTGTGTTGGCACTTCCCAACTTACCAAGCGACTCTACACCCCTTGGAAAGAATGAGGAAGATAACGTAGAAGTGCGCCGTTGGGGTGATGAGTACATTCCCCAAAATCCGAATATTCTCCCTCACTGGGAAATTGGCGAAAAGCTAGGTATTCTGAATGTTGAGCGAGCTGTAAAAGTTGCCCAAAGTCGCTTTGTGACATTAATAGGTGCTGGCGCGGCTTTGGAAAGGGCATTAATTCAATTTATGCTGACTCTCCATACTCAAGCTGGGTATGTGGAAGTTAGTCCGCCTCTGTTAGTTAATACCGAGTCTTTGACGGCGACTGGTCAGTTACCCAAGTTTGCTGAAGAAAGCTTTAAATGCGCTGATGACGACTTGTGGCTGATTCCTACGGCTGAGGTTCCAGTTACAAATCTCTACCGGGGTGAAATTCTCGCTGCTGAAGATTTGCCTATCTACCACTGTGCTTTTACGCCCTGTTTTCGCCGCGAAGCTGGTAGCTATGGGCGCGATATGCGGGGATTAATTCGCCTGCATCAGTTCAACAAGGTGGAAATGGTGAAATTTGTCGAACCCAGTACGTCTTTTGATGAACTGGAGAAATTGGTGGGGAATGCAGAAGCAATTTTACAGGCGTTGCAGTTGCCTTACCGAGTCGTAAATTTAAGTACTGGAGATTTGGGATTTGCTTCTACCAAAACTTATGATTTAGAGGTTTGGTTGCCCTCTTCTGGCAAATACCGCGAAATTTCCAGCTGTTCCAATACTATAGATTTCCAGGCGCGACGTGCTGATATTCGCTTCAAGGAGGCGGGGAAAAAAGGTACCCAGTTCGTACATACTCTGAATGGTTCGGGTTTGGCGGTGGGAAGGACGATGGCAGCAATTTTGGAGAATTATCAACAACCTGATGGGACGGTGAGGATACCAGAAGCGCTGCAACCTTATTTGGGGCGTGAAGTTTTGTAATTTGTCATTGGTCACAATTTATGTCCCTGGCTTACCTCACCCTCAATCCCTCTCCGATATATTGGAGAGGGAAGCTAGAGACAGGATGAAGTTTTGCATTTTATTTAATCCACGCTCGTTAATATTCTGACCTCTCTCCTAAAAGGAGAGAAAGAAGAGAGGCTTTGAATTTTCACCTTTTCCTTATAGTGAAGGGGGTTGGGGAGTTAGGTTTGAGTAAAAGTTGCACACGACGTTCTTTTACTAATGCCCAATGGCCAATGCCCAATGCCCAATTAGAATGGAGATAACTATAGCTTAATATCTTCACTAATTTACTCTATGTCAGTTTTAGCAGCGATCGCAGTCTTGGCTGTTTTGATTTTGGTACACGAGTTGGGACATTTTGTTGCAGCCCGTTCTCAAGGCATTCTGGTTAACCGTTTTTCTTTGGGTTTTGGCCCAGTTCTTTTTAAGTACCAAGGTTCACAAACCGAATATGCTGTCCGCGCCTTTCCCTTGGGCGGCTTTGTGGGCTTTCCCGATGATGATCCCGATAGCGATGTTCCACCCAATGACCCAAATCTGCTGCGTAATCGTCCAATTTTAGACCGGGCGATCGTTATCAGTGCCGGAGTGATCGCAAATTTAATATTTGCCTATTTGGTGCTGGCTCTGCAATTGGGTATTGTTGGCATTCCCAAGGAATTAAACTATCAAGCTGGTGTCCTTGTACAGCCTGTTAATCAAGAATCTGTTGCCTACCAAGCAGGAATTCGGGAAGGAGATATTATTCTGGCTGTAAATGGTCATGAACTCCCCGCTTCTGATAAGTCAACTCCTTTGCTGACAAAAGAAATTCAAACTCATCCCAATCAGCAAATCGAAGTGAAAATTCAGCGTGAAAACCAACAACAAACCCTGAAATTAACACCAAAACGGGGAGCCGATGGCAAAGGTGTAGTTGGTGTGGCACTCACTCCAAATGCTACAGCAGTTTATCGCCGTCCTAATAGTCCTTTTGAAATTTTCGGCATTGCTGCTAACAGATTTCAACAATTATTTGTTGGCACACTTAGCGGTTTTGGACAGTTGATTACCAATTTTCAACAAACTGCTGGGCAAGTTTCTGGGCCAGTTAATATTGTCAAAATCGGTGCAAAATTAGCTGCTGATAATAGTGCAAATCTGTTGTCTTTTGCCGCAATTATCAGCATTAACTTGGCTATCATCAACATTTTGCCTTTACCAGCTTTGGATGGCGGACAACTCGCTTTTCTGCTGATTGAAGGTTTGCGTGGTAAGCCTGTGCCTGCCCGTATTCAAGAAGGTGTCATGCAAACCGGTTTGGTGTTACTCTTAGGGTTAGGAATTTTTCTGATAGTTAAAGAAACCACCCAATTAACTAGCGAATTGGAATGGGTACAAAGATTGTTTCAGTGAAAATAGGGAGTGAGAGAGACGCGATTAATCGCGTCTGTACGGCAGTGGGGAGTAGGGAAAAGAAACTTTTACCTTTAAAGAAGCGATCGCTAGAAATTTTAGCTCGTCTGAAGCGTCTTTATCCAGATGCTACTTGCTCTTTGAACTACTCAACACCAGTACAATTATTGGTGGCAACTATTCTCTCCGCTCAATGTACTGATGAGCGGGTAAATAAGGTGACACCAGCTTTATTTGAGAAGTTTCCCGATGCTGCTAGTTTAGCGATCGCTGACTTGGTAGAATTAGAAAGCTTGGTGCGTTCAACTGGGTTTTATCACAATAAAGCCAAGAACATTCAAGCCGCCTGTCGGATGATTGTCACTGAGTTTAACTCTGTTGTCCCTAACCAAATGGAACAGTTGTTAAAGCTTCCAGGTGTGGCGCGGAAGACAGCAAATGTAGTTCTTGGTCATGGCTATGGCATTAATGTTGGAGTGACGGTAGATACTCACGTTAAGCGCCTGTGCCAACGTTTGGGTTTAACTGAGCATACAGACCCGGTTCGGATTGAGCAAGATTTAATGGGTTTATTACCGCAGCCTGATTGGGAAAATTGGTCAATTCGGTTGATTTATCACGGTCGTGCTATTTGTAAAGCCCGCTCTCCCGTCTGTGTTGCTTGTGAGCTTGCCGATTTATGCCCTGCTGCTAATAAGCCAGTGGTTGTAGGTTAAGCGACACCAGTAACCCCAGAATTGATGAAGAGACTGTAGAATGGGGAATGGTGTCTTTAAATAAGTTACAGAGTATATGGCAAAAAAGAGCTTGATTGAGCGCGAGAAAAAGCGCAGCAGGTTGATAGAAAAGTATGCTGATAAGCGAGAAGCGCTTCTGGAAGAGTTCAGAAGTGCACCATCTCCTCTGGATAAACTGGAAATCCACCGGAAGATTCAACAGCTACCCCGAAATAGTGCGCCCACCCGCCATCGCAACCGTTGCTGGTTAACTGGTCGTCCTAGAGGTGTTTACCGCGATTTTGGACTGTCTCGGAATGTGCTGCGAGAATGGGCGCATGAAGGTCTTTTACCTGGAGTTGTTAAATCTAGTTGGTAGTCATTGGTCATTAGTCATTAGTCATTTGCAAACGACAAAGGACAAATGACAAATGACAAAATTATTGACCACAACATTTATCAATTCCCAGACTTTCTAAGAGTAGATCGCTGACGGCGTTGGCGATCGCAAACTCTCCATAGAAACTATTAGAAAAATCATACGACTGCATCTCTGTGACAATGGCAATTACCAGAGAACCAAGGTCGTTTTCTCCTTCCATCCGTTGACGCACAAAAATCTGTGCGGCTCGTTGGGCAATATTTTGGTTGACTGCTTCGGGGATAAATTCGGTATCTAGCCAACGTTGTAAACGCTCTCGTAACCATTCACCTTCGAGTTGGGGATTTTCAGGTGGTGGTAAAGTGATGGGTGGAATTGGTTGAGTCATTTTTTTTAATCCAGAAGGACGCGGAGGGAAACGCAGAGGAACGCTGAGGTTGACTTTTAGCATCAAATTGCGTTTCTAAGAGTGTTTTTTTTATATTTATTTATGCAATATGATATCGCTGCTATTGTTGAAGGCTATGCACAAGGCTATTTTCTCATGGCTGATGAGCGCGATCGCCTGAGTTGGTACGGAAGTCGCGATCGGACTTTTATTCCTTTGGATGAACGGTTTCGTTACCCTAAGTCTTTGCAGCGTGTTCTCAATCAAGAACGGTTTACTGTGGCGATTAACCGTGATTTTGAGGCTGTGGTGGCTGGGTGTGCTGATAGAGAGACAACTTGGATTTCACCGGAATTACAAGAGATTTACTGGCTACTTTATCAGAAGGGTTACGCTTATAGTTTTGAAACTTGGCAAGGTGACGAACTAGCTGGGGGAATTTTGGGGATTGTCATTGGTGGGGCTTTCATTGGCGAGTCGATGTTTTATCGCATTCCTGAAGGCTCGAAGGTGGCGATGGTTAAGTTAGTGGAAAGATTGCGCCAGAGGAAATTTGTGTTTTTTGATGGCCAAATGATGAATCCCAATTTGGAAAGATTTGGTGCTTATCGGCTTGGGGATAAAGAATATCAAGGTTTACTTAAGCAAGCGTTGCTACGTCATTGTTTTTTAATATAGAGTTCTAAACTTTTTAACATAGCTTTTCCTGTTGTGTAAAAATAGTGCTTGAGCCAAATTGTATCGGGCATTTGATAAAGCAGCTTTTTGGTGCTGAGGGCGTAATTTCGAGATTATTTGTGAAAAGCCGAGATTGGGATAACAATATTTTCCATGAGTAACGAAGAATCTGAGACTATACTTGAACTGAACTTGCTTGATAATGGAGTTGACTTCATACTTAAGGGAATAGATGAACTTTTTGATGAAGCGCATGTGCTTAGAGAGTATTCAAGCGCTACAGATATAACTATAAGTAGCTACAAATATGGTGTGTTGCATCTGTTCTCTGGCTTTCTGTTGCTTCTCAAAGAACGTCTTTCGCGTCATTTACCAGAACTTATCTTTAAAGGGCGAGTCAATGAAGTAAAACAAAAAATATCTTCTGGCAAGACTCCTAACACAATTGACCTAGATGAGGCGTTAGAAAGGCTTGAGATTGGCCCTAAAGTGATATTTTCTAAGGATGAGCTTGAAGTCATTAGGACTGTTCAGGATATTAGAAATCAGTTTGAGCATTATAAGTTTTCTACCAATAGATATGGTTTATGGACGAATATTTCAAAGTTTTTGGAGTTAATTGATAGATTTCTTGTTAATGAGCTTCAGATAAATATTGAAGCTTCGTCTGAAAGTTTAGAACTTCAGAAAAAGATACATACTATTGATTCAATATGGAAACGAATTGAGCAAACAAGAAGACAAGAATGGAATCAAGATATTCAGTTTAGGCTGAAAAAATTTAAGCGTAAACGTAAGGATATTATCAAAGAAATAGAAAAAGAATATAGAACAAATAAAGGAATAGACTTCCCATTTACCATATGCCCAGACTGCTATCAAGAAACTCTGATTATTCTTGGGGAATTTGAGGGTATATGTAGCAACTCAGAGTGCAATAGTGTTAACCCTCTAACAGAGTGTGGTAGATGTGGGGGAGTAATGACAGGTTTTTCCTGGAATTTTAGTTTCTGTGACTCTTGTTCAGAGTGGATGAATGAACAATAGCATTATTGATTTTAGCATTAAGTAGACAAGCAGCTCTAGTTGCTTATTTAGGCTCAGTGATGAATTAGATAAGCGATGAAAATCAAAGTAGTCATTCATCCAGTAGAGGAAGGAGGCTTCTGGGAAGAGGTTCCTGCACTTCTTAGTTGTATTGCGGAAATGCGATCGCTAATCTTGTAGGTTGAGTTGGCGCTAGGAAACCCAACATCTTTTTCTACTCACAATCTTAACCACTTCCACGATGAGAAGTGCGATCGCAGGATTTGTTATTCATCTGGAATAAGCGATAATGGGCTTAAATGTTTCTATATTGTTCATTAAGCTTTGATACAGTTTGAGTGGGACGAAACAAAGAATCTTGAAAATATTCGTAAACATCGAATTGATTTTGCAGATGTCCTCGTAATTTTTGACAATTCCATGCTGATAAAGCTCTGATGAGCGTTTTGATTATGGCGAAGAACGCTGGATCCGAATCGGCTTTTTAGGAACGGTGTAGTGGTTGTCGTTTGGACAGAACGACAGAACAACATTGACAAGACACCAATGCCAAATCCAAAAATCCTGTTAGAGCTTGACTTCATACCTGTTAATAAAATAGTATATTAGATTGTCTGTCTAATTCCTGCTCGGATCAGGTAGACATATTACAAAAGCTGGCAGAAGCTTCTCTACAGGAGATAAAAACCAGCTACCTGTACGGCAACCTCAAGGACAATTCCATGACCTACGCAATTATTGAAACTGGCGGCAAACAAATACGAGTAGAGCCAGGGCGGTTTTATGACATTGAACTGCTTACGAACGAACCAGATGAAAAAGTTACAATAGACTCCGTATTGCTCGTGCAGCACGATGGCGAAGTCACCATTGGACAGCCACTAGTGACAGGCGCGACCGTAGAAGGGACTGTAATGCGACATTATAGGGGTCGTAAAGTTCTGGTATACAAAATGAAGCCGAAAAAGAAAACCCGCAAAAAGCGGGGGCATCGTCAGGAAATTACCAGACTTATGATTGACTCCATCACCCTTAACGGTGCAGTGTTTGCTGCCCAAGGAGCAACGGAGGAGGAAATCCCCGTTAAAGATGAGACTGCTGCCGAAGAAGTTGAAATCGCTGCTGAATAATAAAAAGAAGTAGATAAACAAGAGGAAATCATGGCTCATAAGAAAGGAACAGGTAGTACACGTAACGGTCGTGATTCTAATGCCCAGCGTCTGGGTGTCAAGCGTTATGGCGGTCAAGTTGTACGTGCAGGAAACATTCTCGTGCGGCAGCGTGGCACCAAATTTCACCCTGGTAACAACGTCGGTATTGGTAGCGATGATACTCTGTTTGCCTTAATTGACGGAGTTGTAACCTTTGAGAGAAAGGGCAAAACTCGTAAAAAAGTTAGTGTTTACTTACCCGTAGCTGCTGTTGAGGCAGCCCCGGCTGAGGCAGTAGCAAGTTAGAGTGTTAGGGTGGGTAACAGTGCCCACCTTAATCGCTAGTTAGCACTGATCTGATGATCAGATTTGCTTGACACTCTCTGCGCCTCTAGTCAGAGATTCTTAAGACTTTTGGGCAAAAGCTAGACTAACTCTATTTTTGGTGATACCTACCGGGGGATGATGATTGCGATTCCCCCTGAAGAATGGGGTATTTTCCACAACATAACCTTCATGGAATTATCGCAAATTCTCAAACCAGAAGGCAGGTCTTGCCAAGCTGAGAGCTTTTCACCGCCACCCAAGAGGCCCAAAGATTGCTCAACCAAAACGAACTTATCTTAAGAACAAGCCCCATGTCTCAACTGCTAAGATTTTAGCCCAGAAAACACAGAACATTAATACACCTTGAAAGGGCTAGTCCTAACGAATTATTTTAACTCCCCTTTTTCTCTTGCCGTTCTTTGAGTTTCAGCATAATTTCTGCATGCATCTCGCGGGTAATCGGGTAAAAATACGTTAAAACTAAGCCAAGAATCAAACAAACTGTAGGTATGGGGCCAACGGCAATACGAATAGCAAACAGTGCCGATTCCGGTTGGATGGGTAGTGGACTTCCGGCTACAGATGCTTTGAAACCCGATGCTTGTAAAGTATTTCCTACCAAAAACAGCCCGAAAGCTAAACCAAATTTTTGTAGCAAAACCATAAAGCCATAAAAAATGCCTTCTCTGCGTTGTCCGGTTTGGAGTTCATCTAATTCAATCACATCTGGAATCATCGACCAGGGAATTAGATAAGCTGTAGATACACCAACACCGGCCATCACAGCCATCACATACATCAAAATTATTTGACCAGGTTGTAAGAAAAATAGTCCGGCAGCAGCTATGATCCATAAACTCATTCCCAGAAAATAAACAAGTTTTTTGCCGATTTTTTTACTCAGCGCCCCCCAGACAAATAGCATCAGCAGGGCAGTTCCTTGCACTGCAATCAGCAGTGTGGGCACATCTGATTCTTTAAGGCCCATACAATTGACTACAAAATAGGGAATAATGCTGGCTGTAATCTGCACACCTAGCCAAGAAAAAAGATATATACCAATAACAAATAGAAAAGGTCGGTTGCTAAAGACAATTTTTAGTTGTTCCAAGAAGGGGATAGATGCAGGTTCTTCGGCTTGAATGCGTTTGGCCTCAAAAGCCCGGATGCGATCGCGGACTCCAAAAATGCACCAATATAATGCCAAAATCGAAATTACAGTACAAATTGCTGCTAAAACGAGATATCGTTGTTGGCGATCGGCAATTTGGGAAAAAACAATTTGCGCTAAAATCAACGACAGAATGCTACCACCAATGGAAAATGTAAATCGAAAGGTGTTAAGGCTGGTGCGTTCGTCGTAATCTTGAGTTAGTTCTGGAGTCATTGCCGTATAAGGCAAATTCACAACTGTGAAAAAGGACTGAGATAGCACCCCAATCCCCACGTAGTATAAGAACAACGGCCAAATATTATCACTCTGATTTGCCCTAAATTGCGGTACAATCCACTGCAAGAAAAAGAAAATTCCAAAGGGAATTGCTCCATAAAACATCCAAGGCAGACGACGGCCCCAACGACGAGATTTCGTTTTATCGCTCAGGAACCCGACAAGCGGATCATTTATGCCATCCCAGATTTTGCTAATCATCAAAATGCTGCCAGCTAAACCCGCAGGGATACCAGCGATATTGGTAAAGAAAAACAGCAGATAAAATACTGAGATATTTGCAGTAATTGCTGGGCCTAAATCCCCTGCACCGTAAGCCAGCTTTGTTTTAAAGTCGAGTTTTTGACTTAGAGGATCTCGTTGGGCATCACCATCAGTAGCAGAATCGTTCATAATAACTTGCACTCATACTAAAATAATAAGTTTGCGATCGTATCGCCTTCAATACTAGCTATCTACCACTCCAGTTAGACTTATGTCAGACCTTTATGTTTCTTGGTCAGATTATCACCAAAAAATTGAACAACTGGCTATTCAGATTTATCAATCCAGTTGGGAATTCAACCAGATTATCTGTCTTGCTAGAGGAGGACTACGAGTTGGAGATATTCTTTCCCGTATATACCAGCAACCACTGGCAATTTTAGCAACCTCATCTTACAGAGGTGCTAGCAAGCAAGAAAGAAGTAATTTAATTTTCTCGCGCCACCTGACGATGACTGCCGAAAAGCTAGGTTCGCGCATTCTTTTAGTGGATGACTTAGTAGACTCTGGGATCACACTGCAATATACTATACCTTGGCTCAAGCGAAATACTGATTTCCCCATAGAGGAAATCCGCACCGCCGTTCTTTGGTATAAAGCCTGTTCAGTTATAACACCCGATTATTATGTCGATTACTTGGCTGACAACCCTTGGATTTACCAACCCTTTGAACACTACGAGCAGATGAACCTCGCCGAACTTGCCACTAAGGTCAGTCCGTGTTGATAAACACTTAGTATCGCTACGCAGAATTCAAAATTAAGAATTAAAAAAGGTTATGGAGTGAGCTTTTTTGGCTCACCAGATTTATTACTATATTTTGCCAAAATTGGCAAACTTATTCTGCATCTCTGACTGCGTTAGAACCTTGGCGTGTCCGTGCCGATTTATTTTCATTGTTAGACTAGACCCTGCGATCCAAAGCCTACAACGATTTGACTCCGAAGGTGTTTGAAAGCATTCGTGATGGGTAATTTTTTTCAGATATAAGCTGCCAATTGAGGCAACGCGAGATTCGATCTTGTTTTTGATTAGAAATTACAACTAACCGAGTAATATATGTACAGTTGACAACTGTAACCCTTAGGGTTACGATTTAGATATTGATCAAAACGTTTAAGCATAAAGGACTGGAAAAACTTTTTGAACTTGATGATAGAAGCGGTATTCAGCCTAAACACGCAGAAAAATTACTAGATATTCTTGATAGACTTCATGCATCTTCTCAAGTTGAGGACATGAGATACCCAGGTTCTAGGCTTCACCAGTTAAAAGGTGATCGAAAAAATGAATGGTCGGTAAAAGTATCTGGAAATTGGCGTGTAACCTTTCAATTTGAAGATGGTAATGCTTACGTTGTTGATTACGAAGATTATCACTAGGAATTTGATTATGATAACGAAAAGAAAGCCGAGACATCCTGGTGCTTTGATTAAGCGTCAATATTTAGAACCTTTAAAAATGACCAATACTCAGCTAGCTGAGATTTTAGATGTCTCACGTAAAACAGTTTCAGAAATTGTAAATGAGCAAGCTGGTGTTTCTCCCACTATGGCGCTTCGTTTAGCAATAGCTTTTCAAACGACTCCAGAACTTTGGTTAAATCTTCAGCAAAACTACGATCTTTGGAATGCTGCACAAGAATCTGAAAGTTTGAAAAAAATATCTCCTATCAATTTACAGCCTTTTTAACTTGCAGTCTAAATAGAATGTGTAAAGCCCAGAGACATCCCTCTGGGCTTCTAATTATACAGATTTTAAATAAATTACGGCTCTACCGATCCCCTTATGGTAATTAAACCTCAATCAGGGTGAAAGTCTTATAAGGCAAGGCTTATCAAGCTTAAACATATTATTTTGGTTGAAATACTTACGGGGTAAAGCTTTTAAGGATTTTCAACCCGATTTTGCATAAGGGGATCGGTAGAACCCCGATTATTATGTTGATTATCTGCCTAACAACCCCTGGATTCACCAACCCTTTGAACACTACGAGCAGATGAACATCGCTGAACTTGCGGCTAAGGTCAGTCAAGTGTGTTGACTTAAATACTATGATCTATTTTCAATGAGGTATGCAGGTCAAACCCCGGTGCATTACACACACTAAAAGGAAAATAACGCCCATGAACGAAGAATTTTTGCAAGTTCTGTCAAAACTTGTTGATGAAATATCTATGCTTCGCCAAGCAGTTGAAGGATTAAACGAACGCATTAATGATATATCGTCCACTGATTTAAATTGGACAGGTGGTGGAGATAAAGCCCTACAGGTAATGGCTCATATCAGTGGTGACATAGGAATTAGCGGTGAATCTGATGTCCGTATCCAAGGCATCTCAATTAATGGCGAATATGAGGGAGCGCCCTTGTCAGATGTAATCGAATACGGAGTAAAAGAGCCACTAAAACAATTAGGGAAAGATATTCAAGACGCGGCTGATAAGGTCGCAGATACCAATCCCTCAAAACGCCCAGGCAAAGGTTTTTCTCGTTAGATTTAGCACACTTTTGGATTGGTCGCTTGTATTTTACAGCCGACCCCCATGATTTTTTCTCACTTGTGAGAAATCAGAGTTAAGCCCAGACCCAGGACTTACAGGACTTATGCAAACAATAGCCAAAACCCTAATTTTCAGGTAGGGGAAATTCATGAATTGCCCCTACCGCGTGTAGTTTTGCGTAAATCCTATTTTAGTTTTTACTCTGGAAATTGTTCTATCCATTGTGTAAGATTAGTACAGAACGTAAATTTTGTATATTTTTAGCAATTTGTACAAAACTTACATTTTGATTAGCATCAATTATTTAATTTTGTGAAGTTCTATGACTGCAATAAGTGCAACAGAAGCTCGTGCAAACTTCCAAGAGCTGATTAATCGTGCTGAGTATAAGGGTGAGCGTATTGTAATCCAGCGTCATGGTAAAGCTGCCGTAGCAATTATCGGTCTTGATGATTTGAAATTGCTTGAAGCTGTTGAAGATGCCATTGATTCTGAAACACTTCGTCGTGCAATTGAGGAAAATGATGGGTTTACTAACTTAGACGCAATTAGTACCAAGCGTGGAAATGAGTGAACGCTACAGTTTGAGAATTGCTAAGACTGCTGAAAAAGATTTGCTGGATTTGCAAGCGAAATTTTATAAGCAGGTTGTATCTAAAATCCTTTCGCTTCAAGGCAATTCTCAACCTCAAGATTGCAAAGCCTTGAAAGGCTATGAGGGTGGTTATCGTGTTTCTAAAGGTGAATATAGAATTCTCTACACGATTGATGAAGAAAGCAAATTGATTGATGTTTTTCGCATTGGTAAGCGAAATGATGGTGAAGTCTACAAAAATTTGTAATCGCACTTCGGTCAAAATTTAGATGCGTAGATGCGTTTGCTCTGGAGCATCGGTGTCAACTTTACGTGAAAGCCAGTCTACAAACTTAGAGATTGTCTCGTTCCCAGTCAGAGACTGGGAATGCGTATGTGAGGCTCCGCCTCCCGTACTCGCGGCAGAGCCTCAATGAGCAGCATTTCCAGCCTCTGGCTGGAAACGAGAATTTTAATAGAACTCCTAACTCCTAACTCCTAACTCCTAACTCCTAACTCCCCAAACTTAGGACTCCACCAGCCTTTTTGCGTACTGAAATAAGCCACATCTTTATGTTTAGTATCCTGACGCGATCGCGGGTCACAACATCGCAACATTGTCTTACTCTGCCCATCTTTTATATAACTGTACTCCTCTAGAGGTTTCTTACATACTGGGCAGGGATATGCCGTCGTTTTCACAGGAGGCTTTTGTTGATTTTCAGCTTGGACTGCTTTAGTTTGTGGTGGCTGCCAAGTTTTGTTAAAGTCGCTCCAAAACAGCACAACATTTTCACAGCCTTTTGTGCATTTTAGGAAATATTTCTTTTTAACCTTAGTACTCGGAATTTTGGCGAGAAAATTTTTGCATTCAGGGCATCGAGTCTTGGAAGTTTCATATTTGCGCTCAGTTATCACATTAGCTTTACCTATTGAGGAACTTGGAACTATAGTTTTAGCTTTGGAGAGCGCTGGTACAAAATAATTCTGATTCCAACTAGTTAAATAATCCTGCCAAGAGTTTTTTCCTTCGGAGATTGCATCAAGGGCATCTTCCATTTTTGCTGTGAATTCTGCCTCTAATAAATCCGGCAGTGCTTTGAGCAAAAACGCATCAACTTCTAACCCTAACGCTGTCGGTTGGAGATGGTCTTTTATCAACTCGACATAATTTCGTTTTTTTAAAGTAGCAACAGTAGGAGCATAAGTACTTGGGCGACCAATTCCTTTACGTTCCATCAGTTGTACTAATTTAGGTTCACTATAACGGGGTGGTGGCTGCGTCTGCTTCTGCTCATGTCCAGCATTCTCCAGTTTCAATGCTTGTCTGTGTTGTAATGAAGGTAAAACACTATCTTTGCTGAGATTGTTCCAGTACCGAGCATAACCGTAGAATTCAATCACTTGCCCTCTAGCTGACCACAGTAAAGAGCCAGACTGAGTAATCACCAAAGTTTTACGCAATTGGGCAGCACGACACTGAGAGGCAATTGACCGTTTCCAGATCATCACATACAGATTAAACTGATCATCAGGAAGTTCAGAGCGCAATTGAACTGAGGGACGGAACACATCCGTTGGACGAATCGCCTCATGTGCTTCTTGAGCCGATTTGCTACTACGATGCTTGGCAACTTGCTGCGGTACATTCTGCGGATCATTTTGCTCTAACCATTTACGGGCACTGGCACAAAATTCAGGACTCAGCATCACTGAGTCTGTTCGCATATATGTTATCAGCCCTGCCTCATAGAGCTTTTGGGCGACAAGCATAGTTTTGTCAGGAGCAAACCTCAGCTTTGAACCGGCTGCTTGCTGAAGGCTGGAAGTTGTAAATGGTGGCGGTGGCTGGCGGTTAACGATTTTTCCTTCAAAATGAATCACCTGATGAGGATGTCGCTGTGCTTCTTCAACTAAACGTGTTGCCTCTGCTTCGGAAAGAACGCGTTTAGACTCTGGTGTTTCTGTACTATTACCTACCTTCGCGTCATCGTGAGTTTCAGTTTCTTGGTCTGGTGCATCTTTTGCAGAATCGACCGTCCCTTTGTAAAAAGCCCGGAATCCTTCAGCATAATCTACCCAGACACTCCAGTAATCTTGGGGGACAAAAGCCAGAATTTCGTTTTCTCGCTGACAAATCAAGTGCAACGTCGCGCTTTGGACTCTGCCAACACTCTTAGCGCCGTTATTTAATGCCCAAACTAAAGGGCTACCCTTATAACCCACCAACTTATCTAGGCAATCTCGGCACAGCCCAGCACCGATCAAATTTTGGTCTAACTTTCTGGGATTAGCGATCGCACTCTGCACCGCAGATGCTGTAATCTCAGTATAAATTACTCGTTTCGGTTCTCTTAAACCCAGCGTTTCTTTGAGATGCCAAGCGATCGTTTCCCCTTCCCGATCTGGGTCAGTTGCTAAAATAACTTCATCAACCTGCCTCACCGCAGACTTGAGCTTCTGGATTGTTTCTTTCGCTCGTTGGTCACGCGGGACATAATTGCACCGGACATTATTGCCGTCCATGACAAAGCCCAAAGAATCATCGCCTTCATTGCTGAGTTCTCGGATGTGACCACAACTGGCGAGAACTTTCCAATCTGAACCCAGAATTTGACTGAGTTTTTTGACTTTTCCGGGAGATTCTACCACAAGGAGGCGTTTGATCATAGCAACTACGTTCTCGATGCTCTATGTTGAATATTTTGCGATTTGGAGCAAATAAACTGGCAATTGCAATCATGCCAAATACTACATCTTGTGACTGGAGAGCAGCCAGCATCTATGCCAGAATTTGGTCAAGTCCTGCTTCTACCGAATAAGCAACCTGTTTAGACTCAATAATTCTTCCGAATCAACTAACTCTAATCCATAGAGCAATATTAGTTGCTCAAGTGTGACGTTTTCCGCAGCAAGAGTTTGAGTCATAGGTTAATCAAGTAGTAGAAAAATCAACCAGCCCAGTAATTCTCGCCTTCTGGTAGGGTAAGGATTTCAACCCCATCTTCAGTTACAGCTAAGGTATGCTCACATTGAGCCGAAAGTAGGCGATCGCGCGTTACAGCAGTCCACTTATCGCCCAGAACCTCGACTTCGTAAGTGCCTTCGTTAATCATTGGCTCAATAGTAAAAACCATCCCTGGTCTGAGGCGCTTGCCCTTACCGCGTGTGCCATAATGAGGAACATCCGGTGCAGTATGGAAAATGTTACTGATGCCGTGTCCAACAAAATCTCGCACCACAGAAAAGCCTTGTGCTTCAGCATACTCTTGAATGGCTGCACCAATGTCGCCAATGCGTCCCCCAGGTTTAACTTCAGCAATACCCAGGCGGAGACACTTCTCTGTCACCTCTACCAACTTCCTCGTTTTTGGGGAAGGAGTGCCGACAAAGAATGTCTTGGATGTATCACCGTGATAACCTTCAACAATCGGCGTCACATCAATATTAATGATGTCACCTTCCTTGAGGATTTGCTTGGCGTTGGGAATGCCGTGGCAGATTACCTCATTTACACTAGTGCAAATCGATTTAGGATAACCCTTATAACCAAGGGGTGCGCTTTTTGCTCCATGCGCTTGTGTCCAACGTTCGGCTTCATCATTGAGTTCAAGAGTGCTAACTCCTGGCTTCACAAACGGTTCGAGATGCTGGAGAAGTTTAGCTGCTAAACGCCCAGCTTGACGCATTTTGTCTAATTCTCGCTGGGATAAAATCACAATTAGTTCAGTTTTCATTAACTTTTGTCACCTAAAGTATCTTTCATAAACATAGTTAACCCTGTCTGTGCAGCTCTTTGTGCAGCATCAGCAACTTTTAGGGTATACAAGCTTTCCTCTGGGGTAACGTACAAAGGAGTGCCATCAAAAAGATGATCTAACACCATACTCGTGTCTTTGGCGAACAAACCCTGGCGAGGGGCAACCTCTATAGGTGTTGTTTCCCCTGGCTGGATGAAAATTCCTGTGTCACCATCAAAAATTAAACCACCTTTTTCACCGTGAACTTCAAACTTGCGTTCTGATTGCCAAATACTTTCACCTTTGCCATAGACTACTTGGGCTAAAAGTCCACTGTTAAAGCACAGTTCACTAGTGCAGAAACAGGTTTGGTAATATTCCGGTTCTATTTCCCAATATCGCTGGTGACAGTTAACTGTAAATACTTTACCAAACAAATCGGTGAGACGATGTAGGCGAGACAGGGCACCAATTAAGGGAAAACCGAACAACTCGTGGTTATAAGTCCATTTGCGGGGTGCAGGATTCTGGGGATTGATGGTACTGTAGCGAACATAAAACACCTCACCAATTTTGGCTAAGTTTTGCTTTAAGGCTTGATGCAAACCACCCAAAAGTTCTAAGTGTTCAACGTGCAGGAGTTTTTGTTGTGCTTTTGCTAAAGCGATCAGTTCCTCAGCTTCGACCACATCTAATGAAATGGGATACTCTACAATTATGTGTTTGCCATTGGTAAGGGCTGCACGAGCGATCGCACCATGATCTCGATTAATAGTGCAAATCACTACTAGGTCTATATCTTCCCGCTTTACTAGCTCTTGCCAAGAACTCAAGGCTTCAATCTGGTATTCTTTGGCAAAGGTTTCTGTTTTTTCTGCACAATGACCAACAACTGCGACTAAATGCGATCGCTGATCATCGAGAAATGCCTTAGCCCGAAACTTGGCCGCATACCCAGTACCTACCAAACCTACACGCACTCTTGCTTTTTCCAAAGCTGCTTCTGGATTATACATGATCTTCACTAGTTCTGTTTTTCATTCTGCCAGTTTCCTAAAAGGCGCTAATTTACAAGCGTCTAACCCGAAAAAATCAGGTGATTAAAAAATCTGATCCAACAATTATCATAGCGATCGCGGAGCGTCTCTAAGAGTTGCACAGAACGCACTTAAATTTACGGACTCGTTGCGGTAATTTTTGGCTTACCAACTCAAAGCTTATTTCTCGCTCATAAGATTGACAAAATCTCTACCTGATCGAATGAAACATCTCTGCTTTTTAAGGAAGTTGAGGAGCTTTTCTGCGTAAGTCCGACAAAATATCGGTGGCATTAATCCTATTCATGTTTTTTCATCCCTAAGATAGTTTTTTTTTATCACAGCCTGGCTGGGGCAGGAAATAATATAAATAAAACTTATCAGGATTAAGCAACTAAATTTCATTACTAATCGGGTTCAATTTCCAGTTACATCGTTTAATTTTTCTCGTAGTATCAGAATTGAAGCAAATTTTAACGAGCGGCTAATCCCACAGAATAGCCGTTACCTTTGCCTTAAGATAACTTATACTGTCATTTGAAAAAGAGAGGATTACTCAATGGCAACTTTTAAAGTCACACTAATCAACGAGGCCGAGGGGCTGAAGGAAACACTTGACGTTGATGACGATACCTATATTCTAGACGCTGCCGAAGAAGCTGGTCTTGACCTCCCTTACTCTTGCCGCGCTGGTGCTTGCTCGACCTGTGCAGGT
Organism: Nostoc sp.; assembly: GCF_036917675.1. Taxonomy (GTDB): domain Bacteria; phylum Cyanobacteriota; class Cyanobacteriia; order Cyanobacteriales; family Nostocaceae; genus Nostoc. The sequence continues at coordinate 24,516 of NZ_JBALCT010000051.1, read as the reverse complement.
AAATTAGTATCGGGTACTGTTGATCAAGGTGATCAGTCATTTTTAGATGATGATCAAATAGAAGCCGGATATGTGCTGACTTGTGTTGCCTACCCAACCTCCAATGTGACAATCGAAACTCACAAAGAAGAAGAACTCTACTAAGAGTTAGTCCCCTCAACAATAAACCTCTTGCAAGAGTGACTAATGTTGGCAAAATAGAAGCAGGGCATCTAGGGTTATATACCCTTCCGATGCCGTGTGTACTTCTTAAAGCGATTTTGATAAAAAGCCTAATTTCGTGTTGAGCAGGAACACAAAATTTCCAATGTTCCTGCTTGATTTTTTAACAGTATCGCGTAATTCCCCTTCCTCAGCCGTTCGCGCAGCGTGTCGTAGACAAGGCAGGGAGTGTAGGTAAGCGAATCAAAAAGGAAACGCCCTATTACTAATTTTTACCACAGGTAAAAGAAGTGATGGGGAAGTTGAGTTTTTGACAATTACTAGCTTTTTGGCGTTTCCTATGCTTTGAGCCTCTAAGCTAGTACCATTTGCAATTTGCAAAACTTCATTTAAATTAAATAGTCTGGAAATTTTTCTTGGATTAGTTGATCATCAAAATTACTCCGATCAAATTCACTTCTAAACGTGATTATATTTCTATAAAGGTCTTGTATTGATTGCAGATTGATTATAACGTGATGTTGGATGAAAATATCGCAGCTTACTACACAATATTTTAGATATGAAAGTTTTTAGATGTGTTTTAGCTGAGAATTTTTCCAATTTATTAAGAGGGTAGCAAAGCTTGAAACTTAGTCAGATAAAGACATATGTAGGTCTATCGAAAAAATAGCTATTCTCAGTTTTGCCGACTACGCCATTTGCTCAAGATATATGACTGAGAATAATTACTGTGGCACAAAAGCATTCGCAAATCTGCAATTATTTTTTGTTTTAACCTATAGCTAGCTATTTCTTAATCTGACTGGGATAAGTTTAGGTTGCCCAATCAATTAAGAATTAATACGAAAAATTAGATAGGACTTACGCAAAACTACACGCGCTCAGGGACAATTCATGAATTGCCCCTACGGGAAATCAGGGCTTTCACTGCCTTTTTGTGTAAGTCCTGTTAGATATGTAAGTGTCTTATGACAACCACTAAAAATAGTAGTTTGGAAGGCAAATTTTATAGAGACTTCTAATCCTGTTGGTTTCTCAGCATATACCTTTTATCACTTTGACACAAAGTGAAGGTGCGATCGCACCTTCACACAATTAAACGAAGAAGTTTTTATGCCCAAGATCGTTATTAATGAATTTTACCGTGGTGGCAACCTGACCACAACTGACGAATTGCTAGAAACGCCCACTCTCAATTTTTAAAACGTCTAGAATCTATCTCAGAATTAAACATGGTAACTACTAATACAATTCGCTTTTTCCAGTTCAATGCTTCTTTGAATCCTAACCCTGAAGCAGATGTGCAAACTGGCGCAACGGAACCGGGTGAAACTATTCCCAATGTTGGATTTGTGACGCAGAGTATTTTTCCCACAGGCTTTATTCGTGCTGGCGTGGCGTGAACTGTGAATGGGATACAGACTCCAGTGGGTGGACTTTCTGGTGTCACTTACGATGCAGTTAACAACCGTTACTACGCGATCTCAGACGATCGCTCCCAAGTTGCCCCCGCCCGCTTTTATACCTTCACTACCGCCGATTCCGGGGTGATTTTTACTAATGTCACACCCCTAAAAGATACCAACGGCAAGTTTTTTCCACTAAACAGTCTCGACCCTGAAGGTATTGCTTTAACCAATAATGGGACAGTCTTTATATCTTCAGAGGGTGAAGTCAATCCTACTGCTGGTCGTGTTACCAATCCCTTTATTAAAGAGTTTTCCCTGACCACAGGGCAAGAGGTGCGCTCGCTACCTGTTCCCAGCAAGTTCCTGCCAGTAGTTCAGGATACCAACGGCGATAGTATTGTTGATGCAGGTGATACGCAGACATCAGGCGTTTATAATAACTTAGCATTTGAAAGCCTCACCATTACACCTGACCAAAAAACCCTATTCACCGCTACTGAAAACGCCCTGTCCCAAGATGGATTAATCGCTTCACTCACCAGTGGCAGCCGTTCCCGGATTCTGCAATACAATCTGGTGACTGGACAGCCAGAAAAGGAATATCTCTATATTACTGATGAGATCGCCCAAGCACCCAACCCTAGCACAGGCTCCAGTAACAATGGTTTGGCAGATTTACTCGCCATCGACAACCGAGGAACCTTCTTAGCGTTGGAACGCTCTTTTGCTCAAGGTGTAGGCGACACCATCAAAATCTACGAAGTTTCTCTACAAGGTGCAGCAGACATTAGCTCCATTGACTCACTCAGCAGTTTGAGTGCTGAACAACTAGCAGCGATCGCACCTGCTCAAAAACGTCTACTGTTGAATTTAAATGATCTAAATCTGCCTACTGACACCAATCACCCCACAGGAGTAGATAACATTGAGGGTATTACCTTCGGCCCCAAACTAGCAGATGGTCGTCAGTCCATTGTGCTGGTGAGTGATAACAACTTTGGTACCACCCAATATACCCAAATCCTCACCTTGGGTGCAGACTTAGTTCCCACTGCTGCACCCACAGTAGAAACCCGTCCCGATCTGTTTGATGATCCGGCACTCCCCACATCTCAACGTGCAGATGCTGATGATCCTGCCATCTATGTTAATGCCACAAATGCTGCTGATAGCCTAGTACTGACCTCAGTCAAAAATGCTGGACTGCGGGTTTATGACTTGTCTGGTAATTTGTTGCAAACAGTTAATCCTGGTGGTATTTGCTACAACAATATTGACCTGCAATACGGTTTTAAATTAGGCAATCAATCGATAGATATTGCCGTAGCTAGCGATCGCCAAAATGAGCAACTAGCAATCTTGAAAATTAACCCCAACCCCACCACCCCCGGACAATACTTGGAAAATATCACCGATAGCAATATTGGTACTATCTTCCAAGCATCACCTTTTGAACCTCCCTATTCGGCATCAACTCGCAGTTCTTACGGAGTTACCTTATACCGTAGCCCCATAACTAATGATTACTATGTATTTACCAGTCGTCGCCAAACTGGAGATATAGCTCAGTTCAAATTGATTGACAAAGGTAATGGCAAAATTGGAGCGGAACTAGTGCGGGAGTTCACTATCCCCTCATCCACAGCAGCAGATCGTTCTCCCCAAACAGAGGGTATGGTGGTTGACCAAGAAACCGGCTTTCTCTACATAGCCCAAGAAGATGTGGGCATCTGGAAATTCCAGGCAGAACCGGACGGTGGTATAACAGGCAAGCTGATTGATCGCGTTCGTTTTGAGGGTGGTTCTCACCTCACCGATGACGCCGAAGGGTTGACCATTTATTACGGCAAAAACGGCACAGGCTACCTGCTAGCATCCAGCCAAGGCGACAGCACCTTTGTTGCCTACACTCGTGAAGGCAACAACGAATATGTGGGTAACTTTGCCATTGGTAACAATGGGTCAATTGAGAGCGTACAAGAGTCAGATGGTGCAGATGTAATTAACGTGCCACTGGGGTCTAACTTCCCATTTGGTTTATTTGTCACCCAAGACGGCTCTAATGAACCTGCCAAGACAATCGATGGCGAAAACGTCAACTCTAACTTTAAGCTGGTACCTTGGGAGAATATTGCCAATGCCTTACCGGATGCTCTAAATATCGATACTACTAGTTACGATCCCCGCAATCCTGTTAACCTCACAGGTGTACAGCCTACTTTCACGAACAGTTTCGGTTCTACCAACAGCGATAATGTTACAGTTCAGCCAGGACAAACACTCTTTGCAGGTGACGGAGCAGATTTTGTAGAGGGTACTGAAGGTAATACAATCCAGGTTGGAAACGCTGATGATACCGTATTGGTTGGGAGTAACTCTTCAGTATCCGGCAAAGATGGTAACGATCAAATTGTAATTGGTCAGAACGGCCCGGCTGAAAATACCAATGCTGATGGTGGCAATGGTAATGACGTTATTACCGTAGTCGAAGCCAATGGTAGTAATAATTTGTTTGGAGCCGCAGGTAATGATAGTCTCACAGTCATTGAAGGTTCTCGTCAATCATTATTCGGTGGCTCAGGCAATGATACCCTCACTAGTGGCGGTAGTAAGAACCGTCTCTACGGTGGTTCTGGTGATGATAAACTCTTCTCCAATATCAATGACTCATTGTTTGGTGGCGATGGTGATGATGTGCTATTTGCTGGTCAAGGAGGTAGCGATCGCCTGAATGGTGGTGCTGGTGCTGACCAATTCTGGATTGCTAATGCCAGTCTGCCAGCTAGCAAGAACATCGTCACTGATTTTACAATTGGCATTGATAAAATCGGGCTGGGCGGTATTGGTGTCACTCAGTTTAGTGCTTTAACACTATTGCAACAGGGTAGTGATACCTTAGTGAAAACCGGCAATACAGAGTTGGCTTCATTGTTGGGAATTACCTCAACTAACCTGACTGCAAATGACTTCGTTTTCTCTGCTAGTGTTGTGGCTTAACGTGAGTTCGATAGATTTAGTCTGACCCCTCTCTAAACGTCTCCCCCACTCCTGAGAGGCTTTGATTCTTGCTCCCCAACGCTAGTAGGCAAGGGGTTGGGGGTTAGATTTGAGAGAAAGTTGCACATCGCGTTATTTAAGTATGCTTAAAGTCTAGTACAGCACGGCGTAAATAAACCACCCATTCCAAATCAATAAAACGCTTACCCTGTATTCATTTTGAATTTTGAATTTTGAATTTTGAATTCCGCCCTGCGGTACTAGTCCCTTTGCTGAGAATTTCAATCTGAGTACCAGGATAGTAGAATTGGAGAATTTTTGGACTTGACCAACCTAATTTTGCTAAATTTTGAGCGCCAGTTTGACTCAAGCCAACTCCATGTCCTAATCCACCACCAATAAAAGCGTATCCCCACAGTTCGGGTTTGCCTTTGTTCAGGGGTTGTATGTAAAATAGCGTACTTTTAGGAGCAGCAAAGGCACTACGAACTTCGTCTTTGTGGAGAACAAAGGTGCTGTGATCAGTTTTAACCGCGAGATCAAGGATGCGTCCACTCTGGCTTCGCTTCACTACTGCCATAGCCTGAATTGTCTTAAATTTGGCATCGGGACTGTTTTTCACCTGCAAAAATTTCTGCAAGTCTTTGATAATATCCTTTAAAGGGGTTTCCTTGTGCCAACGAAACATATCCCACTTGCTTTCATTAAATCCTTGTTGGATATTAATAAATTTCTGGAAGTTCTTTTCATCTGCTAAACTCTGCTTAGACAAGTTCCAAAAATTAGTCGGAGCATCCAGTACAGGACGCAGATAAGGACGATCATCACCATTCCAGACATCGCTGAAGGAGGCGGTGACGCCACCAGTGGTGGAAGAATACAGCGCGTCTACTAGTTCATTTTTATATGTTAGTACCTTACCTCTAGTTGAGGCGATCGCTTGGTCTGTTTTAGCAGCCGCTCCATTTAACCCATAATAAACTTGGCAGTGAGTATCAGCACACAACTGATAGTTATCTGCGGCAAACCGGCGTAAATTTCTCAAGGCATAAGTCCGGGCGAGAATTGCTTGAGCTTCCAGGGACGCTTTTGGTGCATCCGTGCCTATTTCGTAAGGCAAAACCCCACGTAAATAAGTTTCTAAGGGTACTTGGTTAACTAGAGTGTATGTGCCATAAGCATTTGGCTGCAAGTTCAGTTGCCCAGCATAAAGACGAGCATTTTCTGGTTTTTCGCTTTTATTCACCCGAATCAAATTTTTATCAGTGCTAATTTCTAAATCATTCGGGCTGTAGCGCTTACCATCCACCACCCAACTCACTCGCGGCACTTGCTTCAAAATTTTAGTATCAAGATATACTTTTTCTGTGGTAGAAGCTTGGATGTTGTGCAAGAGCAAGCGTCGCAGTAAAGGAGTGCTGTAAACATCTCGTTTTGCCCAAACCTGCCAGCGTTCTGGCTGGGCTATTTCCACTTCCATTCCCTGAGAACGCCATTTATTAGCACTGTCTTCCGCAGTTTCAAAGGTGCGATATGTGCCTAAGACTACCACTTCTTCAACTGCTGACTGGGGTAAAGCTTGCATGAGAGTTTCCAGCTTTACAGCGTTCTTGGTAAACAGGATTTGCTGCTTGTTACCCGCTTTAAATCTTAGCTTTAAGCGATCGCCTTTTGTGGGTTCGAGTTGCAGCTTGGCTGTGGGTTGTGAGCCAAATCGCTGCACAATCCCAATTTTCAGTTCCATATCCTGGATGTTGCTCTCAGGACCTGATGCAGCAGTTAGTCCCAATAGACAAAATGTTGTCAGCACAGTGCGGGAAAAACGCCAAAACGAAAATTTCATGGCTACCTGATTCTGCCCCTTAATGCGGTGTTGGAGCTGATTTTCCAATTGCTTTGTAGCGCGGTTTTTTTGTCGCATGAGTGCTCCAATGATATCATTAGCAGTCTTGCCCAAAGTAGTTGCAAAACAAAGTCATAACGACTATGATTTATTTAGAGACAGAAAACAGAACTAGTTGGATAAACTCCTTATGGTTAGAGTCCAAGAAATTCCATTAAATCAGATAAAACGGCCGTTACCCCGTGTAAACGATCCAAATAAAGTGCAAGCTTTAATGGAATCGATTGCGGAGATTGGGCAGCAAGAACCTATCGATGTCCTAGAAGTAGATGGACAATATTATGGCTTTTCTGGTTGCCATCGGTATGAAGCTTGCCAGCGTTTAGGCAAAGAAACCGTTTTAGCCAGAGTCCGTAAAGCACCCCGGAGCGTTTTGAAGATGCACTTGGCATAGAGAATGGGGAGTGGGCATGGGGCATGGGGCATGGGTAAGCAGAGGGAGAGAAATAACTCCTAACTCCTGTACAGACGCGATTAATCGCGTCTCTACTCCTAACTCCTAACTCACTGTGCCCAATACTCAACCCCCAATTACATATAACCTAATTAAGAGAAAATTATGTCATCGAAAGTAACAGTCAAAAATATAAATATCGGCATTGACGAGGCGAGTAGGGCTAAAATTGCCGATTCTGGGTTTGCTTCACAGAACGCTTTGGCTTCTATCAATTCCTGCTGTAAGGGACTTCCAAATAAAAAAATATCCAATTATTTATTGTAGGGTGGGCATCTTGCCCGCCCAGTAACCAAAGGCGGGCAAGATGCCCACCCCACAAGATTGAATAATTTATTTCTTGGAAATCCCTAAGACGTTCTGTAGCTTTCTACGGATATCAGACGCTTAGTTTTCTGCCACCTTTTTGCCCAATGCCCCATGCCCAATACCCAATGCCCAATGCCCCATACCCAAAAGTTGCAAGATTTAATGCAACAGGTAGATATTTCTAGTTTTAAAGCGCTGAGTCGCGCTGCTGGTGTCTCAGAGCGTCAACTTTTGCGGTTACGACAAGGAAAACTAGAGCAGATGCGGGTAGATGTGCTGCTCAAGCTGTCGCCAGTGCTACAGATGTCATTGAATGAATTAATCGCAACTTTTTCAAGCGTAGAGTTGTTACAAGAGAAAGTAGCATCTACTCAGGAATTATTAGAAGAAATTGCAGATTTAAGAAAAGAGTACCAGCGATCGCAGCAACAAATAGAACAGCAGCGAGAGATATTACTACAAGAACATCAACAGTCAACTTTGCAACTGCTGGAGTCTTTATTATTGCAATGGCCAACAGCAGCACAGAAAGCGCAAGAAAATCCCCAGCTAGCAGCAGTCAAAATAGTGCCGTTGGTACAGAAACCCCTAGAAAAACTTTTACAGGCGTGGGGAGTGGAAGCGATCGCACCCGTGGGAGTAGAATTACCTTATAACCCCCAACTGCACCAATTAATGGAGGGAACTGCACAACTAGGTGAAATAGTCAAGGTGCGCTACACTGGCTACCTTCAAGGTGAGAAGCTGCTTTACAGAGCTAAAGTGAGTCCTGTTTAAGGGAGTTAGGACGCAAATATTCGCTTCCCTCTTATATATATCTCTGCGTTTATCAAAACGCCGTAATACCCCATCCGTCTGCACGGTGGGGATGTAAGGCGGCGATTGACGATTGCATCAGGAACATTGATTTTTACCGCAGGTAAGACAGAGGACAGATGTATGAGGAAGATCGCTATTTCTTATTAATTGATGCGAGGGTTTTAATATAATCTCTAAGAATTTCGGCCATAGACAGTTGTTTTTTCTGGGAGTATTCCTTGATAATTTGATATTCCTCTTCACTAATATTGAACTGCATTTTTCTTTGTCTAACCACTTGATTTACTCCAAAAAATACTCTACAGTTAGAGTATATCAAAAATAACAAGGGGGTGATAAGGCAGTGTTAGTATTAGAGTATAAAGCAGTAGTCAATAAAAAACAGACGGCTGCTATAGAAGAAGCTATTCGTACAACTCAATTCATCAGGAATAAGGCTATTCGCTTCTGGATGGACTCACCAAGAGAATCGAAAATAAACAAAATAGCTTTAAATAATTACTCTACAGCATTGCGTAAAGAGTTTGTATTTGTTGAAGAATTAAATTCAATGGCTTGTCAGTCTGCAACTGAAAGGGCGTGGACAGCAATATCAAGGTTTTACGATAATTGTAAAAAAGGCAAAGTCGGTAAAAAGGCGAAAGTGTCCACCGGGGAGTATCCCCGTGGCGCATTTCGCGGTTATCCCAGGTTTCAGCATGATAACCGTTCAGTTGAGTACAAGACTTGTGGATGGTCTTTGCATCAGACCAAAAGACAAATTACCTTTACTGATAAAAAAGCTATTGGTGAACTCAAATTATTGGGTAAATGGGATATTCATACATATGCTGTCAAGTCGATTAAGCGAGTCAGAATTGTTAAACGTGCTGATGGCTTTTACGTCCAATTCTGTCTGGATATAGAAGTCACTTTAGGATCAAGAGTAGATAATGGTGAGATCGGTCTTGATGTGGGATTAGAGCATTTTTACTCCGATTCCAATGGACATCATGAAGAAAATCCGAGATTTTTGAGAAAAGCTGAAAAGTCAATTAAATACGCCGGGCGTCAAATCTATAAAAAGGAGAAAGGAAAAAATCAACGACGGATAGCAAGACAGAGATATGCTCGAAAACATTTAAGAGTAAGTAGGCAACGTAATGAGCATTCCAAGAGACTGGGACGCTGCGTATGCAAGGCTAACGCCTTAGTAGCCTATGAAGAGTTAAACGTTAAGAACATGGTAAAAAATCACTGTCTAGCCAAGAGTATTAACGATGTCTCTTGGGGTCTTTTCCGTCATTGGTTAGAATATTTCGCGGTTAAATTTAACAATACTATTGTTGCCGTTAATCCTAGAATGACATCTCAAAAATGTAGTGATTGTGGGATAGTTGTTAAAAAATCTCTTTCAACTCGCACCCATAAATGTAGTTGTGGATGTGAGTTGCAAAGAGATGTTAACGCTGCAAAAAATATTCTGAATCTTGCAAAAGCTACCTTGGGACACAAGGAAAGTAACGCTACAGGAGTCGGAGCCTCTATGCTAGTTGGTGCAAATCTGCTAGGGCAAGTTCTGACTGTGAATGTAGAATCCCCACCTTCAATGTACTCATAAGGTGGGGAGTGTCAATCCATCAAAATCAAGCGCAGAGGATCTAGACGCACATACCAAGGAAAAGGTTGGTCTTTCATAGTCGCCCATTTTTCTTTGAAGACTTCAGCTTGCAGATGGTAATCTTGAGAATTCTTGCCAGCCGAATGTAATTTGAGAAACAACGTCATTCGATGGGGCGTTTCACTTGTGCCTACTACCCAGCAGGGAAAGGTATTTTGCTGTGATGAATCGTTGGTAAAAATGAACTGATGGGCACGAATGCCGACGTGGGATAATTCGCTCTTGATTGATTCAATTACTTGAAGAGTACAACCCCAATCAGTTGCCTCCACCTGTTGCGATGACTGGAGAACAGCACGGGAGAAGTTTTTGCATCCGGTAAGTTGGGCAACACTCACAGTAGCAGGATGCTCGAAAATATCATATTTGTTACCATAATGAACGGCTCTACCATGCTCCAATACCAACAGATTCGGGCAAATCCGATAAGCTTCTTCCATATTATGGGTAACAAACAGAGTCACACCTTGGTAGCCAGCTAGAGTTTCTTTCATTTGCTCCTCTAATTGACTACGCAGATGGGTATCGAGTGCCGAGAACGGCTCATCTAAAAGCAATGCTTCCGGTTGACTTGCCAATGCTCTTGCCAAGGCTACCCGTTGTTGTTGGCCTCCAGAAAGTTGGTGCGGATAGCGATCGCCTAATCCTTGCAACTGCATTGCTAATAATTGTTCTTCTACCTGCACCCTAATACTGCCAGCCGATAGTTTTTTGGGCAAGCCAAAAGCGATATTTTGCGCCACACTCATGTGCGGAAATAGGGCGTAATTCTGCACTAAAAAACCGATGCGGCGATCGCGGCTGGGTAAATTAATTCCTTGTTCCGAGTCAAACAGGACTCTGCCATTTAAAACTATGCGCCCGATTGTAGGCGTTTCTATCCCCGCAAGGCAGCGCAAAATCATGCTCTTACCTGCTCCAGAACCCCCTAACAATCCCAAGGGTTGCTCATCAGTAGTGAAAGCAACTTTTAAATGAAAGCTAGAAAGTATTTTTTCAATATTGACAATCAATCCACCAGATTCCAAGTTAGAGTGCGGAGTGTAAAGAATTTTTCCCCCTGCTCCCTGCTCCCTACCGCCGCCTCCCGTCTTCCTTTCCCTCAATTCTTGCCAGAAGTTGACTGCAATAATTCCAGATAGAGAAATCACCATAATTGCGATCGCCCAAAACCACGCCTCGTTCATTGCTCCCGCTTCCACAGCAAAATAAATTGCCATTGGGATTGTCTGCGTTTGTCCGGGAATGTTACCAGCTAGCATCAATGTCGCCCCGAATTCTCCCAAAGCACGGGCAAAAGCGAGCATTGTGGCGGCTACAATACCAGGTATTGCTAGGGGTAAACTGATGCGCCAAAAGATTGTGGCTTCGGTTGCGCCAAGGGTTCTAGCTACTCGCAGCAGATTACCATCTATTTGTTCAAAAGCTCCCAGCGCAGTTTTATACATTAGAGGGAAAGAAACTACGGTAGCTGCGATCGCAGCACCATACCAAGTAAAAACGATGCTGAAGTCAAAAGACTGCATAAGTTTCCCTACAGGGCCATTTTTCCCAAAAAATAGCAGCAACAAGAAGCCGACAACGGTGGGGGGCAAAATCAGGGGCGCAATAAAGATACCCTCAATCAACGATTTACCTTTGCCACGATATCCCAGCATCCAGTAGGCAGCAGCGATACCCAAGAAGAAAGTGATAAATGTAGCAAGTAATGAAGTTTTGAGTGATATCCAAAGAGGCGATAAATCCAATGGCATAGTTGCGTAGGGAAGAATTAGCTCAACTAATTCCTAATTTACCAACTTTATTTCCAATATGTTGGTAAATCATTTCAGAAACAATAAAAAAATCCCAAAAACAGGATATTCATATTGGAAAATATGTTTTATTCACATCTCGTACCTCACTCAACCGAGAACCGCTATAGTACAAGATTCAAAAATAAAAGCACAACATTGTTGTGCTTCTGTAAATTATTTGTATTCAGTTAATTTTGACAACAAGAGAGTTTCTTAATTATTCCAGTTGACTGCTATAGGCACTAAAACCATAAGCTAAAGTTTCTTTTAGAGCATCTGATGGCTTGAGACTTCTGTTAATAGCATTAGCAAATGGTACTGGAATTGCTTTAATAGTTTCCGGCAAAATTGCATATTCTTGCGTTGGTTCGACAATGTATTGTGGACACTTCGTTTTCATCCCAGCAGTAGCTAACATTTCCTCTATTTCAGAGGCGGAATATTGTTTGAGATAAACTGGATTTCTCACAAATGGGTTCAGCTTTCTCACAAAATTATGGATAATATGAGAAGGACAAGATTTGTTGTGAAAGGAATGATTAAAAACAAAAATTCCGCCAGGTTTTAGCATTCGAGAGATATCAGCCAATAAATTCCTTAATTGTGCATCTGGGATATGCATAAAGACGCAGTTAGAAATTACCAAATCTATAGAATTATCTTCTAAAGGCAATATTTCAGCAGAATTGCAAATCAAGTTAAATTCAGCTTCAGGGAAAAAATTATATTCTTGTTTAACTTTGATTAACCGCCGTAACAAAGGCTCAGAAATATCAATTCCATAATATTTTTCACATTTCAGATTTTTAGCTTTAGAGAGATGTAAAGGTACGCGACCATAACCAGAACCAATCTCTAAAATAGAACCAACAGATTTATTCAACGGAAATTTATTCCAAGTACCTCCCGGCGTGCCAGTTAGCAGAGTGTAATCTTGTTTAATGGGCGATGTCTCTGCAAGCTTTTCAACTTTTTGGGAACCATAATATGTTTTACCAATTGCGTCCCACTTTTTTTTATGTTGAGTATTATTCAACTGTTCATAGTCGCTAGGAAAATAAATGCCATCTCGTAATTCAAAGTCATTTAGACTGAATTTTGCATTTGCTAATTGATTCATTATGATTATTCCTCATGAATAGTTGAGTCTGTTTTCTGTTATACTCTTAACTCAGCATGAACCGCAAGTGATTTTTACTGAATTGCTTCACCTTGGCCTTTCTTTAGAGTCTATAACTGTTTTCAATTTGTTAGTTTTGCGCCCATCTGCGAGGATGCATCTTCAACAGTTGCAACATCAAAAGTTATTAATCGTTGTTTTGCGGTCATGTTACTCAAATTGACGTGCGCTTAAGCGCGATCGCATACATAGTACTACATTGTATCTAAAATAGAACAGAAAATAAGTGCGAATGCTTTTTAGCTTTATTAGTCGTGTTGCACAGTCTGCTTTTTATCATAACTATACGTAACCACCCATTGCTTCTCTACCAAACCCGACTAAAATGAATACGCAACTTGGGCTTCCATAGGAGTTATCCAGCCGTGCAGCCGGACTTAATAGGCTTGGAAATTAGCAAGGGGGAACTGAGACGTTTGACTGGGTTCGATCCAGAAGACGTTTTTCGACCCTCGGTTATGCGAGATAGCAAAAAGCGATTAGGGTTTTTTATCAATGAAATGCTGGTGACGCTGGCGCTAACGCCAATAATTGTTGGCTCTGTTTATGCGTTTATTATTCTGCCGACTATTGGTTCTTCAATTCGACTCGGAATTCTCTTACTAATTCTAGTCCCAATCCCGATATTAGTTGGGCGATCGCTCTGGCGACAATTAACCTGTCCCGAAGGACTGACAATACTTTTAGATGAAGTTGATAAATATCATGACCTGATTGGCGCCATAGATATTAATGACCAATTGGCAGCATCAGGAAACGTAGAAAGCAGCATCCATGACCGAGATCAAGTCACCGCCGCTCTGCAACTGATTAGAGAAGATTTAGTCCGCGCTCTGAAAACGGAACGAATTTTGCGAGATAATAAAAAATTGCTTGCTAATAACCAAGAGTTATTTGTAAATAATTTAGCCAGTCTGCAAGCTTTACAACTTAGTAGTCAAGCAGGCGAATATGCTCAACTGCTAAATCAATCATTGCAAATTGCGATCGATGTGCAAGCAGAAATCAGAAAATTACACAAGGGCTAAGTGGATGTTTGTAAAGTCTAATTTATTACTCGCTTGGGCGACTAGAAGTCGCGGCTATACATACAGACAAAACCTGCCTCCGCAGGTTAGAAAACCCTTGATTGCGTATTAGTCCACGGAGGTGGACTTTGCCTGTGTAGTAGCGTTCGCGTCAGCGTGCCGGAGGCTCTATTCTATTCGCCTAAAACTTTTAAAATTTAAAATGAGCAAAAAACCCAAAATAATTGTCCTAGATGATGATCCTACAGGTTCTCAAACAGTCCACAGCTGCTTGCTGCTAATGCACTGGGATGTGGACACTCTACGCAGTGGGTTACAGGATGATTCGCCAATTTTCTTTATACTGACTAACACTAGATCCTTAACGCCAGAGTCAGCCGCATCTGTAACCACAGAAGTTTGCCAAAACCTGAAAATCGCCTTGGATGCTGAAGGAATTGACGATTTTCTGATTGTCAGCCGTTCTGATTCTACCTTGAGGGGACATTATCCCATTGAAACTGATGCGATCGCACAAGAACTTGGCCCCTTTGATGCTCATTTTCTCGTACCAGCATTTTTTGAGGGCGGACGCATCACCCGCGACAGCGTACATTACTTGATAATTGCTGGTGTACCTACCCCAGTCCATGAAACTGAATTTGCCCGTGATTCAGTCTTCAGCTACCATCACAGTTACTTACCCAAGTATGTCGAAGAAAAGACTCAAGGACGAATTCGTGCCGAAGCTGTAGAAAGATTTCTCCTGGCCGATATTCGCGCTGGGAGTTTGGAACGCTTGTTAAAACTCAATGGTAATCAGTGCGCTGTCGTCGATGGCGAAACTCAAGATGATCTTAACCGCTTTGCAGTAGACATATTAGCAGCAGCAAGTCAAGGGAAACGCTTTCTGTTTCGCAGTGCAGCAAGTATTTTAACGGCTTTAGCAGCTTTACCACCCCAACCCATTCCCCCCGAAAAGATGGCGCAGTACGTGCGGCAAGGCAAACCAGGTGCAGTGATTGTTGGTTCCCATGTGAAAAAGACTACTCAGCAATTAGAGGCACTGTTGCAAGTAGAAGGAACAGTGGGAATCGAAGTGAATGTAGCGCGATTACTTGATGATGGGGCAAATCAATCTGCGGCACTGCTAAATGAAATTCAGAAAAGTACACGGGCGGTACATGAGGCTGGCAAAACACCAGTGGTTTATACTAGCCGTCAGGAACTGAGTTTTAAAAATGTCAACACACGATTGGAGTTTGGGACAAAAGTTTCAAGTTTATTGATGGATATTGTGCGCGGTTTACCATCTGATATCGGATTCTTAATCAGCAAGGGTGGTATTACCTCAAACGATGTTTTGAGTACTGGACTAGCTTTAACTTCAGCCCGTTTACTCGGTCAAATTTTAGCTGGTTGTTCAATGGTGTTAACGCCGTCCGATCATCCCCAGTTTCCGAATTTGCCTGTGGTGCTGTTTCCAGGTAATGTCGGCGATGCTGATGCCTTGGGGACAATTTATCAAAGGTTGACTATCCTCTAAGGGCAATTCATGAATTCCCCCTACGTGAATAAAGCACAGCCTCACCTAGAATTAGTATCAGCACTTTCTTGTTTGAGGATATTGTTGCATTTTGCAACTGATATTGGTAATTATTATTCGGAGTGTCCCTTGTCTTTTGGCTAGTACTGCATGACTTCTGATTCTGCGACTCCCAATCTAGAGTCAAATTCTGCACTTCCTAATGCAGAACCAAATTCTATCCTTTCTGAGCTAGAGGTAAATCCTACTGTCTCTGATGTAGAGTCAGATTCTATCCTCCCGGATGCTGAGTTAAAATCTGTCCTCCTTTATTTAAAATCAAATACTGTCCTTGCTCCTGTAGAGTCAAATCCTGCTGACTCAGATGTAGAGTCAAATCCTGATGCCGCATCAGATTTTATCCTGACTGATTTAAATCCCGATCAGTCAGCATTACCAGGGCATCGCCTAAATGACAATACTCAAGTCCAGTTAAAGAGTAAGGAGGGACGACTGTTATTAATTTTGCCTCCAGAGTCTCAAATATCTGCCTCAGAACTCAGTTGGTCTGATATTTGGCAACAAATAAAACAGCGTCTGAATGCAGGCGATCGCTTCCGTATATCGAATAGCCCTGTGCATCTGATGGCACAAGACCGCCTAGTAGATGCCAGACAACTGCAAGAACTTGGCGAAGCTTTGAGTGAAGTCGAACTCCGGCTCATATCTGTCTCCACAAGTCGTCGGCAAACTGCGATCGCAGCTGTCACATCCGGGTATTCTGTAGAACAACTACAGCCAGTAAGTTCTCTGGTTTCAGAGCCAACAGCTACAGCCATACCCCAGGCAGATGCCCTCTATCTGGAAATGACAGTCCGTTCTGGAGTAGAAATTCGTCATCCTGGGACAGTAATTCTATTGGGAGATGTAAATCCAGGTGGTATTGTAATTGCAGATGGAGATATTATCATCTGGGGGCGTCTACGTGGAATCGCTCATGCTGGGGCTGGAGGCAATAGTGAATGTCTAATTATGTCCTTGCAAATGGAACCAACCCAATTGCGGATCGCAGATGCTGTAGCTAGGGCACCAGAAAAGTTACCGATGCAATTTTCTCCAGAAGTGGCACATATTACGCCCCAAGGGATTCGCATTGCTAGGGCTAGTGATTTTTCCAGAAACCAATTTACTAAGAGCAATCAGTAACCCGGAATATTTACTTAAAGGATGAAGAATACGAAGGATGAAATATAGCGGTTTTCATGTAGATGGAATACACTACTCTAATCCCTAACTCCTTTCCCCTAGAGAAGTGTATTGCACACAACCGAGCGTAGACACGGAGCAGCTTGTCGTCAGACATCGCTATCAAAAAAATATTCATACCTCACCTGAATCAGGAAGATCAGATATTTCTTCATACTTGATCCGATACTTCATACTTTATACTGCAATTTACTGTTTTATATTTCCTGAACCCTCATTGACCGCATTTCTATCATGACTCGCATTATTGTGATTACCTCCGGTAAAGGAGGAGTGGGTAAAACCACAGTTTCAGCAAATCTGGGCATGGCTTTAGCCAAAATGGGGCGTCAAGTTGCCTTGGTTGATGCGGATTTTGGTCTGAGAAATTTGGATTTGCTGCTAGGGCTAGAAAACCGCATCGTCTATACTGCGGTGGAAGTCTTGGCCAGAGAGTGCCGCTTAGAACAAGCCTTGGTGAAAGATAAGCGCCAACCCAATCTCGTACTCTTACCGGCAGCCCAAAATCGCTCCAAAGATGCAGTCACACCAGAACAGATGAAGTTATTGGTGAATGCACTAGCGCAAAAGTATCAATACGTAATTATTGATAGCCCCGCCGGTATTGAAAATGGGTTTAAAAATGCGATCGGTCCGGCAAAAGAAGCGCTAATTGTCAGCACGCCAGAAATTTCCTCAGTTCGTGATGCTGACCGGGTAGTAGGGTTACTAGAAGCACAAGGTATCAAGCGTGTTCATTTAATAATTAACCGCATCAGACCCGCAATGGTGAAAGCAAATGATATGATGTCAGTGCAAGATGTTCAGGAACTTCTCGCCATTCCCCTGATCGGGGTAATCCCTGACGACGAGCGTGTTATTGTATCTACCAATCGCGGCGAACCCTTAGTGTTAGCGGAAAATCCCTCTTTAGCTGCCATAGCCTTTGAGAACATTGCTCGTAGATTAGAAGGGGAAAGTGTCGAATTTCTGGAGATCGACTCGTCCCAAGACAGCATCTTCGCCCGTCTACGAAGGTTGTTGTGGACAAAGATTGTTTAACTTATTTTCCAGTCTCCGCCCCAGACCTATTCGTAATGATTGAACTTCTAGAAAAACTTTTTTCTCGCGGTCCTGATAGCAGCCGAACTCAAGTTAAACGTCGCCTGCAATTGGTGATTGCTCACGATCGCGCTGATTTAGATCCTCAAACGTTGGAAAAAATGCGGAAAGAAATCCTAGATGTAGTCTGTCGCTATGTCGAAATTGAGACAGAGGGCTTGGAGTTCTCTTTAGAAAGTAACCAACGAACGACAGCTTTAATTGCTAATTTGCCCATCCGCCGGGTGAAAGGTGTCATACCTGAGTGGGAAAGGGGTGATAAATAAGTCTTTATAGTTTTAATTTTAATTCTGTATGACTTGATATCAGGGAGTTAAATGTGTAATTAATGATAATCATTATCTTTTAGGAAATGTTTTATTTTTTGTAAGTCCCATTGTTTCTCAGATACCTTTGTAATCGTTGATTTAGAGTTCCTGTATGTAACTCAAATAAATGATTGTCGTAGTCGTAAAAATATAAGGAATGCCCTTCTCCTTCTACACGACTTCGACCTTCCTTCACATCTAACTCAAGACTCCTAACTCTGGCAGCATAAAGTTCGTAGTCTTCTTCGGTTATTTTAAAAGCTAGATGGTTATAAGTTTTCTCTGGTAAAGAATCCCCTTGCATGATGGCAATCCATAAGCCGTTTATCAGGAAGAATTTTTCTTTTGAAATGGAGAAAGTTTGCTCACCACTAGAATAAATTTCCTCGGCATCAAATATGGATACAAGGAATTTTGTCATTTTCTCCAAGTCTTTGACGATGAATGTGATATGACTAATTCCTTGAATCATCCTTCCTTGTTAGGTTGAGTTAGACCTTGGTGGCTGAATACTCTTGCAAATCATTTTATTTCCAAGGCGACAGATAGATTTCTGTATGCCTTTACTTCGATCGCATTTCCATTCGGATCGCTTAATAGCATCTTCGCTTGCTCTGCGTCGGTACCGACACCAGAAACATTTGGCTTTACCTTGAACTGAACCCTCATTTCATCAAGGCGATTTGCAAGCGTCTCCCAATCACTCCACGCCAAAACCGCACCGAAGTGACGCACGCCATGTTCTCTCATCGGTAAAATCTCAGAGGGTGCTTCATGCAAAGTAATCTGAGCTTCAAACAGAAATATGTCGAGCCACTTGTCACGGACACGACCGACCTTAGCACCAAAGGTGGTGACATAAAAGTTCTTAGATTCTTCTAAGTCTCGGACGGGGAAGGCAAGATGAAAAATTGGGCGAAACATCACCAGAGTTATTTTTGAGCAAAAGGCTTGGGTTTGGGGACTTTTAGAAAACTACACTACCACTAAATACTGATTAAGTCCAATACCTTCGCCAATTTATGAGGCTTGGGAACATGGTTTAGCACAGGTATATAAAGTGCGATCGCTGTTGTCATATCTGCGCTTTTACACTTATTCTTAGGCTATCTAAACTCAGGAATGACTCAGGAATGCCAAAAATATTTACGACATAATAAAAAATCCCGTTGTCAGTAGTGAAGACAACGGGAGTATATAAATTTTTCTATGAATTATCTATCGGTAGGCGACTTGTGGGCCTGCCCAAACTTCCGTAACCTTTTTACCAAAAGTAATCGGCTGATCGTCGTTTGTTGTAGTGATAGTCTTACCATCATTAGCAACTTGCATTAGTGGCCAGTTTTCCTGGCCCAATTCACCCGCACGAAATAGCACATGATCCGGTTGGCTTTTACTCCAACCTAACAATACGGCAATTTGCTCATGATCTTCCTGATGGGCAGGAGCAACTGTGTTAGCGTGATTTTTTTGCCGATCCCAAATCACTGCACTATCTGTCGAATCACCTGTATTAAATATACCTTCAAACTTGCGTGCTAAGAAGCGATCGCCTTTTTCCGACCAGCTAACTGGAACTAATACCCCAATCTGACCGTTCGTATCAGTTTCTCCTGACAACGCCGCCTTTGCAGCTTTAGTATTTAATAAAGGATCGCTAACAGCAGTAGTTGAAGCCATCACCCACAACCTCTTGGTTTGCATATCTTGGACAAACAGAATGCTGGTGACACGGCTGTTATACATTTGGGGTTTTACTTCTAGTTGCACCCGGCTATAAACGGCATATTTACCATCTGGAGAAACCACCGGTATACTGCGGTAGTGACGCACTCCCGAACCACCCTTGGAACCAATAGCCTCTTGAGTCGCTGTGATCCATTTCCAAGGAATAGGATGAGGACTACCTATGGGATCTATTTGTTCTGCTTGGGGTTGATCACGTGGTTCAGTAACATGTATTTCCGTCGTCGTGGTTGGTTGTGATTCTCTAAGAGTTGGTGCTACTTGAGTTGCTGTCAATGATTCACTAAAAGACTTTTCTCTAGTAAGAGAATTTTCTTGTTCTCTCAAAGACTTGACATTAGCAGCTTTGAGTTTTCGGATTAAATTAAGTTGACTAACAGGAACATCTGCTAATGGTGCGAGTTCAACTGTTACCAAAGAATTAGGAACAGTTAAATCGCTCTTTGACACAGAACTATTTGCTTGATCCAAAGACTCAATTTTATCCGTTGGTAATACTTGCGGTTCCTGGACAGCAGTATTTTGTGTTGGCACAGAGTTAACTTTTTCTGTTAACAAGTCGATTTGATCTGTTTTTAATATTTCAGCTATCTCAGGTTCCCCAACTACAGCTACTTCCTTTGATACAGAGTCAGATCCTTCAGTAATCGAAGTTACTTTAGCTACTTCGGATCTGACGGGGATTGAGTGACCCGATGCCGCTAGCAAGGGTGTAAGAAGTATCACAACGACAACATAATTGAAAAATGGTTGCGCGCGGAACCATCCTGACAGCAAAAGGGGTTTAAGCATTTGTAGACTCTCTAGAAGGGGCGGTTGCTATGTCTGAAGCAATACCGATGCAGCAATGGGGCAGCCAGTAATTATATGTATAACAAGAAATTAAAAGCAATGACTAGATATTTTCTTCAAAGTTTGCAGAGCTTTACAAAAATTAAGTATCATTGTCTACACCTTTTCTTACTCAGGTACTGAATATTTTTCTCAAAAATATGCGAGTATAGTAATTATACTGACAACCCAATAATTACTACACGATGTATAATGTTGCTGTTGCTATACCCAACCACACCAAAAACAGGTATTAGTCGAGGGATATTCAAGGTATAACTTGTGGCTCATGAAGCTAGCAACCTAGAGTGAGATGACCCAGTTATTGGGGATCGTACTAGCGATCGCTAGTACGCAACAAAGAAGCCAGGTTACACACTAAATATAACAGCGCAAACCCCGATAATGGGAAATGTGAGGCGTTACGTGAATAAGCTCAGAAAGCGGACGCATAATAAATTATACTCAGAAAATACTGCTGTCAGCAACCTAAAGTTATAAATTGCAATCTCAACTACAAAAATAGCTAGAAGATGCAATAGTGTTTTAGAAACCTAACTGCATTTAAGGCCAATTTGGGGGAAATAATTCAGTAACACAACAAAATTTACTCGGTAGATGCTCTAGCGGCTCGTAACGAGACACCACTAAACGATAAGGCTAACTAAAGGCAGATGCAGCTTATACTACCTGTTACACTTGTCAACTTAACTATTAACTTAAATCTTGCAGCCTTCAGTTTCACCAATACGAAAATATTGTACCACCAAACAGCCGATATTATTTACCATTAACTAATGACTAACGATCAACAACTAATTATTAATGAAAATTGTATTTTTTGGTACACCTGAGTTTGCTGTGCCCACGTTGGAAAAGTTATTGAATCATTCAGAATTTGAGGTGTTGGCAGTTGTTACTCAACCAGATAAACGCCGGGAACGCGGAAATAAACTGATCCCTTCACCTGTAAAAGCGATCGCTACTGCTCACAATTTACCAGTATGGCAACCCGAACGGGTGAAAAAAGACACTGAAACTTTAACCCAACTCAAACAATTAGACGCAGACGTGTTTGTTGTTGTCGCCTACGGACAGATTTTATCCTCAAAAATCCTAAATATGCCAAAGTTGAGCTGCATTAATGTGCATGGCTCGATTTTACCCAAATATCGGGGTGCAGCGCCGATTCAGTGGTGTTTGTATAACGGTGAGAAGGAGACGGGGATCACAACTATGTTAATGGATGTGGGGATGGATACTGGGGCAATGCTCCAAATAGCCACTACACCGATTGGATTACTAGATAATGCCCAAGATTTAGCCGACAGACTAGCTGCTCTTGGTGGGGATTTATTGGTAGAAACTCTGTTGAAGTTGGAACGTCAGGAAATTCAACCAATTCCCCAAGATAATTTAGCAGCTACTTATGCACCTCTGATTAAAAAACAAGATTATGCTTTGGATTGGTCAAAAAGCGCTATCCAATTACACAATCAAATTAGAGGCTTTTACCCTAACTGCACGGCTACCTTTCGTAACAACCTGCTGAAAATCACCGCTTCTGCTCCCCTTGGTTCTGTAGGCGATCGCAATCTCCCACCAGAATTAATCCATAAATTGCCTGATTTGTCAAATATATCAGACAAACCCGGAGTTGTAGTGAGTATTACCAAAGGAATTGGGGCGATCGTCCAAACTGGGGAAGGTTTGTTGCTGTTGCGAGAAGTTCAGCTAGCTGGTAAACGTCCCCAGTCGGGATGGGATTTTGTTAATGGTACCCGCTTAACTGTGGGAGAAGTTTTTAGTGCGGGTAGATAACAGACGCGATTAATCGCCTCTCTTTTCATAAAAGCGGCAAGATTTGCAAGGGCCATCTGGGTTGACTGCACAACGAATAATTTCTGAATGAGCATTGTAGCAGCAGGTAGCATCACCGATTACCCAACGTCCCGCTACCAAACTTTTCTCAGATGGTCGTTTAGCAGACTGCACGTAAATAGCAATATTATGCAAACGGTAACGTCCTGCTTTAAGTTGGTATTTGTGGCGGCGCTCTAAAACCGCGTAGGTTTTACCTTCAAAATCGAGATAGTTTCCGGGTTGGGGTGTCCAATCAAGTTGTACTCTGCCGAGAGACTCACGCGGATGCGTCAGAATCACCTCGGTTTGTAAAGAGTCTGGCTCCATAAGCTTATGTAATTTGATTTACGTTATAAGGATGGTATCGCGATCGCTTTCTTTAGCTTACCGAATTTAGATTACAATTAATAATTGACTCTTATTGCGATAAATATACATACAGTAGGGATGACAGCTGTTGTATCATACAGATTATGGCAACCAAAAGTCAGGCAGGATAGATTTGCTCAAGTCGCGCCAGGTTTGGTTGAGCGATCGCGCCACTTGTATATGCAGTTCATCCTCTTCTACAGCTAAAATCTCAGATGGCTGACCTTCTTCCAAATAAGATACCACCAAATTCGCCGCCTCCAAACCAGTAACATAAGCCTTTTCCTGTGACCAAGAACCATGACGGTTCACAATCCAATCCCCACTCATAAACACATTCTCAAAACTTGTCTTAGCGGGTAACATATAACGATAGCTACCAGGTGCAAAGTGAGTCACTGCCTGAGATAAACGAATTACACTGCTATCAATTACCTTTGCCTCTCGAAACGCTGGTACACAAGTTGCTAAATAACCCTGAACTATTGTTAAAATCTCCTCATCACTCAAACTGAGAAACTGATTCGCGTGATAAAAATCAGCTTCAATCACCGTTCCCGGCTCATCCCGATATTCATCATGTAAAGCATTCAAATCAAAAAACGTCCAACCTGTAGTTGTGTCGAACCCAAAGCAAGCATTGGAAGGACGGGGAATATTAATTTTGCGATCGAACCATAGCCGCGTTGCTAAAACATCAATTGCTCCTAAATTGCTCAAATTACGGAATTCTTCACGGCTTTGTAAACTAGGGCTAGTTGAGACAATTTTCTTCATCCCCGTGATCCCAACTGCAAAAATCACGGCATCTGCTTCAATTACTTCATCACCGCAAACTACACCCTTGGCTCGATGATTATTATCAACAATTAAGTCTGTAACCCGTCGCTTGGGTAGCACTCGCACACCAGCTTTTTCGATGCGTTCCACCCAAGGACGAAATATCTTTTCTCCAACAGTTCCCCGACACCAAACTACATCAAAATCCGGTTGATGAGCCAGAATAAAAAAGTAAAGCATCCCTAAAGTTGCTGCGGCTGAACATTGTTCACCAGGGGCAAATAAGCCCACCAATAACATTGGTTCAAAAGCCTCGCGGTAAAGCCGTGCAGAAACATTAAAGTCTTTGAACAATTCACGAGCAGTTACAAAGTCATAGCGCCGCCAAGCTGCATCAGAATTGTCAAAATCAACGACAGCATAAAGTAAAGGCAGGGCGCTGAGGCGGTCAATTAGTGGCAGCCGTTTAAACTGAGTGTAGAGAAAAGTTCCTAGTGGGGAGGGGAGTCGCGGTAAGTCTTGAAAAATCGGTGATTCAACTTCCAAACCTGCTGGCGAATATTGCGAAGAACGAGTCCAAGTAGTAAAAGGATTAATTTCTAATTCATTGATTAGGGAAAAAATATTTTTGTAAGGATACCAGAAGCCATGAATGCCAGCTTCAACAGATTTTCCGGCGGCTGTTTGCCAACCTGCCACCAATCCACCGGGATAGGGTCCTGCTTCTAGAAGTGTCACATCATAACCTTGCTTTGCCAAATGGTAGGTTGCTCCTAAACCAGCCCAACCAGCACCTACAACTACTACCCGTTTTCGTTGTAACCCTTCCACCATCACAGCCTCCAATTGTTGCAGTCCATCAAGTGACATACTCCCACATCATACTGATCTTAGCAGTATGATGTAAGCTCTCTAGAAGCCCGATAAAGGGTGGGTTGAGTCGATGGGGGATATTATTCCCCGCACCTCTCAGTTAGATCCGTGCATACGCATTTCTGTGTACACGGCTCCCGATGTTCTCAGTTTGC
>NZ_JBALCT010000050.1:0-110430 GCF_036917675.1 Nostoc sp. | reverse complement strand
TTGTGAACCAAAAGACTTGTGTTGTGAACCAAAAGACTTGTGTTGTGAACCAAAAGACTTGTGTTGTGAACCAAAAGACTTGTGTTGTGAACCAAAAGACTTGTGTTGTGAACCAACAGCTTGTGGGGCAACTCTCAAAGACTTGTGTACACCGTAGCCTTAGTAAGGAGAGGGGTTGGGGGTGAGGTTTTGTATTTTATTAAATCCGCGTCCCTTAGTATTAAACCTATTTATTAGGCGCAGCATGAGGTAATATAGACTGCTCTTTGTCTAAAGTTAATGTCGGTACGCCCAAATGCTTCCTTGCAGATTCTTCAGCTAGCTTTCGGTCTTGCTCGTTCTCGAACTGACTCTCATCTAACAAATGAGGATTTTTTGCCGCTTCATCTCGGCTTGGTCGATAGCCATTTTTCCACCTGTACTTCCAGTCCATAATTTGAAAGGCAGATATACTACGATTTGATTTCCTAGTTATTCATAGTAGCCGCTTAATGGAATATGACACTCCTGCTATAGGTTGAAGAGGCTCATTCTCAGGGTACAAATTTAACATAATCTTTGAGTCAATAATACTCTATTGGCCAGGAGTTGATAGATTAGCACCCTGAGAACAAGTTATGAGTGGCGATCGCAAATATAATAACTCTTGTCAGCATCTGCGATCGCTGTTGCAATATCTTATTGAAGAAGAATTCAGCTATTCTGAATTCAGGAGTCAGAATCAATCAGTCGGGGATTCAGACCCGCGACTGTCTTATTGACCACCAAATTTAAAATTTGGTGGGGGTCTTAAACCCATTTATTCATCCGCTCTTTCGGTCAGAAAACATTGCTGAATTCTGACTCCTGACTCCTGAATTCTGTTCGGATAAATATTATTTTAGATATTACTGAAACACAAAATAAGACAATTCTGCTTAAAGAAGAGATTACACAATAACTGGAAAAATTACCTGAACCCCTGTTCCCAGAAATTTTCGTAACGGTTAATACTAAATTGCTGTAGTTATAGGAGTTTGCTGAAAGTAATATTAATAATTAATCCCCCCTTTCCTCCTGAAAAAGCGAGATTATGTCCCCTATTTCTGAGAGTACTTGGGAGGATATTCAAGAGACAAATGTCACTAATGTACAAGTATTAATTATTTATTCAGTTTAAACAGCACCTGCTAAAGCTTAAGTGCTGATTAAACTACTAACAGGTACAGAAACATTTGCCTCAGAGCGATTATTTAGGATAGGCTGGCGGGTTTTCAAGTTAAATTTGAAGCCATGTGGCAAAATATGAAGCTTTGCTCCGCAAATCGCCAAAGCCTCATCCTTCAAAATTTCGCCCATATTGTTATATGTAGCATCTGATTCATCAACAATCGTAACCGCACCTTGGCCAATCACTTCAACTTGGTTATTTGTCACTACCATAGCGGTATTTTCGTCAATACCGAATCCCAAAACAGCAGGCTGTAGTATCAAAGCTGAAATTAAGCGTCCCAAGCGTCCGCGCTGGGAAAAATGCTGGTCAATTACCACTCCTGGTAGGAAACCAAGACCAGGACCCATTTCCACACTTTCAATCCGAGGATGTGTTTCTGAGTCGCCTTCCACAATCATGACATCTGGCATCACGGCAGCTCCGGCACTTGTGCCTGCGATAACTATACCTTCAGAAAACCGTTTGTGAATCGCTGTATCTATCTCGGTGTCCTTGAGGATGCTGGTAATCCGAGCCTGGTTTCCCCCAGTAAAAAATACCCCAGTCGCTTTATTAATTGCTTCTAATGCGGTAGATGAAGATGCATCTTCGCGGGTTTCTGTATCAATAATGCGAACATTCTCGGCTCCCAGCCGCTCAAATACTCTAATATAATTTTCTCCCACTTCTCTTGGTAATTCTGTCGCCGCCGTAATAATTACAATGTACGCCTTCGTACCTCCAGCGCGTCGCACAAAGTCCCGCAAAATTTGGCAATCTCCTTCCTTGTCTTCAGCTCCTCCAATAATTATCAACTGCCCTTTGGTATTACTTTCCACAATGATGTCTCCTAAATTTAAGTTAATAAATTTCACTAAACCATGACAATTCAAACTATCCAAACACCCTTTTGGTAGATTATTTGATAGAAAGTAGTATTAAAGCTTGCATAGACGCAAAGCGGCTTGTCGTTAGACATCGCAATCAAACCAAGAGATTTTTCCGAGAAAATTTACTTAATAAAATCCATAAAGACAACTGCCTCTAGAGAGATTTTCTAGAGGCATTGTTGACTATCTTGCTAATTGCCGATCAGGAATTTATCGTGCGATCGTGAATGATTGGTATTAACTCTAGGTAACTACCATTAGATATCTAATGGCAAGTCCTAATGAATGCGACTTCTGTAAAGCAAGTTAGTTAAGAAAAAACGTGCTTGTTCTAGTGGCAGATGCCTGGGTTTGCCTTGGTAGACAATTTGATACTCATTTATGTCTGGGCCATCACCATGCCCAGAGATCAGCTTTTGGTGAAAAGCTTCCTCAGCAAGTTCTCGAATTTCATCTCTTAGAGGAGCTTGTGTGCTATTCATAACTTTGCTGTGTTTTTAATACCCCATTATTTATACAAATTCTTGGGCTGGTGTTGCACCTTTCAAAGGTTATATCTTTGACTTGTCATGAGGATGAATTGACTTTTGTTTATTCTTTGCTAAAGAAGGAGCATTTAATTAGGGACTTTCAAGTAAAAAAATATCCCATCGCTTTTATGGCAGGGGAGCAGGGGGCGTTCCGATACTTGGCACTGCGGAATCAGCAATGCTAGTTCACCAAGTGAGAATTTGCGCTTGCCGTTGTAAACCAGATGTCCAGCCAGCAGCTTACTACCCCAATGAGACTTGCTAGCTGGTTTCACTTTTGGTTTATAGCTTTGGCAAAACCCGCGATACTTTTTGGCACATTCATCTAATGTTTAAAGTTGGAAAAAAGTATAACCCCTGCATTTCTACAGAGGTTAAGCACGTTTGTTGACAAAATTCAGTTTTTATTATTAAGCCATCAATACATTAATGGCTTAATAATTAAGATAAGTAGCCAAAGTTGCTAGTTAGTTCAGGAAATTTCGAGTGCCACTACCACCATACCTACCAACAGCAGGAATTTCCAGTAGGCTATCTGTAGCATTACCAGTGCCGTCATTGGTAACAGAGGTAGAGTTACCCGGATGTCCATTGGGAACAAATAGTTGCGGGTGGTCAAAAGGTGCTTTCTCATGGACAACTCGCTCATCGGTAAGTCCTTTTAAAAAGGCAACCAATTGCTGTTTTTCCTCTGGTGACAGATTCAATATTGGAAGACCTCCAAAGTCACCACCCCGACTGTAAAAATCAACCACTTGCTCTAAAGTCCCCTGACCTCCGTTGTGAAAGTAGGGGGCAGTTAGTTCCACATTCCGAAGCCCAGGTGCTTTGAAAACTCCGTCTGCAACTACACTCTCACTTACATTCAACGGTGGAGTTAGGGTAGGAGGGTCTACGCCCAGGAGATTCCTAAATTTCCCCTGTTGAGCCAACCGTGCCTCCGAGAGTGGATTACCTAAAGAGTCATTACCACCCAAACCGCGATCGTCTGTGGCAGGTCTGACACCAATATTGAAAAAGCCAGTGTCTTCAGGGGATTTTGTACCAAACGGTGAACGTTTGATTCGTCCGTTTTGAGCCACGCTGCTCACTGAGGCAGATGTTAATTCCAATCCACTATGGCAACCAATACACCCCTTGCCCTCGAATAGTTTCTTCCCTTGTTGCTGCTGCACGGTGAGGGCGCTGGTGTTTCCTTCCAAGAAGCGATCGTAGGGCGTATCGTTGGCAATGAGTGTAGCCTCGTACAACTGAACTGCAAGCCCAAAAAATAGCGAGAAGTTATATTCCAACAGCGTGTACTCATTGGTTTGGGAAGAGTTATCAACCTTGTTGACAAAACTCCGTCTACCTTGAGCATCAACTTGGATGAGTCGATTAGACTTCCACCACTCCGGCTTAAAGGCATCTTGAACCAGCTGTTCGTAGGTTTTATCTTTCAGCCCGGTTTTAGGCGATCTACTATTTGCACCTAAAACGCTGTCTTGTGGATGCACAACCTGTTTGCCTAGTGGTCTGAGGGTAGATAACTTTTGCGCCAATACTCGGGGGAGCTTTGTACCCGTAATTGACAGAACATTTTGCAGCAGTCCACTGATAGAACTTATGTCGTCAATTTGCGAGAGATTATCATCAATTTCTTGAATGGAACTGAGTAGTGGCCCGAGCATAAGATCATCTTCCGGCAGTCCAGTCAGAGATTTTCTTTTGTTAGTTTGCCCGAACTTACCACCGATTTCTTGAAAGGTGCGACCATCAGCCGACAACTCGGTGGAACTGAGTGGCGGTCCGAGCGCCTGAGAAGCCAAAGACGAATTATTCAGACTGATTTTGACAAACTCGAGCTGATTTGGGTTATTTGCTTTTACCACAGAGGCGTTAGGATCTCTTAAACCAAATGGATTCACCCCATTAAAGATGTTTTGCGCCTTTCCGTCCCAGAAGTTGCGAAAGTTGAATGCTGCATTAATCACGGTTGGCGTGTTGCGCCCCTGGACGCGGCGCACATTCGTACCTCCCACATTAAACACCGGATCTGGCTCGGTTTTTACTTGGTCTTGCGGACTACCAGGTGTGACACCAATAAACTTCGCATTGAAAGCTCCTTGAGATGAGCTAACATCGTTACGGTCAGACACAACAGTTTTAGAATCACTGGCCAGCTTGTGGAAGGGAAAATCTTCCGGCTTGAGCTGGTAGTTTGGTGCGCCACCTACATTAAAAGCTGTATCTGGATTCGGTGTACCATCGGCGTTGACCCGAAAAAGCCCAGGATTGATCTGATTTTTGGATCTATTATCGGCTCCAGCATGGAAGTGACAACTAGCACAGGAGGTCAGCCCGTCGCTCCCAACCTGTATATCCCAAAAAAGAGTTTTTCCTAACTTGATTGCAGCTACTTTGTCTTTTACGAAGTCTCCAAGATTGTCAGGCTCTGGAACCGATACGCTCTTGAGCGAAACTGGAGGCGACCCCGTAACCTGCGCTGATACACTATTTCCAGCTATTACTGCTACCAGAATAATGGCAGCAATTGTTATAGTCTTTGAAAATCTTGATCTCAGGTAGTTAGGCTGGCCATCTTTGAATTTCCAGCCTTGGCGCTTTATTTTTGTCACCAAAGATTTGAGCAAAAATCGACCTTTTGAGGTCAGTAGCAAGTAAGTTGATAAGCCAGTAGTAAAGATTAGTAGGCTTATTATGGGTATAATTCCCATAGTTTTTTCATAAAATAACAACGTGAAAAATTATACCTCTGTGAGCAAGGTTTAAATTTATTATTCATGTAAAGTAATTACGCAATTTACAAATTTTATGTGAACAAAAAACGCCATCGGACTACAAGTAAATTCAGTAGGGTAGGTAAGCTATTCTATATTTAACTTGCATTAGCTAGGCTGCTAATATGCTTACTCCACAATAGGTTAACAAAATTTAGATATGCAAATTAGATATGTTTTAACTTATGATCAGCCCTACTTTGAGTAGGATATTAGAATGTCACTACATCAAAGTTCTGGTCGGTGGCGCTTAGGGCTAGCGTTATCGCTGTTGACGGTTTTATTGTGGGGAATTTTACCTATTGCTCTGACGGTAACTCTGCAAGTACTTGATGTCTATACAGTCATTTGGTTTCGGTTTTTAGTATCTTTTTTACTGCTTGCTGCGTATTTAGGAATACGCGGTAAATTACCAAAGTTAGAACAATTATATTCTGCTGCTTGGAAGTTATTAGCGATCGCTACACTTTTCTTAGGGATTAATTACTTTTTCTTTATGCAAGGTTTAGCACTAACATCACCTGCTAACGCTGAAGTTATCGTTCAATTATCTACCCTTTTATTAGGTTTAGGAGGGTTAGTAGTTTTTAAAGAACGTTACCGGCTGCATCAATGGATTGGTGTAAGTGTAATGACTTGCGGTTATCTTTTATTTTTTCGGGAACAACTAACAAATTTAATTACAGCGCATGGCACATATATACTAGGTAGTGTTTTGATTGTGCTAGGAGCAGCAACATGGGCTATTTATGCTTTGGCACAAAAGCAGTTATTACAATCTTTATCTTCCCCTAGTATTCTGCTGATTATTTACGGGGGCTGTGCTTTATTATTCACTCCTTTAGCCAGAGTCAAATCACTTTTTATACTTGATACTTTTCATTTAGGAATGTTAGTTTTTTGTGCTTTAAATACTTTAATTGCTTACGGTGCTTTTGCCGAATCATTAGAACATTGGGAAGCATCACGAGTCAGTGCAGTATTAGCTTTAGCTCCAATTTTGACATTAATATCAGTCGCAGTTTTATCAGTTATTGCACCTGATTGGATATCACCAGAACACTTGACTTTTTTAGCAGTATTAGGAGCGAGTTTAGTAGTCACAGGTTCAGTAGCGATCGCCTTGGGGAAAGCTGATTAATAAAAATGATTTTCAGGATTATTACTGGGTTTTTCATCTAGTAAATTAGTGTCATATTCAAAGCTACAACATAAATACTGAGGTAGGGTATTTTTTATTTGCTATGATTTAATGGTGAAGGCAAACTACTGGAGTCAAAATCATTCGTAATTCGTAATTCGTAATTATTTAGTGAGTCGATGGCAAGATGGATACTGTACCCACCTATGTGACTCTGTAGTATTTAATTGTTCACCTTATAGCCAACTAAAAAAGTCTTTGAATAAGATAATTGTAGGTTGGGTTGAACATTCGTGTTACCCAACAAACCACATAAAATGTTGGGTTTTGTTCCTTAACCCAACCTACGCTGGTTTTGGCTTTAGAGGATGTTTGAAAAGTCGTAAAGTATACTAGAAACCCCTCTCCAAACCTCTCCCCCACAGGGAGAGAGGCTTTGAAACCCCCATTCTCTCGTAGGGAAGGGGGGCTAGGGGGTTAGGTTCTTAATGCTTTGATGTTACCAAAAATACTTTTCAAACATCCTCTAACTGAACCAGATTGAATTGAGGCTAATAACTTTAAGTAAACCAAGCAGGGTGCCCGAATAACTACCAAAGCCAACACCTGATAAAACCAGACTACCGAAACAGTTGAGCGATGAATAGTTTGTTTGGTAATTGGGTTAGCACCCTCAGAAAAAATTCTCTATTGCTGATTTTTTCAATAGTGCTGCCAACATTTGGTATTAGTAATTCTGTTTTGGCAGCAGAGCGGATTTATGCATCTTATTCAGCTTTAGAGCTTTCCATTTCAGTCACTGCTTTAGAAAACTACGCCAAAACAGGTGTAATTGACAACGATTTGGCAGCGTATCAGCAATATCTGCCTCTTGAAAAGCTTCAGGGATTGCGACGGATTTTAGTTAATCGTGTGAAAGTTAGTCCAGCAGTAGTTTCGCAACTTCTTTACACACCGCAAGGTAAATTTTTGCTGCATCGGTTGGCGCAAGTGATTAGAACCAAATCTCCTCAGCTAGAACCAGAATTTGATGCCTTGCGTTCGGCGCTAATTTTAGCCTCTGCGGAATCGGGAGGCTTGACACTT
The DNA here is from genome assembly GCF_036917675.1 of Nostoc sp. Lineage (GTDB taxonomy): Bacteria > Cyanobacteriota > Cyanobacteriia > Cyanobacteriales > Nostocaceae > Nostoc. The sequence goes on along the minus strand of NZ_JBALCT010000050.1, from coordinate 102,811 downwards.
TTGAATGTGTTGCGTAAATATCCCAACAGCAGTATTCGCCTTGATGTAGCAGAGACTTTGGAAATAGCTACGGAATTGGAGAAACTTATTAATCAAACCCATCGGGCGATCGCAGCAGTTTCCCAAAAGTCTAAAATAGAAGCTGCTACCATTTCACAACCAAATTTCTCACAATTGCCCGATTTGCAGGTTCCGGGAAAGTTGAAGTCACAAAAATACACCCGGAAGTTTTTTGACTCAACGCGCAATCGGCTTTTATTAACTGATATTTACATTCCGAATATCCAGAAGACTGCACCCGTAATTGTGATTTCTCACGGCTTGGGTTTAGACAGCAGCAACTTTCAATATTTAGCTACTCACCTAGCTTCCTACGGATTTGCCGTCGTCGTTCCCAATCATCCTGGTAGTGATGCTAAACAATTACATTCTCTGTTGAATGGACACGCCATTGAAGTAGCAGAACCAAGTGAATTTAAAGATCGTCCTTTGGATGTGACATATATACTGAATCAATTGGAAAAAGATAATCAATCTGATTCACGGTTTAAAGGTCGATTAAATCTGCAACAAGTCGGAGTATTTGGTCAATCTTTGGGAGGCTACACAGCCTTGGCCTTGGCAGGTGCTAAAATCAACTTTCAGCAGCTAAAACAAGACTGTCAACCAGCAGCACTGGAAAATACCTGGAATATGTCTTTACTGCTCCAGTGTCGCGCTTTGGAACTGAGCATCAGCAAGTCTGACAAGGATTATAACCTGCGGGATGAGAGAGTGAAAGCCGCGATCGCAGTTAATCCCATTACTAGCTCTATTTTCGGTAAAGCTGGCTTAAGTCAAATCAAAACTCCAGTGATGATTGTCAGCAGTAGTGATGATACAGTTGCACCAGCTTTAGCCGAGCAAATTTTACCTTTCTCCTGGTTTGGGAATTCACAAAAATATCTCGTCATGCTTGTAGGTGGCACCCACTTCTCCACTATTGGCAATGGCAACCCTGCAAATCAACAAATAGCATTACCTGCCGATATGATTGGTGATGCTTCCCAAGCGCGTCGTTACATGAATGTTTTGAGTTTATCTTTCTTCCAAACCTATGTTGCAAGAAGATCACAATACACTCCTTATCTTAACGCCGCCTATACCCAAAGCATTTCTAGTAAGTCACTTGGTTTAAGTCTCGTCAAGTCATTTAATACAACCGAATTAGCTCAATTACTGGATATAAAAACAGCCAAACCCGCAAAAAAAAACTCCCTAATACCATAGTCGGCTTCGGATTTTGGATGTTGGATATTGGTGTTGCATTGCTGCATGTGATGATTTTTATTTAACTAGCAGTCTCTCTAGCAGCTTCTCGCAGCCGCCCCACATCGCGTATCGGTGGTGCACCAAAGAGCCATCACTCAGTTCGTCTCTGTTAGCTTGCGCTCTGTGTGCCTCACGTTTTGCCTGCGGGTGCTTCATTAAATCCATATCGGACTTTTCAATTATTTTGATAGGGTTCATTTCTAAGTTTGCAGAATTGTACAACAATCTTAGACGATCGTTATATTGCTTGCCCTTGAGGATTCTTAGAATGAACCTAAAGCAATGAAAAATGATTCCGGCTTCTTGTAGGCATTCTGGATTTTTATTTAAGAAAAAACTCAGTTTTGATTGGGCAAGAGATTCGCCTACTGACAACCAAAACGATCAAGGCTAACCTTGCTTCTTAAAAAATTCCCATCCCTACTGATAGAGCAGGTGATCAGTGCTCAATCTCTACGATTCGGCTAGCAACCAAAATGGCATCAAGTGAAGGAATTAAGAAAATGGACATCAAAAGAAGTGGCTCACAGCCTTCTGCCAAAGGACCGACTGAGTATTTTACCGGCACTGTCCGCATTGATCCCCTGTTCGAGGCACACGATCCGGCACGCACGTCTGGTGCCAGTGTCACGTTCGATCCCGGCGCTCGGACAGCATGGCACACCCATCCATTGGGACAGACCCTGATCGTGACGGCTGGCTACGGCCTTGTACAACGCTGGGGCGGGCCGATCGAGGAAATTCGGCTGGGGGACGTGATCTGGATCTCGCCGAGTGAGAAGCATTGGCACGGTGCCACAGCAACCACAGCCATGACACACATCGCCATTCAGGAATGGCTCGACGGCAAGCCCGTGGACTGGATGGAAAAGGTCAGTGACGAGCAATATCGGTTCTGAGCGTGAAGTAAGACAGTTGCAACCTTTAATTCAAAGACAGGAGTTCAAAAAATGCAAAAGCGCAAACTTGGAAACTGGGTTGGATATCCCCGAACACTGAACGCCTTGAAATGCTTGAACGAATTGACGCATGAGGGACAGTAATTAACAATTCAAAATTAAATCTGAATAAATGAGGTGGAACCTCGAAGGAGAAAGCAAAATGCAAAAACGCAAACTTGGAAACAGCAATTTAGAAGTGTCGGCGATCGGACTTGGCTGCATGGGAATGAGCTTTTCTTATGGTCCACCCAAAGATACACAGGAGATGACCGCTCTTCTGGGGGCCGCCGTCGATCGTGGCGTTACCTTCTTTGACACCGCCGAGGTTTACGGCCCGTTCACAAACGAAGAACTTGTGGGTGAAGCCCTCACTCCTTTCCGTGGGCAAGTGGCGATCGCCACCAAATTCGGGTTCGACCTGAGTCCGAATTTAGATCCCCGCGGGATGAAGGGTTCGCCCGGACTGAATAGCCGTCCGGAGCATATCAAGCAGACCGTGGAGGGATCGCTCAAGCGACTCAAGGTCGAAACGATCGACCTGCTCTATCAGCATCGGGTTGACCCGAACGTGCCGATCGAAGACGTGGCAGGAGCGGTGAAGGAACTGATTCGTGAAGGTAAGGTTAAGCACTTTGGACTCTCTGAAGCAGGAGTGCAAACGATCCGTCGCGCGCACGCAGTTCAGCCCGTCACTGCTCTCCAGAGCGAATACTCGCTGTGGACGAGGACTCCTGAGAAGGAAGTGATACCGACCCTTGAGGAACTCGGAATCGGCTTTGTCCCGTACAGCCCACTGGGTAAGGGCTTTCTCACTGGTAAGATGGACGAAAGCACGACCTTTGAGAGTTCCGACTTCCGCAGCACCTTGCCTCGCTTCACGCCGGAGGCTCTCAAGGCGAATCAAGCCTTGATTGATCTGCTTGGCAGCATCGCAGAACGGAAGCAGGCGACCCCTGCTCAGATCGCGCTCGCTTGGCTGCTGGCTCAGAAACCGTGGATTGTTCCGATCCCAGGCACCACAAAGCTGCATCGCTTGGACGAAAACATCGGGGCAGTCTCAGTCGAACTCACGCCCGACGATCTGCATGACATCGATGATGCGGCCTCCAAGATCACGGTGCAAGGGGCTCGGTATCCCGAAAACCTCGAGCAAATGACCGGCCGCTAAGGGGCAAAAAATATTCTCTCTGGTTGCATTCCGTAGTTCACTAAGCAAGGCAACTCAGAGAAGACCAAGTGAAGGAGATTTTATGAGCAATAACATCGAAGGAAAAGTTGTCGTCATCACGAGTGCGAGCAGCGGACTGGGCCAAGCAACCGCTCGGCTTCTCTTTGCACAGGGCGCGAGCGTTGTGCTGGGTGCGCGGCGCACCGACCGCCTCCAGTCGTTAGCAGACTAGTTGATCGGCAGCGGCGGCAAGGCACTCGCCATACCTACAGACGTCACCTAGTGTGACCAGGTGAAGAGACTGGTCAATGCAGCCGTGCAGACATATGGGTGTATCGATGTGATAATCATAAGACCTCTTGCAAAAGTCCCTAACACGCACCCTTAACACCTCTCGAAGAGCGGGGAGGGGAGACAAAGCGTAGCTTTGGCTCTTTGGGGTTCAAATTTATTGATTTATGTAAGAGGTCTATACAACGCCGGACTGATGCCGCAGTCGCCACTTGAGCGCCTCAAAATCGACGAGTGGAACCAGATAGATCGATGTGAATATTAAGGGGGTTCTGTACGGCATTGCCGCAGCACTGCCGTATATGCAGCTATGACTCTATGTGGGTGGGACTCCCTGAATGCTATGCTTTGGTTAAAATCTGTAATTTTTGTGTGGCTGACTAGATGAGGGCTTATCATCAAATCCCAATTTTCGAGTGTGGTGAACCGCTAATAGAGATTCCTTTAGAACTGTTTGCGGTGGAATCTCCCCACCCTTATGAAAAATTAGGTGCTATTTATGGCGAACACTCCCCTTATTATCTCCGTCAAAGCGTGATTGAAAATTTGCTCCAAGCTCAAAATTACCTTGATCTTTTGCATCCTAACTGGCGTATCCAAATCTTTGATGCCTATCGCCCGATCGCAGTCCAGCAGTTTATGGTAGATTACAGCTTCGCCCAAGCAGTGCAGGATAGGGGACTGACTGAGGTGGAGTTATCACCAAAGCAACGCCAAGAGATTTGGGAGGCGGTTTATGAAATTTGGGCTGTACCAAGTTTAGATAAAAAAACTCCGCCTCCTCACAGTACAGGTGCGGCGGTGGATGTGACGCTGGTAGATGATGCCGGACAAATAGTAAATATGGGTTCGCCGATTGATGAAATGTCAGAGCGATCGCATCCCGATTATTATGCCAATAGCGATCGTCAACAAGCACAAAAGTATCATGCTCACCGTCAGTTATTGCGGGATGTCATGTTAAAAGTCGGCTTTCAACGCAATCCCAGAGAGTGGTGGCATTTTTCGGTTGGCGATCAAATGTGGGCTTGGCTGAATAATCAATCCAATCCAGCCAATGTTGTCACCGCACGTTATGGGCGTCTTGTATAGATATAGATACGTTAGGCATCTTGAGGGTTTAACTCCTTTAACTCGTCGGTAGTGTAAGTACCAATGGGAGTCCAAACTAGATAGGGAAGGAGTAACAGCGCCGCCATTAGAGAAATTGGTAGAACGCAGATTGCCAGGACAACGGCTAAAATCAAACCGATTAGTCCAAGAATTTCTCCCGTTTTCAGACTGCGAAACCTCAGCATTAGCGGTATGTAGGCGACGGTGATAATTTCCACCAAGATGTACAAAGCCATTAGTAGCCAAGTAATTAAGCTTCCTGGATTTTTTTGCCAGACAATATAAGCTGAAGCTGCACCGCTAATAAAAATCACAGTCCAGATGAGCGGAATTAGCGGCTCAAAAACTAGCCAGCGAGGGCGACTTAACTGTGCAAACCATTTAACATCACGCGGCGTAATCAAGAAAGTACCAAGGGCGATGAAGAAAGTTACAGCCCCAATTATTATCCAAGATGGAATCATAATGCACTCAAGCTTTGTGTATTTTGTCAAGTCATACACTGCAAGTCTGACAATTTAGGGCATAAGTTGAATCATTCCCTGGTACGAATCTTAGGCATCTTGAGGATTGAGAGTGATCATCTGCCAAGTGGTATAAGTACCAATGGGACTCCAAAGCAAATAAGGAACTAGTAACAATGCTGCCCAACCAGAAATAGTTAAGATTGCAAGTATCAATAAAGCACAAATGAAAAAACCTGTGCCACCAAGAATTGTACCCACTTTCAGACTGCGAAGCTTAAACATTACAGGCGTATAGGCAATGGTAATAATTTCTAATAGCAGGTATAAACCCATGATTAACCAGGTTGGGGTGCTTCCTGGCTCTTTTTCCCAGACAATATAAGCTGACCAAGCACCGCAAATAAATATTACAGTCCAGATAATTGGAATCGCACCCTCAAAAGTTAGCCATCTCGGTCGTTGTAAGCGGTTGAACCATTGGCGATCGCTAGGTGTAATTACGTTAGCTACTAAGGCAACTAAGAAAGCCACACCCCCAATCACCATCCAAGATTTAATCATGCCCGTTAGTCCTTTGCGATCGCTGTCTATCGCTTAATATCACTTTTTATAGTGTGATTTTGTCAATTTAATTGCTAATTATTCATCATCCCTGAGTTTGAAACCTTCAGATCGTTTGGCAGGATTTTACAACTATTTTCGTCTTAAATAGACCATGCGGTAGGGGCACAGCAATGCTCATTGGTGTTAACTTAAGCGCAAACCCCTTTAAAACCTCGTTTCCAGCAAGAAGCTGGAAATGCTGCTCTTGGCGGCTCTGCCGCTTTTCTAGAGGCTCCGCCTCTAGAACGGCGTTCCCAGTCGGAGACTCTTAACGAAACAATCTAAAAGCTAGTTATAGACTGGTTTTCACGTTAAGTTGACACGTATCAGCAATGCTGTGCCCTTACGACAGATGTGGTTCAAAGACATGAAAACTCCTTTAAAACCTCGTTTTTTAGCTCCGTTAACGAGTCTTTGATATTCGTGAACAACGATCAGAATTTCAAGAAGAGAAACGAGATAAAACTAGGTTATGCGATCGCCACCGCAATGGACGCGATCGCACCACGATTTCTGAACCCCTGCGGGATCTTGCTACAGCATGACATTTTACCACTTCAGCTTCTATGAGCCGACAGTGACGTTGTAAGACAACTCAAAGGGCTTGAAACTAGCTCCAGATTTGGGAGTACCGCTTAACTCCAATTCATAAGCTCCTACTTTGGGAAATATGATCTCGGCTCCGGGAATGCTTTTATATTGCTTGGTTGAGACATTATGTAAACTGGGCTTCAGCAATGGGGTATCGGTTTCACTGTGAGGTTCGGGGTAGACAGCCAACTGACAGTTACATTGTGTCAGGGGGATTAGTCGCCCGCCTCTGTGAGTGAGGACAATCCAAACATGAGCGGTTTTGCCAGCTTGAGGATTGTCATGGGGTTCAATATGCAACATCCCGCCTACGTCCCCAGATACCTTTTCGGTGTGGGCATTAACTGGTGTAGCAATCAGAACCGAAATTAATAATAGCCATCCCAAATTCTTCTCAAGAGTAAAGTTGAACATAGAGTTTCTAAAAAGTAAGCGAAGTAGTCCAGGCTGACTGGGGAAAGGCAATTAAAGGAAAATCCAAAAATTTTTGATGCTATTTTTCCACCAGTATTTAGGAACGATAATTTTAAAAGAATACTTGCGTCAAAAGACAACCTGTCAAACTTTCGCTATGGGGTTTTCACCTTGTCCTCTTCGTTGACTCTTGAACTCCTACCTAAATATCTAACTTAAAGGCATATTAGTTTATGACTTATGATAGTTACTTTTATTCATCTGGATGAGTCAAAGTAGTGAGAGTGATGAGTCAAAGCAAATATATTTAGTAGCTGAGGTTCAAAGCATGGATTGGACAGGTAAAGTTCAAATTGTGGACTCGTCCTGGTACGTTCCACTGCCGTTGAAAGAGTATGCAATGAGCCGAGTGACTGTCTACTTTTATAGCGATGGATGGGTTCCAATTAAATATTGTTCTTTAGAAAAGGCAATTTTGCTTCACCAAAAGGCAAACTTAGAAGGCAAGGAAATTTTCTTATTTCCTGTTAATTTAGACCCGAATCAATTCTCAAACTCTTTTAACTAAAATAGATTGAGGGAGACTATTTTTCAACAATCTTGGCAACAAATAAATTGACCATAGAGGCGTACATATATATGCACACCTCTACTTGTAAATGGGATTAAACCAATCCAGAACGCAGTGCTACAACTGCTGCTTGCACGCGATCGTCTACTGCTAATTTATTCATAATCCCCCGGACGTGAGTTTTGATGGTGTTGGGACTCAGATAAAGTTTTTCAGCAATCTCTGGGTTACTCAAGCCGTCTACCATGAGTTTCAACACTTCTAACTCGCGCCCAGATAAGTTGACGTTATTGCTGGTGGGTGAGGGCGGTTTGAGATTATCAATTACTCGTCGCGCAATTTGGGGATCGAGATAGGCTGCACCATCAGCTGCGGCTGCGATCGCACTTAACAATCTTTCCACACTTGCACCTTTGATACAATAGGCATCTGCACCGCTAGACAGTGCGGCAATAATTTCCGTCTCCGTTTGATGAGATGTCAGCATCACCACATGAGTTGCTGGCAGAGCCGCCTTAATTTGCTGTGTCGCTGCAATGCCATCCAATCGCGGCAATCCAATATCCATAACCACCAAATCAGGTTTCAGTTGCAGTGCGGCTTGAACTCCCAAATAACCATCTTCTGCTTGTCCAACAATCTCCAACTGAGGATGAGCCATTAACGATTGCTCTAATCCCAGTTGCATCATCGGATCATCTTCGACAATTAACACGCGCAACGGCGGAGCATTGGCGGGTAAATTTAAGGGATAGCGAGTATCTAAAGACATTTTTATTAATTAAGAGTCATTTGTTATTAGTTATTGTAAATTAAAGGATTTAAGACCCCTACCTCTACAGGTAGCCTTAGTTCCAGTGGGGGTTTAAATCCCCCGGAGTTGCTCCTCTTGGGGAGACCCCAAGACCGCACTCCTCTTCATCTGAAAATGTCTTTAATTTTGAATTTTGAATTGTTAATAGTCTTTTGCCTTTTGTTATTTACTTTTTTTCTCTCGTTTCTCTCGTTCCCATGCGGAGTATGGGAACGAGAAAACTCCTAACTGTACAGACGCGATTAATCGCGTCTCTTTTCTATTCTTCCACGCGATAGCCTAACTCTGCTAAACTCACCCGCGACTGTCGCCATTTTGGCTGGACTTTGACAAACAATTCTAGATAAACTTTACCAGCGATTAACTTTTGGATTTGTTCGCGGGCTTCACTACCAATTGCTTTGAGCATCGCTCCGCCTTTGCCTATGAGTATGCCTTTTTGGGAATCGCGCTCGACGTTGATGGTAGCAAGTATACGGGTAATGCTGGGAGTTTCTTCTACTAAGTCAATGGCGATCGCTACTGAATGGGGTACTTCTTCACGAGTCAATAATAAAATTTGTTCTCGGATCAATTCACCCATAATAAAGCGCTCTGGCTGGTCAGTTACTAAGTCTGGGGGATAGTATAATGGCCCAATTTCTAAATGTTCAATTAATAATTCTTGAAGTTGTGGTAATCCGGCACTAGTCTTGGCAGAAAATTTTACGATTTCCCATTCATGGGACTTGCCCATCTGGGCGTAACTATCATCTAAAAAGTGGGAATCGGGCGGTTGTTGGTCGGTTTTGTTCACGCCCAGAATTATCGGTGTTTTGCTGCGACTGAGCAAATCGGCAATATAGCGATCGCCTGCTCCACAAGCCACAGATCCATCTACTACAAATAGCACTACATCTACCGATTCAATGGCAATTTTAGCATTTCGCACCAACACTTCACCCAATTGATGATGGGGCTTATGAATTCCTGGCGTATCTACAAAAATTAACTGCGCCTCTGGTGTAGTTAATATACCGCGCAAACGGTTACGTGTTGTTTGTGCTATCGGTGATGTAATGGCAATTTTTTCTCCTACCAATTGATTCATCAAAGTAGATTTACCGACATTAGGACGACCCACAATGCCGATAAAACCTGATTTAAATTCAGGAGGAGCCTGTGGGATTGTGGCTTCTCCTGAAAAAGAGAAGTTGTAATTATCAATACTAGTCACCTTTGGCTCCACCCTCATATTTTACAGCTGGTATAACTTGATTTTTTCTTAGACACCAAAGAAGCATAAAATTAACCTGGCATTTTTAGAGATTACTTTTGCCGAGGTTTAATCTACTACTGGCTCTACACTTATATTTTACAGCTGAGATAACTTGATTTTGTTTTTAGATTCAAAACAAAGGTGACATTACTAGGGATTGTCAGAATAACACATACTTTTCATGTGATTTTGCCAATTACAGATATGCTTTGGGTTTTCTAGCAAAAATATTCAGTGACGTAATTATGGCAGAAGTGCTAGCCATAAGCTAATAAATCAGGAGCGATCGCCAATCTTGTCGTTTGGATTGAGGCATATAGTGCGATGCCTGCGGTGTTCTCGTTGCCATCGCAATTTGGTGTAGAGTTTACCGTCAGGCGATCGCTCAGATCACTATATGGGTAAAAGTGCGATCGTCTATCTTGTTCTTTATATTGGATAAGTGCGATCGCCGCTCTTGTAGGATGCATTAACGAAGTGCGATCGCTCTTGTAGGGTGCGCCAAAGAAGTGTAACGCACCCTTTATAGGGTTACAGTGATTACTTTGGAGCGTTTAAGCCTTATTCCTAACGGCATCTGGTGTAATTGCTACATACTGTTGGGCGGTTAGAGTTGCTCCTCGAATATCGACTAGTTTCGGCACGACTTTCAGTTGATATAGAAGATCCGCAACCTTTTGTTGAGCATTAATCACTTCCTCATTGATCGGTCTCATGTCATACTTTCTTCTCGCCAGCGTTAACTCCATAGTATCCACGTCAGTCTTGACCTTTGGGGCAAGGATTTCGGCAGCTGCGCGCCTATTTTTATTTGCCCACTCCCCAATCTGATAGTACTCTGACAAAATTGCTTTTAGGAGGTCAGCGTTATTAGTGGCAAAATCTCGTGAAGCTAAGTAATAACCCCCTGGTGTATTAATTCCTTGTGCATTTCGCAAAATGCGGATACTGCCTTCTCGTTGAAGCTTGATCAGATTCGGGTCGCCTTCTACAAAAGCATCAACGGTCTTGTTGAGAAATGCTGCACGCCCATCCGCAATAGTTAAGTTTACTGATTGAATATCACTAATTGTCAGCCCGGCTTGTTCCAAAGCTTTCACTACAAAAAAGGTCTGAGCCGTACCTCTAGAATAAGCAACTTTTTTACCTTTAATATCTGCCAATGTTTTGATAGGAGAATCCTTTAACACGATAATCGCAGAACCTTCTCCAGTACCTGGTGGGGTGTTAACTACATAGATCAAATTGGTATCAGCAGCCTGGGCAAAAATTGGCGGTGTTTCACCGGTTGGACCCATGTCGATACTACCCACATTTAAGGCTTCTAAGAGCCGTGGTCCGGACACAAATTGAGACCAAGTAACACCTATTCCTTGAGGAGCTAAACGTTTTTAAATTACGCCTTTTTCATGAGTTAGATCCCCTGAAACTTGGTAGCCAAGACGAACAACTTTAGGACTACTACTGCCCTTAATATTAGTGTTATTTGCACTGCTATTGCTGATACTGGTCTTGTTTGTACCACAACTGGCTAAAGTCGTAAAAGAAACTAATCCATAGAAAGCGTAGAGTAAATCACGTCTGGATATCGAATATTTTCCAATTTGCACTTTTCTCATAACTGGTCACTTGATATTAATGTTGATACCTTTAGGCATAAGTTTAGGCAGTGTTATCCTAGCTTTTCTCCCTTTTCTCTCTAAGAAGGTGTTTGAAAAGTTTTTAGTGATATATTTAGATACTTTTAGAGACTCCTTAAAAAGAAAGACTTAGACTTTCATTCTCTCCTTAAAAAGCTGCGATATATATACATCTCCATCCTCGGCAAAAGATATCATTACTGCCTTGTTCCCCCTTAAAAAGGGGGAATTCAAGAGACAGCCTCTCGTACAGAAGAAAGCTAACAGAACTCAGGTTTACGAAAGCACTGGTTGTGGTTCCTTAGACTCAGCTTTCTGCTTGAAGACAGTTGGTACTTCTGCGTTGAACACCTCACCTTGAACCACTTGGGAGCGGAAACCATCAACTCCAACTGGAACATCACCAGTAATGGTGGTGCGATATAACAGACGCTCGACATCCAAATGATCTAAATCTTGAGGAGCTAAATGCACAGTGGCACGGTTATCCCAGAACGCGATATCACCATTATTCCAACGGAAACGGGTGGTGTAGGCAGGTTTGGTGATTTGGTTGAAGAACAACTCAAGTAACAGCTTGCTCTCTTGTGGTGACACGTCAATAATGTGCGAGGTGAAGCCAGGGTTCACGAACAACGCACGTTCACCAGTCTCAGGATGAACCCTGACTACTGGGTGGATTGAGACTAGTGGATTGACAGCAATGCGCTCGTCGAATTTGCCGTTGCGGGGCTGATACCCGCCCCCATTAAAGCGATGTTCAGCTTTCAATGTGTCTGCTAGCGCCCTTAGGGGTGCTGACAGTCCCTCATAAGCCGCAACTAGATTACTCCACTGGGTGTCACCACCGAAGCTGGGGACATTAACCGCGCGTAAAATTGACCATGCTGGTGGGTTAATAGCTGCCGTTACATCTGTGTGCCAAGGACCACCAGTGCGAAAACCGTACTGCTTCTCATAGAGCTTACGATCTACGGGTTTAATCTGTGGGAATCCCGGGACTGGTTCAGGCTCTCCCAGTGGATGCGCGAAAGTTACTTCACCGAAACGAGATGTGAACTCAACCTGGGCAGCATGATCGATGTTCTGACCACGAAAGAACACAACTTTCCATTTCAATAACGCTTTACGGATTTCTTGGACTTGCTCGTCAGAAAGAGGACGGGAAAGGTCTACGCTACCGATTTCGGCACCGATGAAACCAGCAACTGGTTTAACTTCTATATGTTTGTAGCCCATGTAGATTCTCCAGAGTTTGATCTGTAGGGTGGTGTTCACACTCGCCTGTTTCCTTGGGAATTTTGCCAATATCTGATCGCAACATTCCTGTGCTGGGAGTAGAACTGAGAGCATCATACATTATTCCGATAGATTTACAGTAGTATTTATTTCTATTTAACAATTTCCTGTGTTTTTGCGGCTAGGATCTTCGGAATTGAGACACTGATGCCCTTCGGCTTGGTGCAGTTACTACCCTACGGGTTCCGCTTTAGCGGTACAAGTCGGGAGATCCACTGGTTAGCACCTGCTTCACCTGTTGCCGTTAAGAGTTCCCTTTTAAGAACGAATGAGGGTTTGGGGCGTAATTTTGGGACTGGCGATCATTACCAGTTGCGTAAGCGCAGCCCGTCGTTGACTCTAAGACAAAGGGTTTCAGTTTTGCTTTAGGCATCTGATCCCGCCTGACCAAATCCGGTTCGAGATGCAGCATTAGTTACGAACAATTACAATTACTATTAAATTGCGCCATAATCCTTTATCAATAAATTAAAACCAAACAGGAAAAGTAAAAAAATTAGGGCGTTGCATAATAGAGTTAAACTAAATTACAAAAAACTTTGCTAAACTTATCTATAATTAGGTATTTTAGATAAGTTCATGTGGAAAGTTGCAGAATTTGGAGAATTAATCGGCGTTTCTTCATCTACTTTAAGGTCTTGGGAGACAGAAGGAAAACTAACCCCGGAAAGGACGCTGGGCAATCAAAGACTTTACACAGAATCGCACTTAGCACTAGCCCGAAACCTCAAGTCGGGTAAATTTCCAATCAAGTTTAATTGTCTACTGTCGTGTTTCGTCGCATGGACAAAAAGATGATTTAAAAGCCCAAGTTGAATCTATGGATAGGTTTTGTGTTGCCAACGGTGTAGCTGTTACTGACAGAATCGAAGAAATAGGAGGAGGACTTAACTTTAAGCGTAAAAAGTTTCTCCAGATTATTCAGTGGGCGATTCAAGGTAAAGTCAAATACGTATACGTAGCCCACAAAGATAGACTGTGCCGCTTTGGTTTTGACAAGGCAAAGAGCAAATCATCCTCTGGGGAGGTGGAATAGTTGTGGTAGCTAATAGCGAGGCACTGTCACCCCAAGAAGAACTGGTTCAAGATTTGTTGTCAATCGTACATTGTTTCTCTAGTCGCTTGTATGGATTACGCAAATATAAGGAAAAAGTAAAATTAATTGCTCAAGGTGTTGATCCTTGTCTAAAGTAATGTATACAAATTTTAAGTAAATAAGTTTATACAAGTTTAGCTATGTTTGCCATCAAGCGAGAGTTAAAACTAAATAATGTTGAAACCTCGTTAATGCGTGGCAATGCTGGTTTTAAACGCTTTGTTTATAACTATGGATTGGAACTGCTAACTGCATCTTGGAGTTTTGAGGACGTAAAAGCATCTGATTCTAAACGCATTGATGCTATCAAAAAACTATTTACTCAAGTGACGATGCAGAAGTCTGAATATGCCTGGATTAAATTATATCCATCAACAGTATATCAGTCAGCGTTTATCGACTTGAAAAATGCTTTTTCAAGATGGCGCAAAGGTTTAGGTCAATTTCCTAAGAAGAAGTCGAAGAAGAAAGGTGACTCATTTACAGTTTACAAGACTGCTGGGATTTATCCAGAAAAAGGTAAGCCACCACTGCCATTCACTAATCGAGTTGTCATAAATGCAGGTAAGGTAATAACACTTCCTGGTTTAAAGCAATTCAGATTAAAGGAGGAGATTGATTTTACGTGCAGTTCTCAGACATTTACGGTTTCGAGAATTGCTGACAAATGGTTGGTTTCGTTTATCTTGGATGCTGCAAATGTTCCTCCCATTGTTCATCAAGAAGAAAAAATTGGTGTTGACCTCGGCGTGAAAGTTTTAGCGACTTGTTCTGATGGTAGTTTTTACGATATGCCTCATACGACTAAAATAGCGAAAACCAAGCTGAGTCGGTTGCAGTGGCATAATCGTAACAAAATTCTCGGTAACAAAAAACTAAAAATTACGCCATCAAATAAGGGGAGAATTTACTACGCGCAATTGGCAAAACAACACGCTCATATAGCTAATATTAGACAAGATACCACTCAGAAAATGACTACTGATATAAGCCGCAAAGCTCATGTTATTCGCATTGAGGATCTGAACGTCCAGGGGATGGTTGCTAACCATAAATTGGCGAGTGCTGTAAGTAATAATTGTTTTTATGAAATTCGTCGTCAGTTTGTTTACAAACAAGCGCATTTTGGCACAAAAGTAGAAGTCGTAGATAGATGGTATCCGAGTTCTAAAACCTGCTCAAACTGTGGTCATGTGCAAGATATGAAGTTGTCTGACCGAGTATTTAATTGTCAAAGCTGTAAGCATTCTCAAGATCGGGATGAGAACGCGGCGATCAACCTTTGCAATGCCCCTCTTGATAAAGTACGCTTGGCTTGAGCGGAACCTAACGCCTGTGGACAAGTAGGAGCCGACTCCCTTGATTGAAGCAGGAAGAAAACACTATTCTTTATCAACACGTTTGAGAAAGTTTAGGTAAGTTTTTCGGAGCAGGGATGAATTCAGTCTATATACTATGCAATATTTATACTGCCATTATACTGGAGCAAGAAAGAATGGTAAGCGGCGAGGTAAGCTTGCATTACATTTGTGTAAATTGCGATCGCCAATTCATCGATGTCTATAATCCACCAAAAGGATATTCTGATCAAGTTAAACAAGAATGTTTGAAGCTGTACGTTAATGGTATGGGATTTCGCGCAATTGAGCGTTCTACAGGAGTTGCTCATACAACAATCATTTATTGGGTTAAACAAATTGCTCAACAATTTCCAGATGCACCACAAGAAGATGAAATTCCAGAAGTTGGAGAGTTAGATGAACTAGAAACCTTTGTCGGGTCAAAAAAAACTTTATGACTGTAAAACTCCAGACCGAAAAAGACTTTCTTACGGCAAATATTAGTATAAAGATAAATCAAGAAACAGAAAACGAAAAAGTTCTATGTTCTCATTGTCAGCGCACCGCCACCAACGGTATTAAGTGTAAAGGGATTTGTGTGGCTGACAATGACTATTAACGGATGAATTTTATCGAGGAATGAATATTGTAATTTGAATTGGGGATGAGGTTTTCCATCGCCATGTGTTACAAGAAAAGCTGTTGAATTTGATTGAGCAGGAATACGGGAGCATGGATAAAGTACTATGTAATTCTAAATAAACCAAGGAGTGGAAGAAAACAGTAATGCAGAGTATTAAGTTATGTTCTGATGTTGGGCTGATGGCATTTTAGCTTGATTGCAGTTTTGGGCTTTTATGTTCGCAGTTCCTAACAAGTAACCATTTTTTGATAGAGTGATGCTTTGTCGATCGCTCTTCATATCTATGTCCCAGGTATCGCTTCCCCAATCGCTCCATCCATATCTACCTCTCACGGCTCTTGCGCCCATGCAGGATGTGACAAACCTCTGGTTTATGAAGGTGATTGCCCACTACGGCAGTCCTGACTATTTCTTCACCGAGTATTTCCGCGTCAATGATACCTCACGGCTCAATCGTAGCATTCTGGCAGCAATCACCGAAAATGACACGGGTCGCCCCGTTTTTGCTCAAATGATTGGCGAAAGCATTTCAGACTTAGTAAGAACAGCAAAGGAACTCTGCAAATATAATATCGCTGGAGTTGACTTGAACATGGGCTGTCCAGCACCTAGAATCTATCGCAAAAATGTTGGGGGTGGATTGCTGCTATTACCAGAAAAAGTGGATCGGATTTTGGGAGAACTGCGTTCTGCTGTCAACGATCGACCTTTGACCGTCAAGATGCGCGTAGGGTTTGAAAATACAGATAACTTTTACAAAATTCTAGATATAATCAATCGCCACAGCATTGATTTACTGAGTTTGCATGGTCGCACGGTGAAAGATATGTACCACGGGGCAGTAAAATATGATTTGATTGCTAAAGCGGTAAGACAAGTCGATTGTCCAGTGCTTGCCAATGGCAATATCGACTCTGCGGCAACTGCTGTTAAAGTGCTTTCTCAAACGGGGGCGGCGGGTGTGATGGTGGGACGCTGGGCGATCGGGAATCCTTGGCTTTTTAATCAAATTCGGCAAGCTTTGCGCTTCGAGCCGATTACGCCCGTTCCTTTAGTAGAGGTACGCAACTATATTGATCGTTTATGGCAAACCCCCACAGCCGCAACTATGCCAGAGCGATCGCGCGTAGGCTACCTCAAAATGTTCCTCAACTATATTGCCCTGAGTGTTGACGCTGAAGGTGATTTCCTGCGGCTGATGCGACATACACAGACTGAGGTAGAACTGTTTAACCTCTGCGATCGCGTTTTCCTTGCTGATCAAAACAAGACTTTAGCCTTAGCCCCCTCTTTGAGCGTGTAACTATGGTAACTGTACCCTGCTAAAATCCTCATATCCAATCACAAAGATATCGCGGCAAGCTGGGAAGCCACTTGGCAGCTGATTGAGTTCCAAGGGGATTACAAAGAGCGTTCCCACTAGCTGATTATCCCTCAGAACTAACTGTTAATGAAATTTACACAAAATCTCACCCCCCGCCTTGGCTTATTGAAAGCCCTGACTCTAGCTTTACTCCTATTGGCATCCGTAATGCCCCCAAATGTTCTAGCCAACGAAAGGGAAAAAGCGACATTTGATAGCACAAGCACGCTTCAAACTATACTTACCAGCAGTCATCGCTCCGTTGTAAATCGTGACCGAGACAAGTACCGCCACCCAGCCCAGACTTTGAAATTCTTCGGTTTACGCCCCAACATGACCGTAGTTGAATTGTGGCCGGGGACCGGGTGGTATACCGAGATATTAGCCCCATTTCTAGCTGCAAAGGGTCAACTCATCGTTACTAACTTTGCTCCTCGCACGAGTAAACCCGCTTTGACTTTCCAAACTGTACTAGCAGATCATCCAGAAGTTTTTGGTAAGGTTAAAGTAGCCCAAATCAATCCCCCAAACGAAATCACCCTAGCCCCAGCCAACTCCGTGGACATGGTTGTTACCTTCCGTAATATTCACAACTGGGTCAAAGCTGGCTATGCCGAGCAGGTTTACGCTGCGGCTTACAAAGCACTCAAGCCCGGGGGCATCTTAGGGGTGGAAGAACACCGTGGCAAACCAGATATTTCTTTACAAGAGAGTATTAAAACTGGCTATATGTCAGAAGATGGGGTAATTGCTGCTGTGGAGAAAGCCGGCTTCAAATTAGTGGGCAAATCAGAGATTAACGCCAACCCAAAAGATACTAAAGACTATCCGGGCGGAGTTTGGACGCTACCTCCAACCCTGAGCCAAGGTGAAAAGGATAGGCAACGCTTCGTCGCCATTGGGGAGAGCGATCGCATGACTCTTAAGTTCGTAAAACCAAACTAATGATTAGACATATCCGCAAATGAGTATCAAAGCCTTGTACAGCAAGGGTCAAAACCTAATTTTCGGATAAGTCTATTAATCAAGAAGGCGATCGCTCATAACATTCAAGCGAGGAGTCACTAGAACAATTACCGTCCGGCTACCACCAACTAGGAGATGTTTCTTGTTCGGTAAATCCGAATAAAAACTAACTTTGGCTACTTTCATGATTTTTTTAATTGTTCTAAATAAACGGCAACCTGCATGATAATTCTGTTAGAACTTTGTTAAGAATAGTTACAACTTCTTAACACAAGGAAATATTTATTATGGTAGCCTCTCTTGAGAAGAATGCACCGCATCAGGTAGTTATCGTTGGTGGTGGCTTTGGTGGACTGTATACAGCAAAAGCTTTAAAGACAGCAAATGTAAATGTTACTCTCATTGATAAACGTAACTTTCACCTATTTCAGCCGCTTTTATATCAAGTTGCCACAGGTGCGCTATCACCTGCTGATATTTCCGCACCATTGCGATCTGTATTTAGCAAAAGCAAGAATACAAAAGTGTTGTTGGGAGAAGTAAATGATATTGATCCAAAAGCGCAACAAGTTATTCTGGGTGATGAAGTAGTACCTTATGATACATTAATTGTCGCCACAGGTGCTAACCATTCCTATTTTGGTAAAGATAACTGGAAAGAATTTGCTCCTGGCTTGAAAACTGTTGAAGATGCCATAGAAATGCGTCGCCAGATATTTTCGGCATTTGAAGCGGCAGAAAAACAAACTGATCCAGAAAAACGCCGTGCTTTGTTGACTTTTGTGATTGTGGGGGGTGGTCCCACGGGTGTAGAATTAGCAGGGGCGATCGCGGAATTAGCATACCAAACGCTCACAGAAGATTTCCGCAGCATCAACACCTCAGAAGCGAGAATTTTACTATTGCAAGGGGGCGATCGCATCCTCCCACACATTGCGCCAGAGTTATCGAAAGTAGGAGCAGAATCTTTGCAAAAGTTGGGTGTGGCTGTCTACACTAACACCAGAGTGACAAATATTGAAAATAACATCGTTACTTTCAAGCAAGGCGATGAATTGACAGAAATTACCTCAAAAACTATATTGTGGGCAGCAGGTGTTCAAGGTTCGCCTTTGGGGAAAGCCCTAGCAAAAAGTACAGGTGTAGAGTGCGATCGCGACGGGCGTGTGATTGTAGAACCGGACTTGACTATCAAGGGTTATAAAAACATTTTTGTAGTGGGAGATTTAGGCAACTTCTCCCATCAAAATGGTAAACCCTTACCTGGTGTTGCACCTGTAGCCAAACAACAAGGAGAGTATGTAGCTAAACTCATTCAACGAAGGCTTAAAGGTAATACTTTGCCACAATTTCGTTACAATGACGTGGGTACTTTGGCGATGATTGGGCAAAATTTAGCTGTTGTAGATTTAGGCATAATTAAACTCCAAGGTTTCATTGCTTGGCTCTTTTGGCTAATAATTCACATCTACTTCTTAATCGAGTTTGACACTAAATTAGTAGTAGCAATTCAGTGGGGGTGGAATTATATCACTCGTAATCGTCGCTCTAGATTGATTACAGGTCGAGAAGGTTTTGTAGAAGCAAAAACTGCTAACAATAGCGTGGAACAGCCTTCTACTCCTGCAACGGCTGAATGCAAAAATTGAAACTAAAAAACATTCAGATTTGAAAACAATCCAAAGTTCACCAAACTGAAAAATTATTGGCGGGAGTTCAGCATCAAATTAAATGAATCGGGATTTGCCCCCGGTAAATGATGCCTCGTAGCTAAAAGTTGTGCAACCATCTCTGCACGAGACGAAACTTCAAACTTACGAAACATTCGCTTTCAGGCTAGCTTGACAAAATTTTCAGTAATTCAAAGTTGATTCCCCATTTCTGAGTTAGTTCGCCCCAAAGCAACCAATTCTGCAATTTGCAACTCACAAGGCGTTAAGCGATCAGTTTTAAAAGGTTGGTGCTGCGACTTTCCTGGCGAAATTGCTTGTGAACCAACTGTTGCAGCCCAAACAGAAATACTCACCAATTTTTGGCATGATTTGCGATCGCAAATCATACTCACTACTTTCTCCCACCAAGTAGACGCAACATCTAGTTGTTGGGAGTCTGCCGAAAGGTAGAGTCGAACAGATGCACCAGAGTCTTAAAGCTGTTACTAATTACAACAATGATGTTGCCCCAAGTGGATGTATGCAATCCAAAAGCGATTCTAGAATTGGATACACCACAACATGGGAACAACAGATGACAAATGATCGATTGGAGATGCAAGATCCACGTCTGCAATATCCAAAACCGCCCTTCCCCCGTCAGCCGCAGCCTGCACCGGGACTTGCTCAACAGATGAACCCTCAGCCGGATCACGGCGAAAAGAGCTATACAGGATGTGGAAAGCTTGCAAACCGAAAGGCGTTGATCACCGGAGGAGATTCCGGTATCGGGCGTGCCGTAGCGATCGCCTTTGCGCGTGAAGGGGCGGATGTAGCAATCTCCTATCTTCCCAGTGAAGAGGCGGATGCACGAGAGGTGATAGAACTGATCGAACAAGCGGGACGCAAAGCCGTGGCTCTTGCAGGTGACATTACGGATGAGAATTTTTGCCGAAAACTGGTGGCAGATGCAGTAGAATCTCTGGGGGGTTTAGATATTCTTGTCAACAATGCCGGCGCACAAGAGACTCAGCCTTCCCTTGGGGATATTAGCTCCGAGCAGTTCGACAAGGTGCTTAAGACCAACCTATACGCGCTCTTTTGGATTACGCAGTCGGCAGTACCGCACCTAAAACCGGGCGCAGCGATCATTAATACAGCTTCTATTCAGGCGTATGAACCTTCAGAGGGACTCATTGACTATGCGCTCACCAAAGCAGGTATTGTTACTTTCAGCAAAGCACTCTCTAAACAAATGATTGAGAAAGGTGTGCGCGTCAACGTTGTAGCGCCCGGTCCTTTCTGGACGCCGCTACAGCCCAGTGGCGGTCAGACTCAGGAAAAGATTGAGAAATTTGGCTCCACGGTTCCACTGGGACGACCCGGACAGCCTGTAGAGATCGCTCCTGTATACGTACTGCTTGCTTCACAGGAGGCAAGCTACATCACAGGAGAGGTTTATGGCATAACGGGTGGTGTCGGTATTGCGTAATGTCTGTTGTGTTGCTGATGAACCGAAGCAGCTATCCCCAGCCCTGAACGGTCGTACCGCCGAAGAGGCTGCGGTTCACCTCGCTTGTGAAGATGCCGTAGGGGAAGGCGGGGTCAAGCGCACTGCTCTGGTTTAGCATCTGCAACTGTTCCGGGGTGAGGCGGATGTCCAGCGAGTTCAGGTTATCGTGTAGTTGTTCGAGCTTGCTGATACCTAGAATGGGCGAGGTAATGCCGGACTGCGCCGAAACCCAGGCGAGGGCGACCTGCGCCAGTGGACGCTCAACTTGCGCGGCGACCGTCCGCAGGCTGTTGAGGACGCGCCAGTTACGATCAGTAAACTTCTGATTGCCGAAGGGATTGCTGCCACTGAGCCGTCCCTGTCCGGTAGCTCCTTCGCCCTCGCGCTGGTACTTGCCAGCAAGAAAGCCGCCAGCAAGCGGACTCCAGGGACAGATGCCGAGTCCACAGTCACGGGCAGCAGGCAGATGTTCGCGCTCGATGCTGCGCTCGGTAAGGGAGTATTCAAGCTGCAAGGCAATCGGTGCGGGAATACCGTGCGCTGTAGCAAGGGCAGCTGCTTTGGCAGTGTACCAGGCGGGCACGTCTGAGAATCCAAAATAGCGGATCTTGCCAGCGCGCACCAGATCACCGAGCGACTGTAGCACCTCTTCGACGGGCGTGACCAGATCCCAGGCGTGCATCCAGTAGAGGTCAATGTAGTCGGTGCGTAGCCGACGCAGCGATCGCTCGAACGCACGGTACATGTTCTTGCGTCCGTTACCGCCCCCATTCGGGTTGCCTGGTTCGCCACTGTGAAAGGTGAATTTGGTTGCAAGCACCAGTTGATCGCGCAGACTGCGATCGGCAATATAGCTACCGATTAGTTCTTCGCTGCGACCCTTGGCATAGACGTCGGCAGTGTCGATGAAGTTGCCACCCGCCTCGACATAGGTGTGGAAGATAGACGCCGAAACCTCGTCGGGCGCACCCCATCGCGGGGTACCGAAGGTCATAGTGCCGAGGGCAAGTGGGCTGACGATTAAGCCGGAGCGACCAAGGGTGCGGAAGGCGGTGAGGCTCATGGGGTTTCTCCTCTAACTGGAACAAAAAGGTCTGTGGAAGTGTTTTGTCTCCACCAATAAGGCTGAAGACAGAGAAAGGGGACAAGACAGAAAAAGGGACGGAGAAAATTATGAGGCGTCCAAAAAAGGATGTAACAAAGCCGACGAAAACCCTTACCTGATCATCGGGATTGGGGTAGAAATTTAAAACAAAAGTATACTCAGATTAACAAGACTTTTAGCATTATCTTAAACTAATATATCAAAAGTTGAATTTAATATTTTATCTGAAAAATTTACTTTTTCTCTCAGATCCATTTGCTTTAGCGATCGCACTTTTTCAGACAAATTATGTACATCCAAGGGGTTGCCGTAGGCATCGCCCAAACCATCGACATCTCAGAATATCGAAAGCTTTGCTGATGTTAACTATTGGGTAGACAATGATCGCCTTGGGACTGAACTTAAACTCTTTGAGATTAAACTGAGTGGCTAATAGGATTATGTCTTTGATATTCAATTCGCATCTGCTTAACCTCAAATTGCTCAGAGTCTGAAAACACAAGTTGTTCTACTTGATATAATCCTAAACTTTCAAACTGTTTAAGTTCCGAGCTTGATAATGCCCAAGGTGGGCCATTCGGTTCAACTTCTGTGTCTCGGACACGAGTAATCAGCAATAGTGTTCCATTTGGAGCAACTAGATGGGCAACTGAAGAAATAACTGAAGAACGCACATTTAAGGGTAAAGCTTGAATATTGCGACATTCAAAAACAAACTCAAAGGCTTGATGCCATTGTGAGGGAATTGCTAATAAATCAGCAACTACGTAGTTGACAGTCGAATCAGGAAATCGCTGCTGACACCAGGAAATAGCTGTTGGAGAAATATCAAAGGCGGTTACTTCAAATCCCAGATTCGCTAAAGCTTCGGCATCATCTCCTAAGCCACAACCAATTACTAACGCCTTTTGCTGTGAGGTAAATGCTTCACGATTAGTCAACCAATCTTGCAGATAAGGGTGAGGAACTAACTTGGCCCAAGGAATTTGTGCTGCATCACCTTTAGCACCGGCATATAAAATATCAAACCACGCCGATGGTTCTGATTTTTGTAAAGCTTCTGTAGCTAACTGATTAACATAAAACTGCAAATTTTCTCTTTCTTGTTCCAACATATAAACCGATACCACTCCATTTTAAAAATTAAAAATTTACGCATTCAAAATTCAAACATTTTAGACAATTTCAGACAGGGATTTAAACCCCGACTTACAGCAGAATTCAAGTATTTGAACCACATCTGTCGTAGGGGCACAGCATTGCTCATTGGTGTCAACTTAACGTAAAAACCACTCTATAACTAGCTTTTAGAGATTGTCTCGTCAAGAGTCTCTGACTGGGAATGCCTAACGGGGGGGCTGCCGCCTCAAGACTTGCGGCAGAGCCGCAATTGATCTGCATTTCCAGCCAGAGGCTAGAAACGAGGTTTTAAAGGGGTTTGGGCTTAAGTTGACACGTATGAGCATTGCTGTGCGCTTACTGCGTGGTCTATTTACCTGAAAATAGCTGTAAATTGAGCGGAGTTGAAGACACTCCGCCTCCGAGCTACGTGTAATGGTACAGGTTTTTAACCCTTCGATTTCCGATAAACAGATACGGAAATATCATCCTTCAGTTTATTTTCAATTATGGCAGTTTATGTGAACGCAAACCTCCTGGTTTCCGTTTTGGTGTTTCGCTGTTTTCAATCAGCAGTGCTAGCTTTTTGTGGCAAAAGATAAATACCCCCAGATATTAAAGTCAGGGCGACAGAAACCCAAAAGGCAATCAGAGAGGGAATTTGCCACACTTCAGGTAGGGGCGCAATCAGAAGCGCGATCGCAACTATTTGACTAACAGTTTTGAGTTTACCCCAAATGTTCGCTCCGGTAATCGTCGTTTGATTCACCCGCCAACCAGCGATCGCTAATTCCCGCGCTAAAATCAAAAACACTCCCCAAGCTGGCACTTTTCCTAGTTCAATAAAAACCATCAACGGCGCAAGTACCAGCAATTTATCGACTAAGGGATCAAGAAATTTACCCAAGTCAGTAATTTGGTTGAGTTTTCGCGCCAAATAGCCGTCTAACCAATCAGTCAATGCAGCAATCAGAAAAATCGCCAAACATATCCACTTAGCTTGAGGAGTAGGATTATATAAACCGTAAAGCAGAAATGGTATCCCCAATAGGCGAGAGAAGGTAATCCAGTTGGGTATGCTCATAGGGAATTCAAAAACCAAAATTAACAAGTGTAAAGCAACAAGCAGCCAAGTAAATATGCAAAATATATGCAGATTAGTGTGGCTGCGTGGGAAAATCTGTTTTCTGTAGCTCTCTTAAAACAATACTTTGACATCCTCCCCAACCTGAAAGGTACGGGGATTCCTAAGACTCACGACTTAGGTTTCTGCTTCATAGCACTAGCCTTCCGAGATTTACTCTGTTCGGGTCTTACAGTCGCTCCACAGACATTAACCGCAAGCCCTGCGGCAAGAATATTTTTAGCAGCATTGATATCTCTATCGTGATGTGTGCCGCACTTGGGGCAATCCCACTCTCTGATATTTAAAGGCAACTTCTCAACGATATGTCCACAATGTCCGCATCGCTTGGAACTAGGAAACCAACGATCAATTTTGACAAAGGTGCGACCATACCAGTCGCACTTATATTCAAGTTGTCTGACCAATTCGCCCCAACTAGCATCACTGATAGCAAGGGCAAGTTTCCTGTTTTTAATCATATTCTTCACCGACAAGTCCTCGACTGCAATCACTTGGTTTTCACGAACCAGTCGAGTTGTTAATTTGTGAAGAAAATCTTGACGCGCATTGCTAATTTCTGCATGGACAATAGCTACTTTGAGTCTAGCTTTGTGTCGATTATTAGATCCTTTTTTCTTACGACTAAGCGCTTTCTGGACTTTACGCAGTTTACGGCGCTTAGGTTTAAAGCTTTTAGGATTAACAATCTTTTCGCCATTACTCAAGGCACCAAGGTTAGTAATACCCAAATCCAAACCAATTTGATTAGGAGATTCGGGCAATGCTTCAATCTGAACATCAACCAACAAAGAAACAGTCCATTTGCCAGAGGGCGAGAGCTTCACAGTAATGGTAGATGGTTCTGCACATAAAGGAATTTCTCGGCTCCAACGGATGGCCAATGGTTCAATACATTTTGCCAAGTACACTTGACTGTCTCGCCATTTAAAGGCGGATTTGGTAAACTCCGCATTGCCACCATGATGCTTTTTTTTGAAGTTGGGATATTTCGCCCGACCTGCAAAGAAGTTAGTAAATGCTGTTTGCAGATGCCGCAATCCTTGTTGCACTGGCACACAGCTAACCTCATTGAGGAATTGCAAGTCTTCTTGCTTTTTCCATTGAGTCAGCATGGCAGAAGTTTCAGCGTACCCGACTCGCTCAAGTCGTTCATACCAAGCTTCTGTCCTTGCGGCGAGTGCTTTGTTATAAACCAAACGAGCGCAACCCATCGTTCGCCTAAGCAATTTTTCTTGCTCAGGAGTTGGATAGAATCGGTACTTGAATGCCTTCTGTGTCATACCTCACATTATAATATTTATTCTGTGAAATTCGCAAATCTAATATAAAGCCGTCCTTTATGACGGGGTTTCTACCCAGTGATTTTGATGACTGAACACACAAACTCTCAATTCCGCATCGAACGCGATTCAATGGGCGATCGCCAAATTGCTAGTAGCGTTTATTACGGTATTCAAACGCTGCGGGCTATCGAAAATTTCCCCATTAGCGGCATCAAGCCTCTACCTACTTACGTAAATGCTGGATTGATAATTAAAAAAGCTACAGCAATTGTGAATGGTGAACTGAATTGCATTCCTGAAGATATTAGTCAGGCGATTGTGCAAGCAACTGATGAAATCTTAGCTGGGAAATTCCGCGATCAATTTGTCGTGGATGTTTATCAAGCGGGTGCTGGAACATCCCACCACATGAATGTCAACGAAGTTCTGGCAAATCGCGCCTTAGAAATTCTTGGTGAAGAAAAGGGGAATTATAAACGTGTTAGTCCCAATGATCACGTTAATTATGGGCAGTCTACCAATGATGTGATTCCGACCGCAATTCGCATTGGTGGTTTATTGGCATTATCCAAGACATTACACCCAGCAATAGATAGTGCGATCGCATCCTTAGAAAACAAAGCTGTAGAATTTCAAGATATCGTCAAATCTGGCAGAACCCACTTGCAAGACGCAGTACCCGTGCGTTTAGGTGAGAATTTTCGGGCTTGGGCGCAAATTCTTACAGAACATCAAAACCGGATTTATACCGCCTCTGGTGATTTGATGGTGTTGGGTTTGGGAGGTAGTGCAGCCGGAACGGGGTTAAATACTCATCCTCTATATCGCGCCCGTGTAGTGGAAGTTCTCTCAGAATTGATTGACACTCCTTTAGAACCTGCGCCCCATCTCATGGCAGCCATGCAAAGTATGGCACCATTTGTAAATGTTTCCGGTGCTTTACGGAACTTAGCGCAGGATTTAGTCAAAATCTCTCATGATTTACGGCTGATGGATTCGGGGCCAAAAACTGGCTTGAAAGAAATTCAACTGCCTCCAGTGCAACCCGGTTCCTCGATTATGCCAGGTAAATATAACCCAGTCATGGCAGAGATGACATCAATGGTGTGTTTTCAGGTGATGGGTTACGATAGTGCGATCGCATTAGCCGCACAAGCCGGACAATTAGAATTAAATGTGATGATGCCACTGATTGCCTATAACTTGATTCACAGTATCGAAATTCTGGGTAATACCATCGCCGCACTCACCGAACGCTGCATTGAGGGAATTACTGCTAACCGGGAACGTTGTTTAGCTTATGCCGAAGGCAGTTTAGCTTTAGTAACCGCACTAAATACCCACATCGGTTATTTAAATGCCGCAGCTGTCGCCAAAGAATCTTTAGAAACTGGCAAATCCCTGCGCCAAATTGTTTTAGAACGAGAATTGATGAGTGAAGCAGACTTAGCCACAGTCTTAAATCTAGAACAAATGAGTGGTATCTTACCGCTCAAGACAGAATAATCGGTTATGGGGCATAGGGCAATTCAATTTTGGATTTTGGATTTTAAATTTTGGATTAAATTTCAATCTAAAATCCAAAATCTAAAATTCTTGCTCCCCACTCCCAAAGACGCGATAAATCGCCGTCAGGACGAAGGACTGATTATTGTAAAGACGGCGATTTATCGCGTCTCTTGCCTTAACCGAACAGTATTGCCCCACTCACCACTCACCACTCCCCTATCTATCTATGCAGACTCAAAAACCATCCGTCAGTTTAATTCGGGCTACATCTTACGAACGAGAGGCTTTACGAGAATCCTTAGTTATTCTCCTGGAACCATTTGGAGCAATGGCAGCGTTTGTGAAAAAAGGCGATCGCGTTTTACTAAAACCGAATCTACTTACAGGGTCACGTCCTGGTAAAGAGTGTATCACTCGTGCCGAACTAGTTTACGAAGTTGCCCAGATGGTAATTGAGGCTGGCGGTAAGCCATTTTTGGGCGATAGTCCGGCTTTTGGCAGTGCTAAGGGCGTAGCAGTAGCAAACGGCTATCTGTCTATTTTAGAAGAACTCAATCTTCCCATTATCGATTTTCACGGTCAGCGTTACCAAACCGTTAGTGACAATTTCAACCATTTGCGGCTGTCTAAAGAAGCAATGGAAGCAGACGTAGTGATTAACCTACCTAAAGTGAAATCACATATGCAGTTGACATTAACACTGGGCGTAAAAAACTTGTTTGGTTGCGTCCCTGGCAAAATGAAAGCTTGGTGGCACATGGAAGCCGGAAAAGATGCGAATAGATTTGGTGAAATGTTAGTAGAAACTGCCAGGGCAATTAACCCTAACTTAACCATATTAGATGGCATAATCGGTCATGAAGGTAATGGACCCAGCAACGGTGAACCTCGCCAACTTGGCATTTTAGCAGCCGCATCAGATATATTTGCCTTAGATCGGGCAATGGTAGAAATCCTCAATGTTTCTCCTGAACAAGTGCCTACAGTTGCAGCTTCCCAAAGACTAGGAGTTTGTCCAGAACTTGCTGCCATAGAGTTTCCGCATTTAAATCCTGACTTATTAAAAATAGAAGATTGGCGGCTACCAGACAAGTTGATGCCCATCGATTTTGGTATGCCTCGCGTAATTAAGTCTACGTTTAAGCATCTTTACACCCGATTTATCAAGGAACCAACGAGTGTTTACCGAAGGGAGTAGGGAGTGGGTGAGCAAGAATTTTAGATTTTGAATTTTAGATTGAAATTTAATCCAAAATTTAAAATCCAAAATCCAAAATTGAATTACCCAATCCCGAATTTGCAAGTGCAAACTTCGTTACAACAATTTCATTTATTAGCAGATTAATCTGTAATTACCCTCCGATTGCTTAACCAGACCGCCCTATCATACGTTAGTGGCGGTTTTTTTAGCTGATTAATTTGTCATAGCAGTTCCCATCTGCATGAAGTACATATCAAAACCTCACCTCCAATCCCTCTCCTTAATAAGGCTACGGTGTACACACAAGTCGAAAAAAGCTCGATTTTCCATTGTTCTCTGGTTCTCTCGTTCCCATGCAAAGCTAGGAATGGCTGATTAGGGGCTACTGCCTCCAGTGAGACATTCAGCCAGAGACTCAACGAATGCATTCCCATACTCCGTATGGGAACGAGGGAAGAAGTTGGGGGTTAGGTTTGAGAGAAAATCGCACATGGCGTAATACCCTGCAATGCCAATGCATCAGCTGACAATGCCAATGCGACTTATACTACATCGATATCTCTAAACACGTAAGGCATAATTCATTTCTGAAGATGTCTACTATACCGATCGCCTTTTTTACAGTTATTTTCAGGTAAATAGACTAGGCGGAGTGAAGATTGCACATTGCCTCAATGCAATTTTATACAGGCTACATTATTAATAGCTCAATTTCTCTGCTGCGCGTCCAAGCAGCAACTCGTTGTCAGCTAGAACCGCAGAACTGACAAGCATTTTTACTCTACCTATATATAGATTGACAAAATTGCTGTGATATTACATAGATTTGAAAATTGAAATTCTGAAATATTTGTTTAGTGGTATTACTGAATCCATGCTGCACAAAACAGTTGAGGTATCTGTATTTATTCGGTAGTTATGAGTGGTTACAAAAATCATTCCTACCAGTTTCTTCTTTTGTGTCAAATATTTTTGTGTATATCTACTATACAACAATCGAAAGCAGCGATAGATATTCAGTGAAATTGCTAATTTGTGTTCTGTATCACAAATTAGCAATTTCAGTAAAATGACCTTATCAAAGGCGTTGCAGAATGATATAATCATAAAGTATCGGACAAATACATTTTGCTAATTAATCTTTAAGCAGCGAAAAAATGTAATTTATGATGCTGTTAAAGTTGGGTTTGCGTATGCGAACTGTTACACCATACAGGGAAACATCTGAAAACATTAATCACAAAATAAAACATGATTTGTTGACTTGTAATTTGGTATTAAGAATTTCATGTATGAAAACGCTATCATGACAGTTGTAAAACTGGTTTAGCTTGTACAATGCTAGACATTTTACAATTGAAAAATAGCTAAAATAGCATCAAGACTCTCATTGAGAGAGTAGACCTGCACAGTATTACGAATAACTTCAATTTTGTATGAATTCAAATAGCCAGTCTGCCAATTCTGCCGACACATATTCCCAACGTTTGGCAGACATTGTGGGAACTGCGATCGCTCTGTTAACTCTCACCCTACCCGTATTTGTTATCGCCCACTATTCTTCAACGAATGTTGAAAATAACCAGCAACCCCTAATCCAAAACCTCCAAGGAAGTAAAGATTGATAAAGCTTCCCAGTAGCATTTCGCCAGCAGGAAAGCTAGAAAACAGATTTTGAGACAATCTCTGTAGATTTGGATTTAGCTTATCAGGAATAAGCTGAATCTGTATTGTGTGACTCCGGGTTTCAGTTGTCTTGACAAAGTAGTGGCAGAAATGCCTCTAACAGCAATCAAGGGCGGAGGATATCCATAATACCCTCTTGAAAAAAGCGTTGCGAAGTTTCCTCGCAACGCTTTTTCCATTTCAAGGGGAGTGGGGGACAAGGGGATAAGTTTCTTCCTTGTCTGTTTCCAATGCCCAATGCCCAATGCCCCATCCCGTAGAATAAATACCTTGGGAAGAGATCCATATTGCCCTAAAATTCTACACGGGGAGCGAAGCTGAGTTCCCTGATGATTCACTGTTACCGGAGGAGTTTTTTTGTGGACTTATCTCGTATTCCTGCCCAACCAAAACCGGGTCTAATCAACGTTCTGATTGAAATTACTGGCGGAAGTAAAAATAAATACGAATACGACAAGGAACTAGAAGCTTTTGCTCTAGACCGAGTACTTTATTCTTCGGTACAATATCCCTATGACTACGGCTTTGTACCCAATACTTTGGCTGAAGATGGCGATCCCCTAGATGGTATGGTGATCATTGACGAGCCAACCTTTCCAGGCTGTGTTATTGCCGCACGACCGATTGGCTTTTTGGAGATGATTGACGGAGGCGATCGCGATGAGAAAATCCTTTGTGTTCCTGACAAAGATCCGCGCTACACTCAAGTAAAATCACTGAAAGACCTAGCGCCACACCGTTTAGATGAAATTGCCGAATTTTTCCGTAGTTATAAAAATTTGGAAAAAAAGGTGACTGAAATTCTCGGTTGGCAAGATGTGGACAAGGTTGCAGCTTTAGTAGAAAAATCCGTTAAAGCTTATAGAGGATAATAGAAGAGTTAGGAGAGACGCGATTAATCGCGTCTGTACAAGAGTTAGGAGTTAGAGACGCGATTAATCGCGTTCCTAACTCCTCACTTCTCGCTCCTCACTCTAATAACTTTCGCTTGTTACGGAACGCAAAAACTGCCACTAATCCCAAACCAAATGCAGCGTACTCTCCTTTTGGCAAAAATTCATAACTGCACCCTCACAGGGGCAAATATCAACTACGTGGGTAGTATCAGCATTGATGAAATCCTTTTGGAAAAAGCTGGTATCTTACCCTATGAGCAGGTGCAAGTAGTTAATAGTGCCAACGGTCAGCGCTTTATTACCTATGCGATCCCGGCTCCAGCCCATTCAGGAGTCATTGAATTAAATGGGGGTGCGGCACGTCTGGGCATTATTGGCGATCGCTTGATTATAATGACTTACGGGCAGTTCACTCCAGAAGAGTTAAAAAGTTACTCTCCTACGGTAGTCATTGTGGACGAAAAAAACAGGCTGTTGGAAGTGCGGCGCTACGATGACCTGCTCACTAAGGTCTAATTTCAAGGAAAATGTCAAATTTTGAGTTGTCGGGTTCCCAGAGCTACATACCTATCTGAAAAGTCAGCTACCATGCCAAGTAGTCCAGCAAGTGAATTTATCGTGCAATTCTGGGGTGTAAGAGGTTTGATTGCCACCCCAAGTAGCAACACCAATCGTTATGGTGGTAATACCGCTTGTGTAGAAATACATGTAGCTGGGAAACGCTTGATTTTTGATGGCGGTACTGGCTTACGCATACTGGGTAAAACTTGGCAACAACTGCAACAGCCACTAGAAGCCCATTTATTTTTTACCAACTGCCAAGCAAATCGGATTCAAGGGTTTCCCTTTTTCGCTCCCGCATTTATTGGGGAAAATTGTTTTCACATTTACGGCACAGCTGCCTCAAATGGAGCCTCAATCAAACAATGTCTGTATGACCAGATGCTCCAACCACACTTTCCTTACCCTTTACAGGTAATGCAGTCGGAATTGCAGTTTTACAATCTGACTCCAGACAGTGAGGTGAAGCTAGATGATGTCACCATTACAACCGCATTAATCAATCAAACTCAGCGCTCAGTTGGCTACCGAGTTACTTGGCAAGACTATAGTGTTGCTTATGTCACGGATTTGCACCAGAATGCAGATCAAGTGGAGCGAGAGCGGATTTTACAATTTATTAAAGGCGTTGACTTGCTGATTGCCAATGCCACTTACACTCCTCCTACGTCTCACAATCATGACTCTGCTGATTTACTCTGGCAAGCTGCGGTGAATGCAGCTCTAAATGCAGGCGTCCAACGGCTAGTCATTTCTCATCATCACCCAGATGACCATGATGATTTTCTTGACCGGGTTCAAGTCGATATTAAATCTGCTTTTCCTCAAGCAATACTAGCCCATGAAGGTCTAGTTTTAACTGTTGGTAAGTAGATTTAAGGTAAATTTCGGCATCACTCAGCCCAAGATGTTATTTCATGTCCGCCAAATTACCCATAATAAAAGAACCCCACCCCCAACCCCTAAGAGCTTGCGGGGAGGGAAGACAAAGCACAGCTTTGGCTCTTTGGAGTTATTCGGGTTTAATAAGCAATCAAACGGACATAATATTATTTCAGCATTACGCGGGGTTAGCTAAGACAGATGCTTTAATGATTACGGCAACTGCTGCCGCTAATAAACGAGGTGGAGCCTCACAGGGGGCATTCCCAGCCTCTGGCTGGGAACGAGAGAAAGGTTATTCTAGACTGGCTTTCAGCTTAAGTTGACACCAGTAACAGATGTGCGGCTCTACGAATTATTTTGCAATTCGGCTGTGCGGATTGAAAGCTGCTGTGTCTGATTACCCCGTTGCACTTTCACCTGTAATACTTGACCAAGACGACTGTCTTCCACAAAGTTCTGCAATTGTTCAGCACTGGTAATAGCTTTACCATCAACTTGAAGAATTACATCCCCGCGCCGGATACCGGCAGATGCGGCGGGAGAATTTGGGACAACTCGCATCACAAAAACACCATTAATTTCTGGTATCTGAATCGGAGAGTTGGGATCAGTGTTATTTTCCTTGGCAAGATCAGGTGTCAAAGTTAGCATTTGCACGCCTAAATATGGGTGAGCAACTTTACCATCACGTTGCAGTTGCGCGGCGATCGCTTTGGCTTTATCGATGGGAATGGCAAACCCAATACCCATCGCGTCAGGACGAATGGCTGTGTTAATTCCAATCACTTCACCTTGACCATTTAATAGTGGACCGCCAGAGTTACCAGGGTTAATGGCGGCGTCTGTCTGAATAAAGTCTAAGCGTTTGTCATTAATACCAACTTGGGCGCTGGAGCGTTTGAGGGTACTGATAATTCCCAAGGTAACGGTGTTATCAAATCCCAAAGGATTACCAACTGCGATCGCCCAGTCTCCTACTTGGACATTACTGGAAGAACCCAAGGGCGCAACTGGCAAATCGTTACCAGCATTAATCTTGACTACTGCCAAATCTGTGACTTCATCAATACCTTGAACTTTCCCTTCAAAGGTGCGGCCATCTTTGAGCCGGACTGTTACTTTATCAGCCTTATCGACCACATGAGCATTAGTCAGAACTAACCCGCTCTTGTCAATAATGAAACCTGAGCCTAGACCGCGCAACTGCTGCTCAGAAGGCATCTGTTGGGAAAACCCGTCACCAAAAAACCGACGGAAAAAGGGGTCTTCCGAAAATGGATCAACGCGACGAGTAATTGTCCGCTCAGTATCAATTCGGACAACTGCTGTGCCCACACGATTCACTGCTGCTGTGACAAAGCTAGTGCTACCGATGGCAGCACTAGCTGGTGATTGCCGTTGGACAGCTAGTTTTGAAGTATCAAGAGCAGTTACTCTGGGTGCTGGTTCGGCTTGGGAGGGCAACACTTGCAATGTACTAACCATTAGTACAACTCCGAGCGCGATCGCTAAAACATGAGTAGTAAGTTGACGTAGAGATCGGGATATTTTGGGAAATCGCATAATCACAGCCAACATTCTTATAAGCCTAATTGTTGCTTAGTCGTGACAAATCTATATATAGTTATTTTTACCAAGATAAACTAACTTTTGAACAAGATTTTATTCCGACTGGTTGCGCCTAGCGGGGGTAAAGAGTTGATAGCTGAGTGGGGAGTGAGGGCAGCAGGAACGGTTGGAGATACTTGTAATTGTTTGACAACACTTTGCAATAGTTGGTCTTGTCCAGTCCGCAAACCCGAGAGATTTGTCCCCCGGTTGATAATCGCAAACCAAACTAAACCGCGATCGCGTGTGGGCATCACTCCTGCTAAAGCGCTCACATCCCGGAGGGTACCAGTTTTGATCACAGTAGCAAGGGGAATGTGTCTGGAGTGCAGTGTCCCTCGGTGATCAAATCCAGACATCAGGAACAAGTCAGCTAGATTTAGTTGATGGGTAGATGCCTCAACTTGAATAGCCATGAGCATGGCACAGATAGCCCTGGG
Organism: Nostoc sp.; assembly: GCF_036917675.1. Lineage (GTDB taxonomy): Bacteria > Cyanobacteriota > Cyanobacteriia > Cyanobacteriales > Nostocaceae > Nostoc. Next base: position 68,317 of record NZ_JBALCT010000050.1, on the reverse strand, counting down.
GGAAATGCGATTTTGGGGGCTAAGTCCAGAACCATTGATTAACTGAATTTCCATTTGTGGCACCCTCGCAAGGCTGGCGGCGGTTGATTGCACCACATTTGCTCCCCCTACTGAGTCTGCCAGCATCTCTGCCATATCATTGTTACTGTAAACGTTCATTTCCTTGATTAGTTGCTTCAAGGGCAAGGAGCGATGACGCAGTAACAAAGTTTGTTGAGCGTTTGGTTGGGCTTCAACCTTCACCCCACCTGTAATCACAACTTGAGGTTTGGGCGTTCCCTTCGGCATAATTGAGTACGTGTAAATAGCGGGGCGGCCCCAAGTCGCACGATTTAGTGTTTGCTTGAGCATCAGACCCGCTAGCATCGGCAGACGTTGGAAATTCATGGCAAAACTGCCAGTAATGATCAAATTTCCTTTTACCTGCTTGATGCCCATTTTATTGAGAGTATTACCAAGAGCGATCGCTTCTTCCCAAACAAACAAAGGATCGCCACTGCCTGTAATCACCAAATCGCCCTGCACAACCCCATTTACCACTGGGCCAGTGACGCTAACCAAAGTATCAAATTGGTAATCTGGCCCCCAAGTTTTCAAAGCAACTAATGTCGTGGCAATTTTGGTTAATGAGGCAGCCGGCAGAGGTGTTGTACCTTGGTGATTTGCCATCAGCATCGGCCCCGATTGCATCCAAATTCCCTGACTTTGGGCCAGATTTGGGGCTACCACTTTTGATGTGATCAACTTTTTCAGATATTCCTGCACCGTAGTCGCCCCAGCTGGATTGGGATCAGGGGCAAGAACTAAGCCAGGGCTACTTTGCCAAGTCAATGCATCTAAGGCATCTAATGGCTTGATTTGTACTCCGGCCATTTCCAGCCAGAGCGACACCAAACCTGAACCCAATAATTCCAGCATGTTTTATTCCTCTGTTAGGATTCTAATACGTTGTTTCCTGTGCTAATATACAAGCTTTTTGACGATAATCAGTATTGAGCCATAATAACTGCTGTCTTTCTCATCTGTAAGTAGGGTGAATTATATTGTTTTCGTGGCTCCTTTGACCAGAAAGCGAGACGCAGAGCAAATGGCTTTAGACATGGGGATAAGTCGGACGTGACAATAGGACGCCGTGAAACGATTGCGTAGCTAAAGTAGGTTTTAACGGACTATAATCGAATGGCACTAAGATCAAGCCCAAAGCCTTGTGTTACCTCGTTAAGAGCCTTCAGGCTCTTAATGTGTTCCCAGAGGGCTGCTGCCTCTGGTGAAGAAAGGGGAGGCGGAGCCTAGTGCCATTCGACTATAATCTTTTCTCAGTCGTCTTGAGACGACTTTCGCTATTAGACTCAGAATTCATTCTGAGGCGGGCTAGATGAGAATGAAATAGCCCTGAGAATGAAATACCTCACCCTGGTTTTACTACGTAAAACCTGTCCCTCTCCTTAGTAAGGAGAGGGATTAAAGATAAGACAGGATGAGGTTGAGACTGTATTGCACTAAAGTGAGAACCACTATAGTCTCTGAGGATTAAGCACTCTTAAATTAGCTTTGATCCAAGCGCAGTACTGCCATAAAGGCTTCCTGGGGTACGTCCACAGTACCTACAGATTTCATCCGCTTTTTACCTTTTGCTTGCTTCTGTAATAGTTTCTTCTTCCGGCTGATGTCACCACCGTAGCACTTGGCTAGCACATCTTTCCGCAAGGCGGGAATGTGTTCACTGGCGATCACTTTACTGCCAATAGACGCTTGAATTGGCACTTTAAATTGATGGCGGGGAATTAGTTCCTTGAGTTTTTCTGCCATTGCCCGCCCGACGTTGTAAGCTTTATCTCGATGCACAATCATCGCCAAGGAATCCACCGGATCACCGTTAATCATGATATCTAGTTTCACCAGAGGATTTTCACGGTAGCCAATCAGGTGATATTCCATGCTGGCATAACCGCGCGATCGCGACTTCATCTGATCAAAAAAGTCAGTCACAACTTCCGCCAAGGGTAGCTCATAGGTAAGTGTGGTTCGTCCTTGGGTGAGATATTTCATATCTTTGAAGATCCCACGGCGATTTTGTGACAACTCCATCAAGCTGCCCACATAGGTTTCCGGCGTAATCATCTCTACTTTGACGTAGGGTTCTTCAATTCTTTCGCGATCATTGGGAGAAGGTAAGCGGCTGGGATTATCGATGTACAGTTCCTCACCTTTCAGGGTAATTACCTTATAAACCACCGAGGGGGCTGTAATGATTAAATCTAGGTTATACTCTCGCTCTAGACGTTCCTGGACAATTTCCATGTGCAGCAAGCCTAAGAACCCGCAACGGAAACCAAACCCCATCGCGCTCGAAGTTTCTGGTTCATAGTGCAGCGCCGCATCGTTGAGTTCAAGCTTTTCCAGGGCTTCCCGCAAGTCTTCAAATTGGTCAGCATCAATGGGGAACATCCCACAATAAACCATCGGGTTCGCTTCTGCATAACCTGGTAAGGCTGACTCTGCTTTCGCCTTACTGAGGGTAATTGTGTCTCCTACCCTGGCATCAGCTACAGCTCTAATTGCCGCTCCCAAATAGCCTACTTCTCCAGCGTGCAGTTCTTCAACTTGCTTTTGCGTCGGAGAAAGGACACCTAACTCATCAATTTCAAATTCTTTACCGGATGCCATTAAATGGATGCGATCGCCTTTTTTCACGGTGCCATCCATCACCCGGAAATACACAATTACTCCCCGGTAGCTGTCGTAATAGCTATCAAATATTAAGGCTCGTAAGCGTTCATTTATCGTATTGGGTGGTGGCGGTATGCGCTCGACAACTGCTTCTAAAATCTCAGCAATACCAATTCCTTCTTTAGCAGAGGCCAGAATCGCCCCACTGCAATCTAGACCGATAATTTCTTCAATTTCGCCAATAACCCGTTCTGGTTCTGCCCCTGGCAAATCGATTTTATTCAAAACCGGGATAATTTCCAGGTTACTCTCTAAGGCTAAATATACGTTTGCCAAAGTTTGCGCCTCCACACCTTGGGACGCATCTACTACCAATAGCGCTCCTTCACAAGCAACAAGAGAGCGGGAGACTTCATAAGAGAAATCCACATGTCCAGGGGTATCAATTAAATTCAGCACATACTGCTGACCATCCTTAGCTGTGTAGTTCATCCGGGCAGCTTGCAGCTTAATTGTAATGCCGCGCTCCCGTTCCAGATCCATATTGTCGAGAAACTGTTCCTTCATCTGTCGGTCTTCAACAGTACCAGTAGCTTGCAGCAAGCGATCGGCGAGGGTTGATTTCCCGTGGTCGATGTGAGCAATAATACAAAAATTGCGAATGCGAACTGCGGGAACGTCAGTCATATACTATCTTTGCCTTAGCAGCAACCAAAGTTAAAAGAGCAATTTACTTAATGTATTTTAATGCTTTCTTAGCCAAGACGCTCCTAGCTTTTAGTGGGGAGTGGGGAGTGGGGAGTTATTCCCCATGCCCAATGCCCAATGCCCCTCTTCACCCCCCCTTTAACTTTCGATCTAAATAGGTGGACTTTTAAGAATATTATGAAAGTCTATTTGTCGCTGCTAGTATTCAACAGCTAGGAGCGTACAATGAATGTAAATAAGTACATGTCGGGATCATGTAGGGATAATGGGCAATTGCGACTTGTAATTACACATTATCGCCGATTTACCGACAAAAGTTCTAGAGCCATTGTTTAGTCAGTTATATGAAAAATGTGATTTGAAACTTAAGGCTGTTACTTTAGTGCTATTTTGGGGAACCATGTAATTGTGCCCTTGAAGGTTTTTCAGTGAATTAGCCCAAATGATCAATATAACTACTTCACAAAGCTTTAGACAAAACCAATTCAGAGTATATAAACCTATGAATATGCAAGAGAAAACTACCGAAGCGGAAAACACACGAGCGGAAAAGGTAGAAATTGCTGTCCGCCTAGACTCCAAGTTACTAGAGCAAATTCAGCATCTCACTAATGATCCAAGTAAAGTGATTGAGGTGGCGATTCGCCAGTGGTTGCGAGGTGAAATTCTCAGAGATGATGAATTGACGCGCACCCCTGTGCGTACCCCTGTTCCTCCTCGCGGTGAATGGAACGATTAACGCCATCAGTCATTTGTCAATACAACTTAAAAAAGTGAAGTTTGCCAATTTGGATTTCAAAACACCAAGAAATACACAATAAAAAACAAAAAAGCTGTAAAAATTTATGCGAGAATTTGAGCAGCTTTAGTAAAATTACGGTCGGATACCCTTTGTTTATCCAACTCAATTAATGATTATTACTGCCAATTCCCAATTGCCGAATTTATTTTCCCAAAATCTGGAATCTATTACCAGTAAAACTGATGGCTCATTACCAACTCTAGGAGCTGAGTTGGTGTATACGCAAGATGGGGCAGGGCGCTATCTGACCTTTTGTTGGCAGCATAGCGAACTCCTGGGGTTAAATACCGAAAAAATAGTTGACGATCTGAACGAAATCCAAACCTTTGCCCCAGTTGATAAGGTTACTTATTTGGAACGATTGCACCGAATTTTGATCAGTTTGGTGCCAGAAAGGTTTCAGTGTTGGTTTAGCTACCACCAGGAATTATTTGAGTTGGACTTAGTGATTAGTCCGATTATGCCGAGTTTGGGAATGTCTGCCACTACAGTTTTAGTGATGGGACGGTTAGTGCAAGCGACACTCAACAAAAAACAAGTGGGTGTGGCATCAAAAACGCCCACACAAATAGAGTTGGCAATACGATCACAGCAACACCAAAAACTGATAAATCGGATTACCAGAAATATTCGGCGGACATTGGATTTAGATATTATTTGGCAGCAAACAGTTGACAGTTTGGGTAAAGCACTGCGACTAGAGCGCTGCATTATTTGTCCTTATCAGCCCTCAAGCTCAAAGGTAGAGGTGAAGGCTGAGTATCGCCAGCCAGAACTCAAATCAATGCTTGGCTTAGAAATAGATATAGCTTCTGACCCTGCCTTTGCTCATGTCTTGGCAACCCTAGAACCAGTTATGATGGAAGTGCCTGGATACACGGAGTCTGGGCGGCAGAAAACTTTGGTAGTTGCGACTTGCTATCAAGACCAGGCCAATGGATTGGTTGCCTTGAATTGGCAGGATGAATGCTATATATTAACAGAATCGGAATTAGAACTGGCAAAAGAAGCAGCAGATCAATTGGGAACTGCGATCGCACACGCTACTTTATATAAAGAATTAGAAGCAGCGCGTCAAAAAGCCGAAGAAGCTTCCCGCCTCAAAAGCGAGTTTCTGGCTAATGTATCCCATGAAATTCGTACCCCCCTCAACGGCATGATTGGCTTCTTGAAGCTGATTTTAGAAGGGATGGCAGATGACCCAGAAGAACAAAACCAATTTTTGGCAGAAGCTCACCACTTATCTATACATCTGCTGAATATCATCAACGATATTTTGGACATTGCCAAAATCGAAGCTGGTAAAATGGAGCTAGTTTACGCTCCAGTCAAGCTAGATGAGCTCTTCAGTGCTGTAGAAAATTTCATGCGTCCCCAAGCAGAAATGAGAAACCTCAGCTTCCGAATGCAAATGCCTGCTATCTCCGATGAAATTATTGTCCAAAGCAACTACCAACGGTTGCTACAAGTTATGCTCAATTTGGTAGGTAATGCCATCAAATTTACCCATGAAGGTGGTATCACCGTCAGCGCTGATTTAGTACTCAAAAAAGCGAAGCCGAACTTTCAATGTCAGCAATTTCCTGGCATGGTAAGAGTCCGGGTGGCAGACACTGGCATCGGTGTTTCTTTGGACAAACAAGATAAACTGTTTCAATTATTCTCTCAGGTGGATGGCTCCCGCACTCGCCACTATGGCGGTACAGGTTTAGGACTGGCAATATCGCAGAAGCTAGTGGAGGCAATGGGCGGTGAGGTACATTTTTATAGTCTGGGCGAAGGACTTGGCTCAACAGTCACATTTACAGTGCCACTATATCAACAACCTGTCATGGTTTCATCTATTGATAGCGACTCAGATTATATCGGTTAGAGGGCTGCTTTAATAACCAGGTTTCCTAAATCCTTTTACAGATAATGAAATTAGACAGGTTAATTAGTTATGCCTGTGTTTATAGCTTTTTATTATTAAATAATGATAAAGTTGCCGTAAAAGTTGCTATGCGATCGCAAATAAACCAGTAATACCCAAAACATAGCTTGTTCCTAACCAAGCTGTGAGGTATGCCCTTAAGGAAAATTGGACTAAACTAAATATCAGTGAAGTCAAAGTGATTACGATCAGAGATCAAACAACAGCAAACGTCTTATTTTATCACCAAACAGGTTGTGCATGACTATTAAGATGGAGATCGCAGCACTACTGAGTTCAGTTACTCTAATATTAAGCTTCTAGATACAGCGTTTTTCAGGTAAATGAGGTACACAGGTAGGGGCACAAGATTGTTGTGCCCTGACAATAATCTGTACAGAGGCGCTTGTTGCAATCTACTGTAAGTGTGTAGTAAAAGCGCTGCGCGTGTGAACACAAATGCTAAATGTCAATTAAACAACTGACAAACTAGCTGCAATTGCGTCTAGGATCGATTTAACAAAGCTAATTAGAAAATTTTGGATAATGGTTAATGAGTAACGGCGCATCTGGCACAGGGATCATTATTATTCAATGCCCAATGCCCCATGCCCCATGCCCCATTCCCAATGCCCAATGCCCATCATTAACTTACCCGGTCTAAACTATGGAACTCACAATTGACAACGTTGAAACAGTCTTAGATGAAATGCGCCCTTATCTCATGTCTGATGGCGGTAATGTGGAACTCGTAGAACTCGATGGTCCTGTTGTGAAACTGCGGTTGCAAGGTGCTTGTGGTTCATGCCCCAGTTCTGCAATGACCCTGAGAATGGGTATTGAACGCCGCCTAAAGGAAATGATTCCTGAAATTGCGGAAATTGAGCAAGTGGTGTAAAAGTGAGGAGTTAGAAGTTAGGAGTTAGAAGTTCTCACTCAACTCCTAACTCCTCATTCTTAACTCCTAACTATTCCTATGTCCCATCCTCTCTACATTGCTTTTATCTGGCATCAACATCAGCCACTGTACAAATCCCCTGGTAGCGACGTTTCACTATCTCCGAGTCAGCAGTACCGTCTACCTTGGGTACGTTTGCATGGGACTAAAGATTATTTGGATTTGGTATTGCTCTTAGAGCGGTATCCTAAGTTACACCAAACTGTAAATTTAGTTCCATCGCTGATATTACAACTGGAAGATTATATTGCTGGCACTGCTTTTGACCCTTATCTCACAGCCAGCTTGACACCAGATGAACAACTCACCCAGCAACAGCGCGAATTCATTATCCAACACTTTTTCGATGCCAATCACCACACTCTGATTGACCCCCATCCCCGCTATGCCGAGTTGTACCAGCAAAGGCAGGAAAAAGGGCAAGCTTGGTGTTTAGCAAATTGGGAATTGCCAGATTATGGTGATTTGCTAGCTTGGCACAATTTGGCTTGGATCGATCCTCTGTTTTGGGATGACCCACAAATTGCTGCTTGGTTAAAACAGGGTCGGAATTTTACTTTAAGCGATCGCCAGCGCATTTATTCCAAACAACGAGAAATCCTGGGCCGCATTATCCCCCAACATCGGAAAATGCAGGAGGCGGGGCAGCTGGAAGTTACTACCACGCCTTACACTCACCCGATTTTGCCCTTGCTAGCTGATACTAACTCCGGTCGGGTAGCTGTGCCCAATATGACACTACCTCAGCAGCGATTTCAGTGGGCAGAAGATATCCCCCGCCACTTGCGGAAAGCTTGGAACTTTTATAAAGACCGCTTTGGACAGATACCTCGTGGTTTGTGGCCTTCGGAACAGTCAGTAAGTCCGGCAATACTTCCAGATATTATTAACCAAGGATTTAAGTGGATATGCTCAGATGAAGCCGTGTTAGGGTGGACGCTGAAACACTTTTTTCATCGGGATGGGGCGGGGAATGTACAGCAACCAGAACTGTTGTATCGACCTTATCGCCTGCAAACTGCCGAGGGTGACTTGTCAATTGTGTTTCGTGACCACAGATTATCAGATTTGATTGGCTTTACCTACAGCGCCATGCCAGCAAAAAAGGCGGCTGCGGATTTAGTGGGACATTTGCAAGCGATCGCTAAAATGCAAAGAGACAGTCAAAGTGAACAACCTTGGCTAGTTACTATCGCTTTGGATGGGGAGAATTGTTGGGAATTTTATCCCCAAGACGGCAAACCCTTTCTAGAAGCTTTGTATCAAAGTTTGAGCGACGAACCCCATCTCAAACTTGTCACCGTCTCCGAATTTCTGGAAGAATTTCCAGCCACAGCCACCATTCCCGGAGAGCAACTACATAGTGGTTCTTGGGTGGATGGCAACTTCACCACTTGGATCGGCGATCGCGCCAAAAATCGTGCTTGGGATTATTTGACAGCAGCAAGGGTTATGCTCGCAAGTCATCCCGAAGCGACGGAAGAAAACAACCCAGAAGCCTGGGAAGCATTGTATGCCGCAGAGGGTTCCGATTGGTTCTGGTGGTTTGGTGCAGGACATTCTTCAAATCAGGATGCCATCTTTGATCGGTTGTTTCGAGAACACCTGTTTGGCATTTACAAGGCATTAAATGAACCTGTACCGCCATATCTCAAGCAACCAGTGGAAATCCACCAAGCACAGACAAACCACGCCCCACAAGGGTTTATTCATCCCGTCATTGATGGTAAGGGTGATGAACAAGATTGGGACAAAGCTGGACGGATAGAAATCGGCGGGGCGCGGGGGACGATGCACAATAGCAGCGTCATCCAGCGACTTTGGTATGGCGTGGATCACCTGAATTTCTATTTGCGGCTAGATTTTAAAAGTGGCGCTGCACCAGGGCAGGATTTGCCAGCAGAGTTGAATTTGCTGTGGTTATATCCAGAAAAAACAATGGTCAACAGTCCAATTCCCTTGGCAGATGTACCAGATGTACCCCCACTTAATTACCTTTTCCACCATCTTCTAGAAGTTAACTTGCTGACGCAATCGATTCAGTTTCGGGAAGCTGGAGACAATCATCAATGGCATCCCCGTTTCAGTCGCGCTCAAGTAGCAATAAATAATTGTTTAGAGTTAGCAGTACCGTGGGCAGACTTGCAAGTTCCGCCAGATTATCCCCTGCACCTGATTTTGGTGCTTGCAGATGAAGGCCATTTTTGCAACTATTTGCCAGAAAATGCTTTGATTCCGATTGAGGTGCCTTAGAAAATAGCTAGTAGGGGCGTACATCTATCATAAATGTCAACTTCAGGTGAAAGCCAGTCTAGAACAAGTTTTTAGAGATTATCTCTGACTGGGAATGCTCTTTGGGAGGCGGGAGCCTCCCGTCTCAGCAGCAGTCCCATGAGGCCATTTACGGTTTATCGAATAGCCCAAAGAAACCTCACCCTGGTTATGCTACGCAAAACCTGTCCCTCTCCTTAGTAAGGAGAGGGATTAAAGTCAGGACAGGGTGAGGTTTTGGAGGACTTTTGGGTAATTGGATAACTTGTGTGTACACGGTACCTTTTTAGGAGAGAGGTCAAAGCGTATTGCATACAAACGATAAGTGCTATAAATTTTATAAATCTTTAAAAAATTTGTTCTAAGCGTTGGAAATCGCGCTGCACTTCATACCAAAGACTCTTGTTATGGGGGTCTGTCTTCAGAGCTTTTTTGAGATAAATCCTGGCTTTGAGTAGCTGATTTTCGGTAATTAGTGCCCGTCCCCAAATTTGATAGGCGATCGCTAGCCATTGGCGGACTTCTGCATCTGTTGACAAACGATCTGCTAAAGCTTCCGCCAGGGCGATCGCTTGAGGAAATCGTCTTTCTTGCAAAAATCGCTGCAATTGGTCATAAGTCTTCCACTTCAGCCGTTCTTCTATTTCCAACAGATTAGGCGGCTTTAGTCTTCCTGATTGTTGGCTTGTCACCGTTGTTACTGGTGTTTTCGGCCACTGCGTTGCCTTGGCATCATCACGCCCAGTTGACACCTGACTTGAATGTGCAGCTGTTTCCTCTGGCAGTACTACCGTCAGTAGGAGTTTATAAGCCTCTGTCAAAGCAATAAACTTATCTTTGGCTTTGTTGTCGTCTGGGTTGATATCGGGATGATATTGCTGCGCCAGTCGTCGATAAGACGATTTGATGTCAGCAAAAGAAGCTCCCGACCTTAAACCCAATAAACGGTAGCAATCTCCCAGATCCATCTTGAGCTATGAGCTATCGAATATCCAGCTTGGGGCTATCAGCTATCTGCTTTCAGCCTAAACTATTAATAATAAGGGCTAATTTGCGATTTTAAAGTTCAATGTTGACAGTTTGTTTAAGGAAGGGGATTGGGGAGTGGGGAGAGACGCGATTAATCGCGTCTGTTAGGAGTTAGAATTCTTCCCATGCTCCCTCATCCCCCCTCATTCCCCCTACTCCCCTGTTATTACAGAGGTTCGTTCTTCAATCACACGGTCAATTAAACCGTATTGTTTTGCCTCTTCGGCAGACATGAAAAAGTCACGATCCATATCTTTTTCAATCTTTGCTATGGTCTGACCCGTTTTATCGGCATAAATCCCATTGAGCTGGTGACGAATCCGCAGAATCTCTCTAGCTTCAATTTCGATATCGCTTGCTTGTCCACGGGTGCCACCTGAAGGCTGGTGAATCATAATCCGTGAGTGAGGCAATGCTAGCCGTTTGCCTTTGGTGCCAGCTGCTAGCAGGAAAGACCCCATTGACGCCGCTAAACCCACGCAAATAGTCACTACATCTGATTTGATATGTTGCATGGTGTCAAAAATAGCCATGCCAGATGTAACCATTCCACCAGGGGAATTGATGTAGATGTAAATATCTTTACCTGGATCATCTGAGTCCAGATACAGCATTACAGCGATAATTTGATTGGCAATTTCATCATCAATATCTCGCCCCAAGAATATAATCCGTTCTCGGTAAAGGCGATCGTAGATGCTAATCCAATCTGTATATTGTCCTCCGGGCATCCGGTAAGGAACTTTAGGAACGCCTATAGGCATAATTTACTCCGTTTTTAATAGTTTGGGGGGGATGGGAGAGTTAGGAATAACTCATAACTCCTGTACAGACGCGATTAATCGCGTCTCTCAGCACTCAGCACTCACTAGAGGACACCGGCAGGGAGTGGGGGATTGGCGAGTTCTTCTTTCTCAAAAACTCGGTCAATCAGTCCATATTCTTTCGCTTGGTAAGGTGTTAGATATAACAGCCGATCCATATCTTTAATAATTTTTTCTGGAGGCTGTCCGGTAGTGCGATGCAAGATATCAACTAACGCCCCTTTGTTTACCAAAACTTCCCTAGCGCGAATTTGAATATCCGTTGCTTGACCTTGGGCGTAGCTCTTGGGCTGATGCAGGATAATCGAGGAGTGAGGTAAACTAGCGCGACAACCTTTTGTACCAGCACTGAGGAGCATTGCTGCCATGCCCATCGCGGAACCGACGCAGATGGTGTGGATAGGAGGTTTGATATATTTCATGGTATCAAAGATGGCGAAGGCTTCGGTTTCAAAGCCAATGGGTTCGCCACTGTAACCGGAAGTGCCGGTGGAGTTGATATAGATTTTAATCGGCTTTTCGGGGTCGTCGGACTGCAAAAACAGCAATTCAGCCACTATTAATTCGGTGACAGCAGGCACCAGTGGCATCCCAATATAGACAATTCGCTCCTTCAACAAGAGGGAAGGTAAATCTGGCGGTGGTGTCCGGTAGAAGTTATCGCCGTAATATGGGGCTTGAACAGCCTTAATTGGGGAAATGTCCATAGCAACTGATCGCCTGAAACTATGCCGTTAACTGTAATACATCCTAGCGCGATGCACGCTTGACTCAAGGTGCGGATTTCTCCCTAATGCTTAAGGCGGCTTCGCATCTGCCAATGCTTCGCTTCTAAGATATTCTGATTTTGACACTCTTAGGTCTAAAGACACTGAGATTCTTTAATCAACGAGCCAACTTTTTAAGGGGGTTGGGGGATCTATAAATGCGTAAGTCCTAAAAAAGAAAGAGCGTGAACACGCCAGGGATGAAAACGATTTAAGGCGTTTAAAGCCAAAATTGTTCTAACTGTGGCGAGAAAGTGAAAAAATCTTTGTCCACGAGAACCGATGTTTGCCCTCATTGTGACTACGTGGAGGATAGAGATTTGAATGCTAGCATCAATATTTTAAGATTAGGATTGAGTACGGTAGGGCATACCGGAATTTACGCTACAGGAGATTTGCCCTCTTGGGCGGTTGGCGCATGCCTGCCGTCTAACGGCGAGTCTGTGAATGTAGAATCCCCATGATTCCGAATAAGTGAGCGTAGCGATACTTATTCAGCCAGGGGAGTGTCAAATTAGTGTATTTGTGTTGGATAGGTTTTCCGTATAGTTAAAGTAGTGCTTTGAAGTTATTTATAAAAATGTATATCCGTAATAAGGACTTTGAGTTATGAAGGTTAGTTTGCAGCCTGCCTTGAATGATGGTAATTTGGACGCGAATCAACTGAATAGTCAACGTCAGTTGGGAATTTCGATTTCAGCGATCGCAGAGGCTCAAGACCGCAATGTACCACTGAATTTATGCTTAATTCTCGATCATAGTGGTTCGATGAATGGGCGATCGCTAGAAACGGTCAAAAAAGCAGCAAATCGTCTGGTAGATAGACTTAATCCTAGCGATCGCCTCAGTGTTGTAGTTTTCGATCACCGTGCCAAAGTCTTAATACCTAGTCAAAGTGTCGAAGATCCAGAGAAAATCAAGCAGCAAATTAATCGCCTATCTGCCGATGGTGGAACTGCGATTGATGAAGGACTGCGCTTGGGGATTGAGGAGTTGGCGAAGGGAAAAAAAGATACTGTTTCCCAAGCCTTCCTGTTAACCGATGGGGAAAATGAACACGGTGATAACAATCGCTGTTTGAAATTCGCCCAATTGGCTGCTAGCTATAATTTGACTTTGAACACTTTGGGATTTGGTGACAATTGGAACCAAGATGTTTTAGAAAAAATTGCTGATGCTGGTTTGGGTACTTTATCTTACATTCAAAAACCAGAAGAGGCAGTAGATGAGTTTAATCGTCTGTTCAGCCGCATTCAAACAGTAGGATTGACTAACGCTTATTTGTTATTGTCCCTGATGCCCAATGTCCGGCTAGCAGAACTTAAACCCATTGCTCAAGTTTCTCCAGACACAATTGAGTTACCACTGCAACAAGAAGCTGATGGACGTTTTGCTGTGCGGTTGGGAGATTTAATGAAAGATGCAGAACGGGTAATCTTAGCTAATATTTATTTGGGACAATTGCCAACCGGTGAACAAACGATCGCTAATGTGCAAGTCCGCTACGATGATCCAGCCGCTAACCAGGTAGGTTTATTTACACCAAATATCCCAGTTTACGCCCATGTAGTCAAAAATTATCAAGCAGACCCCAATCCCCAAGTACAACACTCTATTTTAGCATTAGCTAAGTATCGCCAAACCCAGCTAGCCGAGACGAAATTGCAACAGGGCGATCGCTCTGGTGCAGCGACGATGTTACAAACGGCTGCTAAAACTGCCCTGCAAATGGGAGATAAAAGTGCGGCGACGGTGTTACAAACTTCTGCTACCCAGTTGCAAGCTGGACAAGATTTATCCGAAAGCGATCGCAAGAAAACTAGAATGGTTTCCAAAACAGTTTTGCAAGATACCCCTCCGCAGTAAACTCAGGTTTAGATGAAAGTTAAATTGCTATCGGCGTTAAATGACAATAATGTTGATGTGGCTCAAACAAGTAATCAACGTCAATTGGCAATGACGATTTTTGCAATCGCTGGTGAGTTTGAGCAAAATCTGCCCCTTAACCTCTGCTTGATTCTGGATAGAAGTGGTTCCATGCATGGACAACCAATTAAAACCGTGATTCAGGCAGTGGAAGGGTTAATAGATCGGTTGAAAGTAGGCGATCGGATCTCAGTTGTGGCTTTTTCCGGTTCTGCGGAAGTCATTATCCCCAACCAAGTCATCCAAGACCCCGAAAGCATCAAATCTCAAATAAAAAGCAAACTCAGCGCTAGCGGCGGTACAGTGATCGCTGAGGGTTTGGAATTGGGAATTACAGAACTGATGAAGGGTACAAGAGGCGCTGTTTCTCAGGCGTTTCTGCTTACAGATGGGCATGGTGATAGCGGTTTGCGGATTTGGAAGTGGGATATTGGGCGAGATGACAACAAGCGCTGTCTTCAACTCGCGCAAAAGGCTGCCAAGCTGAACTTAACTATCAACACTTTTGGATTTGGCAATAGCTGGAATCAGGATTTGCTGGAAAAAATCGCTGATGTCGGTGGTGGGACTTTAGCCCATATTGAGCGTCCTGAACAAGCTGTGGAGCAGTTTAGCCGACTGTTTGGACGGATTGAGTCGATTGGGCTAACTAATGCTTACTTGCTATTATCTTTAGTGCCCAATGTCCGATTAGCAGAATTGAAACCCATTGCTCAAGTTGCCCCAGACACAATCGAGTTACCAGTGGAACCAGAAGCTGATGGTAGCTTTGCTGTACGTTTAGGAGATTTGATGCAAGATGTAGAACGGGTAGTTTTGGCGAACATTTATCTGGGACAATTGCCAGAAGGTAAACAAGCGATCGCACATCTGCAAATCCGTTATGATGACCCCTTGGTTAATGAACAAGGTTTACTTTCGCCCCTCGTGCCAGTGTATGCAGATGTAGTGCGGGCATATCAACCAGCGTCCAATCCACAAGTACAGCAGTGTATTTTAGCATTAGCGAAGTATCGCCAAACCCAGTTAGCCGAGGTGAAATTGCAACAAGGCGATCGCGCTGGTGCCGCAACGATGCTACAAACAGCAGCCAAAACCGCTTTACAAATAGGAGATAAAGGGGCGGCGACAGTGTTACAAACTTCCGCCACTCGCCTGCAAGCTGGAGAAGAACTTTCCGAAGCAGACCTCAAGAAAACTAGGATTGTATCAAAGACCGTTTTACAGCAATAGTAAAAATTCAGCCTTGCTGATTAACGGTATGAAAGTTTCGTGCCAAGGTGCAAAGCGAGAAAAAATATTTGATTCCTCAATTGAGCAACAAAGTAGTCGCATATTCCTAACTTATTGATTAACAACCACCGAAGAGTTTGACTTATGCTGATCCAGAAGATTGTCCAAGAATTGCAAGACATCCCTGAAGACAAACTAGCAGAACTTTATGATCTAATTCACTACTTTCGACTAGGTTTAAGTCAAGAACGTACACAACCTCGCACCCCTGGTTTATTGCAAGGACAGATCGGCGATGCTTTCTTTGAAGCACTGCCAGAAGATGAACTCCAGCAATGGGAATGAGCTACCTCATCGACACCCATATCCTGCTGTGGTGGCTCTTTGACGACCCAAAACTCCATACTGATTGCCGAGACATCATTCGCAACCCAGATCATCGTATTATTGTGAGCAGTGGTTCTGCTTGGGAAATCGCCACGAAATACCGCATGGGTAAACTACCCGAAGCCAAACAACTTGTTGAGCAATATTCACAGATATTGCATCAGGCTAAATTTATCGAACTTGCCATCACCACAGTCCATGCCCTCAGAGCAGGAAGCCTACCGATTGCCCACCGAGATCCCTTTGATCGCATGATTATGGCTCAGGCTGAACTCGAAAATTTACTTGTCATCACCTACGACAAAGCCTTCCAGACTGGACTGATTCAGGTAATTCCTGACCTCAAGTAAAGCAAAGTATCGCCAAACCCAGTTAGCTGAGGCGAAATTGCAACAAGGCGATCGCACTGGTGCAGCTACAATGCTACAAACAGCAGCTAAAACCGCTTTACAAATCGGAGATAAAGGGGCAGCGACAGTGTTGCAAACTTCCGCGACTCGTCTGCAAGCTGGAGAAGAACTTTCGGAAGCAGACCTCAAGAAAACTAGGATTGTATCAAAAACCGTCTTACAGGAATAGTAAAAATCTAGCGTAAGGTGATGGATGGTTGAGATGGACAAGTATGATTCATATCCGTTTTAGTAAGAACCATTATGGCGGTGAGATTCATCTGTCAGGTACACCGGGAGATTTGAGAAACATTCGCCAATCGATTCTTCAATTGATTGAAGCTCAGGATGTGCAAGTTTGTATTCCTGCCAATGAAGTTGATCCAGCACCTTATGATTCTTGTTTAAATTTGTTGCTCATTCGTAAGAGTGATTGTTCTGTCAAAGTTATGGTTGCTGGCAGTTCTTTAAAGATTGAAGGAATACCAGAAAAACTGGAAGTGTTTGCAGACTGGTTTAATTTTGGCGATAGTACAGAATCAGGATATCATAACCACTTTGACTACTACGAAGGAAATGAGTGGCTTGATCCTGCCTCAGTTTCATTAATAATCTCAGTTCGGTAATATCTACATCGGCAACCAGACACACGTGCAATTGAGATACCATTATCTCACAACAAAGATGTGAAGTAATATCAAACCTAATTTTTCTTTAATTCCTACGAAAATCGGCACACTCATAAAGAAAAATAATCAATCTGAGGGTGATTGCTGACTTCAATACCAGCCTAGCGGCAACGATAGGCAAGCGATAATTAAATTAATGGAAAAAATTGCTCAAGTAATTTCCGGCTGGACAATTCTGTAAATACAGAGGTAAAAATGACAATTAAAGAACAGATTACCCAAGAACTAGAAAAATTACCCGAACCGCTATTACAGGAAATTTTAGACTTTGTTCAGCTGTTACAAATCAAACATCAACAAATCGGCATATCTGCAAATAACCAACCAGAGCAATCACTTATAGCAGAGCATACTTTAACAGGTTCCACTGCCGAAGATTTATTAGAGTTTGTGGGAAGTTGGTCAGGTTCGGACATTAAAGAATGCCTGCAACTGGTTCATTCTAGTCGGATGCCACTAGAATTTTAATCATGTACCTACTTGATACTAATCACTGTTCCTTCTTGATGGAAGGTGTGCCAAATGTCGCCAATCACTTGCGATCGCTTGGTCAAGTACAATTAGCAACTAGTGTCATTGTTGCAGGAGAGCTACGCTTTATGGCACAAAATTCAGAGCAAAAAGCCGCTAATTTAATCAAAACAAATGCATTTTTGCGACGAATTAACCTATATGGAATCGATAAGGATAGTTAAAGTCTCAAAACTGTTCTTGCTTATTTTAGTTTCTTACTTGCGCCCAATTTTATAAGCAAATGCCTGATTAAGATTATTTAGGTATTATAGTGGTTCTCGCCTGGGTAAGGTAATATGCCTTTTTGCTGATTGAATATGAATTTAAGTTAAATATGCGATGCCTGGGTTGGGGGTAGCGATCGCCATCGCTTCTATCTGTTAGCCTACAACACAGGTGTTTGATGAAATCAGAGCCATAAAATTCTCAAAAGTCTTACTTTGCATATCATGCTGTCTTTGTCAAGTTAACAGTAGTTTAAGAAGATATTTAAAAAGTATTGGGTGAATAGAATAGAGCCTCCGGCACGCTGATGCGAACGCTACTATACAAACTCTCGTCTTCCTCCAATACGCTTGGGTTAAGGTTATTTGATGAAAATAATAGATCCCAAAGACGCGATAAATCCCGTCTTTACGAAGGACTGATTATTGTAAAGACGGCGATTTATCGCGTCTCTTGCCTTAACCGAATAGTATTGAGTCCACCTCTACCCCCTTCTTTCCAGTTAAGAGTTTCCTGCCTACGCAAGTAATTTCAGGAATCAAATCGGATTGCCATATCAAACAAGCCTGTTAAGCTACCCCTTCACCAACTTGCTAACTTGTTAATTAAAGTAAAATAAGAAGTCTTTGACTATTAGGAGCAGCCATGTACGTGCTAATTGGTGGAGCAGGCTTAGTGGGACTGACTTTGGCTCAAAAATTGGTAGAACTAGGGCATACGGTTGCCGTCATTGATATTGACCCTACTGCTTGCCGATATGCCCGTGAACAAGTTGGAGCAATGGCTTTTGAAGGCAGTGCTGTGAGTACAGAAGTATTATTAGAAGCTGGAATTCGTAAAGCCAACGCTCTAGCAGCTGTCCTCAGAAGTGATGCCCTCAACTTAGCAATGGTAACTCTCGCTAAACACTACGGTGTTAGCCATACTCTGAGTCGAATGCGCCACCCCGATTTTGCCGAGCCACTGCGTATAGCAGGAGCCAACCATATTATTAGTACCGTTGAACTCGCAGTTTCCACAATGGTGAATGCCATTGAGTATCCGCAAGTAGAATCAATCATGCATTTTGAGCAGGGACAGATTGAGGTTTTGAAAATTTCTATTCCCAACAGTTGCTATGTAGCCAATCGTAGCGTTGCCGAAAAGGTAATACAAATGTCAAATTTCTGTAATGCCTGTATAGAAATACTTAGTTTCATCGCACCAGAAGGATAGAGGTTTGTACCTTTCCTCCTCCCGCAATAACTGCCCTCTGCATCCTGCTTTTCTTCTAATCAATAGACCTCTTGCATAAATCAATAAATTTGAACCCCACCCCGTCAAAGCGTAGCTTTGTCTCCCTTCCCGAAGAGCGAGGCTACAGTGTAGATACAAGTTTTTCTGAACATAATTTCCGGTTAAGTCTTAGAGGATGTTTGAAAAGGGTCGTTTGACCTCACAGTTAGCACAGGTAAGTATCTCAGTATAGGTCTAGAACCTTAATTTTTCGTTGCAGTTAAGCCCATCAGAAGGGCTAGATTATACCTTCTCGGACTTTTCAAACACCCTCTTATAGCCACTGAGATACCTCACCCTGGTTTTACTACGTAAAACCTGTCCCTCTCCTTATTAAGGAGAGGGATTAAAGATAGGACAGAGTGAGGTTTTAGAGGACTTTTGGGTAATCGGATAACTAGCTGGGGATGGGGTGTTAGGGACTTTTGCAAGAGGTCTAATGTTTGCATTTTCAAGATTAGCACTTTGAAGATTAGCGTTTCTTAAATCAGCATACTTACGCACTGAAGTGGATAAAGGCTGCGCGGATGGCAATAAACCACACCGCAAGCGTGGCAAATAGGTAGAGGTAGAACCGAAGCATGATCAGATTGAATGTGCAATGGACAACGCTATGTAATGCGCGAAACACAACAAAGATCCATGCAGCATTCACATACACCGAATCCACCTGATTCGTGATAAAAAGATATAGTACAAGCGCATAGAAAAGTACCGGAATCTCGAACAGATTCTTTAGGTTATCTGATGGATTGGATACGTTTGGTGGCGAGAGTTGCGCTAGTGTGCCAGGTACAGCAAGGTCTTTCGGGCTGATCTTTGTACTTGTGATGAAACTGATACGACGGATGTACATATACACCCAGACAATAAGTGTTAGAAACACTGTCGCAAAGAAGGGGCTGAAGATTGCATCTTGCGTCATTTCCACCTCTCAAACTTGATCATTAGTGATGAATATTGCTCTACAGAAGTCAGCGCCTGCTGCTCTAGCTGCCTCAAGATTAGCACTATATAATAATGCGAGCGCTAGCTTTCGACTCAATGATATATCAAAATCAATGCGTGAATTACTTAAATAAACAAGTAAACAAGCGAATTTAGTAAGTCAAATGTCATTTTGCTTGCGGAAAACACCAAAATGAGTAAGTCAAATGCCATTTTGCTGATTGAATATGAATTTAAGTTAAATATGCGATGCCTGAGTTGGGAGTAGCGATCGCTATCATTTCTATTCGTCAGGCTACAACATAGGTGCTTAATGAACTTAGAGCAATAAAATCCTTAAGTGCATCACTACGCATATCATAGTGTCATTTGTCAAGTTATACTTTGGTTTTAAAAGTGGGCAAATTTCCGCCACAGTGTACTAGTAAAGTTATGGTAAAAGTGCTAAAGGTAAATGGTTGGTAGCTTGAGAAGTACACATGAAAACCACTGGTATTCATCATGTAGCTATTATTTGTTCTAACTACGATCGCTCTAAAAATTTTTATGTAGAAGTTTTAGGTTTTCCGATTATTCAAGAGACTTTTCGTACTGAAAGAAATTCTTATAAATTAGATTTAAAAGTTGCAGAAAATACTCAAATAGAGCTATTCTCTTTCCCCACTCCTCCAGAACGGGCTAGTAAACCAGAGGCTTGTGGTTTAAGGCATATTGCTTTTCAAGTTGATGATGTTGAGCAAACCGTTTGTTATTTAAAATCAAAAGGGTTAGAGGTAGAAAATATCAGAGTTGATGAAATTACAGGTAAAAAATTCACTTTCTTTAAAGACCCTGATAATTTGCCATTAGAGATTTATGAACATTAGGCTTCAATATGATCATCAGAGAATATAGACTATCTGATACTAAGATAATAATGAAACTGTTTTACGATACAATTCATGAAATCAATATTTGCGATTATACTCAGGAACAAGTCAATGCTTGGGCACTGGAAACTATGAATTATGAAGTTTGGCACAAAAGATTACAAGCCAAGCTTCCTTACATCGCAGAAAATAATGGTGAAATAGTTGGATTTGGAGAATTAGAACCCGATGGTCATATTGATTGTTTTTATTGCCATAGCAAATATCAAAGAAAGGGTATTGGCTCAAAACTCTTAAGTCATATAAAAGATACTGCACAATTACAAGGAATTAAACGGCTATATACAGAAGCGAGTATTACTGCAAAGCCATTTTTTGAAAATAAGGGATTTAGCGTAGTCAGGCAACAGCAAGTAGAACTACGGGGAGTTTGGTTTCAAAACTATATAATGGAAAAATACCTGTGAATTTTGATAATATCTGCAAATTCTTAGCTGAAAACTTCTCCAGCGACTTCGCAACTTGGTTATTAGGCGAACCCATCACTTTAACCGAATTAAGTCCAAAAGAATTATCTTTAGAACCCATTCGTAAGGCAGCGCCGTGCGGGGGTTCCCCCCGTTGAGGCGACTGCCGTGCTGATGCCCTAATTCTGCTACAGTCAGAGCAAAGTATATTACATTTGGAATTTCAAACCCAAGTTGATGCTGAAATTCCTTTTCGGATGATTGACTATCGGTTGCGAGTATATCGCCGTTTTCCAGATAAAGCAATGCATCAAGTCGTAATTTACCTCAAGCAGACAAATTCAGATTTGGTGCAACAAAATACATTTACAATTGCTAGGACACGCCATGAATTTTCAGTTATCAGACTTTGGGAACAACCAACCGAATTATTTCTGAGAACACCTGGACTGTTACCATTTGCGGTTTTGAGTAGTACAATTGATCCAGAAGCCGTGCTTAACCAAGTGGCACGGGAAATTAATAGTATGACACAATTAAGAAATCAAAGTAATATTGCTGCTTCCACAGCGATTTTAGCTGGTTTAGTATTGGACAAAGAGGTTATCAGACGAGTTTTGAGGTCAGATATTATGCGCGAGTCAGTCATTTATCAAGATATTTTAGAAGAAGGCAAAGCTGAAGCTTTACTTGAAGTGGCAAGCAATCTTTTTAATACTGGTATGCCATTAGAACAGATAGCAAGATTGACAGGGTTATCAATTGAGCAGTTACAGTATTTACAGGTAACTGAGTCTGGTGAGTCCAAATAAATAATCGGTGCAGGTTGACTGCACCGATTGCACAATTTATATTTAATTGCACCTGACATTTCCCTCACGCCAATGCTGAAGCTTGGGGTTTAGCAAAAATCATTCTTCCTGCTGTGGTTTGCAAAGCACTAGTGACTACTACTCGCAATTCACCACCCACATAATTGCTACCTTCTTCAACAACTACCATTGTCCCGTCATCTAGATAGCCAATACCTTGGCTGGGTTCTTTGCCTTCCTTGAGAATTTTCAAATCAAGGTTGTCACCAGGTAAATAACTGGGACGGACGGCATTCACTAAATCATTCACATTCAAAACAGGTACTTTCTGAACACTGGCAACTTTAGACAAGTTGTAGTCATTGGTTAGTAGTGTGCCGCTAATTTCTTGGGCGAAGCGCACTAACTTCGCATCCACTGTGGCAATATCTTCGTAATCAAGTGCATTGATTAAGATACGATCGGGGTAATCTTCTTTAATGCGGTTAAGAATTTCTAGTCCCCGCCTTCCCCGCACCCGCTTTTGGTCTTTGCTAGCATCGGCTACTTGTTGCAGTTCTTGCAAAACAAACTGTGGTACGATAATTTGCCCTTCCAGAAAGCCTGTCTCTAGTAGGGCTTCAATGCGACCATCGATAATGCAACTGGTGTCTAAAACTTTGGTATTGGCGGGTTTTAGCGTCCCTTCCGCTACCATCGATTCAACGGTGTTGGGATTAATGAACCGCAATAAGCCTCGCCCGTGGGTGTCTGCCAAATTCATGCCAGTGACGGAGAGGATAATACTGCCGACAACTGCCACCAGTGGCTTAATAAATCCAAAATCCGCCGGGATAGGTAGCAAAAATAGTGGGGCTAGCATGAGGTTAGCTAGTAATAGCCCAATCACTAAGCCGATCGCACGAGTTAAAATTACTTCCAGAGGCATTTCTTTGATTTGTGATTCTAGGCGACGATATGTCGTCTGGAAACTCAGCCCGATCGCACCACCAATAATAGCGCCAAAGACGGCAACAACTAAGCGTAAAGCTTCAATATTTGTTACCTGATCTAGCGTGCTATTGGGTAGTAGTTCAATGCTGTAGAACCCTATTCCCGACGCTGCGAGGATAAATGAGAAAATAATAATGGCATCAAGCATGGTTGTCTTGTTTTCCTGCAACTGTGTTACCCGATAAAGTTAAGTATTTTTTATTTCATCGGTAAGATAAACTCATCAATATTGACTTAGACTAAGGGTTTAGTAGGGCAATATCTGCAATTATTATAACGAAAGGCTTTATATCTTAATATTTTTCATTGTTTTGTTGTAAAACGACAAAAACTTGTAAATAAACTACTTATTTCCATTGTCTCTAATTTGCAGTTGGGTTAACTTAAAACTTTTATCAAAATGAGTCAAAAGTTTAGTATTTCTGAAATTGCGAGTTCTGCTTATGTGCATATTCCCTTTTGCAGACGACGGTGTTTTTATTGTGATTTCCCGGTGTCTGTTGTGGGCGATCGCTTGCGGGGCGAAACATCTGGTACTATTTCCCAATATGTTGAGGTGCTATGTCAAGAAATTGCCATTACACCAGCCTTTGGTCAACCCCTGAAGACAATTTTCTTTGGTGGTGGTACTCCTTCGCTGCTATCAATAGAGCAGTTACAACGGATAGTAACAGAGTTAGAGAAGCATTTTGGTATTGCGTCTGGGGCAGAGATTTCTATGGAAATTGACCCAGGCACCTTTGAATTAGCAAATATAGCTGGCTATCGCAGTGCGGGCGTGAACCGGGTAAGTTTGGGTGTACAAGCCTTTCAATCAGAATTATTGCAAACGGCGGGGCGATCGCACTCAGTTGAGGATATTTTTGCAGCTGTGGAACTAATCCACCAAATCCAGATTCCCGAATTTAGCTTAGACTTAATCTCTGGGTTGCCGCATCAGTCTTTGGATCAATGGCAGGATTCTCTAACAAAAGCGGTGGCGCTTGTACCTACTCACATTTCCATTTACGATCTTACCATCGAGCCAGGTACAGCCTTTGGTCGTTACTACAAACCTGGTGATACTCCTTTGCCTACGGATGAAGCCACAGTCAAAATGTACCAAATGGCGCAGCAGGTTTTGACTAGTGCAGGTTATGAGCATTATGAAATTTCCAATTATGCCCAACGTGGTCATCAGTGTCGGCATAATCGAGTTTATTGGGAAAACCGCCCTTATTATGGCTTTGGGATGGGTGCGGCGAGTTATGTTGAGGGAAAGCGGTTCACTCGTCCACGTAAAACTAGGGAGTATTACCACTGGGTGCAAGCTGGCGGTGTGATTGATTGCGAACTGACTCCCCCAAATGAAGTATTGTTAGAAACGTTAATGTTGGGGTTGCGTTTGGCGGAGGGTTTGAGTTTGGCGGCGTTGGTGGAGGCGTTTGGGGAAGAGAAGGTAGAGGAAATTTGTCGATGTTTGCGATCGTATTTTGATAAAGGTTGGGTAGAAGTTGCAGAGGGAAGGTTGCGTTTGATTGATCCCCAAGGGTTTTTGTTTTCTAATGTGGTATTGGCTGAATTGTTTGAAAAGTTGGGGTGATTAACTGCTTATGCAGAAAAATAAAGTTAGAAAAGCTGTGATTCCGGTAGCTGGTTTTGGCACTCGTTTGTTTCCAGCTACCAAAGTTGTCAAAAAAGAACTTTTCCCGATTATTGATCGAGATGGTAGGGCAAAACCTGTTATTCTCGCAATTATTGAAGAGGCAATTAGTGCTGGAATTACAGAAGTAGCGATCGTGGCGCAGCCAGATGATCAAGAAATATTTGAAAATTTATTAAAAAACCCACCCAAAAAAGAACTTTTAGATAAACTTTCACCGCAAAATCAAGAATATAGCCGATATCTCGAAAATTTAGGCAAGAGAATTACCATTTTATTGCAAGAGGAGCAATTAGGCTATGGTCATGCGGTATTTTGTGCCAAGCATTGGGTGCAAGATGAGCCATTTTTGCTATTGTTGGGCGACCACATTTATGCATCTGACACTGAAAAATCTTGTGCTAGTCAACTTTTAGATGTTTACGAACAAGTTAATCAAAGCGTTGTTGGCTTAACTACAATGCCAGCAGAAATTATTTATAAAGCTGGGTGTGTCACAGGACTTTGGCAAGAGGTAAACTCGATTTTAGAAGTTACACAACTCTATGAAAAACCTACAATTGAATATGCAAAACAACATTTGCGTGTAGACGGAATTGCAGAAAATGAGTTTTTATGTATATTTGGTTTGTATTTACTTACGCCGAAAATTTTTGACTTTCTGGCAGAACATATAAACCAAAACTTCCGAGAACGAGGTGAATTTCAGTTAACATCCTGTCTTGAAAAATTGCGTCAGCAAGAGGGAATGACAGGATATGTTGTTAAAGGTAAGTGTTTTGATACAGGATTACCAGATGCTTATCGTCAGACAATGATTGATTTTAGAAATTTCTAGATTAATCTTAGTTAAAAAAGTATTGGGCGACTAGAAGCATTGGTGTCAACTTAAGCGCAAACCCCTTTAAAACCTCGTTAAGAGCCTCTGTCTGGAAATGCAGATCAATTGCGGCTCTGCCGCCAGCAAGGGAGGCGGAGCCTCTAGAACGGCATTCCCAGTCAGACACTGGGAACGAGACAAAAAAGTATTGGGCGACTACACAAGCTCTCGTCTTCTTCCGTGGACTAAGAGTAATTGAGTTGCTAGTAGCCATTAATTACGAATTACGAATTACGAATTATGAATTATTTTGCAACAGTTGCTCGTGGATTAGAAACCCTTGCGGCTCAGGAGTTAGAGCAACTAGGTGCCCATTCGGTGGAGCCAGGGTTTTGCGGTGTAGCCTTTGAGGGCGATCGCACTTTACTTTATCGCGTCAACCTCTGGGCTAGGCTGCCGTTCCGAATCTTGGTGAATATCCATGACTTTCCATGCCTTGATGCTGAGGATCTCTATCGCGGTATCCAGAGCATCGATTGGCAAAACTATTTAACGCCAGACATGACCCTGGCGGTGAATACCACAGGAAAAAACGATCGCCTCAATCATACCCACTTCACATCTCTCCAGATCAAAAATGCGATCGTTGATCAGCAGCAAGAAAATCTGGGCGAGCGTTCAAATGTAGAGCTTCATGAACCAGATGTGCGGATCAATGTTCATATTGAGCGCGATTTTTGTACCGTCAAACTTGACAGTTCTGGAAATAGTCTACACCGCCGAGGCTACCGCCCTGCGGTTGGAGCAGCCCCTCTAAAAGAATCTCTGGCTGCTGCCCTGATTCAGCTTTCGGGGTGGCAGCCAGATCAGATGTTCTACGATCCTCTTTGTGGGTCTGGCACCTTACCTCTGGAAGCTAGCTTGAAGGCACTTAATATAGCACCAGGGCTGTTTCGGGATTGCTTTGGATTTGAAAATTGGCTCGATTTTGACCTGTCCCTTTTAGAAAAGCTGCTCCAAGAAGCTAAGGACAGCCAACTAGATACTCTTCCCGCAGCTATTTGGGGAAGCGATCGCGATGAAAATATAATTGAGCAAGCGATTAACAATGCCCAAAACTGCGGCGTTGATAACCATGTATGGTTTTCTCAAATGGAGCTTGCCGATGTTGTCGCCCCCGCAGACAGTGGGATTTTATTCTGCAATCCTCCCTATGGCGAACGGCTGGGACGAG
Organism: Nostoc sp.; assembly: GCF_036917675.1. GTDB lineage: Bacteria > Cyanobacteriota > Cyanobacteriia > Cyanobacteriales > Nostocaceae > Nostoc. The sequence goes on along the minus strand of NZ_JBALCT010000050.1, from coordinate 41,954 downwards.
ATAGCGACTTGGGGGCGTTCTATAAACTTTTGGGCGATGTGTTAAAACAACGCTTCAAAGGTTGGACTGCATTTGTGCTGAGTGGTAACAAGGAACTGTCTCAATCAATTGGATTAAAATCATCCCAACGGATTGCGGTGTACAACGGAGCGCTGCCTTGTCAGTTAATGAAATATGAGTTGTATTAAGGTAGAATCGATTCGCGTAGGCGGCGAATGTTTTCTGGCTTGACCGTTAGCAGCGTGGGTTCACTTGCACTGTTCTCTAGCAGCGATCGCGGTTTGCGGGCTGTCTAGCTTATACGTTAGTTTTGTTTGGGGGAACAATGTACAGTAGCATATTTTACAAGTGCTGTGGCTAGAATTTGGCAATAGTTTTATAATCAAAAAATTAATTTATTTATTAACTAGTATGAATTTATCGATTTGGCATTGCTTGGTACTGTATGCTTGCAGTCAAGTATGTATACATAAATTGGCTGTTCTTTCTGGCTTATCCGAGACTCTTTTGAGTCGGGCAAAAACTGTTGAAAAGTGGGATTTAAAACGTGCCCAATTTCTTAAGCTTAATCCCAAGCAACAATCTTCGTTAGATATTTTGGAATTGCTGTTTGGTGAATTTCAGGATGATGACGTTAAACGTACATTTGTTGAAAAGGTTATCAGTCGTGGACAGGTTCAGAAGTCAACAAAAACTGATACGGCAAAAATTATACAACAGAAAATAAATCAGTTAATTGAGTTTGGGATGAATCATGAGCAAGCATCTGCTTTTGTGGAGGAAGTGCAAAGCATTTCAGGCAAACGCTCTAAAATAAGTGAAGATGATTTTGCAGATATCATACCAGAAAAATTGTCTATTCAAGATAAGTTAGATATTGTTAATTATACTTACAAGTATTTGACTTATGATTAAAATTCATTGTAAGCGTAGAACTTCGCTTAAGCAAATTCTGACTAATGGGGGTTCAAATCGTTGTAGGCTGTGAATCGAAAGGTCTACACAGACGCGATGAAAATAAATCGGTACGGACGTGCCAAGGTTCTAACACACTCAGAAATACAGCTAATCTTCAGTGATAGCTTAGATAATTCCCTAATATTAAGGGTTTAAAAATGGGAAAACTTCTGAAATTTTAAAGTCTTGATTAATTTGTAAAATCTCAACTCGATGATTTAAAATGAGACTATTCCAAAAAGCTTTGTCAAATGCCTCAGACAAATATAAATAACGACATATTTTTATTAAGCAATCTTGAATATCGGTGACATTCCAAATATTTTTATAATGTTCTTCTAAATCTTTAAATTTAATATCTTTTTTATCCATTCGTTTCTCATTTAAAAATAAATTTACCTCAGTAACTTGGTTGTAACTAATACTATATATCTGAGTAAATGGATAAAGAGCTAATTTTTCATTATTATCACAAAAATTATCTAAAATGTCTTCTTGAAATATTGGATGTACCGATTTTCCTATAGCATAAACATAGGAATCAGGATAAATATTCTTAGTTTGATTATTAAATTTAGCTTGAGTAACTAGATGTTTTCTTATTTCTGCTAAAGCTGATAATGTTGAATTATCCATTTTTTACCCTCTACAACTACATAAAAAATTGCATTTAACACTAGATAGTACACAAATACTAAAAAGTAGAACAATAATGTATCGTGATTAATAAAAAAAGTCAAGCCTATATAAAAAGGCAGATATTAATTATCATGACTACCAAAATACTAACGTGACTACCAAAAACCAAAATCCCCAATCTAAAATCTAGGCGTGACTACGGTCGCTCCCTTCCATCTGCGGAATTTCATAGGCTAGTTGGGCGATCGCTGCAACAGATGCGATTTTTTTTGTGTGGCAGTAGCGAGGTAACTTTGGGCGTGGTGTCCTGCTTAAATATTCGCGTGTCTGGGTCGTAAGATGAATTAGCGTCCGAATTCACTTGGTTAGTTTGGCGGCGTGTGGCGAGGGTATAGGCACTTTTTATATCCAGGATACTGTGCATTAGACATGAAGCAATAGGGATAATAGCTTGATCTTAATAGAAAGTTCCATATTACTACTGAGTTAGTTTGTGAGGTTATCCCCTGAAACTAGAAAAAGAAGAAATTTACTATCAAACTAATGCAAATTTTAGATTTTCTGGTTGCTGTTAACGGCGTTGCTCAGTTATGTGGTGCTGATGGACAATTTTTGGGATTGCTATCAACCAATCAGTATGAAATAAACTCAATTAGCAATCAATATGGGATGTATGGTGGTCAATATGGCTTATACAGTATTAGCAATCAGTATGGTATGTATGGTGGTCAATATGGTTTATACAGCCCTTACAACACTAATTGCCTTAATCCACCAGTCATTTTCTATCAAGGACAACCTATGTTGATAGTTACAAGAAATAACTTCGTGCAAAATCACGGTTTACTCATTGTTGACCCAGACTTAGTAATAGGGGTATACACACAATTAGCAAGCCAGTGCGTAAATCCTGGATTAGTTGCTTTAACTAGAGCATTGATGGGGAATTAATTCATCAAATGTACTAAAAACCCTAAAACTTTTAACAATCCAAGGTTTCAATTATTGTACCGTATTTTTATTTTCTTTTTTGTTTAAGTCCCGTTAAGGCGATCGCTCTCAATTACTTCTGCTCAGTAAAAAATACATTGCCTCAAAATTTAGTGACATTGGGGATGTGCTGTATTGTCGGGGTTTGTGAGAGCCGCAACTTAAATCAGCTGTTGTGTAGCATTGGCTATCTCAATAGACTCATATGAGTTGGTGAGATTTTTAATCCTCTTTGATAAATTTAACTTGAGCTAAAAAAAACTTAAGCCCTTCTCTGATCATAGATTTTGACAGTTAAGATCACAAATGCTTTAAAAAAGTGCCAGTATAATCGTTGACTGACAATCTGCAATTTATTTATTCCTAAAAGGCTATTTATGTCAGACCTATTCACCTTTACCGTTACCAATAAAACCGAATTGGCAATTACAGAATTGTGGGTATCTGTCGATGATGAAGAGTGGGCTTCATTTACTTTGGGTGAGTCAGGGATTCCATCAGGTGAAACAGCAACAATTGCTTGGGCTGAATATACGAATGGTTCACCCTGTGAATGGTACATCTCTGCTGTATTTGAAGATGAATCAGAAACTGAGTCAGCCCTATTTAACTTCTGTAAAGAACCAGCTTTAACAATCGGATAAATTCCCCACTGCGATCGCTCGCGCTTGATACATGATTGCATATCGACTCCAGCCATAAAAACAAAAGCCCTACCTCGAAAGCATCTAAGTGGGGCTTGATATTATAATTGACATTGGCAATACCAGATAATGGTGTAACAGGCGATCGCTCTCAACTTACAGCAGAATTCAAGTATTTGAACCACATCTGTCGTCAGGGCACAGCATTGCTGTGTGGTCTATTTACTTGAAAATAGCTGTAAAATCAGATGCTGAGACTGCGATCGCAATTCCTCAAAATACTTAAAGCCACCGCCTCCGCTACCTTAATACCATCGATACCAGCTGAGAGAATTCCCCCTGCGTATCCCGCGCCTTCACCAGCTGGATAAAGTCCGACTGTATTCAAACTCTGATAATCCTCATTGCGTTTAATCCGAATCGGTGATGAAGTGCGGGTTTCCACCCCAGTCAACACAGCATCCTCCATCGCAAATCCTTTAATTTGTTTGTCAAAAGCGGGAAGTGCTTCCCGGATGGCAGCGATCGCATAATCTGGTAAACTCTCGCTCAAATCACCCAAATGGACTCCAGGTGTATAAGACGGCTTAACAGTGCCCAATGCTGTAGAGGGACGATGATTGAGAAAGTCTCCCACCAACTGCCCTGGAGCTTCATAAGTCCCACCGCCCAACTCAAAAGCCCGTTCTTCTAAGCGCCGTTGGAAGTCAATTCCCGCCAAGGCATTACCTGGATAATCTTCGGGGGTGATGCCCACAACGATTGCACTATTGGCATTGCGCTCATTTCGAGAGTATTGGCTCATCCCATTGGTGACAAGTCGCCCCGGTTCTGATGCGGCTGCAACCACCAAGCCCCCCGGACACATACAAAAACTATAGACGGAGCGACCATTTTGGCAATGGTGAACCAGTTTGTAATCGGCAGCACCTAAAAGCTTATGACCCGCCTGAGCGCCGAAACGGCATTGGTCGATGAGAGACTGAGGATGTTCGACCCGAAAGCCAATGGAAAAAGGTTTAGCCTCGATGTAAACCCCACGATTATATAGCATTTGGAAAGTATCGCGGGCGCTGTGACCCACCGCCAAAACCACATAATCGCTGGCAATATATTCCCCACTGGCGAGGGTGATTCCCCGCACCTGCCCATTTTCGATGTTGATATCTTCCACCCGACTTTCAAAGCGAATTTCACCGCCGAGGGATTCGATTTGGGCGCGGATACTTTGGACGATTCCGACTAGTTTGAAGGTGCCGATGTGTGGTTTGTTGATATAGAGAATTTCCGGTGAGGCTCCCGCATTGACCAATTCTGTCAACACTTTGCGTCCATAATGCTGAGGATCTTTAACCTGACTGTAGAGTTTGCCATCAGAGAATGTACCCGCACCACCTTCGCCAAACTGGGCATTAGATTCTGGGTTGAAGTCTGATTTTTTCTTCCAAAAGCCAAAGGTATCAACGGTGCGATCGCGAACTTTTTTGCCACGTTCTAAAATGATTGGACGGAAGCCCATTTGCGCGAGCATCAAACCCGCAAACAAGCCACAAGGACCTGTACCAATGATGATAGGGCGAATCGCCAAATTGCTGGGTGCTTGTGCTACTGGGCGATAACTCATGTCTGGCGTGGCAATTACATGAGGATCTTTTTTCAGGCGCTTGAGTAGATGAATCTCCTGAGTCGTTTCTACATCCAGAATATAAACAAAGGTGATCTCTCCTTTCTTACGGGCATCGTAGCTACGCTTGAAGATAGAATAGCTGATCAATTCTTCGTCTGTAATTTGCAGCTTTTTGAGGATGACAGCCTTGATCTCATCTTCAGGATGATCAAGCGGGAGCTTTACTTCTGTTAGTCGTAACATAGCGAGGAGAAATTCATACTATCTTTTAAAATATTAATCAAAATCACTGTGGCGCGTTAGTGTAGCTTGCCGTAGGTATCGCTGATTTCCAGGGTTTAAACAAACGTGAGTTCGATAAACCTCTCCCTGCCTTGAACTAAAGTTTAAGTTTGTCGCTCTCCGATTTGGTTACGGTGTACACACAAGCTTAAAAATTTAGCTTGATAATGACTTTCCTTATTCTTATGCAATGGCATTGTCAGTCGCTACATTGGCATTGTTAGTCGATGCATTAACATTGCCAGTCAATGCATTGGCATTATCAGTCAATGCAATGGTATTGCCAGTCGATGCAATGGCATTGCCAGTCGATGCATTGGCATTGCCAGTCGATGCATTGGCATTGCAGGTCAAGAGACTTATGTGTACATTGGGGATTTCAAAGCCTCTCAACCTTTCGGGGCTACGCTGTACACACAAGTTATTGCATTCCCCAAAAGTCCTCTAAAACCTCACCCTGTCTTATCTTTAATCCCTCTCCTTACTAAGGAGAGGGACAGGTTTTACGTAGTAAAACCAGGGTGAGGTATCTCAAGGGCTGTGAGACTTACAGCAGAATTCAAGTATTTGAACCACATCTGTCGTAAGGGCACAGCATTGCTCATTGGTGTCAACTTAAGCGCAAACCCCTTTAAAACCTCGTTTCCAGCCAGAGGCTGGAAATGCCGCTCCTGGCGGCAGAGCCGCCAGCAAGGGAGGCGGAGCCTCACATAGGCATTCCCAGTCGGAGACTGGGAACGAGATAAACGAAACAATCTAAAAGCTAGTTATAGACTGGTTTTCACGTTAAGTTGACACGTATGAGCATTGCTGTGCCCCTACCGCGTGGTCTATTTACCTGAAAATAGCTGTACCATAAATTACGTTCATAAAGACTTGTGTGTACACCGTAGCCGTGTTGCCAGAGGAATGGAAGCGGGGTTTTTAATATACTTTACGACTTTTCAAACATCCTCTTAGAGGTCTTTTAATGATCGCTACTTAGACAGATAAAATACAACCCGTCGAACTCGCGTTAAACAAGACTGACAGCCGCCTCTAACATTCGTATTATCCCAAGTTCAGCATCTATTTCCACTTCCACACCGATTGGCAAAGTAAATTTATCTTTAATATGACCAATCATTGAACCATACCAAGCAGGAATACCTAAAGGAAGTATATGGTCTTGCAATACTTGCATTAATGTAAATGATGGTTCATCTCCAAGTTTACATTTAGTGCATTGCCCAAAGATAAAGCCAGTAATTTGATTAAGTATCCCAGCAGTTTTTAACTGCGTCAGCATCCTATCTATACGGTAAACATCCTCGCCAACTTCTTCCACAAATAGAATGCTTTTATTCCATGAAGGTAGGTAAGGTGAACCTACCATTGCTGATAGCACTGATAAGTTTCCACCCACAAGTTTACCCCTCGCCTTTCCCGGTGCGATTATCTCCACTCGCACTTCGCTAGGGTTGAGATTCTGCATAGTCACCGCTTCACCATTAAATAGAATGCGCTTGAAGTAATCGACTGTAAATTGATTCCAAGTAGACGTGGCAACTGGCCCATGAAAAGTAATCAACCGACTACGGGCATTAATTGCTAACAACAACGTAGTAATATCGCTGTAGCCCATGATAATTTTCGGATTGGAGCGGATCAGCGAGTAGTCTAATAGGGGTAAAATGCGATTACAACCCCAACCACCACGCATGGGAATAATTGCTTTTATGGTGCGATCGCTAAACATCAAGTTTAGATCATCAGCGCGATCAATATCTTTACCCGCTAAATAGCCGTAACGATCTAAAATATGCTTCCCCAGCTTGACTTTTAACCCTAATTGTGAAATTGACTGCTGCGCTACTTCGATGTCTTTGGCGTCAACGATACCCGCAGGGGAAATCAATCCTACAGTATCGCCCACTTGCAGGTGGGGCGGCTTGCGGATGGTGTTTGGGAATAGCTTACCTTGGGCGCTAAGTGATGGTATCTGGGTAGCTAAGGTAGCTAATCCAGAGATTGCGAGAAATTGCCGACGCTTGATAGTCATAACCATTGAGTTGGGGACTAGAGACTGTTTTCCTAATACCCAGTTTTGTATAGAGTAGTTATAGCAAGCGTAAATCATTCGTCAACAACAAGATTCCCGACGCTCTAAGGGCGAAAATTCAAAGTCTCTCTCCTAAAAGGCTACGGTATACACACAAGTCATCGAATTACCCAAAACAAAAGAAAAACCTCACCCTATCCTATCTTTAATCCCTCTCCTTACTAAGGAGAGGGACAGGTTTTGCATAGCAAAACCAGGGTGAGGTTTCTCAGAGGCTATGAGACTTAACCGTAAATTGCCTCATCAAAGTGTGTACACCGTAGCCTTTTAGGAGAGATAAATAGAGGTGAGGTTTTCCAGATCCCGTGAAAAGTCAAGGTTTAACTGACATTAATACTAAACCTCTGCGACTTCATCAACTAACCCATCTGAAATCATAAATCCATTAGGAGCAAATTTACCATCAGCGTCTAATAAACCAGGGATAGCATAGATAAAATCTGCATTACCAATTACAGGCAAAAAATGGTCATATAATTGCATCGCCTGTAAACAACTATTGATATTAGAAGCTGCTGAATTATATGCTTCCATATTTTCTGCAAGAACACTCAATAATCGGCGATTATTCGCAATTTTTTCTTCAGCTTCTTGTTCCAATGTTTTCTCTAAATAAGTACGCGCCTGTGGGTATAGCTGCAAAATTTCATCCGCTTGCTGATCTGCCATTGGTAATAACTGAGTTTTCAGGGTTTGGTTGATGGTTTGACGGAAAGATTTACGAATAGTTTGAGAAACTTTTGGCTCAAAATCTAACTTCAATAACTGCCTAATTGCTGGCTCTGCTTCCACGATACTTTCAGCGTCGTAACCTTGAGAAGTTTGTAACAAAGTCTGGCGAAATTGATATATAGAAAAAGTGCCTTCATCGTAAAATCTCGGACTTTCTCGCACAAAACGATCGCACTCTACACTAGCTGCACTCACCAATGCTTGAGTAACTCCTTTTTCTGAAATTCTAATCTGTTGTTCAATTCCGCCATCATGATCTAATAAACGATACAACTTGCGATAATATTCTGACTTGCGAATTCTTTCAATCAATCGCTGGAAATAATTCGCAACTACTTGCTGAGAAGATTCAATCAAAATATCTTCTAATTGATTTGCTAAGTAATAAAATGCCTCTACTAAAATAGCAATTAAAGGCGCAGTAGCGTTGCGAGGATGACTGATGGTTGCACGTCGATAAGCATCAGCTACAGAAAAACTATCTAGTAACTCATCTAGACGGCGAATCATTCGTGATTGCAATTGCTTAAAATCTGCTTCAAAAGCATCACATGAATTATTAATTATTTGGTTAATTTCTTCTGTGATATGCTCACTAAATTCTCTACCAATTTGCTGGAGTTGCTGATTTAGGCGTTGCAACTCTTGCGCCTTCATAGTCTCAATTTCTTGGGGCTGGCTATCTAAATTACGTTGTACATTCTGATAATGTTTCTTCAGTTTCATACAAACATCTTCCAAGTCATCAGCAAGATTTTTAAACAATTGTGGACGCTTTTCTTCAGCAAGATAGCGAGTAATAGCTGTGCGAAATTCCTCAGTTCCACTATCTTGAATTAGCTTTTCTATAAGTTCATTTCCCCAATCTCCCAGAATCCGCACATAATTTTCATTTGGAGTTTCAAAGGCGTTAACAGAGACACGGAATTTAGTGGAAGACAACTTTCCTGAATTTACACAGTAGTTGTTAAACGCATAGACAAATTGTGGTGTTTCTTCTTTACCATCTAAACCTTTAGGATTCTCTGCAAAAACCGAATCTAAACCAAATCTATCTCGTTGAGTTGTCTGTTTAATCTGACTACCGTAAAAGCCTAATAATCCACTCGTTTTATAAACCTTGTTTGGATTGTGAAATTGCCCACTAATTAAATCATCTAATCGTTGTCGTAGTTCGGTATTATACCAAGTTTCATCGATGCGATTGAAGATATAGAAGACGCGATCGCGTACTCCCCCATTCTCCCGCATTAATTCCAAAAGTTCTGTTTCTTCTTTTGTCATGTCACCTGCCGAAGCAGGTTTTAGCACACATACCACCGCCGAAGTATCAGAATGTTGAATTTTGGCATAAGTTAGCTGTGCATCTTTTTCTACTGGTGCATCTATACCCGGCGTGTCAATAATTACATTTCCATCTTGTAGCAGAGGATGATTACAGTAATATTCTATCCGCTTCAATACTGCACTATTACTACCACGACGGGCATATCCAGCAGCTTCCTTGAGGTTAAAAAAGTTAAATTGCTCCATCGAATATGTAGCATTATTAACCGTGTTGATGCGATCGCGGTTTGCTATATATCCCTCTAGCAAAAAGATTAACGCCTTCGCCTGTTTTGCACGTTCTGATTTACTCTCACCACCCTCCTGCTGAATAATAACTTCTGAACCTTGACGTAGCAAGTTAATTACATCAGCTTGGTTGATATTAGGTACTGTCTTAAATCCTAGCTGCTGACACAAAGAAACTGCTTGTTCTCGAATTTCTACTTCACTTAAAAATGTCAAAACAACACGTTCTTTATCTACTTCTGCATACTCAATTTTGCATTCTGTACCTGTAGCGTGTCCTTCTGCACTGTAGAGTAATTCCCTCTCCAATAGTGCATTGATTAGCATTGATTTCCCAGCACTAAACACACCCGCAAACACAATCTCAAACTTGGGAGAAATTGCCTTACTTAAGGAAGTTTTTATAGGTGTAATATCTTGGGAACGTAACGCTGGTTCTTGCTGTAAAAGTTGTAATATCGACTCAACCTGTTCTTTCAAATTTTGGCACTGAAACGGTAAATCTGACATATTTAGCATCCTGACAATATTTATGTATAGCAATCCGATTTCATGTTTGAAAAATCTAAGTATATGTAGGGTGCGTTACGGCGGAGTCCGTAACGCACCAAAGCCTTCGGACGGTGCCGTACTCTCGTCTAACACACCCTACGCGTATTTCAAAAATCAAATATGAGTCCTATATATATTATTAAAATTTCTTGTCTGGCTGGCTCAGTATAATAGCTGAGATATTTGATGTACTTTGGCTGCGTGATATCACTTAAGGTACAAATATCATATCCGTTGAATTGCCCATATCTCACCGCGCCTATTGCTATTATGCAACGCCGCATTTTATGCTAAGTGCCTTAGATATGCCGGCTGTATAAAATATCTATCTTTAGACATAGTTTTTTAAAAATGTCTTGTTAGCCAGTAGACTTCGCATGGTGGATTGACTTCAATATCTTTACAAATGTTATGATTTATATTATTGTGATGTTATGATTTGTATTATATTTTTAAGTTACCGACTAGTAAAACTTTTGCTGGTTTAAGCTAAAACAGCTTAATTTAGGAGTATAAAGGCAATTCAAGCAAATTTAGAAAGTTTTAACACACAACGGTTCCTTAATAAACTTAACCTTTTGTTACCAGTAACTCAGATATATTTAAAATCTGAATTTTCAGAAGTTACCGAGGTATGTGTGTTGAATACTGAGCAGTGAGTTGACTGAATCAGGAGTTGTACTGTGATTCTGAATAAAATGTACTGAGTCATGTTTGTTTTTAGCCATTTTAGAGTTTGAGACTAATGCAGAAAAACAGCCAAGTAACGATTAATCAGGGTTCTAATCTCAAATTCAAGCTTGCAGATCAACAATACGATCAGTTTTATAGGCTAGAATTTTTTCGGAATCGTACAGTTGGAAAGCCACTAAAGTTAAACGTAGTGGAATGAATCTGAATTAAGATGAATTTCCCAAATTTAAAGTCAATAATCCACGCAATAAACAGGCAAGTATTATGCCAATTTCTTGATAATGGGGCTATTTGACTCGTTTGAGGTTACGCCGAATTAAAGGTTAACCCACCTACAGAATTTACTCAAATGAATGGTGTTGTTTAATAACATTGCCAGTCAGCAATAAGCATTAGCTTTTTATTGAGAGCTAATTTTCTACTGTCTTTAATCTGAAAGGATAAAGAGCAGAATAGCTTGCTGGCATACATTAGAGTAAATCGGAATTATTACCGAAATCTCACAACTTTTTTAATTTGGAATAGGGCAATAGACATGAATAAAGTTCAAGCATCGTTTGAAGCTACAGAAGCTGCTTTTCACGTACAAGGTTACGAAAAAATCGATTTTAGTCTTGTTTATGTGAATGGTGCATTTGATATTAAAAACAGAGAAATAGCAGATAGCTATGCGAAATTTGGTCGCTGTTTGACTGTAATTGATGCCAATGTCCATGAACTTTATGGCGAGCAGATCAGGTCATATTTCAGACACTATGACATTGATCTCACAGTATTTCCGATCATCATTACTGAAACAGCGAAAAGCCTTGCAACTTTTGAAAAAATTGTTGACGCTTTTTCGGACTTTGGCTTAGTTCGTAAGGAACCAGTCTTAGTCGTCGGTGGTGGTCTAATAACTGATGTGGCTGGGTTTGCTTGTGCTTCTTACCGTCGCAAGAGTAACTACATTCGCATTCCTACCACGTTGATTGGTTTAATTGATGCGGGTGTTGCGATTAAGGTAGCAGTTAATCATCGTAAGGAAAAAAATCGCTTGGGAGCATATCATGCACCTTTGAAAGTGATCCTCGATTTCTCATTTTTGAAAACTTTACCAACAGCTCAAGTTCGTAATGGTATGGCAGAGTTGGTGAAAATTGCTGTAGTTTCTAACTCTGAAGTCTTTGAACTGCTATACGAATATGGGGAAGAACTGCTTTCTACTCACTTTGGACATGTGAATGCTACACCGGAAATTAAAGAGATTGCCCATAAAGTCAACTACGAGGCAATCAAAACCATGTTGGAGTTAGAGACTCCTAACTTGCATGAAATAGACCTTGATCGCGTCATCGCTTACGGTCATACTTGGAGTCCTACCCTAGAATTAGCACCTCAGATACCCCTATATCATGGTCACGCGGTCAATATAGATATGGCTTTGTCTGCAACCATTGCAGCACAACGGGGCTATATTCCAACAGAGGAGCGCGATCGCATTCTAGACTTGATGAGTGGTATAGGTTTATCACTCGATCATCCTCTACTAGATGGCGATTTGCTCTGGTATGCTACCCAGTCTATAAGCTTGACACGAGATGGTAAACAACGTGCAGCCATGCCTCGTCCGATTGGTGAGTGCTTCTTTGTCAACGATCTGACTCGTGAAGAACTTGATGCGGCCCTAGCTGAACACAAACGTCTTTGTGCTAAATACCCTCGTGGCGGAAAAGGTGTTGATGCATACATTGAAAGTCAAGAAGCCAAGCTATTGGGGGTGTGAAGATATGACGAGTGTTTTAGGACTCAAAACAGCTAGACCGATAACGCCACATAGCATCTTAGTAGCCCAATTACAGCAAACCCTCAAATTAGCCCAAGAGAACAACATTCCCGTAGAGATATTAGATTCTTTGCGGCAGGGAGTTCAATTAGCAGTGGGTTTAGATCCCTACTTGGATGATTACACCACCCCCGAATCGAGCGCATTAGCAGCATTGGCGCAAAAAACCAGCAAGGAAGACTGGAGCAAGCGTTTCAGCGATGGTGAAACAGTGCGTCAACTAGAGCAAGAAATGCTCTCAGGACATCTTGAAGGACAGACATTGAAAATGTTTGTTCATATCACCAAGGCAAAGCGCATTCTAGAAGTAGGAATGTTCACAGGGTATTCAGCCTTGGCAATGGCAGAAGCATTACCAAGTGATGGGCAACTCATCGGTTGCGAAGTAGATCCCTATGTGGCTGAATTTGCTCAAGCTTGCTTTGGTGAGTCTCCCCACGGTGACAAAATCGTTGTGGAAGTAGCACCTGCTTTACAGACACTCCACAAGCTGGCTGCGAGAAAAGAAGTATTTGATTTTATCTTCATCGATGCCGATAAAAAGGAGTATGTAGAGTACTTCCAGGTCATTTTGGATAGTAACTTGCTGACTCTTGATGGGTTAATCTGCGTGGATAATACTTTGTTGCAGGGACAAGTTTATCTACCACCAGAACAACGCACCGCTAACGGTGAAGCGATCGCTCAGTTCAACCGTGTTGTCGCCGCCGATCCTCGTGTAGAGCAAGTTCTGTTACCCATACGAGATGGTGTTACCTTGATTAGACGCGTTGTCTAATCGAGAGATGAGCAAAGAAGTCTGAGCCTTGGCTCAGACTTCAAAGGGATGAAGAAGATAAGAAGGAATAATTTTTCGCTTGCTTCCTCATCTCCCCCTGCTCCCTGATCTTTCCATACTTTCAAAGACTTATGGCACAATCAATTTCTTTATCTCTGCCTCAGTTTATCTGTCCCCAAGTCTTTTAAAATCACAGATCCTCAGGCATTGCTGAATCTAGGGATGATTCTTGTGGGGTGGGCATCATGCCCGCCCGAAAATACAAGGGACGCGCATCTTGCCCATCCCACAAAAGCAGCAAAATCATCCCGCAAATATGCAACGCTGATCCTCAAAGTTATCAATTTCGATTTTAATCAAGAAACTCGCAAATATATTATAAAACTATATTTATATAGTTAAATAGCGATGCAATTTATCAATTACTCTTCTTTTTAGAGTTTGCGATCGCGTTTTCCAAATCTCCTCACCTCAAGCTCTTTTTTACAATTGCAGTTGTTAACAGTACATAGGAAGATGAATCATGCCAGTACTTCGTATCCTTCATTTAGTTGGATCTCCATACAATGATTTTTACTGTGAGTTGTCACGCAATTACGCCCAAAGCTGTCTGATAGCTACGGCAAATCCATCGCTCTATGACTTTCAGATTGCATACATCACACCCGATCGCCAGTGGCGATTTCCTTCCTCTCTCAGTCTTGAAGATATTACTGTCGCCAAACCGATGTCTCTGTTAGATGCCGTACAATTTATAACAGCGCAAAACATTGACCTGATGTTGCCACAAATGTTTTGTATCCCTGGAATGACTCACTACCGCGCACTATTTGACCTGCTGAAGATCCCTTACATCGGCAATAGTGCGGATGTCATGGCAATAACGGCTCACAAAGCCAGAACCAAAGCAATTGTCGCAGCAGCAGGGGTGAAAGTGCCTTTTGGAGAACTGCTGCGCCCAGGAGACGTTCCGACAATTACACCTCCAGTAGTCATCAAACCCGCAAATGCTGACAACTCTTTAGGGGTGTCTTTAGTCAAAGAGGCTAGTGACTATGACGCTGCGCTGAAGAAAGCATTTGAATATTCAGATGAGGTGATCGTAGAAGAATTTATTGAACCGGGTCGAGAAGTCAGATGCGGCATCATTGTCAAAGATGGGGAGCTAGTCAGTTTACCCCTTGAAGAGTATTTGATAGACCCCGACGAAAGACCCATCCGCAGCTATACTGACAAATTCAAGAAACCGATTGAGGGCAACTTGGGTTTAACCGCTAAGAAATATATTGCGGGTTGGATTGTAGATCCTAATGACCCAATCACCCAAAAGGTTCAGCAAGAGGTTAAGAAGTGTCATTTGGCTTTGGGCTGTCGCCATTATAGTTTATTTGACTTCCGGATCGACCCAAAGGGACAACCTTGGTTCTTAGAAGCCGGGTTGTATTGTACTTTTGACCACAATAGTGTAATTTCTTATACGGCGAACGCTGCGGGAATTCCGTTAAATGAGTTATTTATGACGGCGATCAATGAAGCGTTGGACATGATCTGATGTCCGACAAATCACCTTTTTAACAATAAAACCCTGCCTAGAATCTTGCAATTTCGGTACTGGTAATTGAGTATTTGATTGATAAAGATGCTTGCCACAGTTTACACTATCATGTCACAATTGCAACTATGAAAAAGCAGATTTTTGCAATGTTCCAAAACTTGGGCACTCTTGCATTACTGGCGATCGCATTTCCCTTTAACTGCACCCTCGTACTTGCATCGCTGCTGTGGAATTTTTTCAGCCGACGGTTAAGCAAACAAGTGGTTTTGAACGAGAATCCTAAAAATATCTTGATCGGTGGTGGTAGAATGACCAAAACCCTTCAGCTAGCGCGATCATTTCACGCGGCAGGGCATCGAGTCATTTTATTTGATCTCGACAAATACTGGTTCAGTGGTTATCGATTTTCCAACGCTGTGGCTGGCTTTTACACAGTTCCTGACTCGGAAGAAGACTTAGAAGGCTATACTCAAGCCGTGCGTGCGATCGCTAAAAAAGAAAACATAGACTTTTTTGTTCCGGTAGGTATTTTCGCTGGCAGCTACTTTGACTCCGAGCGCAAACCAGTGTTATCAGGCTGTTGCGAGAATTTCCACTTCGATGCTGATACAATGAAGATGCTGGATAACAAGTTTACCTTTGCAGAAATTGCCCGCTCACTCTCGCTATCTGTTCCAAAAACCTTCTTAATTACAGATTCCGAACAAGTTCTTAAATTCGACTTTGCCAACGAAAAGCGCAAATATATTCTCAAAACTATTGTCTATGACTCTGTTTTACGCTTGGATCTGACCAAGCTACCAATGGAGTCTCACGAAAAAATGGCGCTTCATGTTAAGAGTAAGCCAATTAGTAAAGATAACCCTTGGATATTGCAAGAGTTTATTCCCGGAACAGAGTACTGTACTCACAGTACAGTGAGAAATGGTGAATTAACGGTACACTGCTGCTGCGAATCATCTGCTTTTCAAGTCAATTACGAAAACGTTGAACACTCAGGAATTCAGGAGTGGGTGAGTCATTTTGTCAAAGAATTACAACTGACTGGACAAATTTCTTTTGACTTCATTCAGGCGGAAGATGGAACGATTTATGCGATCGAGTGCAATGCTCGCACTCACTCTGCAATTACAATGTATTACAACCATCCAGGTTTAGCGGATGCCTATCTTAGTCAAGAGCTTCCGGCTGAACCTCTGCAACCCCTGAGTGATAGTAAGCCTACTTATTGGCTTTATCACGAACTTTGGAGACTTAATGAAATTAGATCGTTAAAGCAGTTGCAAAAGTGGCTTAAGAATATTTGGCGAGGAAAAGATGCAATATTTGAAGTTAACGACCCACTACCGTTCTTAATGGTACATCACTGGCACATTCCTTTACTATTACTCGATAGTTTGCGCTCCTTACAAAGTTGGGTGAGGATTGATTTTTGCATCGGGAAACTCATACAGTTTGGAGAAGACGTAAAATATAAAACCTTTACCTCTGCAATCCCTAAGTGATAGTAAGCCTACTTTTTGGCTTGATTACAAACTTTGGAGACTTAATGAAATTAGATCGTTAAAGCAGTTGCAATCATTAGCTTAAAAATATTTGGCGAGAAAAAGATGCAATCTTTGAAGTTAACGACCTACTACCGGTCTTAATATACATCGCTGGCACATTCGTTTACTATTACTCGATAATTTGCGCTCCCTTAACCTCTGACTATCCACCAGCCACTGATTACCCTATCATCTCAAAATTATAATTATGAGAAAGTATATTTTTGTAGTGTTCCAAAACTTGGGCACTCTTGTATTACTGGCGATCGCATTTCCCTTAAACTGCATCGTCGTCTTAACTTCGCTAGTTTGGAACTTTCTTAAGCAACCATTCAGTAAGTCAATTGTTGTCAACCCCAATTCCAAAAATATCTTGATTGCTGGCGCGAGAATGACTAAAACCCTTCAGCTAGCGCGTTCATTTCATGCTGCTGGGCATCGGGTTATTATAATTGACATTGAGAAATTCTGGCCAAGTGGTAATAAATATTCCAACTCTGTTGCAGGCTTTTATACCGTTCCCGATCCCAGCAAAGACTTAGAAGGCTACGTTGAAACCCTACATGCGATCGCCAAAACAGAAAAGATTGACTTTTTTATCCCGGTAGCGATTTTTTCCGTCATCCATTATGACTCTCAAGGTAAACCACCATTACCAAACTGTGTAGAGTTTTTCCACTTCGATGCTGATATCACGAAGATCCTGGATGACAAGTTTGCCTTTGCCGAAACAGCGCGAACGTTCGGTTTATCTGTCCCCAAATCCTTCAAAATTACCGATCCTGAACAAGTCCTCAACTTCGACTTTTCTAAGGAGAAGCGCAAATACATTCTTAAAAGCATCCCCTACGATCAAGTGCGTCGCTTAAATCTCACCAAACTACCTTGCGATACAGAATTACAAACAGCAGCATTTGTCAAGAGTTTGCCCATCAGTGATCAGAACCCCTGGATTATGCAGGAATTCATCCCTGGAAAGGAATACTGCACTCACACTACCGCACGAGATGGAGAGTCAAGAATGTACTGCTGCTGTGAGTCATCCGCCTTTCAAGTCAACTACGAAAACGTTGATCAGCGAGAAATTTTGCAATGGGCGAGTCATTTTACCAAAGAACTGGGAAAAACCGGACAACTTTCCTTTGACTTCATCCAGGCAGAAGACGGAACTGTTTACGCAATTGAGTGTAACCCCCGTACTCACTCCGCCATTACGATGTTTTACAATCATCCAGGAGTAGCGGATGCCTATCTTGGTAAAGAGCCTCTGGCTGAATCTTTGCAGCCTCTTGGTGATAGTAAGCCAACTTATTGGCTATACCACGAAGTTTGGCGTCTAAATGAGATTAGATCGTTTAAGCAACTGCAAACCTGGGTAAGAAATATCAGCCGGGGGAAAGAAGCAATTTTTGAGGTGAGCGATCCCTTACCCTTCCTGATGGTACATCACTGGCAGATTCCCTTACTCATTCTCGACAATTTACGAAGACTCAAAGGTTGGATAAGAATAGATTTTAATATGGGCGAGCTTATAGAGTAATACCAATCCCCATTCTCAAGCGTTTTTCATAATTACCAATTACAAGAAGCAACCAAACTAGCCACTATCTCAACTAGTTCTTCTGGAGCGATCGGTTTAGATACATGAGTGTCAAAGCCAGCTGTTAAGGCACGGATACGAGCCTCACTATCAGCATAGGCTGTTAAAGCAATAGCGGGGACTCGTCCACCATTCTTTGGGTTGAGGGAACGGATTTTGTAGATAAAAGTGTAGCCATCCTCCCCAGGTAAGCCGATATCAGAAATTAAAACATCGGGTTGCAATTCGGATAATACTTGGCGTGCCTCTGGTGCTGAGATCACTGCTATCACTTTTGCTCCATCCATTTCCAAGACAGTAGTGATAAAAAAGCGAGTATCATCATCATCCTCAACTACCAGAATATCTAAACCAGCAAGAGTTCCAGAAGGTTGCATATTAAATGACATTTTAGCGATCGCCAATTTGAGTTGATGAAGCAATCGGCTCAGATAGCTCAATTCAGTACGAGGAACTATTGTAGATCCCAGATTCCCTGTATTGTGCCCTTGCAAATGGTCAAATCGGCGCTGCGACTGTGTATGTTACAGAACCAGAACAGATTCCCAGCGATCGCCCATTGTTGACCCTAGATAATCTGATTATTGCACCTCATATCGGCACTGCCAGCCGTTAAATGCGCTCAAAAATAGCAACAATGGCGATCGCTAACTCACAAAGTTCAAAAGTCAGTACTAAATATTATGTCCGCATAATTAGTTACGATTCCCACAGTCATTGCACCCCACCCCCAACCCCTCTCCCCGCAGGCAGGGAGGGGAGACAAAGCACAGCTTTCGCGGGGTGAGGTTCTTGGGGGCTTCTTCCCTACTCCCCACTGCCTACTCCCCACTCCCTGCCTATGGCGCTTGCGCTGCGCTTCGCGCAAATAATTTCAGAAATCAAATTGGATTCCTATATATCTACTCAATCTTTAAGTTGAATGGCAAGCGGGCGTAAACCCCCTGTGGATCGTTCATCTTTTGCAGAATCCCTAGTTCCTGTTGCAATTTCTGGAATTCATCGGTGAGGGGATTGGCTGATTTGAGTTGCGTTTTCTCAATTCCTAAAGCAGTCTGCGCCTCTTGAGTTGCACGTCCAAAAAAGCGTTCTCCGAAACTGCTAGTGCGAGGATATTCTTGCACTTCCCAATCTTCTCCTAGTTTCGCCTCCTTGACAGCATAAGCGATCGCACTATTCAAATCACCAATTTCATCCACCAAACCAATTTCCTTGGCCGCCACACCTGACCAAACCCTTCCTTGGGCAATTTCTGCGACTTTTTGTTCTGGGAGTTTGCGACCTAGAGAAACTTTATTCAGAAACATATTATAAATGCGGTTAACACTGCGCTGATAAAGTGCCAACTCTTGGGGCGATTTTGGACGCGAAACTGTTTGATTATCAGCATAGCGTGCGGTTTTCACCGTATCCCAAGTAATGCCATGATCATTAGCCAGCTTTTCACCATTAAATAGCAACCCAAACACCCCTATTGAACCTGTAATGGTATTTGGTTCGGCAAAAATGCGGTTAGAGTCGCTAGCAATCCAATAACCACCAGAGGCGGCGACATCACCCATAGACACCACTACTGGTTTCACCTCACGAGTTAATTTTATTTCTCGCTGCATGACTTCGGCTGCGGTAGCACTACCACCAGGACTATTAATCCGTAATACAACAGCCTTCACATCTTTATCTTGTCGTAGTTTGCTGAAGATTTTCGCAAAGCGATCGCCTCCTACTTGTCCATCTACTCCTTTGCCATCGACAATTTCGCCCTCAGCATAAACAACGGCAATTTGATTTTTTGAGTTACGTTCTACACCCAAAGATTTGCCGGAAACTTGGGCGTAACTATTCAGGCTAATTTGTCGGAATGTTTTGTCGTCTTGATCGCTATCTGTTAACTTTTTGAGGTCAGTTACCACTTCATCGGGGTATTGTATTTGATCAATTAAACCGCTAGTTTTGGCTTGTGTGGCTTCTAGTAGCGCCTGATTATCTGCGATCGCTTGCAACTGTCCAGGTTCAATTTTCCGACTTGCGCCCACAGCAGTGCGCCACTCTCCCCAAACATCATCCAACAATTTCTGAGTTTGTTCGCGGTTTTCTGGACTCAACTTTGTGAGGATAAACGGTTCAACAGCTCCTTTGAATTTCCCTACTCGCACGACTTGAACACCAATGCCATATTTCTGCAATGCTCCCGCGTAGAACATCGGTTGTGAACTCAAACCGTTGACTTCCATCATTCCCAGAGGATTAACTCTAATGGAATCTGCCACTGAACAAAGGTAATATTCCTTTTTACTCCAATCACTGCCATAGGCCACAATCTTTTTTCCAGAAGCGCGAAACTCCTCCAGCGCTTTCCGAATTTCTTTCAGGGAGGCATAACCGACGTTACTAACTTGGCTTGTGCTGGTTGCATCCAGGTAGATCCCGACAATTCGCGGATCGCGCCGCGCCTTTTCTAAAGTTTCCACAACTTTGTGGAGTGCCATTCTGTCGTCATCCACACCTGAGATTGTGCTTTGAAACAGTTCGCCGGAACTAGGTTCGCTATCAGTAATTTTCGTTGACAAGTCAAAAACCAGCACTGACTTATCTTTCACGTTTGGCCCAATATCTTTAGAGGAGGTAGCAGCCAATATCAGCAAGAACAGTCCAGTGGTTCCCAAACCACCGAAAATAATTAGTCCTAGTAAGGTGCCAACTAAACTAGCAAAAGTTTGTTTGATAAAATTACGCATTAGTTATTAGGTATTGGGAATTGGGCATTGGGCATTGGGAATTGGGCATGGGGCATTGACAAATGACAAATGACTAATGACTAATGACCTACTTAATTTATTCTATGCGCTGTAAACTGCCAGAGTGCTTTAACTGATACAAGGTGGTGTTGCCAGTGCAAAATAAAACTGTGGTGATTTCAGCGATTAATACCTCAGCCAGTTCGGAAACTGCTGTCTCTGATGTTGCTGCTGCTTGCAAAAAAGGCATTGCTAAACCGGCTATATCTGCTCCCAAGGCGATCGCAGCTGCGACATCCAATCCATGACGCAAACCTCCTGAAGCAATTAAGGGTACATCTTTTGCGTAGGCGTAGCCCGTCGTAGACATCGCTCTAATAGTTGTAATACACTCTGCTGTCGGTAAACCCCAATTGGCAAAAGTTCTTCCTAAGCGACGTTGCAAGGGATTTTCTGCCCGTTCACTTTCTACTTTTGCCCAAGAAGTACCCCCCGCACCCGCGACATCAATTGCTGCTACCCCAGCAGCTATGAGTTTCTCGGCGATCGCTGCTGAAATGCCGTTACCAACTTCCTTCGCAATCACTGGCACTGGTAGCTTAATGCATAAGTTAGATATCTTGTCAAGTAACCCATGAAAATTAGTATCACCTTTGG
Organism: Nostoc sp.; assembly: GCF_036917675.1. GTDB lineage: Bacteria > Cyanobacteriota > Cyanobacteriia > Cyanobacteriales > Nostocaceae > Nostoc. Next base: position 20,462 of record NZ_JBALCT010000050.1, on the reverse strand, counting down.
ATTGAATGCACTCTTGTAGAGGATTAATGTGTAAAATTAGGGCATCAGCCTCTAAGATATCAACTACCCGCAGACATTCATCTAAGCCGTACTTATAGTTAAGTTGCACAGCGCCCAAGTTCGCAAATAGCAGAACATCGGGCGCATACTTGCGGACAGCAAAAGTATCAGCCACCTGGGGTTTTTCCACCGCTACTCGCTGGGAACCGACACCCATTGCAATTTTGTAGTGTTGCGCGACTTGGGCTAAACGTTGGTTAATGATTCCGGCTTGTTCTGTTCCGCCCGTCATGGAAGAAATTAACAAGGGTGCGCTAAGGTGTTTCCCCAGAAAAGTTGTGCTGATATCAATATCGTTGTAGTTTAGTTCGGGTAAACAAGAATGGGTGAAACGATAACGTTCTAGTCCATTGGTGATTTGATCACACTGAACATCTTCCTCTAAACAGATCCGAATGTGATCGGCTTTGCGATTCTGAGTTTGTGCAGAGATATTGGTGGGGGCGTTCACTGGTGGGTATAGTTAAAAGTATTTGCGATCGCTATTGTTACATTGTCTGCAACCGTCTTTTCATAACAAAACTATTTATTTTAGCTATCTTTAGGGTACGTTACGCTATTGATAACAGAACCATCCCCCATTTTGTGAGTTAATTAATATGGTTTTACAAACAGAAAAGCGCTACTACACCCCAGAAGAATATTTGGAATTAGAAGAGAAGGCTGAATATAAAAATGAATACAAAAACGGAGAAATTTACGAATAATTGATGTGTCGCAAAGATTTATAGTGTTAGACTTTGCGACTTATTAGGCGAAAAAGAGACGAGCCGCGATGTCTACGACGGGCTACTCGGCGTTGCATTCTGTTTGTTGGCGAGCTTAACTACTAAGGTACAATTATGCGATGTCTACGACGGGCTACACCTACGCAAAGCAATGGGCATCATTCACGGTGTAAGTAGGTAGGCGTAATTAAATATAAGATCAAGCCTCACCCTCAATCCCTCTCCTTATTAAGGAGAGGGAAGCCGGAGGCAGGGTGAGGTTTTATATTTAATTTGACCCACTTACTTAATGATGCCTAATTATTGCTTGTTACGCCGTCTGTGTAGAGGCCGCTTTTGAGTCTGCGCTTGATTTTAATCGGGTGATAGTGGCTTTACGGATGCGATCGCTTTTGCGTACTCCGCCCGTCATTTCGTATTCTCGGCTGTCTTTGCCATACTTGAAAGCCACACCACTGACTAAGCGTTCTGAAGTTTCCCGAATGGTCTTTTCAAGGGTTTCTATTTCTGCCTTTGCCGAGTCAAGGGCAGTTAGCATCATATTATAATCGTCGATTTCGTTGCGGAGTTGCCCGGTTAACTGGGTTAAATGGTTTAAACTGATTGAATCACCAAAATCGAGGTTGGAATTAATTGATTTAAATCCGATTACTTTCTCTTCGGTTTTTTCTAGCACGGGAGAGCTTCTTTTTTTGCGTGTCATCAATGCAGAGTTTTTACTAAACTTTATCTTTCTAGAGTGTCTTAAAGTGACAATATAGTGGTTCAGTAAATCTTGCAAAAAACATATTTTTTTTAATAAGATTGCATTGCTAGCTCAGTAATTATAGCGTTTTCTAATCACATAACATACATCATAGCCCCCTCTCGAAGAGCGGGGAGGGGTTCTTCGCTAGACAACAAATCGTTGAGAACAGACTTGTGTTCTGAACCAACAGACTTGTGTTCTGAACCAACAGACTTGTATTGTGAACCAACAGACTTGTGTTCTGAACCAACAGACTTGTGTTCTGAACCAACAGACTTGTGTTCTGAACCAACGGACTTGTTTTCTGAACCAACGGACTTGTGTTCTGAACCAACAGACTTGTGTTCTGAACTAACAGACTTGTTGGCTGGAGGATGCTTTAGAACCAGTAGAAGATGCAACAGAAGAACAGAAAAAGGCTTTTGTAGATTTATTCAAGAATAATCGTGTGTGGTTGTTGTTGGATGCAGCAGATGAAATGTCTTCACCCCAACCATTAACTGAGATTTCCCAGCAGTTGACGGGATGGGTGAAAAATGCGCGGGTTGTGCTGACTTGTCGGGTGAATGTTTGGGAAGCAAACGCCAACGCTTTAGAAAATTTCGAGACGTATCGGTTACTCAATTTTGAATATCCGCAACAAGTGCAAAAGTTTATTGAGAAGTGGTTTCAACCTCGGAACCTCACCCCCCAGCCCCCTCTCCTTATTAAGGAGAGGGAGAGTAACAATGGGGAACAATTATGGAGGGAGTTAAATCAAGCTGAACGTCAGCGCATCCAAGATTTAGTTAAAAATCCTTTGCGGTTAGCGCTGTTGTGTAGCACTTGGCAAGGTTCTGAGCAAGGTTTACCGGAAACTAAAGCCGGACTTTATCAGCAGTTTGTGGAAGAGGTTTACAAGTGGAAAGAAAAGCACTTCCCTACCACTGAACAGCAGCAAGAGGAATTAAACGCTGCCTTGGGACGTTTGGCAAAACGGGCAATTGATCAAGAAACGTCACGGTTTCGGCTACGACATAAATTAGTGCGTGAGGAATTAGGCGATCCAAAACAGGAAAATTCTTTATTTTGGTTAGCGTTAAAGTTGGGATGGCTAAATGAAGTTGGACTAGCTGCGGAATCAGCAACGAAAGAGAAAGTTTACGCTTTCTAACATCCCACATTTGAGGAATATTTTGCAGCGTTGGCGATCAATGATTGGTACGAGTTTCTGAATAATGTTCCCGACAACCCCGCGCTAGGTGTTTATCGTATTTTTGCATCGCAGTGGAAAGAGGTAATTTTGCTGTGGTTGGGACGTGAAGATGTGGAGAGGGAAGAGAAGGAAGAGTTTATTCAGGCGTTAATGAAATTTGATGATGGGTGCGGAGAATTCAGAGCTATTGATAGAGTTACAAGGGGATTTTACGAGTTTCGCGCTTATTTTCTCGCTGCTGCGGGGGTTGATGAGTGGAAAAATTCTGACAACGCAGATGCTATTGTGGCGGAAATCGTTAAATGGCGCTTTGGCGAGTTTAAAGTTGAACAAAACGAGTGGGTAGAATTTCTCACACCAATCTCAGAAGGAGCAGAAACAGCACTGCCTCAGACAAATCGCTTAAAAGCGATTGATGCTTTGGTAGAGTTAATCAACAAACCACAACTGGATGATTATACCCGAAGCCAAGCGGCATATAGTTTAGGGGAAATTGGCTCTGGCGACCAAAAAGCGATTGATGCTTTGGTAGAGTTAATCGGCAATCCACAACTGGATGATTCTACCCGAAGGCGAGCGGCAGAAAGCTTAGGACAAATTAGCTCTGGCAATCAAAAAGCGATTGATGCTTTGGTGGAGTTAATCAGCAAACCACAACTGGATAATTCTACCCGAAGGCTAGCGGCAGATAGCTTAGGGAAAATTGGCTCTGGCAACCAAAAAGCGATTGATGCTTTGGTGGAGTTAATTGGCAAAGCACAACTGGATGATTATACCCGAAGGCTAGCGGCAGATAGCTTAGGGAAAATTGGCTCTGGCAACCAAAAACCGATTGATGCCTTGATGGAGTTAATCGGCAAACCACAACTGGATGAAGATACCCGATTGCTAGTGGCAGAAAGCTTAGGGTAAATTGGCTCTGGCAATCAAAAAGCGATTGATGCTTTGGTGGAGTTAATCGGCAATGCACAACTGGATGAAGATACCCGATTGCTAGTGGCAGAAAGCTTAGGGCAAATTGGCTCTGGCAATCAAAAAGCGATTGATGCATTGGTGGAGTTAATCGGCAAACCACAACTGGATGATTATACCCGATTCTTAGCGGCATCTAGCTTAGGGCAAATTGACTCTGGCAATCAAAAAGCGATTGATGCATTGGTGGAGTTAATCGGCAAACCACAACTGGATGATTATACCCGAATCGTAGCGGCATATAGCTTAGGGAAAATTGGCTCTGGCAACCAAAAAGCGATTGCTGCTTTGGTGGAGTTAATCGGCAAACCACAACTGGATGATCATACCCAATGGCAAGCGGCAGAAAGTTTAGGGCAAATTGGCTCTAGCAACCAAAAAGCGATTGCTGCTTTGGTGGAGTTAATCGGCAAACTACAACTGCATGATTCTACCCGATGGCAAGCGGCAGAAAGCTTAGGGAAAATTATGTTAGAGGAACAGATGCCGAGTGTTGTCAGTGGGTTAAAGGATTACTTATCACCTGAAACTTATAAAAATAACTTTGAGCGATTTGATAAGTGCTACATGGTTATCTGGAAGTGCGCCCAAAGTATGGACTACCCAGATTTTTATCAAGTTTGGCATCAACAAGAGAAAGTGAAAAATCGAAAATAGAAAACAAAAATATCGGTGCAACCCTTGTAGAGACGCGATTCATCGCGTCTTTTTCCTTCCCATCATTTACATCGTGAGAATAATTCCGAGTTTTTTGGGTTGGCAATTACATCAATGCAAAGCAATAATTGCATAAATTTTTGTATCAATCAAAGATGTAATTATGAATAATGATGAGCCTCAACCACAAAACAACAAACCTAAATACAAAGGTAAATATCGAATTGATTCAACACGGTTGCCAGCATGGAGTTATGCTAGCAAAGCCGGATATTTCGTTACTATTTGCACGGATGGTAAGAAATGCTTTTTTGGTAAGGTTGTGCAGGGTGAAATGCAGCGATCGCCAATTGGAGAAATTGCTCAGAAATTGTGGGATGAGATTCCTAATCATTTTTCTAATTGCCAGATAGATTCGTTTTGCGTCATGCCTAATCATATTCATGGAATTTTGGTTATTAATCAAATACAAGAAGGAGACGCGATGAATCCACGAATACAGGAAGAAGACGCGATGAATCCACGAACACAGGAAGAAGACGCGATGAATCGCGTCTCTACAAGGGGGGATGGTGAACGGGGTGGGGTTACTGGGTTATTTAATCCGATGTTGTCTAAAAATTCGCTTTCTAAAATTGTTAGGTGGTACAAAGGACGATGTACATTTGAAATTAATCAAATATATGAAGGTTTTGGATGGCAAGGAAGGTTTCATGACAATATAATTCGTAATGAATTCGCCCTCGACAAAATTAGACAATATATTATCAATAACCCAATCAATTGGGAACGCGATCGCGAACAACCACCCCATCACCCCTTGTAGAGACGCGATTCATCGCGTCTTCCTGTGTTCGTGGATTCATCGCGCTTAGTACTATTGACGCGTATAACGATGTTTCACCCCAATGGGGAAATATTCAAAATCACCCATTGGGGCTAATGTAACTTGTGGTGTTTGATATTCTACGGGAACATAATTAGCAAACTCGCTATTGAGGCGTAGCAGTTGTGAAAGAATAGAAGATGCGATCGCAAGTCTTTGATCTTCACTACCCTCTACTCCTGGTGCTAACTCCACAACCACAGATAAAAATCGATTCTTATCTGCATCTTCCTGTACCTGCAATACGAATTTACCCGTCACCCATTCTTGAATTATTGGTTGTTCTAATCCCACCGTCACATTTTCTGGATATATATTTGCACCAAAGTAGGAAACTGTAAAATTAGAACGGCCAAAGACATAAACGAAAGGTAGCTGATGAATACCCCTAGGTGATTGTTGAGTGTCAGAACGGAGATTTTCGAGCGGATTAAATCCCCATTCTGCTAAAAATTGCAGCATGGCATCATAATTAATTATCCCGCCAGTATCCAAGATGTCATAACGTACTAAGGGAATACCGTTATCTCCCGAAAACAGCAATCCGCCATCTTCAACTTCAAAAAAGCGACTGCAAGGATCATATTGTACTAGCGTGGGTAAACGCGATTCCCCAAATAAAGCTCTAGCTGCATCGGGATTTTCTGCCAGAAAACGGCGAATGCAGATACTTAACGGTGTTTCATTACCCAAAACTCCTGCATCCGCAGTGCCGTAAAGTGATGCAAAATCATAGCAAGGATTTTGTGAACCAACTCTTTCGCCAACTAAACTCCGCCATTCTTCACTAAATACTTCTCCCGCCATCACTAATTTAATCTGATATTGCTGCCACTCCACACCACAAGCGATACCAGTATCAATCACATCTTTTAAAAATGGCGGATATCCCAATAACACCACTTGCTCAAACGCTGAACCAAGTTCCTCAACAACTCGCAAAATTTCTTCTTTGTTGTTACCAGGAGTAATTACAGTGATGGGATAACCTTTGCTAGCAAGATAACGACAGCAATTAGTAGTGAATATTCCACCTACCCAAGTGCCTAAAGTGAAACAAATCACTGCTAGGGTACGTCTGGTATCTGTATGAAAACTATCATGAAAAATCTGTTCAAAGCGTGTGGCTATTTGAAGTTCATCTGTGAAAAAACGAGGCCAAAATGTCGGTTTACCACTGGAACCTGAAGAAGCAGCTATCATATCGCACGCTTCTAATTGCCCGTTGCGGCACAAGTCAGCTAAAGGATAACGCAGTATATAATTTTGTTTAGCGATCGCTGGTAACTTCTGAAACTCCTCTAAGCTTTGAATAGTCGCGGGATTAATTTCCCTTTCTGCTAAAAAAGCCTTATAAGCAGGTACATTAGCCGCAACATCGTGAAATAAACTCAAAGCTGCCGAAGTTTGAGTGTTAAGATGCCGTTGCAATATCGTTTCTAGGGGGGTAGACAAAAAATCTTCAAATGCTTTAATTGCTCGCTGCTGTCGTGGTTTGCAGTTCATGACGCTTGCTCTTTATCCTGAAGTAGAACCAACACCGTTAAAATAATTCGTAATTCGTAATTCGTAATTCGTAGGATATCCGAAAATGAGGGTATGCGCGTCGTAGTTACTCAATAAAACCTTAATTTATCCTTGGCCACCATGCAGCTCTATTGCAGTAAACAACACACAAATAATGGTAGTAGCCGCTTTTGTACCCATTGCGGTGAGCCATTACCTCTTGCTGTGGGGCAGGTTGTGGATAATCGCTATCAAATTATCCGTCATCTGGGGCAGGGCGGCTTTGGACGCACCTATTTGGCGGAGGATATAAATAAATCCCATCAAATATGTGTGCTGAAGGAATTTGCACCCCAAGTACAAGAACAACAAGATTTACAAAAAGCTAAAGAGTTATTTGAGCGAGAAGCAAATGTTCTGAAAACACTCCAGCATCCACAAATTCCGCGTTTTCACGCATCGCTACAAGTGAAGATAGGCACTAAAGATTTTTTCTTTCTCGTGCAAGATTATGTGGATGGTGACAATTACTACCAATTATTAGAACAACGCGAGAGTCAAGGAAAGACTTTCAGTGAAGAGGAAGTAATCACCCTACTGCAACAGATTTTACCCGTGTTATCCTACATCCACTCACGAGATGTAGTTCACCGTGATATCACTCCTGACAATTTGATTTGGCGACGTTCTGATAATCTACCAGTGCTGATTGATTTTGGTGGTGTCAAGCAATTGCCAGCTTCTCAAGGTTTTTGGCGGACTAAGCTGGTTGGAAATAACACTTTGCTGGGTAAAAAAGGCTACGCCCCAGAAGAACAGCTACGCCAGGGTAAAGTATTTTTAAGTAGTGATTTATATTCTCTAGCGGTGACGACATTAGTGTTGCTCACAGCTAAAGAACCGCAAAAATTATACGACAGCTATCAGGGAATTTGGGCATGGGGAAAGGAAATCCGAGTTAGTCCCCAACTGGAAGCGGTGTTAAAAAAGATGCTGGCTTATAAACCGAGCGATCGCTACCAACGAGCCGAGCAAATCCTCAAAGATTTACCATCGCCAACTGCGAGTAAATCCACAGGTAATTATATTACCACCAAGATCAAGACGATGGTAGTTGCTCCAGGAAGACAACGCGCCAGTGCTATTGTGAGTAGATTCCAGAGCAAAACGCAAGCGATCGCTAAACCGATATCTTGGCCTGTTTGGATTCGCCCTTTTGTGATGAGTCTAGGGGGAACAGCTTTAGTTGGATTAACTTTAGCTATGGGAAATGCAGTTATTCGGAGCGTATCTTCAATCACTATCCCATCAATTTCATTACCACAAATTCCCCAGTTTCCAAATCCGCTTGGTAAACCAGTCAGTGACAAAGGAAAAAATAGTGATCTCCATGAAATTAACAGTCGTCGTCAACAGCTAGAAATTACTGAAGGATTTTTTATTCCTTTGGTAGATAATTTATTTTATACAAAAAAACCGGAATTAAAGGGACGTAGCTTGACATCTAAACCTGAAGATGCTGGTTTACGAGATGAATGGTCTGGTGTCGCTGACGATTTATTGAATAAACTAGAACAGGCTGATCTCAGTACAGCAGCTCGTCGGAAACTGGGTAAATATACTGCACAAAATTACGAAACATGGAGACGACAAGCGCGATCGGGGCAGTTTGGGAATTATACAATTGATCAACTGAATAAAGACACAAATGAAAAATTTGATCGGTTGTTTCCTGGTCAGCAGCGTGGGAAACTGAATCAGCAGACTTTTGGTCAAATTTGGTATGCGATCGCAGCCGATCAACTCAGTAAAGTCGAATCTGACAAGTAAAGAAACTAAGGACTGGGGAAGAATCATTAATAACAAATGACAAATGACAAACGACAAACATGAGTTATAGTATCCAACCGGGACTAACTTTAGGCGATCGCTATCTAATTGTGCGTCAAATTGGTCAAGGTGGCTTTGGACGCACTTATTTAGCTGAAGATGTCAACCGTTTCCGCGAACTTTGTGTTTTAAAAGAATTTTCCCCCCAAGTTCAAACTGCTTACGTTGTCCAAAAAGCTGAAGAACTGTTTGAGAGAGAAGCGAGTGTTCTTTATAAACTGCAACATCCCCAAATTCCCCGCTTCCGGGAACTGCTTCGCCTGAACTTAGGGGGCAAAGAATATCTATTTTTGGTGCAAGATTATGTAGAAGGGGAAACTTACAATTCTTTGTTAAATGCCCGGATACAACGGGGTTTACGCTTTACAGAAGTAGAAATACGCCAATTGTTGCAGCAAATTTTACCAGTGTTGGAATACATCCACTCACTAGGAGTAATTCACCGAGATATTTCTCCAGATAACTTAATGCTTCGCACTGTTGACCAACTACCAGTATTAATTGATTTTGGTGGCGTCAAACAAGTAGTAGCAACCGTTGCTTCCCAATATTATCAACCCGGTGTAGTTGCACCTCTCCCAGCACCAACCCTATTAGGTAAAATCGGATTTGCCCCCCCAGAACAGATGCAAACTGGGTTAGTATCTCCCCACAGCGACTTGTATGCAATGGCCGCAACAATGGTGGTTTTACTGACAGGAAAACAACCCCAAGAATTAATTGATGCCTACACTCTCAGCTGGCAGTGGCAACGGGAAGTTAGCCTGAGTCAAATTTTGGCACAGGTATTAGATAAAATGTTATCTCCCAGACCAGGCGATCGCTATCAATCAGCCCGTCAAGTACTCCAAGCCATCAACTCACCCCCAGCTAACTATACCCCAACTCAATACCCCACACCACCACAACCCACATCTGCCACCTTCGCCATCTCTCCACCTCCGCCATCCCACTCATCTTCTCCCCCTCCCTCCTGGTGGACACCAATAAAAACCTTCCTAGTGGCGGCGGCAGTAGCTGGTAGTGTTGGATTAATTTGGTGGGGAATGAATAGTAGGCGCGATGTCGGGGAAGTCAAACCTACTTCCACAGCCAGCCCAATTCCTACCAGTGAACAACCGACTGATCCTTTAGCGCAATACTCGCCAGCAGAACGTGAACGTAAAGAAAGATTAAGCGATCGCCGTCAACAATTGGGTATTGATGAGAAGTTCTACATTAACTTGGTGAATCAAGTTTTTTGGGAGAGAAATCCCAGTTTACGGGGACGCACTCTCAGCAACGGTAGCGAAGATGAGAATTCGCGGGCAAAATGGGATAAAACAGCCTCAGAATTGCTGGAAAAGCTAGCGCCACTGAGTTCAAATACACGTCAAAAACTAGGAACTTACACAACTGCTGAACGCGATCGCTGGAAAGTAGACGTCAACAAAATCAATGTTGGTAGGCGTTCTTTGTATGATTTGGGAGATGCTGCTTTCTTAAATGTATTCCCCGAACAGCGTGGTAAAAATTTCCGAGATCAGCCCATTATTGGACAAGTTTGGTACGGTTTTGTTAGCGATCAACTCAGTGCGATCGTCGGCGGTAGCGCTTTCGAGAAACTTGTCTTTGATCCTGGCGCTACTGGTAAAACAGTTAGTGGTACTCTCCAACCTGGTGGTGGTAAAGTATTTATTGCTGGACTTGCCAAAGAGCAATCTCTAGAATTGAAACTAGAAGCAAATTTCCAAGTTTTGTTATCAGTCTATTCACCTTCTGGCAAAATTCAATTTTTAGAAGATTCTACCCAGCGTACTTTGTCAAGTAAATTACCAGAAAAGGGATTTTACGAATTTGTCCTGGTTTCCACAGCATCGAAACCAGTAGATTATCAACTCAGCATTACAGTAGAAAACCCCACTCCTCCCCCATTGGCAACACCAACGCCCACACCAACGCCAACTCCTACACCAACGCCCACGGAAACACCCACACTTACACTAACTCCCACGCCAACGCCAATTTCTACACCAACTCCTACAGAAAGCACCACACCTGAACCGACACCGACGCAAGAGACAACGCCTAAGTAGAGAGTTATTTATTTTTGAATTTTGAATTTTGAATTGTTAACAAATTCTGGAGGTTTAAGTAAAGAGCTTCTAACAAGCGGCAAGTTTTGTGGCGGGGTCTAAATCCCCTATACATTACTTATATCATGTCCGTATAATTAGTTATGCTAACCCCAGTTATTACACCCCACACGCCAGTCGCTCATGGGGGAAACCCCCAAGCACCGCGCTGGCTCCTCTTAATCCCCTCCTTGCTTGCGGGGAACTCGATGCCCCCTCTGGGGATTAGGGGCAGGGAGACAAAGCGTAGCTTTGGCGGGGTGGGGTTCTTCGGGTTTAATAAGCAATCAAGCGGACATGATATTAATTACGAATTACGAATTATTTTAGTCATCTAATGCTTGAATTAAAGATATAAACCGAGCTACATTTTGTGTCAGTTGGTTGAGTTTTTGCAGTGAATCATGCTGAGATTCAGTAAGAGTCTGTACAGCATCACACAATGCGACAATTTGATAGCCTTGCTGTTGCACCTGCTGTCCCTGTGCTTCGACTTGAATGCTGAGAGTCTCCAATCTTTCTGCAAGACGTTCAATTGTCTCAGTGGTAGAGAGTACTGCTTCCCCAATTTGCTCAACAATAGATTCTAAGCGATTTATCTTTACTTCGACTCCTGCTGAAATCATTTCTTTACACCCTATTTTTGAGAGAGCATCTTAGTAAAATTCTTAATACCAATTGAAATAATTAATCCCAGTAAAAACATTAGAGAACACTGTCATTACAATAATATGTATGATTTTGTTATTTGATGCTTCTACTCAATGTTGTGTTTAGCTACTTCTATAGCAGTCTATGGATGCAACACATGGTAGGGGCACAGCATTGCTGTACCCCTACGAGTGGTCTGTATTCCATACAATTGAGAACCGCTATAGGTAATTAATTGATTGCAATTTTTAATCAAGAGTCTTCACCAGATATTACATATCTAAAATGATTAGTCACCCCTCGCAAGATATAGTTAATGAAAATTAGCTATTGGAGAGGGATGGTGAGACAGGATGAAGTTTTGCATTTTATTTAATCCAGCTTCCTAAGTGTGATTTATCCAAAGCAGGAATTTAAATTTACTCCTAGCACTTCAGTACAACCTAAATTTAAGCGTTGCTTGGACATTCGGGAGAGATCCTAGCGCTATTAATCTTATGGCTATTGTTTGTGCGATCGCGATCAAAATTGCTGATCGAGTCACAATTCTCAAGATTTTGAAATCAAGATCATCCCTGATTTTTGATTTGTTTAGATGTAGCTTCCATAAAGTCGAGAAAAACTTTTATGAGCTTATGGATTCCCTCGCTACCTCCTGCAATTAAACCTCCTGTCAGAAATACATCTAAACAACGGAAAAGAACTACTTGTATGGGATTATCTAAATCAATAACTAGAAGTGGCTCTATTGAGCGAACACCTATTGCGCTAATTAAAAGACCGAATAAAAGGGATGTCCATAGAGCAATTGTTCGCGTATCAGATTTATAGGCTGTTCTTTGGCGCTCTTTTTCATTTATATCATCAGTTTGTGGCTTGAACATTTTTAATGAATCTTGTTGATTTTGTGTAAAATTTTGGATGATTTGCTGTTCTAAACTCATTCCTTCAGGCGGTAGTCCACTGACTTGATTTGATTCCAAAGAGGGAACCTGTTTTTGTTGGATTTCTAGAAGTTTTATCTTCTCAGATATTAGAGCTTTTTCTTGCTGAAGACTAATATCTAATTGCTCGATAAATGGACCCCGCCAAGTAGTTATAAAAACTTCTAAAGAACGCTCTAATAACAAAGAAATAAATAACTGCAATGTTAGTAGCTGGATAATATCGTTAACCCCAAATGGTTTTAAAACGAATGGTTTAGATGATAACCAAGTTGACAAAGTTACTACTAGAAAACTAATAATGATTAACAGAATAAATAGAGGAGATTCTGGAGAAAGCCTTCGCAACGTATTTATACTCCTATTTTGCGTCACAATATCTAACACAGCCTGAAGGTGAGAACTACACCTGCTGAGTCACTTAACAACGTTAATTTGATAGAACAGTAAATAATTTATTACCTAACCCTTTTTTCTAAGAATGTGATCGGTTATGCCACTGTGGAAGCGATCGCCCGGGTAATCTGATAGTTCGTGACACCAAAGCCACGCTAGCCTAAAAGTATTGCTATACAAGCATTCCAGCAGTAAACTGCGCGAAGCTACTGTGCATGGGGCGATCGCGTCAAATAAAATAAATTAGGAGTCAGAATTCAGAATTAGTGAATACTCCACCCATAAAGGGATAGAGTTTTAATCACGAAGAATATTTACAGCAGAATTCAAGTATTTGAACCATATCTGTCGTAGGGGCACAGCAATGCTGTGCCCTTACTGCGTGGTTTATTTACCTGAAAATAGCTGTAATACTAGTTTCGCCAACCAGGAACGAAAGCGCGTAGCGGGGCGAAGTAAGGTTTTAAGCAATATTCAGACGCTCGCAGACTTGCTACCGCTCCGCTATCACCCACTCGTACACAATTCATACTGAATTTTGTAGTTCTTTAAAGGAATATTTTTATAAAAACAAGTAATATCATGTCCGCATAATTAGTTACGATTTCCACAGTCACTGCACCCCACACGCCAGATGCTCCACTTGGGGTCCCCTCCCCGCTCTTCGGCAGGGGTTCTTCGGGTTTAATAAGCAATCAAGCGGAGATGATATAAGCCTACCTAATCTATTAAACTTTGGGATAAAAGTAACTTATTATCTATGCATAAAATTCGGTTTGTGGATTTATTTTCAGGAATAGGAGGAATTAGATTAGCCTTTGAACAGGCGGCTGATTCTTTAAATATAGAAAGTGAATGTGTTTTCAGCAGCGAAATCAATTCAGATGCTCAATTAGTTTATGAAAAAAACTTTGGTCAAAAAGCTTTAGGTGACATTCGATTAATTGATCAACTACCAGAACATGAATTTTTATTAGCTGGGTTTCCTTGCCAGTCTTTTTCTCATGCTGGCAAAAAAGAAGGCTTTATTGATACACGAGGCACGCTATTTTTTGAAATAACAAGATTACTCGATACCTATAAACCACAAGCTTTTATTTTTGAAAATGTCCGGGGGCTTTATAGTCATGATCAAGGACGAACCTTAGCAACAATTAAGCATGAAATTCAAAAAAGAGGTTATAGTTTTCATGCTTTTTTACTCAACAGTGCAAACTTTGGTTTACCGCAAAATCGTGTCCGCATTTATCTAGTCGGAATTTTAGATGCTTCTCCCACTTTTAAATTGATTTCTGACGTAGGGCCTAAAGATTCGCATTCATATAATCCTCAGCAGTTATCTTTGTTTTCTTCACCACAAAAATATGTGACTGTTGCCGACATTTTGGAAAGTAGTCCAGATGAAAAATATAATTGCTCACCAAAGTTTGTCAATGCTTTAAAACGAATATTTAATAATGATTTAAATCGCTTACATGGGATAAGGCTGATTGATTATCGGGGTGGAAACTCTATTCATTCCTGGGATTTAGGATTACGTGGGGAATGTAGTGCCGAGGAAATTGAACTAATGAACCGTTTCATATTAAAGAGACGGAATAAAGAATTTGGACAAGAACAAGATGGCAAACTATTAACTCAGGAGCAAATAGCTAGTTTTTTTGAACATCCAAACTTAGGGAAAGTTTTGAATTCGCTAGTTACAAAAAAATATTTAAAAATTGTTAATGATAAATATAAACCTCTGTCGGGTAACTTTTCTTTTGAAGTTTATAAGTTTGTAGATCCAAATAAGATTTCGGTAACATTGGTTGCTAGTGATGCTAATAGATTGGGAGTTTATCACAATCAGAGAGTACGGCGACTAACTCCGCGAGAAGCTGCAAGGCTGCAAGGTTTTCCTGATAGCTTTATACTTCATCCCAATGATGATAAGGCTTATCATCAACTAGGAAATTCTGTGAGTATTAATGTAGTCAAAGCTGTGGCTCAGGAAGTGATTATAAAAACCTTATATTCTACTCAAGAAAGAAAAGATAAATCTGGGCCATTACTTTATTCCCTAACACCCTTAAACCACAAATCCGAGAACTACATTTAAACCTGTACGAATAAATTCCCAGTACTCTGACTCCAGCACACCGACTAAACCCAAAATACGACTATGGTCAACAGCACGAATTTGTCCGATATCTATAAAACGGTCTTGATCTAGTCCATTATTTGGTGTTGCCTTCACATTCAGAACGTAGGGAGCTTGTTTACTTCCAGGTCGAAATGGCATCACAATTGTTAGCAACCCATACTGATTCATGATGTCATTTTGCACAATTAAGCAAGCGCGGATTTTTTTTGCTTCAGCCCCACTGTTGGTTCAACATTCACCCAACGTATTTCTCCCCGACGATAAGTTAAATTACTCCCTGGCATTTATGCCATCCCCAACAACACTATCCCAAGCAGCAATTTCAGCTTGATATTCTGGATCTTCAGCATCTTGCTTGAGGGCTGCAATCATTTCTGCTGCCAAAATTCGGCGGCGGTGTTCTCCCAGCAGCGTATTAATATATGCACTACGATTTCCCTCTGCATACTGATCTACAAATCGCAGAATATCTTCTTCTAAAGTAATTGTGACTTTGAGCATTTTTATGATTAGTTTTTAGTATCACTTTAGTATCACTATTTAGTATGATTTTATCATCTTACTATAACAAGGGGCTTAAGCCCCTTGTTCGGGAGGAACCTCATAGATAATCGGTATTAAACCGCGTCCATCTTGAAAACTGTAGTTCTTTCCGCATGAAAAGAAAAAACCCTCATCCCCCAGCCCCTTCTGCCAAATTTGGGAGAAGGGGAGCCGGAAAGAAGTCCCTCTCCCTACTTGGGAAAGGGATTTAGGGTGAGGGCAAAAACTACGGTTCTCAACATAGATGAGGTTTATCTGTTGGCTAAAAGTAATATGAACAAACTAAGTAAATAAGCGGGAATAAACAGAACAATATTTTTGGCAATCAATATCAGTCTTCTGCCCGCAACAACCAAAAGCCGCTATAAGTCATACCAGAATCATCTGGTTGGACTAACAAAAAATGCAATCCTCGGCTTTGCTGTTTCCGTTGTTCAAAAGCTTGGGCTGCTGTTGTAACTTCTAGATCTTCAAAAGTGGCAACAATCCACCTATCCACCAAGCCAGCTTCTAATATTAAGCCATCTGGTGCGCCAGATATGTAGTTTAACGCCACAGGACGAACTTGCTGCAACCACCGTGCTAAAAGCATCGATCGCCGTCCACCATAAATTACCACACCAGGGATGGATACTGTTGACGCCAAACCGAAATTGATGGGTTTGAGATGTTCTGGTATGTGCAAAATGGGAATGGGGCGATCGCTAAATCTCGTTTCCACATCACTAGCAGCTAGAGTCGCAAAACGCCATTCTTCTCCCCAGAGGTTTTCTGATAATGGTGCTGGGGGCGGTTTATCCAGGGTTGAGGGATATTGCTTTTCTTGTAACCACTGCCTCAGTGCCAAAGTGTGGCGCGTAGGTTCGACATTAATACCCAAATTGCGTCCAGCCGCCTCAATTAAACTTAGTGACTGAGGACGAAATACCTGAACCACATCTGGCAATTTGTCGCCAGATGCTAACTCAAATTGAGCCGCAACCCAATTAGAATTTGCTGCTGACTGGAGACAGGTAGCTTCATATTTAAAGCTGCGAGTTGCGTCACAAATCAATAACTCCCATAAAATTTGTCCAGATGCATCTGGTAACGGACGACGATAAAAATCAGCCTGCCAAATTTTCATAGGAGGGGAGTGGGGCATTCGTGAGAGGTTAAGATAAAGTGCATTTTATCAATCAGTTAAAATACTTAAAACAGTCTTAATAAGAATGATAATCGGGTATGAGGAGAGGGGGATAAGGCAAAGTCGCTCGCCTCATCCCCCTCTATTTAATTATTATTATGCTTTTGGTAAAATACTGGTAACATTTTAAACAGATAAGTCTTATTGACAATTCGGGGCCTATCTTTTTCTACCATAGATTGCTACGCTCTTTGCCAATCAAGTATTTCAAAAAACTATTTGCAACCTACCACCCTTTTGTAAATCTTTTTCTGAAGGCGAACAACAGACCCACCATCCCGGAGCCGATAACACCAAGTGATAAGTCAGGTTCTGGAACCTCTACTGCTACTTCCTGTGGCTTTGTATAGCAGGTGCTGGAGACCTTGTTGGTATCCATCGTCACGGCACCATTTTGCGCCAAGGCTCTACCGCACTCAATGTTTACGCCAGTAGTCAGGGTGATGCTCGTGAGCGCTAAAATATTTCCCATGAACTGAGTGCCAGTACCGAGAGTCGCGGAGCTGCCGATCTGGAAAAACACATTGGGAGCTTCACCGTTGGTCGTGACAACAGACGAGTTGCTTGCCGTGGTGAGCGTGCTGGCTATCTGGAAAACGAAGAGCGCATTGGGGTCGCCTAGATTGTCGAGCGTGAGTTTTCCTGTCAACTGAGCCGATGAGCTAAAAGAATAGACGCCAGGTGTGAGCGTGAGTCCACCCAGATCCACACCAGTCAACTCCTTAGTGGGACTCAATTTTGCTAAATAATTGTACGCACTTGCATTATCCAGTTGAGCCTGAGCCGCAACTGCATCAGATGTGAATATCGTTCCGTTCACGATCCCTGGAGAAAAGCCAGTGGCTGAAGAACCTGCGTTGACACCCAGAGATTGCATGATGACGGACGGGCCAGTATTAGTCACCGTCGAGCCACCCAAGACCCCGAAGTCATTCGCCGTTCCCAGCAGAGAACCGGCTTTTGCTGGAGCTTGAAAACTGGAGAATGCCACGATTGCCAAAACTATTACGTACTTACGATTTATTTTTAACATTGCTTGTAAATGCTAGCACTTATTAATAGGTTGTCTTAACAAATACAAGTGTGCTTGATATTAAAGAGAAAAATTGTGCTTTATTTAACCTTCGCTCAATCTTTAAGATTGTATAAAGGCGGGATGAATTTGCACTTGATAAAGACCGAAATAGTCAAGCATTGCTGGCAGAAGCTGTAAATGATTTATCAAAACATAAATATTGGCATCAGTCATCAGAATTCAGCATAAATTCTGATGACTGACGGATAGCGCAGCGTAAAGCCAACTCTTAGAGAGGCTTGTCCGCGCTCGAAAGGGGTACGCTTAGAGCGAGTCTAACCGAAGAAAGCCTTGATAATGTTGGGTTTCGTTCCTCAACCCAACCTACGCCAGTTTTAGTTTTTAGCCTTAACCCAAGCGTATTGTGATCATAAGTCCTGTTGACCAGAGGTAGCAGCCCTCTCGAAATACATCCCCAGTCTTAATACTGGGAACGAGGCGATACAAGCCCTTAGGCTTTATTCGATTCTGATTCCTAAATTCTGAATTCTGAATTCTTCTTCAAAAAGCCTGAATCCACTCTTTGACAGAATATTCAGTCCAGATGCCATTTTTCCAGTAAGGATCATTTTCAATCAACTGGCGCACAGTGGCTTCGTCTTCGGCTTCGTAAATCCCAAAAACTTTTGTAACATCTTTGGTGGGGCCAATGGTAATCAGCACACCGGATTCTTTTTGCTTTGCTAATCCGTCTAAATGAGCTTGACGGTGGGGGGTGCGTTTTTCGAGAACGTCTTCGCAGTAACTTCCCCAGACTACATATTTAGGCATAATTGCTTGTTACTCCTACTGGTTAATTTATAAAAAAAGGTATTGACTATGCCAAGCTCATAATTTAGACTCACTTTGTTGCCTCAACCAATCACGAAAACTAGCATGATAAAGACTATAATGCATTTTCGGCTGCTATTGATTCTAAATGTAAAAACTCTCGCCACTTGTCTAAAATTACCTTGATTTCATATTCATCTTCATCTAATCTTTCTGCTATTATTTCTATTGATATTGATTGTTCTTGAACTAAGATATTTAACACCTGTAAAGCCATTGCTTGCTGTTTACTGGTTGCTAAATTCATCTTTTCTAAATGATTTTGGTAATAAAGTTGTAAATTTGGCGGGTAAATATCCTCACTAATAGCTGCTAAGATTTCCCTAACATACATAAAATTGGTTTCATCATCATCAAAACTTTGCTCTGTCATGTTGAGCCAAACATCTCCGGGATTCTTCTCTTTGCTAAGGCTACGCTCCGAATGACATGATTCATTTAAATAATATTTAATATATTCCTGGATATCAGCGCGATTTTGTTCCGAGTAGGCTGATAAATCTAAAGATTGGACTGGGTTTTCAATTAATAAACCTGATTTATCTGCCAAAAAAGGACGACGAGTAAGGATAAAATAAACTTTTTCCGGCAGATAACGAGGTAAATAGAAAATATTTGAGCCGCGTGGTTGATTGTTGATATCAATCCTATCACAGCCATCGATTGTAATAATTAACCGTTCATCAGGATGCAATCTATCGCTGATTTGTTGCAGTAACAACGATAAAAAGCCACTGTTCTCTGTGCTAGAATCAGGAAAATTAATGGTTAAATTTTTACTACCTTGATTTTGGGCAATTTCTATTAATTGAGTGCAAATCGTCGTTAGAAATTCCTCAACGTGATTTTTACCCGCAATTTCCACATTGTAATAGGCAACTCCGGGATTTTGGCTGACATAATGGGCAAGAATAGCACTTTTACCAATCCCAGGTTCACCGATAATAGTAAAGTAGCCCCGATCATATTGATCGATAAAGTTGTTGATAGCAGCAAAGACAAATTCACGACCGACAAAGTTGTGATTTTTAGCCGTAATGATTTGCTGAAATTCTAGGGTATATCTGGGAATATTGATTGGATTTTGGGTGATGTTATTCATTTTTTGAACCCCCTTCCAACCGTAGAAAATGAACACGCCCTGATGTGTCTCCTGCTACAATCGTGAATCCATCTGGGGAAATAGCACAACAATTTATAGGACTGTCACCAGTAAAAGTAGAGATTGCCTTTCCTGTCTGCAAATCCCACAGTTTCAGGGTGTTGTCAGATGAACCAGAAATAGCTTTTTGACCATCTAGGCCGTTGGCATCGCCCAACCTAGGTATCGCTCCGTCCGCCGCAAGCATCGCTACTGCTTCTACTCGGCTGTTATGACCTCTCAGGGTAGAGATTTCCCTTTCTGTCTGCAAATCCCACAGTTTCAGGGTGTTGTCAGATGAACCAGAAATGGCTTTTTGACCACCTGCGGTGTTGGCATCGCCCAACCTAGGCATCGCTACTGCATTTACCGATTCGTTATGACCTATCAGGGTAGAGATTTCTTTTCCTGTCTCCAAATCCCACAGCTTCAGAGTCTTGTCATCAGAAGCAGAAAGGGCTTTTTTACCATCTGGTGCGATCGCTACTGCATTTACCGAGAAGTTATGACCAGTCAGGGTAGAGATTTCCTTTTCTGTCTGCAAATCCCATAACTTCAGGGTGTTGTCCCAAGAACCAGAAACGGCTTTTTTACCATCTGGTGTGATCGCTACTGCTATTACTGCTTTGTTATGACCTATCAGGGTAGAGATTTCCTTTTCTGTCTGCAAATCCCACAGTTTCAGGGTGTTGTCAGATGAACCAGAAATGGCTGTTTGACCATCTGGGGCGATCGCTACTGCATTTACCGAGTCGTTATGACCAGTCAGGGTAGAGATTTCCTTTCCTGTCTG
>NZ_JBALCT010000049.1:0-31144 GCF_036917675.1 Nostoc sp. | reverse complement strand
GTTCTAAGCTTAGAAAGCCAATAGCCGGCATAACAACCTATACCCAAAGTCTTATTCATTTTTATTATATGCAAATTGTAGACGCAACAGCTTATCTCAGGGGCTGCGCGATAAATTTTAAATGCGGGCTGGGGGGTTAGGTTTCGCGTTAGCTTTTCCACATGACCTGAATTGTCAGATCCCTAAGAGGATGTTTTAAAAGTATTAGACAAATATAATTCTCTACTACATAACTTATTTGTATTTTTCACACTTGCACAAAAAAATTCTATGCAGCTAATTAAAAAAATCTTCGTATTCCCGCGAATTATTTACTTCTTTATCCCGATTGCAATTATCATTTGCTTATTCATAAACTTGCTTTCAAATGCTGTTGAAGTCAGTAGTATAGACTTTATCGGGGAAGCAACTTTACCAAAAGGTTTAATCTTTCAGAAAACTGAAGTTGGAGGTTTATCTGGAATTACCTATGATCCAAAAAACAACCTTTATTATGCTATTTCCGATGACCGTGGACAAAAAGCTGCCGCTCGTTTCTACACACTGAAAATCGACTTGGGCAAAGGTTACCTACAAAAAGGTGGAGTTATTCCCGTCGGTGTTACCACATTATTAAATGAAAATGGTCAAAAATTCCGCCCTGGTGAAACTGATACAGAAGGTATTGCCTTAACTAATAAAGCAAGTGTATTTATTTCTTCTGAAGGCGATGCTACAAAATTAATTAATCCTTTTATTAAAGAGTTCTCTCTATCTTCTGAAAGGGAAATTAAAACACTTCCTATCCCAAATAAATTTTTGCCCGATAAAACTAATAAAAAAGGTATCCGCAACAATTTGGCTTTTGAAAGTCTCACCATCACACCCGATAAAAAGCATCTATTCACAGCCACCGAAAATGCTCTAATTCAAGATGGTGTCGCAGCTAAACCTAACATCGGTAGTCCTTGCCGGATTTTGCAATACAACTTGCTCAACAACCAGCCAGAAAAGGAATTTATTTACCAAACTGAACCAGTTGCACCATTTTTGAATCTGATTGGCAAATTCGCTAGTGGATTACCTGATTTACTTGCTCTCGATAATCAAGGACACTTCCTAAGTTTAGAACGGTCTTTTACTGGTTTAGGATTTGCTATTTCTCTGTTTCAGTTTTCTTTAGAAGGAGCTGATGATATTCATCAGATTGATAGCCTTTTAGCAGTTGACTCCAAAAATATTAAACCAGTTAAGAAAAAATTGCTGTTAGATTTGAGTACCCTAAATGTACTACTAGACAACATCGAAGGCTTAACTCTTGGAGCTAAACTACCCGATGGACAGCAATCATTAATTCTCGTCAGTGACAACAATTTCAACTCCCTGCAACGCACCCAGATGCTAGCCTTTAAAATTAAAATTGAAACACCACTAATCAGATTATTACGCGGTTTACTACCGAATTTAAACCATTAGTTGTACGGAGAATAAGGCGCGACGCCGAATAGCCCGTCGTAGACATCGCGCCTTTACCGGTATTTACTTATTTGAAGCTTATTCCTGTGTATTCACGGAATCTACTAGGCAACTTTTTCTAGTCTCTTTGTAGTTTACGTGTAATTTCTCAACCGTATTCATTAATAAATATGTTATAGAATGTTTAGGAAATTTTGCAGAGAGATTAACTATGATTACAGCATATAATTAATTTTCTAAAATTTAGGCTCTTTTTGAGATTTAAATTTAATAATTAGCTAGACTTATTAAAGTATTTTACCAACAATATTTTTTATAAATCATTCTTATGCCACAAACTAAAATTGATAATATGGTAGGGCAAAAAGCAGAGGTAGACCATTACATTGGACAATTTTTAAATAATCGCTATTTAATCAAAGATTTGATTGGTAAAGGAGGGATGGGTAGAGTTTATTTAGCCGAAGATACTGCTAAAGGTGATATGGCGATCGCAATTAAAATCTTATCACTCAGTTTGGTAAACCAGCAAATGTCCCAACGCTTTGCCAGAGAAATTTTTATTGGCGCTCAATTGGGTCGCAAAAGTAAACATATTGTTCGCATTTTAAGTTACGGAGTTACTGATGATAAAACTCCATTTTATGTGATGGAATACCTCCAAGGGAAAAATCTCAAACAAATTCTCAAAGTTCAGCCTTTAACATTATCGAAGTTTTTAGAGATTTGTAATCAAATTTGTTTAGGCTTACAATGTGCCCACCAAGGTATCAGCCTCAAAGGAGAGATTTATCCAATTGTTCACAGAGATATTAAACCAGAAAATATATTCATTAGTGAAGATAGTAAACAAGGAGAAATTGTTAAAATCCTAGATTTTGGTATTGCTAAATTTCTAACAGAGCGCAGTGGGATGACTCTGACAGATTCTTTTATTGGCAGTCTGCCTTACTGTTCTCCAGAACATATGGAAGGGCGCAAATTGCTAGATGTCCGCTCTGATATTTACAGTTTGGGAGTACTAATGTTTGAGATGTTGACAGGAAAGCATCCATTTCAGACAAAAAGCAACTCCTTTGGTACTTGGTATCAAGCTCATCGCTTTCAAATGCCACCTACAGTTGAGCAAGTGAATCCGCAAGTCAAAATCCCGCCGATATTAGAAAAAATGTTGATGAGTTGTTTAGCTAAAGATGTAAGCGATCGCCCTCAAAATATCAACCAAATATTAGAAGATTTAGAAAAGGTTAAGATTCAGCTTAATGAAGTTAGTCCTAATAATAGTAGTGACATTATTAATCTCTCATGTCCCATCCAATTAGTACCTGCAACATTATTATCAGAACAAGAGTGCTTACAGAAAAGTTGGCCTAAAAATAAACCAATTGCGCCAATTGGATTTCCCCATTTACTACATACTTCCCAAAGACCCATACCAACTTTTTGGGCAATGTTGCCCAAAGAAGAGATTACAAACTTTTTGGATAAAATACATGGGACTGAATTTATTAGTCAAATGAATGTATACCCGATGCTATTATGGGTTACAGTCCTATACAATGCCCAGCCTTCTCTGACTAAGTGGCTACCTTATTTTTTGGATTTGAAAGATAATAAAGGGCAGAAAATAGTACGTAGCCTAGCAGAAGTAGGCTACTATCATCTACTACTTTTTGCCCTAGAAGAACCAAACCGTTGCTCTCATGTAAAGACTTTAAGCCTCACGGCTAACCAGCGCCAGCAACTTGTAGATTGCTTAGATATGAGTCAACAGTCAAATGAAATAACTTTGCCTAATCAAGCCAAAAATCTTCTAAAAACAGAGTATGAAAAACTAAAATTAGATATCTTACTAAACTTAGCCACAGATAAAAAAGCTGAGAAAGAAGGTTTGAAAAATTGGATGGCTAAATTTTTGGAGATTTTTTTTAAACTTTTATCACGTCATTGAAAGTCCGCGCTCAAAATCAAAACCTTGCCCCCATTACGTAATAATATTTTTATGTGTGTATTACTAACTTTAAATCGACTCAGCAGTAAAGGTGATCAAAGTGAATCAAAGCCCATTTACATCTCCAAGTAGTACGGGCTTGCTTGCCAATCGTTATCAACTCAACCAATTAATTGGTAGCGGTGGTATGGGTGAAGTTTTTTTAGCAAATGATATTTTGTTAGGAGGTATACCAGTTGCTATCAAGTTTTTGACTCAGACTGTTGTCGATACTAAGATGCAACAAGACTTTGCTCGTGAAGCTTTAATGAGTGCAGCTTTGAGTCAAAAAAGCATACATATAGTGCGGGCGTATGATTATGGTGTGAATGAGAAAGGAAAACCATACTACGTTATGGAATATCTAAGCGGCAAGAGTTTAAAGGATTTAATTCCGTTGTCGTTGCCCATGTTTTTGACTCTCTCCCGCCAAATTTGTTTGGGCTTACAGTGCGCTCATCAAGGCATTAACATTGATGGCAAAATTTGTCCGTTAGTTCATAGAGATATCAAGCCTGCCAATATATTAGTTATTCCCGATCCGATATTAGGTCAGTTAGTTAAAATTCTCGATTTTGGTATTGCTAGATTTTTGAATTATACATCAACAGCTAGTACAAGCAGGGGATTTAATGGCACTTTACCCTACTGTTCTCCAGAACAGCTAGATGGGGAAAAATTAGATAGTCGCTCTGATATTTATAGCCTGGGTGTGATGATGTTTGAGATGCTCACAGGCAAAAAACCTTGGGAACCAGAAACTGATTACTTTGGTGCTTGGTATAAGGCACATCACTTTGAACAACCAAAAGCGATCGCAGATGTTAGCCCGACTCTTCAAGTACCTCAGAAGCTAAATAATCTAATCATGGCTTGTCTTGCTAAAAAAGCAAGCGATCGCCCACAAAATATCGCTCAAATTATAGAAGTTTTAAACAGTTTAGAACAGTCTAATTTTCCCAGTTTACCGACAATTTTAGGCTCAAGTTCCATCCTTAGCAGTCCCTTATATTCTGGATTAACAATCACAGTAGAACAAAGCTGTCAGCAACTTTTGTGGCCTTCAAATAAACCAATTCAAGAAATTGTTTTTCCCCAGCTTCTAGACACCGCAGAAGGATCTATGACAGCGCTATGGTTGATGTTGCCTAAAGAAGAAATCAAAAACTATGCCCTTTCTACTCGTTACAACCAATTTATCTTCATGATATCTCCTCACCCAATGCTGTTGTGGGTGACTGTACTCTACAATCGGCAAGTGGCTCCTAAATGGCTACCGTGCTATTTGGATATGCAAAATCCCCAAAATCTTCGGCTGGTATGTTTCCTAGCTGAAAATGAGCGCTACCCTTTGATTTTTTTCACCCTAGAAGCACCACATTCCTGCACCAACGTTCTCACCAGTCACATTGATCGAACTCAACGGCAAATGTTGAAAACTTGGGTGCAACAGAGTCAGAGTCTACCACCCGCTTCTCAACTCCAGTTGAGCAAACAGCTATTAAAGCAGCAGTATAAACAAATGCAATCCCGGATATTGCAGCATCTGGAATCAAAGCCACTAGTTGTATTATCAGAGTCTATTTAACGAAAAATTCGCACCTTCAGCTTAGAGTAGACGGGACAAAAATAATTTCTAATTCCCAACTCCAAAACAAAACACTTGACAAAGATAAAAAAAATAGTGATAATAGCAAAGTTGCCAAACAAGGGACTGTAGTTCAATTGGTTAGAGCACCGCCCTGTCACGGCGGAAGTTGCGGGTTCGAGCCCCGTCAGTCCCGTTATAAATTTATGAGTAGTCAGTCCAAGAAGTTCAGAGACGCTCGCTGACTCGCTACGGCTACGCTAACTGCGGAAACTGCTTTTCCAATTTCTAGCTGAGTCCTAAATAATATAGGAATTGGGCATTGCTTCTTTGGCGGCTTGTCAGTCTGCATTTCCTTGATTCAGAATTTAGGATTTGAATATAAGCTACATTTATCATGCTTTGCGAAAGAGAGAATCAACTGTGACTGTTAGAGTCCGAATTGCGCCGAGTCCAACCGGAAATTTACATATTGGTACAGCTAGAACGGCTGTATTCAACTGGTTATTTGCCCGCCACCACGGTGGGAAATTTTTAGTGCGAATTGAAGACACAGACCTAGAGCGATCGCGTCCCGAATACACCGAGAATATTCTTGAAGGACTGCGCTGGCTGGGATTGAATTGGGATGAAGGGCCATTTTTTCAATCCCAACGCCTGGATCTTTATAAAGAAGCAGTAGAAAAACTGCTAGATCAAGGATTAGCCTATCGCTGCTACACCACTTCCGAAGAACTAGAGGCTTTAAGAGAAGCTCAAAAAGCTAGAGGCGAAGCTCCCCGCTATGACAACCGTCATCGCAACCTCACCCCAGAACAACGCGCCGCATTTGAAGCAGAAGGTCGTTCCTCTGTGATTCGCTTCAAAATCGAAGATGGGCGGGAAATTGTCTGGAATGACTTAGTAAGGGGAAAGGTGTCTTGGCGAGGTAGCGATTTAGGTGGTGATATGGTCATCGCCCGCGCCTCAGAAGAGGGTAGCGGTCAACCTTTATACAACTTTGTAGTTGTAGTGGATGACATTGATATGCAAATCACCCATGTCATCCGGGGAGAAGACCACATCGCCAACACCGCCAAGCAAATTCTGCTGTATGAAGCAATGGGTGCGAAAATTCCAGAGTTTTCCCACACGCCGCTAATTTTGAACACTGAAGGGCGCAAGCTTTCTAAGCGGGATGGCGTCACTTCCATTTCTGAATTTCAGAAAATGGGCTTTACTGCTGAAGGCTTGGTAAATTACATGACATTGCTGGGTTGGTCGCCACCAGACTCGACGCAAGAAATATTTACCTTAGAAGTAGCAGCTAAAGAATTTGGTTTTGAGCGTGTAAATAAAGCAGGCGCAAAGTTTGACTGGGACAAGCTGGACTGGTTGAACAGTCAGTATATCCACAATACGCCAGTAGATAAACTTACAGATTTACTCATACCCTATTGGCAAGCGGCTAGGTATAAATTTGATGGTGGACGCGATCGCCTCTGGTTAGAACAGCTAGTAACTTTAATTAGCCAGAGTTTGACTCGTTTAGTAGATGCAGTAGCTCAAAGCCAACTGTTTTTTAGCGATACAGTGGAATTTACCGAGGAAGCTAGTACACAACTGAAGCAAGAAGGTTCTGCTGCTGTCCTTGAGGGGATTGTCACAGCTTTAGAAAATCAGCCGCAACTGTCGGAAGCTGCCGCTCAAGATATTATTAAACAAGTGGTGAAAGAGCAAAAAGTCAAAAAAGGCTTAGTCATGCGATCGCTCAGAGCAGCCTTAACTGGAGATGTTCATGGCCCCGATTTGATCCAATCTTGGTTACTACTAAATCAGATTGGTTTAGATAAGTCGCGCTTGAGTCGGGCATTAACAGAAACAAGGTAATTAGTGATTACTTCCAGATTTTAGAAATATTTTAGATTTTAGGGGCGCACGTTTGTGCGCCCCTATCCATAAGGTAGAGAAACTATAAGAACAAGAAATCATTGACTAGTTACTAATGAATTCTCCCCAACTTCAAATCTAAAATAAGCTGACGAGCGTTTAAATTGCGTACAACTAGTGGACAAAAAGCCTACTGTGATTGAATTTCTTAATTTTGAATTTTGAATGCGTGAATTTTGAATTGCTTAGTAGTCAATTATCCTCACGTTGGGAACTTGGTGTGTAAAATTCATGTCTTCAAAAACACTTAGAAGCGAACGTAATTACAATGCCGACAAAAGCGCTCAATAGAGGGATGAGATTATCGTTCATGATAGTTACGGTCTTCATCACATCAACAGTTAATGCTGTGACTGATGCTCAGGAAGCGCCAACGATATTTGGAGATGTCACCATTGACCCCCAGTTTTCGCCAGACCCCCTAACAGTTCGCGGGATGAGTGGTGGTTCAATATCTGGGAGTCAAGTAGCCGCCAGGAGCGAAACAGCCACTGGACCTTGTACCGGATTTGTTGATGAAACACCAGACCACACATTAGCGCTAACAAGTAAATTTGACTACCTGAAGTTGCAAGTGCAAAGTCCTGAAGACACCACCCTAATTATCAAAGGACCCGGTGGTACTTGGTGCAATGACGATTTTGATGGCAAAAATGCCGGTATGGTTGGTGAATGGCTGGCTGGAACTTACCAAATTTGGGTTGGTTCCTACGAAAAAGGCAAGTATCTTCCTTACACTCTACAAATTACAGAAGTTAAGTAGGGCATTAGGCATTGGGCATTGGGCATTGGGCATTGGTTATTCTTTACTTCCCCTGCTCCCTCACTCCCTCTAAATCTATATCTCCCCCAGTATGATGATTGACAGGGGCTTGAACGACACGAGGAGCATTCTAGAGAAATTTTCCGTGTCTTTATATCCCATTGCTCTCCCTTTTCTCGTGCGATATTGTATTAAAATTAAGTTAACTTTGATTAAGATTCTTGTTGGCATTGCCATAATGCGCCGATCGCTCTATGGGAGTGCATATAAGAGATCAAATTAAACAAAATGGAAAAATGGATTTATAAACATCCGTTTAACAGCTGAAAGTGACAGAGTGATCAACATTCGGTTCCTAAGGCAGATGAGTTGTATAGGTATCTAGAGGCAAATTAACATGAAATTCTCCTGGAAAGTCCTAGTACTCTGGACATTGCCAGCTTTGGTAATTGGCTTTTTCTTCTGGCAAGGAGCCTTTGCAGGCGCTCCTGCTGACATGAGTAAGAATACAGCCAATACCCGCATGACTTATGGCCGCTTTCTAGAATACTTGGACGGCGATCGCGTCACCAGCGTGGATCTGTACGAAGGCGGTAGGACAGCAATTATAGAAGCCCGCGATCCAGACATCGAAAACCGCGTCCAAAGGTGGCGGGTGGATTTGCCTATTAACGCTCCTGAGTTAATCAGCAAGCTCAAAGAAAAAGACATCAGTTTTGATGCTCACCCCATGCGGAATGATGGCGCAATTTGGGGATTGTTGGGCAATCTCATATTTCCAGTTTTATTGATTACTGGGCTGTTCTTTTTGTTCCGGCGTTCTAGTAACCTCCCTGGCGGGCCAGGTCAAGCGATGAACTTCGGCAAATCCAAAGCGCGTTTCCAAATGGAAGCAAAAACTGGGGTGAAATTTGATGACGTAGCCGGGATCGAAGAAGCTAAGGAAGAATTGCAAGAAGTCGTCACCTTCCTCAAACAGCCAGAAAGATTTACCGCAGTAGGCGCACGCATTCCCAAGGGAGTTTTGTTAGTTGGACCTCCTGGAACTGGTAAAACTTTACTAGCAAAAGCGATCGCTGGCGAAGCAGGTGTACCTTTCTTCAGTATTTCCGGTTCGGAATTTGTGGAAATGTTCGTTGGTGTGGGTGCATCCCGCGTCCGCGATTTGTTCAAGAAAGCTAAAGACAACGCCCCCTGTATCATCTTCATCGATGAAATCGACGCCGTAGGACGGCAACGGGGTGCTGGTATCGGTGGCGGTAACGATGAGAGAGAGCAAACCCTCAACCAACTTCTCACCGAAATGGACGGGTTTGAAGGTAACACAGGCATCATTATTATTGCTGCCACCAACCGTCCCGACGTACTAGACTCAGCCTTATTGCGTCCGGGTCGCTTTGACCGCCAAGTAACAGTCGATCCACCCGATATCAAAGGGCGTTTGGAAATCTTGCAAGTCCACGCACGAAACAAGAAACTAGACACTAGCGTATCTTTGGATGCGATCGCTCGCCGCACTCCTGGGTTTACTGGTGCTGATTTAGCCAACTTACTCAACGAAGCGGCAATTCTCACTGCTAGAAGACGCAAAGAAGCGATCACCCTCCGCGAAATTGATGATGCGGTCGATCGGGTAGTCGCCGGGATGGAAGGTACTCCTTTGGTGGATAGCAAGAGCAAGCGCTTAATTGCCTACCACGAAATTGGACACGCCTTAGTTGGGACTTTGTTGAAAGACCATGACCCAGTGCAGAAAGTTACCCTCATTCCACGAGGACAAGCACAGGGTTTGACTTGGTTTACTCCCAACGAAGAACAGGGGTTAATTTCCCGTTCTCAACTCAAAGCCAGAATTACTGGTGCTTTAGGCGGTCGCGCTGCCGAAGAGGTAATTTTTGGGGCTGCGGAAGTTACAACTGGTGCAGGTGGAGACTTACAACAGTTGTCGGGAATGGCACGGCAGATGGTGACGCGGTTTGGGATGTCAAACTTAGGCCCACTTTCCTTAGAAAGCCAACAGGGAGAAGTATTTTTGGGTCGTGACTGGACAACCCGATCTGAGTATTCCGAATCCATTGCCTCGCGCATTGATGGCCAAGTCAGGGAAATTGTTGAACAGTGCTACGACACTGCTAAGAAGCTGATCCGCGATCATCGCACTGTCACCGATCGCTTAGTCGATTTGCTGATCGAAAAAGAAACCATTGACGGCGAAGAATTCCGCCAGATTGTGGCTGAATACGCTGAACTCCCTGAGAAACAGCAGTACGTACCGCAACTGTAAGCTCTTAAGGAAAAATCTTGAGCTATTGCTCAATTTAAATGGGGATGGTGTTAACTATCCCCATTATTTTATGTAATATTTATAAAACAAGTATCCTACATAGTTTTTTAGCTCAGGAGTGAATTGTGGCAATAACAAAAGGTACTCGCCTCCTTTGCGCTCAACACTCCCTTGAGGGTCTATCGGTGGGTGATGCTTTTGGAGAGCGATTTTTTCTCCATCCAGATGTGGCAGAAAGTCTGATTGTCGCCCGTGCCATCCCAGCATCACCTTGGTATTATACCGACGACACTCAAATGGCGCTTTCGATTGTGACAATTCTTCAAGAATATGGGGAAATTAACCAAGACGGGCTAGCAGAAAGCTTTGCGAAACAATAGGCCATATCTACAGGTGTGGAAGGTATTCCCACGGCATGGCTGCAAGCACGAGAACCTTTGCCCAAGGGTGATAGAGAAACAATCACACTCTTCCGTCCCACTGGCCCAAAAGAACTGGCTTTGATTAAGGAAAGTGGCGATCGTGAATTTCCGCCTCGACTACCTGAACAGCCTATTTTCTACCCAGTACTTAACGAAGAATACGCCGCACAAATTGCCCGTAACTGGAATGCGGCAAGTACTGATACAGGATACATTGGCTATGTCACACGTTTTCAGGTGCGTACAGAATTTCTAAGTCGCTACTCCGTAAAAACTGTAGGCGGTTCTATACATCAGGAATACTGGATACCTGCGGAAGATTTACCTGAGTTCAACCGCAATATTGTTGGTTTGATCGAAGTAATATCGGAATTTCGCCAATCAACAACTTGAAAATACGAAACTGGTAGCATAGGTACTGTATACACAAATATACCGACTTTTCTTTGCACAATTTATGAATAATAAAGCTAAATTATTGACTATTGCTTCCTTAACGTTGGCAGTTTCTTCTCTAACTGTCAGCACAGTCATAGCACAGGCGAAACTAACAAACCAGTCAAAACTGTTTATCAATGGAATCGGCGGAGTACGAGTTGGGATGACTGTTTCCCAAGCCGCAAAAGCTGCTGATACTAAGCTAATTGGCGATTCGCCGAATAACAGTTGCTACTACGTTAAACCACAAAACGAACCCAAAAATCTTTTGTTCATGGTTACAAAAGGTCGTATTTCTAGAGTAGATGTGCGGCAGAATAGCCAGATTACTACCCTCAAAGGTGCAAAAATTGGCGACACCGAAGCGAAAATCAAATCTCTCTACCCAGGACAAATTAAAGTCACACCTCATAAATACGTCCAAGGCGGACACTACTTGACATTTATCCCGAAAGACCATGCTAACCAGAACTATCGTGTGGTATTCGAGACTGACGGTAAGCGTGTCACTCAGCTTCGGTCAGGTAAACTGCCGGAAGTCGAATTTGTTGAGGGCTGTTCTTGATTTCAGATATCATCAAACTCAGTTCCTTAGCTTCCGCAACTTGCGTTGCCTATTCCCGCCCTACGCGTAGCGTCTCCAAGAGTTGGCATCGCAGCACTTTATTCCCAAGATGATCCAATGCCGTACAGCGCCTTTAATCTTAGTAAAGTCAAAACAGACTTTAAATTAATCTTTGTTGAAAATCAAGATTTATTTGCGGATGTACAGACAGTTTCTCCTAGTGAATATCTAAATTTGATTTTCTCTGAGCATCTACCATTGGTAACAGCAATAAATACAGAAAAAGCTCGTTCTGAACTAATTATTATGCCTGTTTTAATTGAAGTTAAACGCTTCTTTAAATACCAAATTAGTATATTTTCTGGTTCAGAGTTTAATGTAGATGCTTGTAAAGGTTTAGAAGGACGCTGTGATTTTATTCTCAGTTGTTCGCCAGAACAATACGATATTACCAGCCCTGTTGTAACTATTGTAGAAGCTAAAAATGAGAGTATTAAATCTGGTTTAGGACAATGCATTGCGACAATGATTGCATCTCAATTGTTTAACCAGCAACAAGGAAATATTATTAATGAAATCTATGGTGTAGTTACGACAGGAACAGATTGGAAATTTCTCAAACTTTGTGACAATACCATCTTTATCGATAAGAACGATTACTTTATTAAAGAAATAGACAAAATCTTAGGAATTCTGACAACGACTCTGATGGCTTGTCCGCAATTTTAGCTTGGGGATGGTACACATTGGTGTTTAGACTAAGAAAGATTTTTGGGCAAACTCATCCCCAATTTAACAGCGTGTTTGAAGACCTGGGCGCGGCTGGATATTATAAAGGCGGAGGCTGGTTCTCGTCTGGAATCAGCTCCTCTTACCGTGCGTTGTACTCAGTTATGTTCCCGGACGAAAGCGAATACGATCGGGTATATGATGGCGATCGCCTAATATTTCTAACAAAGGGCCATTAACGTCAAATTTAACCATACTTACCGACGCGACCAAAATATTCACCCGATAGCGATAGCGTCCCAAATCAATTCCCAGTAAACTGCAAAGCATAATCCGAATCGTGGCTTTATGGGAAACTACTAAAACATTACCCTGGGAATGTTTTTCTTGAATTTCAGCAATTACAGGCATAGAACGGTTAGCAATATCTACCGCAGTTTCTCCACCTAGTGGTGCATTCCAAGCGGGTTCTGTCAACCATTTTACATAGTTTTGGGCGTAATTCTCTTGGGTAAACGATTTACTCTTAGTTTCCCATTCGCCGTAACTACCTTCTCTAAGTCCGTCACGCAACTGCATATCCATACCGATAGCATCACAAAATGGCTTGGCAGTTGCAATTGTGCGCTTCATCGGGCTAACATAAACAGCCTCCCACAACAAGCTTTGATAAACATCGGCAAAACTCTCTGCCATCTGCATCCCCTCTGTTGTCAACTCCGCATCAGTTTCACCGCAGAAATTACCACTTTGACTAAAAGTAGTTTCTCCATGTCGCAGTAAATATAAATTGAGTGTCATAGCTTGTATTGCGATTGGGATAAAGGAGTTTGTGCAAAAATAAAATACCATCAATCTCGCAATCGAGTCTGTGACACCAGGACAAAGTAATCAACCAAAAAAGTCAATCAACCACAAACTTTTGATTTTGTTGACAAAAGTAGCGGTAAGAGCTATTACTCTAGTTTTAGCCGGGATACGGATACCGTTGGCGAATTCCCCAAACCTCGCGGAAAGTCTCCAGGATGGCCCACCGGACAATCACGTAAACTTAGAATTTGCTATCCTATAGTCAAAAAAGGCACTGTTAGACGAAAGAAACAAGCGTCAAAATCAGCTTAAGCCTTCGACTTCTAACTATGTAAGTTTTGAGATCCTCAACTCAGCACTGCTGGGTTGTTTTGTCTTTTCTTAGTCTAAACAGCAATACACACCATGCCTATTTTTTATCGTTCCACTTCATCCACTGCCTTGGGAACCCCCGCAGTTAACACCTCATTTCCCCCAGGTGTAACTAACACATCATCCTCAATCCGAATGCCAATGCCAATCCATCGAGAATCAGTCTCTGGTTGATCTTCTGCTAGTTTGGTGTCAGGCACAATATATAGTCCCGGTTCCACTGTCAAAATCTGGCCTGGTTGTAAAATCTGCGGTTTATCTTCACCGTGCTGGTAAACCCCCACATCATGGACATCCAAACCTAACCAATGGCTGGTGCGATGCATATAATATGGCTTATATTTCTCTTCTTCAATTAACTTATCAATTTCGCCTTTGAGGATGCCAAGTTCAACTAAACCTTCCGTGAGGACGCGCACTGCTGTATCATGAATTAATTTGAAAGGATTACCTGGTTTTACTTGAGCGATCGCTTGTTTTTGCGCTTCCAAAACAATCTCATACAGCGTCTTTTGTTCTGGTGTAAATTTGCCTCCGACAGGAAATGTCCGGGTAATATCGGAGTTGTAATAACCGTAGGTACAACCGGCATCAATTAGCAGTAATTCTCCATCCTGCATTTGACGATTATTTTCAATGTAGTGCAGTACGCAAGCATTCACGCCGGAAGCCACAATGGAAGGATAAGCCGGACCTAACCCACCTCGCACTCGAAAGATCCGTTCCATCTCCGCCTGAATTTCATACTCATAACGTCCGGGTGCGGCGATTTCTTGGGCGTAATTGTGTGCTTCAACTGCGATCGCAACTGCTTGACGCATCAATTCCAACTCAGCTTCACTTTTAATTAGTCTCATGCTGTTGAGGACAGTCCCAGTATCTTCAATGGCGATCGGTCCTGTACCGCGCTTAGGATAAGTCCGCAGCAAACTTTGGTAATGTATGAGGATTTGGTCATTGAAGGTGCGATCGCGTCCGAAGTGATAGTAAATCCGACTAGCTTTTTCCAAATACTGCGGCAACTTTTCATCTAACTCACTAATCGGGTATGCTTCATCAGCGCCATAAATTTCCTTGGCTGCATCTACCCCAGAAAGATAACCAGTCCATACTTCCTTTTCACGATCCTTCGGTTGGACAAATAGCACAAACCGATGTTCTGAATGATGCGGCGCTAACACTGCTACTGCCTGTGGTTCATTAAAACCAGTCAGGTAAAAGAAATCACTATCTTGGCGATAAACATGCTCGACATCGTTGTGCATCACTGCCATTGGCGCACTGCGAAAAATGGCTGTGCCATCACCAATTTTTGCCATTAACTGCTCACGACGCTGCCGATATTCTGCTTGCATAGCTGATGTATATATGAAAGTATTGTGTTATTTTACACATTTTACAACTAGAGGATGCACAGATCATGCTTCTCCGTAGTTGCTAATCTAAGTTATTCTAACCAATATTTGTTTCAACTCAAGTTATAAATTATTAGACATCTGGTGAAATTAAATATGCGTTATCCATAGCCCTTAGACATCTGGTGAAATTAATTATACATACCTGAAATCCTTGTAGAGAGGCTAAATTTTACGTCTCTACATTTTTTCGGAGATGTCTTATGTAATCACATCAGGATTACATAATGGAAATATTTTTATGTAACGAAGTAACAATTATATAAATGTATATGTTTGAATTCAACATTTTAAATTTCAAATAAAATTATATAATTTTATCGCTAAATCATCATATAGATAAAGCACAAAAAATATTTTACAATTGCTTATATAGAACTTGAAAATTTACTAGTAATCTTTTAAAACAAACAGATGTTTATCTTTAAAGAATGACATTAATAAAGAAAAAATAGTTATAAAGAAATATTGAAACCTTAGTAAATGTTATTCAGTTACAGAAAGAGATTGTCAAAAAAAGTTAAAAAAATATGATAACCAATCATAAAAATACCCCATGCGTGTAAATACAAATTCCTCACCCTTAAGTTTGAATACATCTGGATGGGCATCAGACTCTTTTGCAAAATCAAAAATCTTGACATCTTCTTTTGAGAATTTAAATTATGATTTCGGACTTGGGAGTAAGAGTTCCTCCTATGCACTACAAAATGAATCGTTGGCCCCGCCTCTCAAAACGTCAGGAAATCCCAATCCTAATCCTTACTTAACCAGTGCGGCGATTACTCCTGACTTTAACGGTGATGGCAAAACGGACAAAGTTTGGGTCAATTCTACAACCGGTGAGATTATCATTCGGTTGATGGATGGAACAAAAGTTCTCGAACAGGGTTCTTTGGGTAAATTTGACCTATCGGCCTATGATTACAAAATTGGTGACTTTAACGCTGATGGCAAAACCGACTTCTTATTACGCAATAAGACAACCGGTGAGAATAGCATTGTGCTGATGGATGGAACCAAAGTTGCTAATACGGCTGCTCTAAGCAGCGTTGATCCAGCCTGGACTCCTGAGATTGGCGATTTCAATGGCGATCGCAAAACCGATATCTTCTGGCATAATGCCACAACTGGTGAGAACGCTATTTGGGAGATGGATGGCACAACAGTCCTGAATGCAACTGTTTTGGATAAAACAGACCCAGCACTAACTCCTACCATTGTTGATTTCGATGGCAATGGCAAGAGTGATATTTTCTGGCGCAATGCGACAACCGGCGATAACACCGCTTGGTTTATGGATGGTACGCAAAAGACTGAATTGGCGCTGCAATCACAAGATGCCGCCTGGACTCCTACCCTTGGTGATTTCAACGGCGACTATAAGACTGACATTCTGTGGAGAAACGCTCAAACAGGTGAAAACAAGGTTTGGACGATGAATGGGATCATAGTCACAGAGGGTGCTCTGGGGACACTTGACCCAGCCTGGACTTCTAAAATTGGCGATTTCAACGGCGATGGCAAGACCGATATTTTCTGGCATAATAGTACAACTGGTGAGAACACCGCTTGGTTGATGGATGGTACAACAGTTGCTACTCAAGCTTTCTTACCAACTAATAACGCGGCCTTGACACCATCCCTTGGCGATTTCAATGGCGATGGTAAAACTGACATCTACTGGCGCGATCAGACAGCAGGTGCAGACAGCATTTGGACTCTAGATGGGACGACAGCCACTCAGAATCCGATTAGCGATGCCGATAAGCTTACCCCAGAGTGGTATACGTTCTAAAAGCTGGAATTAGGAGTTTGGAGACGCGATTAATCGCATCTGTACAGGAGTTTGGAATTGTTTTTCCTCATCTCCTGCTCGTTAAAATTTGTAACTCAAAACCTGAATCACGCTATTTTCCGGTAAATCTTTAGGGCTAATGGAAATACTATCTCCGTTGCTACGCCGCACGGGCATACCTTTCATCAAGGTGAGAAAATCATCGAGTGGCGAAAGATTGCATGTAGCAGCATCAGCCGCCTGTGTCCGGTAATGGGTCGGGATCACCAACTTGGGATTTAACGTTTGAACCGCCTGCTTTGCTTCCTCAGCATTGTAGGCTTTTGAACTGCCTCCCACTGGAATGAATAGCACATCGGGACGCCCCATCAGGATTTTTTGCTCAATGGAAATGGGTGCAGCAGCTCCCCCTAAATGTAAAATATTAATTCCGCCTTGCTTCCAACTCCAAGCAGCATTTGAACCAAACTGCCTACCACCTTTGCGATCGTGGTCTATGGCAATTCCTTGGAACTTAATGCCTTTGAACTCGTAAACTCCTGGTTCGTAGATGAGTTTTGCATTTCCCGGTAGTACGTCCACTGCACCTTCATCCAGCAGTTGGCTGCTAATCAGTACTAAATCTGCTGCAACTTTTGGTAGACGATACCCAGCAGTAC
Source organism: Nostoc sp. (assembly GCF_036917675.1). Lineage (GTDB taxonomy): Bacteria > Cyanobacteriota > Cyanobacteriia > Cyanobacteriales > Nostocaceae > Nostoc. Next base: position 13,927 of record NZ_JBALCT010000049.1, on the reverse strand, counting down.
AACCGACCGCCCGAAATGGATTGACGAGAATTTTCGCACCGCTACCAGTAAAAAGAAAGCAAGTATGACCCAACCACTGAACTGATAAACCGCTAGATTGTGCATCAGCTTGAGATTCAGAACCCAAGTTAGTAACTAAAGCTGTTACCAACCCCGCCCCAGCATAGCCCATCAACTGTCGTCGTTTCATTAATTATGCTCTCGACTGTAACTGTTCCAGAAAATTTCGCAATAACTGTTTTCCTGAAGATGTCAGGACACTCTCTGGGTGAAACTGGACGCCCTGAATGTGAGGATAGTTCCGGTGTCGGACTCCCATAATGGTGTTATCTTCAATCCAAGCGGTGATTTCTAACACATCTGGGCAAGTCTCACGTTCGATCACCAAACTATGATATCTGGTGGCGGTTAGAGGATTTTCTAATCCCTGGAACACCCCCACCCCAGTGTGAGACACCTGAGAGGTTTTGCCATGCATCAACTCTGGAGCCGGAATTATTTTACCACCGAACACTTGACCAATGCTTTGATGTCCCAAACAGACACCCAAGATTGGCAACTCTTGTCCTAGCTGTTCAATCAATTCTAAAGAAATGCCAGCATCTTCCGGGCGACCTGGCCCAGGAGAAATAACCACGGCTTGCGGCTTTAATGCCCGAATCTCATCTATGGATATCTTGTCGTTACGAAAAACTTTAATATCATCTGCCACTGGGAATTCTGCTGCCAATTCTCCCAGATACTGCACTAAATTATATGTAAAACTGTCGTAATTGTCGATAACTATAATCAAAGCTCATCACTCCTGGTTTTTACCACTCATCAGTTGCAAAGAGCATAGACTAATCTCTCATGCTATTTGTTCGCTAGGGTAAAAATAACGCTAACGTGGATGCGTAAATATAAAGCGGCTACTCTACGATAAGCCACTTCCTAAAGATTACCAAGTAACACTTTAGCCAGGATGCTTGGCGCGTAGGCGTAGGCCGTCGTAGACATCGCATTACTTAAATTTGGAATTGCTGATAATGTGTTCTCCAAAAGGCATCGGACGGAGTGTGATCCTCTTACCGAGTCACTTGTTGATGCTTGCGCTGGGCTATTCGGCATCGCAAATCACATCTATAAAGCCGATATAATTAACTTTACTAGAGGAGGGAGCAATAGCGTACCAGCTACCAGCACCGCTACCAAAGCAGAGACAAGGACTGCACCAGCCGCACAATCTTTAGCAATTTTTGCCAAATCATGGTATGTCTGCTTAACGGTTAAGTCCACAAGGGACTCGATCGCTGTATTTAGTAACTCTAATGCCAAAACTAAACCACTTGTTACACCAATTACCGCTATTTCCACCGCTTGCAGATGCAAAAAAACGCTTAAACCGATCGCTAAAGCGCAAACACTTACGTGAATGCGAAAATTACGTTGAGTTTGAAAACTATAGCTGATTCCAGCCCAGGCATATTTAAAACTAACAAATAAATTAGAGGCTACTTTCCAAGAGAATTCGCGTTCGTTAGACACGAGTGTTTGTAACGAGGTGGGCGTTGGTGATGGAGAAATTTTTTGGGACATAGACTTAAAAACACAAGAACAGAGTTGCTACAGTGGGAATATTCGCCGATCTTAATAGCGGAATTAAGTTTGAGGCAATATTTAAGCAATTTTCCCCAAAAGTATTATAAAAGTATTGCTCAAAATTGGCACTATAGAGATACACATACTGCTATTCCATGTCAATAGCAATACCTATTGCGTTCAGCAATCTCACTTGCTGTTCTAACATTCGCCCCAAACTTTCTTCATCAGGATGATCCCAGCCCAACAGGTGCAATAAACCGTGAGCAGCCAACCAGGCTAGCTCAGTTGGTAAGCTATGTTCTTGTTGTTGAGCTTGACGTTGTGCTGTATCTACAGACACAATAATATCACCTAAATATAATGGTGCAGAGGCAAGCATTTCTTGGCTTTGAGGAAAATCTACCTCCAAAGCAGCAAAGGCTAAAACGTCTGTGGGCTTATTTTGTTGACGATACTGGGCATTCAGTTCTTGAATTTGCGAGTCATCTGTTAAACGCAGCCCGATTTCATAACTTGGCGCTGGCGGAATCTGAGGGTGAAGTATTTCCAACCAGCGATTAAACCAGTTTTCCCAAGTTTCAGGAGTAATTCGGGGATGAGTGTCCCCAATCTTTACAGATGTTGTCGGGGACAACTCGTAAAAATACTCCTCTACATATAGTTCAACTCTCAGGGGCACACAGTCTCCTAGCTGAGGTTTACGGTTTGTCGTTAGTGAGTTAGGTAAGCAAGACCAACAAGGAGAGCTAGAAGCCCTACGCCAGTCAAGGCAAAATGTTTAAGGGATGTTCCACCCTTCCGCACCATGTTTCGCATGGCCAGTTTTACATAGCTAGGTTGAGGTTCTGTTGAAGGAGAATTGCTCATAGTTATTTGTCCACAGACTCTTTTATAACTGTAACAGTTGGTCTGCGACAGAATTGCGATCGCCTGTAGTTGCTATGGGATTTCTTTAAAAAGGCACCAATTATGCTGGAGTGCTTTCTACCAGTTTATTTTCTTGGCGCAGATAAGCTTGGATGAATGTATCAAGTTCGCCATTCATCACATCGCCAATCGCGGTTGTTTCGGTATTTGTACGTAAATCTTTCACCATCTGGTAAGGGTGAAATACATAGTTACGGATTTGGTTTCCCCAGGAGGCTTCCACCATATCGCCACGAATTTCGGCAATTTCTTGGGCGCGTTGCTCCTTGGCGATGACCAACAGCTTTGCTTTAAGACGATTTAAGGCTTTTTCTTTATTTTGCAGTTGCGATCGCTCTTCTGTACAGCGCACGGCAAGACCCGTGGGAAGGTGAACAACTCGTACCGCAGTTTCTACTTTGTTGACGTTCTGCCCACCTTTCCCACCAGAGCGAGTTGTGGTGATTTCCAAATCTTTGTCGGGAATGTCCAACTGCACAGAGTTATCTATCTGTGGCATCACTTCCACCCCTGCAAAACTGGTTTGTCGCTTGCCGTTGGCATTAAAAGGTGAAATCCGCACTAAGCGGTGTGTACCCATCTCTGAACGCAAGTAACCATAGGCATAGCGACCAGTAATTTCTAGGGTTGCCGATTTAATTCCGGCTTCATCACCTTCCGACTCTTCAGCTAAAATTACCTTGTAACCGTGAGCTTCGCCCCAACGGGTGTACATCCGCATTAGCATAAATGCCCAGTCTTGAGCATCTGTGCCACCAGCACCAGCACTAATTGTCAATACAGCACCTTCAGCATCATAGGGACCAGAAAGTAACTGTTGTAACTCCCACTGATCCAGGTCACGATTGAGTTTAGTAATAGTAGATTCCGCTTCTTGGAGTAGTGCCTCATCAGTTTCTAACTCCAACAGCTCAACAACTGCCCTAGTATCTTCCAGATTGGCTTGCCACTGATCATACTGCTGGAGGTGGGCTTTCAGGTCATTGAGTTCTTGTAGCGTTTCTTGGGCTTGGCTTTGGTTATCCCAAAATTCTGGTTGAGCGGATATTTTTTCGAGGTCTTGAATTTTAGCTGTCAGTGCAGGTACGTCAAAGATAGTGCTGGGTTTTACCCAGGCGGCCAGACAACGTTTCGATTTCGCGTTTGAGTTCTAAGACTTCCATAGTGCTTGCTGAATGGATAGATAGAGCGCTTTGATTGGGAAATTGCTCTTTATTCTACTTACATTTATTAATTTTAGCTTTAGTTGAGCAAATTTTTTCTGCACTAAGGAATAAGAATTAAATAACATACAATTTATGTCCTTGGCTTACCTCACCCTCAATCCCTCTCCTTATAAAGGAGAGGGAAGCTAGAGACAGAATGAAGTTTTGCATTTTATTTAATCTACGTTCCTAATTATATAAGTTACAAAAATTACTTGAAATTATCAAGCCCTTCTTGGGTAACAGAGGTGGTTTGATTTCGCTGTTGCAGATAGGCTTTGAGAAACAAATCAATTTTACCGTTCAAAACTTCTGCCGCAGCAGGTGTTTCTACATTGGTACGTAAATCTTTTACCTTGGTGTCAGGATGCAAGATATATTCCCGAATGAGCTTGTTGGATAACGATTTTATCTGCCGAGGTTGAATTTCCTCAACTTGCTGGACACCTTGGGCTAGTGCGATCGCAAACAGTTTACTCTTGAGAATAGCTAAGGCTTTCTCTTTGTTTTGCATGATACTGCGCTCTTGGTTAGAAAATACACTAATCCCAGTAGGAATATGAACCAGCCGCACCCATACTTCTGTCCGGTTGACATTCCCCCGATGGACACAGTAAGTAATTTCCAAATCCTTCCCTGGAATCTCAAAATCAACAGACTCATCTAGAATAGGGCTGACTTCCACAGTGGCTAGGCAAGTATGCTGCTTGCGGCGGTTGCTGCTAAAGGGAGAAATTCTTATTACGCGATGGGTTCCTTGTTCTGATTTAAGTAGACCATAGGCGTAGCGACCGATAATTTGTAAGGTGGCACATTTTAACCCTATTAAATCACCCTCTGACTCTTCTACTAGATATACTTTATGATTATGATTTACTGCCCAACGATGGTACATCCGCAATAACATAGATGACCAGTCTTCAGCATCTAGGCCACCAACCTCAGCAGTAATTGTCAAGAATGCAGCTTTTTGGTCGCAGGTATCGGACAGTAATTGTTCGATTTCAAATGTTTCAAGTTCTTGCTGGAGTTGGGTAAGGTTGATTTGCGCCTCTTGCAACAATTCCTCATCAGCAGATAATTCTAGTAGTTCTAGTGCAGCCTTGATCTCTTCTAGAATAAAGTGCGATCGCTGATATTGTTTCTTTTTAGCCTTGAGTGATTCAATTTCTTGAAGTGTCTGATAGTAAATGACAGAATTATCCCAGAAAATAGATTCAGAAATTAATTGATTCAAGTCCTCAATTCTTGCACTCAGTTCTCCGAGGTCAAAGACAGCCTTCAGCCTTACCCAAGATATTAGACAACCTTTCTACTTCAATTTTGATATTTGAGAGTTCCAGCATAGTTTTGCTCACTTGAGGCTGATAACTTACATCTACATATTCTATTATTAAAACCATGAAAAAACCGTGATTGCTGAAAATTTAACCACGGGTTCTACTTTATAAAACTTTACTTTTGTTATGGACTACAGACAATTAATTGCGCCCATTTATGGAAATTAGCAACTGCAAAATCAAGACGAACAAGTTGATGTAAGTGAGGTACATCCACAAAGCAGCAGGTAAGCTGAGACACATTTAATTTTTCAACCTGAAAAGCTTACAGCAAGGCTTTCAGACTCCAAAAAGTAGAATTTAGATGCGCGATAGCTTACTGGTTATTCGTGACGATTTTACCCGCAAAATGTCAGGCAACACACGGGATATCCTATTTTATAAGTTTCAAAAGATACTTTAAACTTTCTCAAATCTTCGCTTCTAAGGGCAAAATTATCGTAAATGTAGAACCAACGCCTACCTCAGAAACTAAGTTAATTTGACCTTGTAGTAGTTTTACTAACCGCGAGACGATCGCTAACCCCAATCCAGTACTGTCAGGGAGATAGGAACGATCGCTAGAACTGATGCGAAAGTAGGGTTCAAATATCTGGGCTTGGTTTTCGGGTGCAATGCCAATTCCAGTGTCAGAAACTGCGATCGCCCATCTCTGGTTCTCCAACACCTCACACATTATAATAATAGTCCCCGACTCTGTATAACGAATTGCATTACTAATAAGATTTGTGACAATATGTTGGAATTGAAAAGAATCGGTAATTAATTCTTTGGGAACGCGATCGCAATCTACTACGATTTTTAAATTTTTCTCAGATGCTAAAGGTTCCAACATTTCACATACATTATTAATTAATTCACGCACATCGGTAGGCGCTAGTTGGAGTTTTATCTGCCCCGCATCATACCGCGAAAGTTCTAAGACATTGTTAATCAGGTGTAATAATTGTCTACCATTGCGTAGCACGCGCTCAATGTGTTCTAAATTGGCAGAAGTGTCTTTCACCTTAGTCTTTCGTCGTTGTTGGCGTAAAAACAAATCCGAGTAACCAATAATAGAAGTTAGAGGATGTTTCAATTCATGGGCTAGTTGGGAAAGATACTCTTGATTAGCGTTAATTAAGCGTGTGAATTCCTCATTATGGAGTGTTAGTGATGACTGCAACTGCTGTAATTCTCGGAATCTCTCCTCAACATAACTCTTGAAACACCGAGCGATCGCTTCATCTACAATCGCGTCTATCAAACGCATGGAACGAATTATTTCTGACGGGGTTCCACTCAATAAATCTGCTTGTAGAGCATCCAATATTATTGTTCGCAGCAGATGATATTCTCTGGCAATTTCTGCTGGATCAAAGCCTTGTTCAGCTCGAATAGCTCCATGCTCGAAACTGGCAATAACTATCGACTGAATATTATTATCCTGGGATTTTGAAAGCACTGTCACCATAGCTTTCAACACATCAGGGATATGATTTTTGATCGCTGTGTAAGATAGGCCATCAGCACTTTCAATTTGTCTATCCTTGCGAACTGCTACTATCCATTTATCAAGGATGGTGTCCCTTTTTTCAGCCAGTACTTGACTAAAATCCATTATGTTAAATTCAGCTAGGAGATAGATGAGTAAACTTCCATATGCAAATAGTTTAGCGAGTGCAGTGGTTTAATACCAAAATTAGCGATTTAATTAACCTACCAAAAGAAATAGATTTTATATGTTATTTTATTTGCTGGATTAACTACCGGTATATAAGATTTGTGAAGTATAATCTAATTCTTGTTAACAAATGTTAATCAAGGAGGTAACAAACTTGATGATTGATTCAACTATTGTTGTTTAGCTGTTTGTGCAATGAGTTGACTCACAATACAACTAAAATTATAAAAACTTATAAATTTTATTAATTACCGAAAAACAAGGAAAAAAACTTGATTTTGGTATTGAAATAAACAACATTTATCATAATACAGTTGGCTTTTACTGAGCATTGATGTTATATTGTCGATAATTAATATCCATTAGAGTAAGTCAGCCTAATCCATCACATCACAGTACGTGAAGTTGGAGCGGAGGAACCAAATTGTGGGGCGTATCTCAGAGAAAGTGAGGAGTTGAGAGTGAGGAGTTAGAAGTTACTAATATTTAACTCATAACTCCTGTAGAAAACGATTAATCGTTTTCTACAGACGCAATTAATCGCGTCTCTTCTAACTCATAACTTTCTTCAGAAGGGCATCTCTCAGCCCTAGCCCGTCAGCTAACTTCGTAGGCATTGAGAGGAGACTGAAGAGACGGCATTTTTATAATGTTCCGATCTCATCGGTGTCCAAGGCTGGTACTGCTCGGATTTTTTGTACCTGCACTTAAATCTGTTGAGGTCGTAAATGATATTTCAACTAAATTTGGCAGCTTGTCCAGCGATCGCAGCGATCGCTGGACAAGCCGCTTGGAAAAAGACAAAACCTGTCATCCTCAGAGATGTCTTCATTCTAGCTGTATTGGGCTTTTGCCATTAGGGCTAGCGCTCCCACTAACTTTTTCATGTCTTAAATCCCTGCCAATTTTGGATTTTAGATTTTAGATTTTGGATTGTGGTTCTTTGGTTTATCCCCTGCCCCTCTTGTGTGGAATAAATCTAAAATCCTCAGCAGCCCAGCATCATTTTGGCCAAAATCAATCTAAAATTTAATCTAAAATTCAAAATCCAAAATTGATTGACTAAATTATTTTCGGAGCATTTGATGATTGAATACACCTCATTACCTATGAATACCCAGAGCGAAGTTCTGCCCCGCCCTGGATTTTTAGAAATTGAAAATTTAGTCAAGTCTTATCCGACACCTGATAAAGATAATTTTGTCGTTTTAGATGGAGTTAATCTGACGATTGGTGAAGATGAATATATTTCTGTAATTGGTCACTCAGGTTGTGGTAAATCAACCCTACTAAAGATAGTAGCTGGTTTAGAAAAAGCAACTTCCGCCTCAGTAAGGCTAGATGGACAAGAAATTCATCAGCCAGGAGCCGAAAGGATGATGGCATTTCAGAACTATTCGCTGTTACCTTGGTTAACAGTGCGAGAAAATATCCGTTTAGCCGTGGATGAAGTGTTAAAAAATGCTAATAGGGCTGAAAAAATTAGCATTGTAAATCAACACTTGGCAATGGTAAACTTGACGGCGGCGGCTGACAAATATCCTGATGAAATCTCTGGAGGTATGAAACAACGAGTAGGGATTGCCAGAGCCTTAGCAATTCGTCTCAAAATGTTGCTGATGGATGAACCTTTTGGAGCGCTAGATGCACTAACTCGTGGCAAATTGCAGCGACAGGTATTGGATATTTGCGAAAATTAATCGCCAAGCAGTGATGATGATTACCCACGATGTAGATGAAGCAATTTATATGTCCGATCGCATCGTCTTGATGACCAATGGCCTAGCTGCTACTATAGGAGAGATATTAAAAGTTCCTTTTGAGCATCCACGCGTTAGCGAAGCTCCTCTGAAAGAGGCTTGGGCTGCCATGCGAAACTCAAAAGAATATTTTGAACTCCGCAACCACACCCTGAATTTCCTTGATCGATATTTTGCCCAAGACGAGTAAGTTAGATGATCATTTTTTTTAGTGGGTAGCCTAATTCAAATTCATGAAAGCTGGATTTGGAGCGGAGGAACCATTCTTTGGGGCTAATCTTGCAGAGAGCGGCAATTTAAGAGTCAAAAGTGAAGAATAATTAATCTTTAACTCAGCACTCACAACTCAGCACTCCTAAGAGAAAGACACCTTCCAGTCTTAGCCCGTCAGCTAACTCCGTAGGCAATGGAAGGAACCCCCAAGACTTTGGCTGTAATACAGTTCTTATTGGGGTTTCCTTGACTTATTTCAGATTTGAGATTTTGCTTATCGTCACTCAATCTAAAATCCAAAATCTAAAATCTAAAATTTGTCCCCCTGCTTCTCATTGCTAATTCATTTCATTAGGAGAAGTAAAGCTGTGCAAATTAAGCCAATGTTAGCACGTCTGCAAAGTGCCACAGGCCGAGATGACTTAATTGAACAAATGGTACTGCTACCAGAGCCAAAAAAACCTTTTTCTAAAAAACCTCAAAGCTCAAAAGCAGTTAATTTAATTGTTGCCTATGACGCATCTCCTAACAGTCATACAGCACTAGATATTGCCTTTTGGATTGCCCATCAAACGCGTTTAGCCACTAATGCACAAGTCACAGTTCAAGCCGTTTATGTGGTAGAAGACAATCAAAGCAGCCAGCATCCAAACATCTTGAGCTTTCCACAACAACAGCCTTCATTGGAATGTCAAATCAGTGAAGTATCAAAGTCTGTCACACTGGTATTAACTCAACCCAAATTGCAGACAGTGGTAACTCCCCTGCAACAAGCAGATATAATTCTCTGGCAAGCTCGAAGTCTAGCTGAAGAATGGCAGGGTTCCTTCAAATCTCATTTGCGGTTTGGCTGCATTTCCACAGAACTTAACAAAGTTGTTGAATTAGAAGCTGCCGATATTTTGTTTCTAGGATGCAACTCTGTCAATCATCCGATGATTCAGGCATTAGGTTATAATTTTCCCTGTGCCGTTTTGGGGATTCCCAGTTCTATTGATGAATAATCGCTGTTCAGAAATAATTTTAGGGCGTGTCATCAATTGAGTCAATAAAACCTCACCCCTGCCTCCGGCTTCCCTCTCCTTAGTAAGGAGAGGGATTGAGGGTAAGGTTTGATCTTATATTTAATTACGCCTACCTACTTACCACAGAACAGTTTTGCCAACTCCAGCTACAAGAAGGTCAGCACCTCTATGCAAAAACGAAGCAAGCAAAAACATTTCCTGATGCCTATGCTTTGAAATGACAAAGAAAAATCCCCTAATCTTAATGGGGATTTTTTTATTACCTATTGCCTCTTAACTAGAGAATTTTAGTCAATGAGTTGTGGAGTAGGAACTTGTGTGTCAATCTCTGCTTGAGATAACACTGGAAGTAACCATTCGCTTGCACCAGCCTTGAAGACTTTAGCAGGTTCAACATTCAATTCGATCGCACCAGTTGCCGGATTAACTCTAGCAACCGACTGTGTACCATCAACAAACTTAACGGCAATTGCTTCAGTTAGCTGTTGTGCTGGAGTATTTGGACTGAGAACTACCTGAGTAGCTGCGGGTAAGTAGATCCCATCGCAATCCCAATCATCATCCGTGATTTGTCCTGCTGCTAAGTAATAGAGTTGGGTTGGAGATTTTTTCGGTTTATTAGCATAGACTGCCAACGTCTTTCCAGTTTCATTAAGACATTGCGCGCGCTTCTTAGCAGTTTCTATAGTATTCTTTTGAGACTGCAATTGTGCTAGTCGCTGCTGAAATTCCTCAGGTGTATAGCCAGCTTGTTCTGGTGTATCCTTCGCGGCTAGAAGTTGATTGAGTGCCTGAGTTACCTCAATATAGTCAGCCCCTTTTGTGAAATCCTTACCTGCCCAAGAAGGTTGAGCAATCATTAAATTAACGATAAATACAAGAGCGACAAGAATAATTTTTAAAATCTGCATATTTTTCTCCTTTGGCTAAATATAATGCCTCTATTGACAAAAAACGTCATGTTTAAGTTAGAACTTATTTACTACTTTAGAAAGAGATGTTGAAGAAGAATTCAGCTATTCTGAATTCAAGAGCAAAGCCGGAGACATTTAACAGTTTCAATGTCAACTCTTCGGGAGAAAAAGACGATAAGATTCACTGTCCATCAAAATTCTGTAGCCCAGCCACATTAGTACGAAGGGAAATATCTTACTAGCATAGCGGCTGAGGACTAAAGCAATACCAGGTAGGCGAGTCAGGTTATAGGACATCAACAGCCAACATAAAACAATGAAATAGCAAACTGGTATGATTACGGACAGATTTTGGATTGAGCTAGTGGCAAACAGGGGAATATAGATCCCCAGATTGTTACCACCGTTAGCAAGCGTGACCGCAGAGACGCGATAGGTTTGTGGATCGCGGATTACGTCCCAGAGCGATCGCTTTCTGGAATCAAATCCTCGAAATTTAGAGTTGATTTTGAGATTGGCTGACTTATCTTCATTTGAGTCATCCTGATTAAGGTTGCGTAAATTGTTCAAACCAATGAGTATCGGCAGAACCCCCAATAGACCAATCCAAGTTGACGGAATTACTAGACCCACTAAGAAACCAACCAAACTTACTATTACTAATGCCGTGAACCCTAGAAGCTCACCAACCACAACGTGCTGAGGCCGAAAAGTCCGATTAACTGCGCTAAAAAAAGCAGTTAGATAAATATTGTCGTCAAAGGTTGTTGCTATAGCAGTAGCTAGCCCGATCTTAATTGTTGCAATTAACCAAACCATCACTATCCCTCGCTCAACACCTGTTTGATGACCGAAACTACTGATCGCTCAACCTGAGCAATCAGCCCCGCAATATCGAAAAATAGCGTTTGTCGCAAATTGTGATCAGCTATGCCCCACCGTAAGCGATCGCTAGCAGAGGGAATTAATCTTGGATATTGGTTCCACTCGCCATCATCCAAAAATCTAATTTCTCCCAAAACCTTATTCCTAATTTATTTACCAATTTTTCTAACTTAAAAAAAAATGAGGTAAGCCTCAGTAATAATATATAAACAGCCCAAAAAAGTATAACACTCTGGCTGCATTCTCGTATGTAACGCGCCATTCATTCCCAGTATCAATCAGTGGAGGGTTTCAGCCCAAATCGGTAAAAATCAGCCGCCTAACCAAATAGATGGTTATTTCAACCAAGGACTTATATGATTAGCCGTTTGATTAACCTTCTGCCTAGAGTCACAGGTCAAAACATCTTACAGTCGCTCAGAGCAGCCATTCGTAGATCGGCTACCTACAGGTTTGCAGTTCTATTTTGCATCGGTATTGCTGCGAGTTTGGTCTTGACTCTGGCTTTTGACGGTCTTGCTGTTGCCGCTTCTGAATCTGTCAATCCACTCTCCTCTCTACTAAATCAGTTCAAAATACCCAAAAATTCCACAACTCGGTTATTAGAAACCGTGGGACTATTTGTGGGTGGTATAATTTTTTGTATAGTTTTGGATCGCTGGTTTTCTAGCCGTTCTGCTGGATCTAGCAACACCCCCTTAGCTGAACAAGCGAGGCGGCTCAAGCAACTCAAAATGGGTTATCCAGAGGGAATGACAAATCTGGAAGTTCTCCGAACTCAAGGCTTGCTCGAAACGCGTTTGCGACCATTTGGGCTGATTGTCACCTGGACAAGCTTTTTATCAGCCTCTTCTTTGATAGAAGCACTAAGCAATGGGACGATTGACTTCTGCGGCGGTGGCGGCACGGCCAGCATCTTCTCTCAAGCAGCAGATCATGTCTTTGTGCGGGTAGCAAAAGAAAAATATACCGCTCCCAAAGGTCAAGCAATTTTGGTACCGGAAGATTCACCGATTCAGACCCTAGCAGACCTGAAGGGTAAAAAGATAGCTTTTGACAAAGGCTCAAGCGCACATTATATACTTGTGCGATCGCTCGCAAAAGTAGGTCTCGATTTTAGCGACATTGAGCCAGTTTATCTGACACAGCCAGAGGCGCTACCCCGATTCCGCCGTGGTGAGGTCGATGCTTGGGTGATTTGGGTTCCCTACACAACAACTCAGACCCGAAGCGCTTACCCAGGGCGATCGATTGCCGATCTAGAGAGCATATTTGGTGACAAAGCCTCCATAGAAGTTCCGACCTATTACTATGCTATTCCAGAACTGGTACGCAACTATCCCGACCTGATCAAGCTGATTTTAGAAGAGGTAAACGAAGCTGGAGCTTGGGCTAAGAAACAGGAATTGGAAGCGGTTCAACGAATGGCACAAAACCATGAAATCGATCCATCCATTGTAGAAACTTTACAGCAACGTAGTGCCGAACGTGCCATCATCCCCATTGACGATCAATCGCTTACTGCTCTACAGCATCAGGCAAATGTGTTTAGGGATCAAAATCTGATTCCTGAGCGGGTGAATGTGAAAGATGGAACCTATAGCTTGCAGACTAAACAAAACTGGACTTATTAATTCCACACTGGTCGAAAAAGAAGGCTGGGGGAGCAGGGGAAGAAAAAAGTTGATAGTTGTCGTGGATGCAGGGATTGAGTAATTTAACCCTCTTTTGTCACTCTAGGCAGAGGAAAAATAGAAATAAGGGATATTGAAGTTTTGAAAAATTGAATAAGTCAGATTATTGACAATCATTTGAAGTCTAAAAAATCCCTCAGATAGCTTAAAAACTAGGTGGCTTTTTTCGCCGAATCTGGTTTAAAATTTTCCTTCACTACGGTATTCCAGTGATGCTATTACAACTTATAGCTTCGGCTTTGTACGTGTTTGCTCACTTTTTGCTCTAGCTAGAAGTAGGTTTTTCGATTTTTTGATAAGTTCGTAGTTTAACTTTTCACGTTATGTGGAAAAACCCACGAAAAACCTAACCCCCTAGCCCTCTTCCCGTGTCGAGAAGGGGGAAAATTAAAAGTCTCTCTCCTTTGAGGAGAAAGATTTCGAGAGGTTTTTCAGATACCGTGAAAATTCAGGTTAGTAGTAAGTACTTTAGCCTTTATCTAAGCACTAAAGTACTTACTACTAACTTCCTTAAGCCATCATAATACTTGTGGCAGAGTACTAGTAGCCAATCAGATGTAAAACGTCGCGCAGGACGCTATAACCTGCTAAATCCCAAAGTAAATAGGCAAGGAAGCCAATTGCTGCCAAGCGACCATTCCAAATTTCGGCTTGAGGAGTAAAGCCAAACAGAAAAGCATTGCGATCTACGCCGTTGTATTCGGGTGCAACAAGTGG
>NZ_JBALCT010000048.1:0-129761 GCF_036917675.1 Nostoc sp. | reverse complement strand
GCAAGCTAAAAACATCGGGAGCCGTGTACACGGAAACGGGTACGCACGGATCTAACTGAGAGGTGCGGGAGACAATACTCCCCATCGACTCAACCGAATACCTTGGGGTAGATTTGATCGGAATGACTAAATTACAGGTTCTATAGCTTTGTGATACGTTATTAGCTGTAGCTATATATTGGTTGAATAAAACGCTTAGTGTTTGATAATCAAGGCTAGGCGTCACGGTGACGGTATTAATCGGGCAACCGCTACCATTATAGGTTGCACCTAAAATTTGAACTGTGTCAGCAGCAAAGGCGGGGCCAATTGAAGCAGTAGTTAATGTGGCCGCAGCAAAAAATGCTTTTACAAACTTGATAAGTTTCATTTTTTTCTCCCGAATGGACTCAGCAGATTTACTCTGACATTCTGCTGTTTCAAATCACGTTTGAATATTGTCTGGGTTGTAAAAGTTGTATTAAAAGCATTCAAATCGTTACAAAATCTCCATTGGCTGGCATGGATCGGATCAAGGCGATTAGGAGTTAGCAATTGTCTTAAGGAACGTGGATTAAATAAAATACAAAACTTCATGCTGCCTCCGGCTTCCCTCTCCTTTATAAGGAGAGGGATTGAGGGTGAGGTTTGATCTTATATTTAATTACGCCTACCTACTTAACTTCCCACCTCCTAAGCTGATTTGATGTTATCTAAGAAAAAATAGATTATAGTCGCATCAAATAATAAATTTAATTTGAGGTAAAAATGAGGCACGAAAAACTTTCTCCTGGACTACTTTTGGCATTTCAAGACTATCAAAATGAAGGAGATAAAGCTTTAGTTCAACACAAAAAATCCCTTGGTATTATTGCCCACAAAAGCCCAGTCAAGCCTACTAAAAGCGTCGTTTTTATCTACTGCGATCATGATGCAGACTTGAGTTATTTATCACAATATAATATTGAAGTTAATCAAAACTCTGGGAGTGTGCGGACGGCTTTCTTACCCTTAGATAGTTTAGATGTCTTATCTGAAGAGGATATTATTCAGAGGATTAAGCCATCACGCAAACTTCATTTGAGGATGGACACTGCACTGGAAAAAGTCAAACTGCCGGAGTTCAAGAACCAAACCGGACTGACTGGTAAAGGAGTAATCATTGGCATTATAGACAGTGGCATTGATCCGAAACACCCCGCCTTTGCTGGACGAATTTTACACATTTGGGATCAAACACTGCCAGGACCAGGAGTGACGGAGGGCGGCTATGGGGCTGAATTTACCGGAGCGCAACTGACAATTTCTCAGGATACTGGGGGTCATGGTACTCACGTTGCTGGAATTGCCGCCGGTGCCGATGCTACCTATGGCGGTGTCGCACCAGAAGCGGAATTAGTTGTCGTCAGGTCAGATTTACAGGATGCCCACATTGCTGATGGCGTCCGTTACATTTTCCGAGTTGCTAGAGAGTTGGGACGCCCAGCAGTGGTAAATCTCAGCTTGGGTGGACACGCTGATGCTCATGATGGTAGCGACTCCCTATCAAAGGTCATTAACGCCGAAACTGGCCCTGGAAGAATTGTTTGCTGTGCTGCGGGTAACGAAGGAAACTATAACATTCATGGACAAGCCACGATACCCAGTGGACGCACTCGTGGTATGCGCTTTAATGTTCCTTTGAATCAAGTAGGCATAGTTTGGTTAAACGGTTGGTATTCCAAAGACAGCGAATTGGAAGTGTCGCTGCGAAGTCCTAACGGTTTTGTCAGCCCCTTCCAAAAAATAATTACTGAGGGTAATGCCGCACAAGATTACCAGTTACCAGATGCACGGGTGCAATTAGCGACACCAGGACCAGATAAAGCCAATAGCGACCATAATTTCTTTGTGCAAATACGTGGTATTGACCCCTCGCCAGTCATGGGAGGAGTTTGGCAATTGCGAGTCCGCAATGGTTCTTCAACTGACACACGTTTAAATGTGTGGACACTAGATGACAGTTCCTCAGTGTTTTTCACAGGTAAAAGTGTGAAGGATGCAGTAAAAATTGGTTCGCCGGGAGCCGCCAGCAGTGCAGTTACAGTTGCCGCCTATACTACTAAAGCCACGTACACAGATATTGATGACCAAGTGCGAGAAATGGGCTTGGAATTGGATACTATTTCGGAATTCAGTAGTGAAGGGCCTCTACGGAATGATGCACAGAAGCCCGATGTAGCAGCACCAGGAGCAATGATTGTTTCCACGCTTTCCGCCGATGCAAATTTTGACCGCTCATCGATGATTAATTCCAAGTTTGTGGTTCAGGCGGGTACGAGTATGGCGACACCGTTGGTTAGTGGGTTAGTGGCACTCCTGTTGCAGCGTGATCCTCAACTTGATCCGGCTGCTGTGAAAGATTTGCTACGTAAAAATAGTGCTATTCCCGGAAAACCCGCAGGCACATTTGATCACAAATGGGGTTATGGAGTGATTAACGCCTTAAATCTGTAATTAGACTGAGAAAGGTGGATATTATTTCTGTACAAGGGTGGGCAATAACAACCTATAAATTTGATAAGTTATAGGATGAGCCAAAATTGCCTACCCTTTTTACCAAGTTACTGTTCATGAATTATCAAAAGCTAGATGCTGCACTTGCGACAGCGCTCAATGATACTCAAGACCCAGAGGAACAGAGTTTAGCGGTTTTCATCCATACTGAACAAATTTTAAACTCTGCTGCAACTGCGGTTTTAGAAAGTTTAGGCGTCAGTAATGTTACGAGTGGCAAAGATATTTTCACCGCAACACTGTCAGCAAATGCGATTTCTCAGTTGTCAGAGCAATCTTGGGTGAAGTATTTGAAGCGATCGCAGCAATTAGGTTTGGTTAATAAGATCATAAATACAGGGAAGTTGGGTCTTTAATGGGCATTGCCTAACCCGACAATGTGCGGATAATTTTTTGCTGTTACTGTGAATCAGGTTTTTGTTTTTCTGTAAATTTACACTTCACCTCAATTTGCAGATTACTTTCAGCTGAACCTTCGGTAATGTAAGGAATGCCGGCTTTTCCACCCAACTTAATGCCAAATGTAAGTTTGACCTCCTCAATTTCAGCAGTACTGAAGTCTTTAAAAGCACTAAGAGCATAGATAGTATAAGAGCGAATCATTTGGCGAGCTTGTTGCATCCGAGCGATCGCATCTGTTCGCACATTTTTGTATTCTATGCCATCATCCTCCTCCTCAATTTCCGAAGTTATTTCGGTGGCTGTGACGTTAATCTCAATCTGCTCAATCTCCCCGTCCGCTTGGAAAAAGAGTTGCTGTACTTCTGACATAAGCTACATCGGTTAAATTTTTGTATCGTGTCTGAAATATTTCAGGCTGTCTGCATAAAAATAACATATGATATTGTTTTTATTAACACAGCTATTGGTTCTGTCTGTCAAGTATTATCCCGTATTTAGCAACCAAAGGTGTGTTAAATGGCACAATATGCGCTTGTTATTGGCATCGCCGAGTATCTCAGCCCATCATTACCGAGTTTGTCGAAGACTACGAATGATGCTGAGGCGATCGCGCTAATCCTAGAGAAGTATGGTGATTTCCAGTCTGTGCAAAGACTACCACAGCGATGGAATAAAGATAAAAATGGCTATGAAATGGCGGCATCAAAAGTTAATGAGGATGAAATCGGTCAAGAACTCAGAAAATTGCTGTTAGAGAAAGCTAAAAATAATGAAGCGCTGATTTATTTTAGCGGACACGGTTTTATAACTTCTGATACTTTGGGACAACAAGAGGGATTTTTAGCAACTTCCAATTGTCAAGTTGAAGTTAAGGGAAACCAAATTGTCGCACAAAGATATGCTATTTCCCTCAACAAACTTAATAAATTAATCGGAGAATCTCAATTAAGTAGTTTGGTAGTGCTACTCGATTGCTGTCATAGTGGCTATTTCCTAGAAAGAGAATTAGTACAACAAACTCTGACTGCTTTCCGTTCGCTAAGGGATTATTTCTTAATAGCAGCTTGTCGCCACTTTGAACAAGCAGCAGCAATTAAGAGTGAAGAATATAGTATATTCACAAGTGCGGTTGTCAAGGGATTAGCATCTAAAAATGCAGGTAGTAGTGGGCGAATTAGTAGCGATCGCTTATTTGATTTTGTTAGCAACAAATTGATAGGTTCAATACAAGAAGCTATTCGGATGAGTTTCGGAGGTCCGATTATTTTAGTGAGTTATCCCCAATTAGATATTATTTGGGATTGCTTCTACAACAAAGGACATCAGAGAAAAAACAAGTAGATGCGATCGCTTCTGGAGCATTAGTTGGAACATCTGAGCAACTTTTGGAAGTAGGCAATCAGCTTGAGGCGATGATAGCAAGTGTTAGAGCACTCAAGGCGTTTCAGGATTTAAGTGGAAACAATGCCGACGCACTTAATCGACTGAAATTAGTGATGGATAAAGTGCAAGAACACAATCGGATTGAGGGACATACAAAAAGTGTTAATGGTGTGAGTTACAGTCCTAAAGATCCACTTCTTGTTTCTGCAAGTGACGATAAAACTTTAAGGCTTTGGAAGCTTGATGGTACTCCAGTGCCAACCGTTAAGCCGATGACACATGATGAAGCTGTATATACAGTGAATTTCAGTCCTAATGGTCAGCTTATTGCCTCTGCTAGTGCTGATAAAACAGTCAAACTTTGGAAAAAAGATGGTACTTATATTACTACTCTCAAAGGGCACGAGCAAGCAGTCACATCTGTAAATTTTAGTCCTGATAGTCAAACTATCATCTCTGCTAGTTACGATGGAACTATCAGACTGTGGCAAATAGAAACTATTTCACCAAAAGTTGTTATCAAAAAGCTCACTACCCTCAGAATAAATAACAATAGAAACAACAATGTAGTCTGGTATGCAGAATTTAGTCCTAATGGTCAGCTTATTGCCTCTGCTGACAATGAAAGCATTAAGCTTTGGAAAAAAGATGGTACTTTAATTACTAATCTGACAGGACATACTGCCGCAGTCAGATATGTGCCTTTTGGGCATGATAATAAAACTATTATTTCTACAAGTGAAGATAGAACTATTAGGATTTGGAAGTGGCAAACCGACCCAAAACAAATCCAACCAAAAGTTTTTACTGATAAAGGAGACAAATCTTATATAGGAAAGTTCAGTCCCAATTATAAATATATTGCTACTGCAAATCCAGATGGAACAACAAATATTTGGAAAGCTAGTAACGGTGCTATAATGGATACTTTATCACGACACAAAGATGAAATTTTTGACTTAAGTTTTCGTCCAGATGGCAAAGAAATTGCTACTGTTAGTAAAGATAAAACTATTAAAATATGGAGTTTAGATTTTATAGAAAAAAATAGAAATGATCCTAAAAATAGCAATTCTTATTTAATCAAGAGAGGTTGCACTTGGATTGCTGATTATTTAAATAATAATCAAAAGGATTCGAGGCAATATCAAGATGTAAAAAAAGTATGCCGGGAATATTAATATTTCAAGAGGTACTAATAGAAAATTTAAATAAACAATTGCAACGGTCATCGATTAGCAATACTGAATAATCAATTTTAAGGAGAAAATAAAAGTGAATAAAGATGAATTAACCAAGGATACAACCTCTGGAATAACTCAATTAGATCCAATAAAAGTAGCAAAACCCAGTCCCTCTGAAGGAAGCAATAATCCTTTTTCTAAATGTGATAGTAGTTCAGAAGACACAGAAAGCTGCTCTGAAGAAAGCAATAATCCTTTTTCTAAATGTGATAGTAGTTCAAAAGACACAGAAAGCTGCTCTGAAGAAAGCAATAATCCTCCTCCTAAAGGTAATATTATTCCACCTAAAACCCCTATGGGAAGCGATAGTACCCTTTCTAACATTGAAATAATAAAGGAAGAAAGCAGTCCCTCTAGTGCCTCTAGTCCCCCTAGGGGAAGCAACGATCCTAGTCATAGAGGTGGCAATAATCCTCCTCCTAAATGTGATAGTAGTTCAGAAGACACAGATCCCCTAATACTAAACGGTAATGCCCTTTCTAATATTGAAAGAATAAACGAAGAAAGCAGTCCCTCTGGGGGAAGCGACAATTCTAGTCCTAAAGGTGGCAACAGTAGGTAAGGCACAAAAGATAATCTAAAAATCAGGAGTTGAGTGAACTGTAAACATTGTCCACCCGACAAAAATCGCTGTAAAGCAATTGGTGTAAGATGTGACTAGATGGAAAAAATAAATATGAGCAAAAGTTGGGGAGCGATCGCTAGAGGTTCAATTAACTTAAAGTTCAGTGTAATAATCTTTTAAAGCTGATAGTTTATAAGAGCAGTAAGCGCGATCGCTCCCCAACTTTTGCCGTCAATTAATACAAATGTTCTAATTATGTCTTCGCGAGCAGTGTCATTCATCACCGACAGCATTCTAGAAAATTCATCCCTAAGAATCATATAATCCCCCTTACCAGCTGCCACATACAGTCCTAAACTGAAGATGAGAGTTGAAAGGCAGTCGGGAGAAATTTTGTGAAAAAAGTATTATCAATCATTCTTGGTGGTGGCGCGGGTACGCGGCTTTACCCACTAACCAAACTCCGTGCTAAACCAGCAGTACCAGTAGCAGGTAAGTACCGCTTAATCGATATCCCTGTCAGTAACTGCATAAATTCCGAAATCTTCAAAATCTACGTCCTGACACAATACAACTCAGCTTCCCTGAATCGTCACATCGCCCGCACCTACAATTTTAGTGGCTTCAGCGAAGGCTTTGTGGAAGTGCTAGCCGCACAGCAAACGTTAGAAAACCCCAACTGGTTCCAAGGTACAGCCGATGCTGTGCGTCAGTATCTATGGCTGTTGGAAGAATGGAATGTAGACGAATATCTGATTCTCTCAGGGGATCACCTCTACCGCATGGATTACCGTCTGTTTATCCAGCGTCATAGAGAAACGGGTGCTGATATCACTCTCTCAGTCATCCCCATAGACGAGCGTCGCGCCTCAGATTTTGGTTTAATGAAAATTGACGATTCTGGTAGGGTTGTTGACTTTAGCGAAAAACCTAAAGGCGATGCCTTAACCAAAATGCGCGTTGATACCAGTATCTTGGGATTGACGAAAGAACAGGCCCAATTACAGCCTTACATCGCCTCAATGGGGATTTATGTCTTTAAAAGAGATGTTTTGATCAAGTTGTTGAAAGAATCTTTAGAACGGACGGATTTTGGTAAAGAAATTATTCCTGATGCTTCTAAGGATTACAACGTTCAAGCCTACTTATTTGATGACTACTGGGAAGATATTGGAACAATTGAAGCATTTTATCAAGCCAATTTAGCACTGACTCAGCAACCCCAGCCACCCTTTAGCTTCTACGATGAAGAAGCACCAATTTATACCCGCGCACGTTACTTACCTCCGACTAAACTTTTAGATTGCCACATCACCGAATCAATTATTGGCGAAGGTTGTATTTTGAAGAATTGCCGCATTCAACATTCAGTTTTAGGAGTGCGATCGCGGATTGAATCTGGCTGCATCATCGAAGAGTCTTTGCTCATGGGTGCAGATTTTTATCAAGCTTCTGTAGAACGCCAATCTAACATAGGAAAAGGTGACATTCCCGTAGGTATTGGTGCTGACTCGCTGATTCGCGGTGCCATCATCGATAAAAACGCCAGTATCGGTCACGATGTCAAAATTATCAATAAAGATAATGTGCAAGAAGCTGACCGCGAAGGTCAAGGTTTCTACATCCGCAGTGGCATCGTTGTCGTGCTGAAAAATGCTGTAATTCCCGATGGAACCATCATTTAATAGTTAGGAGTTAGGAGAGACGCGATGTTCCTCGCGTCTGTACAAGAATTAGGAGTAGAGACGCGATGTTCCTCGCGTCTGTACAAGAATTAGGAGTCATAAGTTATGAGTACAACATCTAATCACTCCTCACTCTTGACTTCTTACTCAGCACTCAGCACTCAGCACTCAGCACTGATATTACTGATTGGTCTTCCAGGTAGCGGTAAGTCAACTTTGGCAAAACAATTACTGGCAGAATGTCCCCAGATGTTGCTGATTTCTACGGATACCATCAGGGGGCAACTGTTCGGTTCCCAAGCCATTCAGGGTTCGTGGCTGCTGATTTGGCGTGAAATTGAGCGGCAGTTTCAGCAAGCGATGTCTGACGACAACCCGCAAGGGGTGTACGCCAGAGGTAATACAGCAATTTTCGATGCCACCAATGCCCAGCGCCGCCATCGTCGTGAAGTCATTGCTTTAGCCCGTAACTTGGGCTTTACCTACATTAGGGGAATTTGGGTGAATACGCCAGTTTGGCTGTGTTTGGCACGCAATAAAAGGCGATCGCGCCGGGTTCCAGAAGAAATTATTTTGCGGATGCACCGTCAACTCCGGGATGCCCCCCCAAGCCTGGAAGAAGGGCTAGACAGCCTGATCCGCTTATCAGAAAAATCGGAGTACGGAAATTGCGATCGCTCGGTGAGCAAGAACCACACTTGATTTTCTATATTGTTTGTTAGTTTAAAATCAGATTCTTTTTGCTTGGCACTATACCTGGCAAACCACAAATCTCTGATCTTAAAAAAACATAACGGGAATTTCTATAGGAGGCTGGTAGATGGCTGCAACCGACTTCAAAGACTATTACGCTATTTTGGGAGTTAGTAAGACTGCCACTCCAGAGGAAATTAAACAAGCCTTTCGGAAACTAGCCCGCAAATATCACCCTGATGTTAATCCAAATAACAAACAGGCAGAGGCACGCTTCAAAGAAGTTAGCGAAGCTTACGAAGTTATCTCAGATGCAGATAAACGCAAAAAATACGACCAATTTGGTCAATATTGGAAACAAGCTGGTGAAGGTTTCCCATCCGGCGGCGTTGGTGCTGATATGGGTAACTTTGACTTTAGCCAATACGGTAATTTTGATGAGTTCATCAATGAGTTGTTAGGACGCTTTGGTGGTGCTACCCCTGGTGGTGGGCGACAAAGTTACTCGCAAAGTTACTCTTACCGCACTCCTACAGGTGCGTCAAGTGGTTTTAATGGCTTTAATGATTTTGGGTTTCAAGATGCAGGTGCGGCTACTACCCAAGATAGTGAAGCTGCGATCGCTCTAACTTTTGCTGAAGCATTTAACGGTGTGCAAAAGCGCTTCAGTTTAGGTAACGAGACAATAGATGTCCGCATCCCATCTGGGGCTAGAACTGGTACTCGCCTGCGCGTGCGGGGTAAAGGTCAAATCAACCCCATGACTCAACAACGAGGGGATTTATACTTAAAAGTCGAACTTCAGCCGCACTCGTTCTTCCAAATGGAGGGCGATAATCTGGTTTGCGAAGTGGCAATCACACCAGATGAAGCGACTTTGGGAGCGTCTATTGATGTACCCACACCCGATGGTTCAGTTAATGTTAAGCTGCCTGCGGGAGTGCGTTCTGGTCAATCCCTGCGTTTACGTGGTAAAGGTTGGCCTCTCGCCAAGGGTGGACGCGGCGATCAGTTGGTGAAGGTGGCGATCGTTCCACCAAAAGACCTCAGCCAACAAGAGCGGGAATATTATGAAAAAATCCGGGCTATACGTACTTATAATCCCCGCAGTTATTTGCAGCAAGTCAAGTTGTAAATATTTTGGATTGTAGAGACGCGAAGTTTCGCGTCTCTAAATTAATTAGGTATGAATTTACTGCGCCATTCTCGCTACCACAATGGACTTCAACGCTTCTATTGCCTCTGGTGTAGGCTCGGTAGCTTGCCATGATGGACGTGTTACTAAGCGATCGCACCAAGCATTTAATTTTGGATAGTCACTTAAGGAAATGCCTACACTTGGCAATACATTTACTACAGTTCCAGCCACAACTTCGGCGAGAGTCAGGTTGTGACTAGCAAAGTAAGGGCGATCGTCAAGTAAACTTTCAAAAAACTTCAGCACTGTAGCAATTTTTTGCTGTGCCTTCTCGATTTTTTCTGGATCTCCTCCAGGCAAGCCGAGAAACTGAGGTAGAAAGGTGGTGCTTGCTGGCAAAAGTTCATTTACAGTTACCAGTTGTACCATGCGTGCGATCGCTAAATCTTTGGCATCTTTAGGCAACATCGCAGGCGTGGGGTATTTTGCCTCTAAATAGTCCAGAATTGCTAAAGATTCAACTACATTCAAGCCGTCATCTACCAAAACTGGAATGTGATGGAAGGGGTTAATCGCCAAAAACTCTGGTTTAAACTGCTCTCCATCAATTTTTATTTCTACCAATTCAAACTCAAGTCCTTTTTCCAGGAGAGTAATCCAAACGCGGCGCGAGTTGGGAGAAAAAGGCTGGTGATAAAGGGTCAGCATGAGAGAAAATAATAAAAATTATAATATTAACACCAAACTTTAACTACTAAACCTTCCTCAGTAAATTGTCGAATATTCTAGCATCTAACCCCAGTCAACCTGATAACCAAAATGCTCGATTAGGGAGATACCCATGAAAGAATTAATGAAACAGCCTTGATCTTGGCTACCAAATGGAATAAAACTTAATCTTTCTGATCAATTTCGTCCTTTTTGTGTTACTGAAGAATTAGAGATTAGTTTAGAGGAACTCTTAGAAAAGAATAAAGAAAATTTACTTAATCCTGATGAACAAGCAGAGTTAGCTGGTTTATTGGAATTAGAAAAAATTTTTAGTTTTATCAACGCTAAACTCGCTTCTTAATTGTGGTTATCAACAATTTTGTTCGTTTAAACGTCCGCAAAAGGGCAAAATACTTGTTTCAGGAGTGCTGAGTGCTGAGTACCTCGGCTTAGAGTAACCCCATAGATAAATTTAGGGGATTGAAAACTTGGACGTATTATAACTTGATGGCACTTTCCGCTCGAAATAAATATTTATTTCTTTTTCCATGACTTTTAAATAGGGGCAAAGTACTTTCTGTGCTGAGTCTTTTATTACTTTTTTACTCAGCACTCAGCACTGTTTCGGTGAATATTGTCACTCACCAGAACGCTTAAATGCTACACCATTTACCATTGATCATATTATTCCCCAATCTTTAGGAGGATCAGATGACCTTAATAATTTGGCTTTAGCTTGTCATCGTTGTAATCAAAGGCGGTATAATTTTACACCTAGAATTGAGCCAGAAATACAAACAGAAGTTCCATTGTTTAATCCTAGAAATAAAAATTAGTCAGAGCATTTTATCTGGACAAAAAATGGGTTAAAAATTATTGGAACAACTCCTATAGGTCGTGCAACTTGCAGTCGGTTTGATTTTAATGATCAAGACCACGATGATGGTTTTATTCTAAATTCCCGTCAACTTTGGTTAACAGTAGGTTGGCATCCACCTATTGATGATCCATGTCAAAAAGAATAAAAATGTTTTAACAATGTCTCAACACTAGCATTGTGATCCAGAAAAGAAAATAAATGCCAGTAGCGGAGTTTTCCTTCTTTATCTAATACAAACTGTGCTGGCAAAGGCGCTCCAAGTGCTTGTCCTACTTGATAGGTACGAAACACTCGACAACTAGGATCACTCAGCAACGGCATTTTTAAACCTAAATCTTTTACAACTATTTGACTCTGCCGTTCATCGGTACTAGTAATCATTAAAACTTCTATACCACGATTTTTAAATTGTTCGTAGTTCTCATTCAAAGCTTTGATGTGAGGAAAACAAAATGGACAATATTGCTTTTCGGTAAAGATCCGAGTCAAGGCGAGTAACACTGGTTGCTTGCCTTTATAATCAGACAGTTTTACTAAAGTTCCGTTGGTAATATCTGGCAGTTGAAAGTCTGGTGTTCCCACTCCCAACCTGAGTTTATTACTAGCTGGAACTGGTAAAAAATTGCGGAAGAATCGCTTATTTAATAGACCACTAAAATCAGTTGAAGTCAGCATAATACGATTTTGGATTTTAGATTTTGGATTGTGAAAGAGTTATTGCAATACTGTTCGGTTAAGGCAAGAGACGCGATAAATCGCCGTCTTTACAATAATCAGTCCTTCGTCCTGACGGCGATTTATCGCGTCTTTGGAATCTATTATTTTCATCAAATAACCTTAACCGAACCGTATTGATGTCTCAATCAAGGTTGAAACTGGTATAGTTTCAACCTTGATTATTTAAATACTATTTTATGAGAAAACCACAGATAGATACGGAGGTTAACACTGTTTAATGTGTATCTCTGTTTATCTGTGGTTTTCATTGATTTTGCTCTCAACTCCAAGAGGATGGATTAGAGTTTGCTAGCGAAATTTAGACAGCAGAGAAGTAA
The DNA here is from genome assembly GCF_036917675.1 of Nostoc sp. Lineage (GTDB taxonomy): Bacteria > Cyanobacteriota > Cyanobacteriia > Cyanobacteriales > Nostocaceae > Nostoc. The sequence continues at coordinate 117,470 of NZ_JBALCT010000048.1, read as the reverse complement.
ACTTTAGACTTGATCGGATCAGGATTCATTGTCTTGTCACCAGGTTGCCAACCAGCTGGGCAAACTTCGTCGGGGTGAGACTGAACATACTGAATTGCTTGCAATGTCCGCAGGGTTTCATCAACGCTGCGACCAAAAGCTAGGTTGTTGATAGTGGCGTGCTGTATGATACCATCTTTATCAATGAGGAACAGACCACGCAAGGCAATGCCTGCTGCTGGGTCAAGAACGTTGTAAGCGGCGCTAATCTCTTTCTTTATGTCGGAGACTAGAGGATAATTCAGGTCGCCAACGCCACCAGATTTACGATCTGTTTGAATCCAAGCGAGGTGGGAGAATTCACTATCAACGGAAGCCCCAAGGACTTCAGTATTAATTTTATTGAATTCTTCGTAGCGATCGCTAAATGCTGTGATCTCAGTGGGACAAACAAAGGTAAAGTCTAGTGGGTAGAAAAACAGGACGACATACTTACCGCGATAATCGGAAAGTTTGATTGTCTTAAATTCCTGATCTACCACAGCCGTTGCTGTGAAATCGGGAGCTTGTTGACCAACGCGGATGCTTGCTTCGGTTCCGTAAGTAAGGGACATTAACCTAATTCTCCTTTATTCGTTTACTAGCGTTGGAATTCGGGTTAAGTAAACTCACCCATCCACGCTCTCACAGTTTAATTACAATCTGTTACGACTATATCATACTCATAACGATTTTGAGTAGCAAATGGCTGATTTAGATACAAGAGAATGGGTACTTACCAATGGCTTGGGAAGTTTTGCCAGTGGTACAGTTTCTGATGTCCGTACGCGCACTTATCATGGTTGGCTGTTTGCCGCGACAAACCCGCCTTCTGGAAGGACTCTATTGTTTTCGCACCTAGAAGCTAGCTTGGAAGTATTAGGGAGCGTTGTGCCACTGGGGACAAACTTTTGGGGTAACGGTCAGATTGAGCCGACGGGCTACGAACTGCTACGTTCTTTTGATATTAACCCAGTTCCAAAATGGATTTGGGGTCAAGATAACTGGCAGTTAACTAGACAATTGGTGATGCCTTATGGTTGGGAAGGGAGTAGCGAAGAGAATCCCACTCCCCACTCTCGTACAGAGGCGATTAATCGCGTCTCTCCCACTCCCTACTCCCAATTTTGCCATCGGATTTTAATCCACTATCGCTACGAGGGAAGTCATACAGCGATTTTACGGCTGCGACTGTTGATCGCAGAACGTGACTTTCACCATCAGCAGACTGCTAGCGCAAAATTACAGTTCTCGCAAATGCTAGGACAACAGCAAGTCTGTCTGCAAGCAATCAATTCAGGGCGCTTCGGTATACCTTGGCACTTGCGCTGGACACAAGGAAATTATCAACCAGATGCAGTCTGGTATTGGTATTATGGATTGCCTGAGGAGACGAAACGGGGATTAGGTGACAAGGAAGACCTCTACAGTCCTGGTTACTTGATAGTCACACTCCAACCAGGAGATGCAGTGACTCTAGAAGCACGAGTAGGTTTTCCAGACTCGATGCTAAGTGTTATGACGGACAAAACCTTTGCAGAAGCTGTGGAGGCAGAGCAAGACCGACTCTCACAGATTTTTGGATGGGGAGAGGGAGGGAGAGGAGCAGAGGAGACAAATCAATTCAAAATTCAAAATTCAAAATTCAAAATTAAAGAACTCCTGCCTTCTGCCTCCCCTTTCCCATTGCCCAATGCCCACTCCCCACTCTGGCAACAACTACTCAAAGCAAGCGATCAGTTTATTGTTTATCGAGCCTCAATTGCAGGACCCACAGTTATTGCTGGTTATCACTGGTTTAATGACTGGGGACGCGACACCTTAATCGCTTTACCGGGGTTGGCACTAGTTCCACAGCGCTTTGATCTGGCAAAAGGAGTATTGCGAACTTTTGGGCATTATTGTCGCTACGGTTTGATTCCTAACGCATTTCCTGATGTAAACGGCGAACCAATTTATAACAGTATTGATGCAGCGTTGTGGTGGATTGAAACTTTAGGACTTTATTTAGAAGCTACCCAAGACTGGAATTTTTTGGCAGAGCAATTCCCTGTAGTACAGCAAATCTACAAAGCATTTGTCGGTGGTACACATTTCAATATCCAGGTCGATGCTACTGATGGGCTAGTTAGTTGGGATGCTCGTGGTGTAGCCCTCACTTGGATGGATGTGGTAATTGGGTCACACCCTGTCACTCCTCGTTACGGTAAGCCAGTGGAAATCAATGCGCTGTGGTATTCTGCTTTATGTTGGCTGAGTCAGTGGGCAGAACGATTGAGCCAGCTTGACTACGGTTCGTCAGCGCGTCTCACTAAGCAAGCACAGCGTTATACTCAACAAGCAGAACACGTAAAAACCTCGCTGCAAAAGTTCTGGAATCCTCAGCTAGGTTATCTGTACGATACTATTGAGCCGGACGATCGCCGGAATTTCCAAATTCGTCCCAATGCTGTTTTGGCGCTGTCGCTGTACCATTGTGGGTTTTCTGAACAGCAAGGTTGTCAGATACTAGATTTGGCAACTACCAGCTTGCTTACCCCCTATGGTCTTCGCAGTCTCGATCCAGGAGATCCAGAATACAAAGGGAAATACCAGGGCAACCAAGAGCAACGCGATCGCGCTTATCACCAAGGCACTGTTTGGGCTTGGCTAATTGGGCCATATATTCGGGCTTGGCAACGTTTTTATCCACAGCGATCGTTGCCTTTTGATTGGCAACCCCTGCTAGATCACTTCCTATTTGACGCTTGTCTTGGTTCTCTTTCTGAGATTTTTGATGGCGATTCACCTCATACACCCAGAGGTGCGATCGCTCAAGCTTGGTCAGTAGCCGAAGTCATCCGCCACGTTAAATAGTCCTGAGTATAAGAGATAGCTATAGCTGCTCACATCTTAATTATCAAGAACATGATATCTACCAATCACATGAGCGAGGAACGAGAAAGAGCCGATAATGATTCCCCGTGGAAAGAAATCCTAGAAGCTTACTTCCCCCAAGCAATGCAATTTTTCTTTCCGCAAACAGCAGCACTAATTAATTGGGAACGTCCGCACGAGTTTCTTGATAAGGAATTTCAACAAATAGCGCGCGAAGCAGAACTTGGTAGAAGATATGCAGATAAATTGGTCAAAGTCTGGCAAATTCAAGGAGAGGAAATTTGGCTGTTGATTCATGTCGAAATTCAGGCAAAATCGGAAGATAATTTTGCTCAAAGGATGTTTTCCTACAACCTGCGAATTTTTGACAAATTTGCTAAACCAGCCATTAGCCTAGCAATTTTGTGCGATGCTGACTCGACTTGGAGACCAAATCAATACAGTTATAATTATCCCGATTGTGGTCTACATTTTAGATTTGGAACCGTCAAACTGCTCGATTATCAAAATCGATGGACAGAGTTAGAAAAGAGCGATAATCCCTTTGCGATGGTGGTAATGGCACATTTGAAAACCCAGCAAACTACTAAACATCTGGGAGAAAGGAAAACGTGGAAATTTAGTTTAATTCGGCGATTGTATGAACAAGGGCTGCAAGAAAGGGATATTCGTAGCCTCTATCGTTTTATCGATTGGGTTATGATTTTACCAAAAGGATTAGAAGCAGAATTTTGGCAGGAGTTTAAACAATTCGAGCAGGAGCGTACCATGAGTTACATTACCACAGGCGAGCGCATTGGCTACGAGAAAGGACAACAGGAACAAGCACAAACACTTGTACTACGACAGCTACAAAAACGGGTAGGAGAGTTACCACAACAGGTTCGAGAACAGATTCACAGTCTTTCTCTAGAACAATTGGAAGCACTGGGTGAGGCTTTGTTAGATTTTAGTGCGATCGCTGATTTGCTCAACTGGCTACAAACTCATCAAACAGTTAGGGTTGAGTCCTGAGTATTAGAGGTCAAACTTGCCTCTTACAGAGCAGTCAAAGTTACTCTATCTTAACTCCACTTATCGCTCACTACTAATAACTTTTAAAGTGGCTCAGGTCGGAGTTGAACCAACTACCCCAGGCTTATGAGTCCCCATAAAAAAGCCAACTATATAAATAAAGATTTTAGCTCCAAATTTATTTCATAGTCAAATAATAGTCAACACCTGTTTTATAACCTTGGTGTTCCTTGTAGGTTCATGCAAAAAAGTTAGTGATTTAATTAATAAAAAACCGCCTACCAAACAGTTAAATTAACTAAAATTTTGAATTGTATCTATAATTTTATGACATTACAAACACAACTAGGAATTTTAGGTTTTTCTTTGATATGTGTTCCTTTACTAATTATTCCTATAATACATTATTTCAATAATAAAATAGGCTATCCTTTTAATGAAGGAGTTCTTAATGCTTTAGAAAAAGGCACTGATGAGATGTTATGTAAAGCTAATTACTGGCTATTACTAACTATTGCAGTAGCCCAGACAAGTATTATTTTTGGTTCAACAGATAAGTGGGAGTCACTTTTTGCTGTAATATTTGATTGGTTAATAGGATTAATTCCTGGCTTCATAGCATATAACAAAGGAAGAAATTTTTATAATTGGTGGATGTATGGACATCTAATGTTTATTTTTGCTTTGCCTCATGCTCTTCTTTTAAAAGAAACAGAAAATTCAATGATTAACAAAGGAATTTATAAAATATGTCCTTACTGTGCAGAAACTGGGAAAAAAGAAGCTACAGTATGTAAACATTGTGGTAATGCTCTAGTTTAAAACCCTTTATATTAGCCTACGCAACTCTATCCATTAAATAATCTGCCGCTTCCTCTTCATCATAATAAGTATTATTACTCTCTCTTCTCTTCCAGCTAAACTCATAACAGTATCTGTGGCTAGACCTTTGTCATCTAACTTATAAAATCTCATTTTACTTTTAAGTTGCTTTAATCTGTCCTGGTCATCATAAGGAATTACAAGTTTACCCTTCTCTACAATCCCTGCTAGGTTAGATAGCATAAAAGTTTTATGGTTATGCTTATTGTTCTTATATTAGCAGGTTTTTTAGTAGAGTTATTTCCCAGTAAAGATTACAGACTAGAATTTTATTTACAACTTTTTTATAACTCAATAAAGGCTTTGTTTTAAGTCTTTTTGAAGATAAAACTAAATTCAGTATTTTCTCTCTGTCGGTTAAATAATCTACTGGATAAGCTATTAAAAGCTCTAATAGTATTCAAATTAATGTCTAATAAGATTAAATATAGTGCTGCTTTATTTGTTTCTTTAGTTATAGGTTTGATTGGAGCTAACACCATTAAACCTTCCACTTACAGCTACTGTGCATTTGCAGTAGGAAGTTTGGATAATTGCAGTATGAACTTCACTGCAATTGATAAAGATAAAACTTTTTCAGATCAAATACAAAAAGGATTAATAGTTGGGGCAGCTACAGGCGTTCTTCTATTTGGGGGAATAAATATATTGTCTAAAAACTGAAGATTATGTTTCAGATCCCAATAATGGAAAAGTAAATTCAGTAGCTTAGATAAAAATGAGACTTAATAAAATTTTTTTACCTATGATCCTGGCTTGCATAGTAGCCTGTCCAGTATTAGCCCAAGCAAAACCAACTATATGCGCTTTTGATGAAGAGACTGCTTCTGAGATTAAAAGGACAGTAACCTTAACTAATATGGGAATAAAAATATCTATTCCAGCTAATTATAGAGCAATAGCTATAGCAGATGGCTCTATAGAATTTGTAGATAATGGCACTTATCAATTGTTCCAATGTGTAGCTAAGAATCCTGGGGCAGGAGGTAGAGGATATTTTGGTATAAAGGTATATAAATCAAAAATTAATTATTTATACAGTAATGTACAAGATATAGTTCCAGGCAAACCAAACTTCTTCATTGTCTGGGAGAAAAAGCAAGAAAATGATACTACCTTTCACAGTCTGAAGTTAAGAATCAAAACTAAAAAAGCTATTTTAGAAGTTGAAAATGTAAATGATAATGGTCCTATAACCACTGAAAAGGAAGCTCAAGAGTTAAGAACTGGACTAATTGAAATAGCAAGCATAATAGATATACTTTAAAACATATTGCGGTAATTGAAGATTAACAAAGTTTATTAAGCTCCCTAGTACTATTGATGACTAGAATCTAAAATCCTTATATTATCGTTTGTTTAAAGTGGCTCAGGTCGGAGTTGAACCAACGACCCCAGGCTTATGAGTCCCGTGCTCTAACCAACTGAGCTACTGAGCCAGGATTCTTCAAATCCTTAACTAATATAGCATACAAATTTGCTTAAGACTAGCCCCTTTGGGAATTTTGTTATAACTTCCATCACTGTTGAGGTCATAGAAAGCAAAAGAGGGAGGTGAACTCCCTCAACTAACAAGCCAATGATTTAGTTACAGACACTCAGGAATTAGAGCCGATTTGGTAGGAAAGCTATTGGGTTAACAGCATCCTTGCCTGTGGGGTGAATTTCAAAGTGGCTGTGTGGGCCAGTGCTGTGGCCAGTGCTACCCATTAAAGCAATCGTTTCTCCTTGATGCACATGCTGACCAGTCTGCACTAGAATCTTGCTGTTATGACCATAGCGAGTCATGCTGCCATCGGGATGACGAATATCGACGAGATTGCCGTAACCACCATTGTTCCAGCCAGCTTTTTCTATCGTACCATCAGCTGAGGCAACAACTGGCGTGCCAGTTGAGTTAGCAACGTCAATTCCCTTGTGCAATCTACCCCAGCGCCAACCATAACCAGAGGTGAGAGTGCCCTTCGCCGGCCATGTGTAAGCGATGGATGAGCTAGATGGAGGGGGTATAGTTTCGTCAATTGGTTTGGGCAGATATTGATCCACTGCTGCCAAAGGTGGTATTCGCATCTGTGGAGAAACTGTAGTTCCCCGCATCTTTCCTAAGGAGTCAGAGGCATTTACTCTTCCAGCAGGCGTTTTAACCCTTGTGCCAGATGGATTACCAGATGGACTGTCAGAGGGAGTCCACTGACTAGCAGAGCCTAGATTGGGCAAGAAATCTGGGTTTACTGGCTCGTTAGCCGGCATAGTAGCACGGTATTGGGACTTAATTGGTTGAAAGCTATAGTTAGCTCTAATAGGTGTAGGAACTGGAATTTGGATCGCTACATTATTATTCGGTCGAACTACGGACTTGGGTACAATGAAATTATTGGGGCTAGAAATAGGAGTGAGCATCGCAGCATTATTAGTTTCGCTAGCTGCTGGCACAATTAAGTTTCCAGACTGTTGAGCGCGATATTTCTGCTGTAATCTTTGGATTTCCGCTTGTAAGCCCCGCAAACGGTCATTATTGTTATTGTTTACCCTTGCTATCCTATTTGTTTGTGTTTTAGGCTGTTGCATTTCGGCAAAAGCTTGTGGCACTGGAATGTCACCACCGACACCATAAGAACTAACAGGAGTGGCGGCTGTTTGGTCGTGGGTTGCACTATTTGCCTGAATCTGAAGAATTACCGGTGTAGGGGCGGCAACGCTACTGTTGTCGGCAATAGTTGGTGATTGTGAAGTAGGTAGATATGAGTTGGCACTACCAATGTTCAAATCATGGGAGGTGGCAACATGAGGAGTATTGCTGGACTCTACAAAAGTGGGCTTGGTCGCTACAATTGACTCAACTTGAACAGCAGGAATAATCAGTTTTTGACTAATTCGCAGTTCATTTGGATTATTGAGGTTATTTGCCTTAACTAGTTGTGATACTGAAGTCTTGTATCTGCTGGCGATCGCTGCTAATGTATCTCCAGGCTTAACTTGGTAGGCTGTATGAGTCGAGGACGCAATAACTGTTGGTCTAGCTGGTACAAGTGCAGTCGTCTGTGTCTTCTGTTTTAACCTCGATATCAGGTTCGCTTTGCTTGCATCGCCAGAAGTGTCCGACTGGGCTAATACAGTCTTCTCAATGACAGTCGTCGGCTGCACCAACCCCATATCAGCTTGTGATAAATTTTTAGTCTCCCCAGACCGCAACTGTGCCAGACTCTTTCTTAAACGGTTCGATTTCTCTTGTAAGCGATTCAGTGCGAACTCTTGTTGCGCCTTAAGTTCTGCATTTATTTCACTGTTAGCTGCGCCAGATGTTGCCACTGTTTGTGGCTGGGCAGTTAGTGATGCATTTATACTACCAACACCATCAGCACTAGAGTCAGACAGATTATTGACTGTTGGAAAATTAGTTTCGGCTAAGGTATTGTTCAATCCCTGTGCCACTTTTGGCTTCAGGTAGGTGGAATTTTTATAAACAGTTGTTGCTTGAGAAAACGTGTTTGATGCCGGAACTTGCAAAGACATTCCACTTGCTGCAACTTGCCATTTAGCTTCAAGCCCAGGGACTTGTGAGACTGCCGTTGGTTCCACGATCACAGGATTTTCCGGCACGCTCGCTGATGAGACTGCTTGGGACTCCAGCTTTGTGGAGGCGAATTTCACCTCAGTGTCAGGAACAGCAGGAATCGAAGAAAAAGCCTTTTGGCTGCCTACAGGCACTGCTGCTTGGGCTTGATCGCTTTGTCGAGTCACCAAAAGGCTGGTTGCTCCCATAGAGATTGCCAAGCCAATCATCGCGGCTTTTGTTCGCACCCGGCGGTTAACTTTTGGATTCATCACATTTACCAGTTTTACCGGGGCATCATCATCGCTAGGGTTATTGTTCAACACAGCTTTTACTCTCTTTTTCAATGCTCGTTTCAAAGACGACCTCCTATGATCACTAGCGCTTAACTGATCTCGATTTTTCAGTTGGATACTAGTCAATGATTTAGATCACAACGAACGATAGATCAAGATCACATTCACCAGAGATGCTTACGCAAGATTAACCTGCTTCTCTGATTTAGACAAGTTCACCTTTTTTAGCAAAATTTAAAATCTGCTGTGTTTACTTGTCCGAACCACTCCTAACACCACTTAGGACATTTTACTCTTTACCATTGTCCGCGCTTGTCTTGCGTCAATCGCGGGGACTGGCAAACTATTTGCCAAGTCCATAGTCGCTGTTGAGAATTAAATTGCTGCGACTCTGGAAAAGTGATATCCCCTGCTGTAGATATCTTCAAGATATTTCTAGCCAATCCGTCTTCTCAACACGAGACTTTAAGTTGATTATTCCCTAAAAAGAACCGTATGAAGCATCGGCTACTTTTGGGCTGGTTTGTGGCCTTCATTGAGCCACAATAGCTCAAATGTATAATTTGACTGGATTTTAGTGCTTTTGTTCCCCCATTTAGAATGTTTCAAATTCATCAAAATCTATCATTCAAATTTGGCAATATCCCAAGTTTCATATACAAATTTCTTATAACAACCTTCCTATGCTTGTAAGTATCTTCCACTACAATATGGTAATAAATCTAATTATATGTATTTTTTTTGACAATTTATTCCACTAGCAAGAAAATTTTTTTCGCCACAAATAACTCCTATAGTAGATTTAGGGAGATTCTATAAGTATGTTTACTTATGCTCCTAGAGGTAAACAACTATTGTAAATAGCCTAACTGACGACGGGTTTCAAATAAGCCAATTGCTACACTCACTGACAGATTCAAGCTGCGAACTCCCGGTTGGCTCATTGGAATATGCAGGGTAGCATCACAATCTGACAAAATTGCTGGTGGTAAGCCCGTAGTTTCACTACCAAACAGCAGCCAATCATCAGGTTGAAACTGAAAGCTTACATAATTAAAATTTCCACCAACCGTATAACCCAACCATCTGCCTCCACGCTGATGATGTAAGGTTTTAAAAGCTTCTAGCGATTCGTGATAGTGTAGCTTGACATAAGGCCAGTAATCCAAGCCCGCTCTTTTGAGGTAGCGATCGCTAATTTCAAATCCCAAAGGTCCCACCAAATGTAACTCTGTACCCGTAGCTGCACAAGTACGGGCAATATTACCTGTATTAGGGGGGATTTGCGGGTTAACTAAAACTACCTGAGGCATTGTCCGTATAATTTTCGTTTTGTATAAAGCAATTTTTTGTCAATGTTAAATCTATCAAAAGGTAGAGGTGATTCATAGCTTTTATTAATAATAATCAGGCATCTTCCATCGATTAGATTTTTAAAACGAAGCACAAACCCTCCCAGAGGAATGCCTGAGAGGATATTTGGTTAAAATCAGGAAATATTAAGTTTTATGAAAAAGTAGGGAGTGGGGGAACAAGAATTTTAGATTTTAGATTTTGGATTTTAGATTGAAATTTAATCCAAAATTTAAAATCCAAAATTCAAAATTGAATTGCCCAATGCCCAATGCCCCTTAGTTTAAGCTAGCAGAGACGAACACAATTTGTCTTCGAGTTCGATTTCGCGCTCTTGGGTGGCGACAATAGCCTGAGTGATGACGCGCTGGCTGTCGAAACCGACTGCGTGTAATTGCAACCACTGTTGAGCTTCATTGCCTTCGCGGAGGATTTTTTGCAAAGGGGAAAGGAAACAGCTAAAGCCTTGTTGTTTAGCGATCGCCCAAACATCTTGGTACATTTGGGAAATCCAATCTCTCGCTAGGATGCTTCTGCCATCTTGCCAATGCCTCAAATTAGCATCAAGACTACTAACAGCAGCAGCAGCTTCATTCTCAGCAGTCAGGGTGACGAGTTCTTCAGCAGAGAAGGTACTTTGAGTTAAGGGATCAATGCTGGGATTTTCGATTATTTGCAACAAACGCGCTTCTAATAAGGCACTAATCCCCAGTAAGGCAATGGGATCTGTGACTAAATCGCAAATTCGCAATTCTAGGCGATTCAAATCATAGGGACGGCGATCGCCATTTGGGCGCACTGATGCCCACAAATGCCGTATATTTTGCATTGTTCCAGCAGCAAGTTGATTTTCTACCCACTGAATATGATCGGCGTGGCTGGCAAATAGCGGCACATGACTAGGCGTTTGCGGGAAGAGTCCCCAACGGGTGGAGTGATAGCCAGTAGTTTTGCCATCCAGGAAGGGAGATGAGGCGCTAAGGGCGAGAAATAGAGGTGCTTCCATCCGAATCACCCGACACGCCCGCATTAATACTTCTGGATCACTGATGCCTATATTAATATGTACGCTGGCGGTGACTACTTTCGTTCCGTAGGTGTTCTCAATGTAGTCATGATAGGGGTTTGCGGGATCGGAACGCCGAAAGCGATCGCTCCCACCCAAAGATAAAGTACTTCCCGGTATCAGGGTGTAATCGCCCAAGCGATTGAGGTAGTTTCGCAACTCTCGCCGGGGACGCAGCAAGGCACACAATAAATTTTCGTAATTAGGGGATGGTTCGGTTATGTATTCGACATTGCGGCTATCTGGCTCCCGCATAAATCCATCCAAAGCTGCAACAATTTTGTCGGAGAGGCCGACGATTTCACCTTGAGGCGTGCCAGTGTATATCTCAATCTCAAAGCCTTTTAATAAAACCACCTTGTTCTCCTCGGCTCTCTCTGCCTATAAATTGTATCGAATAAGACGAATTTGTGTATCTATCTTTAAGTCAATCAAAGCTTAAGAATCATTTAATTGCCAACTCACGCGGAATCAGGAAGACATATTTTTTAGTTTTCTTCTGAAAAATTATTACTATTGAACTATGACAAATATCCTAATATGTGTTAATCACGAGAGAGAATAAAATCAGCAGGTGAATCACTCTCTTGGGCAATATTGAGATGTAGAAACTGCGCCCAGACTTCATCACTCAGTAAGTTTAAAGCAGTTTGAGGATTGTTAATTGCGATCGCGCGGATAACTTTACGCCATCCCTGTTGCAATAATTCAACAAAAGCTTCTTCAATAGAAACTTGATTCAGCAACAAAAGTGCAGTTTTAAAACTTGTTGAATCAGCTGGTAAATTTTTCGATCTTAATCCCTGTAGTGCTACATTCAACCACACAGGCAGAAGTTCCAGCCAATTATTTTGCTGAATCTCTTTGAGTGCAATGTCTTCCATACTTAGCGCACCCCACACACATAGAGACTCTACAGCAAGTTTAGAATCGCGGTTTTCTAGAGCATTTTCCCATAATTTTTGAGCGTAATTTTGGAAGCGATTAGCGAGAAATTCATAAGCTTCCTGAACTTGATACGGAATTGTAACTTTATAAACTGACTCACCTCGTGGTAGGTAGTCGCCGCGATAAGATAGCCAGTTATGAGAACCACAAAGATGGATTTCCTGATCAACTATTACTTCTTTGACATGGGAATCTCCCAACCACGAAACCTGTACAGATGCTAAACCATCAGGTGTTTTTATCGCTCGAAGTTTTTTCTCTACTTCTGCTGGAATTGGTTTATCTTCATCTTCTTGTCGCCGCGCAATTCCATGTCCAATTAAAATCCAAACTCCCCGATTAGCTAATTTCTGTAACTGAGTTAGAAATTTTTCATTTACAACTCCCTGATTCACCCAAGGAGAATAAATCAGAACCTGATTTTTAGCCGAATTTAAAACTTCTGAAAAAGCTTGGCTAATTTGTCCATCGCGTAACTGTACGGCTTCACCTACCACTACTTTTTCACTAGCTTTTGTAGCATTTTCTAGCGCCTTTTGGCGAATATTTTCGAGTCTAGCTTCTATTTCAGTATTTTTTTGCTTAAGAATGGCTTCACGTTCAAAATTGATGGTTTCGGTTGACAATTTGCATAATGCTTGCAAAGATATTTTCCCTTCAGCGTGTAGCACTTCCAATAAGTTTGATGCTGACTCTAAAATTTGCTTTCCATTTCTTATTTTGATGCTCAACTTCTCTTCAAGGGCATCGAAGATAACGAAAAGCGATATCTTTCTCCAAATTTTTTGAGTCGGAGTTAGTACCTTATAAGAAGTGACAATTTTTCCATCTTCTGGGACATGAAGTGCTAAACCGGAAGCTTGAATATTTTTTTGTATTTCCTCAAGCGGTAACACGGAAATATCAGGAATTTTATTATCAATATTTATAAAGTCTGCTAAGTCAGGCAAATTTATTACTGTCTCGCTTAATGATTCCAATTGAAAGGTTATTTTGTCGCTTAACGGGTCTGTAATAGCATTAAGCTGTACAGGATATGGGGGCTGTGGTACAGAGCCTTTTTCATAAAATGAGCGACCTTCAGAAGTGACTGTAATTGGCGATGTTGCTGAGAGAGTTTGTAATGTCCGAAGAGTTGCAGTAGTAGTTTTGATAAATACAGAATCAAGCCCAAGTACAGAGGCTAATTCATCTTCTGTTGGCGGAGGTTGAAATTCAATAGCAGCGCGGATGATAAATTCTTCGAGGACGTTAAACTGGCGGGGTTCTTTGATATTTACTTCTATCGGAGTTTGACGCAAGCTATAGCGGAATTGACGGGCTGCTAAAACTGATAAACTAGTACTTTGCGCTTCTATTTCGTCTACCAAATTTTTGAGATTGTCATCAATCGGTTTAGCAGAAGAGGCGAGAAACATCAACGAAACCTCCATGTAGACGCACGATGTTTGAAACATTGGAGTACATACTCCCAATTTGTCCACGTTGCTGAGTAAATAGCGAATGACAACCCACAATTATTAGTAATTCTTGAGCGCGGGAAAATGCAACGTTAACCCGTTCTGGCTTTTTGGCAAATCCCACATCTCCTCTAGCTATTATTGCGAACCATACTAACAATTACAACAGGTCGTTCCATACCTTGAAATCGGTCTACTGTACCAGTGGTGATTTGCAGCGATGGGAAAAGTTCAGATTGCAGGCATTTATCAATTTTTCTGAGTTGAGCGCCATAAAATGTAATCACCGCGATTTGTTTTTTTGGTTCACTATTAGCAACTTTAGAAGACCAAGCACTCTCGAACTGCTTACACAAAGTTTGAATCGCATCAATTTCTTTAGTATTAGAGTAATAAGTTCCATCTCCTTCCTCTAAAAACTGATTCTCTATAGGCGTTTGTACCCAGATAAGATGCTGAGATTCTTGAATTATTTCGCCTTCTAGATTATGTGCGCGTTTGGTGTCAGGCTCTAAGATACCACATTCTAGTTTACCGTCATAAAACTGATCGATTGCACCCATAATTATGGGGTGCATTCGATATTGTGTAGTTAACATTTGTTTGATGCTATCATTAGCAGCTTCAAACTGAATTTTAAATAGTGATTCTTGCAATAATTGTAGTTCTGTATTTGTACTGCCAATCTCTTGAGAAACTTCCTCTAAAGTCTTCGTATCGAGCATGGGTGGTAATTGTCGATGGTCCCTTACCATGACCAACTTTTTACCTTTCAAGGCCCAAATTATAATTTTGACATCACCTTCAGCACCCACCCATTTGATTTTGGCGCATCTTCACACAGAATTGGTATAAGCGTCAATTTCGATTCCTTCCAAAAATCGTACTTGGGTGGGAGTAATTTGGCGTACTTCGTGCATTCCTGGCACAAACTGCCACCGCCATATTTCGGCATCAAGATAATTTATTCCCAGGCTTGCTGCTGCTTTTTTATCTTCTTTGCGGTCTCCAATCATCCAGCAATCATATTCTGGATCTACTTGACATGATTCTAGAAAATACTTGATATTAATCCGGGAATATTTTTCAATCGCTGCTCTAAGCATTCCATCCCCAGGCTTCCTAAAATTAATTTCTCTTAAGTTACCTACTAATTCATATCCCTCTTCAGGATCTAGAGAATATTTAATAGTTTTTTCTCTAGACACCATTACACATTTTCTCCCCTCAAAATCTGGACAGAAGAATATTTCTTGAAGTTTAGGGAATAACTCTAAAGTAAATTGCATTTCTACAATTGTAGCTTCTAAAATTTTGTACCCGGCTGCAATTGCCGCTTGATTAGATATTCCTATAATCTGCCAATTACGATCAGCAAAATGCTCTATCGCTTTATCTGCACCAAGCATCGGTTTTTGTCCTTGGGGCCATTCAATATACTTTCCCGTTTTTCCACAGCGAATTGTTCCGTTCAGGTCGAGGAATAAAATTTTCATTCTGTTTACTTTCCTGTAAAATAAAAATTATTTTTGTCGCGCAATTAAGTAGTCCTTCAAAACAGTGCTGGGAGGAAACCTATTGCGCTTTCAGGTTCAAACAACGGACAAGGGATCATTGCAGGCTAGAGATTTCAGCCTTGGTGTTTTTACGGTATTGCAATGTATTATACCAACTTTAAGGTAGACTGTCAAGTGCTGTTTAACAAATGAACGTTTAAAAATTTACACTTTGAAAGAACTTGACAAATTAGCTACTAAGTACCTGTGCAAAATTAATTGCATACTGACATCGCCTGAAATGCTTGTCAAAAGGTCATTCCAGATTAAATAAATGTGTAATTAATTTTGCGTGAATACTTATAACTTGTACATACTAGATAAGTCCTACACGCAATCAATCAACCCAATACCCCATAATTCTCTCACTACCCCGTAACATCTCTTCTAGCTGTGGGGTGTTTGCATTGCTGGTGTGTTGCGATGCGATCGCTCTTGAGTACCACACCAAGCTATGCCAAGCCACCAATTACAGCGATCACACCAACAAAGGCAAAGACACGGATAAAATTTTGTCTCTGGTCAATGAAAAATTTTTGAGTGGTGAAGGCTTTCGCAAAAATAAAGATTGAGGATACGTAAAGTCAGTGAACAATGCCTATTCTATCTGTCAAAATTTGGTGAGATTCGATAGCAGGGTATATACCCCACATTCCGCACTTCATTTTGTAATATTTATACTGATATTATATTTTACTGTTTTATTAAAAATTTATTTAGAACAGTTGGTACTTAATATTTACTGACAATATCGCAGGCATTGCTAACTACTTGAAATAGGTTTAGCTAAAGAGGCGAGAAACATCTACAAAACCTCCATGAAGGCTTACAATATTTGAAACTTCCGAATACATACTTCCGACTTTACCTGATTGATGGGTAAATAAATTATGACAACCCACAATGATCAGGAGTTCTTGAGCGCGAGAAAATGCAACATTTACCCGTTCTGGCTTCTTAGCAAATCCCACATCTCCTTTACTATTGTTGCGAACCATGCTAACAATTACAACAGGTCTTTCCATTCCTTGAAATCTGTCTACTGTACCAGTACGAATTTCTAGCGAAGGGAAAAGTTCAGATTGCAAGCGCTCATCAATTTTTCTTAATTGAGCGCCATAAAATGTAATTACAGCAATTTCTTTTTTTGGTTCACCATTAGCAACTCTAGAAGCCCAAGTACTCTCAAACTGTTGACACAAACGTTCAATTGCATCAATTTCTGGAGTATTAAAGTAAGAAGTTCCATTTCGTTGCTCTAAAAACTGATTTTCGATAGGCGTTTTTACCCAGAGAATATGCTGAGATTCTTGGATGATTTCGTTTGCTAAATGATGTGCGCGTTTTGTGTCAGGCTCCAAAATACCAGATTCTAGTTTACCGTCATAAAATTGGTTGATTGCTCCCATAATAAATGGGTGCATCCGATATTGTGTAGTTAACATTTGTTTGATGCTTTCATCAGCAGATTCAAACTGACTTTTAAACAGTGATTCTTCTAAGAATTGTAGTTCCTCTCGTGTATTGCCAATTGTTTGAGCAACTTCTTCTAAAGTGCTAGTATCAAGCATGGGTGGTAATTGCCGATGATCGCCTACCATGACTAACTTTTTACCTTTCAAGGCGGGGATTAGTAACTCTGGTGGAGTACACTTACTAACCTCATCAATAATGACGACATCAAAGGATTTGAATTCTTCCGAAAAACCTCTGTTTGCAGCTTGAACACAGGTGATACCGACGACGTTGGCATTATCTAAATATATGCGCCTTAAATCGTCGCGATCGCACTCAGTTGGATTTCTTAATTTTCCGATCCAATCTTGTACAAAATTCTGATATTTGTTGAGATAAGCTTCTTCTTTTTCGAGTTGCTCTTGCCAAAATTCAAACTGAATATTAATACCGCGCAATAACTCTATATTAAATAAGTCAGCAGCAAGTTTTTCTGGTTTAAATTTATCCGGTATTCTTTGCCATTCTGTTAACCACCAGCTTCTTTCTACTACTAAATTTTGTGATGGCTGTGGTTGTGATTTCTCTTCTAGTTCGCGGAGATTAATTTGTAATTTCTGAAGCTCATGTAGAGAAATTTCAGTTTCTTCTTGTAGCTTTGATAAATGCTCGTGTAGAGAATTTTTAACTATCTCCAGCATAGCAAAAGGTTCTAAGGATGAAATTAATATTTCAAGTTGACTGATGCAAGTTACCCAATAATTGACTTGATTTGAGAATTCTTGGGGTTGCTCCCAAATATTTGATTGTGTTGCGAGATATTGTTCAGTTAGAATGCGTAATTGAGCAGGTATATTTGGCTGTTGGTTAAGTTGTTGCAAGATATTAATAACTCGTCCAAGTTGCAAATTAGCATCCTGCTGTGCTTTTTCTACCTCAGCTTGAGTAATGGATATTTGCTGTTGGCTGATTTCATTTTTCTGAAGTTCATTTAATTGTCGTTGCAGATACTGAAGCTGTTGTTCAGTTTCTGTTTTTACTTTTAAAACACATTGACGCGCATTTATAAGGATAGTATCGAGCAATTCTTGTGTAAGCTGGGTGAGAGTAGAATCAATGTTATTCCATTCCCATGATGCACCATAGGTTTTTTGCATTCTAATTAAAAAAACCTGGGTATTCTCAACCAGTAATTTTCGCTGTTTTGCGGTAAGTAGTTGATAATTGTTAAACTGTTGATAAGTTTCATGCCATTGGGTGCGATCGCGTAGGCAAAGCCCGCCGTAGGCATCGCTCTTTGATAGCACCATTGGAATCTGACTAAAATTTTGTTGTAAAAAGTAGCTAAAATTATGCTGTTTACCTCGCCTATCAGTAAAACCTCCATCTATCTCATAAGCGATCGCCTTTGTTAATAGCTCCCATTCTGGTAGATTAATATTGTAATTTTTTGGTACTATTGGTAATTTTAATGTGTTTGCAAACATCAATAAACCTAGTGGTAAGTCTACTAAATTCTCTGTTAGTGGTAAACCTGATTGATGACATTCTTTCAAGGTTTGATACAGATGGGAAAATGCTGTAGATTTCCATTCCTTAACTGCTGAGATAATATAATCAATTTCCCGTTTGCGATTTTGCCAAATCTGGATTGTTTGCTGTAGGTTTTGTAGCTTAGTTAGATATTGCTGATAATCTGGTTGTAGCTGATTTAACGAGGCGAAATTCTGTTTAATAACCTGTACCCGCGCTGCAACTTCTGAAATGGCTTCGGTTGCATCTTGAGCATAAGTCAAAGCAGTTTTAAATTCAGAAATTTCTGTTGCTACAGTTTCACGCAACCAAACCGCTAAACCAAAAGCACCAATTCCCGGACGGACAAAGCCAAGTTCATCAGTATATCTGATAGCTTTACGAACGTTTCCTAAAAATTCTTCTATTAAACTGTTACCTTCTGTGTAGGGCTTAAGAAGTGGCAAAAAATCTGTAACTTCTGGAGCTTCCCAGTTGAGATGTTGTGCAGTATTTAGGATGTTTTCTAGTCCGGCAATTAGAGATTGAATCTCATTCTGTTTTCCTACGGTTTCGTTGTAAGACTTTTCTTGATTTTTAAAGTTTGACTCGGATTTTACCTTGTTTTGATAGAATTTATTTTGTTGATCATTGAATTCTTGCTCGGCTTGAAAGTAGGCTGTGAATCTTTGTAATGATGCCACTAATTGACTGAAAATTTCGATATTTTCGAGCCGTTGAGTAAGATTTTTTTTGCAGTCATTTGCTGTATTTTCTAGCCATCTGCCAATCACTTGGTCTTCTAGAAATGGCTGTCCTTCTTCCCCAACTTTTTCGGCTCTCCCTTTGCGTACAGCGCGAATCACTGGGTTATGAACTAATCGACTCAGGGCGTTATCTACTGCTAAATTGGCTTGAGATGCAATTAGAGTGCGTCCACCACGAAGCGCAATTTGATAGCAAATCTCGGCAATTACGGTAGTTTTACCGGTACCCGGTGGACCTTGGATCAGAACAAGATCCTTAGCGGCAAGTACCTTTTCTACTGCTGCTTTCTGACCAGGATTAGCAGAAGATAATAATAAATATTCTGGTTTAAGTTCGATAGTGGTTTTGATTTGTCTAGCCTGAGAAGCATCGAATAAAAAGTTACCTAAGTAGGGATTTTGAGTGTAACCATTATTCAAATCATCTAAAGCTTTTTTCTTGCGCTGAATCTGCTGAATATCACCAACTGCCTCGAAACATAAAAATCCGGTAGCTGGTAATTGATAACGCTCTGCTGCCATGTATTCAGCTAAGTCGCGTTCAAGTCTGAGACTGATAATACAACGGTTGGTGTCAACATCTTCAACAGTTCCTAATTGACGACCGGTAATCCAATTTTTTCCGACGGGAGCAGTTTCAAAAAGCTTCAAATCTTCGTTTTTTGTGCGTCTTGCTCGTTCCCAAAAATTGTCCACATCGAGGGAATTTTGATAAAAGCCGTCAAGGGTGGCTGAGGCTACATCAATTTCAAAACTAATCCGCCTTTTAAAGTTATAGTTATGACTTACATAACGCACGCAAAATTGACGCGCTTTAGCAATTTTTTCTTCAATTTGCAAAAACGCTTTCCAAGCTTTCAGCTGATCTTCTGTAGGTACATGATCGCCACAAACTAGCGCTGCGGCGATGCGTTTCAATGTTGCTGGCGGAATGTCGAGATGATGCTGATGATTGGACAGTAAACGTAAGCGACAAGGCACAGCATAACTATCGGCGTGTCCCCGTGATGGTTGTAACAACTGAGCCGATAATATTTTTAAACCGCCGCGTCCATCTTTTTGTACAGCTGCTCTAAATCCTAAAGTTTTTCTGATCTGCTCAAGTCTTGCGGGTAACTGAAAATCATCGCTGTCTGTTGCGATTGTCAAATCCCAAATTTCTTCTCTTGCTTCTTTCCCTGAACCTTTGCGACGCACATAAAATAGAGAAGGCTTTTTACCCACACATTCCAACATTAACTCATTGGCGCGATCGCGCCGCTCCCTAAATTCGGGATATGCTTCCAGGGCAGTTTTACCTTCAAGATGGCGGATAAAACTATCAATTGCTGAAGCTATAAACATATAGCCCCAATCTTCAGAGTTTGTTTTAATCTTCGAGGATTTTACTGTTAGTTTATTTGCGGCTAGACGAACGCGTTCTGCTTCTGATTCTGGGATTGTACTATTATGGCTTTTAACTACAATGTTGAGCTTTTCGCAAATTACTAATAGCTTCTTACTATCCAAATTCAATTCTTTTGCGAGTTCGTAGATTCTGAGTTTGCCGTTATTCATCCAGTTTCGTAAATTCGTGGACAATGAGGGTTTAAATTTAAACGCAGGGGCGCAGAGGTAAGAGCAGAGGAGCGCAAAGTATTATTTTAGTGCGATTCGCTACGAATTAAATTTAGCAAGACTCTGCATACCTTTTCGTTTAAAAACTTGACGATTTTGGGTAGTATTGCCCACTAAATGACTATAGTTTATACTGCTGATAAACTTGACTAGCGGCGCGATGCAGCAGGGAATGACGCCAAACTAGAGATTTCATATCATCAGCATAACCGCCACCAATGACGCAAGCGACAGGATAACCGCTACTCATACAAGTACTCAAAACCTGCATTTCCCGGCGAAAAATGCCAGCATCGGTTAGAGCTAATTTGCCCAAGCGATCGCCTATATGAGGATCAACACCTGCATCATAAAATACTATATCAGGCTTGACTTTAGACAATAAATCTGCTAGATAATTCGCCAAGGTTTGTAAATAAGCGTCATCTTCCATTCCCACCGGCAAAGGAACATCTAAATCGCTGTTTTGTTTAGTACCGGGGAAATTGACTTCGCAGTGCATGGAGAAAGTAAAAACGCTGTCGTCGTCTTGGAAGATAAAAGCGGTGCCGTCTCCTTGATGAACATCCAAATCTACAATTAGGATTTTTTGGACAAGTCCAAGTTTTTGTAAAACGCGACAGGCGATCGCTAAATCGTTGAAAATACAAAAACCAGACCCATAACTAGGAAAGGCATGATGAGTTCCACCAGCCGTATTACAAGCTAAACCCTGACTTAGTGCCAGTTTAGCAGTAAGTATTGTACCACCTACCGCTACACAAGTACGATTCGCTAATGCTGGACTCCAAGGCAAACCAATGCGACGCTGTGCTTTGGGGTCTAGGGTTCCTTCGCAATAAGCTTTAACATAGTTTGGGGTGTGGACTAACTCTATCAATTCTAGCGCCGGACGTTCGGGAGTGTGAAATTGTTCTTGATTAGCTACACTATCAGCTAACAGCAATTCGTAGAGTTGTCGGAACTTAGACATCGGGAAGCGATGCCCTTCAGGTAGGGGGGCAATGTAATCTGGGTGGTAAATAATTGGCAAGTCCATAATCCAGAAAATCTCAAACAGCTAATCCGACAACTAACAAGGTAAAATTTAGCCATAATCACAGCAAAAATGCTGCTCTCCTAAATCTAAAATTCCAAATTTATATGATGGAATGGATTCCGCCGATTGCGTTTATTCTAGCTGGCTTACTGGCTGGAATAATTGGTGAAAAAGTTATCTTCAAAAAACTGGAAATATTCGTTAAGAATAAACAAATTGCCGGGGGTGATATTATATTTTATTCCCTGCATCGTATGACATTTATTTGGTTTGTCATTGCCGGTTTTTTTTGGGCAATTCTGAGTTCTCCCCTCAAGCCAGATATTGCGATCGTACTGCAAAAAATTCTGACGATGGCATTGCTGTATTCAGTAACCCTAGTCTTAGCCAAATTGACTGCTGGTTTTGTTAATTTATTTATTCGCAGAGCAGAAGGGGTTCCCACATCACTAATTTCTAATCTTGCTAAGATTACTGTTTTAGTTTTGGGAACATTAATTATCTTGCAAACGGTGGGTATTGAAATTACGCCGATAATCACAACTTTAGGGATTGGTGGTTTAGCAGTTGGTTTGGCACTTCAAGACACACTTGCAAATTTGTTTTCTGGTTTTTACTTAATTATCTCTAAGCAAGTTAGAACCGGAGATTATGTGAAATTAGATGCTGGGCATGAGGGATATGTCATAGATATTACTTGGCGCAATACGACAATTAAAGAAATTTCAAATAATGTAGTCATTGTTCCAAATTCTAAGTTGTCTACGGCGATTTTCACCAACTATCATTTACCTGCAAAAGAAATTACTTTAACAATCGATGTGGGTGTAAGTTATGATAGCGATTTGGAAGAAGTTGAAAAAGTGACTGTAGAAGTGGCCAAAGAAGTCATGCAAGAAATTGCACCGGAATTAAAAGAAAATGAACCATATATCAGATTTCATACTTTTAATGATTTTAGTATAGATTTTACGCTTTATATGCGCGTCAGTGAATACTTTGATCAGCGTATTGGTAAACATCTATTTGTCAAAAAATTACACAAACGCTATCAGCAAGCAGGAATTCAAATTCCTTTTCCGATTAGAGAAGTGTATATGCAAGATAATTCATAAAGCCCCGGCGACTGGAAGTCGCGCGCCAGTTGCTCATGGGGGTTTCCCCCAAGATCGCACTGGCTTGGCTACACAGGCAAAACCCACCGTTCTGGGTTAAAACACCGCGATTTCTAATCGCTAGGGCTATGTGCAAGATGTGAGCTAGCTTAGATTGCTAATGCTCGTTTTACTAATGGTAATTCAAAGCGATCGCCTGGTTTCGGCTCAAGTACCTGGGTCGAAAGATTGTTCTTTTCTACTAGCGAACGAAATTCTTCAGCACTTCCTTTAGTCTGAAGGAGTTTCGTGATCAATCCTTCAAACATCACATCTCCTCCGGCAGCTGTGGGTAGTATTACTTGAGGTTTTAACCACCTTACTACTTCCAAGGCGCTATTTCCTCCTTTAATAAAAGGCCCAAGCAAAGGTAGCGTTAAGTCAACAAACGGTGTAATCACCACATCAACTGGTGCAGCTTGCTTAAGTTGTGGGGAATGATACCCGTGAGGCTCGTAGTATACAGTTAAAGTACTCTCTAAGTCTTTGAGGAGATAACTGTTTTCTACCACAGTGGGGCCAATTGGAGAGCCGGGAAAAGCTTTGATTTCTACTTGATTATTAAAAGTGAAAGTTTCCCCATGAGCGAGAGTAGTTACCTGGGTGTAACCTAACTGCTGTACTACCTTGGCAGCATTGGGAGAAGCTACAACCTTAATGCTGTGATCCAGTAGCTTGAGCGTTGGTGGGTGAGCATGGTCTTCTAAACCCTGAGACAGCAGGATCAAATCAATATTATCTGGTATTGGACGATTTTGCGATCGCGAACCTTTAAAGAACCAATCCAAATTGCTGAAAATTAACGAACCAACCAGCCAAGGGTCAATTAATATTCGTTTCCCGCCGATTTCCAGTAACCAACTATTGCTGTCTAACCAAGTTAAGAACATAAACTTATGTGAAGATAACGCCTATCTTCATTATCAAGCGTATACAGCTAGAGTAGCTACAGCTTTGCAACAGGTTGTATAAAAATGCTTCTTAGATTATACCATTAATGAGTATTTGAGCCTGATTACTGCTGGTTCGCTCTACAACACCAGGGAAATCCAAAACTTTCTCGGACACCGCGATATCAAACACACTGAAAAATACACCAAGCTGAATGCTCGGCGGTTCCTGAATTTTGATTGGGGAGATTTATAACATTACAACAGCGATCGCGTCATGGATAGATAGATGCCTAGTCAGGAGAGTGACTTCCTGGCTTAGGCATCCAGATAAACGCTTGGGGAGAGTTAATTTTCTAATATTTAAGGGAATACTATTAAAGTTATGCAAGGCTAACTCTTTTCCTTTTAGAAAGACAAAAAAAGAGTATTTATAGCAGTGGTTAGATAGCTCAGGACATTGGCAAATCCTAAGATAGCGGCTGTCAAAGCTATCCATAGCAGACTTGTCCTAACCAAGATGGCAGATGCTACATAACGCACAATAGTCAAAAATTTGGGTATGTTCGCTATCTATTAATTCAGGAAGTAAGTTAGCATGGAAAATTTGGCAACCGAACAAGCTGAAGAAGCATTATTTCACCTGGCGGCAATTGTGGAGTCCTCAGAGGATGCCATTATCAGCAAAACCTTGGATGGGGTAATTGTTAGCTGGAATCTTGGGGCAGAAAGACTGTTTGGTTATAAAGCAGAAGAAGCGATCGGTCAAAGTGTGACAATGCTTCTTCCTGTCGAGCGCATGAATGAGGAGGCCCAAATTATTCAGGAATTGAGGCAAGGAAAACGAGTTGAACATTTTGAGACCGTGCGTCAACGTAAAGATGGGACGCTGATTGATATTTCACTAACAATTTCTCCGGTTAAAAATACAACAGGCAGAATTATTGGTGCCTCCAAAATTGCTCGTGATATCAGTACTCGTAAACAAATTGAAAAAGCTTTAGAAGAGTCACAAGCCCTGTTGCAACAGAAAGCAACCGCTCTAGAAACTACCTTACTTGAACTGAAGCGAACGCAGATTCAGCTAATACAAAATGAGAAAATGTCTAGTTTGGGGCTGTTAGTCGCTGGGGTAGCACATGAAATTAATAACCCTGTCAACTTCATCTATGCCAACCTCAACCCTGCCAATGAATATACTCAAGATATACTAAAACTGCTGCGGTTGTATCAAAAGCATTATCCCAGGGCAGTGCCGGAAATCCAGGAGAAAAGCGAGGAGATCGACCTAGATTTTCTTGCAGAAGATTTGCCTAAGTTACTTTCCTCTATGGAAGTTGGAGCAGACCGGATTAAAACGATTGTGCGCTCTTTACGGAACTTCTCTCGTTTGGACGAAGCCGAGATGAAATCGGTCAACATCCATGAGGGCATTGATAGTACGTTGATGCTTTTGCAGCATCGCCTGAAAGTCAAGTATCACCGAGAAATTGAAGTAGTTAAGAATTATGGCAATCTGCCGTTGATTGAGTGCAACGCTTCTCAACTGAACCAAGTGTTTATGAATCTCATTAGCAATGCAATCGATGCTCTCGAAGAACGAGACCAACAGCTTACGTTTAGCGAGATTGAGCAACAACCCAGTCAAATTTTGATTTCTACTAGGATGCTTAATTCACATCAGATGCAGATTCGGATTATAGATAACGGTCTTGGTATCCCAAAATTCGCTCAAGAACGATTGTTTAACCCATTCTTTACCACTAAGCCAATTGGCAAAGGGACTGGATTGGGGTTGTCGATCAGTTACCAGATTGTGACTGAGAAGCATCGTGGCTCATTGCGGTGCCATTCCATACCCGGTCAGGAAACCGAATTTGTGATTGAGATTCCGATTCGACAGGATTGTCTAAACAATGTTTCATAAATGTGTATAACTAAGAACATTCTAAAATTCCGACGCATAAAACTGGCGATGTCGGGCGATGTCGGGATTTGATAGACTAGGAAATTCAGCGCACAATCCTACAAATTCTTCATCTTCGCTTGACTAAGTAACTTTATAGGTGTGGTTGAACTCCGTAAAAGTTACTTGTTTAACGAACTGCAAAGCAGAGGCAGTGCGTTGCGTATTTTCCCACGCCACTCCCCACAACGAAGGGAACCTCCGCAAGGGGGTGGCTAAGAATTGTAGCGACTGCCGTCGCAAAGGAAGAAATAGGTATTCTGGCGATCGCATCGCAGTAGATCATAGACTAGCGATCGCATCAGCAACTCGCCCAGAAACAAAGGGCAAAATAGCCCGACTCTTAGCCTGGGCTTTACCTTCAGTAAATACCACTAGGAGGTAGGGGCGCTTATCTGGTAACTCAATATACGCAGCATCATGGTGAACTTGACTTGTCCAACCTGCTTTTGACCAAATTTGAGCATTTTTAGGGATTCCACCCCCTAAAAAGCCTGTTACCTGATCTTCGTCTCTGTCAGTGGGCAAATCGTGGAGATTGCGTTTGAGCAAGGCCATCATTGCTTGCGATCGCCTACTTGAAACCGCCACTCCACCTACAATACTATGCAGTAACCGAGCGATCGCATTTGTTGTCACCATATTACGATTTTCCAGTAACTCTCCCACAAACGCCCGTTCTCGTCCATAGGGACCATCACTCCAAGTTTTTTGACAGACGTTAATCGTCTGCATTTCTTCCCAACCCAAAGATTGGTAATAACGGTTAATAATATTACGCTGATATTTCCAGGTTTCAAAAGGCCCGATTGGTAATTCTGGCCCTGATGTGGTACCGCTCAGGATATCCACAACCAAGCTGGTAGCATCATTGCCGGAATCTACAATCATATCTCGCAAGGCTCGCTCCAACTCCTTGGAAGTTTGAGTCATGGCTTTTTCTAACCATTCGTTTACCGCCACCAGATAAAATAGCTTAACTACACTGGCGGGATAAATCCGCTCCACACCGCGATAAGTGAAACCACGAACTGGGTGATCCCAAAAAGCGTTGGGAGTCAGCGCACCACCAGTATTTACTAGCACTGGTGGATCGTAAACAACCCAAGTCAGGGCGATTTGATTCTGGGCTAAGGTCGGAAATTCTGCCCAAGTTGCATCTAAAATGCCATTACCAAGATTTGCGAGTTGTTCGTCTTTATTAAAAAAAACCATTCTCTAATAATGTCCTTTAATCTAAAATCCCAAATTCCAAATTACCAATCAGGGGAGTATCAATGTTTAGCTGACCTGAATTTATATGATTCTCCTGAATGTACACGTTTAGCAACTCAAGCCGCATCTGGGCGACATTTATGGGTAACATCAAATCATCAAATTTCCGTGGTTGAGGTGTATTTGTGTGAAGATGACTATCCGGGATGGGTATCCCTTTCAGATTTTCATTCATTACAATTTGCTACTGTACCTTATCAGGCTGCAACATTTTCTGAATCTGAGATTAAAAAACTCCTAGCAGAGGTTATTGCCTTTACCCAAAAAGCGATGCAACAATTAAATTATTACCTTTGGGGGGGTACAGTTGGGCCAAATTATGACTGTTCTGGGTTGATGCAGGCGGCGTTTGCTTCGGTGGGTATTTGGCTACCTAGAGATGCCTATCAACAGGAAGGATTCACTCAACCAATTACTATTGCAGAATTAGTCGCCGGGGATCTAATATTTTTTGGAACTAGCCAAAAAGCAACTCATGTCGGACTTTATTTAGCCGATGGTTATTATATCCATAGTTCTGGGAAAGAGCAGGGACGGAATGGTATTGGGATTGATATTCTCTCGGAACAGGGAGATGCGGTTAGTCAGTCGTATTATCAGCAGCTGCGAGGTACTGGTAGAGTTTTTCAGAGTTACGAACCACAGAGACGCACAGGACGCACAGGTATATGAGGAGTGGGTTAGTTTCCGAAAGGATTAGTGAGGAAAATGGGGTGATTTCCGTAATTGTCCCAGATGTTTCGGTAGTGGTGCCGATACATAACGAGGTGGAAAGTTTGCCGCTTTTACTAGAAGCGATCGCATCTATTTTATCCTCTAGTCAAATAAATTATGAAATCATTTGTGTGGATGATGGTTCTACAGATGGTTCCGGGGAATTTCTCAAGAAAGAGGCGCAAATCCGCACTGATTTAAAGGCGGTGATTTTGCGTCGCAACTACGGGCAAACTGCGGCGATGGCTGCTGGATTTTATTATGCAGTCGGTAAAGCGATCGTTACTTTAGATGCTGATCTTCAGAATGATCCGGCTGATATCCCCATGTTATTAGCAAAGCTGGACGAGGGTTACGATTTGGTGAGTGGTTGGCGGCAAAAACGCCAAGATGGTGCCGTCAATCGGTTACTCCCTTCTAAAATTGCCAATTGGCTAATTCGCCATACCACTAGCGTAAATATTCATGACTATGGCTGTTCACTGAAAGCCTATCGTGCAGAACTGTTGGCAGATATGAACCTCTACGGAGAACTACACCGATTTTTACCTGCTTTGGCGTACATCGAAGGAGCTAGAATTACCGAAATGCCCGTGCGTCATCATGCCCGTCGCTTTGGTAACAGTAAATATGGGATTTGGCGGACATTCCGGGTATTGATGGATTTGTTAACCATTCTGTTTATGAAAAAATTCCTCACCCGCCCGATGCACGTTTTTGGGCTGTTGGGCTTGATTTCAATGGTTTCAGGGACAGCGATCGGAATTTACTTGACTTTCGTCAAATTGGCTTTTGGTGAGATGATTGGCAATCGCCCCTTGCTAATTTTAGCAGTTCTCCTGCTAGTCACAGGAGTACAGTTATTTTGCTTCGGTCTTTTGGCAGAATTGCTCATGCGTACATACCATGAATCCCAAGGACGGCCTATCTATCGCGTGCGGGAGGTGGTAGTAAAAAATGTTAAGTAACGTAACAATGGGCATGGGGCATTGGGCATTGGGCATGGGGCATGGGGCATTGGGCATGGGGCATGGGGCATTGGGCATGGGGATAAGTACAGGCATTAGTAAACAGTCAAGAGTAAATATTGGTTTACTCCTAACTCCCAACTACTGTACAGACGCGATTAATCGCGTCTCTCCTAATTCCTAACTATTGACAAAAAACTCATTAAATTGCATCTACCTTGAAAGCATTTAATACTTTTAACGCCGAACTGCGGCGCAACCTGCTGATTTTATTTACAGCAGGTTTATTATTCTGGTCGAGCATAGGTTCGCTCTTACCAACTCTACCGCTTTACATCGATGATGTGGGCGCAAGTAAACAAGAAATTGGGATTGTGATGGGCAGTTTCGCCATTGGCTTATTGCTATCTCGCCCGATGCTGGGACGGTTAGCCGATGAACGTGGTCGAAAAATTGTCTTGTTGATTGGTACGATAGTAGCTGCGATCGCACCCTTTGGTTATTTGGCAACTCGATCTCTTGGGCTGTTGATCCTGGTGCGGATTTTTCACGGTATTAGTGTTGCCGCTTTTACCACTGGTTACAGTGCCTTAATCGCAGATTTAGCTCCCGCAGAAACTCGTGGCGAAATCATTGGTTACATGACCCTAGCAACTCCCCTTGGTTTAGCAATTGGCCCTGCCTTGGGAGGGTATTTAGAAGCTACAAGTGGTTACGGGATATTATTTCTGTTATCCGCCGAATTGGGTTTTGTCGCTCTCTTGGGGATTATCCAAGTCACTAATCCACCAGTGCAGACACAGGAGCAAACTGAGGGAAACGATGTCTACGACGGGCTACGCCTACGCAACTTTTGGCAAATTTTGGGCAGTCCACGGGTGAGAGTTCCAACTATAGTTATGTTACTGGTTGGTTTATCCGTTGGTGCTGTACATACCTTTGTGTCATTGTTCCTCAAATCCACTGAGGTGGACTTCAATGGCGGATTGTTTTTTACAGCTGGGGCAATTTCGAGTTTTAGTATCAGAGTGTTTGCTGGTAAGGCAAGCGATCGCTTTGGTCGTGGTTTATTTATCACCTTTGGTATTTTCTGCTACGTTTTAGCGTTAATACTACTGTGGCAGGCTGACAGCGCGATCGTGTTCTTACTGGCTGCGATCGCTGAAGGTGCTGGTGGTGGTACACTAATCTCGATGATCATCACAATGATGGCAGACCGCTCACTGCCGCAAGAACGGGGGCAGATTTTTGCTATATGCATAGCTGGACTTGACCTTGGGATTGCGATCGCTGCTCCTATTCTGGGTACAATAGCAGAACTTGTAGGCTACCGGAATATGTTTGGTTACGGTGCTGTGATCACTTCTGTGGCACTTGTCATCTTCCTCACCCAATCAAGCAAAGACCTATCCAACTCCCTGCGCTTTGCACTAGGTCTAGCTCCAGATGCCTACGCCTTGAAAGATTTAAAAATTAGGAGTGAGGAAATTTAATTTCTCACTCCTAACTTTCAACTCTTAACTTTTAAAAACGGGCGAGGAGGGATTTGAACCCCCGACACCGTGGTCCGTAGCCACGTGCTCTAGTCCACTGAGCTACACGCCCTCACCGACAATCAATATTAACACGTTCTAACTAAATGATGCAAGATAATTTTCCATCTAATTTTGCCAACTTAACCCATCTAGATCACCAAGGACAGGCACAGATGGTAGATGTGTCTGAGAAAGCACCCACTATCCGCCAAGCAGTAGCCGAGGCCAAAGTGCGGATGCTGCCAACAACCTTCGCTGCCATTCAAGCCGGAAATCTGCCAAAAGGGGATGTGTTAGCAACTGCAAGATTGGCTGGGATTATGGCAGCCAAGCAAACAGCCGCTCTAATTCCTCTGTGTCATCCCTTGCCTTTGCAAAAAATCGCAGTCGAGATCATACCCGACCCGCAACTACCTGGTTATCAAATTCAAGCCACAGTCAAAACCAAAGCTGAAACTGGTGTAGAGATGGAAGCCTTAACTGCCGTTTCTGTGGCTGCCCTGACTTTATACGATATGGCAAAAGCCTTAGAAAAGTCGATTCAAATTGAATCGATTCGTTTAATCAGTAAGAGTGGCGGGAAATTAGGAGATTACTCCTTGCCAGAGCAATAACCTAGATTATCTCACCTATAGCTTTGTTGAGACCGGTTGGGCTTTCAAACTCCTCATCAACTGAAAACCTGAAACCTAGATTCCCCCTAACCCCATTTTTAAGAGGGTTGGGGGATCTGTTGTGCATAAGTCCTAAAGAAATAAGAATGGGATTTTTTTACTGGGCTGACAAGTCCTATTTATAAAGATTTCAGCCTGCCGATGCTGCTCACCGTTATGAAGTATGACCGACTAATCACACTTTTGACATAACTTTGCAATGCCTCTGTCATTTAGATAGGTTTTACTAAACCTTACGTTGATGTTAACATAAGTAATTTTCATGAATGAAACCGAAATAGCTGGCTCAGTATGTTGCTACGGCTCATACAGAGTCTGATTCGTTTTTCACCTTGTCGAAATATGCCTTTATGGGGAGTGATAAATGCTATCCAGATTTTCGCGTGTTTTCAACGATAGTTCCAGAAACGTTAGACGTAAAGTTATCAACATTTATGCGTTCCTGATTAGCGTGAATATTTTGGTCTGGGTAGTTGCCCTGATTGCATTCCATCGCTACCCGCTTCTGCTTGGCACTGCCGTATTAGCTTATAGCTTTGGTTTACGTCATGCTGTAGATGCCGATCACATCGCCGCGATTGACAATGTTACCCGTAAATTGATGCAGGAGAACAAACGACCTGTTGCTGTTGGGTTCTTCTTCTCTCTAGGTCATTCCACCGTTGTAATTGTCGCCTCTGTTGCGATCGCTTTAACCACTACAACCATCCATAACAACTTTCCCAGTTTTGAAAAGGTTGGGGGGCTAATTAGCAGTAGCGTTTCTGCACTTTTCTTACTAGCAATTGCAGCAATCAATATGGTGGTGCTGTGGGATGTTTATAAAACCTTCCAAACCGTCAAGCACGGAGGAATCTACGACGAGCAATCTTTAGATGAATTTTTGAACCAACGTGGGCTACTCGGTCGCATCTTCCGTCCTTTGTTTCGATTGATAGATAGTAGCTGGCAAATGTTTCCTTTGGGTTTCCTCTTTGGTTTAGGCTTTGACACGGCGACAGAGGTAGCACTGCTGGGGATTTCTGCGAATCAAGCAGCTAAAGGTCTGCCTATCTGGTCGATCCTATTGTTTCCAGCTTTGTTCACCGCAGGTATGTCCCTGATTGACACCACTGATGGTATTTTAATGCTTGGTGCTTATGGCTGGGCTTACGTCAAACCAATCCGTAAGCTTTACTACAACATGACCATCACCCTTGTTTCTGTACTAGTTGCTGTGGTCATTGGCGGAATTGAGGCTCTGAACATTATTGGTGATCAGTTACAACTGAAAAGTCCGTTTTGGGATTTCATTAGTCAACTAGGTGATAACTTTGGCACAATTGGTTACTTAATCATTGCCATCTTTATATTCAGTTGGTTACTTTCGACCATCATCTATAAAGTTAATAAGTATGATGATTTGGAAGTCACTAGTGCTACAACTCCTAAACACGGAAGGAATAGGCATTGATTGAGCCTATATGCGCGACATGAATGCCCCAAAAACCTTAGAATGAGTAGGGTGTATTTAAATCTGTAACAAATATTTATGCCTCCTCGTTGGCCTCGCGAACCCGATCGCAAAGACCCTGATTACCGCAAGATCGATGACCGGATGAATTTTGCCATCCATGTGGCGATCGCTGCTAGTATTAATTCTGGCTTGTGGTTTTTCCACATCTTGAAAGGCACTACCTGGGAGTGGCTGCCTTTGGTGACTTTAAGTTGGACAGGAATATTGTTGGTGCATCTGATATATATTAGTGCGATCGCTAACTACACCGAAACTCCACCTAAATCCACCTGAAGACGGACTACTGATGCTGGGGCGATTGTAACCTGTGGTAGTAGAATCAGCCTGTTAATTGAGCGATAATGTATAAAAGCCTGAGATTTCGCACTCTTTCTTAATGTAGGGTTATTTTTATGGCTAAGACTAACACCACAGAACTACTGGAAGCCCTAGCAGCTGAAATTGGCGAAAACGTCTACATAGACGTTGCCAAATGGCATCTTTATTTATCTAATGCCAAGCTGCATACCCTTGTTGCCGAGCAACTGTATCCCTTAATTACTTCCAACACTGTAAATGAAGACCGAGTTTTAAAAGTCTTGGGATCAATTCCAATAAAAATTGGCGGCGGTAGAAGTGAACTTCCTTTAATCGATTTACTGCCACTGCAATGTCAGGTCACTTTAGTAGATATTTTAGAAAAATATCTACGCGAAATTTAATTGCTAAAATCAAGATTATTTGAATTAGACAATTTTCTCGGTCAGCATTCCCTGATTAAATTTCAGATGTTGAATTGGGAGTTTGTTTGGTGTGTCAATTTTATAAAAATAAAAACCACAGATACACATAGACAAATCTTAGGTAATTTCTGTGTGCATATCTGGTAAAAATTTCCTTTAACAATTAAGGAATCTCGACCTTCTAAATCGGTTGAGATGGGAGTGAGTTGATATTGAGACTCACTCTGGACTTTCATGCAAACTTATTGAGGCAATTTCTATGCTTTTACAAGTCAAAGATAGTGGAGAATTGGTAAAGGTTGTTGAGATTCAGGAATTACTTGATCCGAATAGTGATGTTGTTCACGCAAAAGACCAAGAAGGTCAAGAAGAACAGCAACCTGAGACTTTTAAAAAAGAAAATCTCGTTTTTCCTTCAGGTGAAGTTCTACCACGTTGTTGGTTAGATGCCGACTATAGACACGACAAGGGTTAATAATTTTAAAATTAGGTAATTCGTAATAGTGTCAACTTAACGTTAAAAGGGCGGTTAGAAACCGCGTCTACACAAACAAAACCCACCTCCGTGGGTTTCAGACAAGGCGCAAAATCCCCTTGTTTCCCTTAGTCCGCGCAGGCGGACTTCGTTTGTGTAGCCGCGTTCGCTTCAGCGTGCCGGAGGCTCTATTTCATTCGCTGGAGCTTAAGTTGACACTGGGTTTTTTCAAAAATCAAATACGAGTCCTATATATACCAGATCATGACGCAGCTTTTTCTCCTACTGTCGCCGTTTCATCCTGCTGAAACTTCGGAAAAAATGTCTTAGCAATCCAGTCAGTCAAGATGTGAGACAGTAATCCCAAAGGACCAGCAAATAAAGATAAAGCCAGAGAGTGAATTGTCCAAATACCCGTTTTCTGTCCTTCCCAATAAATCCAGCGACCGACGAATAAATCCATCACTAAGAAATGAATCCAACCGGTTGCAGCAGCTGTTTCATCTGCAAAAAACCGCGCGATATCAGCTAATTGGGGATTCGATAAAGCTTTGGCATTTTCTGGCGTAATGCTGTTGATAAACAAATATAAATACGCCCCAGCTAATAGCACAAAAGGTAGATATGATGACATTATCTGCCGTGTGACTTTCCAATTGGGCAATAAAATCATCAATGTCCAAAAGGGCAAAACGAAAAGATTGGCAACGTTAAATAGTTGAGAAATTGTCATATTTTTAGAAAGTGAAGAGTGAGGAGTGATAAGTTATGAATTAAAACGGAGAAGTTAGCAATTAAGAGTAAGAAATTAGGAATTTTAAGTTATTAGTATTGTTTTTTAGTTTTCCAATTAAGTAGTTATTCCTAACTCCTGTACAGACGCGATTAATCGCGTCTCTAACTCCTAACTTCTAACTTATAAAGCTACAAGTTGTGATTCGATTTCTGAAGACTTCAAATCACGACCGATGAAAACTAAACGTGTTTGTCTGGCCTCTTCTGGTTTCCAGGGGCGATCGTAAAATTTATCAAATCGGGTTCCTACGCCCTGCATCACTAAGCGCATCGATTTATTTGGCACTGCCACAAAGCCTTTAATCCGGTAAATTTCTTGTTGTTGTGCCAATGTTTGCAACTTCTGTTGCAGCTTTTCTGGATCAAAGGCACGATCCAAAATTAAATTAGCTGAGGTAATTTCTTCGTCGTGATTGTGGTCTTCTTCAGTATCGTGATGACTAGGACGAGAATCTAAGTTATCTTCGACTGCGGCTTGGAATCCTAATAATATAGAAGCATCAAGTTGAGAACGATCGCTCTCGACAATCTTCACCACTCTGGGCAACTCTTGCTTAATTAATTCCTCAACTCTGGCTTTTGTCTCGGCATCTACCAAGTCAATTTTATTCAACACCACCAAGTCTGCACAAGCAAGTTGATCTTCAAACAGTTCTTGTAAAGGTGTTTCGTGTTCTAGACTATCATCTGCTTGTCGTTGGGCTGCGATCGCTTCTGGATCACTAGCAAATGTCCCCGCCGCTACCGCCGCACAATCTACCACAGTAATCACTGCATCCACAGTGGCCGCATTCCGAATTTCCTGCCAGCGAAAAGCCTTTATTAACGGTTTTGGTAAGGCTAAACCAGAGGTTTCAATCAAAATGCAGTCGATGCTATCTCGCCGCTTGATTAACTCTTGCATCATCGGGTAAAATTCTTCCTGCACGGTGCAGCATAAGCAGCCGTTTGTTAATTCAAAGATATTAGTGTCGCCCTCACCATCTTCCGGGCAAACTTGACAGGATTTTAACAATTCGCCATCAATACCGAGTTCGCCAAATTCATTGACTAAAACGGCAATGCGGCGTCCTTGGTTGTTTTGTAGCAGGTGGCGAATTAGGCTGGTTTTTCCACTACCTAAGAAGCCTGTGATCACTGTGACAGGAATTTTCGTAGCCATATTTTTGCCTGATTTCCTCAGTATGGAAAGTTTCACTGGTTACAAACTTAAATACTGAGATTAAGCTTGGTTTGAAGATTGACTTAGTTATTTTACAGCTATTTTCAGGTAAATAGACTCGCGGCGTAGGGCCACAGCAATAGGCTATTTGTTACAGCAATTTTAATACGGTACAACAGGGGTTTGAAGCCCTTAAATTTCAGGGACTTCAATTGATACAGTTTAAAACCTGCCGATCACTTGGGTTGAAAGCGGCTTAATAAGTCCTTAGCGTGACTTTCAGAATCACTGTTCATCTCGCCCCGTGATCCACAGCCTACAATGTTTTTGACCCCAATTAGTCAGAATTTGCTTGACCGAGGTTAGTGAAGGGCGACTGTGGAGAAGAGAGGACGGGCAAAATTTAACCCATCTCTGATGAGATGGGTTAGGAAGATAGGTGATGCTGAATTATGCCTACATTGCATCCACCAATTCCAAACGTATCCGTTTACCAACCACTCTGGCAGCACGAGCAATGGTGTCTAAGGATACAGATGAGTTATTGGGGTCTAACAGCCGATCAAGAGACGATCTGCTAGTTTTCATCTCTTTTGCCATTGCTGCCTTATTCAACTTTTTTTCTTCCATTGCTTTGCTAATCTGCCATGCCATAACACGTTTAGCAGCAATCAGGTTAATTTCTTCAAGTGTCCCTTCTTCTTCAAGAAGGTCATCAAGAGACGAACCAACATATGGATTTTTGTTCATCTTTGCGCCTCCACTTTTTGCTTGCGTTCTAAGGCTAACTCCAATTCTTTTTGTGGAGTTTTCTGAGTTTTTTTGATAAACCCATTGAGAAGAATCATTTTTTCGTCATAAATGCAAAACAACACACGAGGTTTTCGACCTTGAGGTAAATTTGTACGTACCTCAAATAGCCCTTTACCCATTGGACGGCAAGTTGGCATCCCAATTGGCCATCCAATCTCTACTGTTTTAATATCGGCACCAATTAATTTTCGATCTTCTTTGTCTAAGTCCTTTAACCAATCACGAACAGGTTCTGTACTATTTTCGTTTTGATAGAACTGTGCAGGAATTCGTTTTTCTTCCATTTATATCAAATTTCTCTAAAAATACATAAACCTGCAAAAGCACATATTGTAGCTTTACAGAGCTATGTTTAATTAGATAAATTTGACATCACATTACTCTTGTACCTTTTTTGGTACTAATAGTCAATAGTAGACATAAGTTACTTTTCACCCATTTACTCTAAGGGCGATCGCCCCAATCCCACAATCCCTAACACCCAATGCGGTCAAGCCAGGGTCAATGGAGTCAGCAGTGGGGAAGTAGGAGCCTTAAAATAATTGAGGGGCAATCTCCCCATGCTTGCTTTCACAAATCAAAAGCAGTCCCAAGGATATTGCCCCTAAATATTTTCTTTTGAGCGTTTTTAGCGTAGGCTAGCAAGAACCGTAGGCATCACTCTTTCCCCAGAAACACATATGAATTATCCTTCATCAGGCTGTCTGGACTTATGACTCCACACACTAAACTCCGCAATCTCAACACAGTTACTCAGCAGTGGCGAGTTCAGTACTACCGCGTGTACGACGCCGTGTGAGGCTGTTGAAAAGCATTACACCGATCGCCTTAATTAAATTGCCTTCCAATTCCTGGAACATCTTCATGTTCGTACCAAAGGCGGCGTTAGCCTCATCAACTATGCGATCGGTTGTAGCATCGTCAAGGGGTAATTCATCCAAAGTTTGACGATATTTCGCTTTGAATGCCTTCTCATCAGGAATCTCTGGAAACTCATAAAAAGCTGTTCCTTGCCCATCAGACAAATTCATTGCTGTAACAGCAATATTTTTGAGAATTTGTCCCCCGGATAAGTCACCCAGGTAACGGGTGTAAGAATGGGCGATTAACAGTTCTGGTTCTGTTTCAGATATTTCTCGGATGCGCTTTACATAAGCTTCACCTGCGGGAGATAGTTTGATTTGCTCTCTCCAGTTGACACCAAAGTAATAACCCAAGTCTTGTTCTAGGGTATACTTGCGGTTTAACTGGGGAAAGTTAATTTTAGAAACTATTGGGTGCTGGCGATGCTTTTCCATTTCCTCTTCCATCGCCGAGTAGACGAAGTAGAAGTTAGCAACTAATTTGCGGTAAGAGTTTTTTTCGACTACTCCTCTTAAAAAGCATTTGACAAAACCTACATTCTCTGCCATTGTGTGGGCTTTTTTAGTGCCTACACGTAATTTGGTTGCTAAATTGCTGCTCATGCTAAATTTCTCAACTTTAAAAAGTCAACTGCCGAAGTTTTGATTCACTAACGGCTAAAAAAGCCATTAAAACGTTACCTTAAAACTATTTGATGAGAATTTATATTAAAATTTTTTAAGCTGCAATATTTTTGTAGTTTTTTACACAGCGAAATGGCTAAGAAATAGAACTTTACATTTTGGGGTTTCGGTTTTTTGTTGTTATTAGCTGAATTTTACTTTCATTCTCAGCTTTCTTGAAAAACACTTGTGATCAAACCAGGGTAATATTTATTACATTTTATTCTTTGTTAGTAGCATTGCAAAGTGTGAACTAATACAGATAAAAATTAAGACTAAAGTTGAGGGCATTATTATAAAAAATAATTAGCTAAGATGTGGAGACTTTACTGATCGTGTAAAAACCAACACTTACTTCATGGAAAACTTACAATTCAAGAGGCAGTAATTAAGTATTATTACGTAAAACTAGCCTAATCTAGAATGAATTTATAAAGAGAAAAAGCATGTCAAAATTGCTAAAGTCTTAAGTGCTATTTTTCAGTGTGATTGTGTGGAGTATTTAAAGATATGGTTTCATCTATAACTCGGACATCGGACATTCCTGGAGGTTCTGCTTCCGAAGTTGAGGGATTGGGCAAAGGGATTGAAAGCAGTTTTGCACTGAATTTAATCCCGCTACCAGCAAATCCCTTATTTGGCACAGATGGAATTCGCGGACGAGTGGGAGAATTACTAAGTGCGCCCCTAGCATTACAAGTTGGTTTTTGGACGGGTATTGTTTTACGTAACCATGCTACTCAAGTAGGTCCAGTCATTCTCGGACAGGACTCTAGAAACTCCAGCGATATGTTGGCAATGGCATTGAGTGCAGGGTTAATAGCAGCAGGGTTAGAGGTCTGGTATTTAGGATTATGTCCCACACCTGGCGTAGCCTATCTCACCAGCATCAGTGAAGCCATCGGCGGAGTGATGATTTCTGCCAGCCATAATCCCCCAGAGGATAATGGTATTAAGATTTTTGATGCCGATGGTGGGAAGTTACCGCAAATATTGCAGGCAGAAATAGAAGCCGGACTGCGTGGCAAGATATCACCTATTACTAGAGTCAGTAATTGCGGACGGCATTACTCACGTTTGGAGTTAGTGGGGGATTATAGCTCGGCGTTAAAAAAACCCTTGAACAGTGCCCTAAATCTTCAGGGAATGAAGATTGTTTTAGACTTGGCGTGGGGAGCAGCAGTCGGGTTAGCACCATCAGTATTTACAGAAATGGGGGCAGAGGTAATCTGCTTGCATAACGAACCAGATGGCGATCGCATTAATGTTAATTGCGGTTCCACACACCTAGATATTCTTGCAGCAACAGTACAAGAACACAACGCCGACATTGGCTTTGCCTTTGATGGCGATGCCGATCGCGTCTTAGCAGTAGACAATACAGGAAGGCAAGTTAACGGCGATTACATTCTCTATCTCTGGGGACGCCACTTACAACAAAAGCAACAACTGCCAGACAACCTGATTGTATCTACTGTCATGGCCAACTTAGGCTTTGAGAAAGCTTGGCAGCAACAGGGTGGTAACTTAATTCGCACCGCAGTCGGCGACCAATACGTGCAAGCCGAAATGTTCCGGACTGGGGCAATGCTAGGCGGTGAACAATCAGGTCATATTCTTTGCCGTCATTATGCTGTGACTGGAGATGGCTTGTTAACAGCATTACATATAGCAGCTTTGGTGAAAGAGGCGGGTGTTTCCCTAGCAGAATTAGTAGATCAAAGCTTCCAGACCTATCCGCAATTGTTGCAGAACGTGCGAGTCATCGATCGCGATCGCCGTTTAGGATGGCAAGATTGCCAACCTCTACAACAAGCGATCACTCTTGCTGAAGCTGCAATGGGTGATTCCGGCAGAATTTTGGTTCGTGCCTCTGGCACAGAACCAGTGATCAGGGTTATGGTGGAAGCTGCCAATGCCGAACTCGCCAACCACTGGACAAATGAATTAGTTTCCCAAGTCCAGCAACATCTGATGGACTAAATTAGCTATTATCTCAGCTTTTAACAAGCACCAATTTTTCCTCATAACTTCTACAGATAACCAAGGCTGGTTATTTGTAGAAGCAGTGATATCATGTCCGCCAGATTACCCATAATAAAAGAACCCCACCCCCAACCCCCTCATCGCTAGCGATGAGGGGGCTATGATCTACCTCATTTGATTAGGAAAAGCTATAAGTGGGTCAAATTAAATATAAAACCTCACCCTGCCTCCGGCTTCCCTCTCCTTAGTAAGGAGAGGGATTGAGGGTGAGGTTTTGCCTCCGGCTTCCCTCTCCTTACTAAGGAGAGGGATTAAGGGTGAGGTTTGATCTTATATTTAATTACGCCTACCTAGTTATGACATTTGTATTTGCATTGTTAGATCATATCTGGCTAATTTATATTTTGGAAACAGGAGAGAATCTTTTTGATAATTCAAAAAGATTAAGATTTAGCATTTTTAATCGCAAATTATTAAATCAATCAGTTAGAGATGAATTCGGATTGTACGAGTTACAGCAATCCAAAGAAATTTGTCAACTATAATAGATTCTCTGATGCTGATAGGCTACAGCACCACTATGCCAAAATTCAAGTCAAAATCTCAGCAATCTAAAAACTCGAAAAAACAGGCTAAAAAAGAAACTTCTACCCCTAGCCTCAAAGAACAGTTAGCCCAAAAGCGCAAAGCAGCCCAAGCACGTAAAGAACTCACTAGCTTACTCACCACCGCCACCTTTGGTGGTGTCTTCATTGGCATTCTGCTTTTTTTCGTAGCTGGAATTAAAGCAGCAATTCCTGGTGTCTTAGGGATAATCATCATGTCCCTTTCCTACAAATACCCGCGCCAAGCGCTATATGCCTTCATCATTTATGTACCTCTTGGGGGTACTATTACTTACTACTTGGGCAATAGTCCCATACTCCAATTAGCTAAAGATGCTTTTTACATCCCAGCCCTAATTGGACTTTGGCAGACTTGCCGGAAACAGGGGCTACCCCTAATTATTCCCCAAGGCATTAAAATTCCACTTTATATTGTTTTGGGTTGCAGTCTGCTAACACTGTTGTTTATCAATGGTGGACAGCAGTTTAACCCGCCTAGTGTGGGGCTATTGGAAAAAGCAGAGAAAGAAATACCATTAGGCATGGGAATTCTAGGACTGAAAGTATTGTTAGGCTATGTCCCCCTGATTGGTTGTGCTTACTATTTAATTCGGGATAAGCGGGATTTTCTATTTTTATCACGTCTCCAGATTGTTCTCATACTAATTTGCTGTGTGCTGGGATTTCTTCAATACCTGTTACTACTAACTGGTGTATGTCAAGGTACTAGAGGTCTTGAAGGTGATGCCTTATTTAGAGCAACACTCGATGCCAGGTGTTATATTGGTGGAGCGCTAGTATATAGTCCCGATGAAGGGGTTATTCGTCTACCAGGGACATTTGTAGCTCCTTGGCAGTGGGCATGGTTCTTAATTGCCAGCACCTTTTTTACCTTTGCCACCGGCTTCACCGATCCCTCCGCAATATGGCGGCTGGTAGGTTTAGGTTCTTTAGTGACAGTCTTTCTTAATGCTGTAATCTCTGGACAGAGAATCGCCTTAGCTTTAGTACCAATCTGCTTCGGGATTTTGCTATTAATCACTGGACAAATTGCCAACCTGAAACGATTTATCCCCATAGGAGTGGGGCTTGCCTTGATTTTGGGAATTGCGATGGTGACTAACCCAGCTCTGGTGCAAGAGAGAACCGAGAGTTTTACCGGTCGCTGGGACGCTTCACCACCTCAAGATTTTATCATCCAGCAATTTGAAGAGAATTGGAAAAACGTAGACGGCCCATTGGGAAGTGGCTTAGGTCGAGCAACCAACTCTGCCCGTGCATTGGGTCAAACTAAGCTTGTGGAAACCTACTACCCCAAAGTACTTTATGAAGTTGGAATTATTGGAGTACTAG
The DNA here is from genome assembly GCF_036917675.1 of Nostoc sp. GTDB lineage: Bacteria > Cyanobacteriota > Cyanobacteriia > Cyanobacteriales > Nostocaceae > Nostoc. The sequence goes on along the minus strand of NZ_JBALCT010000048.1, from coordinate 75,928 downwards.
CGTTTCTGGGTCTGGTAACAAGTTTAACAATTATTGGCTTTAAAACCTATCGCTCGATAAAGAACCGTAATTTCCGCAGTTACGGAGCAGCTTTGTGGGTGTTTATATTATTTATTAGCTACAACACTTACTACTATCCTCTAGATGTTGATCCAGTTGCTGTCTATTACTGGTTTTATGCGGGAGTTCTTTTTAAATTGCCAGAACTAGATAAACAAGAGAGAAAAGATACTGAATCTCAACCACAAATTCCAAATAAACGATTCAAAACAAAATTTTAATTAGGATAAAAATGGTGAAAGTTATTATAGGTGGTCAACAACATCTCAGCGTTCCTAATCTTCCTCGTAATTCTCAACATACTCTCATTCGTTCTAAAACTTTTCTCGCAGGCAAATATCCTATAGATAAAGTTTGGTATCCTTTAGGAAGCTTTATGCCTTGGCGACCTGTATGGGGCGGATACCAGGTAATTCATACTTTTAATAGAATTATCTATACTAATAAACCTTGGTTTGTAACTTTTGAAGATCATCGATTTTTGTATAGAGATCCCCAAACCAAACTAGAAGAATTCACTTATAAATTTCTCAATAATCGTTTAGCATTAGAAAACTGCAAAAAAATTATTGCCATATCTGATTATGCTAGATTTCGATTAATGAACTGGGTAAAAGAATGGGATGGAGCATCAAAAATAATCGATAAAGTAGATGTTATACATCCAAATTTTCCTGTCAGGCTTAACCAGCATAAGTCTTATCAAAGTCAGCAAAATCTTCAACTTATTTTTATCGGCAACCACATTGCCAGAAAAGGCGGAGTTGTGGCTTTAAGACTAGCCAAGAAAGCAGCAAATTTAGGTTTGCCGATTACTATACATATAGTATCTGAACTATGGTGTGGTTTGGGCGTACCTACTGATTTTCCTGATCGTAATAGATATGCAGAAGATTTCAAGTTACTCGATTTAGATAATGTCGTTTGGCATAACACAATTCCGAATACAAAAGTTATCGAATTACTATCACAAAGTCATTTTCAACTGATGCCATCATTGATGGATACCTATGGTTATAGCATTATTGAAGGTTTTTCTGTTGCGACTCCGGCAATTACAACCAATGTATGTGCTTTGCCAGAAATTGTTCGTCATGGTGAAAATGGATATGTTTTAGAATTACCACTGGATAAACTCAGACATTGGGGTAATTGGCTAAATGGTGAACAAACTAAAACTGAAAAATATTGGGAAATTGTCAATCATACCTACGATGATTTAGCAGAGCAGGCATTACAACAAATACAAGAATTTTTAGATAGAAGTGATAAACAGGAACATTACGAGTCTCTCAGTGCTGGAGCTTTAGCACAAGCGATTAATGTCCACGACGCTGAAAAACAAAATAAGTTATTTGATAATCTCTACGCAGCAGAAGCAAGGTTATACTGACGGGACATAGTGAAAATACTTCAGTACGCTGTCGGTGGACAGAAGCTTGCTCGTGTATTAAGCTTAACCAAGGGTTGCTAAATTCTCTTAGTGGCTAAGTCTGGTATCTTTCTAGCTATCAAGCGAATAATCAGCCCCTAAAGGTCGAATTACTGGATATCAAGCTGAATATAAACTCTGAGATATCAGATATATGAATACTCACAGTCAAACACGCAAAACTAGATTTAATTGGATTGATCAGACAAAAGGATTAGCAATTTTAGCAATTGTCATATTTCACTTTTTTCAAAATTATCCCGACCGATCGCAACTAATTTCAATTTTAGATAAGAATGGAGCAAAGCTCGGATATGCTGCTGTAGATATATTCTTTTTAATGGCTGGTTTCAACACAAGTTATGCTCTCATATCTAAATTACAAAAAAAACAGATAGAGCAGGTTGAAATTAACTGGAAATCATGGCTGATAAAACGTTTGTATAGAATTTATCCTGCTTATATACTAGCTGTGGGATTAAGTTGCTTACTTTACTTTTTTGCTAATCTTAAGATTAATTTAAATCTAAACTTTCTCTTATCATTTATAGGTATAGCCGGGATAAGGTTCCAATCAATAAACCCTGGTTTTTGGTTTTTTACAGTAATTTTAGAGGCTTATTTACTTACACCAGTGATATTTTTATTTTGTAAAAATAAGCCGATAAAAATATTAGTTTTAGGACTTATAGGAGCAATAATAACGAAGCTTTTAGCTTTTTATTTTTTAATAGGTAATGATCCGAATAATTATTTATTTTTCTTACAAGATAATTTTATAGGAAGTTATTTATTTCAGTTTTCGCTGGGAATTTATTGGGGATTTATCTATGCAGAGCATCAAAGTTTTAGAAAAATAGATTTTATGGTTGCAAATATTCTTTTTAGTGTGGGATTTATTATTTTTATTTTCTTAACTATTTTTAAAATAAAATATATATATATGTTAGGTATAGACATACTGTTTACTCCTTTATTTTTTTTGAGTATTCAAGCATTATTATCCAGTCTCGATAAAATAGCTAAAATTGGACGGGCACTAAGCTTTCTTAGTATATTAGGAATTTATTCTTATCAAATTTATCTAATTCATCAACCTTTGTATTTTGTTTTATTACCTAAATTAAATTATCTGATTCAGATAAATAACTATTTGAAGATCGGAGTTTCTTTAATGATAGTGAGTATTTTACTGACAATTTATGTATTCTCATTTATTAAAATAGAGCGATTCGTTATGCAAATGCTTGGAACAGTCATGAATAAGTAAAATTAGTGTTTGGCATGATTAACAAAAATTCAATTACCTTTAGATAATGTAGTATAAAAAAATTATGGCTAATTACCCTTTAATTTCTGTAGTTATACCAACCTATGGGCGAGAGGAACCGCTACGGGATAGCATTGTGGATATCCTAAAACAGGACTATCCAAATTTTGAAGTTTTGGTGGTAGACCAAACCCTAAAACACCAACCAGAAATTAAAGCCTACCTGGAAGAGATGGCGGAGGCAGGTAAAATTAAATGGTTGCGCTTAGATTGGGCAAGTTTGCCAGGGGCGCGGAATTATGCTGTCCGGCGGTCATCTGGTGAAATAATATTATTTATTGATGATGATGTTCAGCTAACCCCAGGATTGTTAGCAGCCCATGCGAAAAATTATTTGCAAAACCCAGAGGTGGGGGCTGTGGCCGGACGGGTATTTGACAGAATGAAATTGGGTGATTCTGGAGGAGATTTAGAGATTGAATATCTGCCTCCCCAAGCTATGGACCCAGGAATTGCTTGGTATTATATTGATTTAGTGCATACGATTAAACCCCAGCAAGTACTGACAGCGAGGGGTTGTAATATGTCTTTTCGCCGCGAAATTTTTACTAAGTACGGACTGAGGTTTGATGAGAGGTTTGGCGGTAGTGCAGTGCGGGAAGAGTCAGACTTTTGTTTGCAACTGCGGCAGACGGGATATAAGATTTGGTACGACCCAGAAGCCCATTTGGTACATTTAGGCGAAGAAACAGGGGGTTGTCATGATATTAGTATGCGATCGCTAAAATATCAACTCACCTTCTACCACAACCATTTTTTACTGGGGCTGAAAAACCTCACTCCGACTCAAGCTTTACGCCTATACGCCCGTTTATTTGACTGTCACGTACTGGGACGCCCACCTTGCCATAAAAGCGGTTCCCCTATCAAAGTTGCCACTCGCGGTATTTTCTACATTTTGGGTTTTTTCAAAGCCTTGGGTAGTGTCATTCAATCAATATGGGACGATGGTCAAATTTACAGTCGATTGGATGAACAAGTTTAGCTATTGGGCATTGGGCATGGGGCATTGGGCATGGGGCATTGGGCATGGGGCATTGGGAATTAGTGAATAACAATTAATAAATACCAATAGGACTCATATTTGATTTTTGAAAAAACTCAGTACAACTCAAAGAGGCTTCTTCCCTACTCCCCACTCCCAGCCTACGCAAATAATTTCATAAATCAAATCGGATTACTAAATGAAAATCTTAGTTGCTAGTCACACTTATATCGTAGACCTCAACTGTGAAAAATTACGCGCTTTATCTCAACTAGAACCCGACATTGAGGTGACAGTTGTAGTGCCAAAGCGCTGGAAACCAGGTGGAGTGCAAAACAGAATTATTGAAACTCAATACCGCGATGAAGGCAAATTTAAAATAGTTCCAGTTTCTAATTTTAGTCAAAATCATCAGGGACTCCTGACATTTGGCGCTGATTTGATATCTTTGTTAAAACAATTTCGTCCCCAAATCATCCAGGTAGAACAAGGGTCTAGAGCATTGGCTTATGCTCAAATGATTGTCTTAAATAAACTTTTAGGACTCAAGGCCAAAAATGTATTTTTTACTTGGTGGAATCTACCATACAGCCTGAAGCTACCAGTTTCTTTGTTAGAAAAATATAACCTCAACCACAGCCACGGTATTATTTCTGGGAATCAGGATGGAGCAGAAGTTTTGCGACAACGGGGATATCAAGGCTCAATTAAAGTTATGCCACAACTGGGCGTAGATGAAAGTCTATTTACTCCCAAAGCTCAACCAGAGTTAGCAGCTAAATTGGGCATTGAAAAAGGAGATTTCGTGGTAGGCTTTGTTGGGCGTTTTGTGCAAGAAAAGGGTTTATTAACACTTTTACAAGCCTTAATAACTTTGAAAAATAAACCTTGGAAATTACTCCTACTCGGACGGGGAGAATTACAAAGTGAATTAATTAAAATAGCGGCAGAAAACAATATTAAAGAACGGTTAATTTTGATAGAAAGTGTACCTCATGACGAGGTTCCAAACTATATCAATTTAATGAGTACTTTAGTCCTGGCTTCAGAAACAACTGACAAGTTTAAAACCTTAACTGCTCTTGGCTGGAAAGAACAATTTGGTCATGTGCTAATTGAGGCAATGGCTTGCCAAGTACCTGTAATTGGTTCTGATTCTGGTGAAATTCCCTATGTAATTGGTGATACTGGTTTAGTATTTCCTGAAGGTGATGCTCAAGCCCTTGCTAATTGCTTAGTTCAATTAATGGATAAACCCTCTTTTGCTCATACTCTCGGTGAAATGGGTTATCAAAAAGCAATGATTAAATATACAAATAAAGCTTTGGCTAAACAGCAATTAGAGTTTTATCAAGAATTGGTTAATAGTCATTAGTCATTGGTCATTGGTCATGAGTTATTCACAAAGGACAAATGACTAATGAAAAACCACAAAGGACAAAAGACAAAAAAATGAAAATATTACAAATTGTTCCCTCAATTTCTCTAATATATGGCGGTCCAAGTCAAATGGTACTAGGATTAGCTCCAGCGTTGGTAAAAGAGGGAGTAGAAGTGACAATTCTCACAACTGATAGTAATGGCGATAATGGTCAAACACCTCTGGATGTTCCTTTAAATCGACCAATTAAACAAGATGGCTATGAAATAATTTACTTTCGTTGTGCCCCATTTCGTCGCTACAAATTTTCCCTAGATTTATTAAACTGGCTAAAACGTCATGCTCACGAGTTTGACATAGCACATATTCATGCTCTATTCTCCCCAATAATTAGTGCTGCTGCTATTGTGTGTCGTCAGCAAAAGCTACCTTATATTTTCCGTCCTTTGGGTACTCTTGATCCGGCTGATTTACAGAAGAAAAAGCAATTAAAACAGCTTTATGTCGCAATTATAGAACGTCAAAATTTAGCTGGTGCGGCAGCAATTCATTTTACCAGTGTTCAAGAAGCCAAAATATCAGAACGATTTGGAGTATCTACGCCAGATTTGGTAATTCCTTTGGGTGTAATCCCCCGTCAATCCCCGATTAAAAATGTACGTAGTCAGTTGGAAATACCAAAGGATGTACCGTTAGTGCTGTTTATGTCACGAATTGACCCAAAAAAGGGGTTAAATTTGTTAATTCCGGCGCTAGAGAAGCTGTTAGCGATTGGTTATAAGTTTCATTTTGTCTTAGCTGGAACAAATCCCCAAGATCCAGATTACGAAAAAAAGATAATATCCCAAATTCAAAATTCACCACTGCGATCGCACACTACAATTACGGGCTTTGTCACTGGTGAATTAAAAGTTAGTTTACTACAAGCTGCTGATTTATTTGTCCTACCTTCCTACTATGAAAATTTTGGGATTGCTGTGGCGGAAGCGATGGTAGCAGGAACACCGGTGGTAATTTCTGACCAAGTGCATATTTGTCAACAGGTGCGTGATAGCGAGTCGGGTTGGGTAGGTGCAACAGATGTGCAAGCGCTGGTAGAGTTACTGCAAGAAGCTTTGCAAAACCCCGCAGAACGCCAACGACGGGGATTAAACGCCCAAAAATATGCTTTAGAAAATTTTAGCTGGGATGCGATCGCTAGGCAAACAATCCAAGCCTACCAGCAAATTCTGACGAAGAAATTAATTTAACCCAATGCAGACAATAGCAGTTTTTGCCAAAGAGGTGCAGCCAGTTCACAAAAGACCTAGAAGGCATCTCTATTCAGGCTTTCAGGTACTTTACCCTGAGTCTCGAAGACAACTGTCGCTTTCTTTTCCCCACGTTCCTATGCGCCCCACGATACACTGTATCTTAAAGTTGTTCTCTTTTCTAGGAGATATATAGATACAATCGTCGCTCAATGCCTTATATGCTCACCCTATCCAGGGATGGGGTGTTATGACGGCTTTAATAAAAAGCTACTGTCTCACTAACTAGTGTTGAACTTTTCCCTAATTTATGTTTGTCAATACCTTCATCAGACGTCCAGTCCTGACGACGGTCTGCACGTTTATTATTTTGCTGCTGGGAAGCATCTGTATTCCTATACTTCCCATTTCTCAGCTACCAGACCTCGCCCCCGTGCAAATCACCGTTAGCTCCAACAATACTGGTGCGGATGCTCAAACAACAGAAAGCACTGTCACCAATATTATTGAGCGACAAATTAATGGTGTTAAAGATGTATCTTATATATCTTCTAATACGGGTAATGATGGTTCCAGCAATATAACTGTTTCTTTCCCAACTGATATCAATAGCGATATTGCTCAAGTAAACGTTCAAAACAAAGAAGGACTTGCTTCACCTCAATTGCCAGATACTGTTCAACGAACAGGTGTCACCGTTGAAACGGCATCGAGCAGTCTTCTTCTCGTCTTTGGGTTTTACTCAGAAAATAATGAGTATGACAACATTTTTATCAGTAACTATGTTGATCTGTTTGTTCTCGATCAGATCAAACGGCTTCCTGGTGTAGGAAAAGCCACGATTTTTGGGGAGCGCAAATATGCCATGCGTCTTTGGCTTGATCCCAACAAGCTTGCCCAACATCAACTAACTCCTCAAGATGTGACAATTGCCCTGCAAGAACAAAATATTCAGGTGGGTGCAGGGGCGATTGGTAAGGAACCAGCACCAGATAATCAAAGCTTTGAATTTGCTTTACGGGCAAGCAGTCGTTTTAAAGATGCGGCTGAATTTGAAGACATGGTGCTGAAGGTGAGTCAAGGTGGGACTAATAGCAGCACTAATAGCAGCACTAATGGCACCACTAATAGTAACACTAATAGCAGCGTTAATAGCACCTTAGTTAAGGTCAGAGATATCGGTCGAGTTGAACTGGGAGCAGAGAGCTATCTTGCTGATGCTAAATTCACCCTACCAGGAAGTGATCCCAAGGCAGCCGTGGGTTTGGGGATATATCAACTTCCGGGTAGTAATGCCCTGGACGTTGCCCATGCTGTTGAAGACCAGATCGCAATATTAGCGAAGAGTTTTCCACCTGGACTAAAAGCCCAGTTGGCATTTGATACCACTCCATTTGTAGAAATTTCTTTAGAAGAAGTTCTACAAACTCTGGTTGAGGCGATTATCCTGGTGGTCTTGGTAATTTTTGTCTTTTTGCAAGACTGGCGTACCACGATCATTCCCACTGTAGCGATCCCCGTTTCCCTGGTTGGGACGTGTGCGGCTCTGTTGGTTTTAGGATTTCAGATTAATACACTAACCTTATTTGGTTTCGTGCTGGCGATCGGTCTTGTTGTGGATGATGCCATTATTGTGGTGGAGGCAGTTGCAGTCAAACTGGAGCAGGGCATGAAGCCCCTTGATGCAGCTATGGAAGCCATGAAAGAGTTGACTGGGGCAGTCATTGCCACTTCACTTGTACTGATGGCGGTATTCATTCCAGTGACATTCATTCCCGGCACTACTGGGATTGTCTATAAACAATTTGGTTTAACCGTTGCTTGCTCTATTGCCATTTCGACCTTCAATGCTTTAACTTTCTCTCCGAGTATGGCAGCCATCCTGATGCGCCCTGCTCAGACTCCACGGGGTCCTTTGGGGTGGTTTTTTACGCAGTTTAATCGGGGATTTAGCTGGTTTACGCGTCGCTATGTCGGGTTTGTTAGCTACCTTACCCATGTCAAGCCGATTGTAATTGGGGTTTTTATCTGTGGTTTAATAGCAACGGGTTTGATGTACAAAGCAGTGCCGACTGGATTTATTCCAGAGGAAGATCAGGGTTACTTCTTTGTAGTTGTCCAAGGACCTGACGGGGTTTCTTTGAAATACACCGAATCTGTAATGAATCGGGTTGTTAAAGAAGTAACATCGCTTCCCGAAGTTAGAGCTAGTTTTATGATTAGTGGCTTTGGTTTCGATGGCAATGCTTCTAATTTAGGCATTGCCTTTGCTAACCTGAAACCCTGGAAAGAGAGACTTACAGAATCTGAGTCTGTGTATGGAATACTTCAGAGGATGAACAAAAAGCTCTCTACAATTACAGATGCTAGAGCGATCGCTGTCAATGCTCCGCCAGTTAGAGGATTAAGTTCTACAGGTGGTTTTGAGTTTATCATTCAAGACCGAACCGGAAATGCGCCGATTCAAACCCTGGTTGATAATGCTCGAAAGTTCATTGCGGCGGCAAATAAAAACCCTGTTTTACAAGGAGTCTTCACTCAGTTCACCGCAGACACACCTCAGTTTGAAATCCAGGTAAATCGTAACCAAGCCAAATCTCTGAATGTCGAACTCAACGACATCTTTGGGGCGTTGCAAAGTTACCTGGGGTCGCAATATGTGAATGACTTTGTGCAGGGACAGCGACAGTATCGAGTATATGTCCAAGCAGATGGGGTTTTCCGCTCTAATCCAGATGATATTGGCAAGCTGTATGTTCGCTCTGGAAGTGGGGCGATGATTCCGTTGAGCAATTTGGTGAAGATTACTCCCTTTGTCGGGCCGAAAACCATTTCGCATTATAACTTGTACAGATCAATCAAAGTTCAGGGCGCTCCTGCTCCCGGTGCTAGTTCTGGACAGGCGATTCAAGCGATGGAGAAACTAGCTAAAGAGGTCTTACCTCAAGGATTTGGTTATGAATGGACAGGGACTTATCTCCAGGAGAAGACATCTGGGGGATCTACGGGGTTGATTTTTGCCTTCGCCTTCGTTATTGTCTTTCTGGTGCTGGCGGCTCAGTATGAAAGCTATGTTGACCCGATCATTATTTTGCTGACAGTTCCTCTAGCAGTTTTGGGAGCGATGACGGCGATTTGGCTACGTTCCAATATTTTTATGGCAGGTAGCCTCTTCCCGAAAGTGGTGGATGATATCTATTGCCAGGTAGGTTTGGTGACTTTGATTGGTCTAGCTGCAAAGAACGCGATTTTAGTTGTAGAATTTGCCAATCAGCTGCATGAGCAGGGCATGAGCTACACGCGGGCGGCGGTGAAAGCGGGGCAAGAACGTCTGCGACCGATCTTAATGACTTCCTTTGCAGCGCTGTTAGGATTTTTGCCCTTGGTAATCTCTCAAGGGGCTGGAGCCAGCAGCCGTTGGTCTTTAGGAACAGCGCTCTTTGGGGGGCTGATTCTTTCAACGTTCTTGAGTTTGTTCTTAGTGCCAATTTTGTACATCTTAGTCAAGACTCTGGCTGAGGCTATATTTTCTCGGAAGCGATCGGGTGGCTCAAAGCCTCCAAATTCTCCTGATGGAACTTTGGGATCTGAACATCGGGTTTTGCCTGCTGGCTCAACTCAGCCAGAGACACAACTTAGGTCGCAGGAGGATGGGATCACCTGATTTTTGCCGTTAAGTCTATATTTTGGCTCTGCCGCAAGTTAAAAGGCTCCGCCTCCTATCAAGTCAGGAGGCGGAGCCTTTTATATCATGTCCGCCAGATTATCATAAAAGAACCCCACCCCCAACCCCTCCCCGCTCTTCGAGAGGCAGGGTGGATTAATTGTCATCCTAGAAAAATTGAAACCCTTATTCTTCCGTTCATGAATCGAGTTACCCTGTTAGCAGACTGACGAGGTTACGGGGATTCCAAATTTTCTCTGTACACAATTAATCCACCCTGCTCCCCGCTCTTCGAGAGGGGAGAGAAAGCATAGCTTTGGCGGGGTGGGGGGTTCTTCGGGTTTAATAAGCAATCAAGCGAACATGATATAAGATGCAAAACTTCATCCTGTCTCACGATCCCTCTCCTTTATAAGGAGAGGGATTGAGGGTGAGGTAAGCCAAGGACATAAAGTTCTTTGCAAAATTCTTAGAACCCCGTTTCCATTCCTCTCCCTGGGTAACATCAAAGGCATCAGGAACCTAACCCCCCTAGCCCCCCTTCCCTACAAGGGAATGGGGGTTTCAAAGCCTATCGACCTTTTGGAGAGAGGAATGGAAGCGAGGTTTCTAGTTTACTTTGCGACTTTTCAAACATCCTCTAACAATAACCTTCCGAGGCTCGATGTTCACCTTCCGAGGCTCGATGTTCACCTTCCGAGGCTCGATGTTCACCTTCCGAGGCTCGATGTTCACCTTCTGAGGCTCAATGTTGACCTTTTGAGGCTCGATGTTGACCTTCTGAGGCTCGATGTTAACCTTCTGAGGCTCAATGTTGACCTTCTGAGGCTCGATATTGACCTTCTGAGGCTCGATGTTGACCTTTTGAGGCTCAATGTTGACCTTCTGAGGCTCGATGTTGACCTTTTGAGCATCTCACTTTCGTAGAAAGTCTGTAAAACCTCACCCCAACCCTCTCCTTACTAAGGAGAGGGAGCAGGAATCTTGTTTAGCCTATTAACAAGGGGGGATTAAGGGGGGTCGATTTAGGATAAATTTACAAAACTGAGATGCTCCCCTCCATGTGTTCCAACCCTTGAAATAAATCAGTTACCTGAATCGCCGCAAACTGATAAACCGGGAATCAAAGAATTGTTGACGCAGTTGCAAGAGGCAATTTCACAGTCGGCAGATTTGCCAGATGAAGAGAAAGCTGAGGCGTTAGAACAGGTGAAGACTTTGGCCGAAGCGGGTAAAAATCCCCAAGAATCGACTAAGCAAAAAACGGCAAAAACAGCTATCACTATGTTGAAAGGGATATTTACAGGCTTACCTGCGATCGCTTCCCTAGTTGAAGCAGGTAATAAATTATTGCCTGCGATTTCTTTTGACGGAGGTACGAACGCCAGTACCGCTAGGGCGAACTTGCTAGTCTAACCCTAGTCGTTGGATTTCCAGATAGAAGCGAATTAACAAGAAAGTAATGATTGCTTCATGCAAATCTGAGGCTGGAGGCATTTCTCACAGTACCCCATCCTCAAGTTCATAGCGCTTGTCAGTGCCATCATCGTAGGTGAGATATTCCTCAAAAGTATACAGACGTTCTACAGGTTTAGTCGTGAACATACTTTTGTAATTCGTAATTCATAAGTAGGTAGGCGTAATTAAATATAAGATCAAACCTCACCCTCAATCCCTCTCCGTGAGTTCGGAGAGGGAAGCCGGAGGCAGGGGTGAGGTTTTATTGGCCATGATCTACTTGCTTCATTATCAGGTAGTTTTGGAATGTAGACTTGAGTTTTTCCAAAATGTCTTTAACTGAAGAAATTCTTTCCCAATTACCAGGCGATGTTTTTGCAGGGTTGCGCCAAGGCGATCGCATCTTAACATCTCTGCGCGAAAACTCCGCACCTATCCCAACGTTAGTTAAAGAAAGTCAACAGCCTTTAGGTGTCGTAGACTTCGATGTAATTATCTGCGGTGGCACCTTGGGCATTTTAATTGGTTGCGCTTTGGCGGTGAAGGGACTGCGGGTGGCGTTGATGGAACGGGGAATTTTGCGGGGGAGGGAACAAGAATGGAATATTTCTCGCAAAGAATTAGATGTGTTTGTGGAATTGAATTTGCTCACAGAGGAGGAATTAGCAAGTGCGATCGCTACTCAATATAACCCAGCACGAGTTAGTTTTGATGGCGGTACGGAAGTTTGGGTAGAGGATGTCTTGAATATCGGCGTAGATCCAGTTTATCTACTGGCTACTTTAAAAACCCGATTTCTCGCCGTTGGTGGAAAGTTATTAGAAAATACACCCTTTACCGAAGCGGTAGTTCATCCAGATGGGGTGATGGTAAATAACCAATTCAAAACTCGGTTATTAATCGACGCGATGGGACATCTTTCACCCATCACTCAACAAGCACGCCAAGGCAAAAAACCAGACGCTTTGTGCTTAGTTGTAGGAAGTTGCGCCCAAGGTTTTCCAGAAAATAACTCAGGGGATTTATTATTATCATTCACATCTTTGCAGAATCAATGTCAGTATTTCTGGGAAGCCTTCCCAGCCAGGGATGGCAGAACCACTTACTTATTTACCTACATGGATGCAGATCCGCAACGTTTGAATTTAGAAGCTCTGTTTGAGGAATATCTGCGTCTGTTACCAGAATATCAGGGAGTGGAATTGAGCAAGCTGAAATTTCAACGGGCGCTATTTGGTTTCTTTCCCACCTATCGCCAAAGTCCACTAAAAACCCCTTGGAATCGCATTCTAACAGTGGGAGATAGCAGTGGAAGTCAATCTCCCTTGAGTTTTGGTGGTTTTGGGGCAATGGTGCGTCACCTGAAGCGTTTAACATTTGGTATTTACGAAGCGCTGGAAACGGAACAATTATCTGCAAAAGCGATCGCATTGCTGCAACCCTATCAGCCAAGTTTGACTGTTACCTGGTTGTTTCAAAGGGCGATGAGTGTTGGTGTAAATCAGAAAATCGCGCCCGATCAAATTAACCAACTACTCTCGGCGGTATTTCAGGAAATGCAACAGTTGGGTACACCAGTGCTAAAACCATTTTTACAGGATATAGTACAGTTTTCGGCACTAACGCAAACACTGTTAAAAACTGGTTTATTTCATCCGGGATTAGTTGCCAAGATAATTCCGCAAGTAGGTTTAGGAAGTTTGTTAGATTGGCTGGTGCATTACGGGAATTTAGGTGTATATACTGCCTTGTTTTGGTTGAGTCCAATGTTAGAAATATGGATTAAGAATCAACCAAATGAACAACAATATTATTGGCATCGTTTGATTGATGCCTGGAAGTATGGTTCTGGCGGTGATTACTCAGATGAAACTTGAATAATATCTGGATGAGGATAACATGATTGAACGGAAATCTTTAGGAATAAAATACTTTGCAGTATTGATTGGATTCCTGCGCGATCGCCCAAGTTTTCTAGAGGAAGTTCGCCAAGGTACAAGATTACCAACTAAAATCATTTCTCTGCTGGTTTGCAGTTCCTTATTTCTCGCGGCTTATGGCGGAATCATTGGTGCATACCATAGTTGGATGCAAGCTATATCTTCCGCCATTAAACTCCCAGCCCTTTATTTAATCACACTGCTGATTTGTATCCCGACGTTGTTTTTTGCTAACATTATTTTTGGTTCAAAGCGGACTTTTGCACAGCATTTAGCATTAGTATTGACTGCGGTTTCAGTCACGAGTGTACTTTTATTTAGCTTTGCACCAATCACACTGTTTTTCTTAATTACCACCAATAATTACCAATTCTTAATTCTGTTAAATGTCTTTATCTTTGCATTGACTGGATTTATTGGTGTCTCGTCTTTATATCACGCCACGAGTTTAGTTTTAGAACAAGATAATGAAGGTAGTAAGACACGCCAAAAGATTTTACAATTTTGGCTATTTCTTTATGCTTTCGTCGGTAGTCAGTTAGGATGGACTCTCAGACCGTTTTTTGGTACACCTGGTTCTGCCTTCGAACTGTTCCGCGAAAGAGAAGGCAATTTCTATTTAAGCGTCATTAAATCTATTAGCTATCTTTTGGGAATCCGTTAATTAGTCATTAGTAATTTAACAAAATATCCCATATATAAATTTATGCTGAAAAAACAAAATCACGGAATTCAACAGTTTGGTGTTTTAGTTAATTTACTCCGCGATCGCCAAGCTTTCTTAGAAGAAATTCGTCATGGAATAAGATTACAAAATAAAATCAGTTCTCTATTCGTAACTAGTTCCATTTTCTTTGCCATCTATGGCGCAATTATTGGGGCATCTCACAGTTGGGCACAAGCATTATCTGGTGCTATTAAACTTCCGCTATTTTATTTATTAACACTGATTATCTGTTTTCCAACTTTGTTCTTTTTTAATGTTTTGTTTGGTTCGCGGAGCAGTATTCAACAGCATTTTGTTGTGTTGCTCACATCTGTATCAGTGATTAGTGTCCTTTTATTTAGCTTGGCGCCAGTTACGCTATTTTTTCTGATCACTACACCCGATTCTTATCAATTTTTTAAATTGTTGAATGTGTTAATTTTTGGCATTACAGGCATCTTTGGCGTTAAATTTTTGTATGAAGGAATGCAACTACTTTCTCAACAAGATGAAGTTGGCAAAAAAACCCGCACTACTATTTTAAGATCCTGGCTATTGCTTTATGCTTTTGTAGGTATGCAGTTAGGATGGTTTCTCAGACCGTTTTTTGGTGCCCCTGACTCTAAATTTGAATTGTTTCGGGCGGTGAAAGGCAACTTCTATCTGGATATTGTAACGGCGATTTCCGAAATTTTAGGTTTGCGTTAATCTAAGATTTATCGTAAATTAAAGGGTTTAATATCATGTCCGGGTAATTCGTTGTGATTCCCATAGTCATTGCACCCCACCCCTTAATCCCCTCCCCGGCGGCGAGGAGGGGAGACAAAGCATAGCTTTGGCTCTTTGGGGTTCTTCGGGTTTAATAAGTAATCAAGCGCACATGATATTAAATGTATTTTAGATTACGCTACAACAGAAAAAATCCTCTACTAAACCTGTGAAAAAACGAGTAACACTCACCTTCCCGAAACGCGCCGTGCAAATGCCAGTAACTTACGTACTGGCCAAAGAGTTCAACGTCGCCGCCAATATTATCCGCGCCCAAGTTGCCCCAAATCAAATTGGCAAACTGGTAGTAGAACTAGCGGGAGATATCGATCAATTAGATGCAGCAATCGAGTGGATGCGATCGCGCCATGTTAACGTTTCTTATACATTAGGCGAAATTGCAATCGACGAGGATGTGTGTGTCCACTGTGGCTTGTGTACTGGGGTTTGTCCTACTGAAGCTCTCACCCTTCACCCAGAGACACACAAGTTGACATTCACGCGATCGCGCTGTATCGTCTGCGAACAGTGTATCCCCACCTGTCCCGTACAGGCAATCTCTACTAACCTTTAATGCAATCAAGTCTTTGTTCAGAACATTAAGGAGATGGGAACTATAGCTAATACAGCTTAATTACAATATCCCACCCAGCACTGCCAATCATGTCCCATACTGCTGATGCCACTTTCGGCGAATCTTCATACCCTCGCTTGACTAGAAGCCTGAGTGCTGTTGAAAGTTGGGGCTTTGGTTTGACAGCTCATATTTCCTGGACAGCATTGGTTCCAGCAATTCATGCTGCTCTCGGTTCCCAAGCTATTTTTGTCTGGATACCTGCGGTAATTTTGGGAATGCTGCTTAACTATCAGGTAAAACGCTTGGGTATGCATTTTATAAATGTGGCGGGAGGAACACCTAACTATGCTACCAAGCTGCTGCAAAACTACCCCGGACTAGCTCGCTATGCCGCTATTGGATACCTCCTCAACTGGGTTTCCTACCTGGCAGTTAATACGATAGTACTCAGAGATTTAATTAAGGTGAATTTGGAGGCGTTGGGTATTACATGTCCAGAAATATTCCTAGATATTGGCTTTACAATATTGCCGTTTATTGTGGCGTTTAGTGGGACTCGCGCCCTGAGTATTTTACATTTGTTTTTTGTAATTCCAGCCTTTGGACTGCTAATCACCTTCTGTGTGCAAGGTCTTGGCTGGTTAGCGTTCTCTGATGTTAGTCCGGGGTTTTTTCCTAGCAATTGGTCATCTTTGGGCTTCGTGGATTGGGCAAAGTGGTTCTTTTTCGTCACCTATGCAACTTACAGCTGTGAAACGGCTTCTTCCTTTGTCGCCGATAGCCGCAACCCCACTCAGACGCTGCGTTTTCTAGATGTTGCGGCTTGGATGATGCCACCCATCTTTTTGGGGGGGTCTTGGGTAGTGATGCGGTTAGCAACAGATTCAAACCTCAAAGACAATGCTTTTCTGAATCTTGTGGCGGCTTCCCAGCCCTTTTGGGGAAAATCAGCTGCTGTAAGTGTTTCCTTTTTGCTAGTAGCTGCTTGTCTACTAGGTTCGGCAACGGTCGTTTCTAATTGCCCGCGAATTTTGTATCAGCTGGCTTTAGATAACCACATTTCACCAGTATTTTCCGTTGTATCACGCCGGGGTGTATTTGTCCCAGCATTGACCTTGACACTGGTGTTGTGCTCGGTCTATCTGATTTGGGGAGATGTAGAGCGAATTGTGGCTATTGGTAACATCGGGTGGTTTGTCTCCTTTATGTTATTCCATTTAGGGCTTTGGCTGCGGCGCGATCGCCCGGAAGTTTTGTTTGGTCGCATATCTCTAGGCATTCTGCTGTTAGAAGTTGTGGTGCTGGTGGTGGGCGGACTTGCTTGGGGTTGGCTCAACTTGCTAATTGGGCTATTATTTCCCATTGGTGTGATGGGAATAGATGCAGTGATTCGTCGCGTGGCCTTCCCGCCATTCCATCGCAGTTGGTGGATGCGGCGATATCGCACGCGCCCTGTGGTAATTATCAAAGACTCAGTAATTCTTCAGGTGTTCATCTTGATTTTTTTACTGTGCAGCGCAGTGGGAATTGGCTGGTTATTTGGTGTCAAACTTAACAAAGTTGCAACTGCGGCGGGTGAAAATCTATTTGTGGTGCTACTGATGAGTGTGGCATTTGTGGGAGTAGCGATCGCCTGTTGGACAAGTTTACCCCAAGTAGTGGCGATCGCAGAAGCACGAGAAGCCGCCGAACACCTGTTTACTGTCGCCCAGGATAGTATTTTAGTCGTGGATGATCGAGGCATTATCCAGCAGGCTAATCCAGCCACTGAATCTTTCTTTGGTGTCAACCCTTCTGAGTTACTGGGAAATCACCTCAACAAATGGCTGACTGCATTAGTCTACTATCCAGACCAGTGGACAAAACGCAGCGAACAAAACCTACTTAGCAACGGCAAAAACAAAATCCTGGAAGTTTCCATTTCAGACCGACCCCATCAGGATTTTCAGGAGTATGTCGTCATTCTCCACGACATTACCCAGCGCAAACAAGCAGAAGAGATATTGCGACACTCTGAAGCAGAATTGCGCCAAGAGGCAAAGCATCTAGCATCTCAACTAGTGCAGAGTGAAAAAATGTCCGGCTTAGGGCAGTTGGTAGCAGGTGTAGCGCACGAAATCAACAACCCGGTTAATTTTATCTATGGCAATATCACTTTTGCCAATCAATATATCCAAGATTTACTTAGTTTGTTGCAATTATATCAGCAAAACTATCCTAATCCAGTAACTAAAATTCAAGAAAAAACAGAAGCCATCGACTTAAATTTTCTGATAGCAGACTTGCCAAACTTGCTAACTTCTATGACAGTTGGTGCTGAAAGAATCATAGAAATAGTCTTATCTCTACGAAACTTTTCTCGCTTAGATGAAGCAGAGATGAAAGCTGTGAATATCCATGAGGGTATCAATAGTACGTTGATGATTCTGGAACATCGCCTCAAGCCTAAATCTGACTATCTAGCAATTGAGGTCATCAAAAAGTACGGCGATCTACCATTAGTAGAATGTTATGCTGGACAACTGAATCAGGTATTTATGAATCTTATAGCAAATGCGATCGATGCAATTGAAGAGTCATTAGTCATTAGTCATCCGTCATTTTTACAAGACAAAGATAGAAGTCTGAGCGGAAGCTTCCGACCATCAGAAGTTCTCGTAGGGGAGACGCTATGCAAACGGGGACAAATTCAGATTCATACTCAACTCACCAGCGAAAAGCAAGTAGTTATTCGCATTGCTGATAATGGTTTAGGCATTCCAGAAAAGGTACAACAACAGTTGTTTGAACCATTCTTTACTACTAAACCAGTTGGGAAAGGTACGGGGTTAGGTTTATCTATTAGTTATCAGATTATCACTCAAAAACATCAGGGAAAATTACAATGTATTTCTGCTCCTGGACAAGGTACAGAATTTGTAATTGTAATTCCGCTAAACCAGCAGAATACGTAAATTGTCAACATCATCTAACGTAGTTAAATTTTTAACCAACCCTGGGGTGAGTTGGTGGACAGCAATAGATTTCACATTTGATAGATGCAACGCTTTAGCTATTCGTTGCCCAATGCCATCATCACTACGCAACTCATTACCATAAACAATTGCGGCGCTCGGACTTCTGGTGTTTGGCTAACGATGGGAAGTCCTACAGGTGCATAGAGGCGAGATAGCCAGCTTTCACTTTTGCCTGCTTGTCGCAATTGCTCGAAGATGGTAGCAATCTTGGCGCGACTTCCCATCACGCCGATGAAAGCAAAAGGGAGCGATACAACTCCCATTTCTTGAGGATAGCGTTTGTTATGAAAGTAAATGTAATCTAATATGTAGCTAATCCCTCTCTCGATCAGCAAAGCACCCAAATTCACAAGACGTTCCTGGCAATGCTTATTCACTACTTAGGGAGATCAAAAGGTTCTTTCACTTTCCACTCCTCGGAATCGTTTTCCTATGCTCCAAAGACTGTATATAAACAACTTCAGATGTCTAGAAAACTTTGAACTGAACATAAAGGGGATGCCATCTGCTCTCTTTATTGGAAAAAATGGTGCAGGTAAATCAACTATTGCCTCTGGATTAAAGGTACTTCAAAATATTAGTCGAGGCATCAATAGAATGCGCGAACTTGACTCTCTTAAGCTTATTGGCCCGAAAGATTTTACTCGGAGAAGATATGATGTACCGATCCGCATTGAAATAGAAGTATTACTTAAGGAGAAATTATATAAATATGTCCTGGCGTTTGACTTGCCAGAAAAATTTAAAGAACTGCGAGTTTTTGAAGAGCAACTGTTAGTTTCAGGAGAACCAATTTACTCTCGAAAAGAAGCTCAAGTCACTCTTCACACTAGCTCACAAAATCGTGAAGCTCAGTTTCTGGTAGATTGGCATCTTGTTGCCCTTCCAGTCATTCAGGAGCAATCAGAAACAGATCCGCTTCGTATTTTCAAGACTTGGCTTGCTCGCATGATCATTTTAGCCCCGATCCCAAGCTTGATGACTGGAGACTCCAACGGCGAAACTTTGGAGCCAAAGCCAGACGGTTCAAACTTTGGGGAGTGGATTTCTGGGTTACTCAGTCGCTATCCTGCCGCCTACACAGAGGTTGATAAATATCTCGGAGAAGTTATGCCTGACATTCAGGATTTTTTGAATGAACCAATCGGCAAAGACTCTAAAAGCATGATCGTTCGGTTTGAAGCAAATAATGCGACTCTGAGTGTTGACTTTGAAAGCTTATCTGACGGTGAGAAATGCTTTTTTCTTTGTGCTGTCGTCTTAGCTGCCAACAAGTTCTATGGACCACTTTTTTGCTTCTGGGATGAGCCTGACAACTATCTCTCCTTGTCAGAAGCTGGAGATTTTGTCACATCACTGCGACGCTCATTTAAGAATAGTGGTCAAATTTTCATGACTTCGCATAATGAGGAAGGAATCCGAAAGTTTTCAAATGAAAATACCTTTGTACTTGATCGAAAAAGCCACTTAGAGCCAACTTTAGTCAGATTGCTCAGTGATATGTCTGTTCAAGGTGATCTTGTAGATGCCTTGATTCGTGGCGATATAGAAATATGAGCAGCAATAAGGATAAACCGCACATTCTTGTGTTGCCCGAAGATGATGCTAATCGCCAGATTGCGAACGGATTTATTCTTGATATAAGTCTCAATAGCCACGCTATTCAAGTCCTACCAGCGGCTCGTGGTTGGAAAGACGTTGTGGAGAAATTCACGAATTCTTATGCCTCTACAATGCGACAATATCCACACAGAATGATTGCTTTGCTGATTGATTTTGATGGGAATGAAGATAGATTGAGTTATGTAAAGGATAAGATTCCAGATGAATTAGAAAATAGAGTATTTGTTCTTGGAGTGTTATCTGAACCAGAGAGGTTAAGAAAAGATATTAAGAGGAATTTTGAAAAGATCGGAGAAGCTCTTGCAAAAGATTGCTCCGATAACACGAATAACTTATGGGGACACGATCTTCTCAAACACAATCAAACTGAGTTAGCTCGGATGATTTTATCTGTCAAACCGTTTCTGTTTAATTTGAAATGATGTTAGTGAATGGCAGATACCTAACTTTCTGCTGCAACAGATGGAACTGAAATCTCGATAGTGATGTAAAGGGGATCTGCCGCCGTTGAGCTTCACCCTTACACGATAGGCTACGATCGCAATACAGGACACAGAGTAATGTTGAAAGTTTTTGCTGATAGGGGTGGTACATTCACAGATATTGTTGCTGTTACTGATAATCAGGACATTATAAACAAACTATCAAGATATCCTGAACGTTTTTTAATTGTGACTCTGCCTAATCAGCAATGGATTATAGTCTACAAACTACTTTCAGAAAATCCCGAACAATATCAAGATGCAGCCATCCAAGGTATACGGGATATCATGGGTATTTCCAGGAACGAACCGATTCCTACTGAAGCGATAGAAGTGGTAAAAATGGGGACAACAGTAGCAACAAATGCGCTGTTAGAACGCAAAGGCGATCGCGTCGTTCTTCTGATTACCAAAGGCTTTAAAGATGCGCTGCGAATTGGCTACCAAAACCGTCCTAACATCTTTGCCCGTCATATCGTTTTACCAACTATGCTTTATGAACAAGTAATTGAGATTGATGAACGTTATGATGCTCATGGAAATGAATTAATCCCGATAAATATTGAACAAGTTAAAAACGACTTGCAAGCAGTTTACAACACAGGAATTCAGAGTTGTGCTATTGTTTTTATGCACAGCGATCGCTATCCTTACCACGAACAACAAATAGCCAAAATTGCCCAAGAAATCGGCTTTACGCAGATATCTGTATCTCATCAAGTTAGTCCGTTAATGAAATTAGTTAGTCGAGGGGATACAACAGTAGTCGATGCTTATTTAACTCCGATTCTACGTCGCTATGTCAATCAAGTAGCGAGTCAGTTACCTGGAGTCAAATTAATGTTCATGAAATCTGACGGGGGTTTAGTTGCAGCCCAACAATTTCAAGGCAAAGATAGTATTTTGAGTGGCCCGGCTGGCGGTATTGTCGGCGCAGTTCAAACTAGTAAAAGGGCAGGTTTTGAGTTAGTTATTACCTTTGATATGGGAGGGACAAGTACAGATGTCGCCCACTTTAAAGGAGAGTATGAACGACAACTAGATTCGGAAATTGCTGGGGCGCGGATGCGAGTTCCTGTATTAGCAATTAATACCATTGCTGCTGGAGGCGGTTCAATTCTCTTTTTTGATGGTTCTAGTTATCGTGTCGGCCCTAAATCTGCTGGTTCAAATCCTGGCCCTGCTTGTTACCGACGCGGGGGGCCATTAACGGTTACTGATGCCAATGTGATGTTAGGCAAAATCCACCCCCAATATTTTCCCTCAATTTTTGGAATGGATGGCAATTTACCTTTAAATAAAGATACTGTCATTCAGCAATTTACACAATTAGCCGCAGACATTCAAACTGCTACATTAAATGATTCTACTCCCGAACAAGTAGCGGCTGGATTTATGGCGATCGCAGTGGAAAATATGGCGAACGCAATTAAAAAAATTAGCCTGCAACGGGGTTATGATGTCAGCCAATATGTGCTTTGTTGTTTTGGTGGCGCAGGTGGGCAAGTTGCTTGTTTAATTGCTGACACCTTGGGAATGAAAAAGATATTTCTACATCCTTATGCTGGTGTTCTTTCTGCTTATGGAATGGGATTAGCTGATGTCCGGGCAATTAGAGAAGGGGGAGTAGAACGGCCTCTGACTCAAGCATTAATTCCTAAATTACACCAGTTAATGGAATATTTAGAAACTCAAGCTAGAAGTGAAATAGATCAAGTGCTTAGTCAAGTAGAAATAGTCCAAAAAGTTAACTTAAAATATCAGGGAACTAACTCTACATTGACCGTTGATTTAACTGATGAAGTAGCAGTGATGCGGCAAGACTTTGAGGCTGAACATAAATCCCGTTATGGTTTCATTCAATTAGAGAAAAGCTTAATTGTTGAATCCGCCTCAGTAGAAGTTATTCAGAAGATGGAGACTCCGGAAGAACCTTTAATTATTCGTACTCGCCCTTTAGATAAACCTCCTACATCTATTGAGATTGTAAGAATGTTTAGTAATAATAGATGGCATAATACTCCTGTTTATCGGCGAGAAGATTTACAACCAGAAGATAGTATTAATGGGCCTGCGATCGTTGTCGAAAAAATTAGCACAATTGTAGTGGAACCTAACTGGGAAGCAAGATTAACTGAACGTAATCATTTAATTTTGCAACGTCTGGTATCTAAGGGTTGACCAGAGTTGTTTTGCTACCGCAAAAAAGTAGATGGTAGATTAAGATGCTGAAAAATAGACAGGTAATTTAAATATTCAGCGAGTTTCTAATTTAGAAACCCGCTCCTCTAATTTGTTAACTTGTTGCTTCAATTCAATCACCAAAGTTGCCAGCCGATCAAACATCGGATCTTGCTGTGATAAATTACCTCTCGAACCAGTTAACTGTCGTGGGGTAAGTGTTCTTCTTGGGGATGGAGACTGGCGGCCTTTACCCAGTTGAGACTCTATCTGGTTTAACCGCGACTCGACACGATTAAAGTCCGCTTCCAGGTTGTTGATGCGGGACTCCACTTGCTGCGATGAAGCAGTGTTTGCAAATAACCCACCCCAGATAATTGTTGCTAAAATCCCAGCAAGTATTAGCACTTGGATTTTTTTCATAGCAGTCTATTTAGACAGTATGTGTTGGTATGGCTACAGAGTATAAGTCTGTAGACACTTCACTTATTTATCCTGTTCTAAGTGAGAAAATAGCTTCTGCCAATCGATAGAGTTAAGAGTATTATCTCCCTGTTTTACCTCAAAGGTGACATTAGAAGCGATCGCTAATTTTAGGGCTTGCACGCAAAGTTCTGCCACATCCTCACGGCTGATTTTGCCCTTAATATTATCGCCTTGCTCGAATATTAATTCCTTACCCCCTGCTTCCTCAGTTAAAGCACAAGGTCTAATAATCGTATAAGGAATTCCGCTTTCTCTCAAACTATCTTCTCCCTTCAACTTCCAAGTTAAAATTCCTCCCAATTGGTCATTTAATTTCACTGCTGGCGGTTCTTCATCTAAATTAATGCCGGGGCGTCCGGGACGAGTCACACCTGCTGAACTGACGAGGATAAATTGTGGTAAATTTGTCCCGCCGTAAGCTTTAATTGATTCCAACTCCAAAGCAAAACCACCAGGGGAAAATTTGGGATTCAAAGCCCCATCATATTCAAATTTACTCAACATCAGTTGGAATGAACAAACTCTATTCTGTTCAATTGGCGGCGCATCTTTGACAAGTTTTGCCCGAAAGACGGGAACCAAATCTGCAAAGGGAATGTGAACATCTATCCAAGTATTAGCTACGGTATCGAAAGAATAGCTGTAGCCAACGCCATCCCATTTTGTATCTGTCCGTAGGAAGATTTTATAACGCTGGCCGTCACCTTTGACGCGCAATTTCACACCTTCATAACCAGATAAGTTGAAGGGTGGATCAAAATTCTTGGTTCTGATAGAAGCAAATCCGCCAGAGTTAGCGGTGGAGACATTACCAGCAAATAAAGCTGTATTTTCCCCTAATTGGATATTACTGGCACTCACGCCACCCATGACGACATCATCCAGCGCTCCCCAGTTATCCTTTAATTCTGCTGATGGCTTTGTGAAATCAAATATCGGTTTTTCCTTGGCTTGGGGTAAATATTTTGCGGCGGCTTGGACTAAGTTTTTAACACCTTGATATTCGACATTTTCTGGAGTATCGCCAACAATTTTTGGCTGGTATAATTTAACACCTTGATAATATTTGGCTCTATCTGCTGTGTCTCCCTCAACTGGTTGCACGCGCACTGCTGTGCAACAAACTACAGCTTGGATATCAGCCATAACTAAAGGAGTTAAAGTTTCTGGTTGAGTGATATCCGCAACCACTAAGTCTATATCATTACCAATAATTGACCGCGCTTTGTCAATGTCTCGAACTAGGGCGCGAACTTTATAACCCTGTTCGAGCGATCGCCTGACCACTCGTTTACCTACACCACCTGTTGCACCTGCTACTAATATTACACCCACGTTTCTTCCTCCATTGGGTCTATCTTGATTATCCTTAGGACGACCTTGGATTAACTGCTGTAGACAGTTAAGAAAAGGAATTACCTCAAAATAAGTCAGGGTTTCGATAAACCTGCCTAAGTCCCATTGAGAACGATTTTTGTCAGTCATATTTGCGTCCTCATAACTTTCTCCAGTCTAGCCCAATGTCTGTTTCTGGAAATCCTCCGGTACTCATAACTTGGATAATGCTGAATCACGTTAGGATACTTAATTAGGTGTTGGTAATCAAACGGTAATTTACTTATGAGTCAACTTGAGAACATTCAAGCTGAGTACGAAAAGTTTCCTGAAGAATTTGAGAGTGTAATCATTAGCACCGTGAGCGCACAAGCAATACCCAATGCTAGTTATGCTCCCTTTGTAATGGATGATTCCAAGAATATCTACATTTACGTCAGTGGTCTTTCGACTCATACGAAAAATATTTATGCCAATCCTCATGTTAGTGTCTTGTTTATCGAGGATGAAGCTAAGAGTAATCTAATTTTTGCCCGTCGTCGTCTGAGTTTTGATTGTACGGCAACTTTGATCGAGCGTGAAACTGATGAGTGGAATCAAATTGTTGAGCAATTTCAAGAGCGGTTTGGTGAAATTATCGAGGTTTTGCGCGGCTTGTCTGACTTTCGGATTTTCCAGCTAACTCCGAGTGAAGGTCGTTTTGTAGTTGGTTTTGGGGGAGCCTATCACATCAGTGGTGATAACCTTAATCAACTTGTTCAGATCACAGGAGATGCCGATAAAAAGGAAGGATGAATTATGAATTAGTTTGACTGTATGTAAATTAAATATGGAACAGCTTAGGAGACAAAAAGTTTACTTACTCCCAGATTTATCGGTAAGCTTTACTTTATACTTCGTAATTTTGCCTTCGGGTAAAGTGCCATTAAACTAAACTCTTTAATTTTATGCTTCAGTTTCAACCTCCTGGCTTTGGACATAAAATCATCCATACATCGTTGGGGGCAATGGTTTACTATACCCAAACGAATGCACCTTGGGCGAACGCCCAAGGCGTTGGCGGAGCGATCGCTGATACTGAAGATATACGCCCATTATTGTTTCTGCATAACTTTGGTGGTGGGGCGTCTGCATACGAATGGTCTAAAGTTTACCCGGCTTTTGCCTCTAATTACCAAATTTTAGCCCCCGATCTCATCGGCTGGGGAGAATCGGCTCATCCAGTCCGGGATTATAAAATTAGGGATTATCTCAGCACGATCGCAGAGTTTATCATCCAAACTTGTCGCCAGCCGGTGACGGTGGTAGCCTCGTCTCTAACAGCCGCTTTTGCTATCCGCCTAGCTATTGTTCAACCCAATTTATTCAAAGCACTATTTTTGGTGTCCCCCTCTGGATTTGATGATTTTGGAGAGGGTGCTGGACGCAGACTTCCGCTTTCGGCGATCAATACGCCTCTGTTGGACAATTTTATTTATATGCTTGGTGCTGAAAATGAAATTGCAGTCCGAAATTTTTTACAAAGTTTTCTGTTTGCGAAGTCACAACGACTATCCCAAGAGATGGTGGAGGCTTATTTAACCTCTGCACAACAGCCTAATGCCAAATTTGCCGCTTTAGCATTTTTGCGGGGCGATCTTTACTTTGATCTGAGTTTATATATTCAACAACTGACAATTCCCACGGTCATTTTTTGGGGAGAAAAGGCACAATTTACCAACATCAAACTAGGACGACGATTGGCAAATTTAAATCCCAGCGCAATTCAAGATTTTTATGCGATCGCAGATGCCGGAATTTTACCTCATTTGGAAATACCAGAAGTTTTTATTGGTCTATTGCAACAGTATCTTTAGAAGAGACGCGATTAATCGCGTCTGTACAGGAGTTAACTTTCACCTGTTACCTAGAAACCAACTGTGCGTTTAATGCTTTAGTGATGCGATCGCCAGAAGCTTCTAAGTGGGTTAGGGTGTAAATATCAAGGTTTTCACCCTCCGGGTTCGTAGTCGCTTCTGGTGACATACTCCTGCACTGATTGCAAGCAATACAGTGTAGGCGTATCTCTTCCAATCCGGCTACTGCTGTGCGTAGGCGTTGAGCTTTGTTTTGAGTCCACGAAATGCCCTACCGCAGACTATAAATTTCTTACCTTGTAAGAAAGCCAATTTCACTGTCCTGGATGAGATGCTGGCTTATTCGGGCTATCGGACAAACCCGGAGGTAATTCGCATTAATCAAGATGTGCCTACTTACTTCTATGCTGTGCAACGGAGTCGCTTACCAATAATCGCAATGCTACTGGACAGAGGCTTATCAGACACGAATAGGGGTGAAGCTAACCAAAATAACGCTACCAGAAATATGCATATAAACTCTCATATTTTGCTCGTTTCCTCCATGTCACAACAGCCTGAAACAACCAAATTTCGTTAATACACAGGATAGTTATTTTGTACAGTCCGTAAGTCCTAAATTCAACCGAAAATTTATTCTTCCAGGACTTTAGAGATTTTTTCACTCGCACTTATATACAAATGTTCTCAAGTAAGTTATTATTCTGATGATGATTTGATAGTAATTATAACTAATAAGGTTATCCATGCTTTTTCCCTTCTTGATCATGTTCCGAGAGGGCGTTGAAGCTGCACTTGTCGTGGGGATAATTGCCAGTTATCTTAAGCAAACTGGACGTACCCATTTGATGAAGTCAGTTTGGATTGGCATCGCACTAGCGACTTTTATTTGTCTAGCTGCTGGGATTATTTTGCAAATAACCAGTCAGGAGTTTCCGCAAAAAGAACAGGAGCTATTTGAAGCGGTAATTTCCATCGTCGCAGTTGGGGTTCTCACGTGGATGGTTTTCTGGATGCGCCGTGCGGCTCGTTCGATTAAAGGTGAGTTACAGTCTCAAATTGAAACTGCCATTCAGTCGGGGGATAAATGGGGTACAGCATTAGTGGGGATGGCATTCTTTGCAGTACTGCGGGAAGGTCTGGAAACAGTAGTGTTTTTGCTGGCCACGTTTCAGCAAAATTTGGGAATTCAAGCTCCCGTGGGGGCATTGTTTGGATATGCAGCCGCACTAGCCGTCGGTGTAGGCATCTATCAGGGTGGTATCCGCATCAACTTGAAGCGATTTTTTAAATGGACAGGAGCCTTCATTATCGTGGTTGCTGCTGGACTCTTAGCAAGTGGGGTGAGAGCTTTCCATGAAGCCGGAGTGTGGAATTCACTACAAACAGTGGTATTCGATGCTAGTGGTGTACTTCCCAAGAACGGGTTCCTCGGTTCACTTTTGACAGGATTTTTTGGCTATAACGATACCCCGACTGTCAGCGAGGCGATCGCCTATTTTGGCTATCTAATTCCTACCATGTCGCTGTTCTTCTTGGGGGATAACGCCAGACAGAAAAGTACAGCAAGGCATTCCTAGCTACTTCAATAATTTTTAGGAAAATACAAGAATGAAAAATGTTTTAAAGTACTCAACAATTATCTGTCTAATTGCCTTGACAGTAGCTGCCTGTGAATCCAACAAATCAAGCGATACTTCCGCGAATAATTCTCCAGAAGCTAAGGTAGCGAGCGATACCTCTACTAAAAATTCTACCGAAACTGCTTTGGCTGTGACAGATAAAGGTTGCGAACCAAATCAGCTGACACTAGCATCTGGGGAAAACAACTTTGTGCTTACCAACAAAAGCAGCCAACCTTTGGAGTGGGAGATTTTGTCTGGGGTGAAAGTCGTTGAGGAAAAGGAAAATATTGCTCCTGGCTTCGTTCAAAAACTCAAAACCAATCTAGAACCGGGTGAATATGACATGGCTTGCGGTTTACGCAGCAATCCCAAAGGGAAAATCACAGTCAAGGCAGCAGCTGGAAATTCTCAAGCCAAAGGGACTGTAGACCAAGGTCAATTAGTCGGTGCGATCGCAGAATACAAAGTCTACGTCACTAAAGAAACTAACCAACTGGTGGCAGACAACAAGACCTTCACAGATGCCGTGATTGCTGGCGACCTTGCCAAGGCTCAGAAACTCTATGCCTCCACTCATGTTCACTGGGAACGCGCCGAACCGATAGCTGAACTTTTCTCCGACCTCGATAAAACGATGGATTCCCGTGCTGATGACTTTGCCAAAAAAGAGGCTGATCCACAATTCACTGGATACCATCGCATTGAGAAAGCTTTATTCCAGGACAAAACTACAAAAGGCATGAAACCTTTTGCCGAAAAGCTACAGAAAGATGGACTAGAGCTACAAAAGCGCATTGCCACCTTGACCATTGAACCGAAAAATATGGTTGGCGGTGCTGCTGGCTTGATTGAAGAAGTGGCTGCTACCAAAATTTCTGGGGAAGAAGACCGTTACAGCCATACTGACCTCTGGGACTTCAGCGCTAATGTAGATGGTTCCCAAAAGATTGTGGAGTTATTGCGCCCCGTCATCCAAAAAGCCAACCCAGATTTATTAGGGCGTGTAGATGCAAATTTCACCAAAGTTAACCAAAAACTTGCTAAATACAAAACCCCTGATGGTGGTTTTGCTACCTACGATAAGGTGAGTGAAGCAGATAAAAAAGACATGAAAACAGCGATCGCTGCCCTTTCTGAAGATTTATCTCAGCTGCGCGGGACTCTGGGCGTTAACTAATTGATCAAGAATTCCTAGAGGGGTAGTAAATTATGTCTATTACAAAGCAACCAAGTTTACGCATTACTCCCCGCATCAGCCGTCGTGACTTGTTAATCGGCATGGCAGCAGCAGGTGGAGTAGCAGCTTTGACGACTTTGGGTTATCGGACTCTTCTCTTAACAACTCTTGACCCATCTGAAGAGGTTGTGCCGTTCTTTGGGCTTCACCAAGCAGGTATTCTTACCCCTACTCCTGCTTCGGGGTTGATGGTCGCATTTGATACAACTGCTACAAATAAAGCAGATTTAGTGCGATTGTTCAAAACTTTAACTGAGCGCATCCAGTTTCTCATGGCAGGGGGAACACCCAAGCCACGGGACCCCAAATTTCCACCCAGTGATTCGGGGATTATGGGACCTGCGATCGCTCCCAATAACCTGACAATCACTATAGCTGTGGGTAACTCACTGTTCGATAACCGCTTTGGACTCGGCAACTTGAAACCCAAGCGGTTAGATACTATGGCCAATTTTCACAATGACCAGCTTGACCCAGATTTATGTCATGGGGATATACTGTTACAATTCTGTGCGAATACTGAGGAATCAAATCTCCACGCTTTACGCGACATCATTAAGAACTTGCCTGATTTGATAACTTTGCGTTGGCAAATAGCCGGGTTTCTGCCGCCAAATACCCATAAAAAACAAGGCAAATCGACGGTGCGTAACCTGCTTGGTTTTAAAGATGGCACAGCAAATCTAAATGCAAGTGACGAAAAGTTGATGAACCGAATTGTCTGGGTACAGCCAAACAGTGGTGAACCCGCTTGGACAGTAGGAGGAAGCTATCAAGTGGTGCGGGTAATCCGCAACTTAGTCGAACGTTGGGATCGCACACCACTACAGGAGCAAGAGACAATTATTGGACGAAACAAGGAAATTGGCGCACCTTTGGGGATGAAGCACGAGAAAGATATTCCTAATTATGATCAAGACCCTAAAGGTAAACAAATTCCTTTAGATGCTCATATCCGCCTTGCTAATCCTCGCAAATCAGAGTCGAGTTTGATTCTGCGGCGTGGTTTCAATTATTCACGCGGGTTTGACAAATCTGGACAGTTAGATATGGGTTTATTGTTTGTCTGTTTTCAAGCTGATTTAGAAAAGGGATTTGTGACAGTGCAAAATCGCCTGAAAGGAGAACCTTTGGAGGAGTACATTCGCCCCATTGGTGGGGGATATTTCTTCGCTTTACCTGGTGTCAAGGCTGAAGGAGGTTATCTCGGCCAGTCATTACTAGAAGCTTAACTTTTAATTTTTTGGCGATGATTAACAGCTTGTAATAATAGAGATTCTGGAAAAGCGATCGTTTATCTTGCAGATTTACCACCAGTAAACTGCGCTAGTTCTTCCCGCCTAGTAGTTACCGCGATCGCACTTGACATTAGCTCAAAGCAATCTTAGCTATGATGGTAGATATAAGCTCTGTTTCTGAGCCTCAATGTTAAATACGAAGGAACATGGATTAAATAAAATGCAAAACGTCATCCTTTCTCACGATCCCTCTCCAATATATCGCAGAGGGATTGAGGGTGAGGTCAGCCAGGGACATAAATTGTATGTTATTTAATTCTTATTCCTAAATCATTTTTATAGGTGAGTATTATGAGCAATAACCTTCGAGCAGACGCTGCAAAAGATTTTAACTTAGCCGAGACTTCGATGAATAAGGAGTCGCCTTTTGTGGAAACTGACGGATTGCTCTTATATAAACAAGAGTGTAAGACTCCCGAATTCTTAAACTCATCCTTTTGCATACATCTATTTGGTGAACTAGTTGTCGTAGATCACTATGTACTGTTGTTTCCTGATCCAGAAACTCTCACAGACTACACAAAGACTCTGATCAACTATAATGCCAAAATCACGGAAGGGCCAGGAAAATGGCCTGATGATTTTTGTCCAGAGCAAAACCTATTGCCCGAAGATGCTAGCATGTACTTTCTCTCTGCCTTAATGCCGTCAGGCATGGTTTTGGTACTGCTTGCGCCTAATACGCCACATGAACAGATCGCTAGCTTATTTGAGGAGCAAGGTTTTAATACTGTCCATCACGTTGCCATTCTTGTTAATGATATCTATGCAGCAGCAGAGGTATGGCAGAAAAAGGGCTTTATTCCTCTGTCTATGACTCCTCAAGAAGATGGTTCCTTGTGCCAATGGTTTTTCCGCAACTGGGCAGGCCAGATTATAGAGCTAATCTGCCGCCGATGGATGGGGAAAGAGACTTTTACCTGCGAGAATATTGCTGGTTTACGCCTTTCAGAATTGGCAGCGTGAACTTGTCAGTATAATTCGTAATTCGTAATTCGTAATTATTTGGTCAGCTATGCTCCCTGCGACGGTGGTTAGCAGCTTGTAGTAATAGAGATTCGGCAAAAGCGATCGCATGACTCTCCCGGTACAAAACACCGGGAGTAGCCTAACACGCAACTTGGGTTATTATGCAGGCCATTTAGTGCTGTAAGCTTTAGTAAATGACTCGGTAATTTCCTTTGTTTTAGCTCGGAATGGAATATCTATCACAATATAAAATAACCATTTTGCAGCTAGATAAAATTGTCGCTCTTTGATAAATATAAATAGACGATTCGGTGTTTGTAGAACTTGATGATAAGGATGATCATCAAAAATTTTATTCAGATATACTTTTGTCACTAGTCGTTTTAGCATCAATAGAAACCCAAGAATTAACAAGGCATAGTACTGGAAAATAGATCCATATTTCAACTTCTCATAAAGGTAATTCAAATCTCCACCTAGTCCTCTCCAGGTTCTGTTTTCAGCAGGAGCATGGAAATGATTTGCTTTGATTGTTTCAGCCTTAATAATTTTGAAACCATGCTTTTGTATTCGTCGTGCTAACTCGTGTTCGTCGCAAGCACTGCTTCTAAAATATCGAAGATTTGTATCGAAGCGAAAACGATTAAAAATTTCTCGTCGTAATGACCAGAGGCTACCAGTGCCAAACGTTGGTGTTTCTTTTGCAGAACCACCTTGTTCGTAAATACATCCCCAAATAGTCATCACATCTGGATCTTCTGTGTAGATTTTGATTAATTCATTCAAGCAATCAGGAAATGGACTTACATCGTCGTCCATCAGGACAATAATCTCACCTTTGGTGTGAGCAACACCAAGATTTCTAGAAAAGCAAGCTCCTTTGTTCTGATTATTCCGTAGAACAAGAAGGTTTTTTATATTCTCGTCACCAGTCTTGAGAAAGCTTTGTGTATCGTCTGTTGAGGCATCATCAACTATTACTACCTCATAGTTTGGATAGTTGAGTTTAGCGATCGCTGGAAAACTGTAGCTACGTAAGCTTGAGGCTCTATTATATGTTGCAATTACAATAGATATAAGTGGCTGTTCCATATACTTTAATCTGTATATATTTTCTAATTTATTTAATTGAAGATTCTAAAAATTTAGATGAGAAAATCCCTAAAAGACTATAATAATTTTAAAAAATCTATACTTGTTACCGTATAATTACTGGAATCGTAAAAAATAAAAAAATTCCCATCTTTAGCTGAGTCTTTATTTACAGATAGCTAATTTTGGTGGACAATGTACACATAAGATTTGGAAACAGTATCCTTTTTTCATCACCTCCAGGTGAATTAAAACACTAGCGTGGAGATAGCGCAGACGCGCACTCGTGGGGAGAAGCAAGCTACGCGGAGCGTCTCGTAGAGAAGCGGCTTGTCGTTATTGGTTCTGCTGAAAGATTATTTTGATTTATCACAATCACATCAGGCGAATAACCTAATTCTCTGTTAGTAACTTTGACCAGTGCTTGTTTAGGTATGAGGTATGGGAGTTTTAATGGTTTGAACTCTAAAATTATTTCACCCGCTAAAAAACCATTAATCTCTTCATGATCTCCTACTGGTTGCATTTAAACAATTACCCCATCGTGTAGTTCATAGCGATCGCTATCTGGTTTCCAATTGAGGAATTCTTCAAAAGAGATTGTTTTTGGTAAGGCTTGAAACATCACACTTACTCCTGATGATGATTTAGAGTTTAGCCAATTACTTGGTATTACTCACTTGACCCTCAGTTCCCCGACTTATTTGAGAAGTCGGGGTTCTTTTCTCTCACGAATGATTTAGGATTGCTATAGATTCTCGACTTCTTAAATAACTTGAGAATCTAACGACTACAATAAAAAGGTTTTGTTATATTAAATTAAAAACCACCATAGTTATTTATGAATAATATTTCTACAAGCAATAATTGGGATACTGCCCTTTACGAAGATAAGCACGCCTTTGTTTGGCAGTATGGTGAGGACTTACTAAAATTTCTCAACCCTCAGCCAGGAGAATTGATTTTGGATCTTGGTTGTGGTACCGGACAACTCACAGAAAAAATTGCCCAAGCTGGGGCTGAAGTAATGGGAGTTGATCATGCATCCACGATGA
Source organism: Nostoc sp. (assembly GCF_036917675.1). Classification (GTDB taxonomy): domain Bacteria; phylum Cyanobacteriota; class Cyanobacteriia; order Cyanobacteriales; family Nostocaceae; genus Nostoc. The sequence continues at coordinate 42,121 of NZ_JBALCT010000048.1, read as the reverse complement.
TCGAAAAGGCCAGAGAAAACTATCCCCATATCCGCTTTGATGTTGCTGATGCTAGAAACTTTCGAGTAGGCAAGCCACTAGATGCTGTGTTTTCCAACGCTGTATTACATTGGGTGAAAGAAGCAGATAGTGCGATCGCGATCGCTTCCATACACCAATCACTAAAACCAGGTGGGCGTTTTGTGGCAGAATTTGGTGGTAAGGGAAATGTGCAAGCGATCGTCAAAGCCTTATACAGCGCTTTAGAGTCCATTGGTATCCCTCAAGCACAAGTAGAGAATCCTTGGTATTACCCCAGTATTGGTGAATACGCCACCCTGTTAGAAGAGCAAGGCTTTGATGTCATCCATAGCACCTTGTTTGCTCGTCCAACTCCTTTAGCAGAAGGAGAAGCAGCTATGGAAAACTGGATTAAAATGTTCGCCAGCACTTTCTTAGCCAGACTTTCACCTGAGCAACAAATACAAATAATTCGCGCCGTGGAGCAGCAACTGAAAGCGACGCTGTATCAACAGGGAACTTGGACAGCAGACTATCGAAGAATTCGCATCGTTGCCATTAAACTTTAAATTGTGCGAATTTTGACTTCTGCATTAATTACAAATTACGAATTACGAATTACGAATAAGTTATGCATATACTCAAATTGTGCGTTCGCCCTTGGCGTTGGCACAGCCAACGCCAGACATCATTTTCATTACTATTAACCATTAGCCTCACCACTTTAGCCGTCCCGCCCTCACTAGCACAACCCCCCCCAATACCGTCGCCTTCTAGTGCGCCCCTGGAACTAGACTTATTAACCAAGCCAAAAGACTATGTAATCACAGCTAACACTATAAACCCAGAACGATTAACCGTTCCCAGTTTATGGTGGGCACAACAAAACTCTGAGAAAAAGCTATTGGATAATTGGATAGCATATCCAGCTTCTGACAAAGAACCTGCACGAGTAGACTTAATCGTGAATCAGCAAATTTGGAGCTTACTAGAGTATGTAGAGCGCTACGACTTCGTTAATCGCTTGGGTAGCGCTGCACGGAACTTTGGTTACAACGTCCGGGTATTTAATTATCAAAAAGAAGCCTTGGCAACCTATACTTGCAACTTTAATACAAGTCCAGCTTTATGCAATATCCAAACGACTATTAAGAACAAGATCGGGTTACTACGTTCACTTTAGTAAATAGTTAGGAATTAGGAGTACAGACGCGATTAATCGCGTCTGTACATGAGTTAGGAGTTAGGAATTATAAGAATTCTTTCCTCAATGCCCAATGCCCAATGCCCAATTAAACCTTAATTTTGGCGAATAAAGACTCGTATTGTTTTATTGTTGATGGTGGTAAGGGAAGCAAAAATTCACTTTTATCGAAAACTTCGCGTAGGCGTAGCCCGTCGTAGACATCGCTCTGCAAAATACTCCATAATGGTTCTTGGATATCAGAAGCGACAATATTTGTAGAAATTGGGGAATTAGTTTTGGTCAGCACTGAAATTTGTTTAGCTGTGCTTGGTTGCCAACAAAAATCAATCCATTGATCTGATAAAGTACCCTTAGTAACACCTGCGGGACGTACCCACAAGTCTGCCCAGATTGCTGTTCCTGACTGGGGGATAACTGCGGCAAGTTGTGGATAACGTCCCAGAGCTGGCAGTACATCGCTTGACCAACCAACGGCTAGCCAAGTGTCTCCCATAATTAGAGGTTCCAAGTAGTTATTGGAACTGTAGAACTTCACCTGTTGATTTAATGTCTGTAATTCCTTTTCCAAGTCTGGTACTTGGTCAAGATTCTCTGTATTGTAAGATTTTCCTAGCTTCTTTAAGACCAAACCAATAACTTCTCGTGGTTGATTGAGTAGGGAAATCTGCTGCTGCATTCCATCTCGCCACAAATCACTCCAATCTTTGGGTATCCATCCCAACTTTCGCAACTTGTCACGATTATAAACAATCACCGTGCTACCCCAACGGTAAGGCGCACCCCACACCTTCCCTTGAGTATCCAAGTTACCTTGGTCGTTGCGCGTTACCAGTTGTTTCCATCTTTCATCTAAAGCAGACCACTGCTTTAATTGTTTTCCCTGTACCTCTTGGAGTGGTTGAATTAATTTCTGCTCAATAGCTGCTTTTAACCAGTAATCTCCCAATGTCACTAGGTCTACGTCAGCCGCTTTTTGACCTTGCCTAAAGGGTATAAAGCGATTCCATCCCTGCTCATCAGTGGCTTTTGGTTTCTGCTGCCAATTTTGTAATTGCTGAAATAAATCCTGTATCTGCTCAACTGGAGCAAACTTTAACTGCACCTGTTGCTGCAAACTTTTGTGGAACTGATTAACTACTTGACCAGGTATAGAACCTTTTAATAACTGTACTTTTAGTTGCGTCTGGTTGTTTCCACCACAGCCAAAAAGCAGTTGTGAAAGTGCCAGTGTACTTGTACTTAGCAAAAAAGACCGTCGATCCATTGATTTTGGATTTGAGATTTTTGATTATACCTAATATTAAGCAGAGATTCACTAGCTGAAAAAGTGGAGTTGGAAAATTATCGGTATTTTTCTTGGCAATACGGTTAAATTTGAATATTTGACTCAAATTAGCAAGTTTTTCGGGAAATCACTACCTAAAGATTAACTTTTCTCCATAAATTGCCTTAGTGGTAGTTATGGTCAAGCTTTACTTATATTTATAATTAATAATTTAAATGTCACATTTCCACCAAAAATTATCAATACTTAAATAATCCCTAAGTATAATTAAGGTTGCGAGTAAATTGAATAACATAGAGAAAATTTGCGGATAAAGGTTTTAAATGCAGCTATTACAGCAACAGATCCTGACTTTAAGCGAAAAACTGGATGCCCTGTGCCAAGTAATTGAGCAGCTTGATGGTAAAGTCACTCAAGCTTTTTCAGAGTGTTCTTTAGCGAATACACAAGCAAAGGATAATTATCAGGGAAATGGCGCAGCTGGGGGCTACCAGTTCAAAGGACGTAACAGTTTAAATCCAGAAATGGCACACAAGGATGTATTGACAGATGGCATTTATCTAGACATGCATCGTCAAAGTGGAGATAACATAACACCAGAAATTCAAATACAACGACTGACAGCGCAATTAACAGCAGCATACAATCGGATTGCTGCTTTAGAAGAACAATTACTTAGAGAGAGAATTCATTAAATTTGACCTGAGTTCAACGAGTTAAAAAAATGGCTGAAGGTAGGGAAGGAAGGCAAGCCTTTAGGTTCAATGTCGAGCGATCGCTTTATCTCCATATATGTAAGTATAAGTAACTAATCTAGCCATCAAATTGATAAAAAACTTAAACACACTATTGCATATATTTACGTAAGAGTGTGATATATCTACGTATGGCTTTTAGTCAATACCTCACGATGAAACAAAAAAACAACAACCCTAAGACTCGTGTCTTTCGGGTATTGTATAGTTCAAAAACCAAGATTTTTTTATTAATCTGCGTTTTTATCATTAGTGTTTTTGGCATCTTGTTATCAAATTGGTTGATGACAAGCCAGAAAGCTTTCGCAAAAATTGACTTTTTGCAACCTGCTCCTACTCAACCGTTAGGCTATTACGACTATTTCGGCAAACTGCTGAGTCCACAAGAAGCATCACAACTAGTTGTAAATAAGGGACTCAATCCTAATGACCCTATTTCCTATCAACGGGTAGGGGCAGTTAAAATTACTAAAGAATTAATCGCCCAAGGTGAAGATATATTCCTCAACCGCAAGATTGGCGATACATTTGGTTTGCAAGGAGTATTCGGTTTTGGACTTGGCATTGCTAAAATTTTCCCAGAATTACAGACAGCAATAGTTAAGTTGCAAGGTCAGCCGACAACGAACTTACAAATTATTCTTGAGAAGGATATAGCGTTAGGTAGTCGAACTTTTCCCAAAGGAACTGTCGTCAATACAGGCTTAAAAATGGAAAAGGGAGGGACTCTTCCGATTGGGCTGGGAATCACATCTAAGATTGATATTAGCTGTGCTGTGTGCCATGTATCTCTTTCAAATAAGGGTGAACGTCTTTTAGGAGTACCTAATGGCGAAATTGCCACGCCCCTGCTGGTTGCTTTAGCACCAAATTCTTCTGCGGGGTTTTCGCGGTTAAAATTTAATCCCCTAAGCCCACAATACCGAGGCAATGGGAAAATTATTCTAGACAGTAAAGGTAATAAAGTAGAATTACCTGATCCTGAAAAGTTTGAAAAAGCTTTCGACGATGCAGTATTGGATGTGCCTTTTGGTAATTTTGAGAGTTCTTCAGATAGTATCAACGATACTACTCAAATTCCCAGTATGTTCACATTTAAGAATCATCCTTATTTCCTTGATGGACAGTTTGCTGTGGGGCCGTTTGCAGGACTCAGCGCTGTCAGCAACGGTGTTCATTCTTCAGAAGTAAATCTGTTTGCAGCCGCTCAACTCAGTGCAGAAACCCTTGGTATTGATCCAGAAGTTTATATTGGTACATTACTGCAAAATGCTGCCGTTAAGAGCCTACGTTTACCAGAAGGACCTCCGGTAAAACCCTCTCAGTGGTTGCGGGGAGCGATCGCACCGAATCCTATACAAGCAGAATTAGAAGACCAAATTCCTGCCCCAGGCACAGGAACTTACCCAAATCTACGACCCAGTTTGTTTACTTACAACGGTTTGGTTTTCAGCCCAAATACTGGAAAGCCCGGAGATATTGCTAGCGGCACTTTCTTATTTGCTGAAAACGCCATGTCTGCTTTCCAAAATAGCTTAGTACCACCTGCAAACCAGACTTCGGAAAACTGGCAAGCTTTGAATAGCTATTCTGTCAAGCGTGGCGCAAAAATATTTGAGAAAGCCAATTGTGCAACTTGCCATATTCCACCATTCTTCACTGACAACAAAATTCATCCAATTGATGAAATTCATACTAATCCCGCCCGCGCCCAGTCTCGCTTGGGGCTGAATAAATTGTTAGTACCACCCAAGCTGTACACTTTTAACACTCCAGTTCCCATACCTGCTAACGCTGAAGTACTCGATCTACCAACGCAGGGTGTTTCCGATACTCCCACAACTCTACCCAAAGGTATATTGCCCAAAGGCGGTTATAAAACTACTTCCTTGCGTGGTCTTTATTTAAGCGCACCATATTTACACGATGGTGGTGCAGCAGTACGAGCAGGAAGTCTGAAATTTGATTCAAATGGTGGTTTCACGGTTCTTAACAAGAGTGGCTTAGGTCTTTCTGGCACTCTCAGCGAAAGTATACCCGCCGATGCAGCTAGCAGCTTGCGTGCCTTGGTTGATCGTGATCTTCGTACCTTAGTTGTGAAAGCCAACAAAGCTAACCCTAGTTTAGTGCGTAGTAACCTTGATGGCACAGGTCATGATTTCTACGTAGATAGACAGGCTGGGTTTAATTCCAACCAGCAAGCAGACCTGATTAATTTCTTGCTGGCACTTGATGACAATCCTGGAAGTTTCTAATAAAAGCTACGGTTGATATCTTATGTTAATACCAAGTCGTCTAGTGATAGATCATGAAGGCGACTTGGTATTACTGTAAGAGTAAGATGGCAAGCGGATTCTAACGCAATCTAGATCGGAGATGCACTATGAACTTACAGATAAATGCCTTTATGAGGCTTCTTGTGAAAAGCTACTGCTTGCTTTCGCTTTGTCCACCAGCCAAAACCAAGAGCAAGCAATGAGCCACTTACTGTGTAGGGTTCGGGAACAGGACGTGGTATAACACTAAAGCTGCCATAATCTACATTGCTTGAAAGTTCTGAATAACCTTCATTCAAACTACTGTAGAAGAGGTTAACGTTCCCATTTCCGTCTTCTCCGCTTCCAGAAACCAGGTAAGAAAAACCGTTCTGGGTTAACAGGGGCGTACTTGCATTTAAGAAATTATCATTGATTCCGTATGTACCTGGTGAGAGCAACCCGGTGATTGTCTCGGTAATTCCTTGAGCTTTCCTTGTGCCACTGATTCCTGTGATTGTGTAATTGTTGTTTATGGGATCTAGATCGGTAGTAGTGAGGATGCCGCTAGCGGAAATCGCTGTATTATTTGCCTCATAACTGGGAAAAGAGTACTGAAAATCAAATAACTGTACTGCTTGTGCCGCAGAAGATGCACCGACAGCAGTGATACCTATAACAGCACTAGCGGTAGCAATACCAAGCTTTTTGACTAATTTCATCAGATAATTCTCCTAAAAAACAAGAAATTGACGTTCTGGTAGGGTCGAGAAAGGTTATTACTAACCTCTCCCTCCCATCCGAAACCGTGCTTGCGATTTTCACCGCACACGGCTACTCCGGTGTCCCCTTGTCATGTGGAGACTTCCTTTTCTTCCGACTTGATTTTGGTTTATTCCCTTGACGCAAACGTTCAAGTTCATATTCTTGAATTTTTATCAAGTCAGTTTTGGATTTAACATCGTGGCAGTGCCGATGCAATAGTTGTAGGTTTTTGTAATCATCCTTGCCTCCTGTGGCTCTGGGGATAATATAGTCTATTTCCATTACATCTTCATTTCTAAAAAGTAACCCGCAATGTGGGCATTTTCCCTTTTGTTGCTTTAACAACTTAGCCGTGCGACTTGGCATTTCAGGGTTTGCCCCCATTCTTGTACTCCAGTAAACTAGGTCGCCATCGTAGGGGCTTTTATCGTCTTGGCTCTTGCGTACTTAACGTGCTAAATTAATAGGATAATGCAAGAATTTAGGGAATAAAATATCCTAATCTTAGTGTTAGCAAACTTTTGAAGTTAGCCTTGATTCTGTTTGATATATGAGTAGAGAAGTTCGCGATCGCTCTGGGGATTTACAATTAAGCATGGACTATTACCGCCACTTCTATTACTTACAAGAACCACAGTAACGCCCATCCGTGGACAAACCCCTAAACAACTGGTGCTAACAACTCGAAATTCACCCCATAATCCCTCAAATTTCAGACGAGATTTCAACCAATTCTCTAAGTCTTCGGAAGCCGTTGAGCCTGATCGCTCGTTTGCACATTGTGAACACACAAGCAGCAAACCAGACTCCCATCGGGGAGAAACACTGGGAATAGATGTGTCTAATGGGCGAGAACTCAGGGGTGAACATTGGGGCGATGTCTGCTGAGAATTGGCTGAAAAGCTCTTGAGGATACGTCGGAGCAATGTCTTAATCCACCGGATCAGTTTCTTCATGGACGACCCTAGCTATTTCTCTGACAGAATAATATAAGTTTCTCCTTTAGTCTGTTCTATTTGGTCATCTAGTTCCAACAAAAATTAGATTGAGGAAGCAAAACCAAGTATAGCGAAGAGGACATGAACCTGAGAGAGCATTTCTAATTAGCTTTGCCATTACCCTGAAAATTTAAGGAGTGATCATCATTGACCCAAATTGCTTGTTGAGGCACAGAAATAGAAATTCCGGCTTGATCTAATGCAATTTTCAGGCGGCGGCGAAACTCCCGTGCGACATCCCATTGTTTGAGAGGCTGTGTTTTAATCCAGACCCGAATAATCAAACCGCGATCGCCAAATTGATCTATTCCCAAAACTTGCGGTGGTTCCAAAATTTGAGACTGCCATTGCATTTCTTGATTCATCTGGAAACCAATACTTTCAATCAACTTCAAAGCCTTTTCTGTATCGGCTTGGTAGGCGATGGGAATCGTTAAATCGGCTCGTGACCAACGACTAGAAAGATTGGCAACAACTTTAATTTCACTATTGGGAATCGTGATCAAGCGCCCTTCCGAATCCCGAAGTTGGGTCATCCGCAGATTTAGATTTTCTACTAAGCCTCCCACGTTTCCCACACTAATCACATCGCCTAAAGCATACTGGTCTTCTAGAATGATCAAAAAACCGTTAATCGCATCTTTAATTAAGTTTTGCGAGGCCAGAGACACCGCAACACCAACTAAACTGGCACCCGCTAGCAAGGGAACAATATCTATCCCCAATGACACCAGCGCTAGCAAGAAACCTACTCCTATGCAGATAATAGTAGCGATGCTTTTAGTCACGCCAGAAAATGTGGAAACTCGGAGTTGCAGCCTTTCAGAACTTTCTGGAGTCAATAAAGCACCACTGCTGATCAGAGTGGTAGTGAAGCGGTCAATTAGGGCGTAGGTAAAACGAATCGCCACATAGGTTCCCAGCAACACGACACCTAATCGCAAAGGAAATTGGGCGGCTGTGAGAATTCCTACCTGAAATGGTCGTGTATAGGGAAATAGACCTAAAATAAAGAAGCTTCCACCTCCCCAAATTCCGGCTTGAGTTAGCTGAAACAATCGTCTTTTGACTTCTTGGAGATGCTGCGTTTGCCGTTGATTCAGTTGTGTTGTAATTGGTTGAGCTGCTGCTACTGCTGATGAGATTGGGGAGTTTAGGGGACTTATGGGGGGTTGAGAGGCAACTAAATCCTTTTTGTCACGCCGCTCCCAGCTATATACCCCGCAACTCATGACAATCATTGCTAGGCCGATACCCGCAGCAATTTTACCTTGGTCGATTAGAAATTGAGTTTGTCTTTCTTGCTTTGCTTGTTGCAAGTCTTCTTGTAACTTTTGGGTGATTTGATTTGCCGATGTTGACATATCTACCTGTCGCAGTCCAGCATCTTCAGAAGTGATGGTCATCAGATATTGGCCGTTGACATAAATTACTGGTAGTTCGTTTACTTTCCGAACTTCTACCTTGACTGCTGTTTTTCCTGGTGCCTGAAAGTAATTTTGACCAATTTTGTGCAACTTATTTTGAATGTCTTCTGAACGCTCAGGAAAGTTGGTTTTTGATGCCGTTATCTGAAATAACGGACGACCATCTAAATAAATCCAGCCTGAAACAACTCGATTATTTGAATCATTACTCACACTGGTAGGAGCTTGCAGCTGCGGTAAAAAAGGAATCTGGGCTGTGGCTTTGGGCACAGATACAACGGCTATGGCCATTGAACTAGCGATCGCCAAAAATTGAAAGCGCACTCAAACACCTCCTTGAGTAAAATTTACTATTGACTACTTGTATAACTATCCTCCGCAATTGATTTTGGTAAATGTACCTATCTAAAGTTGAAGTTTTTCCTTTAGATGATAAAATTTTGATGTTTTTTTGGCTATCCTCTATCTTTAGACAGATGACAATGTACTTAGATCAAAAATTAAGGCTGATAAAAGTCTTACTCTTAGCAAAGATAAAACAAAAAGAAAGAACCTGGAGATGAAGTTGACATTATGCTGATCAAACGTCAAGCTAGTTTTGAGGACTATTGACTAGTAGTTTGCTAATTACCAGCAAAAATTGCCAGTAGTAGAATAACCTAGTAGAGTGCGTAAATTTTACGTAACTTTTTTAATTTTTTGAGGAAACTTTTGATGACCGCAACTTCTCCCCGATTAAAGCACGAGGTTAAAGACCTCGGCCTAGCTGCCTTGGGAAGACAGCGTATTGAATGGGCTGGACGCGAAATGCCAGTTTTGCGGCAAATCCGCGATCGCTTTGCTATCGAAAAACCCTTCGCTGGTTTACGCCTTGTCGCTTGCGCCCACATTACAACAGAAACAGCACATTTGGCGATCGCTCTGAAAGCCGGTGGTGCAGATGCGCTTTTAATTGCTAGCAATCCCTTGTCAACTCAAGATGACGTAGCTGCTAGCCTCGTCGTCGATCATGAAATTCCCGTCTTTGCTCAAAAAGGCGAAGATAACGCAACTTACAGCCGCCACGTCCAAATCGCCCTAGATCACCGCCCCAACATCATCATTGATGACGGTAGCGATGTGGTTGCGACATTAATCCAAGAGCGCCAACACCAAATTGCCGATTTGATTGGCACCACAGAAGAAACCACAACCGGAATTGTGCGCCTCCGCGCCATGTTCAGAGATGGCGTTCTCACCTTCCCCGCAGTGAACGTCAACGATGCTGATACCAAGCACTTCTTTGATAACCGCTATGGTACTGGACAATCGACCCTAGATGGCATTATCCGCGCCACAAATATTCTGCTGGCTGGTAAAAACATAGTTGTAGTTGGTTACGGCTGGTGTGGTAAAGGTACAGCCCTCCGCGCCCGTGGTATGGGTGGTAATGTGATTGTTACCGAAATTGACCCGATCAAGGCAATTGAAGCCGTGATGGATGGTTTCCGCGTCTTACCAATGGCAGAAGCTGCTAAAGTTGGCGACTTGTTTGTTACAGTTACTGGTAACAAGCACGTAATTCGCGCTGAACATTTCGATGTCATGAAAGACGGTGCGATCGTTTGTAATTCCGGTCACTTTGATATTGAACTTGACTTGAAATACTTGGCTTCTCAAGCTAAAGAAATCAAGGAAGTGCGTCCTTTCACCGAAGAGTACAAACTGCAAAGTGGTAAATCAGTTATCGTTCTCGGACAAGGACGTTTGATTAACCTAGCTGCGGCTGAAGGACACCCCAGTGCAGTAATGGATATGAGCTTTGCCAACCAAGCTTTAGCTGTTGAATACCTCGTGAAGAATAAAGGTAAGTTAGAACCTGGTTTGCACTCAATTCCCATTGATGTGGATCAAGAAATTGCTCGTTTGAAATTGGAAGCTATTGGAATTAAGATTGATAGCCTAACACCAGATCAAATTGAGTACATCAATTCTTGGACTACTGGAACTTGATGATTGATTAATTGATTTTTTAGGGGATAGGCTTTTAGGCTTATCCCTTTTTTTATTCGTTTTGTGTTATGGATTTATTTAACGAACCACGAAGGCGCGAAGAGCGCATTCGCGCAGCGTCTCGAAGAGAAGGAAGAAAAGAAATTCACAAAAATCTTTAATAGTAGATTTAATTGTATCCAACAAAAAAGAGCAAGTAATCATTGAGTTAAAAGGAAGCAAACAAGGATATCGTAGTGGTCTTTTACAACTAGAACACTATATGCGTGAAAGCAACATTCCGTGGGGGATTCTCTATATCAACCTTTATAAAAGTGGTGAGTTAGATATAACCCAGCATTTTTTACCAGAAATTAATGGTCGAATTCTAGCTTTAACACCTAGTGAATGGATAAGATAACATCATGCTGTATAAAATAGCTTCTTCAAGTGTTCGCTGAATTTATCAAAAATCAATACTGATACTAACACTCAGGGAATACAATTCGCGTCTACACAGACAAAAGTTGGATGGTGCACGGGTTCAAAAATCTTGTTTTTAGTCCACGCAAGTTGACTTCGTTTGTATAGCCGCGATTTTTCATCGCCAGGACTTTCCAAAAACCAAAAAAATCCTCATCATTAATCATTAGGAGGATGCCAATTTAAACTAATCCAAATTGCTCTAGCTTGTACAATATCTTCATTATTTAATCTTAAAGCTAAAACCGTTGCCCTTCCACTAGCAGTTATCCCAATAATATGAGTACCACCATTTGCCCACTGAAAATGATCTAACCATCTTCGTTGACGAGGATTATACAAAAATACAGACTCATTAGTTACAGGATCATTAGCAGTTATTTTTGCTCCTTTAAATTCATTACAGCGATAACAAGAAGCACATAAATTCTCTCGTTCATCACTTCCCCCTAATGAAGTGGGCAAAATGTGATCTATTACTAATGGCATACCTATTAAACGGCTAGATGTGCAGCAATATTCACATCTATATCCAGCTTCATTAATGACTTGTTGACGAATAGATTTAGGGATAGATGACACTACTATTACTTTACTAATTGCTCAAAATCTGGAAGGAATAGCCTTTCCACTGTAAAAGTGCATAAGCATAGGCTTTTTTCAACATTAAATAGTCAGCACTCACTCGGAGCGATCGCAACAATAATCTATCTGATTCACTTAATTGATGATTTTGATTTTTTTCTAAAAGTTCTAAATGTAGTTCTTGTTGATTTTCTGGAACTTGACTTTGACCAATAGTTAATAAATCCTCAATAGTTAATTTTTGCATAGCGATTAACTCTCCTTGTAATTCCAGGGGTGCATAATCAACAGCAGGAGGAGCATTTGTTTGGTTAGTCATAATTTTTGAAAGAATTACTTAATTTTTAGTATAGCTTATTATTTATTGTTGATAAATCTTAACTTGATCTACTAGAAATATTTATACATACAAATGTGATGTTAACCGTAACAATTGATGAAATCCAGCAAAAGCTAACTAGCTATCTTCACCAAGTAGCAGCAGGAGAAAGTATTATTATCATGCAAGCAGGTAAACCTATTGCAGAAATTAAACCAGTTTCACCCACTTCTCAACAAATCAGACCTTATGGCTTATGTGCTGGGGAGTTCATTGTTCCAGATAATTTTGATAGTCCCTTACCTGAAGAGATTTTGAATAGTTTTGAGGGTAAATGAAACTACTATTAGATACCCATATTTTCTGATGGTTTATTAGTGGTGATCAAAAATTACCAATTCATTACTCACTCTCAGCGATCGCAACAATAATCTATCTGATTCACTTACTTGATTTTTATCTAAAAGGCGATCGCTCCAACTCAGTTTTATAATTATGATGGACTCAAAGGCTTAAGTTTCAACCTCAGAAGTTCAAAAGCTCCTTCCTAGCACTCTGGTAAAAAATACTGAAACTATTAAGATTAGAAGCATCTACCTACTGAATACCCACTAATCTTTCCCAACCATGCCTCTGTCACGCATAGTAACGCTGATTGTTGGTCTGATCGTCATTTTGGGGCTAGCCCTATGGTTAATTGATTCCCTATCGCGCCTCTATTGGCAATTGTCCTATTCGCCGTTGCTAGGCAATTTGCTGCTGTTGCTGCTGATTGTCCTCATCGGAGCGTTGGTTGCCGCTTTCGTTTATTATGTATTGGTGATTCAATCTGGGGAAAAGCGAGCGCGCCGCAATCCGAAGCGAGTCACTGCGGCACAAATTCCTGCTGCTAAATCTGACGCTGCTTCTACAACTCTGTTGGCTGTGCGCCAACAGGTAGGGCAAATTCAAGATGAAGTAGCACGTCAGGCTTTATTAAGTAAATCGCGGGAGATTGAAGCGAACCTAGCGCGGCGTGAGATTCAAGTAGTGGTATTTGGTACCGGGAGTGCTGGCAAAACTTCCCTAGTTAATGCGATTATGGGACGCATGGTTGGTCAAGTGGATGCACCGATGGGTACAACCCAAGTAGGAGAAACTTATTGTCTGCGATTGAAGGGATTAGAACGCAAGATTTTAATTACAGATACGCCAGGGATTTTAGAAGCAGGGGTGGCGGGAACGGAACGGGAACAAATGGCGCGAGAACTGGCAACAGAAGCAGATTTACTGTTGTTTGTGGTGGATAATGACTTACGACGCTCAGAATATGAGCCACTGCGGGGGTTAGCAGAAATTGGTAAGCGATCGCTTTTGGTGCTTAACAAAACTGATTTATATACAGATGAAGATAAAGAAGCCATCCTCGCTAGATTGCGTCAACGGGTACGGGGATTTATTGCTACTAATGATGTGGTGGCGATCGCTGCTAATCCCCAATCTGCACAACTCGAAACTGGCGAAACTTTCCAGCCGGAACCGGATATTATCCCTTTGCTGCGGCGCACCGCTACTGTTTTACGGGCTGAGGGCGAAGATTTGGTGGCGGATAACATTCTTTTGCAATCTCTGCGATTGGGAGACGAGGCGCGAAAACTCATCGATGGCCAGCGTCGCCGTCAAGCTGACAAAATCGTAGAACGGTTTCAGTGGATTGGTGCTGGTGTAGTATCAGTCACACCTATACCAGTTGTAGATTTATTGGCGACAGCTGCTGTTAATGCTCAAATGGTTGTGGAAATTGGTAGAGTGTACGGCTGTGAATTGAATATGGAACGGGGACGAGAATTAGCCCTTTCTTTAGCGAAAACCATCGCTAGTTTGGGCATTGTTAAGGGAGCAATTGAATTATTATCTACAGCTTTGCAACTCAATGTTGCCACCTTTATTATTGGTAGAGCAATTCAAGGCGTAACGGCAGCTTATTTAACACGAATTGCTGGTAAAAGTTTTATTGAATATTTTCGTCATGACCAAGATTGGGGTGATGGTGGGATGACGGAAGTTGTGCAGCGACAGTTTCAAATTAATCGCAGAGATGAATTTATCAAGGCTTTTATTCAAGAAGCGATCGCGCGGGTAGTGAAGCCGTTGACAGATAAATCTTAGGTGGTTGAACACGATGAAGAAGTCAATAGTTAAGATGTTTATGAAGAGGTAATAAGTTTAAAATAAGATAACTAACAATTCAGAGTTTTTATATGGCTCAAGCCCTACCAAAACTAGTAAATTTTGATGAATTTATCGAATGGTATCCAGAGAATTCTGAGGTACGTTACGAACTACATGATGGGATAATTGTTGAAATGCCAAAACCTACAGGTGAACATTCTGATATAGCTGGTTTCCTCATAGATGAATTGAATGCAGCTATTAAACAGTTAGGTAAACGTGGCTTTTGGAACATCCCTAAAGAATGTGTTGTGAAACCTAATAGTGATAAATCTGGCTATGAACCAGACATCATTGTTTTAAATCGTGAAAATCTTGTTCAAGAAACTCGCTGGAAAACTGAGTCAGTCATAGAATACAGTAGCACTGTTAAATTAATTGTTGAAGTTGCCAGTCAGAATTGGCGGGATGACTACTACAAAAAATACAGTGACTATGAGGAAATGGGCATAGCCGAATATTGGATTGTTGATCATATGGCACGAGCAAGTAAAAAACTTCTTGGCAATCCCAAACTACCAACTATTTCAGTTTATCAACTAATTGAAGGAGAATATCAGCTCACTCAATTTAGGGGGAATGACCGCATTATATCACCAACATTTCCTGATTTGAATTTGACTGCTGAGGAGGTTTTTCAAGCTGCTTTGTAATCAAAAAGCTGGCATACTTGCCAAGAAAGCATTTGACAAGGCTTTTATTCAAGAAGCGATCGCGCGGGTAGTAAAGCCGTTGACAGATAAATCTGAAGTGGTTGAGGAAGATACGGAAGCTCGTTGATACAAAACCTCTTGCAAAAGTCTCTAACACTCCACCCCCTCACCGCAAGCGGGGAGGGGAGCGTTTGCTTTACTCAAATGCGGGGTGGGGTTCTTAATTGTTGATTTATGCAAGAAGTCTTTAATAAAAAATTATATTTTTTTACGCAAAAATACTTAAAAAATTAAACTTGCATTCAAGGTATCAAAATTCTTCTTCAATTATTTTTAAATCTTTCCGGAAACTGGAGGAAATGCCAGTAAATCTAGATAAAAGACTTACTGAGTAACCAGCTCATGACCTACCACATAATCGGTAAATTACTACAAGGGCGTTACCAAATTGTCCAAACCCTTAGTGCAGGGGTGTTTGGACAAACATACATTGCCGTGGACTTAGATTATCCACAGAATCCGCAATGCGTTGTTAAGCAGATTAAAGTTAGTAGTTCCGAACCGGGCTACTTGGAGATGCTGAGGTTATTGTTTCAAACTGAAACCGAAACCCTCAAGCTTCTGGGAAGCCATCAGCAAATTCCTGAATTCATCGCCTGCTTTGAAGAAAACGAGCAATTTTATTTAGTGCAAGAGTGTATTGAAGGACATGCGCTGACTGCGGAATTGCCAATCAATCAACAGTGGGGGTGTCTGTGGACTGAAAGCGAAGTTGTAGAATTCCTGATCGATGTCTTAGGTATTCTAGAATTTCTTCACTCTCAAGGCGTTATCCATTGCGATATCAAACCGGAAAACTTGATTAGACGTAATAGCGATGCCTCCGGCAAGGGCAAAGCCCTACACAAGTTAGTTTTGATTGACTTTGGTTCAATCCAGTCTATCAATTTTGGCATAGGTGCAGAATTGCCCATTTATAGAATTCCCGTCACTTCATTGGGATATATACCGCCAGAGCAATTTATTGGACAAACACAGCCCAACAGTGATATTTATGCTTTGGGTATGATTGCCATTCAGGCTTTAACAGGGTTAGAACCATTACAATTAAAAGCTGATCCTTATGCTAATGATAATGAAATTTTTTGGCGTTCTCAAAACACGCCAGTTAACGATTATCTCGCTGCTGTTCTCAGCCAAATGATCCGCTACGATTACCAAAACCGCTTTCAGTCTGCGGGTGAAGTACTGCGGGTACTCAAACAAATAATATGGGAAACTCAGCCACCACAAATATTAGAAGCAGATTCTCAATTTTCCCTAGAGGCGGCGATTGAAAATGACAATTCTCAGAATCATACATCTGGGAAATTATCGCCATTATTAACAGGAATGAAAGTAGGACTGGCGGCTAATTCTTTGTTGATGGGATTTGGTGTATATTCTTTAGTTAATAGTTCACCTGCATACTCAGAAACAGATACTTTATATAAAGCAACACAAGAATATCAATCAGGAGATTTGCAAGAGGCGATCGCACTCGCTAAATCAATTCCCTCCCACAGCAATGTTTATCCAGAAGCGCAAGCTACAATCGAAGAATGGCAACAGCAATGGCAAGTAGCTGCACAGCAATATCAAATAGCTGAAACAGCTTTTCATGAGAGCAGATGGTCAGATGTTGTTCATGCTGCTTCTAAAGTTCCAAATATTTTATATTGGCAATCTAAAACACGTAAACTAGTTCAGCAAGCATCGGTCAAGATTGAAGAACAGACGCAAGATTTATTAGCAAAAGCTTACGAAAAAGCCAGGGAAAAAGATTTTTCTACTGCATTACAATATCTGCGTCTAATTCCTCAAGAAAGTCATGCAGGTACTTTAGTTCAAGAAAAGTTGGCTGAGTACAGTCGAAAGCGGCAGATCAGAGCAGCCTACTTTTTACAAAAAGCCTATAAACAAGCATCTATTGGTGATTATGATCGGGCTGTCAAATTTCTCCGAAATATTCCCAACGATACTTTAGTTTATGCTCAAGCTCAAGTCAAATTGAATGAGTATACTCAAAAACAACGCGTGCGGACTGACAATCAAAAGGTAGCTTCTGCAAAAAGAACAAATTCATTCGTCCCTAAAAACTCAGTTACTAGGGTTGAATATCTTCAGGCAGCAAATTACCTGCAAGAAGTTAATATTCGCTAGTTACAGCAATTTTTAAATGCGTAGAATACAGTCATTGTCGGGGCACAATATATTGTGCCCCGACGCGTGTTCTCAATTAACTAGACAAGGGGATTAAGCCCCTTGTTAAAGCTATGACTTTTCACGGGATCTAGAAAACCGCTCTCCTTACAGCAGAGAAGCTTTAAATTCTCCCCCTTCCCTAGTACTACGGTGTACAGACAACTCCCTCTCCTTACTAAGGAGAGGGACAGATTTTACGTAGTAAAACCAGGGTGAGGTATCTCAGGGGCTATGAGACTTAACCGTAAATTACGTCACCAAAGACTTGTGTGTACACCGTAGCTTCTCTAGTAGAAAGTTAGGTTTTTGATTACTGAATCGATGTTCTAGGGTGTCGTCTGCGGTGGATTAGTAGGATTAGGGACTCGGATGATTGGCACGATGATTACAGGCTTTGATTTTTCACCTTGCAGTTGAATTTGAGCTTGATTGCGGCCGTCAATTGCTTGTTGGTAATTAGGCTTGTATTTTATTGCTTGATCGTAAGAAGCGATCGCATCTTGATAGCGTTTCAAATTTAATAGCGCATTACCTCTGCTATACCAGCTTTCGGAATGGTCTGGTTTATAACGAACTGCCTTATTATAATAAGCGATCGCATCTTCGTATTTCTGCAATATATATTCTGAATTCCCCATATTATACCATACTTGATAGTCATTTGGCTTAATTCTTGCGGCTTTATTATAAGATTTTATTGCTTCTTCATAGCGTTTGGTTTGATGCAACGACCAGCCCAAATTATACCATGCTTGATAGTTGCCAGGATTGTATTTAATTACTTGATTAAAAGATTCAATTGCTTCGGGATAACGTTGTAAATTTAGCAGTACATTACCTCTCGACAACCAAGCTTGATAATAATTTGGCTGGTATTCCACTGCTTTATCATAAGCCGTAAACGCATCTTTGTAGCGTTGCAAATTCACTAAAGTATTACCAAAATTATACCAAGCTTGCTCGTAGTCTGGTTTTAAATCAACAACTTTTTGGTAGGCTGCGATCGCTTCTTCATATCGCTTAGAATTCTGCAAAGCTAATCCTTTTTTGTACCAAGCTTCGTAATTATCTGGTTTGAGTTCAATCGCTTTTTCATAAGATTTAATTGCTTGGTCATATTGATTTAAATTACTGAAAGCTTCACCTTTAGCGTTCCAGACTTCTGAGTTGTCATTATTTAATTGTAAGGCTTTGTCAAAAGAGGCGATCGCTTCTTGATATCGCTGTAAATTTCCTAATACAAAGCCTCGTCCAATCCAAGCTTCTAAATAATCTGGCTGAATTTGAATTGCTCTATCATATGCTGCTAGTGCATCTTTATATTTTTTTAATTTATCCAGCGTTTTGCCTTGACCATTCCATCCTTGAGAATAATCTGGTCTAATATTAACTGCTTCTTCATATACTGCTAGCGCATCTTGATAGCGTTGTAAATCAAAAAGCGTATTTCCTTGTTTAGATAATTCTATGGCATTATTGGAATTAATGTGATTCAAAATAAATAGTGATGCTACTCCACTGACCCCAATTAAAAATATTGCTAATAAAATTTTACCCAAAATACCTTTTTTAGGTTGAGGTTTGTTGATATTCTTTGGTAGAGAAATTGGAGTTAACGCTATTGTTGCAACAGGTGGTAGTGTTAACTCTTTCAGCGCTTGTAATGCCACCGTTGCCGAAGGATAGCGTTGTCGAAAGTCGTAGCACACCATTTTATCTAAGAATTGAGCGAATTCTGGCGTTACCGTAGCTTGATTGTGCCAGATAATTTCATTAGTATCGGCATCTTTTACTATTTCCTCTGGTGATAATCCAGTCAGAGCTTGAATAGCAATTATTCCCACAGCATAGATATCACTACTTAATTTTGGCGTACCATGAGCTTGTTCTCCAGGAATATATCCAGGCGTACCTATAGCTACTGTTGCTATAGTTTGACCTTGGGGAGTAATCACTTGAGTAGTAATTTGTTTAACTGCACCAAAATCAATTAAGATTAATTTGCCATCTGGTTGACGTCTGAGGATATTTCGGGGATTGACATCACGGTGAATTACATTCTGTTGATGGACAAATTCTAAGATTGTCAAAAGTTCTTGTAAAAGTGAAATTACTTGGTCTTGACTTAGGGTTTTACCTGGTGTTAATTCTTGACTCAGGTCGTGACCTTCAATCAATTCCTGTACGAGATAAAATTCGGCATTCTCCTCAAAATAAGCTAAAAGTTGGGGAATGCGATCGTGAGTTCCTAATTTATATAGAACTTGTGCTTCTGTATCAAATAAACGCCTAGCTGTCTCCAAAGTTACAGGATCACTTGCCTGGGGTTTGAGTTTCTTAACGACACATGGAGGTGAACCGGGTAATTGAGTATCACTTGCCACAAAAGTTTCACCAAAACCCCCACCTCCCAAGTTACTAATAATTTGGTATCTTCCTACAAGTGTGTTTCCTAGCATCTTGTTTGCCTAGTTAAGTGCGATGCGATCTGATTTCAATCTTGCCACACATTAATGAGAAATGAGGGAGTGGGGAGTGGGGAGTAGGGAGTGGGGAGTGGGAGGAGAATAACTAATAACTAATGACCAATGACCAATGACTAATGACCAATTTATATGATTCCTATTAGTGATAATATTCGTTGTCGGAATAAGCCAATTATTAATTACTGGCTGATTGGCATTAATGTTGCTGTATTTTTATGGGAACTTAAACTAGAATTTAGTGATGAATTGGGCTATTTTGTCAATAGTTGGGGTGTGATTCCAGCCCAGATTAGTGGGGCAATTACAAATGCTCTCTTCTTCAACAACTCTGCGGCTTGGATAATTGTAATTTGGCGAACATTTTCACTAGTTTTTGCGATATTTATACACGGGAGTTTTAGTCAAATATTAGGAAATATACTATTTTTGTGGGTTTTTGGGAAGACTGTAGAAAATATTCTCGGACATAGACGCTATCTCAGATTTTATCTGGCTGCTGGCGCGATCGCTTCTTTAGTCCAAATTCTGGTTGAGCCGAGTTTGACAGTCCCATTGATTGGGGGCAATGGCGCGATCGCAGCTATTTTAGGAGCATACGTTATGAAGTTTCCTAAAGCTAAAATTGACACTATCTTGCCACTAGTCATTGTGTATATTCCTATCGAAATTCCAGCTTTTTTCTATATATTTTGGTGGTTTGTACAACAGTTATTTTATGGTATTGGTAGTTTAAATATTCCCCCCGTTGGCGTAAATCAATCGGGTGTTGTCTTTTGGGGGCAGGTTGTAGGATTATTTATTGGTGCAGCTTTCATGCGATTTAAGAGATAAAGTAAAATTCAAGAGTCAGAATATAATCAGCTTTGAATTTTGAATTGTTTATGTACCTTTTGATGGATTGCATTTGTTAGCTAAAAAAACCATACTTCTAAGAATAGGGAATACCTACTCTTCAAATCGGTATTATTGAGTTGTAACCGGTGTACAAGATGCCAAATGTTGATAGAATTAACTATAAAATCACTGATGAGTTAGCAGTTATGCGGCAGCGTGTAGCTGAGTTAGAGCAATCAGAGATATCTTATCAACAAAGGCAAGCAGCCCTTGAGGAGCAATTAACAGAACTCAAACAAAAGCTGCTAGTAGAAGGAGAAAATACTCATACTCAAGTTGTCGAGTATGATATTGAATTTCATCACGAACACGGGAGATCCACAGCTTTAAATCTGCCAAGAGATGCGGCAGTGACTTTAGAGCAACTCCAACAAGAAATTGCACGGCGACAGCAGGTAGAAGTCTCTCTGAGGGAGAATGAAGAAAGGCTGAGGCTAGCTCTAGAGGTTTCCCAGATGGGCTTGTGGGATTGGAATATTATTACCAATCAAGTCATCTGGTCTGAAAATCATCAAGTCCTTTTTGGTGTGCTTCCAGGTAGTTTTGATAGCCCTTATGAGACATTTCAGAAGTGCGTTTATCCTCAAGACAAGCAATCTGTAATGCAAGCGATCGCTCAGGCTTTAGCACAAAAAACTGACTACAATGATGAATTTCGGATAGTTCGAGCAGACCAAAGTGTACATTGGATTTCTGCTAAGGGAAAATTTATCTATGACGACCAAGGACAAGCGGTGCGAATGATTGGCGTTTGTATGGAAACTACTGTGTGCAAGCAGGCAGTAGAAAGTACTCGCGAACTAACGACCCAAGTCCAAGAACAGGCAAATGTTTTAAATGCTATCCTCACTGCATCAGTTGATCACATTTATATCTTTAATCGCACAGGTTGCTATCAGTATGTTAGTCGTGATGGAGCTACTTTACTAGGCTTAAAGCCCCAGGATCTTGTCGGCAAGACTTTGCAAGAAGTGGATTTACCCGCAGACCTTGTAGAACAGTTAGATAATCAACGACAAGCTGTGATGAAAACTGGGCAGCCAATCAAGGATGAGTGTAAATATATTACCGCCGATGGGTTGCATTATTATGAATACATCCTCACACCATTACGGAATTCTAACCAAACTATTGAAGGCGTAATTACTGTTTCTCGTGATATTACCGAACACAAACGGGCAGAAAAGATATTACGTGCAAGTGAAGCGCGATTTCGGCGTTTGTTTGAATCTAACCTAATCGGGGTGGCTTTTTGGAATGTGGATGGCTTTATTATTGATGCCAATGATGCCTTTCTTCAACTAGCTGGCTACAGTCGTGATGAATTTGCGCTTTTAGATAGATTTAATTGGCGAGAGCTTACTCCTGTCCAATATAAGCATTTAGACGATCGCGCCATTTTGGAGGTGCAAACCACTGGAGTTTCTAGAATTTATGAGAAAGAGTACATCCACCGGAACGGCAAGCGAGTACCAATTGTTTTGGGGATGGCCTTGCTGAATGACTCCCAGGATAATGGTGTTGCTTTTGTACTAGATATTACCGATCGCAAATTGGCTGAAAAAGAATGCAATCGCCTCCTCCAATGCGAAAGGACAGCACGCCAACAAGCAGAAATCGCCAATAAAATCAAAGATGAATTTCTGGCGGTTCTCTCCCATGAACTGCGAACCCCACTCAACCCCATTCTGGGATGGTCGAAAATGCTGCGGACTCGCAAGTTTGATGAAAAAACTACTAACCACGCTTTGGAAACCATTGAACGCAACGCCAAGTTACAAACCCAGCTAATTGAAGATTTGTTGGATGTGTCTCGCATTCTCCAAGGAAAATTAAACTTGAATATCTGTCCAGTGAACTTGGTAATGGTAGTTGAAGCAGCACTAGAGACAGTAAAACTAGCAGCACAAGCCAAGTCAATTCAAATTCAGACCATATTTGATCCCACTTTGGGACAAGTGATGGGCGATCCAAGTCGGCTTCAACAAGTTGTGTGGAATCTACTTGCCAATGCAGTAAAATTTACACCAACAGGAGGACGGGTAGAAATTCGACTCATGGAAGCTGGTAAACAGGCTCAAATTCAGGTTAGCGATACAGGTAAGGGAATTCCGTCAGACTTTTTGCCTTATGTGTTCGATTACTTTCGGCAAGCTGATGGTACAACTACGCGGACATTTGGTGGATTAGGTTTAGGATTAGCGATCGTGCGTAAGGTTGTAGATATGCATGGGGGAAATGTTCAAGCCGAAAGTCCTGGAGAAGAATTGGGTGCAACCTTCACTATTGAGCTACCGCTTTTGGCCAAAAGTGAACAGGTTCAGCGTGAAGAGAATGAGTCTTCACCTTCTGAGCCTGAATCCTCGCTCTTTTCAGACACTCAAGTTTTGGTGGTGGATGATGAACCCGATATCCGCGACTTAATTACCTTTATTTTGCAAGACTACGGTGTAAAAGTAACCGCCGTAGCATCAGCACAGGAAGCATTACAAGCGCTGTCTGAGTCGATACCAGATGTTTTAATTAGCGATATTGGAATGCCAAAGACAGACGGTTATATGCTGATGCGTGAAGTCCGATCGCGATCGCCTCAACAAGGAGGATTGATACCTGCGATCGCTCTGACGGCTTATGCAGGGGAAATGAATCAGCAGCAAGCATTAGCAGCAGGATTTCAAATGCATATTTCCAAACCAGTAGATCCAGATGTATTGGTAAAGGCGATCGTTGATTTGATTAAACCAAACTGATATGTAGCGATACACTTTGACCTCACTTCCATTAAAGGAGAGAGGCTTTGAATCTTACTCCCCTACTAAGAATTTATATTTCTTCATATACATTTAAAACCTCGTTTCCAGCCTCTGGCTGGAAATGCACCTCCTGGCGGCTCTGCCACCAGCAAGGGAGGCGGAGCCTCTAGAACGGCATTCCCAGTCTCCGACTGGGAACGAGACAATGGCTCCCCTACTAAGAATTTATATTTCTTCATATACATTGAATTTTTCTCGCCGACTTACTTAAACGTCCGTCGGCTGTCCATAACTTTAGTTTTGTCGTTAGCCCAAAATTTGTACTATCGGTATATTACAAAACGAAGTACGAAATGTGGGATAAATATATTGATTATTTTGCTATGGGTAACAATCAAGGCTGCGATTATCAATAATTTTTTGGGCAATCTAAATATAGTCCCTTTTTCTACTTAGCGAACCAATTGTTTAAGGAAGGAATATTTGATCAGAGCCAACTCCAGCCCATCTGATGCCAAAATGCATTCCTCGCACAGTTTGCTGATCCGATTTCTTGTCGGCGGCACTACTCTTATTGTGAGTATTTCTGCTTATTTTAGCTATGAAGCTGCTCGGAAAATAACCCTAGAAGAGTTGAGAGGAAGAGCTTTTTTAGAAGTACAAAGAGGGGTTGATGAAATTGAGGAGTGGTTGCATGTTCGCAAAGTGGAGGTGCAAACCCTTGCTCAGACTTCAACTATACGCTCCTTAGACTGGTCTGTAGCAGAACCCTATTTAAAGTCAGAAGTTGGCCGGATCAATGAATTTTTCGTTTTCCAAATAGCTACCCCGGATGGTTCCTATTTTAATACTATGGTTGGTCGGTCAAATAAGAATATTAAGGATCGAGACTACTTTCAAAAAGCACTAGCCGGAAAAAGCAACATTTCCGATCCTTTCATCAGCCGTTCCACAGGTATTCCTTTAATTGCGATCGCCACCCCAATTTGGTCAAATTCTTCTCAGAGTCGTTCACCAATTGGTGTCTTCAACGGCAACGTTAAAGTCGATCACATTGTTGAAGTTGTCAACTCGCTGCGCTACGGCAAAAACAGCTATGCATTTGCTTTGAATTCTCAAGGAAAAGCGATCGTGCATCCTAACTCAAGTTTCATGTCAACGCTAGAAAAACCTGCACCCAGCCTGCTGAAAATTCCAGATCGCAATTTAAATGCGATCGCACAGCAGATGGTAAATAAACAACAGGGAATTCAGTTGATGGAAATTGACGGCACCAAAAAGTATGTTGCCTATGTGCCGTTGCGAGAAGCTAATTGGTCTGTAGCTTTGGTGATTCCCCGCCAAAATATTGAATCTCGACTGCAATTCCTCGATTTTATCGCCCTAATTCTGGGCGGACTAACAGTGATGATGATCACTGTCTTGTGGAGGGTGCAAGCGTTTGAACAGGTTCAACTTAAAAAGTCCAAAGCGGCGGCTGATACCGCAAACCATGCTAAAAGCGAATTTTTAGCCAACATGAGCCATGAACTGCGAACGCCCTTGAATGGTATTTTAGGTTGCGCTCAAATTTTGCTGCGTTCCCAAGATTTGCCTAAGCAACAGCAATATCATGTAAACCTCATTGAACAGTGTGGCTCTCATCTGCTGACTTTAATCAATGACATTTTGGATCTTTCTAAAATTGAAGCGCGAAAATTGGAACTGCATCCTCATGATGTGCATTTCCCGTCTTTTTTACAGGGAATCGCGGAAATTTGCCAGATTCGGGCAGAACAAAAGGGCATTTTGTTTGTCTATGAACCCGCGATCGACTTGCCGACTGGGGTTCATGTCGATGTCAAAAGGTTACGTCAAGTTCTCTTGAATCTGGTGGGGAACGCGATCAAATTTACGGATGAGGGTAAAGTTACTTTCAAGGTTGAGGTAATCGAGCAACTTCCTGGTGATGGGAAGACGGTGAAATATCGCATTCGCTTGAGTGTAGAAGATACCGGAATTGGGATAAATCCAAGCGAGTTGGGCAAGATTTTTTTGCCATTTGAACAAGTAGGTGAGAAAAAGCGTCAGACCGAAGGGACGGGGTTGGGTTTAGCTATTACTCAGCAGTTGGTACAGATGATGGATAGCGATATCCATCTTAAGAGTCAGATCGGTCAGGGTAGTACTTTCTGGTTTGAGATTGCGATCGCCGAAGCCAGCCAATGGGTGCAGTCTGCGATGGCTGCATCAAAGAGACAAATCATTGGCTTTGAAGGTAGCCCGCGCACTATCCTGATGGTAGACGATCGCTGGGAGAATCGCACAGTAATTACAAACTTACTGCAACCACTGGGTTTTAATGTGGTTGAAGCTATCAACGGTAAAGAAGGATTAGAAAAAGCGATCGCTCTTAAACCAGACCTGATGATTACAGATTTGTTCATGCCAGAAATGGATGGGTTTGAATTGATTCAACACCTGCGTTATACCCCAGATATCGCAGATGTCAAGATTATCGTCTCTTCCGCTAGTGTCTTTGAAACTGACCAACATCGCAGTCTGGAAGCAGGAGGTGACACCTTTTTAAACAAACCTGTACAAGTAGATGAATTACTGCATCAATTAAAGTTCAACTTAGGTTTGGCATGGATTTACCAGCAGTCTCAGTCTGAGGAACAAAGAATCAACTCTTCGACGACAACAAGTGATAGCCCATCAGATAAATTGATTTCTCCTTCCCCCGATGTATTGCGAGAACTGCTGACCTTAGCCAGTAAAGGTAACTTCAATGCCATCCTCAAATTGGCCGATAAACTAGAGGAAACAGACATAAACCTCACTCCCTTTGCTAACCAATTGCGGCAACTAGCGAGGCAGTTTGACGAAGATTTAATCCTCCAATTCTTGACTCAATATGAGGTAAAAACACCATGAGCGCGACAATACGCAACCAAAATAATTCCCGGAATTGCGATCCGGCTAGAGAAATTATTTTAGTCGTTGACGATCACCTTGCCAACTTAGAAGTTTTATCGAGCTTTTTGGATCAGTCTAACTTTGAAGTTTGGGCGACTCGTAGTGGTGAAAAAGCCATTCAAAAATTAGACACAGATCATTTACCTGATTTAATTTTGCTTGATGTGATGATGCCGGGTATGGATGGGTTTGAAACTTGTAAACACCTAAAAAGCGATCCTCGTATCCAAGATATTCCAATCATTTTTATGACTGCTCTTTCAGATACTGCTGATAAAGTTAAAGGATTGCAATTGGGAGCCGTAGATTACATTACCAAACCTTTTCAGTATGAAGAGGTCTTCGTGCGAATAGAGCAACAACTGAAGCTGAGAAATTTGACGAAAAGTTTGATTGCCAAAAACGCCGAATTACAACAGGCTCAAACCCAACTAATCCAAGCAGAAAAGGTAGCAGCGTTAGGCCATCTGACCGCAGGAATTGCCCATGAGGTGAATAATCCGATAAATTTTATAGCTGGTAATTTAAATTTTGTAGAAGAGTATGTTCAGGAGATTGTTGATTTACTCAAGCTATATCAAAAGTATCTGCCCGACCCACCTGTTGAAATTCAAAATGCTATTAAAACAAAAGATATCAGCTTTTTATTAAATGATCTATCTAAAATTATTCAATCCATGCAAGTTGGTACAGATCGCGTTATAGAAATTGTGTCATCGTTGAATAACTTCTCTCGTCACAGAGAAGAAGGCAATAAACTGGCTAACCTGCATGAAGGTCTAGAAAGCACGCTACTCATTCTCGGTCATCGACTCAAAGCAAATGCTCATCGTCCGACAATCCAACTAATCAAAGAATATGGAGAATTGCCACCTATTGAGTGCTATCCAAGCGAAATAAATCAGGTATTTATGAATATAATTTGCAATGCGATCGATGCAATTGAAGAAAACCAAAAAAATCAAGACTTTGAGGAAATTTCCCAATATCCTGGTGTGATTCGGATTCAAACTGAGTCAATTGGAGAACGAGTTATTCTCCGAATTGCCGACAATGGCTCAGGAATCAGCGAAGCAGACCGGACAAAAATATTCGATGCTTTCTACACCACAAAAACCATCGGTAAAGGAACAGGACTAGGTTTATCAATTGCTTACCAAATTGTAGTTAACAATCATCGCGGCAAGTTAAGTTTCCATTCAACAGAAAGGGACGGCACCGAGTTTGTGATTGAATTACCTATCCGATAAATTGGAAATTTCATTTGATTTAGAATCAACTTTGACTTGTCCTAACACTATCAGTGTTTCGTGGTAAAATACAGGATGAAAAACTCCAGCCTAGCAACATCAGTTTAGAATCCTTCGGTTTCCAACCGAGGGGATGTCAATAAATTAAAGACAGCTATCTACCGTTTGGATGGAAATGACTGAGCAACGTGATGCTGACTCACCGTCAACTGATTCTCAGCAATTGAGTGAACCGACCGATGGAGCAACTACCAAGTCGGTCGATAATTCCTGGAAAAACCGCATTGGTGGTGTCTGGAACAACGCAACAACACGTCTAACGCAACTCTTACCCGTAGAACAACTGGCACAGACGGTTGTTGAATGGTTTAGTGTGAGCGAGGCTCAGGTTGCAGAGATTTTAGAGAAAATCCGAGCCGAACTACCAACTACAGAAGCGCTGCTCATTGGTAAACCCCAAGCCGGAAAAAGTTCTATTGTCCGGGGATTGACGGGAGTTTCTGCCGAAATTGTCGGTCAGGGATTTCGTCCCCACACGCAACACACCCAGCGCTATGCCTATCCTTCCAATGACCTGCCGTTACTGATCTTTACTGATACGGTAGGACTGGGTGATGTTAAACAAGATACTCAAGTAATCATTCAGGAGTTAGTTGGCGATTTACAACAGGAAACTCGTTCCGCCAGAATCCTGCTTTTGACCGTCAAAATTAATGATTTTGCAACTGAAACGCTACGACAAATTGCTCAACAGTTGCGCCAGCGATATCCAGACATTCCCTGTCTGTTGGTAGTTACCTGCTTGCATGAGGTTTATCCTGCCGATACCATCGATCATCCCACCTATCCGCCAGATGATCAGGAAGTCAACCGCGCATTTGCCGCAATGCAGCAAGCCTTCGTCGGAATAACTAACCACTCTGTACTAATTGACTTTACCTTAGAAGAAGATGGCTACACTCCGGTATTTTATGGCTTAGAAGCACTGCGAGATTCCTTGGCAGAACTACTCCCACAAGCAGAAGCGCAGGCGATTTATCAGCTATTAGATCGAGAAGAAGCTGGGAAGCAAATTGGCAACCTTTACCGAGATGCTGCCCGCCGTTATATTTTGCCATTTGCGATTATGTCTGCCACCCTCGCGGCTGTACCTCTGCCATTTGCCACAATGCCCGTACTCACTGCATTGCAAGTATCAATGGTGGGTTTGTTGGGTAAATTATATGGGCAGACAATTACTCCATCTCAGGCGGGAGGCGTTGTGAGTGCGATCGCAGGTGGTTTTTTAGCACAGGCAATTGCACGGGAGTTAATTAAATTTATACCAGGTTTTGGTAGTGCGATCGCAGCTTCTTGGGCAGCCGCCTATACATGGGCACTAGGGGAAGCAGCCTGTGTTTACTTTGGTGATTTAATGGGAGGTAAGAAACCCGATCCCCAGAAAATTCAATTGGTGATGCAACAAGCATTTCAAGTGGCGCAAAAACGGTTTAAGGGAATTAAACGTTAAAACTCAAGAATCTCGTACAGAATTAATTCTGACTCCTGAATTCTTCTGATAAAAAAGCATGAGTGGCAAATTAATTGTATTTGAAGGGGTAGAAGGCTGTGGTAAAACCAGCCAAATGCAGCTTTGTTCTGAGTGGTTGGAAAGTCTGAGTCTTTCTGTAGTTGTAACTCGTGAACCAGGAGGAACAGAGTTAGGCTTACATCTTCGCCGCTTGCTACTAGAAAAGGCAGAGGATAAACCAGTTGCAGAAGTGACAGAACTTTTGTTGTATGCTGCTGACCGATCGCAACACGTTGAACAAGAACTCAAACCAAATCTTGCAGCAGGGAAATATATTTTATGCGATCGCTACACCGACTCTACCATTGCCTACCAAGGATATGGTCGGGGTCTTAACATGAGTTTAATCAATCAGCTTAACTATATTGCTACTGCTGGCTTAGAAAGTGACCTAACTATTTGGCTAGATGTCGATGTCGAGGTGGGACTCTCCCGTAAACTAGAAAGCAAAGTAGGACTAGACCGGATTGAACAGGAGACAATCGCTTTTCATCGGCGCGTTCAACAAGGATATGCACATTTAGCAACATCCTATCCCTCACGAATTGTTCGGGTAGATGGCAGCTTAAGTAAAGAAGCTGTACAAGAGGTAATTCAAGGAATTTTGTGCGTACATCTGCACTTGGAGAACGAACCGCGAAGGCGCGAAGTACGCGAAGGAAGAGTTAAGAAGAGTTAAGAAGAGAAGGAAGAGTTAAGAAGAGAGGATAATGCGTTTGATGCCCTGTTTAAGGATGGGGACATTAAAGTTGATGAGAATGGCAAGGGGGTGTTTGGTCATTCTGAGGTAGGAGATTACTTGAGCTTCGTGGATGGGAGCTAGGTTTTGAACGGCTTTTAATTCAACAACTACAATATTGCCAACGAGAAAATCTAATTGTCCCTCGCCAACGGGATGCCCTTTATATTCCACTGCTACTGGATGCTTAGACTTATGAGGTATCCCACGCATTAGAAATTCCAGTTTCAGCGCCTTGTGATACACCTCCTCCAAAAACCCTGGACCCAATATCCTATGTACCTCAATCGCTGCACCAATCACAGCATACGCTAGCTGCTCCGGCTCATCACCGAGCTGCCTCATCCTTCTTTCCTCTTCCTTCGCGTACTTCGCGCCTTCGTGGTTCGTTTCCATCAATCCCTCTCCAACCCTGTGGCAAAATTTATTAGAGTCCTTCCATTCTTAGTTTGCCCCGCATGACCGCAACCATTCCCAATCTTCCCAGTCTCTACGACCCCTTTTCCACTGAAGCCAAGTGGCAAAAATTCTGGGAAGACAACCAAGTTTACAAAGCTGACCCCAACAAAGGTGGCGAACCCTACTGCATCGTCATTCCTCCCCCGAATGTCACTGGCAGCTTACACATGGGTCACGCTTTTGAAAGTGCGTTGATTGATACCCTCGTGCGCTACCACCGAATGCAGGGGCGCAATACCCTGTGGCTACCCGGAACTGACCACGCCAGCATTGCTGTCCATACTATGCTGGAAAGGCAACTCAAGACAGAGGGTAAGACTCGCTACGAGTTGGGGCGCGAGAAGTTCCTAGAACGCGCTTGGCAATGGAAAGCGGAGTCTGAGGGAACGATTCTGAATCAGCTACGGCGCTTGGGTGTCTCGGTGGACTGGTCACGGGAAAGGTTTACCCTGGATGAGGGTTTATCTAAAGCTGTTGTGGAGGCGTTTACTCGTCTTTACGAAGAAGGGTTAATTTATCGTGGTGAATATTTAGTTAACTGGTGTCCAGCTTCTCAGTCGGCTGTGTCTGACGTGGAAGTGGAAAATCAAGAGGTTAATGGGAATCTCTGGTACTTCCGCTATCCTCTTACGGATCGTTCCGGTTTTGTAGAGGTGGCGACAACTCGACCAGAAACGATGCTGGGCGATACGGCTGTAGCAGTTAATCCTAATGACGATCGCTACAAACATCTCATCGGCAAAACTTTAACTCTGCCCATTCTACAACGAGAAATTCCGATCATTGGCGATGAATTTGTTGATCCCACTTTCGGCACAGGTTGCGTAAAGGTGACTCCCGCCCATGACCCCAACGATTTTGACATGGGTAAGCGTCACAATCTGCCGTTAATCAACATTATGAACAAAGACGGCACTCTCAACGGCAATGCTGGGGAATTTCAAGGACAAGACCGCTTTGTTGCTAGAAAGAATGTGGTTTCTCGCCTACAAGCAGATGGCTTTTTGGTGAAGATAGAAGATTATAAGCATACCGTTCCCTACAGCGATCGCGGTAAAGTACCTATTGAACCCCTTCTTTCAACTCAGTGGTTCGTCAAAATTCGCCCCCTCGCTGACAAAACTCTCGAATTCCTCGACCAGCAAACTTCTCCAGAGTTTGTCCCCCAACGCTGGACTAAGGTCTATCGTGATTGGCTAGTAAAACTCACTGATTGGTGTATCTCTCGCCAATTATGGTGGGGACACCGAATTCCTGCTTGGTACGCTGTCAGTGAAACGGATGGGCAAATTACTGATAACACGCCGTTTATAGTGGCAAAATCGGAAACTGAAGCTTGGCAGAAAGCTAAAGCGCAATTTGGTGAAAATGTCAATTTAGAACAAGACCCAGATGTGTTAGATACTTGGTTTTCTTCTGGACTTTGGCCGTTTTCGACTTTAGGCTGGCCGGAACAAACTCAGGATTTAGCAACTTACTACCCGACTACCACTTTGGTAACAGGCTTTGATATCATCTTTTTCTGGGTAGCCAGAATGACCATGATGGCTGGGCATTTGACGGGACAAATGCCTTTCCAAACGGTTTACATCCACGGCTTGGTGCTGGATGAAAAAGGTCAGAAGATGTCTAAGAGCAAAGGTAATGGGATTGACCCGTTGTTATTAATTGACAAATATGGTACTGATGCCCTACGGTATACCCTAATTAGGGAAGTGGCTGGTGCGGGTCAAAATATCAGATTGGAATACGATCGCAAAAAGGATGAATCAGCATCGGTGGAGGCGTCTCGCAACTTTACTAATAAGTTGTGGAATGCTGCCCGGTTTGTGATGATGAATTTGGATGGACAAACGCCGCAACAATTGGGGAACCCAGTAGCTATAGAATTGAGCGATCGCTGGATTCTCTCGCGGTATCATCAAGTTGTTAAACAAACCACCAATTACATCGATAATTACGGTTTGGGGGAAGCAGCAAAAGGACTCTACGAATTCATTTGGGGTGATTTCTGCGATCAGTATATTGAACTGGTTAAATCTCGCCTTCAGCCAGATGCAGACCCGGTATCGCGGCGGGTAGCACAGCAAACCCTCGCCTACGTGCTGGAAGGAATTTTGAAATTACTTCATCCCTTCATGCCGCATATTACCGAGGAAATTTGGCAGACTCTCACGCAACAACCAGCAGATTCACCGCAAACTTTACCATTACAAATCTATCCCCAGGTGGATGCAAACTTGATTGATTCAGCATTAGAAGAACAGTTTGAATTGCTGATTGGCACTATCCGCACAATTCGGAATTTGCGGGCTGAGGCGGATATTAAACCAGGGGTAAAAGTAACAGCGAATTTGCAAACCCAAAGCGAGAAGGAGCGGGAAATTCTTACTGCTGGACAAGATTACATTAAAGATTTGGCGAAAGTTGAGACTTTAACCATTACTGACAAGCAAGAAAACCAAACTGTTGCAGCTAAAAAACCTCAAAGGGGTTTGAAGACAATTGGTTTAATTATTGTGGCGATTGTCTTTGGTAAATTGGGTTTAGCTGTGGGAAATGCCATTGATGACACTCCCATTGTCGGAACTTTCTTTGAAATAGTTGGTTTTGGTTACACAGCTTGGTTTGTTAGCCAAAATTTACTAACTGCTGAAGCCAGACTTAGGTTATGGAGCCGATTTTTTCCGCAGAGAGAATTAGAAGAACCACAAGAATCAGAAAATGCGATCGCTGGTGTGATTGGTACAATACAGGTGCTAATTCCTCTGAGCGGCGTAGTGGATATTGAAGTTGTGCGTGCGAAACTAGAGAAAAGCTTGAGCAAAGCTGAAGCGGAAGTTCAATCCCTGAGTACCAGATTAAACAATCCTAGTTTTGTGGATAGAGCTAGAGCAGACGTAGTACAGGGAGCACGGGACGCCTTAGCAGAAGCACAGAAACAAGCAGAAATTTTGCGCGATCGCCTTCAGTCCTTGCCGTAGGCATCGCCTGCGTGGCTTAGGATAACTGTAATGGGTAATGGGAGTGTCAATAATTCCCAATTACCCATTACCAATTAACAAGATCCAAATATCAATTCTGGCACTTATTTTTTTATTAATTTTTTTATTAATTTTGAATTTTGAATTGGAGCGAAGCGACCCTCATGCGATATCTAGCCCAGGTGCGTAAAAACGATTTTTTAGACCAGCACCAGTTACGCTTGTTGGCGCGTCAAGAAGCTGATAACTTGTGGGCGATAATTCCCGAAGAGGCTTTTATTCTGTTGGGAAAGGGAAAAATTATGAGTGAGAACTTGCTTATTCTAGTGGAACTTTCCTCTACAGGCGACATTGAAAGAATAGAAGACGCCACCAACTGGGTACTCCATCTTGTACAAAGCTACCTCACTATCGGCATTACCCCGGAATTTTTGCAGCAGGAAGCCGAACGAGCAGAACATTGGCGACAATCGCTGACGTTGCAAAACCAAGACTTAGCGCGACGTTCCTTAGAATTGGAAGCTCGTCGTGAACAAATTCAAGCCTTAGAAGAAAGCCTCAAACGTGAGAAAAATGTTGATCCGCAAGAGGAAAGTTAAAATAATTCGTAATTCGTAAAGACGCTCTCTACGAGATGCTATTGCTAGCTTGCTTCTGGGCAAGGAGTACGCGCAATAAGGTTCGGTTAAGGTTATTTGATGAAAATAATAGATCCCAAAGACGCGATAAATCGCCGTCAGGACAAAGGACTGATTATTGTAAAGACGGCGATTTATCGCGTCTCTTGTCTTAACCGAACAGTATTGGGAGTACGCGGACTCGCTCTAAGCGAAGATAAATTAAAAAACATCTAATTTGCATAACCGAATTAAACATAACTCTTGTGGAGTAGGCATCTTGCCCGCCCAGTATATGCAATTTTTATTTGTGGAACAGCTTATGCCGTTGGCGAAGCCTCTCGAACGCGAAGAGCGTCTCCCCTTCTCCCAAAGGGAGAGGCTAGCGCCAAGGGACAAGAGAAGGCTTTACGCAGATTGAATAATTTATGAGTTAAAAACTTTCTTTAACTCATAACTTTTATTAGGATGCCAATAATTGCCGAATCAATCTGGCGACAGCTTTTTGCGTGAAGCGGTTGGCAACTTGTTGACCCAAACGTTGGACATCGGAATTTACCAATAACTGGGCAATTTGGGGTACAAGTTCCACTGGGTCAAAGCCTTTTGTTTCTCGGAGAATACTTAATATATGTTTGATATGCTCCAAGGTTTGTTGTTGCTCAACTGTCGCCGCAGCAGTTTTATTAACTGCTGTCAATCCTACCCGTTCTCGCAACAGGGAGGTAAAGTTATGCAAAACATTTTTACCTAAAGCATCAAGTCCGTTAACAGATTCATCTACTAACTTGTCACGAATGAAAGCACCGCGTTCAGATGACAGAAATTCTATCCCCTGATTCAGCACTAAATTAAAGTCGTAATCTTGACTATTACGCGCATTTCGTAACAAGTTTTCTAATCGATTCCAGCGAAATCTGCCATCTTTAAATAGCAAATCTTGTAATGATGCTCTTAATTGCGGTGCTGGATCAGTTAACAGGCGTTTAGAAACGTAAGGATAAGCTTCACTGAGAACTTTAAAGGTGGGATCTATAAATATTGCAATCCCTTCGAGCGTCACCAGGGAGCGAATAATTAAGGCGTAGTAGGGCGGTACGCGGAAAGGATATTCATACATCAAAGCCGATAGTTCATCGGTGATGCTTTTAATATTAAGATCGGCAACACTGGCTCCTTCAGCATCAGCAAAGACTCTCGCAAAAGCTGGGATAATTGGTGTTAAATCGGTTTCTGGTGATAAGAAATCTAACTTAACGTAGTCTTTTGCTAATCCTTCAAAGTCGCGGTTAACGACGTGGACGATCGCTTCAATTAAACCATAACGCTGTGCTGGCTGAATCTCACTCATCATCCCAAAGTCGAGATAAGCCAATTTGCCATCTGGTGTTGCTAATAAATTACCAGGGTGCGGATCAGCGTGGAAAAAACCGTGTTCTAGCAATTGGCGCAGGGAACACTGTACACCCACTTCAATTAAGTAACGAGCATCTATACCTTGGGCTTTAATTTCTTCTGTCTGGGTTAATTTGATGCCGTTAATCCACTCCATCGTCAAGACGCGACGATTGGTGTATTCCCAGTAAATTTTCGGTACATATATGTCTTTTATATGACCGTATAACTCGAAAAATCGTTCAGCATTTTCGCCCTCATGGATGTAGTCCATCTCTTCAAAAATGCGATCGCCTAATTCATCGAGAATCCCAACTAAGTCACTTCTTACCCGTTTGACCTTTTTCTGCACCCAAGCAGCGAGGTTACGCAAGATATACAAGTCAATGGTGATCCCCTCTCTTAAGTCGGGGCGTTGGATTTTAACGGCGACTTCTTCACCAGTTTTTAGCTTACCTTTATAAACTTGCCCCAATGAAGCCGCAGCAATTGGCTGGGCGGAGAGTTCGGCGTAAACCTCTTCTGGAGGTGCGCCTAGTTCTTCTTTAATAAACTGGTAAGCAATTTCGTTGGGAAAAGGCGGTAATTGGTCTTGTAGCTTAGTTAATTCTTCTAAATATACGGGAGGAACCAGATCCGGTCTGGTGGACAAAGCTTGGCCAATTTTGATGTAAGCAGGCCCCAGTTGGGTCAGCAATACTCGTAGCTGAGTAGCTCGGCGGCGATCATTTTTGACGACAATTCCCCGTTTACTATCCGACCACAACCCAAAAGCAAAGGATAGAGTCGGCGTCAACACGGCGAAAATCCGTCGGACAATTTGCACTTTTCTGTTTTGGTAATGCGCCGCTATGCTCACGGGATCGTAAAGCATCTCAGGTTGGGCAGTTGTCCTCACCTTTTGGGCGGCTAAGAGGCTTGGCGATGTCTGCGACGGGCGTAGCTGCGGCACAACCAAGTCTTGTGTACCATTTTTTTCTGGCACTATATCAATAACGTCCAGTTCACCTCGGCCATTTGTGCCGTTGCGACTGTCCTCCTGAATCGATCGGGAACTAGGGGGAAGTGTCTTAACAATCATGAAGAAGGCCATCGGTCAGAATGATCACGTTAAGTATTGTAACAATATGTTGAGGAATTGGGAATGGGGCATTGGGCATTGGTTATTTCCCCTGCTCTCCCTATTCCCCACTACTAATAGGTCTGCTAGACTTAAATGGGTATACTAGTTCAATAGTAGTACTATTGCTAGTTGCTGAAAAATCATATTAATTGTCCTTTAAGTTAGAAGTATCCGGCATCTGCCCTCATGGAGAATTTGGCTTGATGTTGCTTTGCCTGCGAATTGAAAACTTTGCCCTAATTGACCAACTGGAATTGGAATTTGGCGCGGGACTAAATGTGTTGACAGGTGAAACCGGCGCTGGAAAATCGATTATTTTGGATGCCATTGATGCTGCTTTGGGCGGTAAAGTTTCTAGTCGAGTCATTCGCACAGGAACAAGTCGGGCGATGGTAGAAGCGACTTTCACCTCAAACGCTCCCCTAGCTGCTTGGTTGAGCGAACAAGAAATAGATTTGCTTGATGAAAACTCCGTAGTTATTAGCCGAGAAATCACAGCCACTACTAGTAATATCCGCAGCCGATCGCGGGTGAATGGGGTGTTGGTAAATCGGCAGATTATGGGAGGAATGCGCGATCGCTTGGTGGAAATTACAGCCCAAGGTCAAACGGTGCAAGTGGGACAATCTGCCCAAGTCCGCGACTGGTTAGATTTATATGGCGGCGACTCTCTAATGCAGCAACGCCATAAGGTGGCCACAAGTTTTAGTACTTACCAACAGGCGCATCTAGCACTAGAAAAACGCCGGACATCAGAACGGGAAAGGTTGCAACAATTCGACTTGCTCACCTATCAAGTGCAAGAATTAGGAGCAGCCAATCTGTGCGAACCTAATGAATTGGAACAGTTGGGACAAGAACGGGAACGCCTGAATCATGTCGTCGATTTGCAACAAATGAGTTACAAGGTTTATCAGGCTTTGTATCAAAACGATAATGAAACTCCCGCCGCCGCAGATTTATTGGGAGACAGTGAGGTGACATTAAATGACATGGTGGAATATGATACGCAACTGCAACCCCTATTGGAATTGGTGCGGGACGCGCAAGCGGGGGTAATGGAAGTGGGAAGGCAGATTAATGCTTATGGGGATGGATTGGAAGCCGATCCGCAGAGGTTGGAAGAGGTGGAAGAACGGATTCAGGAATTAAAGCAAATTTGTCGTAAGTATGGGCCGACACTAAAAGAAGCGATCGCTTATTACCAACGTATCCAAGGGGAATTAGCCCAACTTAACGACACCGAACAATCTATTGAAAACCTAGAACAGCAAGAAAAGGCGTATTTTGAAAAACTCACCCAAGCAACTAATCAGTTAACTCAACTGCGGAGTAAAGCGGCTGCTAATTTAGAATCACGTTTGATATCTCAACTCAAGCCCCTAGCAATGGAAAAGGTAAAGTTTCAGGTTGAGATCGTGCCTACTTTTCCAACTGCCACCGGAGCAGATAAAATTACCTTTATGTTTAGTTCCAATCCTGGAGAACCACTGCAACCTTTAACGGAAATTGCCTCTGGCGGGGAAATGAGCCGCTTTTTACTGGCGCTGAAAGCTTGTTTTTCTCAGGTTGATGTGGCTGGGACAATGGTATTTGATGAAATTGATGTCGGGGTTTCGGGAAGGGTAGCCCAAGCGATCGCCGAAAAATTACACCAGCTAAGTCAACGCAACCAAGTAT
Organism: Nostoc sp.; assembly: GCF_036917675.1. Classification (GTDB taxonomy): domain Bacteria; phylum Cyanobacteriota; class Cyanobacteriia; order Cyanobacteriales; family Nostocaceae; genus Nostoc. Next base: position 4,055 of record NZ_JBALCT010000048.1, on the reverse strand, counting down.
TGTGTGTTACCCACCAGCCTTTAGTTGCGGCCATGGCCGATCGGCATTTTCGCGTAGATAAGCAAACTATCAATCAAGGTAAGGGTAAAAAAGCCAACAATGACAACACCGAGCAGCGTACCGTTGTCAGAGTTACTACCTTGGATAATTTAACTACTCGCCGGGAAGAACTAGCGCAGTTAGCTGGTGGTAAATCTGCAAGTGATGCGATCGCTTTTGCCGAATCTCTGTTATTACAAGCTGCTAACCATCGTCGTGGGGAGCAGACTTGACAAGTTTAACAAGAAAGAATTCAGCAGTCAGAATTAAGTATGTGTACACAGTAGCCTTTTTAAGGGGAGCCAGTCGCTCAGAGGGGGTTTCCCCCATGAGCGATTGGCGTGGGTTAGGGGGATCTAAAAGTGCCTAAATTCACAGCAAAACACTTTTCAAACAACTTCTAAATATGTGGGTTTAAGTCCTCCACTAATTGATTATTAATTCTGTATTCTTCTTTAAGCTTAATTTGGAAAGGCATAATATCATTTTACACAAATCCTGATAAGTTGTCGGACAAAGTGGATATTTCAATGTTTTCAAGGAATTCACATTCTGATTAGATAAGGAGTTAAGCGAATTATTAACTTGACAGAAGAACGTTGTCGAATTTTGGAATTCCTTCCTGGTTATTGCCACAAATATTATTTCTTAGGCTAAAAATATCTGATTAATGATTGGACATACTTATGTTCTAATAATTACATGAAATTGAAATTAAAGATTTTTGGATAGCTAGCTTTTTCAAAAAAATATTAAAGCTGGGTATTTTTTCCTACATAATTTATTTTTCTTGATGGTTACTTAGATGTCTAAATTAGAATTTGGATTAACTTGATAAAGTTTGGTTTAGTAATTCAGTAGATGCTGTTTTAATAGTTCAGTAAATATTAGGTTATCATATACGCCAAATGAGCCTAGATTTAGATTAATACTTTCTAATTAGCTGTAGCGCCGAAGTACAGCACTGAATAGTTTTACCTCCTTGAAAAATTGAATTTAGGCATCTACTATCCATTTGTGAATCCTCAAACAAAGAACATTTATATAAACCTTTTAGAGAAAGTGATTGCACTGCATTTAAGAGAAGATTAATGTTATTGCCTTGGTGAGATGAAGCAAAAAGATTTCTGAAAAATCTGTATTTGACAACAAATTATCATTCTTTTTCAAGATAATGACATTAAGCCATGTGCCTAGAGGATTGACGGTGCATGAAGATGTTGTTCTTGAGAGGGTAGCTAGTATGACACCTGATAAATCAAACAATAGTAGTGGAATTGAAGTCGATGGAATTTACTTTGAAACGTTAGTGTCAGAGCGGAAGTATAATCTTCCAATTTTTGGGGAAGAAACACCCATTAAATTTGGAGTAAGAATTACTAATAACTCATCAACTCCTTATCGATTTGAAATACCGCAGTTTGTACCAGAAATATTAAATCCACATGGAAAGCCTATGGAACCAAGTTTTGGTAGGAATGTAACCAGATTTGTAGAAGAGTCAGATATTCCTTTAATTATGCCCGGGGAAAGTTTGGAGTATTGGATGGATGCAAAATTCAAGTGGTATAGCAAAAATTGTATTCAGCTTACAGGTTATGCATTGTACGGAGGAATTTTGAGTTTTTATAACTTGAAGCCAACTAAATATCAGATTCCGATGAAATATGTCAATGATTTCCCCGCGCGAAAAGTTCGTTTATCCACAGGCTCCACATAATACGGCGATTTTTGGACTGGTAAAATTGCCACAAATTTTGTCAATTTCCGCCTGAGATAATTCTAAAAAGCAATATTGTGTCTCTAATTTAAGGTAATTTATTCTGATTTAATTAATTAGAATAGTCATTTTGTAAAAGTGTTTTTAAGGAAGCAGTAAAATATGACAATTAAGCAATTAATAGCATTTATCATAGTAGCGCCATGTTCATCATTATTGACATTACGTCCTGTATATGGGTTTAACATAATTTATACACAGCCTCCTGCAAGTCTTTCATACTCGAATCTAGCTTATTACGAAACGAATGTAGGTAATCAAGGAATACTGACAAGAGATAACCTTGTAAAACTTGCACCCCCAAACACTGAATCTGAATTCTGGCGAGTTTTGACATCATCCTTTTCTAGTGGGTGGGATTTCCGCCGCAATGTTCGCACTCTCTACCAAATTAGACAAGGAGAATGGGATTCGGAAAACTACTTGGGACACGCTGTTACGACTTATGTAAATCTTTACGACTTTGCTCAAGATCAAGAAGTCAAGTCACTTGCTAAATCTGCACTCGATTGGTTTTTTACTTCCGGTGCGCTGAAGTATTGGCGGGGTGGATTTGGTGGGCCAAGTAAGCGCGATTATAGTCAGGGGAATTGTGTTTGGTGTTCCCTGGTTTACCTCACCCTCAATCCCTCTCCTTATCAAGGAGAGGGATCGTGAGACAGGATGAAGTTTTGCATTTTATTTAATCCACGTTCCTAACATCATTAGTAATTCTGGATGCTCCTCTAACAATTCCATCAAAACGTAAGCGGCAAGTACTCTTTCTGGGGCGTTTGCAACACTTGCCAATTACTCTCAACAAAAGTCCCTGGCTATCAACCAAAGTCTGCCGCTTTCTCCCTTTGACCTTTTTACCGCAATCATTGCCGTACACATCCCCCTTTTTTCCGTCGTTTTTACCGACTGACTATCAGCAGCGATGCCTACGGCGAGCTTTGCTAACGTACTTGGTTGTGTTGATCTACCTAATTTTTCCCGAACTTGGTCACGCACTCTGTGGTTTAATTCTTCCCAGATTCTTCTGCGCTGCCATTTCCGGTAGTAACTGTATACCGTTGAGCTTGGTGGAAAATCTCCTGGCAGCATATCCCATTGACACGCCGTTTTCAAGTGATAGTAGATTGCATTGCATACTGCTCGCATATCAGTTGTGCGTTCGCGGAGCGTCTCCCAAGAGGAGAGGATGTCCGCCTAACTTGGCTGGTGGAATTAGAGGAGCAAGGATTTTCCACTCCATATCATTTAAGTCCGTGGGATAAGACTTCCGTGTCATGAGCAACTATGTAAATACACTACATAGGAGGTATCCTATCGTTGTAATCACTCTTTTTTGCTCACCTTTAGATTTACTTTATAAATAGCCTCTAAGTAAAAGTGGGAAAAGTGGGAAAAGTGGGAAAAGTAGGGAAAGCAGATAATTTACATAAACTGTTTACTATCAAGTTGTTATGGTGTAATGTAACTTGTTAAAGCTCCAATGGATTCCATAAGAAAAACAAATACAACTGTATCAAAGATTGCTAACCTCAGTTTTAGTTGCAGTGTAAAAATGTAAAAATTATTACTTACTAGTACTTTATTTTCAATAATAACTCTGTTTTATGATGTATAAAATAAAACAAAATAAAACTAAGCGGAGACGAGGAGTTGTACTCACTTCTATTGGAATTAAACGGTTACAAGAAGCAATTCTTTCAGTGGAGATCGTAGAAAATAAAGGCGAACATTTGAGTTTAGAACAACTGAGCGATCGCATTAATATTTCCTCTAGAACTTTGAGTAAATTATGGTCTTTAAGCGCAAATGTAGACCAAAAAACTGTAAAACTCTGCTTTAGCGCTTTTAATCTGGAATTACATAGCGAAGACTACACAGTCGCCAATGAAGCAAATGAGACAGAAACATCTGAGTTATTGTCTGTAGGTTCATATACAGAAGAAGATTCATCTCAACTTTCCCAATTCACCTCATTTGTTGAAGAACATCACGAACAAACCCAACAGATAGAAAATCTTCGGTCATACCCGGATGGCGCCGTACCTCTAGATTCTTACTTTTACATCGAACGTCCCCCACTAGAGAGAAAAGTTTATCAAGAAGTAACTCAAAGTGGCTGTGTGATTCGGATTAGGGGCCCGAAACAGGGTAAGCGCATTTAATTTTGTAGTCAAAAATACAGATTATTTGACTAATATATAAATATGCAAATCGGATTTGAGTATTAAATACGTTAAGT